>CAWJAO010000007.1:0-607107 GCA_963840905.1 uncultured Acidobacteriaceae bacterium
CCGGGCGTGAGCGCTTGCCCGAAGCCCCCGCTTTCAAATCCTTTACCAGCCGCTGAAAGGCCGTCTGATACGAATCGTGGTCCTTCCGGTTGCTGAAATCGGGAATGAAGTACTCGCGTATCTCGCGCGCCGAGCTCTTTCCGATGTCGGCATCGAAGTACTTCCAGTGCCGTAGCCTTTCAAACGCCACTAACCGAACAGGAAACAGTACGCGCTTACCCTCCTTCACTTCCCGATCGCGAGCCGTGGCGATCTCGGTCTTCACCCACTCGCTGCTCTATGCTGTGTTCGGAGAGGATCAGCAGCAGCCGGTCATGCATGCGAATAGCCTTATCAATTTGCTCGTCAAGTTTTTCCCCTCCCCTCACGTCGTGCGGCGCGAACCAGCACCGCACGCCTTTGGCTTGCAGGTCAGCATGTAGGCGCTCAGCAAACTCCTGGTCTTTGGTCGAGTAGCTGATGAAGCAGGAGTAGAACTCGATGGGCCGTCTTGTCATCAGGCTGATGAACTCAATGAACTCGTCAGGAACGCCCGCGCCCCGAAGGAACTTCTCGGGAATCTTGCCGTGGGACTTATAGATGGTGTCGATGCCGACGGTGGAGGGCCCGCCGTGGTGGATGGTCTCAAGACCCTTGGCAGAGCTCAGATCGATGTTGGCAAAGATCGTCCCGTTAGCCCATGCTTCACTGAGGCCCGCCCCATTGAGGTCGGAGCCGTTTAGGTTCGCTCCCATAAGGGCCGCCCGGCGGAGGTCCGCCGCACGTAGGTTCGCGTAGCGGAGATCCACCCCGTGGAGACCTGCGCCACCGAGGCTTGCCTCCCCCAGGTCCGCCCCGCCGAGGTTTGGTGCTAAGTGACGATTTTCGAGTCTCCACTTATTCCATTGCTTGACCCCTTGCCTTAGCACTTCGAGATGTTCAGGGTTCGCCATTGCCGCGTGACCTCGCTTGCTTCGGTGATGTTACGGATAATCTTGGAAAGGCCACACTCTATGCGGGCCCGCGCTCTCCAGAGAACATGGAATGGCACAGAGTGAATCATCGCCGCGCTTCGAGAGGGTTCCCAACCGCCATCGATCCGTTGTGATGGAGTCTCCTGAATTGGATGAATTTCGTGTTCGCCCCCTTGCTCTGCCACCTGGACGGCGACCGCCCGGACGGAGTTTCGCGCGGGTTGGCTGTTGTTTTGCACGTGGGTTCTTACTCGGGTTGATCGGAGTCGGCGGTCGTAGTGGTTCCCATAGGCCAAAGCGTTGCCCAAATTCAACGCCCAGTCAAGAGGATATGTTGCACTTGTTCCCAAAGGGTCTCGTTAGTGCATCTTCGTCCTAGCTCGCCTCTGGTGCCTCTTCGCGGGCGATGTCGGACCGTCCTAATCTGTCGTGAGACCTTCGACAGCACTCCCTAGGCCACGCATTTGCCTTTGATTGCAGAGGGGCCGTTACGTTCGGTGACGTTCGGTTTCGTCCTGCGCCATCCCTCTGGTAGGCCATTCTTGGCACATTGAAGCCAGCTATTAGTTCGGGCTAAGGGACCACTTGACCGATAAGCGTAAGCTGTATGCGGAATGGCAAACCTGGAACATCTAAAAAAGGTCAAGGGGGATCCCTCGGCTTGGGTAGCGTGGAGGCAGGACTATGTCGAGGTGGTGCCCATCCTCAGTTCGGCTGATCTTGAGAGGCAAATCCTTCGACGGATTGACCTGCGAGGGGCGGATTCGCGCGAAGCAAACCTTAAGCAAGCCGATCTCCATGAAGCAGTCCTTAGCGACGCACTGCTCGTTGGCGCAGACCTTCGAGAAGCAGACCTAAGTGGTGCCTACATGCGTGGTGCCGACCTGCGTAATTCAAATGTCACAAACGCCACCTTGGGAAGAACGTCCTTCGGTAACGTGGATCTGAGAGGCGCAAAGGGGCTCGGTTCCTGTCGTCATTTCGGTCCGAGTTATCTTGACTATTTGACCATCTCCCGTGCCGGCTCCCTGCCGTTGCCGTTCCTGCGCGGTTGCGGCCTTCCCGACCAATACATCGAGTATCTGCCTTCGCTGACAAATCAGGCGATTCGGTTTTATTCCTGTTTTATAAGCTATTCGACCAAGGACCAGGGGTTTGCAGAGCGGGTATGGAGCGATCTGCAGAACAGGAATGTACGTTGCTGGTTTGCTCCCGAGAATTTGAAGATTGGCGATAGATTTCAGGAAAGCATCGAAGAATCTATCCGATTGCACGACAAGTTGTTGCTCGTGCTGTCAAGAAATTCTGTCGATAGCACTTGGGTCGAGCGGGAGGTCCAGACCGCACGCGAGCGGAGGAAAGAGAAGGCAAACTGGTCCTCTTTCCCATTCGCGTGGACGAAGCGGTGATGGATGCCTCCAAAGCCTGGGCGGCGGACCTCCGCCGGATTCGGCACATCGGTGATTTCACACGCTGGAAGGAACCCGACTCGTACCAGAAGGCATTCAGCGGTTGCTCAGGGACCTAAAGGCGTGAAAAGAAATAACCCCCAGAGACAAGTCGTCTCATGCCACGTAAAGCCCGATACGACATCCCGAAGCCGACTTGGACTTGTCCACATTGCGGATTTGTCCACACGCCATCCGATCTCATGCGGCGGGACTCGAACACCTTTCAATGCAAGAGCTGTAGCAGGGCCCTTCCGAGCGGACCTGCGAAAGAATCCTAACCTCGCTAGGGTGCTGCCGCTTGCCCAATCGCCCTCGCGAATCTGTCCTGCCCAGACCCCGCGAGGCGGTCCCATTTGAAAGGAGCGACCCGCGAGGTGTTGCCCTCCCTCGTTCCGCCTCACATACATTAGTTTTTGGGGCGGGTCCAAGTCGATACCTATGGCTATGTAGTGGCCCCGCGCTCGTTGGTCTATCAATCCGGTTTGCGACCACGAAACACAGCACACTCAATGCCAGCATTCCTGCGCCGGTGAGGATCAGCCAAGAGCTTCGCCAATCCACCCATTCTGTAAACGACCATGAGGTGGGGGGGGGCACCAGGCTTCATCCAATCAGGCACGCGGGCAACCTCGATGTTGTGCTCTAACGCTTCTGTGTACCAGTCCGGCAAGGGAGCAAAAAATCGCTTCGCCGAATCAGCGTCTCGTATGTAGAACTCGAAGGATGCTCCCTTCGCCCCCGATGCGGCAATCTCTGAGCTGCTCAGAAAACTCAAGGTCTTGACCTCATAGCTCTCGGGCACGGATGCAGAGAGGAACATCGCGTCAGCACGCTGAATGTCGCTGACTCCCCAGCCAAGGTGCCGCAGCATGAACTCGGCTTCGTGAACATTCGATATTTGGTAAACGCGGAGGGCATCTACCGTGTATCCGCCATACTTCGCGTAGGGATCGGGCACCATCGGGAACGATTCTCGGAGAACCAGAGCGTTGGCTTGAAAGATCCGAATTTTTCGGTCGTACTCGCGCCAAAGCGTAACGCCAATAATTGCATCATAGCCCGCTGTCAAGGCAAGAATCGTCACACCAGCGCACGCCAAGACTAGGCCGACACAACGAAGCCAAGTCTTCAGTGCTCCAGGGGAGAGGCGTGCAACCACTGGCGCTACCACCACCGCGAGAGTGCCGATAATGGCAAGTAAGCATAACTCCAAAACAAGCCTGGACCAGTCGGGGTTTCCTAGC
Organism: uncultured Acidobacteriaceae bacterium; assembly: GCA_963840905.1. Taxonomy (GTDB): domain Bacteria; phylum Acidobacteriota; class Terriglobia; order Terriglobales; family Acidobacteriaceae; genus Bog-257. The sequence goes on from CAWJAO010000007.1 coordinate 3,649, forward strand.
CCATTCCAGAGCAGTCGATGCCCAATGTAGTGTGCCCCGCGCCAGGGCGGATAGAGCATCAACCCCAGGGCAGCCGTCAGCAGACACGCGACAATGATTCGGTTTCTTGATCTGCTCACGCCTAGCGCCTCATCCTACCGGGGTCGCTGCAACAAGGTCGGCAATTACGCGGTCTATTGCTGCCTTCAGTGCCTTAGCAACGGGCAGATCGACAAAGTATTCCGTGGGGGCCATCCCCTTGCTTGCGTGTATGTGGTTCCTGAAGTACAAGATGATTGTTGCCAGCGCACAGAGTCTCGTCCCGATCAGCAGGGAACCCTGGCGGTATGCGTCGTATATGAGTTTCCCGAGCGTTTCTTCCCCGTGGTGGACAGTTTGTCCGCGAGGATTGCTTCCAGAACTCCACCGTATAGCCCAACCACTGCTCGCGCGAGCGGATACTCGTTAGTCGAAAGAAAGCTATTTCCGCTAGTCGTTTCTGCCCACTCCAGCAAATCCTGCGCGCATCTGTAATTCTCGCCTGCAAAGACGCGCAGTCCGTCGTCTCCAATAAGTGAGAAGAAAGGAACGTTCGTGTGAACAGGCATGTCGAGAATATTCCGTCGTGCTGTAGCGTCGTAAAGCGCGAGCAGCGTGCCTATTAAAACAGGCCGATGCCGTGGCTCAAGCTGCTTACTCTGCCAGTTGTCCCGGCCACGTAGAGCAGCCAAAAACCTTACCAAGCTGAGCACGCGATAGGCAGCCATCCTGTGGGCGCGCCCGGTCGGGGCAAACGCCTGGTCCTGCTCGTAGGCGAGTTGAAGGTGAGAAATACCGACCGTTTCGTTCGGATCACCGAGGAGGTGGGCAATACCTAAACGAAAGTGAGCGTGGCCGCTCGACCTACCCCTCGCCTCTACATCTGACACCACCCGCATCCATTGTGCCGTCCGCGTCCGAGAGTCAGTTGAACCCTCAATAATTTCATCAAGTGCGTACCATGCGGTGCCCTTGTCAAATTCGCTGTTGGGCAGTTGGAGAATGTCGTCCACGGTCTTCATGCGCGTCTTGGGCCAGGTGAGGGCAGTTTCGTATGGGGATGGTAGCTGCGAGGCTTATACGCGGCGACAAACACAATGAACGTTATCGCGGCAAGGGCATCGACGAACCGCCAATCGCTCCGAGGCATCCGTATTGGCAGGACGGGGTTGAACAGGACGGCCATTGAACCCAGAACCCAAGTCCAAGGTACACTCTTCGCGCTGTTCGCTCTCACCGCCAAATAGATCGAGATGGCACAGACCACCACTCGCAGTAGGGTATAGAAGCCGTACGGCCAATGACCGAACACGGCAGCCACAAGCAACAGGGCACAGATGATTGCAGGTATCCTGTTCTCTTGTTCGTAGTTGGAACTCAAAGCCAGCCTCCACAAACCGAGAAATTGTGCGGCTACAGTATGCTGCTGCGGAGACGTGCCCTTGGTGCCGACCATCACAGCTCAGCGTGATACTGCGTCATCGGGTCTCTCTTCTGGGAGGGCTTTCTCTGCTTCAGTGATCTGAGAACAGCAATAGCAGCTTGCTCGCCCTCTTCGTCGCTTGGGGCGTCAGTGTAGGCGGAGAGGATCTTGTCCGAGTGGTTCCGCAAGTACGGGAAATTGATGCCTTCTCGATACTTCGGAGTGTTGTGATAGAGGGCCTTCAGCAGTTTCCACGCCTCTTCGGATATCTCCGCGAACGATGGAATCTGGTCACCGACCGGCAGTCCGGTTGGGATTGTGGGGTCCAGCGCGATGAATGACAGCCAACAGACGGGCTCGACGATTTGCCAAGAACGGGAACTGATGATCCCGTCCCAATCGAGCGGGAGCCTATATCAAACGATGCAGTGCAGTTGCCAGTCAAACTTGCAAGGGTGGGCGTCGGTCGTGCGGCAGCAGAGAACGGACCAGCCTGGAGGCACAAATTTCCGCGTGTGATCTATCGGTACGGTTAGTTGAAACAGGTTGCGTTTCAGTAGGAAGCGATGCCAGGCCGGAGCCCAGTTTATCGCCAGCGAACTGGGAGGAACCTGGTCCATCTGGAGTTCGAGAATACTCGCGGTCGCCGCCGCCCAGCAGTCATCGCCTGTTTGTTTCACGGGAATCATGGTGTCCTTTCAAGGCGTCTTTCGAGAGACGGTGCGAGAGACGAAAAAAGACGAAAACATGACATTTCCTTACCATCGAAAGACGGCTGTTTCCAAGATACGGCTGACACTTTGTACTGCGCGCTGGTCATTAACCTTTGTGTTTTCAAGGGAGTTCGACCCAGCCGCCTGCACGACGCCCGTCTGCAGACACATGAGACGAAAAAGACGCAACAGACGAAATCGTTACATTTTTGCGCCCGAAAGACGGTCTTCGGTCTTCAGGCCAGCCAGTCGCGGGATAGGGCGCTGCTGTGGGGACTAGTCTCGTCAGCCCAACGTCGCGCCGAGCGCAGGGCGCGATAGAAGATCGGGGTGAGTGCGAGCCTGACTAGCCTGCGCTTCCGCACCGCGCCAGCTAAGAGCCCCTCCAAGCCTCCAGTAGACTGTGGTGAATGTGGTCTTGTCATAATTTATCCCATGTACGAGAAGCCGCTGAAATCAGCAGGACCCCCAGAACCATTGCCACTCCCGGAACCCACGGGCTGGAAAAATCCTCTAGCCGCAGTGCCCGCCGCCCCGATTAAACTGTTCATCGGCCCGTAACTCGCAATGCCGAGATCGGTAAGGTTCTTCAGCGCCCCACTTCTTCCGCCAGTCGCCGTGCCGTACACGTTGCTCGACAAGCCAGCCGGAGCCAGGTCGTTGCTCAGTAAACCGCTCTGCCAATTGAGATTGTTGAGGTAGTCTTGCGAGTGCTGGCCGAGGCAGTGCGTTATTGGCGCCCTGTTGCGCCGTGCGCTGGTTGTTCTTGATCGCGTACAGTGTAGACGCGGAATTGTCGCCAGTCCGCAGTGCGTTGTCGGTAATGCTTGCTTTGGCTGCGTCTGCCGTTGAGCCTGCCGCCGTCGCTGCGTCGGTGTTCTCGTTTTGGAGATAGGCTGGCGTAGCAAACGGGTTCGCCCCAATATCCTTGCCGGATTTCAGGGTCTTAAAATCCTTGTCGTAGGTGTTTTGATACCCGCTGATCCGGTTGAGAGGCTTGCGTCTGCGCTGCCGCATATTGTGTATTCGCCTGCTCGTTCTCGGACTGCCCAGTTCTGGCCAATTTAGTTTCCCCTCTCCAGTCCTAACGGGAAGTGCTTCAAGCGCATCGCGTTGATTCTTTCGACCGGCTCCGGCTGCGCAGAGTGGTTGAGGCGAACTCCGGCATCCGCATGGGTCCAATTGTGGGTCCATTGTGGGTCCAATAAAGTGGACCAAGATGAGCGGAGAAACGACTATAAGAAGCGTGATTACAAGAGGTTAGTAGCGGTTGACTACAGCCCTGAAAAGGCTGGCGTCGGCGGTTCGATTCCGTCCCTGGCCACCATGTTTCCAATAGCTTAGCATCCGTTCCTTCCCGCCGCTGCTTGCGTTTGCTTGCACAATTTTCAGTTAATCAAGTGACTTGTCGCGATTGCGAGCTGTTCCTTTTCCGTGCGCTTGGCCGCCACCATAGCTGTGACCTACGCGATAGCCTGGCGTTGCGAGTCAGCGACCATCTGGGCATAGATGTCCATGGTCGTCGAGATCCGCGAGTGCCGCATAAGCCCCTGCACGTCCTTGGGATTGGCGCCCGGCCTGGACCAACCACGTCGCCCGAGAGGTCAGAAGGGACGTCCAATTCACAAACCCGAGACCCACCTTCCGGGCCGCTGGCTTGTTGAACCGCGAAAGGATGTTATTGTCGCGCATCGGCTTGCCATCTTTCACCGTTGTGGAGGCATGCTGCTGCCCAGTACATGAGCGCACAGGTACCGGGTAGCGTGTGATAACGCTGTACTGGTCCTCACACACATGTTTTACTATGCTCAGGAAAATTCCTGGTATATTCTACCCAAGTACACGAGGCAGGATTGACCCTGCCACCCGGATGCGGCAGCCGCGATGACTCTGCTTTTGGCTGCCTCTCACGCCGCTGACGTCTAGCCGGACCAAGGATCGTCACGACCGGTTTCAGTGGAAAATGCTTCGCTGAATCAAACGATCCGTTCAAGCCGCCGGCTCTCAGATTCGCCTTACTATCTGGCTTCGATTCTTTTAGTGACGATAAACGGAGTGATCCGTGAATCCTCTGCAGTTAGTCAGATTGACGGCCTTGATGCAAGTCTCCAGCGGCCGGCCCGAAATCGCGATAGCCCTCATCGATGGTCCTGTCGCAGCGAACCAGTCTGGCCGATGGAGCACGAGCATGCAGCGGCTCGGCAGCGGCGGCCACCTTACGTGCAGTCAGCCGGCCGGTCTCTCTTGCACTCACGGAACCTTTGTCGCCGGTATCCTTTCTGCTCGCCGAGATTCCCCGGCCCCGGGCATTTGCCCGGGATGCACTCTGCTTATCCGCGCGGTATTCACGGAGGACTCTAAAAAGACCGGCGAAATCCCAAGCGCCATCCCCTCTGAACTAGCCCAGGCCATTCGTGACGGCGCTGATGCGGGCGCTCGCGTCATCAATCTCAGCTTGAGTGTTGGCGCGGCTTCTCCACGTGACAAGCTCTGTGTGGAAGCTGCCCTCAGCTATGCGGCTGCCCGCGGTGTCATCATCGTTGCCGCTACCGGGAACCAGGGGGAAATAGGTGGCTCACTTCTGTCTCGGCACCCCTGGCCGATTCCGGTAGCTGGTTGCGATGCTCACGGCCAGCCCACCGCCAACTCCAACCTCGGTCACTCCATCGGAAAGCGCGGCTTGCGCGCCCCGTCGGAGAACATCGCGAGTCTTACTCCCACCGGGACCATCGAAACCTTCAGTGGAACCAGCGCGGCCGCCCCGTTCGTTTCGGGCACAATCGCCTTGCTGTGGTCGAAATTTCCAACCGCTTCGGCCTCCGCCGTCAAGCAAGCCATTAGTGGTGCCGATCGAAGGCCGCGCAGGGCCGTGGTGCCGCCTCTGCTGGACGCCTGGATGGCATATCAAACTCTAAGTGTTCGTTTTTAGCAGGAACAAATTGTCATGAACGAAGAAAACGAAAAGGCAAGTGACACAGAGGTGACAGATGTTCGCCACCCAGTTCATCGCGTAAAGCTACCCGGCTTCGTCATCGAGCAAGACATTGGACTCGGCGACGTAGTCAAACGCGCCACCCGTACCATCGGCATCAAGCCTTGCGGCGGCTGCGAAAAGCGGGCGACCGCGCTCAATCGCTGGATGGTGCTTTCCCGGTAACTCTCTAACTAGTGGACTGACAAGAAATAAGGAACACCTTATGCAATCGCAGAATTCCGAACTCGAAGCTGTTGATGCGAGCAAGATGATGCCATCTGCCGCACCGTCAGAAAACCCAATCGTTGCTGCCGCACTCACGACGCAAAGTGTAGTTCCAGCCGCCTGTCCAACCTGCGGCGCAGCCAAGGCAGGACAAGTCGCGGTGCCCTCATGTGTTTACGTCATTGGACGCATAGAGCCGCGCTTTCCCCTCCTCTCGGTCGAGAAAGAAGTCCGCCAGGCCATAGCGCGCACCGGGGTCTCCAAGGACACTGATCGCGAAGTCATGGCCAAACTTCTTCGCGATCCAGCTAACAAGTACATCGTCCGGCAGCTTTGCTGGGTCTTGTCTGTGCAAGGAGTCGAGACTTACATTCTGGCGCCGCGCGATGGTGACTACCAGCCTTTGGTCGACGCCTATCGCGCCGAACTGAATCCCGGTGACCTCGAACTGGTAATCGGCTTTCGCGGGCCTATGGCTAGCCCGGAGATGTGCAATGGGTTGCTCGTGCCCATTGTGGTGTTCGACCAGATTTATGCCTTTGACCGGGCTTCGCTACTCAAAGCCCTTCCGACGCCGAAGAATGCCGACACGAAATTCAAGGCGTACGCCGGCGAAATGCTCGACCGCATCGTACAACAAAGTGACAATGCCGGCGCCACTGATGCCGACCGGGCCATAAATTACCTGGCCGTTCGCTATGACCGTATTTATTCTCTGGCGGCCGAACAGTTTGCTGCCAACGCTTCCTTTACCGCGATCGACGTGTTGCCCTCACCTCTGAGCGGCACTCGCAGGATTGTGGATGTTGTGTTTTCCTTCACCGATCGTGCTACCGACGTTGTCTCCAAATTCTTCACGCGAGTCGACGTGACAGAATGTTTTCCATTTTTAGTGACGAAGATGTCACCCTATCATGACCGTCAGTAACTATGCGATAGCGCACAACTGGAAGTGGAGCCGAATGCTATGAACACGCCCGGATTTACAGCGCAGCAATCACTATACCTGTCAAACCGGCACTACATAACCGGCTCTATCGCCACTTGGAACTTGCCTGGCACAGTGATGCCAGAGTACTACGTACCTCAATATGGGGGAGGAGATTGTCACGAGACGTGTGGCCCATGTTTGGCTAATTGCACGAAATCGTGTACGAATACATGCCTTGGAGATGCACCACCCTACCCTAAGTCTTGCTGCCTTTCGACGGAAACTTGCTGTAGCGGAAAATGCGTTAACACCACCTCGGACAAGAACAATTGTGGCGCCTGCGGCCAGGTGTGCAGCGGAGACTTTTGCAGAAACGGCCTCTGCTGGGCTTGCGAGCCGGGACTTACGCAATGCGGGGACAAGTGTATCGACACGATGTCAGACAGGGCGAATTGCGGCGCCTGCGGCAAAGTGTGCGGGCACCGAAGTATCTGCTACAACGGCGCTTGCGTGAAGTGCTCGGAGGGATCTACGCGGTGCGGTAACGAGTGTACCGATTTGACTTGGGACGCGAACAACTGTGGAGCATGCGGCGTTGGCTGCTCAACTGGAATCTGCAATGACAGCGTTTGTAGCACGAAGTGCGGGAACGGATATTGTCCGGTAAACAAGGTTTGCCTTTTCGGAGAGTTTTGCATTTAGTTCCTGGTCGCCGTGCCCGGAATTTTATACGAGAATTTCGCAGACGTGACAGAGTGCTTTCCGTTTTAGTGGCGGAGATGTCGCCATGCTTACGACCGCCAGTAGGCCTTGCAACATTGATGGTTGGAAACTAGGAGGTGCGTGTGATGAACACGCCTGGATTTACGGCCCAGAATTCCCTATACCAGTCAAACCGGCACTACGTAGCCGCCTTGATTTCGAGTTGGAGTCCGTCTGCCACGGTGGCGCCACTCTTTAGAGCACCCATTAAATTTCCGCAGGATGACCCTGGCGATTGTCACGAGACGTGTGGCCCATGTTTGAGCAATTGCATGCAATCGTGTACCAATACATGCTATGGCGAAGCACCGCCTTACGAAAAGTCATGCTGCACTTCGACCGAGAGTTGCTGCGATGGAGAGTGCATCGACACCGATTCCCACTCGACGCATTGTGGCGCTTGCGACCATAGCTGTCCAAGCGGGCAGGTTTGCAATCATGGCAAGTGCGGTTGCCCATCCGGACTGACACTGTGCAATGGGAAGTGTGTCGATCTGAACTCTGACCATTGGAATTGTGGCGCTTGCGGCCACGAATGTTCAAATTTGCCCTGCACGGATGGCAAGTGCCGTTGCCCATCGGGATTTACACGGTGCGGTGACGTTTGTGTGGATTTATACCTCGACAAGTCTAACTGCGGAGCTTGCGGCGTTGCATGCAAAGACGGGGATTCTTGTTGTGAGGGCACCTGTGGCGGCACGATCTGCGGCGGGGGGTGTTGTGCAAAAGGCATGCCATGCTGCGACACTGCCATTGGCGTCCGCTGCTGCTCTCACTTTTGCATCCCCGTGCCTTTTGGTTTGAAAGATATCTGCATCTAGTCCCCTGTGCCGCGGTCCGGGAAGAAGCTGCGATTTAAGTCCAACAATTGAGTTGCGGGGAGAGTACCATCTCTAGCGATTCCCGCGCCTTGCTGGCGCGGTAGGGCAAGAGCTTGGGGCGCGGTTTGCTCTCTTCTCCGCGCAGACGGATCGCGGCAATGACGCAGGCTGCGCAGCATAAGGCTAGCGCAGAGAAATCCAAACTGCATCACTACCAAATGTTTTGAGCCGTTGACAATCGCCAGTAACTAGGGCATACTCGCCGTCCTAAGAACTGGCTAACGGCAGATTTCGGTAAGCGCATTGGTCGGAGGTGCAGCCATGTTTGCTCGGGTCCCGAAGGCACCGAGGTCGACCAGCAAACTAGCGCGCCGGACGGCCGCTCCGGGACCATCCGCCACCGCAATCGAACATGCGCATATGCTCCAGCGGAGCCTTGGCAACCAGGCAACACTACGCCTTCTCCGGCAACGAAAGTTTGACCCCAAGGACAAAGAAGTTTCCGGCGATCAAGGATACGAGGCCGACCCAGCGAGCCTTACCGCGCAAGTGGCACAGCCCAGCCTGCCATGGGATTCCAACAAGAATCCCTTGTACCCGCGTAATGCGGCGAGCCGGACTTGGCTGTCGCCTCGACTTGCCATGGCGCCACTCCCAGGCGCCGTACAAGCGAAGTCTGTTGCCGAGCCGACACATCATCCACTTGAGCGTGCGGCAGACCGCGTGGCCAACCAAGTGATGGGCATTCAGATGAAGGCGGGCATCGGCCCGGTCGATGATCCCTTGGAACGCGCGGCCGATCACGCGGCCGAACGCGTTATCGCCGGCAAACTCGCGGGTGCGATCCATGCACCATCTTGTGGCGCCGGGTGCAAATGCTCGGGTTGCAAGGCCGAGGAGGAGCACATTCGACGCCAGGAACAAGGTCCTGCGGCGGGCACGGTCGGCGGGGCACGGGCCGAGGCTGCGGTTCATGCTGTGAGCTTTGGCGGCATGCCACTCTCCGCCCGGCAGCGTGCCTATTTCGAACCGCGTTTCGGGCAGGATTTTTCAAATGTACGCCTGCATACCGACGCCCAAGCGGCAGCCGCCGCCAACGATATCCACGCGCGCGCCTATACCTGGCATGACCATATAGCCTTCGCAACCGGAGAGTTTTCGCCAGGCAGCCGGGAAGGCCTTAGGCTGATCGCCCACGAACTGGCGCATGTGGCACAGCAGGTTCCGCACATAGCACGGCAAGCCGCGCCGCCGTTCTACACGCGCACTTTCCGCGATGAGCAGGGCGGCGACCCATTGGACTACACCGAAACTGTGCAGGCTGCACCGACCCAGGCCGGTACCGGAATCGAAGGTTCTGTCGATCGCAGCGTGTCCGTACCTGCCTCGGGAGCCCAGCCCGCGCAGGTAACTCATAGGGGACGGGTGAACCACATACGGCTGACCCCGGACTGCAGACTTGTCGTGCCTTACCGTATCCAGTTTCAACAGCAGCAGGCCGCAGCAGCTCCCGGCATTTGCCAAGTGCCGCCCAATGCCACGCCGGTGAATCCGCTTCCGGCGGCGCAATTGCAGGCGATCCAGACGCGCTACATCAATTCGATGAATGCGGGGCTCAACAATCGGTATGCGGCACGCGTTACGGGTTGCCGGACCGCTCAACCCTGCACGGACAAGCCGGTCCCGGTGGTAGTCGTGGCCCAGGCTGTGACCAACAATCCTGACCGCACAATCAACATCGTCAATCGCGGTGGACGCGCCAATGCAGCCACGGTCTGCGCTGGCAGTTTCCAGGACGAACTGGCTGTTCACGAAGGCGGGCACCAGGCACTGGGCGCGCCTGACGAATATCAGGAAACCAATCCCGCCGTCATTGCCGCGGCCGCGGCGGTTGGGTTGAACTGGGGCCGCCCGGAGCGGGTACGAAGCGACTTATCGGCAATGGAAGACGAGTACAGCTATGGGCGCTTCATGATGTTTCACGAGCGGCACTTCCGCTTTGCGCAGGTGTTTCTTGAAGCTGTGCTGCGGGGCCAGGGCTGCTCTGTGGGCCTTGAGCCGGTGAGTAGCTCGCCCTGGGAGTTCAGGTTGGATACCAGCTTCGGCTCGGTCTCAAGCAATCGCGGCGGTTTGGCATATGGCTCGCTCTTTCTGGGTGCCGGTATTCCACTCAACCGGCGCAGGCGGCTGTCGCTTCTCTTGGGAGCCCAAGGCGAAGCCTTCGGCCCCACCTTGGGCGTTCAGGACCAAACTGCCTTAATGGCCGGGCTTCGCCTGGGGCTGGAGGCCCAGACCACGCCGGCCAGGTTTGGCTTAAACGCGAATGTCTTCGCAACCGGCGGCGGACTTTACGCGCCCGCCAGCAGGCCGGATCCGCTTTCCGGTCTCACAGCAGCGGGATCGCGGTTTTCGCCCTATGGGGAAGCAGGCGCCAGTCTCAGCTTACACTTCCCCATGGCATCGAGCTTCCAACTCCGTGTGGGCGGCGAAGCGGCGCTTGGCCGTGAGTTCTCAAGCGACCCGCATGCGCTTAATTGGTGGCGGCTCGGCTTCGTGATAGGAATCAGCCGTTAGGAAGGGCCGAATAAGTGAGATGAGGGGCGGTCTTCGCGGGAGCGAAACACCGAGATGATGCAGACAAGCAGATGTCCCAGGCGCACAGGCGTCAGGGAATCTTAGCGAAGAGCACAGGCGCGCACCGAGGTCATTGGTTCTGCAAACGGGCAGAGTTTTGGCGAAGCACAAAGGGCAAGAAAATCACAATCCGTTGCAATTGACTCTTAGTCGTCTATAATCCCTGTCACTCAGCAAAAGGTAGGTTCTCAGGGGGGCAGGATGACTAGCGGCCCTGGCGAGATCACGATACTCCTGCAGCGGTGGCGGGCGGGTGATCACGACGCCGAAACGCAATTGTTTGAGTTGCTCATTCCCGATCTGCGAAAGATTGCGGGTTACTGCCTGAGAGGCGAACGGCGTGGGCATAGCATGCAGTCCACGCTATTGGTGAACGAGGCGTTTCTCCGCCTGGCAAGCGCAAAGCGAATCGACTGGCAGGATCGAGCGCACTTTCTAGCGGTAGCCGCGAGGATCATGCGGCGCTACCTGATCGATCATGCGCGGTCAAAGCACACCGTCATATTACTCCCGATAGAAGGCCTTCCGGAACCGATCACTAGCCGCCACACTCCCATCGAGTTGGCTATTGCGATCGACGAACTCCTGACGAAAATGGAATCTAATTCGCTTCAGCAATGCCAGGCCATAGAGCTGAAATATTTTCTTGGCTTAAATGACGACGAAGCGGCTGAAGCACTAGGCCTTCCCCTCCGAACATTTCAGCGGAAACTTCACGAGGCAAGGCGATGGCTATTCGAGCGACTGAGCGCAGAGCCATGCAGTCCGAGAGCGAACGCGACCAACGCGTAATGGAGATTCTCGAAGCGGCCCTCCAAAGGCCGGAACCGGAACGCGAGGCATTGGTGCGCGCCCGGTGTGGAGTGGACGAGGATCTCTATCGCGACATCATGGAGGCCTGCGAATGGGAGCAGCGCATGGGAAACTTCCTGCGCGAACCCTTCCTGACCTTCGCAGCCGCCGCTCCTCCCTTCGAGCCTACGCAAGTCGTCAGCGACCGTTTCGAGATTCTTCGCGAAATAGGCGAAGGCGGTATGGGCGTGGTGTATGAAGCCTTCGACCGCAAACGTCAACAAAAGATAGCGATCAAGGCCGCAAAGCCGGGATTCCAACGCCTGCTTTCCCCGGAACTCGAAGGCGCGCTGCAGGTGCGCCACCACAATATCTGTCTGGTCAACGAGATTCACACCACATCGACGCCTCGCGGTGAAGTGGACTTCTTGACCATGGAACTGCTGGAAGGCGAGACGCTCTCCTCGCGCCTTGCCGGGCGTGGAAAGCTCGCCGAAGCCGAAGCCCTCGATATTGCAGTGCAGCTGTGCGCTGGCGTTGCGGAGGCGCACCGCAGCGGCATTCTCCACCGCGACCTGAAGAGCGGCAACGTGATTTTGTGCGAAGAGAAAGAGGGGGGCTGCCGCGCTGTGATCACCGACTTCGGGCTGGCCAGCCCGCTGTCACTGCCCTCGGGCGAGACGGGAGGGACTCCCGGATACATGGCGCCCGAGTTGTGGAATGGCGAGAAGGCTTCCAAGGCCTCCGACCTCTACGCGCTGGGAGTGATCTTCTATCAAATGGTCACCGGCGTTATGCCATACGCGGAGGCCGAGGAAGAAGAAGCTTCATCAGGTGATCGTACCGATACGCCGGTAATGCAGCCGAGTCTGGACCACAGGGCTCCGACCACATTGCCACCTCTCGCCAAGCAGCAGGGTCAAGAACCTTGATCCGCGCTGGGATCGGATCATCATGGGCTGCCTCGCACTCTCGCCGGCGAAGCGGACCGAGAATGCCGATGAAGTCCTCTACGAACTGAAGAAGAAGCGCATTCGCAGAGCACCATTCATCGTGGCTGCGCTGGTGCTCTTCGCGCTTGGAGCCGTGCGTCTGGTTCGTTGCCGCCACTGCACAATGTGGTGGCGGACTTCGTCAATCCTCCGGCTGTGCGCCTGGCTGTGCTCCCGTTTGAGTGCCGCCCGGAGTTTGGCAGCGCTCGCCGAAGGCGCTGCGCAGGAAGTCTTCTCCCGGCTGCGAGACATGCGCAGCGGACGACGCAGCATCGCATTTATTGAGCCATCCACTTTAGGAGAGTTGCATATCCAGACACCGGAGCAAGCCGAGCAAGGTGTTGCACGCACACGCATGCGCTCCAAGTAAAGGTACAGAACGAGGGGCAACGCCCGAGCGGTACATGCTACGGTCACCGGATCTGAAGTCGCAGCTTGTCACCCGGGACTTGTCAGTCCGTTATGCTGCCGATGCCCTCGGAAACATGCCGACAGCGATCGCCGGGTTGGTAGCGGCTACGTCTAGCCTCTCCGATACTTCGGGAGATACGCTTGCGCCTGCTGCAGCCGCACCCTACTTGCAGGGGATCGCGTTGCTGGGTAGAGGCACGGAGAATGCGAGACGAATCGATCTGGCTGTTCCAGCAGGCCAGCAGCCTCGATCCCCGTTCCCCGCTCCGCTCACGGGATTAGTGGAAGCCTACATCAGCAGGTACAACCTGACCCGGGACAACCAGTATCTGGACAAGGCCGAGCAAGAGTTGTCGCGGGCGCAGAGCATGAACCCCGATTCGCCTCGCGTACTGCTGGCATCCGGGCTGTTACACGAAACCAAGAGCCAGTACCTGAAGGCGCTGGATGACTACCGTAGGGTGCAGGACCTGGAGCCAAAGAATGTGGATGCGCTGCTCCGGGTGGGTCGACATCTACGACCAGCTCGACATGCCCGAAGACGCTGTGCAGGCATATCTCGCAGCCGTGAAGCTCGACCCCGATTACTACGATCCCTACGAAAGTCTCGGGGAGTTCTATTACTTTCGTGGCAACTATGCAGAGGCTGCTGACTACTTCCGCAAAACTATTGAGCACGCGCCTGGCATGTTCAACGCCTACACCAACTACGGCTCTGTACTGATGGAGCTCAGGCGCGACGACGAAGCGGAAAAGGCACTTCTGGAGTCGCTGAAGATCAGGCGAACGGCGCGCGCGCTGAACAGCATGGGAGCGCTACGCGCTTACCAGCATCGCGACGCTGACGCCCTTCCGTACTACACGGAGGCACTGACTTATGAGCCTAACGAATTGGTCTACCTGGTGAACGTCGCCGATAGCGACCGCCGCCTGGGACGCAGGGAGGATGCAAGCGCTGCCTATCGGAAGGCACTAAAACTCGCTCAAGCGGAGCTGACACAGAATCCGCGGCTGGCTCGAACCCGTGCCTATGTCGGCTACTTCGCAGCCAGGCTGGGAGACACCGACCGCGCTCGTCAGGAGATTGCCGAAGCCCTGGCCCTGGAGCCCAAAGATAGTAATGTTCTCCGCCGGGCCGTGCTGACCTATGAGGCGATCGGGGAGCGTGATCAGGCGTTCCGCTTGCTTCACGATGCCAGCTCCACCCTGATCGCCCAGATCGGGCGGCATCCCGATATGGCGGACTTTTCCCGGGACCCTCGCTTTAAAGAAGTGATGATTGCCAAAGGAGGGCAATAAGGCATGGCTACAAAGAAACCGGCGAATCCTGCCGGAACCCTTGGTCAACGCAATAAGCCTCGACGGATCACGTTGACTCTCGTCGGAACTAAATCTGTAAAAGTCGTTCCTAGCAAAACCTCCGCCAACCCCAACGACTTCATCGCATTCAACTCTCCCGGCGGACGACTGATGAGGATCGTCTTCGGGCCGGCGGGTTCCCCGTTCGGGTCAAACCTAACGCTCACCGAAGTGTCAGCGGTGCACAAGTGCGTCAACGAAGGTGAGTTCACTTTTGAGTGTCAACTGGAAACAAACGGAACGTTTGTGACCTATCCGTTTGTAGGAGACGGTGGCGATCTGAAGGTAGGTAAGTCTGGGTAGAGGGCCATGAGGTTTCGGAGGTGGCGCTGGCGGGATGATTCCCGCCAGCGTGCCCCATTCATTAGTCAGAATCTAGTCTGACGAAAGCCTGAAAGCGTAATTTTGATCCGAAGTGCCCCGAATACGTGGTTCCCGTCAGGAGCGAATTATGAGCACCGCGGCAGCGGTTAAGAAAGTGGTGGTACCAGAACAACAGACAAATCTCCCCGACGTTCACAAACACGCTGACCTGCCCTGCGGACGCGAAATACCTTTGCCCGTCGGAGGCCTATTTGGTCGCATGTTTCCGCTTTCTAAAAAGAAGAAGATTGTTCCCGCCAAGTTCAAAGCGTCAGTATTGGCAAAGTTGGCAGCTGCCATGTCGGCAGACCTGGAAGGAGATATCCGGGGCGAGAAAGACAGGGAAAGTGGAATTCCCGCTCTCTACACGTACTTTGGACAGTTTCTCGCTCACGATCTCACCTTCGATCCCCGCACCAGCTTCCAAAAAGAAAAAGACAAGCAAGCAACGGTGGACTACCGCACGCCGGCGCTGGACCTCGATAGCGTCTATGGCCGGGGACCTGAGGATCAACCCTACATGTACGTTCACCCGCCCTACCTGAACAGTGGGCCTGACCGTTTCCTGCTGGGGGCACCACTGAATAGCGGGCATTTTGGCGCGGTAGATTTACCTCGCAACTCTGCCAACCCGGCTCGGGCCCTGATTGCCGATCCTCGCAATGACGAAAACGGGATCGTGGCACAACTGCATGCCCTTTTTTTACGCTTCCACAACCGGTTAGCGGAGCATCGCGATTGGAACTTTGAAAAAGTACATAAGGAAGTTACTTTTCATTACCAGCACATAGTGCTATATCATTTTCTTCCTCTCATCATCCATTCCAGCGTGTTGAACAAATACAAGTCTGGCAAGAAGTATGACAAGCATAAGATCCGTTTTTATCGTCCCTGGGAAACTGACCCAAAGGCGAGGGGTCTCGCTCGCCGGTATCCTTTCCTTCCCATAGAGTTCTCGGTTGCGGCGTACCGGTTCGGCCACTCTATGGTGCGTCCGACATATCAACTGAACGATGAGATCTCGGCGGCCATCTTTTCCGTCGGAGACTTGATTCCCAGTGTCCTAACCGGCTTTCAGCCAATCGATCCGGAATTCGGCCTCGACTGGGGACGCTTTGTCGATACCGAGACTCGCAGCTATGGACGTCAGGTGCCCGACCCTGGCTCCAAGCGATTACAATTCGCCTTCCAGATCGATACGGTGTTGGCGAATCCTTTATCGAACCTTCCCCTATCCGTTGCTCCTAACCTGCCGCCATCACTTGCCGAGCGAAATCTTTTGCGGGGCAATGAACTCGAATTACCCTCGGGACAGACCCTGGCCCGAGCAATGAGACTAGAGAAGGGCGATATTTTGAAGGATGAAGAAATTTATATCGGAAGCCCCGTCGGAGGCCAAAGAAGGAGCATCGTCGACATAGATCCGTCCTTCAAGGAAAAAGGATGCCCACTATGGACCTACATCCTTGCGGAGGCGATGCACTACAAGGAGAAGGAGCAGTTGCCAGTCACGGGCAAGAAAAGATTCAACGTAACCGGCAAGCTAGGCCCGGTAGGTGGGCGAATTGTGGCCGAGGTGATACTTGGGTTGATGTTTGCAGATAAAGAGTCCCTATTAAACGATGAAACCGGTTGGAAGCCAAAGGCCTTCTCTTCGAATGGCACCGCCAAAGACTATACCCTCCCGGACTTTGTCAGGTATGCGACGGGACAGTGAACTCCGGCCATATACATGGTCGGCGGATGGAAGACGAAAAGGAGACTTAGCGGCCCACCCAGCGACCGTACTCCTCATTTGGCCTCCAACCACATGATGTCCGTCACCCGCTGGTCGGGTTCGACGCTGCTTTCCATGGCTCCGCACTCAGCCGTTCAAACAACCACTTGCGCGCCCGATACCATTCGCGTTGCAGGGTATGCAGACTAAGATTCAAGACCTCGGCCGCTTCAGCATCCGTTAGCCCAAGGACGAACTTTAGCTCCACAACCACGCACCTCTGGTGAGATTCCTTTTCAAGTTCATCGAGCAGGGTATCCACTGCAATCACAAGTTCCATTGGAGAGTAGCTGCCTAGGATCCGTTCCGGCAGACCTTCCATCGGCAGGAATTGGACGCTAGGCCGGCCGCGGGCGTGATCGATCAAATAGTGGCGCATCACACGGGCGGCCAAGGCCAGGAACTGCCCGCGATCTTGCCAATCGATATTCTTCACTTTGGCGAGGCGAAGGAACGCCTCGTTGACTAGAGCGGTCGGCTGAAGAGTGTGACCCTGCCGCTCCCCACGAAAACAGTGGCCCGCGATCTTGCGCAAATTCGGCATCAGCAACCCGAAAAGCTTGTCTTCCGCGTCCCGGTCACCAGCCCGCCATCGTCGCAGCCAAATCGTGATTTCGCCAGGATCGCCTTCCCTGTCGGTCATGGTCTTTTCCTCTGTTATAGAAAGCGACGGTTGGAGGAAATCCCGCCACCTGCGGTTGCGAAAATTCCGGTTCATGGCCCCAATGATTGGGTCTCAGCAATCACCACGTCCAAGAGGCGCCAAACACGATCATCCGTCCTGGCAAAAGATTGTGCACCTTATACTGAGGCTCGTATTTAAACGTGAAACTCAAGTCCTTCCTGGGCACCGTGAAGTTCGCCTGAAAGCCAGTGGCATGCACTGACATCGGCATTCCACGAACGGACACACTGCTCGGGAGCACGACGCCACTGTTTGCGGTCAACCACTCGTCATAACCGGCCACCCCAAACTCCAGAAATCTTGTCTCGTGCTTGTCCAGAGGAATGAGTTGGGTAACGCCCCACTCCAGGGTGAGAGACTGACCTGGCGTTCCCAGGGCGCCTTTGAATTCCTGATCCGGCGTCCTGGTTTCCCAATAGGTGGACAGACTGGCCGTGGCTGTCTTGCTCTTATTGAGGTTGAGGGTGTTTCCATTTGCCAGGGTATTAGTCCAGTATTGGGTGCCGATGTTGCTGCTCATTCCCGTGGCGTGTTGCCGCGTAGGCGCAGCGAAGCTATAAGCGATCCAGCTATTGGCGCGGTTCCGGTCCCACTCCAATGTTAAAGAGTGGGCCATCCGGTCGATATCAGGATTACTATTCGCCATGGGATCAACCTCCGATGGGATGATTGGGTTTGCCAGTGGAATCAGCGCATGGACTTCAAAAGTTCCCCCCATACTCGTCCCCGTCGACACATACTCGGTCACGGCCGGCATGGCTGATGAACTCACTTGCTGGGCACAGGCCACTGCCGAGCCCAAGAAAGCCATCCCTACCAGCCAGCCCAGTACAGCGTTAGAAATGAAATATACGTACCGCATTCTTTGTTCCTGGAGGTGCAAGCTACCCCGGTTAACCTGGCGCGTGCCGTAAATAATTACGAGCAGGACGGTTGTTTGCGTCGTCCTGCTCGAGGGAAGTAGCCTTGATAGTCTGGTTTGACCAGTCAACTGCTACTTACTTCCGTCCGCCCCGGCCACCGCTGAAGATCGGGGCATGCGCCCCTACCTTCTGCGTCAGGTCCGCAGACTTGATCGGCGCCTTAGGGCCGACCTTGGGTGCAGTGGGCCCGACCTTGGGTGCATTGACCCCGACGTTCTGGATCAGTACCGCTTCCCCGAGCGGAGCCGAAGGGCTGACCCTCCAGACCTTGGGTGCAGTAGGTCCGACCCACTTTGTAAGGCTGCCGGAGTTCGTGGTGGTCGCGTTAGCAACGGGCTTAGGGGCGATCGGGCCGATTTTGTGCCGCGCGTTCCTGCCCACGACCTTGTTGATTTCGGTTTCGGTTTGAGCGCCGGCATTCAGTGCCAGAGCTGCGACAAAAGCGAGCAATACCAGTTTCTTCGTCACTTGGTCCTTCCTTTTCTTGATCGAGTTTGGCCTCAGATTGCCGATGGATCCCGTGCTTGCAAAGATCTTGTCCCCGCTCTTCACTTCTCCGGGAACCATCCGCACTGTTTGAGGTTTTTCTTGCCTTCACAATGGAAAGCGTCGCTGGGAAAAAACCTCGCCACCTATTCCCCAAAAAACTTCTTCGGTCACCCGCCGGATGGCATGAGGTTCTGGCGTGCCACTGATAAAGCTTGGGTTAGGATGAGCTCGAATAGACACTTGCGTTGCGAGTAGCGCTCCCTTGTTTCTGTGCACTCGTCGTGTCTCGACTGGCTGGAGCGTGAATAGTGATCGCTACTTGTTATGAATTTGGCGGATTTGCGGTCGCTCAGACGCTGTAGTAAGTGAACGCGACAGTAGGTAGCAGACAGCATCGGCGTCGAGCCGCTAATCGAGATCAGGAGGAAATCACTATGAGAAGGCAGAAAGGTCGTTTCGGGGTCGGACCATTCTTGGCGCTGATTCTGAATTCAAGGCCGAAACGTGAGTCCGCCATTGAGACACAAATTTCTTCCGTAGCTATGTTTAGGCGGCGGGGCGAAGCCACGGAAACGCAAGCCGTCTCTGTCAGGCCTGGAACCTGGGGGCCCTTTGTGAGCTTGATTCTCAGGTCGGCGGAGCGGAAGGCAACAGACCAGGCGCGAGCGCGGCAGGGCAAGGACCTACTCAAGCATGCTTTGTGTGCACGGTTATTTGTCGGCTGATGAGCAACGGTTCCAGGTGTAGGGTTGTTGCATGGGAACCTGCCAAGAGGAGCCAGCGAATCGCCGTCAGCGGGTTGCCGTTAGATGGTTTCGGTGGTTTGTGGAGACGCTACCGGTTCCTGCCTTTCTAGTCTGAGAGAGTTCGTGCCCGCCTTCACACGCCGCAACCGGGGGTGGTAAAGACTACGCCTGCTATAAGACTTGGACAGATCTTGTACGCACTGCCCGTCACGACTTTGCGACGCTGACTGAGGCCGCAGCCCTGTTTTCGACCCATCTCCGGGAGTCCCCCAGCAAGTGCGCAAGAGGCATCCCTCAGTAAATTGAAGTCTACATCTACAATTCTCGGCACTAGAGTGCTATTGCACAGCTAGGATTTGAGTGCTAACGTGTGTCCAAATTTTGGGGTGTGCCGCTTCTCTTGTGACCTGCTTGGTTGATCTGCTCGTCCACTTGCGATTCTGGCTCATCCGCTGCCGCTGATACGACTTGATCGTCTTCGCTCGTCGTCCAACGACAGCTCGACCGTTACTCGGGTGAACGGGGGCTCCTCAAGTACTCCTGCAGAAAATTCTGACCACTGGGAGATCATTATGTCGCAAATGGCTCGCAGGTTTGCTTCTTTCTTGATCGTAGTATTCCTGTGCTTGGCACCGGGATGGTGTCAATCGCCGCCCGTTGCGGATACCTACGCTACCTCGGCCCAGTCTAGTCAGAATTTCGGTCGTGGAGTGTCAATGGTCCTGGCAAACCAGAGCAATGCTTATTTGCGGTTCAACCTGGCGAACATACCGACGCACGCAACGATAACCAAAGCTACGTTGCGACTCTACATCGACAGCTTTGTGTCACCGGGAACCTTCGACGTGTATGAGCTGGACCAGCCGTGGAATGAGTTCTTGTTGACCTGGAACAACGCGCCTCTCTTGGGGGCCTCTGCGACGGGCAACCACCCGACAACGATTACGCTGGCCGACAACACGACATTCGTACTGGTGGACATCACAACCTTGGTGCAGGAGTGGGTGAACGGCACAGTCGTGAACAACGGAGTGGCGCTGGCTCTGACGAGCGCAGATGGTGAATTTTCGTTTCAAAGCAAGGAGAACGTATCCGGTAGTCACGAGCCAGAGTTGGAGATTGAGCTAGCTGTGCAGGGACTGCAAGGACCGCCGGGGCCTCAAGGTCCGCAGGGACCACAGGGGCTGCAAGGCAATCAAGGTCCGCAGGGTCAATCCGGCGCGCAGGGCCCCGCAGGTCCGCAAGGACCGCAAGGAGCTACTGGTCTGCAGGGTCCGACTGGTCCTACGGGACCGCAAGGTCCACAGGGTCCGCAGGGAGCGCAAGGTGACCAGGGGACGATCGGACCGATGGGACCGCAGGGTCCGCAGGGTGATCAGGGACCGGCCGGAAGCAACGGCACCAACGGACAGGGCTTTACCTTCCGCCACGCGTTTGACAACGGCACTAACTACAACGCGTACGACGTGGTCACCTATAACGGCTCGACCTACAACGCTAAGGTTGCAATTCCTGCCGGCGGTGGCAACCCTGATCAAAATCCGAACTGGGCACTAATGGCGCTGCAGGGTGCGCCCGGACAACCAGGTACACAAGGCCCGACCGGACCCGCCGGACCGCAAGGTCAGCAGGGTGCTCAAGGTCCGCAAGGTCCACTGGGCGATTCGGGCGAACTAAATCCTGGCTCGCCCTTCTACATGCAGAACGGAACCTCACCACAGAGCAGTGCCAGCTTTAACGTCGATGGCGACGGTACGGTGGGTGGAACCTTGACCGGCAACACTGCAGTGAATACCACCGGAGCCTACCAGATCAACGGCACGCCGATGTTGCAGTTCGTGCTGAACGATGATCTGTTCCTCGGTCGGTCGGCGGGCTCGCAAATCACTACAGGTAGCCGCAATGTGTTCCTTGGTGCATTAGCCGGCGCGAATACCACCACCGGCAGCCAAAACCTCTACATGGGTTGGAACACCGGAGCCAACGCCATCAGCGGTGGCGAGAATACAGCCGTGGGCAGCCGCGCGGCAGTCTTAAACAATACTGGTGCCCAGAACACCTTCCTGGGCAACGGCGCCGGAGCTTCTAACGTGTCCGGCAACCTCAACACCTATCTGGGCTACACCGCCGACTGCGTGTCCTGCGGCACCGGCAGCAACAACATTTATCTGGGCGCCCACGCCGGCAATTCGGGTGGGGCCGAGAACAACACTTTACGTATCGGCCAGGCGGGTACCCTCGCTGCGACGTATATCGGCGGCATTTACGGCGCTAGCGCGAATTCGGGCCTGCCGGTATTCGTCAATTCCAATGGGCAATTGGGTACGGCGGGCACGGGCATTGGATTCGCTACTTCTTTCAATGGCCGAATAGGAGCCGTTGTGCCAACAACCGGGGACTACAGCCTTTCCATGCTCAGTGGGAACCCGTCGTTGGCTCAGATTCCACCCGATTCCAACAATTACATTCGGAACTCATTCTCAGGACAGGGTGCAGACTTCAATATCAGCGGCGACGCACTGGTCGGCGACATTAGCAGTCCCCATTTCCTCCAGGCCAATTTCATCTCCACCTTTTCCATCGACAGTCTCTATACCGGCAACACCTTGCTCACTACGAGGGGAGGCATGCACGGCTTGCACGTGGGTGATTTTTTTGGCGGTACTCCTGGCGATGAAAGCGTATGGGTCGGTAACAACTTGGGCGGCTCAATGGGTGAACTGGACATCGCCAATACGTTCGTGGGCTATCGCGTTGCCAATTCTGGGAGCGCGGGTTGCTGCATTGGCAACATATGGATAGGCAATCTTACCGGTTCGGCGGCGAACCCTGGATTCTTTTACAACAATACCATCTACATTGGGAACCCCGGAGTTTCTGGAGGTGATGCCAGTACCATCCGCATCGGCGGAGTCATCATCCCCGGTTACCCGCCCCAGCTCTTCACCTTCATCGCCGGCATTTGGCAAGGTCACGCCACGGACGGCGTGCCAGTTCTGGTCGACTCTCTTGGCCACTTGTTTATTAACCACACTTCGCTGCGCTTCCTCGAGCAAGTGCAGGACTTGGGTGATCGAACCGGCAATCTAATGACACTTCGGCCGGTAACCATCTCCCATAGCGCTGATCGCCCCGAAGGGAAGGCTACGCTACGGTATGGCTTGTCAGTGGAAGACGTGGCGATGGTTTATCCCGAACTGGTTGCCGGCGACAAGAACGGCAAACCCGCGGCCATTCGTTATCAGCACCTGAATACCATGCTCCTGAACGAATGGCAGAAGCTCTACCACCGAGCTATGAGCCAGTCCGGACTCGTCCAGTCGCAGCAGCAGGAAATCGAGAAACTGAAACAGCAAGCGCAGACGAAAGATGTTGCGCTGGAAGAGCTGAGGACGCAGAACGCATCGCTGGAAGAGCGCTTGCGCCTCGGAAATGCAGCCCTGCGCGAGCGGTTATTACGCCTGGAGTCTTCTTTGACGCAGGTGAAAACGGTGTCGGGAGCTTCGCCGCCACTTGCGCCTGGGAGCAAGGGGGACCCGCAATGAAACGAGCTTTTGAATTGACTGCGCAAACCAGCAACTTGCCTCCACGTAATCGGTTCTTCACTCAGGGGACAGGGACCCTGTTTGGAACACACGCACAGGAGAATACAATGCCACGTCGTCTGTGTTTTGTACTGCCCACCATCGTCCTGGTAACCTTTCTAGCGCTTAACTCGATTGCCCAGGCACCTCCGGTGGCTGACACTTACGCGGCCTCCGCGCAACCGGGCACCAACTTTGGTCATGGTACGTCGATGGCTCTGGCGAACCAGAGCAATGCCTACCTACGTTTTAACTTGTCAAACGTACCTGCGGGCGCGACCGTGACCAAAGCTACCTTGCGACTCTACGTTGACGGCTATTTATCGTCGGGATCGTTCGACGTGTTTGAGCTTGACCAGCCGTGGAATGAGTTTTTGTTGACTTGGAACAACGCCCCGCCACTAGGCATCTCCGCGACGGGCAACCATCCGACAGCGATCGGGCTGCCCAACAACACTACATTTGTGCTGGTGGACATTACCTCTCTGGTGCAGAACTGGGTGAACGGCACGGTCGTGAATAACGGGGTGGCCCTGGCGCTAACAACTTCGCATGGCTCATTCTCGTTTGAGAGCAAGGAAAACACCGGCACCAGCCATGAGCCGGAGTTGGATATTGCACTGGCAGGAGCGCAGGGACCGCAAGGACCGCCAGGGCCGCAAGGTCCGCAGGGTCTACAGGGGCTGCAAGGCGATCAGGGTCCGCAAGGTCAACCCGGCGCGCAGGGCCCCGCAGGTCCGCAAGGACCGCAAGGAGCTACTGGTCCGCAGGGTCCGACTGGTCCTATGGGACCGCAAGGTCCACAAGGGCAGCAGGGAGCCACAGGTCCCCAAGGACCGGTTGGTCCGATGGGGCCAGAGGGTCCGCAGGGTGACCAAGGTCCAGCGGGAACCAACGGACAAGGCTTTACCTTCCGCAGTGCATTCGACAACGGTACGAACTACAACGCGTATGACGTGGTTACTTACAACGGCTCGACCTATAATGCGACGGTTGCCATTCCTGCCGGTGGCGGCAATCCTGACCAGAACCCGAATTGGGCGGTGGTGGCACAAGCGGGAGCGCAGGGACAGCAAGGAGCGCAGGGACCGGCCGGACTACAAGGTCCGCAGGGTGCTCAGGGTCCGCAGGGACCTCAGGGTGTGCAGGGCCTCCCGGGAAACATGAATCCCGGCTCGCCCTTCTACGTGCAGAACGGAACCTCGCCACAGAGCAGTGCCAGCTTTAACGTCGATGGCGACGGTACGGTGGGTGGAACCTTGACCGGCAACACTGCAGTGAATACCACCGGAGCCTACCAGATCAACGGCACACCGATGTTGCAATTCGTGCTCAACGATGATCTCTTCCTGGGAAGGTCGGCGGGCTCGCAAATCACAACAGGTGGCCGCAATGTGTTCCTGGGTGCGTTGGCCGGCGCGAATACCACCACCGGCAGCAACAACCTTTATTTGGGTTGGAACACCGGAGCCAACGCGATTAGCGGTGGCGAGAATACAGCCGTGGGCAGCCGCGCGGCATTCTCAAACAATACTGGTGCCCAGAACACCTTCCTGGGCAACGGCGCTGGAGCCTCTAACGTGTCCGGCAACCTCAATACCTACCTGGGCTACACCGCCGATTGTGTTTCCTGTGGCGGCGCCGGCAGCAACAACATTTACCTCGGCGCCCATGCCGGCAATTCAGGTGGCGCGGAAAACAACACCCTACGTATCGGCCAGGCGGGTACCCTCGCTGCGGCGTATATCGGAGGCATCTTTGGCGCAAATGCGAGCTCAGGCCTGCCGGTATTCGTCAACTCGAATGGACAGCTGGGTACGGCAGGTACGGGAACGGGTTTTGTGACCTCCTTCAACGGTCGCACCGGAGCGGTGGTTCCGGCGGCGAATGACTACAGCTTTCCCATGATCAGTGGAACTCTACTGCCATCGCAAATCCCACCCGGAGACAATGACTACATTCAGAACAGCCCCGTGCAGCAGAATGCGACTTTCAATATCGCCGGCAATGGAACGGTCGGCGGTACCGTGCAAGCCTTCACGGTCAAGACTTTAGCCGTCGACAACCTCTACACCGGTAAAACTCTACTGTTCTCGCCTGGGGGAATAAACTATTTAGTGGTTGGTGATTACGTTGGCCCCAGCGGCGGCGATTCCAACACCTGGGTAGGCAACGACATCGGGGGTAATCTGGACTTCCGGGATAAACATAATACGTTCATAGGCTACGGCATTGGACAAGGTGCGGTTGAGAGTTGCTGCAACGACAACATATGGATAGGTAGGCTTGCAGGTTCCGCTTCTGCGGGAGGATCCTCCTACAGTAACAATATCTACATTGGGAGTCCGGGAATTGCCGGCGGGGAGTCCGATACCATTCGTATCGGCCAGACGAGCGGCCAGCCGCAACTTGCGACCTATATCGCCGGGGTTTTCCTGGGCAACGCTACAAACGGGATTCCGGTGTACGTCAACTCAGATGGACACGTTGGTACCGAAACCGGTCCGTGTTGTGACGCGGAGCAGGTGCAGGACATGGGTGACCGAAGCGGCGATTTGCTGAAGCTCAGGCCGGTAAGTTTCTACCATAAGCCGGACCGCCGCGAAGAGAAGGGTCCGCTTGAATACGGTTTGGTGGCGGAAGAGGTGGCGAAGGTCTATCCCGAACTGGTCGCAAACGACAAGGACGGAAACCCAACAGCCGTTCGCTATCAGTACATCGACATCATGCTCCTGAACGAATGGCAGAAGCTCTACCGCCAAACCGCGAGCCAGTCTGGAGTGGCAGCGTCGCAGCAGCAGGAAATCGAAAACCTCAAGCAGCACCTGCACGCGCAGGATGCCGCGCTGGAGAGTCTACAGACCCAGCATGCTTCCCTGGAGGAACGTGTACGAAACGAAGATGCAGCGCTGCGGGAACGGCTTTCGCGCCTGGAGTCGTCCCTGACCCAGGTAAAGACTGCATCGGAAACATCGCCGCGAGCCATGCCGGAACGCAACGGCGCTTCGCAGTAGGAGAAAAGGCACTTGTTCGCAGCGCAACACCGAACATAACTGGGCTGCGGGCTGAGTTCGTCTAGGCGACAGGAATCTCGCGTGCGAAGAATGCTGGTGTCGGCGGTTCGATTCCGTCCTTGCCGCCATATGATTTTGAATGAACAATTTATGGGCTTTGGCCCGTAGCTACCCGCACTATTCTCCCGGGTTTCTCCTTACCTAATGTCTGTGAACGCCCGGGGCTTCTCCAGCTGCGACGCCAGATTTCCATTGACAATCCATAACCATATGGTTATGGTTACAAACATGCCGAGCGCTGCCGACAGTCTCTTCAAGGCTCTCGCCGATCCTACTCGCCGAGCCATTTTCGAACGGCTGACCCGCGACGGCGACCAGACCGTTCACGCGTTGACAGAGCGCGCGGGAGTGTCGCAGCCCATGGTATCGAAGCATCTGGGCGCACTGAAGCGTGCCCGGCTGGTTCGCCGTCGCCGCCAGGGGCGCGAGACCCATTACAGCGCTCAGCCGAGCGCTCTCGCACCGCTCGTCGACTGGATGAGTTACTACAGCCGCTTCTGGCACGACCGGTTTGACCGCCTCGAAGACTTTCTCAAAAGGATGGACCAATGACTACCGCCGCTACGCGCACCCTTGTGATCGAGAAAGAAATGCCTTACCCGCCGGAAAAAATCTGGCGCGCTCTCACCCAAGGGGCGCTGATTAAGGAGTGGCTGATGGACAATGACTTCCAGCCTGTCGTGGGCCATCGATTTACTTTCCGCTCCACCCCCATGCCCAATTGGAACGGCATAGTCGATTGCGAGGTCCTGGTCGTCGAACCCCATAACAAACTCTCCTATAGCTGGGGTTCCCTAGGGCTGGGAAGCATCGTCGTCTGGACATTGGTCGCGACCGAAGGCGGAACCCTGGTGCGCATGGAGCAGTCTGGCTTCCGTCCCGATCAAGAGGCCGCCTACAAGGGCGCGAACTACGGCTGGCAGAAGTTTATCGGCCGCCTCGAAGGAGTTGTCGCCGGGCTGCAATAAACGCCGGCGTCGAAAGGAGACATGCCCATGAAGCCAACATTTCCACACGAACGATTTTTCGCTGGATTCACATCATCGTAGCTATCCCGATCTACGGCTATATCTATAGTCCGTTTGAGAAGCTTCCTCAGTACGCCCCGCCTACTCGGTTTGTCTTCTTTCCTCTCATGGTCCTTACGGGATTGTGGATGTGGAAAGGCCATGTTCTTCGACGGCTCATTTGGAAGAGATCGACCAACGCGACACAGCAATAAAAAGGAAGTCGATATGTTGTTAAGACAAAAAAGGAGTTACCGCTACTTGCTCATTGACAACTCATGTCCACGATCATATGCTTCCCACCGCGACGGCGGCGAAGCCCACGGATGTCGCTGTCTCTTGAATTCCTCAAGGAGGCTGCATGCGCGTCTTATCGACCATCCTTACCACGATCACGCTGTTCTTCGGGTTTACATCTAGTGCTTGGGCGGGATCGGAAGCGGTTACGCCACTTCTCTTGATCGGGCCTAATTCGTCAGCGTTTCAATGCGTTGTGACCAATACCACGACGAGCTCGGTCAACATTAACCTCTTCCTTTTCGATGTCTTCGGCAAGAAGGCGTACGAGGCGGATTCGGTGCAAATCGGTCCGAGAAACACCTTCATACAGGCTTTCCCCAGTCCAAGGCCGCTGTCCTGCGTAGTCGATGTCCTGGGCGGGCCCGATGCCAATGTGGTACGCGTGGTGCTGGTTACCACCGACGCCAAAGACAACATTACCGGCTTGGTCCAGGCTCCTTAGGCATTGTCCATCGTACCGCTGATTGTATTGCTCACTGAGTGCGCACCCCAGAGCCTGCCCTGAGCTTGTCGAAGGGTCTCGCCGTGTTCGAGACCTGGGACACCCGGGCGCAGGTTGCAGGTTTATGCTGAGCGCAGCTAAATTAGGTGCGAGAGTTGGAGCCGAATATGAAGAAACCCGCCCCTCTAGAATCAGCCTCTGCATCAATCGACGAGAGAATCAAGGAACTTGGAGACTGGCGCGGGGAGACCCTCGCTCATCTCCGGCAGCTCATCCATGATGCCGACCCCGACATCCAGGAGGAGTGGAAATGGGCGAAGCCAAACTCTCCCGGGACCCCCGTCTGGTCCCATGACGGCGGCGTCTGCACCGGAGAAACCTACAAGCAGGTTGTGAAGCTCACCTTCTTTCGCGGGGCCTCCATCCCGGACCCGAAAAAGCTCTTCAATTCCAGCCTGGAAGGGAACGTGCGGCGTGCGATCGACCTCCGCGAAGGGGAGAGGATCAACGAAGCTGCCTTCCGGCAACTCATCCGCGCCGCGGTGGCGGCCAACTCCGCAGCGCGCGCTCAACGGGCAGCCAAAAAGAAGTAAGCCTGAGTCGGCTGTGGAGCTTTACTCACAACGCAAAGCTGTTACCGGATCAATGCGGGTGGCGCGCCTGGCCGGCAGATAGCTCGCGAGCAACGCGATTCCGCTGACCAGCAGCATCACGGCGACGAAGGTCAACGGATCAGTCGAGCGTACCCCGTAAAGCAGCTTCGACATCGTGCGTGTAAGCACGAAGGCAGCGAGCAGTCCGCAGGCGGAGCCCACCAGCGCCAGCCTCATTGCCTGCTTCACAACCAGCATGATGACGTCTTGTTGTGCCGCGCCCAGAGCCATACGCACCCCCAGTTCATGAGTGCGGCGCGATACCGAATAGCTCATGACGCCGTAAATCCCCAGAGCGGCCAGAAGCACCGCGACGGCGGCGAAGCTCCCCAGCAGCCAAAGCTCGAACCTCGGCTGTGCGTTCAAGTCGTCCACCGCCTGGTCCATGGTCTCGATCTCCGAGATTGGAACGTTCTTGTCAATGGATGCGACCGCGCTCTTGATGTCGTTGACGAGGGTGGCGGGATCACCGGTGGTTCGAGCAACCAGGGTGACATATGCGAAATGCCCAGCGGGGTTCTGCAGGTATTCGGGGCTCTGCGCCAGCGGGAGGTACATTTCGGGACGGGGGTCGCCCGTCCACTCGTTCTGTTTGGAGTCGTGGGCCACACCGATCACAGTCAACCACGAAGGGTTCTTCCGCGGATCGTCCAACGTGATTCGCTTGCCGAGCGCGTCCTCGCCCGGCCAGTATTTCTTGGCCAGGCGATCATTAATGATTACGACTCCAGGAGCATTCAGGTTGTCTGCTTCGCCGATGTCACGGCCGCGCAGCAGCGATATCCCCATCGTCCGAAAATAATTAGGGAAGATGACGCGATAGATGGCGCCGGGAGATTCTCCGGGCGCTGGCAAGGGACGCCCCTCAATGTCGAACGAAAATCCCCAGGTATCTCCCGCCAGCGGAACATGGTTGATGGCGCTCACCGATTCAACTCCCGGAAGCGCGCCCACGCGTTGCAGCACTTGCTGGTAGAACGCTCTCCGCTTTTGCGGTTGCGCTTCTTCCGAACCGGCGACCGATATGACCGTGCTTAACACATGATGCGTGCGGAAGCCGGGATCAATGGTGCGCAGAGCGAAAAACGTACGGAGCATCAGGCCAGCACCGATCATCAACAGGAGAGCCAGAGCAAATTCCGATCCCACCAGCACGCTCCGCAAGCGGTTGCGGCGAAGACTGTCTCCGCTGCCTCTTCCCGTTTCTTGCAGGGCGTCGCGAAGATGAACACCGCTCGCCTGCAGCGCAGGCACGATCCCGAAGATGAGTCCGGTGAAAATCGAGACCACCGCGGTAAACAGCAGCACCCGCGAGTCCAGACCAATGGAGTCAACCCGCGGGATCGATGCCGGCATCAGCGCCACCAGCATGCGGATGCCCCAGAATGCCAGAAGCAAACCGGCCGCTCCCCCAAGCAAGGCCAACAGCAGGCTCTCCATAAGAAACTGCCGCACGATCCGCCAGCGCTCGGCGCCCAGGGCCGCCCGGACCGCGATCTCCTTCTGCCGCGCTGCGCCGCGCGCCATTAGCATGTGCGCGACGTTGGCGCAGGCGATGAGCAACACGAAGCTCACCGCGGCCAGCAGCACGAGCAGCGCAGGACGAATGTCGCCCACCACTTTCTCCTTCAGGAGTTGCACTGTGACCTCGCGATTGGTGCCGGGAAACTGCCGCTCGAGTCGCGCGGTGATGGTCCCCATCTCGGAGCGCGCCTGCTCCAGGCTCACCCCGGGCTTCAGCTTTGCGAACACTCGCAGACTTTGGCCACCGCGGCTGGTCACGCGCTCGCCCAGAGCCAGGGGAGCCCACAACTCGGCCTTGGTCGCCCAGAACGGCGCAAACTGAAAGCCGGCGGGCATGATCCCAACAACTGTGTAGGGCTCTCCCTGGAGCGTGATCGACTGGCCTACAATTCCGGGATCGCCGCCAAAGCGACGCTGCCACAGACCGTAACTGAGGATGACCGAGTGTTCCTTGCCGCTCTGCTCCTCTTCTGAAAGAAGGAGCCGCCCCAGCGCGGGTTTTACTCCAAGCATGGGAAACAAATTCGTGCTGACTTGCAGCGCATCGACGGATTCAGCCTGGGTATTGCCGCTCAGATTCGGCGTCCAATTCTCGGCGATGCCCATGTCTTGAAAGACGTGGTTCTGACTGCGCCAGTCCAGGTAGTTCGCCGGTGCGACCGGGCCGTCCCAGTTATGCAGGATGGTCACGAGGCGGTCCGCGTCCTGGTACGGCAAGGGGCGCAACAACACTGCATTCACCACACTGAAGATTGCGGTGTTGGCCCCGATGCCCAACGCGATGGCCAACATCGCTACCACCGTGAAGCCCGGCGACTTGCGCAACTGGCGAAGAGCGTAACGAAGGTCCTGGATCATGCGACTCCCTCAAGACGAATGGCCGACCACACGCGGCGGACTAACCCCTTGTGTGCAATGCAATAACTCGGCCAACGCGAGAGCCGGGGACTCAATCACTTACGTGCGGAATCTAGATTTGGCCGTCCGGCTGTGGGATGGAGCGTCCACCATTGGACAGGCGCGGCGAGGGTATGAAGAGAAACGCCGCGATCTCCGTGATACTTCGACTTCCGGATTACCAGTTGCCTGGACAAGGTAAAAAGGGTGACGCGGGCAAAGGCAGCGTCTTGACCAGATCGACTGGCAACCCGGGAAGCCTTCGTTGGTTACTTGCCGGCGTAAGTCTTGGGGGAACCGAGGCCGGTGCACAGGTCCCAACCAACCTTGCAACGCGAATCACCCATCGTGATGTCGTTGAAATCAGCACGGTACTTAATGGGATTGGCCAGCTCGCTATACATGGTGGTGAGCTGCGCCACGGACGACTGTTGTCGGCTGCCGGCCGCGTTCACGATACCAGCAAAGGTAGGAGACGACCAACTAGTACCTCCAACCGAAGTCCAGCCTCCATTGAGGTAAATGGCAGCGCAACAATAGTCGGAAGCGACATCAGGATAGCCGCGATGGTTTCCTACGATGCTGGCAATGCCATTCTGATAGCTGGGACGAGGCTCGTATGGACTAATGTCTCCCCCTCCGCCGCCAGTGTAGTACTGCTCGTAGGTGAATTTTCCGTTACTGTCGCGGTTAAAATAGGTCCCTCCAACCGACACAACGTTCGGTGACGCTGCCGGATAGCCGCTCACGCCAAGTCCCGAATCGCCGGAGGCAGCAAAGTAGACGACTCCCGGGGAAGTGAAGTATTGATCAAAGCTGGTTTCCTGAGAAATCTCCGCATCGCCGAAGCTCATGCTCACCACACCGCCGCCGTTCTGAGCCACTAGATTTCCGGCGAACTGCACCGCCTGCCAACTGGGATCGGTCGCGCATTGCGGGGATTGACACAATGCCGACACCACCAGGAACAGCTTGGCTTGTGGCGCCATGGCGTGGGCCCACTCGATATCTAATGCTTCCTCGACCTCCCAATCCCGGTAAACGGGTGGCCGTATCGGGCCGGGCCAGACCTGCGTAATGGTCGTAGCCGGGATACCGAAGTAGGAGTCAAAAGCGTCCAAGTCGGACTGCGCGGTCGGGTAGTAGCCGGCGTCGACGATGGCAATGGCGCCGATACCACCGGTGGGTACGGTTATGCTCGTGGCAATCGGACACCCTGTCGGTCCGGCCACAAACTGATACACGCAGGCTACTGACCCAGGAGTTTCAGCACCCGCCGGGGGTTGAGAGGCCGGTTGATCCGAGTCGACAAAAAAGTAGTTCGTGTGCTGCCGACCGGGCACGGGGATGCTGGAGGCCGGATAAATAATCCTGTGTCCGTTGAAAATCGACTCGTAACGGTCTTGTGCGGATGCCGGGCAAAGGGCTGCCCCTGCAAACAAGACAACTGCAACCATCGTTAACATTACATTTTGGATGTCTCTGCGGAAAGTATTCATTCATTGGCTCCTGGGTGACACCCGGGAATCATGAAGGGAGTTCATGGAAAATGCAAGCTCGAAACCCATGCAAGTTGTTCTGTCTGCGCGAAGCTGCTCCGCACGGCAGTTATAGGACACGTAGGAGCTCGGACTCATCAG
Source organism: uncultured Acidobacteriaceae bacterium (assembly GCA_963840905.1). Taxonomy (GTDB): domain Bacteria; phylum Acidobacteriota; class Terriglobia; order Terriglobales; family Acidobacteriaceae; genus Bog-257. Next base: position 35,808 of record CAWJAO010000007.1, read on the forward strand.
TGCAATCACGACGTGTCGCATCTTGATTTCGCACTCGACCTCCGCGCTCCACACCACCCCGGCGGTGAGACGCTGCGTGTCGAGCCAAGATCGAAACCTTCCTTCGCAAGATCCGCTTGCAGGCCTTAGGCGAGGGCAACTCCCGTCTTTGCGGGCGTAGAAGAGGAGGACGCGCAGTGATTCAGTGGCATGGGCTGACGAACCAGATGAGGGAGTGAGTTAAGCAGCCATGAATAAGCCACAGAGGGCAGGCAAACGAGGTTTACGAATCAAACGCCGCCAGGAGGTCAGAGGCTGCGATTCTGGGGCGAGTAATGGGTAACCGAAACTTGAACTTTCCCTTGATAGCTGAAGCGAACAGCCCGTACTGCAAACGACTCTGCATCACTTGTTGGGGAACAAAAACGGGTTGCCCGTCACCGTAGCGTCACCACTCTCGAAGTTGCAAACAAAACCCCGAGCGTAAAGCTCTTAGGTTGTTGGCGTCCCCGACGGGATTTGAACCCGTGTTACCGCCGTGAAAGGGCGATGTCCTAGGCCAGGCTAGACGACGGGGACGCTTGCTGGAGGGAAGCTTGCACCTAAGCACTTGATAGTAGCAGCCGCTTAGAAGCAGTGTCAAAGCTCGCAGCAAGCGGATACCAGTGGAGTCCGGAAGACGGAGAAATTCAAAAACCGAGACACTACGCACGCTGCAGCTGGCCTGGAGACTGCCCGCGCGGGCTTCAAAATAGTTCGTCAGCTCAGCCCTTCAACCGCTTGCCCGCGATTGACGTCATGCTTCGAGACAAAGCAATTGCTAGCGTGATGAAAACTACTTCGTGGCTTCATCGCTTCGCCTTGCGCCGAACGAACTTCAGCGCAGTGTGGGTCGCGGAGAAGCTCACCACCTTCACGTCGACCAAGCCCGCTTGCCTGCCGGACTCAACCACCTGCAACTCGGTAATCTCCTGTCTGCCCTTGGGATAGACGATCCACAGCGCACCCGCGCTGGCGAGCGATGCAGCCAACTTTCCTGTGCGAGACAATTCGGCGGTCTTTTTCGCGCCTAAAAACACCAGGTCTGAATTGTTCAGGGCTCTCGTATCGGAGAACGACTCTGCGGTTGCGCGGAGGTGGTTCACGAAGTTCCCGTCCGCCATCCCCAATGCCGAAATCACCAGTCCGGGCTTGATCCCGAGTTTTTCCGCCGTGGACTTGGGATGAAGTATCTTGTGCGCCCACTTCTCGGCATGCTCCCCAATTTCAAAAACAGCGGAGCCATCCGGCCATTTGAGATGAAGCTCGCCATCGCGCGCCACCACGGACTTCAGCGACGTCAGCGGAATCTTGAGGCGCATGTCGCCAGCAACGATGATTTCGTTGGTTTCCAGCAGCGTCCTGGCATTCGTAGTCTTGCCGCCTGAACGAACCGTACACAAGAGTTCGCGTCCCATGTCCCTCCGAGTGGCTTTTATTCAGTGCCCGAGGGCCTGACCAATCCTGCTTGGCAGAGTCTGACATCCTCCCAACTCCCCCCGCTAACATATGTGGGCAGGACGGTAAAGTTCACAATTTCGACACACACTTGCGACCCGTTGCGACTTGAGCAGTGGGATACTGCACTCCGCCGGACGCTGGAGGCCCACATTCCACGCCGCGACCCCAAGTTGTGCGAGCGGCGATTCCTCCAAAGCGGAGAATCGGATGGGATCGCGGCGGCGCGCTCTCGAGCGTCTGGTCGCTTTACATAATAATGAGCCCCCAGCCTAAGAGCGATCAACCCAACACCGACAACAAAGTTTCAGATAGGCGCGAATTCCACGACTTCTTGAGGCAGCCGCTTGGTACGCGCGTCCCGAAACCAGAGCAATTAATCAGGACACCTCCGGTTAAGCGGGGAAATTGAGTTCTTGCGGAGGCCCCTGCACTTAGCGCGCTACACCGCACTTTGGATCCCAACAAAACACGAAACCCCGCCTGGGGAAGATGCGGGGTTTCGTATCGCGACCTGCTGTCGCGGTTCATTGCGGGTAATCAGGCAGGTGCAGTTGCAGCTAGATTTTTGTCGCCAGTTCGATCAAACCCACGGCCATGGCAATCCAGAGCGCAAACGCTACCGTATTGAGAGTGAGGCGAATCGCACCGTTGTCGATCAGCCAGTTGTACTTCGCGTCCATAATCATCTCCTTGAAAAGCGGGCTTCCATCTCGACAATCGCCATTGCGTTATCGGGAACCCCGGAGGTTGCGCCCGGCTCGCCCTGCGGCGTCACCGGATCATGTTCTGCAGCTATATACGGACGAGAAGCGGAAAGGTTCCGTTACGATTCTGTGAATACTGGCCAGTTGCAGGAATTCGGTGGCAAGCGCAGGTTGTGGCGGTGCAAAGAGTTAGAGGCTGTGCCGACAAATACTTGGGTAGAGCCCGATGAACAAACGGTCTGCTTGAGCCTCATGCTAGCCTGACGGCTGGCTCTACCCTCTCTTCGCGCTCTGCGACGCGATCTCTCCCAGTTCCCAGTACCTCTTTAATAGCGTGTCGGGAACATCGACCGCCCGTCCCGTCAGCATGTGTTTCAACTGTAGCGCGTTGACCGCCGCTTTGCCCTCGAAGTGATTATTAGCTATGACGAAGGTCTTCTGCGCCTTGGCAGCGATGGTGTCAATGCGCGTTTTCCATCCCTGCAACTCGGGGTCCGTGTAGAGGTAGTTGTAGCGATCGTTGCGCGAGTCACTGTCGAACCACTGATCGTAATTGCGCCCGTGCAAGCGCACATAGGCAAAACCGGCGGTCACATGTTCGCTCGGGGTGACCGCCTTCCCCAGGCGCGGCTGGTCGATATTACAGAAGGCCACGCCTTTCTCGGCGAAGTAGCGCAGGGTCCCTTCGTTGGTCCAGCTGTTGTGCCGCACCTCCACCACCAGGGGATACTGCTTGAACTTCTCAACCACCGTCTCCAGATAGTCACGATTCGCATTGGTGTTCTTGAACGAAATGGGAAACTGTGCCAGCACCGCGCCGAGCATGTCTTCGTCGGCGATGGAATCGAGCCCGTCCTTGGCCAGCCGCTCGTCCTCGGGGCCGGCAAGAATGGTCTCTGCGGAGGTGCTCTCCACCACGGCGATCGGCGAATGGGTGAACGCCTTGTTGAGTTTGGCCGTGAACATGAAGCCGGGATTCACCGCGCGTGACTTGCGGCACCACAGCTTACCCCACTCCGGCTTGATGTGGCCGTAGAACGAGGTGTTGATCTCGATTACGTCGAGGTAGCGCGCCAGGTATTCCACCGGATGGAGCGACTTCTTGATCTGCAGGGGATACACGATGCCGTCCCAGTCTTTGTACGACCAGCCCGCTGTTCCAACGTACACCCTGGCCTGCTTGTCCATCTTCGAAGGCGAGATTAGCACACACGCGGGTGGCGCCGGGGAAGAGGGCAGAACTACGGGAATTTTGAGATCACAATGGGGTGTGACCCGCATCACAGGGGCAGGTGACAACTGCTATCGTGCCCGCTGCGCGCTCGCGGTACTTTCATTCTCGTAATCCGAATTCATTCTGTCGGGAAGCAGAAATGATCGACCTTAAGAAAAAGTGCTGGCGCGAGAAGGTAACCGCGGAAATCACCGTGGCCCACATGCTTCAGTTTGCGAGAGAGCTGGGCACCAACATGAGCGCAGCCGAAGTGGCCGCGTTCCTTAACCAGAACGGCCGGGCGCAAGACGTCTGGATGCACATGATGCAGGCAGGCGAGGAATACATCAAGTCAAGCTTGGAAGCGAATCCCACTGTCATTCATAGCCTAAAGCGGACCGCGGCGCATGCCAGTCTGCTGCAGTAGCGGCATCAAAGCGAGGTGCCGGGGACGCCGAGTCGGCGTCCTTTCATATCAGTAGATGATCATTACTACCCAATAAATCCCTCCAGGATGGCTCACGCTGGGAGCGAAACAAGTTCCCAGCGAGTATCCTGAGGACAGCGGATGCGACAACAGCTGTTTAGTACTGTCGGGAAGTTCCTCTGGAGCTGCCGCCGTCCAGACCGCCACCTGTTCCACTCCGGGTAATTCTGAAGCTTTCTGATCGTGTAGCGAATCGTTCAACGCCATGTCACAGGCCATGTGCCGCAGTTGTGATTGCGGTTTGCGCACCGGCGCCTTCATTCCGTGGCTGGTGACATAGCTCTCTACGGCTCGTTGCAGGACCGCATCCACCTCGTGCTCGGAGTACTCAGCTATGCGGCGAGCAAAATCCTCCGTCACGTACACCCGGCCCCCGCTTAATATGACGGCAACTCCAATTACGTTGAAGGTGGGATCCAGGATATTGGCACGATGCGGTGGCGAATTCATGAGGCTTTGATGAGCGGAAAGAACGTCTGCATCGAAGCCAACATTCTCCCCCTGGCGATCGGACGGAAAGCTCTCGTCGCCGAAGCGGACCTGCAGGGTAGGTTCGCCGTCGAACTGGTGAGAGAGAGCCTTATGCTGCACCATCAGGACGGTGTGCTTTTGGGCGGCCTGAGTCAGACGATGGTCCACGGTCAGCGGCTGCAGTCCATGGCTGGTACGTTCCTGGTTGACTAGTTGGACCAGTTGCTGCTCGCCGGCAGCATCGAATTGCGTCTGACCGTTGGCGGGATACACCAGCAGAGTTACGGCGAATAGTGCGCCGGCGAAAAATCGCAGGCAACCAATATCTGAGTAGAGTCGCATCGTTTCCGGCAACAAGCGGGCCTTTCGTTCGGCGGCCCGTCAACATACAATACGACATCGCCCCTCACGGCCCCATCATGACCATTTCCGTTGTCATCTTTCTGATAGTCGTCAGTACGTTGCTGAGCGCTGCGTTCGTCATGCTGGCGGCCAGGTCTCGAAGCGCGGCGCTGACCGAGCGCAAGAGCGCCCTGGAACAGGAGCTTGCGACGGTCAAAGTTGTTGTCGAGCGGCAGGCGGTCGAGGTCAAAGCGCTCTCGGAGGCCAAAGCGGCCGCCGATGCGACCCTGGCAAGCGAGCGCCGCAATGCTGAGGAGAAGCTGCAGCTGCTCTCCACGGCGGGCGAAGAGCTGAAGGTCCAGTTCCAAGCGCTGGCTGCGTCTGCACTGCAGAACAACAACTCGAGCTTTCTTGAACTGGCGCGGAGCACGCTGGAAAAGTATCAATCGCAGGCCAGGGGCGATCTGGAAGCGCGCGAGAAAGCGGTGGAGACGCTGGTGAAGCCGATCGCCGAAACCCTGAAGCAGGTGGACGAGCAGGTGCGGGAGCTGGAGAAGACGCGCGCGCAAGCTTACGGCACGCTGACGGCACAGGTGTCGTCGTTGCTGGATACGCAGAAGGTGCTCCAGACTGAGACCAGCAACCTGGTGAAGGCGCTGCGCGAGCCCCAGGCGCGTGGCCGCTGGGGCGAGCTGCAGCTGCGGCGGGTCGTCGAAATCGCCGGCATGCTCGACTATTGCGACTTCGACGAGCAGAAGTCGGTCACCAACGAGGACCGGCGCTATCGTCCCGATGTAGTGGTGAAGCTGCCCGGCGGCAAGAACATCGTGATCGACTCCAAGGTGCCGTTGACGTCGTACCTGGCGGCGCTGGAGTCCGACGATCCCACGACGCGCGCGACGTGGATAACCGATCACGCGCGGCAGCTTAAAATGCACATCGACAACCTTGCCGGGAAAGCCTATTGGGCGCAGTTTCAGCCGACACCCGAGTTCGTCGTACTCTTCCTTCCCGGAGAGGTATTCTTCCGCGCGGCGCTCGATGGCGATGCCGAGCTCATCGAGTACGGTGTCAGCCGCAAGGTCATCGTCGCGTCGCCAACAACGTTGATCGCCTTGCTGAAGGCGGTTGCCTACGGATGGAACCAGAACAGCTTGGCCGAGAAAGCGCGAGAGATCAGCGAGGCGGGACGGCTTCTGTATGAGCGGCTGTGCGTGATGACGCGGCACTTTGAAGATGTCGGCAGCCGGTTAGGTTACGCAGTGGACTCGTACAACAAGGCGGTTGGTTCGATGCAGCGTTCGGTGTTTCCGGTGGCGCGCAAGTTTGTCGAACTGGATAGGTCGCTCGCGGCCGAGGACCTGGTAGACGTTCAGCAAGTGGAGAAGTCGACGCGTCAGCTCGATGCTCCCGATTGGCAGGACGGAGACGGGGATACCGGATTGCTCTTCCCCAGCGACAAGGCCGACAGTACCAAGGCGTAAGAGGAAGGAAGTCCCTGCCCAAGCAAGAGCCGCTTAGTGGAGTACCCCGCCGAGAGCGTAATATCTAAGCCGCCAAGAGCGCTGCACATTGTGACAACTGAGATCCAGCTCTTGCAATGGAGGAACACCCCTATGGCGTGGATTTACCTCGTGGTGGCAGGGCTGTTGGAGATCGGTTGGCCGCTGGGCATCAAGATGGCGGCAAACCCCGCCAGCAGGGTCCGCGGCATCATCATGGCAGTGCTATTCATGGCTGCCAGCGGAGCCTTCTTGTGGATGGCGCAAAGAGAGATCCCGATGGGTACTGCCTATGCCGTCTGGACCGGCATTGGCGCCGTCGGCACGCTGATTTTGGGCATCCTCCTGTACGGCGAGCCCAGCACCGCAATGCGCCTGGGGTCAGCATCGCTGATCGTGATTGGCATCATCGGGCTGAAACTGGCTCACGGGTGAGCCCGCGTCCAAGGTTTGCGTTCTTTTATTAAGCGCCAACCGGGGATGCGAGACGCGGCTACTTCGCGCTGTACGCGAAGGTCGAAACTGTCATTAACCGCAGGTGCAGAAAAAATACGCCCACCGCATCCTGCGACACGGTGGGCACGGTCATTCTCCCTAAGATTTTCCCGGCCACTAGGCGCGCTTGGTATCCACTTCGCGGAGACGGGCGGCCTTGCCACGCAGCGCACGCAGGTAATACAGCTTGGCGCGACGCACGTGCGCCGAGCGCAGCACTTCGATCTTGTCGATGACCTTCGAATGCGTCGGGAAGATGCGCTCGACGCCCTGGCCAAAGCTCATCTTGCGCACGGTGAAGCTGGGCTGGTCGCCGTGGCTCTTGGAGATGACGACGCCTTCGAACGCCTGCAGGCGCTCCTTGTCGCCTTCCTTGATCTTCACGTGGACCCGGACGGTGTCGCCGGGCTTGAAGTCAGGCAAATCGGTACGCCGCGTCTTGGCGAGAAGCCGGTCAATGATAGGTGAGTTGTTCGACATTTTTCTTTTCCTTCCGTATCGCACGCCTCACGGCGGCAGAAAATAGCAGCCAGCAATTAGCAACTAGCTCTTAGCTCTCGTTCAATAACCTGTGTCATCCTGAGCGAGCAAAGGGAGTCGAAGGACCCCTATGCGCTGAAAAATGCTCCCGGCCAAACTTCACTCGCTTCCCTGCTCACCCTTAATCTCAGCGAGCAGCTTGCGATCTTCCTTGCTCAACTCAGCGTCACGCAACAGATCGGGACGATTGCGCAACGTCTTTTGCAGCGCGCTGCGGCGCCGCCACTTCCGAATTTCATCGTGGTCCCCGTTCACCAGCACCTCGGGAACCTGCATCCCGCGAAACTCCGCCGGACGCGTGTAGTGCGGATAGTCCAACAATCCGCCCGAGCCGCACGTCGAACTCGGCGGATCACCTGGGGACTTCTGTTGTTCCCCCGCAACGGTCGCGGTGAACGACTCCTGCTGCACCGACGCCGCGTTTCCCAACGCGCCGGGAACCAGTCGCGCTACCGTATCCACGATGACGGCTGCGCCCAATTCTCCGCCGCTCAACACGAAATCGCCGACGGAGATCTCGCGATCAGCCAGATGCTGGCTCACGCGCTCATCCACGCCTTCGTAACGTCCGCATATCAACACTACGCGTTCGCGTTTCGTCAACTGCTGCGCCACTACCTGCCTGAACAACTCGCCCTGAGGCGAGAGCAGCACCACAGTCTCGCGCGCATCTTCACGCATCCGCGCTTCATGCGGCGAAACACCTAGCGATTCCAGGCATTCGAAGATAGGCTCAGGTTTCAGAACCATACCTTCTCCGCCGCCGAAGGGCCGATCGTCCACCGTGCGATGCCGGTCGTGGGTAAACGCCCGCAGGTCGTGAACGCCAATTTCAATGAGCCCGGCCTCGCGCGCCTTGCGCACAATGCCGTAATCCAGTGGCCCGCGAAAAAAGTCCGGAAAAATCGTCAGGATCTCGAACTTCATTCGGGCCTCCCCAACTCGCGCCCTGGGCGCACGGGGATGATCTCACTTCCCTCGCTTGCGGCGAACCCCAGCCGATCGCGCTTCGTCTGCCTCGGTCTTCTGCCGCTGCTTCTCTTCCCCACTCAATGGGGAGTCCAGTGCCAGCAGTCCGTCGGGCAACTCCATCTCGATCCGGCGCTGCTCCAGGTCTACTGACTTCAAAAACTCTTCGGCGTACGGAACCAGAACTTCCTGGCCGGCGCCGACCTTCGTTCGCACCACCAGCAGCGGAGCTTCACCCGCCCCAAACTGCACTTCGCTGACAGTCCCCAGCAGTCGCTGTCCGCTGTCATCCGTGATCCACACTTCACAACCGACGACGTCGCTCACATACGCCGCGCCCGCTTCCAACTCGGAGCGCTGCTCGATCGGCACCTGCAATTCCAGTCTCGCCAGCTGCTCGGCGTCGCTGATGCTGTCCACGCCGGCGAACTTCAGCACCACGCCGCCCTTATGAAACCAGTGCTCTTCCAGTTGCAACTCCCGGCGGCTACCATCGGCCGCCAGGCCCGACAACTGCCGGCGCTCCTGAAAGCGCTCGGGAAAATCCGTGTGCAGCTCGGCCATAACTTCGCCGCGCCGCCCTTGCGGGCCCAACACGCGAGCGATCGTAATGAAGTCGCCGGCTATTCCACAATCTCCAACTGGTAACGCTTGCGCGTGCGCAACGCGGCAGCATTGACAATGGTGCGCAAGCTGCGGGCCATGCGCCCCTGGCGGCCAATTACCCGCCCCAGGTCGCTTTCGGCCACCACCAGCTCCAACACCGTCTGGCCGCCTTCTTCAAAGGCTTCCACGCTCACCTCGTCCGGTGCTTCCACCACGGCCTTGGCAAGATGTTCCACCAACGCGAGCATGTTTACGGCGCTGTCAGTCATAGCTTAAGCGGCTCCCGGTATTGGACGTTGGGTTCGAACTGCGAGCTTAGGCCACAGCAGTCGGAGTCGGAGTCGGAGCCGGAGCCGGAGCGCTGGCGGCTTTTTCCACCAGCTTCCTTACGCGGTCCGACAACTGCGCTCCCTTGCTGGTCCAATAGTCAATGCGCTCGCGCTTCAATTCCACGCTGGCGGGATTGGTACGCGGATTATAGGTGCCGACCACTTCCACCGAGCGGCCATCGCGCGCACGGTCCTTCTCGATTACCACAATGCGGTAGTAAGGCTGTTTGCGCGCACCGCGACGCGATAGACGAATCATCAACACAGAGGCTGTTTCCTTTCGCTCGTCAATGTCCACACGTGTGCGCGTTCCCTCCCCCATCCAGGACAACAGATTTAGGCTGAGAGCGCTGGGAGGCGCCGGTGGTACGAAATTCCCTTCAGGCGAGAACCACTTGCGGTCCCCGAATCGCGCGATTGGCGTTTCGGGCGGGTGCTCCAGCGAGATACGGCTTCGCTCCACACCCCAACCAGCGCAGCAAGGCGCTAGTTGGACCCCCGCTACTGGAGGCAAACACCTATTATTGCTGATCGTTACGCGATTTGGCAAGCGCGAGACTTTGGGTAGCGGGATTCTGCGCCGTCGCAGTCCCTATGGTCTCATGCCGACTGGAGCGAAACCGAACGGAGGAGCCTGGGTTCGCCGCATGGTGAGCAGCTACGAATCAGGTAGCTCTAGACTTCTCGGGCACGCTTCGACCAGTGCCAAAGCCCGCCCGCGATCTCCGCCGGCAGGCGATGTCCCAATTGCCGGGCAAGCATCACAATCTGTCCCCGATGATGGCCTTCGTGCGCGATGAAATAGCCGAGAACGTGCCCCACGTCTAGGGGAAGATTGCGCCACACATAAGACGACGTGCCGGGAATGCTTCCCCCATGATCGCAGCCGAGCTTCAGGAGGCCCAAAATGCCCGCACTGCTCCGCTCCAGCGCTGGAATGAGGTCCTTGGGTTTCACCTTATACCGATCGACACTGCGCGGCACGGCGATGCCGTTCTCTTTGCCGAGCGTCTTGAGCCACATGCACCGCGCATTGTGGATGTGACCGGCAATCATCCGGACACTGCGACGCGGAGCCCCCGGAACCGTGGCTTCCCAGAGTCCGGCTGGCAAATGCTCGATTAGAAAGACCGTGACCCGATTGTTGGTCCTCCACACGTCAAGGATGGTGTCTCGCAGGCTAGGCGGAGAAGGCATACCACTCCCTTCAATGTCTAGTATCCCCAGCGAACACAAAACCGGTGCTCGTTGGGTGCCCCATCCTTTCGCTTCCTTTGCGAAAGGGTGGGAGACGAGAATGTAGCGGGCGTCCCCACCCGGCTCGGGATTTCTACAACCAGCTTACCCGGAGCTTCCGCCCTGGGCCCACCGGTCTCGCCGGGATGGTTGGGTCTGCTCCTACGGCCCGACGCCCCCGCTGTGGCAATCGGAGCAATTCACACCGTTCAGGTCGCCGATATCCACCGGATGTTTGAAGGGCTGAGTCTGCATGGCAGCCACGTGCACGCTGCCCTCTTCCTGGTCCAGCACCGTGTGGCAGGAGTTGCAGTCTTTGCTGATTACCTTGCCGTCCTTGCTGACGTGATTGCCATCGTGGCAGCGGAAGCAGCCCGGGTAATAGAAGTGTCCGATGTTGTTGGGATGGGTCTTCCAGTTCACCTTCATGTAGGGAAAGAAGGTAGCTTCAAAGATGCGCTGCAGCTCTGCCACGGCCCCGTTGATACTGTCCGCTTTCGCCGATGCAATCTGCGGATACTTGTCCTGATAAAACTTCGGGATCTTCTGGGCAATGGCCTGTTGCGCTTCTTCCGACGACTTATAGTCTGCGGTCAATACCTCGACGCCCTGCTGCTTGATGAACGGCAGCGTCGCATCGATGGAGCGCCCGCTGATGGCGCGGTCCACCGACAGATCAGGCGGAATGTAGGCATGCGACGGGCGGCTATGGCAGTCAATGCAATCCATGCGGCGTTTGTCGGCTTTGTCGACCTGCGCCTGGGTAGGCGCCCCGTCCTTCGCCATATATTCGGTGACGTGGCCTTGCTGGTCCTCAATACGCACCCAGGGGATGACTTGCCGCTGCTCATCGGTGGCGAAGTAGGTGATCTTGTTGTTGATGTTCATGTGCCAGTGGATGCCTCCACCGGCCTGACCCAGGGTGGGATCGCCGCCGCCGGTCTTGATCAGCATGCGGATCACCCGCGGCGTGTTCTGCTCATCGGGGCCGTAATGGGTGAACGTCTTGAGCTGCGCGCCCCAGAATTTCTTCGGCCAGTGGCACTGTTCGCAGGTGTCGGACGCCGGGCGCAAATTATGCACAGGCGTGGGAATCGGCCGCGGATAGGTGCCGCGAGCGTTGTAGTACACCTGACGAATGCCGGACAACTTTGACTTCACATACCAGCCTGCGCCCGATCCGACGTGGCAATCGACACACGCCACGCGCGCATGCGGCGAAGCCTGATAGGCCACGAACTCAGGGTGCATGACGGTATGACACAGCTGGCCGCAGAAACTCACCGAGTCGGTGAACTCGTAGGCTTTGTAGCTGCCCACTGCGCTCACCAGGGCAAAGATCACTATGAAGCTGAGCAGAAACGCGACCGTGCTACGTTGCGCAGGATTGTTGAGGTCGAGTTTCGGAAAGTGCGGCGGCGCGCCCACGGCGTGAAGCCGGCGACGGCGCTCGATCACTATCCCGATCGGTACCAGGATCAGGCCAAGAACCAGAAATCCTGGCGCGACCATGTAAGCAAGAATGCCAATGTAAGGAGCGGGATGGCTGGCCAGAACGTCCATCAGGGCCAGAAAAACAATGTTAACGAAGGCGACAGCAGCCAGTGCCAGGCCGATCAGGCTGATGGGGTTCTTGATAAGCTTCTGCGAAATGGGCGGATGATCGCCCTGAGGATCCACTTTCCGCGTGTCCTCGGTCATTGATTTAGCTGTCCCTTCTTCGCCTCACCCCGGTGCAAGACGCGCACACTCAGTGCTGCAGAACTTACCACTATACAGTCGTATCCCCGTCAGGAGAACACGAAGCTGATGTTCATGTCACCAGGTTTCAGACTCTTTTCAGAGGCTGTCTAGTTCTTACTTGCGACGGTCTCGTCGTGCTCTTCAGTGGCCGCGTCGTCCGGCACAGCTTCGTCTTCCTCCGCACCCTGGGCTTTCTCGATCGCCAGCAGGTCGAGAGGGTGTTCATGCTCATAGGCCTCAATCGACATCTTGCCGTCGTACCAGGCCCAGTTCATGGGATAAGCATCGGGATCGAACATCACGCCGTACAAGTGCCACACGATAATGGCCAGCGTCGCCAGCACAGCTTCATACCAGTGGATGGTGATGGCAACGTCAATCCACCAGCCCGGCACTCGTTCGCCCACACCTACCTTGAACCACGCCATCAATCCTGTACCGCCCATGACGAACATGCCCCAAACCAGCGCCCAGTACTCAGCCTTTTCGGCATAGGTAAAGCGGCCGAACAGCGGACGCTGTTCGCTGAACCCAAGGTAGTAGCGCATGGCGTCTCGCGCGTCGGTCACGTCCTTCCATGCGGGTAGCATGTCTTTGATCAGGCGCCGGCCGTCGGGGTTCTTGGTGACATACCACAGATGGAACAGGCTGACGGCGATGAGAATTACGCCCGCGACGCGATGGACGATGCTGCGCACGGCTTCGTTGATCAACACCGTGCCCAGCCACGAGGACGGGTAACGCAAGGCAAAACCGGTCAGCACCAGGGTGAAGAAACTGGTGAGCAGGATAACGTGCTGCACGCGTTGTCCCAGAGTCATGCGGAACAAAATGCGAGGCTGTCCGATGCGATGTAGGATCAGCTTTTTGCGGAAAACGATCAGGTTATGCAGCACCATGCCGCCGATCACGCCGATGATCATCCAGATGTAGAACTTGCTGATGTACCCGATGACCTTACTGCCAAAGTCGGCCTTCGCCAGACCGTCCGAATGCACCTTGAAGCTGATGAACTTATCGTTGGCCCCGGGATGACACTGACCACAGGTCTTCGCCAGATTGGCGTGGTTGATGGTGGAGCGCGGATCGCCGGAGGGCAGAATGTTATGCACGCCGTGACAGCTGGCGCAGTTGGCCACCGTCGTCGAACCCATCTTCGATGCCATGCCGTGATAGCTCGCCAGGTAGGTGTTGACTTGGCCCGAAGGCATTCCAAATTCATTGGAGAGCCGCACACTGCCATGGCATTGGGCGCAGCTATTGCCTACGTTGGCTGCGGCTACCGAAGAATTGGGATCGGTGGGGGCCTTGATGGTGTGGATGCCGTGACAATCGGTGCACACCGGGGCCTGCCAGTTGCCGCGCGCGATCGCCTGACCGTGAATGCTCTGTACATACTCCTGCTTGACGTTGTCGTGACACTTGGCGCAGGTCACGGGAACGTTGAACTTGTTGATCGGCGACTTGGGATCGGTGGCCGCCAGAATGTCATGCTGGCCATGGCAATCCGTACACACTGCAGCCTTGTCAGACCCAGCGGCAACGGCCTTGCCGTGCACACTCTGCTGGTACGAGTTGAAGGGAGCGGAACTGATGCCACTCGATGCCATCACGAATTTCTGCCCGTGACAGGCACCGCAAGTTTGCGGAATGTTGCCGCGAGCTACTTTTGATTTGGGATCGCCCGCCGGCAGAATCTCGTGCACGCTGCCATGGCAGTCCTGGCATTTCGCAACGTTGGTATTGCCGGCCGCCGCTGCCTTGGCATGAACGCCGTGATCGTAAGCCGTCTGCTCACCGGCATGGCAACTGGCACATACCGGCTTGGCGGGCGTGGGGTCATGCGGGAACGCCTTGATGTCTTTGTGGCAATCGGTGCAGCCGAAGACGCTATGGATTGAGGCTTTGAACTTCGCATCGTCGACGTGCAGGCTGACCTGTTTGCCGCCCTCGTCCTTGGTGAGGCTGGCATCGTTATGGCAAGCCAGGCACTCCTCATTGCCCATCTTGGGAGTGTTCTTGGCCATCGCCCCCCCGCAGAGCAGCAACACAGCCAAGGCAATCAGACCGCTGCCGTCTCACCGTGTCCCTCGCTTTCACCGGACGCGGCAGCTACGCCGCGTCACTCATAACCATCGCCGATGATGACCCAGAGGGGCAGTGCGTGTACTCACGGGCGGGTGTGATTGAGATCACATGGCCACGCGATTCTCACCATGGGATGTGAGGGCTATCACCACCGGGAAGGCCGTTCGCACGCAAAGAATCGTGCAATGTTCATCAGCTTTCGAGCGCCTCATCGAGGCAAATCCAGACGACCAATGAGGTTCTGACAGGACGCTAAAAACGCCGCTTCCCTCTTCATTTTCGAACGTTCGTTCGCACAGCCAATGAGGGAGTCCTCAGGTCCTCTCTTGCGTATACGCCAAAACAAAAGCCCGCGAAGGGATCGCGGGCGGGCAGGGAGCCTGGTGGCTCAAACCAGCATGGGACCGGAACGGAACATTATGCGCGGGCGCCGGGTGCGTATCATGCCGAGGGTACGGACGCGCTCGTAGGCGCCATGCAGGTCCTGACTCAGCATTCGCACGACTTCCATACACACCTCGCGATGCTCCCGCAGGAACTTCAGCAGGTCTTTCCTGCGAACGAATACGACTTGCGAGTTGTCCAGCAATTCCGCCGTGATCTCGTACGGAGTGTTCGACAGGGCTGCGCCCAGCCCCAGGACTTCTCCTGGGCCTGCGACTCGCAACGTAAGCCGTTTGCCGGTATCGGAGCAAATGGACAGCTTGGCCCGTCCATCACACAAAATATATATGCCGCGAACCGGTCGTCCCTCGGCGAACAGGACGGTGCTCCTAGGGTAAGAGGTGAGCGACTTGATCTCGTCGAAACTCTTTAGGGACTCCGCGGGCATGTCGCAAAAGAATCGATCCGGACGGAAGTCGCAGGTCAAGCAACTCGACTGAATCATGCTCTCCATGATCGAGGTAATACGTCTCCGGCCCGCTTCAATGCAGTGATTGCAGTCACCCATTTCCGTGACCTTGTTCACAGGGCGCGTACGAATGCGTCCGCCGCGCCGTCTGAAACCGCAACCCGAAGCAGTTAATCCAGCGCCGGTGCGGATGGCGAAAGGGCCGCGATCAGCCAGTATTCACAGTGCTTTAGCTCACGGCACGATTGCCAGCGCCTTCAGCGCCGCCTTGTTGCGAATCAGCAGAGTCGAGCCCTTGGCCTGCACAATCTGCCGGCGTTTCAAATCGGCAAATAAACGCGTTACGGTCTCGCGGGAGGTGCCGATCATCTGCGCGATCTCCTCGTGGGTGAGGGCCAGTTTCACGCGCGGCTCGGCCTTTGCCGCTTCGCCGTTCTTGGCGCTCCACTCCAACAGCAACTTCGCCAATTTCTCTCCGGCGGAGTGTGAAAGGCCCAATGAGCGGATTTCGCGGCAGGCGGTGTTGTACTTTTCACTTAGCTGCTCGGCCACCCGCAGGCAGGCATCACTGTGCTCCTTGAGGAAGCGCAGAAAATCTTCGCGTTTGACGAAGTTCACCTGGCAAGGGTCGACGGTCTCAGCGGTCAGTTCGTAGGTCTTTCCGCTCACTGTCGCGCTGAGGCCGAGGACCTCTCCGGGTTCGGCAATCTTCAAGATCAGCGTCTTGCCGTCGGTGGAACAGATGGACAGCTTGACGCGGCCTTTGCAGAGCACGAAGATTCCGCGCGGCGTCTGGCCTTCGACGAACAGGACCGCGCCCTTGGGATAGGCCGTAGCGTATTTGATGGATTCGAATGACTGCAATGCAGATGGTGGAAGATCGCAAAATATATGCTCGGCCCGCATCTTGCAGGCCAGGCAACTTTCTATAATGTCCAAGCCATATGGTGTAAGCACGCTGACCCCCTGTACTTCGGTTCGATACCCGTGTCCTACGGCCGGATTGCGCTTGCCGCGCCTCAGCGAAGGACCCGTTTCCTGCCACTCGATCCCTGGCGCACCGACGTAGGTGCCGGCCATCACCGGATGCGGTGATCTGCTAAACCGCGGACAACGCCCACTTTGAGCGCTCCGGGCCGCCGGGGGTATGGGTGGCAGTCAAGGTATTACTCCAGTTACAGTCCAGCGGAACACTCCTACCGCACACCCAACAAGTACACAGATCACAATCGGTTGTGACCTATGACTGTCCCAGCTCCGCGGGCACGGGCCTGCGTGCGTGTTTATCGCCCTTCGAGGCGGGTTAGGGGTGGCTTCGGATGGACAAAGAAAAAGGGCGCCGTCGATTGCGGCGCCCTTGTCACGACACTACTTGACCATCGTCACACGACTGCTGGTTGCTGTTCGCCGACCGCTTTTGTGTCGAGCACAACTGCAATGGCATGGATCACGGACGCGATGCGTACTGCCGCGAGTATCTGCTCCTCGGTCACACCTTTGTCCCGCATGACCTTCTCGTGCGCATCGACGCAGGCTCCGCAGCCGTTGATGGCGGAGACCGCAGTTGACCACAACTCGAAATCAAGGGGATCGATACCATGCGTGCGGATTACGTTCATGCGCAGCCCTGCCCGCATGGTGCGGTATTTTTCGTTCGAAGAAAGGTGCAGAAAACGGTAGAAAATATTGTTCATGCCCATAATGGCCGCCGCACCTTTGGCTGCTTCCAGCGCCTCCCGGGTCAGGTGGGTCGCGGCCTCGTCCAGAGCGGCTGCGATTAACGGCTGGTTGCGCGAGGTCATGGCCGAAGCAACCACGGTTCCCCATGCCTGCTGCTCGTTCAGGTCCGTCTGCTGCCGCACCACACTGGAAAAGTTGAGCTTGAGGTCTTTAGCGTACGAGGGAATGGTTTCGATCAACGCATCAAGATTCATGAAGTTCCACCTTCAAATTAGCCACGGAAGAAAGCGGCTCCGCCCCTACGAGCGGAGCCAACTGAATGCTATTTATACCTGCAGCGTCTCCTGTCCCTTCTGCCAGTTGCAGGGGCAGAGCTCGTCCGTTTGTAGAGCATCGAGAACGCGCAACACTTCCTGCGGATTGCGTCCCACCGAAAGGTCGGTGACGTAGCAAAAGCGGATGACATTATCCGGATCGACGAGGAAGGTCGCCCGCTGCGCCACTCCCGCCTCCTCATCCAAAATGCCAAGCGTGGAGCACAGGTCGCGCTTAATGTCGGAAAGCATGGGGAACGGCAGGTCCTTCAGGTCGGGATGATTATTGCGCCATGCCAGGTGGACAAATTCCGAATCGATGCTGCCGCCCAGGATCTGCGTGTCGCGGTCCTGGAACTCCTTGTTCAACTTTCCGAATGCCGCGATCTCGGTCGGACAGACGAAGGTGAAGTCCTTCGGCCAGAAGAAGAATAGCTTCCACTTCCCCCTGTAATCCTCGCTGGTGATGGTTTTGAAGGCGTTGTCTTTATTGGTGCTGACGGTTGCAGCAAGGCGAAAGTCGGGGAACCGCTCTCCTACGCTTAACATTTATGTGTCTCCATTATTGGCTAGTAAGAATTAATGCTGCTTTGTTTCGGCTGACGTGCAGGCCTTACAGATACCCTGCACCTCGATAGTAAACTTTTCCAGCCTGAATCCAGAGGGAAGTCTGCCGCGCAGCTGCACCGGCCCCAGCGAATCGAAGTCGAGGTCGGCAATGGAACGGCAGCGCGTGCAAACCAGGTGGTGATGGGGATGGTGATTGGCGTCGATGCGCCACGAGCCATGATGAGGACTGACTTCGCGCAGCATGCCGGCGTGCACGAAGGTCTTAAGGTTCTTGTAAACCGTCGCGAGTGAGATCGACGGCAAGTCTTGTTTTACCTGCTCGTAGATCTCCTCCGGCGAATAATGCCCGGGTCGTGACACCAGCGCCTCGTAGATTTTTTGCCTCTGGTGTGTCGCCGCCAGACTGTGCTGTTGGCACATTCGGCGAAACTCGTTGTAAGTCTCCCGGCGCATATCTATCAGATGATAATAGTTATTAAAAGATTCAGAATGTCGGGATCAAGAATCTTCACCACGGAGACACGGAGGCACAGAGAAGATCTTGAGATGATCATTCTGAGCGCCACATGGCCCGCATTAGCACAAACAAACTTCCGGCCATGCCTCAGCTCCTGTCATCCTGAGCGAGCGCAGCGAGTCGAAGGACTCCTATATTCCTTCAAAAACGCCGACCGCTCCATTTCGGTACACTCAATCTGACTCCGGACTCAAACATCATCATGCCCTTTCGTCGCCTCTGCGTTTTCTGCGGCTCCAGCACTGGGAATCGCCCAGCCTATCGCGATGCCGCCGAGCGACTCGGCGTGCTCCTGGTCGAGCGTGGAATCGAACTCGTCTACGGCGGCGGAAACATCGGCCTGATGGGCGTCCTCGCTGACACGGTGCTGGCTCGCGAGGGCCGCGCGATCGGCGTAATTCCCGAGTCGCTGATGGCGAAGGAAGTTGGCCACACCGGCCTGACGGAACTGCGCATTGTGAACTCCATGCACGAACGCAAGGCGCTGATGTCGGATCTGTCCGACGGCTTCATCGCCCTTCCCGGCGGCTTCGGCACCTTCGAGGAGTTCTGCGAGGTCGTGACCTGGTCACAGCTCGGCCTGCAATCGAAACCCTGCGGCTTGCTCAACGTGGAGAACTACTACGCGCCTCTGCTGGAATTGTTTGATCACGCAGTGCGCGAAGGCTTCTTGCGTAAAGAGAACCGAAGGCTGGTGCTGGATGATGAGGATCCGTCGCGGCTGCTGGATAAGATGACGGCATTTCGACCCGAGCCCGTTCCGAAGTGGATCGGACTGGAAGAGCGCTAGAGCAAGGGGCCGCCAGCTGAGCCGGCTCCGTACAGAAAAGCATCGCTAACGCGGCGCTGAAGCGCCACTCTACCCGTGCCTTCGCAACTAAACTAAGGCAACAGGAACTGACAGTCTCCCGAAGCCTCGGTGGTTACACCGTTCGGAGTTCTTTCGCCCACTCCCGCCGCTTCTCTGCTTCTGCCTTCGTGAACACGCCCGCGATGCGCGTGCCGCAATTCGTGCAGCATCCATCCTTCAGCCGGTTTGACATCACTGAGTGCCACGACCGCGTGACAACCACCTGTTTGCATCCCGGGCAAATCGTGTTGGCCCCATCGGAGTAGATGTTCCCTTCGTAGACGTACTTCAGTCCCATCTGCATGGCCAGCCTGCGCGCGCGATGTAGCGTCTCCGGAGGAGTCGGCGGCTTGTCCTGCAACTTGAAATCCGGATGGAACGCCGTAAAGTGCAGCGGCACATCGTCGCCCAGGTTCTCCAGCACCCAGTCGCACAGCTCCTGGAACTCCGCATCGCCGTCGTTCAGCGTCGGAATGATGAGGTTGGTGAGCTCGAACCACACGCCGGTTTCGTGGCGCAGCCATTTCAACGTGTCGAGCACCGGCTGCAAGTGCGTCAGCGTGATCTTGCCGTAGAACTCTTCGGTGAAGGCTTTGAGGTCGATGTTGGCGGCGTCGATGTGGCGATAGATGTCGAAGAAAGCTTCGCGGGTGATGTAGCCGTTGGAAACCATCACCGTGTTCAGGCCAGCGCTCGTGGGCCTCGCGCGCGATGTCGATGACGTACTCGCCCCAGATGGTCGGCTCGTTGTAGGTGAACGCGATGTGCGGTGCGCGATGCTCCAACGCCACTTCGACGACGTTCTCCGGGCTGAGCGTCAGCGCGTTGACCTGGTCGGACTTGGCCTTGGAGATGTCCCAGTTCTGGCAGAAGGAGCAGCCCATGTTGCACCCGGCGGTGCCCATGGAAAGAATCTTCGTGCCCGGGAAAAAAGTGGCTGAGCGGCTTCTTCTCGACGGGATCCATCGCGATGGCAGCAGGCCGCCCGTAGCCGAGTTGCAGCAGCCGTCCACCTTCGTTC
Source organism: uncultured Acidobacteriaceae bacterium (assembly GCA_963840905.1). Lineage (GTDB taxonomy): Bacteria > Acidobacteriota > Terriglobia > Terriglobales > Acidobacteriaceae > Bog-257. Next base: position 55,817 of record CAWJAO010000007.1, read on the forward strand.
TTGCGGATGAAGCAGAAGCCTGCCTGGCCTTCTCCCATGTGGCAGTGTCGCGGGCAGAGGTAGCAGTGGAGGCGGCCGTCGGCCATTGTCTCCCACCAGCGGGCCTCGTGAACTTGCGGCTGTAAGACTGTTAACTGCATGGTAACTGCTTGTTCTTATTGTAACGCTGGAGGGGAGCTGTCAGCCATCAGCTTTCAGCCGTCAGCTATCGGCCGTCACGCTGCACCTGTCATCCCGAGCGACGAGCGAAGCGAGGAGTCGAGGGATCTGCGGTTCTCAGCTGATAGCTCACGGCTAAATGGACGGTGGGCGCCTGTTGGTATTTCTGTTGGGTTGCGGCGCCCACCTTGGATTTGGGTTACTGGTATAGACGGACGACGGCGGGAAAAGTTCTGGCAAGCACGGCTGATCGTTGCAGTATTTACACTTCTTCACAATGCCGCCTGATCGCTGATCCTGATCCTGGTCCAAGTGCTAGTTGCTGATTGCTAGTTGCTAGCCTTTCCTTCCGGCAAAATGATCTTCTCCAGATACTCAAGCGGCAGCGGCCCCTGATCGAGCGCGCGATTGTGGAACTCCTCCAGCGTGAAGGCTGCTGCCCTTCGCAGCCTGATACTTCTTGCGCAGCGTCCACCACTGGCGCGTTGCCGAGGAAATACGTCGGCAGCTGGGTCGAGCTCAGCTTGGCGCGCACCAGCTTGCCGTCGGCCTCGGCCTGGGTCTGGAAGCAGTCGTTCAGCATCAGATCCAGCGCCTGCTGGTCGGTCATGTTCATGGTCTGCAGGCGAATGTCGAGAATGGTGTTCGCGGTCGCGCGCAGCCAGACCTTCAGCCGCACCAGCCGGAACTTCGGACTGAAATCGAGATAGCCTTCCTGCGTCATCACGTCGGCGCCGTACTCGGCCCATCCCTCGACGTAGGGTCCATTGCCGAAGAGGTTGCGCAACACGCGCCGCGTCGGCGGCTCAACATCGTCGGCATGCTCGGCCTGAACGTAGTGTCCGGGCAGCGCCTCGTGAATGGTCAGCCACTTCAGCGCGTAGTTGTTGTACTCGCGCAGTTTGCTCTCGGCCTTCGCCTCCGGCATCTTGGGATCGATCGGCGTCACCCAATACTGGGCTTCGGCAGTCGGCTCCAGCGGCGGCGCACCGTGAAATCCCGCCACCGAGTAAATGCCGCGCTCAAACTCCGGCGTGGGGATGACTTTCAGGTTGTCGCGGCTGCTGAGCGAGACAATCTTCTTGTCGCGAATGAACTGCTTGATGCCCTCCAGATCGGCCTTCACCGCCTCGATCAACTGATCGCGCTGCGGGTGTTCGTCGCTGATCTTGTTGAGCACCGCAGCGATGATTTTGTTCTCGCGCTCTTGGGCGGGCAGGCTGCTGTAGTCGTCCTGGCCGGGAAACATCTGCTTGTAGAGCGGCAACGCCAGTTGCAGCATGTCGGCGCGGGTCTTCTTCAGCGCAGCCTCAGCGTCGGCCAGCAACTGCGCCGGCTCGATGGAAGTCTCCATCACGTAGTGAAATTTGGGCGCGTACCATTCCTTACCCAGCCGCCAGGTACGGCCGTTGGTCGGACGCTTCGCCAGATCGTTCTGCATCCACGCAGTGAAGTCGGTCAGCGCCTTCTTGGCCGCAGGCGCTACTTTGTCGTACTGCGCTTTAAGCGGCGAACCGGCCGGGATCTCGGCGGCCACGGAGTCCACCAGGTCGAGATTGCCTTCGTTCTCTCCGACCGCAGTCGAAATGAAGATGGGATCGGAGTCGGTGAGTTGCGATTTGGCCTGATCCAGGAAGCGCGGGATCTGACCGATGCGCGAGATCACGTCGCCCACGCGTACTTCCTTCGACGCGTACTCCTGCGTCAGCGGCAGGAACAGCGCGTTGCCGATCAGCTCCACGTAGCCGGTGGGATTGTGCTTGTAATTCTGGATCTGGTCGAACTCAAGCAGGTTCAGCGCAATCTGGTCGTCGATCAGGCGGTAGTCGGCGGCGTCTTGCGCGTTCAAGCCCGCGACCGGCGTCTCGGTCTGGAAGCGCTGCCGCCACTCGCGATAGAACTTCTCCTGGGCGGCAACACCCTGCGCGCTGACGTCGTCGAGTTGCGCATCGAGATCGATCGTCTGGCCGGTCTTGGGGTCGAGATGCTTGTGATAACCGGCCTGCGACGCGCTCACCGGAGAGAGCGCCAGCGAGTCTTTCACGAACTGGTCGGTCATCTGGGAAAACTGCGCGTTGAGTTGATGAGGATGGCTCATACGATTGGTGGTGCGATTGTTGGCTTGTGCAAAGCTGAGCGTGGAAACAAGGGAGAAAAGCAAAAGAATGCGCAAAGCTGTATTTCATAGCGCCTCGGAAGGAGAAGAGTGCGAGACGGGCCAGTATAAACCCGCGCCTGCAATTCTCAGTAGCACGGGCACCGCGAGCACTGGGTGGTTCGCGACGATAAGCAGCAAGCTTTGAAGGGGCACGGCTTCAGAGCCTATTGAAAAAGCCCGAGCACGACACTTGGAATGCGCCTCTTAGTGGGAGCCCCCGCATTTATGCGGGGGAGGAGCGCGTTAGCGCTCCGGAGAGTTCGATTTTGATCGCGCGCTTTAGCGCTGGGATTGCGAAATACCGCGGCTGAAGCCGATTTCTCACGTTGAACGCTTGTCCGCTGGACTGAAGTCCAACTCCCCCAGCTAAAGCAGGGGGCTCCCACCAAGAAACTTCTTGAAGTTTCTTAGCAGACGCTCAAGCCGTGCCCCGTCAAAGCGACGACTGCCCTCGCGAATACTTCAGCGCGAACTCCCCGAGTGGGTCGATTTTGAAATGCCCCTACTCCGCTGCTTCCGGCGCGCTGGTCATCTTCGCGAGTCGTAAGGCGGCAGCCCTTTCTCGCCTGCGCCCTATGCCGAAATAGAGCACCGTGACCAGCAGCAGCCACGGTATTCCCGCCTCCAGCGTGACGCGCATTCCCTCCACCCACCACGTCGAGATCAGGATTGCCAGCACGCCCACTCCTCCTGCAATGGTGGTAAATGGAAACAGCGGCATCTCCACGGGCAGACGACGGCCCTGATGCTGCGCGCCAATGCTGCGAAAGCTGAGATGGGTGACGAAGATCATCATCCACGCGAATAGTCCGCCGAACAGTGCGATCCCGAACATGTACACATAGGCAGAGCCGGGAAACCAGATGGCGAATAGCGTCGCAACGCCCAGGCCACCGCGCGGAAAACAGCAGCGCCGAAGAGGCGTGCCCTTCTTCGATACGCGACCCAGCATCTCGGGCGCGTAGCCACCGCGGGACAGCGAGAACATCATGCGCGTCGCCACGTAAAGATTGCAGTTCATGCTGGAGAGCGCGGCCGTCAGCACCACGAAGTTAATGATGTGCGCGGCGGCGGGAATGTGCATCACCTCGAAGACACGCACAAATGGACTGACGGTGATTCCCTGCCCCGGCTGGATCTGCGTCCATGGAATCACGCCCACCAGGATGAAGATGGCGCCAACATAGAAGATGATCAGCCGGACCAGCATGGTGCGCATGGCGCGGGGCACGGATTTGTCCGGATCTTTGGCTTCTCCTGCGGTAACGGCGACGGTCTCCGTCCCAATGAAGCTGAAGATCACGAACGCCAGGGCCAGCCACACGCCGAGCCATCCGTTGGGCAGGAAGCCTCCGTGGGCGCGGAAGTTCTCCAGCCCGATGGGCCGCTGCTGATGCACGCCGAACAGAATGGCCGCGCCCAGCATGATGAAGACGACGATGGCGCTGACCTTGATGATCGAGAACCAGTACTCGAACTCGCCGAATGCGCCGACGCTGCGCGCGTTGATGAAGATGAGCACCGCCGAATAGAAGATCACCCACGCCCACGCCGGGCGTGTGCGGGAACCACCACTGGGTGTAGATGGCGGCCGCGACGGCTTCTCCGCCGATGGCGATGGACTGCGCCGCCCAGTAGGTGTAGCGGACGACGAAGCCCGCCCAGTGCGAAAGGTAAAGCTCGGCATAGATTCCGAACGAGCCGGCCGTGGGATGTGCGACCGCCATCTCCGAGAGACAGCCCATGAGCAGCAAGAGCGATTCCCGCCGCAAGAATGTAGCTGAGGATGACGCCCGGCCCAGCGGTGCGCACCGCCAGCGCGCTGCCCAGGAACAGTCCGGTGCCGATGGCGCCTCCGATGGCAATCATGCTCAGCTGGCGCTCGCTGAGCTGGCGGGACAGACCTTGCTCTTTGTCGATCGCATGATGGTGACGCGGTGTAGCGCTCGGCGCGATGGTCCGTCATTACACCGTCGCCTTCGCGTGCTGGCGGAGGTACACGCCCACAAGTTCGAGCAGGCGGTCGATGATCGTCCTGGTTGTTGAAGAGGTGGCAGGAGACGCGCACCCCGCCGACATGCGAGGTGTAGCGCACCGACACCAGGACCTTGTGTTGCTGCAAGAAAGTTCGTCAGGGCGACGTTCTCATCCACGTCGCCCAGCGTGAAGGTGACGATGCCGGAGCGGTAGCGGCGGTCTTCTGGCGTGACCACGCGAATGTCCTGCTGCTTCAGTCCGCTGATGAGGTGGTCGGTCAGCGATAACACGTGCTCGCCGACGTTCGGCGGTGCCCAGTTCGTTGATCAGTCCTACCGACTCGGCCAGACCGATCGCGCCGGGATAGTTGGCGGTGCCGCCGGTCTCCCAGCGACGCGCGCCACCGACAAATTCGTAGTCGCGCACCGGAGTCGCGGACGGCGTTTGGAAGTACTTCCCCCATCCGCCTTCCGGTTCGGCGACGGAAAGATAACCGGCCAATCGGCGGCTTCACCTTCGCGCGAAACTCCTTGCTGAGGTAGAGAAAGCCGCACCCAAAGGGCGCCATCAGCCACTTGTGTCCTCCGCAGGCAATCGCGTCCACCGGGGTCTTTCGCACGTCGAACGGAATCGCGCCCAATTTGCTGGACTGCGTCAACAATCAGAAAGATCCCGCGCTCGCGGCATAAGTCGAGACAGCGCTTCGAGATCGCAGCGAAAGCCATTGCTCCACTGCACCGAACTGATCGCGATTACCCGGGTGCGCTCGTCGATCGCCGCCTCGATGTCTTCGACCAGGATCTGCCCGTCGCGATTGCGGACGCTGTCGATTTCGATGCCGAGCTCGTCGCGCTTCTGCATCCACGGCACCGCGACTTCGAGGAACTCCAGATCGCAGATGATTACGCGGTCTCCACGCTTCGAGTGGAATCGCATTGGCCACCAGGCTCAGGCCATGCGTGGTGCTCTCCACCAGGGCGATGTCGTCCTCATCGGCGTTGATGAGCTTCGCAAGCTGGGGGCGCGCCTGGCTGCGCATCTCGTCCATATCGAGGTGATGTTGCGTCGAGGATCCCGACGGGCAGTACGCCGCCATGTCGAGGAAGCTGCGCAGCTTTTCGACCGCGCGCTGCGGAGCCAGGCTTACACAGGCGGAGTCGAGAAACGTCTGCTGCTGCAGGGCGGGAAATTCTTTGCGAACGTCTTCGATTTTCATGAGCGAACCCAGACCGAAAGATTCGCTCATTGTACTGCGAAGGCACAAGGGGTAATTACGAAACGGCTACGATCTCGTAGGGCCGCATCATTTCGTTGTCCTCGTGTTCCAGGATGTGGCAGTGCCAGACGTAGCGTCCGGTATATCCCTCGAAGCGCACGATGATGCGCGTCACCATCCTGGAGTCGGCGCGAACGGTGTCCTTCCAGCCGGCCTCGCCGGGCTCCGGCGGCACGCGAGGCCCCAGAAAGCGAAACTGCTTCTTGGTCTGGTAGGTCCAGGGCTCGTAACGGCTGGCGGTCGAGAATCTGGAAGCGCACGGCGTGCAGGTGAATCGGATGAGTATCGTCGGTCGGGATTGATGAAGCTCCAGATTTCGGTGCTGTTCAGGACCGGCTTCTCGGTGATGGCATCGTGCCAGTACGTCCCGTTCAACAGCATCAGGACCGGCTCAGCTACCAGGTTCTGGTATTCGTCCAGCGTGAGCAGGCGGGTCTTTACCGCGTCGGACTCTGCGATTCTCGGGACCGGCCGCAACTCGGCCGGCAGAGAACTGGGATCGGCGACTTTGTTCGCCGAGACGCGGAATTGCATCACGACGAAGGCGTCGTTCTTCAGGACAATCTGCTCGCCGCGGTTATCGCTGAAATCGACGACCACGTCGACGCGCTCACCCGGAGCCAGCATCAGGCTCTTCACCGCGACCGGCGCCGGCAGCAAGCCCTGGTCGGTGCCGATCTGGTGGAAGCTGAGTCCGTTCTGAAATGCCAGATGATAAAAGCGGCCGTTGGAGGCGTTGAGCACGCGAAAACGATACTTGCGCGGCTCGACTTCGAGATACGGAAAGAGCTTTCCATTGACCAGAATCGCATCGCCGAATACCTCGGGAACCCAGGGCGCGCCCGGCTTCTCGGAAACCGGATAGTAGAGCTGACCATCGGGAGTGATGAGGCGGTCGAAGATCATGAGCGGCACTTCATACTTGCCGCTGGGCAGGTTGAGCGCGTCTTCAACCTGGTCACGCACAGATGGTCGCGCCGAACAAACCTGCGTAGATGTTGAGGCGGTTGATGCCCATGGCGTGGTCGTGGTACCAGAGCATCGCCGCGTCCTGCTGGTTGGGATAGTGATAAGAGCAACGACTTGCCGGGCGCAACCCAGTCTTCAGGATAGCCGTCGCTCTCGGGAGGCACGCGCGCTCCATGCAGATGCGCCACCGTGCGCGACTGCGGCTGGTCTGCCTCGGCTCCATGCAGGCGATGGTCGATCGGAAGGAAGTGCTGCGGCGGCAAGTTCATTCGCCCACTCGACCAGCACTCCCTCGCCGCTGCGCACTTCCAGGGTCGGTCCCGGAACAGACGATCCGTAGGACCAGAAGCGCGTCGGCTTCAGGTCGCGATGGATCTTCATCTCCACGGGCCGGGCAGCCAGCCGGTAGTAAGGCAGCTCTGAGCTTGGGAGAAGAAGGCAGCGGGCGCATTCCGTTGGGCTTGGCAATGGCCGGCACGGGCAGCGGGTCGACGAAGGTCGCCAGCGTGCTGACGTTGAGCGTGTTCGCCGGTGTGGCCACGGCATGGCATGCGTCATCGCGGAAAGCGCAGCCGCGCCGACCCAGGAGGACGCTGCCAGCCAGCAGCGAGGATTGCCGCAAGAAAGTTCGACGTGAGGTCAAGTACCATCCTGACGCTAATCAAGATAAGCGGAAAACGGCAATTGGATGCAGACGGACATTGCCGCTGCATCCATTGCCGTGCGGTCGAAAGTTGTTACAAGCTGCGAACCCCCAACCGCTACCGGGAGACGCAGCCGGTTCGAGTTACCAGACCGGTGCTGTCGTCGAGCAGTACGTAGCGCAGGCAACTGCTGGGCTGAACGAACTGGAACATGGATGCGATGGAGTTGGCCACCGTGTCGAACGATCCATGTCCGATGCGCTGGCCATTGAGCCAGTTGTCTTCGATGAAGCGAATGATCGACGAGCTGATCGGTCATGGTGTGATCGACAAAGTTCTGCCGCGCGTAGGGCGAGATCACCATCAGGGGAATACGCGGACCGTAGCCGCAGCGGCCCTGGGCATGAGGTGCACTGATGCCGTCCAGAACCGGGACCGCGGTGCCGCAGAAGCCCGGCGCCGTTGAGCCCATCGGCGCAGGTCTGCGAAGTGTTGACGATCTGTCCAAGCTGATGGTCGTACCAGCCGTCCGAATCGTCATAGTTGATGACCACCGCCGTGTTCGCCCACTCCGGCCGCTGCTGACAGGAAGTTGATGGTATCCACGATGAACTTCTGCTCGTCGAGCGGGTCGGAGTAGCCGGCGTGTCCGTCCTGATATCCCGGGGCCTTCAGGAAGCTGACGGCCGGGAAATTGCCAGCCGTGACCGCGTCAAAGAAGTCGTGGATGTCGTACTGGTGATTGCCGGCGTCGCCCTGCTGTCCGATGGTCAACACTGAGGTGGGACGCGTGTGCTGCGGGTTGGCGGTGGAGGCGTAGTACTGGAACGGCTGATGATGCGGAATGTAGTCCTTCTTGTTGTCACCGGTGATCAGCGAGGTCGTGGAGCGATTGCAACCAGTGGTTCCGTTGGGATTGGTGATGGTCAGGTCGAAGCCGCCCTCGAAGAATCCCCAGGTCACGCCAGCGGCGTTCAGCAGGTCGCCGATGTTCTGTCCGCCCATCTGGAACACTTCGCCAGCTGGAGGTGGAGCAAACATCGCCGAGCGGATCGGCGTCGCTGATGACCGAGTAGCCGCCATTTCCGTCGCCAATAATCGCGCCGGTACCGTTCATGTTCTGGGTCACGCCATTGGTCTGGCCGGACACCAGATTCAGCGCGCCGGGGGTCGACGGACCGAAGTTGGTGTCATACGAGTTGTCGCTCATGGCGAAAGTACTGGGCGTAGTTCCACAAAGCGGTCACGGTATTGCCGTCGTAGTAGCCCATCACCAGGCCGGTGGTGTCGACGATGCCGCCGCCGCCGCGGAGGCGGACCCGGCACGCCGGTGTTGAGCGGGAACAGGTCCATCAACCCACCGTCAAACGCCATCTGCTCCGGCGTGTAGTCGTGGTCCTGATCGTCGGTCGCAGGCCTGCGAGCGATCCAGACGGAAGGGATTGGTCGCGCCCGCTCCGTTGGCTGGATTCAGATTTGGGATTGGCGCTGCAGAGCGTGCCGAGAAGCCGTTGACGGCCGGCGTGCCGGGCAAGCGGATTGAAGGCCGGTTCCCCGCCGGGATTCGTGGCGTAGGGATAGGTCCCGAAGTAGTGATCAAAGGAAACGTTCTCCTGGAAGATGATCACCAGGTGCTTGATGGGGGTGGCTGGGTCACCAGCTACCGATTTGTGCCGGCGGCCTTACCGGCGCGGCATTTGCATTCACCAGCGGTCCCAAGAGCCATGACCGCAGTCAATGTAGCTGCGAGAAATCGACGCATATTCCTCCTCACCTTTCGAGTCCGCAGATTGGACTCAAGTGCGTTGATACTCTCGCGAGATCAAATGAGAGTGAATGGTGGATTAAAAGAGAATTAACTGCAGAGGTGAGTGTTCAATTCGTGCGAAGCTTTGACGCGGCGATTGCGACAAGACGGCAACTTCGAGTGGTCCGCGCTGTCCGCGAATTCTGGTAGGTTGATCGCAGGAGGCGCGGATGAAACGTGTACTGGTTGCGACGTCTAACCCGGGCAAGATTCGCGATCTTGTCGGAGCCGCCGCCGCCCATGACGTGCAAATCGAAACCCTGCCCGGCTTCTCATCGCTGCCCGGCGTCATCGAAGATGGCCTGACCTTCGAAGCCAACGCGCGCAAGAAGGCCGAGCACTACAGCAAATACGCCGAAGGCGAGTTGGTGATCGCTGACGACTCGGGGCTGGAAGTCGATGCGCTGGGCGGCGCTCCCGGGAGTGCGCTCCGCACGCTATGCCGCCGACGAGCACGACGCACCCGAGCATGCGCCAAACTCCGATGACGAAGCCAACAACGCGCGGCTGCTGCGCGAGTTGCACGACGTTCCCGACGAATACCGCACCGGCCGGTTCGTCTGCGTTATCGCCGTGGCCCGCAACGGCCACACGCTGGCCACGTTTCAGGGCAAGGCCGAAGGTATTCTCCTGCACTCGCCTCGAGGCTCGAACGGTTTCGGCTACGACCCGCTGTTCTACTTCCCCGAGATCAGCCAAGACCTTCGCTGAACTGACCGCCGAAGAGAAAGCTCTCTACAGCCATCGAGGCGCGGCGTTTCGGGCGTTCCTCGCGTGGGAGGACGAAAGCCACGAACAACATCCGCACACGGCGCGGTGACCCGGTCACGTCGGTCATAAGACGTTGTGACTAACATCACAAGTATTTCGCCATAGCAGCAGCTATTCTGAACCCCGTTTATCAGCTGGAGACTCCGCAGCTCTCAGACTTTTCGCCAGTGTCAATCGGTGTCTGCGGTTTCTTGACTTGCGCTGTTGGCGAAATTGATAATGAAAGGTTTGCTGATACACTCCGCGTTCATAAGGAGTTGGCTTCGTGGCTTCTTCGGCCAGTTCTATCGATACTAGTTCCGCTCGAATTAAGCAGGGAGTGGCTCCGCTGCGCGCCGGACAGGGCTACTCCTTTGTGTTGCGCAGATTACATTCCCTGTCCGGCATCGTTCCGATTGGCGCATTCCTGATTGAGCACTTCATCTCCAACTCGGAAGCCACCAAGGGCGTTCAGGCTTACAACGATCAGGTAAAGTTCCTCACCAGCCTGCCGTTCGTGCACGTGCTGGAATGGGTGTTCATCTTTCTGCCGCTGCTGTATCACGGGATCTACGGCCTCTACATCTGGTACAAGGGCGATTCGAATGTCGGTGAATATCCCTGGACCGGCAATTGGCTTTACACCTCGCAGCGCTGGACCGGGCATTATCGCCTTCATCTATATCGCGTACCACACCTATCTACATGCGGTTCACGGGTGTGCATCTGATGAACGGCGGCTACGAGAACGCTTTCTGGAAAGTGCAGCATGAATTCCAGAATCCGTGGACGGTCGCTTTTTACGTCATCGGAATCGTTGCCGCCTCGTGGCACTTTTCCTACGGAGTGTGGCTGTTTGCCGCGAAGTGGGGACTCACGGTCGGGGATGGCGCCCGCCAGAAATTCGGCGTACGTCTGCACCGGTCTGGCCGTTGTGTTGATCGGCAATCGGCCTGTGGACCATCACGGCATTCGTGAACGCCGCCGACCAGGTCCCTGGGCCAGGGCACGACTGAGGTTTATCAGAATACGTTGGTGCGTTAGATCGGCGGCTTCGGCCGTATTCATAAATTTGCGTAAAGATCATCATGTCTCATCCTAAGATCATTGTTGTGGGTGGCGGGCTGGCGGGTCTGGCAGCCACCATCAAGATTGCCGAGATGGGAGGTCACGTCGACCTCTTCTCCATCGTCCCGGTCAAGCGGTCTCACTCGGTGTGCGCCCAGGGCGGCATCAACGCCGCCAAGAACCTGAAGGGTGAAGGCGACTCCACCTGGCAGCACTTCGACGACACCATCTACGGCGGCGACTTCCTCGCGAACCAGCCGCCGGTGAAGGCCATGTGCGAGGCCGCGCCCGGCATCATCGACCTGCTCGATCGCATGGGCGTTCCCTTCAACCGCACGCCCGAAGGACTGCTCGACTTCCGCCGCTTCGGCGGCACGCTCTACAACCGCACCGCGTTTGCCGGCGCCACCACCGGCCAGCAATTGCTGTACGCGCTCGACGAGCAGGTGCGCCGCTACGAGGCCGAAGGCAAAGTCACCAAGTACGAAGCCTGGGAATTTCTCTCCGCGGTGATCGATGACCAGCGCGTCTGCCATGGCATCTGCGCCATGGATCTGCGCAGCATGGCCGTGCAGACCTTCCCGGCGGAGGCGGTGATCATCGCCACCGGCGGGAACGGCGCCATCTTCGGCAAGTCCACGAATTCGGTGGTCTGTACCGGATCGGCGCAGTCAGCGCTTTATCAGCAAGGGGCGTACTACGCCAACGGAGAGTTCATCCAGGTACACCCCACGTGCATCCCGGGCGAAGACAAGCTACGGCTCATGTCCGAGTCGGCCCGCGGCGAAGGTGGCCGCGTCTGGGTACCGAAGCAAGCCGGCGATAAGCGCGATCCCAAGAGCATTCCGGAAGGCGAGCGCTGGTACTTCCTGGAAGAGTGGTATCCCAAGTATGGCAACCTGGTGCCGCGCGATATCGCGACCCGCGCCATCCACAAAGTAGTTTACGAAAACCAACTCGGCATCGATGGGCAGCCGATGGTCTATCTCGACCTGACGCACATCGACCGCGCCACCCTCGATCGCAAGCTGGAGGGCATCCTCGAGATCTACGAGAAGTTCGTCGGCGACGATCCGCGCGATACGCCCATGAAGATATTCCCCGGCATGCACTACACCATGGGCGGCCTGTGGGTGGACTTTGAGCAGCAGCACCAACATCGAGGGCCTTTACGCCGCGGGCGAGTGTGAGTATCAGTATCACGGCGCCAACCGTCTGGGCGCGAATTCGCTGATGTCGTGCATTTACGGCGGATTCGTGGCTGGGCCGAACGCGGTCAAGTATGCGCACAACGTGATCAAGAGCGGCCGGCATCCCGCCGGGCATGTCTTCGACTCGGAGCGCAAGCGGCAGGAAGAGATCAATGCCCGCCTGATGAAGAACGACGGCACGGAGAATCCGTTCCTGCTGTGGCGCGAACTCGGCGACATCATGACCAAGAACTGCACCGTCATCCGCTACAACAAGAACTTGCAGCGACACGGATGCCAAGCTGGTGGAGCTGCTCGAGCGCTATCGCCACGTGAACCTGAGCGACCGCTCGATGTGGGCCAATACGTCGTTTGTGTTCGCGCGGCAGCTTTACAACATGCTGCAACTGGCGCGCGTGATCGTTCAAGGCGCGGCCATGCGCGACGAGTCGCGCGGCGCGCATTACAAGCCGGACTTCCCGGAGCGCGATGACGCGAACTGGTTGAAGACCACGAAGGCGTATTTCGCGGCCGATGCCGACGAGCCGCGCTTCGAGTTTGAGCAGGTGGATACGTCGCTGATCAAGCCCCGTCCGCGGCGCTACGACGCGGCGACGTAGAGGCAGGGGCCAGGGGCTGAGGTGATTAGTTTGTGAGCTCTTCGAGTTTCGAGTTGCAATTCATACTTGGTATCATCTCAGCGAGCTGCGAAGTAGCTAACGGCTAATGAGCTAACAGCTGAGAGCCAATAGCGAAAAGCGAAGAGCGTACAAACGAAAATGGCGAATTCTAAAACCGTTATCTTCAAAATTAAACGCCAGGAAACTCCCGAGTCCAAACCGTACTGGGAGGAGTTCGAGCTGCACATATCGTCCCGGCATGAACGTCACTTCCGCGCTGATGGACATTGCGGCCAACCCGGTCACGCGGCAGGGCAAGGCGACCACGCCGGTCACCTACGATTCCAACTGCCTGGAAGAGATCTGCGGCTCGTGCGCCATGCTCATCAACGGCCAGGCGAAGATGGCATGCTCGGCCCTGATGCACCACTTCAAACAGCCCATCACGCTGGAGCCGCTTCTCCAAGTTCCCCATCGTTCGCGACCTGGCGGTCGACCGCAGCGTGCTCTTCGAAAACCTGAAGAAGGTGAAGGCGTGGGTCCCGGTTGACGGTACCTACGATCTTGGTTCCGGTCCGCGCCAGTCGGCGGAAATGCAGGAAGAGGCCTATCCGCTGTCGAATTGCATCTCGTGCTGCTGCTGCATGGAAGCCTGCCCGCAGTTCAACGACAAGACGGGCTTCGTGGGCGCGGCTACCATCGCGCAGGTCCGGCTCTTCAACTCGCACCCCACCGGCAAGGCACTAAAGACCGAACGGCTGAAGGCCCTGATGGGCGACGGCGGCATCCAGGAATGCGGCTACGCGCAGAACTGCGTCGAAGTCTGCCCGAAAGAACTGCCCTTGACCAAGTCCATCGCCGACGTCGGCGGCCAGGTGATGTGGCAGGCGGTCAAGGACCTGTTCCGGACGTAGGGGCCAGGTACGTTGCGGAGCGCACTCCTAGTCGAGGTACGTCGGTCGAGTCTTTCTACTCACTGATCGATTGCGTGTGAACCTGCACCATAGTCGAGTGCCGCAAGAGCTCCTGCGCAGTTTGGTGAAGCGGTCGATTCTCCGGCCCCACCTCTCCAGGTGGCTCCAGAGTCTCGAAATCTCTCTGCGCTACGGTGCAAATCAGCCTGCCGCCAGGAACGAAAACAGTTGAGGGATGCCGGAGCTTAGGCCGTTCCACATGATCTGAACTCCGATGGCCAACAGAATAAAGGCCGAGAGGCGTGTCAAGATGGTCGTTCCAGACTTGCCGAGCATCCGTACCAGACGGTCAGCGTTGCCGTAACAGACCATGACGAGGACGCAAAGCAGGAACATACCTATCAGCGCAGCAATAAAGTGTCGCGGAAAGCCATGCTCCCAGCCCGGGCCGGCCTGGTGTCTCAAATGGGCCCCCAGCGTAATCGCAATCGAGATACATCCCGGACCAACAGTAATCGGCAACGTCAACGGGTAGAAGGCGTGTTCCAGTGCGTCCTCCAGCGTCGCCGGAGCTCGGCTTACGCTGGAATTGTCATCTTTTTGATTGAGTAAATTCCATCCGGTAGCGGCCACTACCAAGCCACCCGCAATCTGTATCACGACCAGACTAATGCCAAAGAAGTCCAGGATCAGGCTGCCAAACAGGAACGAAACGGCTAGCAACGCGAAACCGTAGGCCGCAATCTTACGCGCCAATATCCGCTGGGCAGACTGCGGGTATTGTTGCGTGAGGGCAAGGAAGATCGGAGCGTCACCTATGGGATTCACCACGGGAAAAAGCGTCACAAAGGCAACCAGAAGGACCTTGATGAAGTCAGTAGGATCCATGTGCTTCCTAGTCTAGTTCAGACATAGGCATCGGTTCGCCCCTCTATGCCATGCCCGTCCGGCGGAACATGACTGTGTCATGCCGCTCGGACGGGTTGGAAAGCAGCTTGTTACTCGGGACTGGCCCTTGCCGGCGGTCTATTTCTCGGCGGGTCGGATGTTCTGATTCACCCTGAAAAAGTTCTTAGGATCGTACTTTTTCTTGATTTCGGCGAGACGCTGATAGTTGTCCCGATAGGTGGCTTGCACTCGGTCCTGGCCCTCGTCCATCATGAAGTTCACGTAGGCTCCGCCCGCCGAAAACGGATGCAGGGCATCCCAATAGTCTTTGCACCAAGTGCTGATTTTCTGGACATTGGCGGGATCTGCGTCTACGCCCACGATTACCTCCGCGAACAGTGCCTCGCGGAAGCTATACGCAGTATCCTTCTTACCAACGCGCTGGGGCATGCCGTTGACCGGATAGAGGTGCATGGTGGAGAGCATGGTCGGTATCTTAGATCCGTGCTCAACGTGCCGGGCGATGGCTTCGTCGCTCAACTCCGTAAAGTTATCCGCCCGCCAATACCATTGGAGCCCGGGAACGAACAGCGGGTCGAACAGACTTTGCACGGCCGGAAAAGGCGCCGGGCCTACGTGGTCGAAGAGCGGGTTGCCGAGAGATCGCACGGGCTTCAGCAGCTCCTCTGTCTCTTCAGCACTGCCGGTGCAACACCAGACGACACCGCACACAGTCTTGTTGTGAAGGTGCTCGGGAAACATCGGAACGGGTGGCACCACCAGAAACGCGAAGAAGCCGCTGATATGCTCAGGCGCCTTCTTGATAAAGTCGCGATAGGCGCTGAGGACTTGGGCGGCCTCGTGGACTGGCCAGAACGTCGGACCGAATTGAACGATATCGACCGGATGGAGCCGAAATTCGAAGGAGGTAACAACGCCGAAGTTTCCTCCACCGCCGCGCACCGCCCAGAACAGGTCGGCGTTCTCCTCGGCGCTTGCTGTTACGAACCGGCCGTCCGCGAGAACCATGTCCACCGCGAGCAGATTGTCTATGGTGAGGCCATAGCGGCGGGTCAAATAACCGATGCCTCCCCCCAGGGTAAGCCCGGCAACTCCGGTGCTTGAGATGAAGCCGCAGGGCGTAGCCATACCAAAGGCATGGGTCGCGTGGTCCACGTCCCCCCAAACGCACCCAGCTTCTACGCGGACGGTCTTGTCCGCAGGGTTCACGCGAATGCCCTTCATTCGTGACATGTCAATGACCAGACCGTCGTCACAGGTTCCTAAGCCTGCGCCGTTGTGTCCCCCACCGCGGATCGCTGTCAGCATTTCATTACTGACACCGAAAGCAACCGCCGCCATCACGTCGGCAACGTCCACGCATTTGACAATGAGACCTGGGCGCTTATCGATCATGCCGTTGTACACTTTGCGCGCCGCATCGTAGTCGGCGTCTCCGGGCTGGATTACTTCTCCTCGAATGGCACTTTTCAACTGGTCGATGGACTCTGGCATAGGCTCACTCCTTCGCTCTTGATCTTCGAATTGAACCACAACTGCGGCACTCCCGCTAGAACTAATGACAGGGAACAGCCGTGGCGGCCCGTGTTGTCGCCGCGGACCACCACGCTTGAGAGACACGATTCATTGCCGCTATGGCCGCGCTTCGTAGACGATGTTGAACGGCGTCTCCGTAGCCCGACGGAAGCGGCTGAATCCGGCGGCGCTTACCACCTCCCGAATTCGTGACTCGCCAGCCTGCGCACCCAGGCACAGTCCGACCTCTTGCGATCGTGAACAAGGCGTGCACAGCAGCGTAGAAAACGAGTAGTAGACCCGTCCTACGGGATTGAGATTGTCCTTCAGCTGGTCATTGGCAAATGGCTCAACGATCATCCAGGTGCCGTCCTTGGCCAACGACTGTCGCACATGCGCGGCCGCTCCGACAGGATCGCCCATGTCATGCAGACAATCGAAGACAGCGACAAAGTCGTAGTTCTTGCCCGGAAACTCCTTTGCCTTAGACACCTCGAAGCTGACACGCTCGGCGACCCCAGCGCGCTTGGCGGCGTCGCGTGCCGCTTCGATCGACTCATCATGGTAGTCGAAGCCAAAGAACTGAGAATTGGGGAATGCTTTGGCCATCAATATCGTCGAAGCCCCTTTCCCACAGCCGACATCGGCCACTCGTGCCCCGGCCTCCAGCTTCTCTTGGACATCGTGCAAGGCCGGAATCCACGAGCTCACCAGATTCGCCGCATAGCCTGGGCGAAAGAACTTCTCACACCCGTGAAAGACGCCGTCAACATGTTCATGCCAACCCATTCCTGCACCAGTGCGGAAGGACTCCGCGATCCGTGGGACCGCCGCGAGCGAACCCAAAGCCAGTTCAAACGCCCCCGGCAGATAGGCGGGGCTGTCTTCTTCTGCCAGCGCAAAGGCCTGTTCCTCATTCAGGCGGAACTTGTCCGTGTACTCGTCGTATGTGATGTACCCTCCGGCAGCTTGTGAAGCTAGCCACTCGCGCAAGTAGCGTTCATCTGTTTGCGTCCTGGCAGCGAGTTCAGCGGAGCTCATGGGGCCCGCAGCTAGTGCTTTGTAAAGGCCCAGCTTCTCGCCAATCACGACCATGCCGGTGTGGACCGCGGCGCCCAGATCGGTCACGAATTGTCCGATGAAGCTGTTCAGTTTGTTCATGTCAATAGCTGGAACCTGTGTTGTACTCATTTTGATCTGTCTCCTTCTTTCTGCAATCAGATAATTCTCTTCTGTTGCTCTTGTGCTGCGCGGGTTTGTTGGTCCGGCCCGCACGTTAAGAATTCCGTCCCGCCAATTACCGCGACCCGGGGCTGCTGAATGCAGAGCAATTAACGTCGGGGTGCCAGTTCACGAATGCGCCGTTGGGATTGTCCTTCCATGCCCAGACGTGCAGGGTGTAGAACGCCGGGAGCCCGAAGCGATTGGGGCTCTCGAAGTAATGAAAGAGCTGTCCCATCAGCTGCGGCGGCCCGGAATGCTGCTTGTCCCAAGTGTCGGCGATGACCAGATAGTCGGCGCCGATCAATTGCAGGCGTCCGTCTGGCAGTCGGCTCGTAGATCACGATCTGGGGACGGGTGGCGTCGATGACGCCGCTATTGACCAGGGCCCCATTCACAAAGTGCAGCCCCATGGCCCCCGAGTCGGGTCCGCTCACGCAGCCGAATTGAAGGTGATACCCCTCCGCCTCGGCCTCCGAGACCTGCTGGAAACGCTCGGTCGAATCCCGGACAATCTGGAGAAGTGCGCTCTGTTGGCTTTGCTGGGCTGCTGTCAGTTGGTGATGTTGCATGGCCTGTGGGTGCGAGTGTTCGTCTTGCGCCAGGGCGCGCAAGGAAAAGGCGGATGTGACGATGAGGGCGACCAAGAAAACCTTGGATCGCGTCGCTAACTGTCTGACCCTCATGTCAAGACGCGAAATATGCATTGTAGTCATTGAACTTGTCTCCTTGTTCTGGCCTGGTGCTCTTCTTCCATTGCGGCCGCTTACAGATTCTTCGGCAGCCACATTTTGCTAAAATCCGCTCTACAGACGTCGCATCCTGGATTGCTCTTGCAAAGCGCGCAATGGAGTACCGAGCCTTGCCTCGTGAGTGCAAAAGTAGCAATCAACCGGGCGAGGGGTAACGAAACAAAGCCAAAAAAAAGCCGAAAGTTGGACGTACAGGCTCCTTGGCCTTGTGGGAAGCGGGACCGCGTTGGAGACAAGTGCTCTGATTTATCAGTTCGGTGAGTTCACCCTGGACGTAGCTCGGGGATGTCTGCTCAAAGCTGGAAAGGAGATCAGGCTTCGCCCCAAGGTCTATGAAACGCTAAGGTACCTGGTGGAAAACCCGGGCCGGCTGATCAGCAAACAGGAATTGATCCAGGCGGTTTGGCCCGACGCTTTTGTCACCGACGATTCGCTGGTGCAGTGTACGGTTGAGCTTCGCCGCGCACTGGATAATCGCAACGGACAACTGTTGAAGACTGTGCCTCGGCGGGGGTACCTGTTCACCGCCGAGGTGATTCAAAGCTCTTCGAAGACGGACCTTGTCCCTTTCGTTGATTCCTTCACAGATGGACGAGAGCGGTTGCCTGCAAGTGTGCCCAGAAAGCGCTCCTCGCCGCCTGTACCGCGCACCTCGCTTATCGGACGAGAACAACAGGTAGGGGAAGCCGCCAAGTTGCTGCTCCGGAGCGACATTCGGCTGTTGACGGTGACTGGCCCGGGAGGCGCCGGGAAAACCCGCCTGGCGCTCGCCGTCGCCGCGGCAATAGCAGATCACTTTGCCGCCGGGGTTCAATTCATTGGGCTGGCCTCGATCACTAATTCGGAACTGGTGACCGCCACTCTGGCGGAAGCGTTCGATGTGCGGCAAGTTGCAGATCGCACCGTCCCGCAACTTATTGGGGAGCGGCTGCAGAACTCTGGACCGTTCTTACTCCTGCTGGACAACTTCGAACAACTACTCCCGGCGGCTACGGTGGTAGCCGAAACATTGGAAGCATGTCCGACCCTTAAGATCCTGGTCACGAGCCGGGCCTGCCTGCGTATTTACGGCGAGCAGGAATTCCCCGCAACGCCGTCTTGCGCAGGATTCGGCCACGGAGTTGTTTGTGCAACGCGCTGCGGCCGTCTGGCCGGGTTTCGCTGTGACTCCAGAAAATGCCCCTGCGATTCGCGAAATCTGTGCGCGGTTGGATGGCCTGCCGTTGGCGATTGAGCTGGCAGCCGCCCGGACCAAAGTGCTTTCGCCCGGCGCTGTTCTGGATCGCCTGCAAAGCCGCTTGCAGTTGCTGACCGGCGGTGCGCTCGACTTGCCCGAACGGCAACAAACGCTACGCCGGACCATTGATTGGAGTCACGATCTGTTGAGCGATGCAGAACGGAGGCTGTTCCGCCGACTCTCCGTGTTTGTCGGAGGATGCACCCTGGAAGCAGCGGAAGCTGTGTGTAACACCAATCGCGATCTCGGTGTCGATCTCTTTCAAGGCCTGTCCTCTTTGGTGGACCAGAACCTGATCCAGCGAGCCGACTCCGCTGACGCCGAGCCGCGCTTCACAATGCTGGAAACGGTCCGCGAATATGCTCTGGAGCGCCTTGCTGCTAGTGGTGAGGAACCGGCGGCACGGCGGGCGCATGCGGCCTTTTGTCTGGTCCTCGCGGAGGAAGGAAACCCCGAGCTGAGCACCGGAGACCGGGTACGCTGGCTGACGCAATGCGATGTCGAGATCGACAACTTTCGCGCTGCTCTCGACTGGCTCTTCCAGGGCCTGAATCTGGACTGGAGTTTGCGTCTGTGTGTGGCTCTGTTTCGATTCTGGGACATGCGGGAACACCTGGCCGAAGGCCGTGTCCGGATGGAAGTAGCTCTGCGTCTCGCCGGCGACGGCCACACCAAAGAAAGAGCCCGGCTGTCGCAATTTCTTGGTGCTTTGACGACGACCCAGGGGGACTTTCCAGCTGCAGAATACTTTTTGCAGCACAGCCTTTTCCTTTATGAGGAGTTAGGTGATGAATGGGGCATAGCCGCCTCTCTGAATGCTTTGGGGGTCGCGGCACGAGACCGGGGTGACTACTCATCGGCGCAGACCAATTTAGAGCGGAGTCTCGCCTGCTGGCGTGTACTGGCAGACCGCTTGGCCATCGCACGTTGCCTGCACAATCTCTCCAATGTGGTGAAGGTCCGCGGTGACTATTCGCGCGCGCGATGGGCATTGCACGAGGCGGCGGACATTTTTGAAGCGATGGGTGATCGCAGTGGGGCCGCGTGGTCAACCAATCAGCAGGGCGACATAGCCCGCGAACAGGGTGACACCATCGGTGCTCGGGCCCTGTACCGACGGGCGCTCGCGGTGTTTCGAGAAGCCGGGGACCGTTGGGGCGCCGCGCGTTCACTGGCAGATTTGGGCTCCATCGATTCTGAGCAGGAAGATCCGTTGGCTGCCCACGCGGAATATTGCGAGGCGCTGCAGATCTTCGCGGATTTGGGGCACCGGCGTGGAATCGCACGCGTGCTCGAAGGCTGTGCTTGCCTGGCGGCGGCCCAAGGATACGCCGCGCGTGCGCTCAAACTGGCTGCCGCAGCAGCCCATTTACGCGCGGTGATCAGCGCCTGTTTGCCTCAGGCCGAACAGTCAAAGCTCGACCAGACGCTGCTACCTGCGTGGAAATCGCTGAGTGAAGTGGAGGGCAAGAGCGCTTGGGCCGAAGGTTCTGCCATGAGCCTGGAGCAGGCTATCCGATACTCTCTGGAAGGGCCGGAATCTGCTATTCCAAGTTAGCAGGGTCGACTAGCCGGCGCACGGCGGAGATACGATCGGCTGGCAGGCCCACTCTGCGAGCGTGTTCCCGAATGCTGTCCTCATCGGGCGCAATGTAAACGCAGTAGACCTTGTCCTCGGTCACGTAGCTGTGCAGCCATTGAATCTGCGGTCCAATTTCCTTCAACGTCTGCAACGAGCGCAGCGATACCTCCCGAAGCTCGCCTTCCGAGAGCGCTCCGGCTCCTGGTATTTCTCGTTCAATTACAAATTTCGGCACAGCCTGAGCAGTTTAACACCATCTCCATTCGGACTGCTTAAACGAACCGCTCCAGGCTTCTCAGCCATTGTTTCGCACCGGAGCGTCATGCCGAACCCCGCCCGTCATCGTTATTCCAGCGTGAAGCCCATCTGCGGCTTCGACAAGTGCGACAGCGGGAAGGTGAATCCGCCGCCTACTGCGCGGTTACGCAGCCCGTAGGCGCCATTGTTGGATCGCGTCGCCGCGGAGCGTGCAGTTGCCAGCCGGTTTGCGAAACGCATCCCGGAAGCCGCCATGCTACGTGAGGCATTGACGGGGGGCGCCGCAAAGTTGAAGCTGCTTTGCTGGCGCGCGGCGACGGCTGGCAGTGTCACGATGGCCGCGGCAGCCTGGAAACTGATGCGCGGAGCGGTAGATTTCGCCGCAATGAAGCCAGACTTGGGCACTCCAGCCCGGCCCTGGACGTCGCTGTCCATACCGGATCTCCCCGCAGCCAGCACCGATCCTGGGAAATGCAGAGCGCCGCTAGCCGGCGATTGATGCAACGGCCCGGAGACCACGGTGAGCAGGACATCCGTGCCTTGGTAGGTGATACTGAAATGCTCCGAGGCGTTAATCGGAAGACCATTGACCGTCGCGAACGTGCCGGTCTCAGAGTTGAAGTTTACAATTTTGAACTGGGTACCGATGGTGGGCACATATCCGTTGATCAAATGGATGTTCAGGGTTCCACTCAGACTTGCGGTGGTCGCATTGAACTGATCGAACTTGGTTCCGGCGGTGGTCCCGCCGATGGAGATGTCCAACACACCGGTGGTGTGCTGGGTGTAGGCGCCGGTGTCTGTCAGGATTCCAGTCACTGTGGCGGAGTCACCCGGACTGACAGTGCCGCTCGTGTTGTTGATCGCGCCCGTGATCGTCCCCTTTCCGAAGAGCGATCCCGCCTGCACATTGAGGGCGCCCGTCGAGGAAACCGCCAAGGTACCGTCGTCGGTCGTTGTGCCCGCCGTCTGGGTGAACGATGTTCCGCTTCCGCCGACGGTAAAGGTGCTGCCGCTGCCCACGGTGAACAGACCCTGGTTGGTAAAGTTGCCCACGGTAGTGAACGTGCGGCCACCTAGCAGCGAGAACGCCCCGGCAGCGCCGTTGGTGGCGAAGTTAGCCAGGCCATTGGCTCCGTGCTGGTCCACAATCTTCGACGCCGTGCCGTTCAAAGTGATATTCGCGGCGTTGGTCACGACGTTGGCGTTGTTGAATTGCATGCCTCCATAGAGGTTGTAAATGCCGCCGGTCAGTGTCGTGCCCGAGAAGTTAGTGAGGTTACCGTTCACCGTGAAAATGGCAGTGCTGCCCGTGGTGAGCGTGCCGTTGTTGGTAAAGTTGCCGGCCGTAGTGAAGTTGTGCCCACCGTTGATAGTGAAGCTGCCGCCCGTCGCGTTGGTGGCGAAGTTCGCCAGTGCATTGCCGCTGGACTGATTGATGATCTGCGATGACGTGCCGGTCAAGGTAATGTTGGCGGCGTTGGTCACGATGTTGGCACCGTTGAACTGCAGCGTGCCCGTGAGGTTGTAAGTGCCGCCAGTCAGGGTGGTACCGGAGAAGTTGGTGAGGTTACCGTTCACCTTGAACGTGCTATTGGTACTCCCCACGGCAAGCGTGCCGTTGTTGGTGAAGTTGCCGTTGGTGGTGAAGTTGCGGCCACCGGAGATGGTGAAGATGCCGCCGGTGGCGTTGGTATTCAGCGCGGAAAGAGCGTTCTTTAGTCCGGCATCCAAGAAGCTGGACGCGGCCCCGTTCAGGCGTGATGTTGGCGGCGTTGGTAACGATTTCGCCACCGCTGCTACCCAGCTGATCGATTTCCATGGTCCCGCTCACGTTATAGGCGCCGCCGGTCAGAGTGCTGCCGGCGAAGTTCGTGAACGGTCCTCCTTGCACGTGCATCGAACTTCCGCTGGCCACCTGCAAGGTACCGTTGTTGGTGAAGCCGGCGCTGCCGGGCTGGATGGTCAGGCCGCTGCCATTCGACAGAATGGTCCCATTGTTGACCAATCCCATTTGTCCATCGCCGATGTTGCCTGCCCCCTGAATCGTATTGTTCTGATTGGTAAGGACGTAGCTGCCCGACTGGCCATAAATGTAGTTAGTCGGCACGGGAGAATCCGTCAGCGTAACCGTGCCGCCCCCGGTCAGCGTGGTGTTGGCGGCCAATATCAA
Source organism: uncultured Acidobacteriaceae bacterium (assembly GCA_963840905.1). Taxonomy (GTDB): domain Bacteria; phylum Acidobacteriota; class Terriglobia; order Terriglobales; family Acidobacteriaceae; genus Bog-257. The sequence continues at coordinate 78,996 of CAWJAO010000007.1, forward strand.
GGAGGTGTTATTCCCAGCCGCGAGCAGCGCAATGGAGCCAGTATTGTTGATCGTTCCCTCCAAGTAAGCCGTGCTGCTGTTGGCCACCGTGAACTTGCTGGCATTGTTCAGGGTCCCTTGCGACGTGCTGCGGCCGTCCAGAACGGCGGCGTTACCGGCAAGAACTCCGAATGGTGCTGTTCGAGTCGGTCGACAGGGTGCCGCCCTGGATGGTTACGTTGTTCGATAACCCCACTGTGCTCGCGCCGACTGCCTTGATCGTGCCGTTATGGTTGTTGAAGACATCGTTCGCCAAGACCAGAGTTCCGCCGTTGGTGGCTTCCAGCGTTCCGGTGTTGGTTGTCCCGTTGCTAGTATTGATCACCAGTTGGTTATCGGCGTTGTTGGCATTGATTGTCCCCGAGTTAATCAGGGCCATGGAGCCGTTGCCGATCGTTCCCGAGCCTTGGATGATCTGCTGATTGGTCAGCGCGTAGGAGCCAGTCTGGCCGAAAATATAGTTCACGGGGTTAGCGGAGTCCGCCAGAGTGACCGTACCCGAGCCCGACAGGGTGGTGTTGCCTAACAACTCCAGATAGGTTCCGTTGCCGACCCCGTTAAGCGTAATGGAGCCGGTATTGTTGATTGCGCCCTTCAAAAAAGCTGTGCTATTGTTCACCACGGAAAAGGCGCCAGAATTGGTGAGTGTGCCCTTGGTAAGTCCATCCAAGGTGATGCTGCGATCGCCTGAGACGGTCTCAACCAGGCTGCCAAGGCCGGAATCGGTGGTCAGCGTTCCGCCCTGGACGGTGACGCCATTATAGAGTTCCACCACGCCGCCATTGATCGCTTTAATGGTGCCGCCGTTATTGTTAATCGTCCCGCCGTACAAAATTAGTTGGCTTGGACCATTCGTAGAATTCGACGTAGTGGACTCCATCAAGCCCGCGTTGGTCCCGTTGACCCCGGTTCCTATCGTGTTGCCGCTTACTGAAACGGTGAGGGACTGCCCAGCCACATTGGCGTTGATCGTGCCACCGGCCTGGTTGACCAGAATCAGCGAACCATTGCCGATGGTACCGGCACCCGAGATGATGTCGTTTACGTTGGTTAGTGTGTTGGTCGCGGAGGACCCAAAAATGTAGTTGTTCGAAATTGCCGAGGGGGCCAGGATGACATTGCCGGAATAATGCAAGGTAGTGTTGCCCAGCAATTCCAGAGAGGTATTGTTCCCCAGCGACTCGAGCGTGATTGTGCCGCCGTTGGCAATGTCGCCATTGATTTTGGTCGTACTGTTGTTCTGCCCGACGTAATTACCGTAAAGCGTGAGTGATCCATGGGTCATGCCGTCGAGAGTGGCACTGTATCCGCTAAGGGTGCTGACCGTGCTGCCAAGCCCAGTATCGGTTCGCACCGTACCGCCCTGAATGGTGGCGTTGTTCAGCAATTGCACCGAGCTTCCATTGAGCGCCTTGATCGTGCCGCCAGTGTTGTTAAAGGTGTCGGTGCTCAACTGCAGGGTCGCGCCGTTGGTAGCCTCGAGGGTGCCGGTATTGGTGGTTCCACTGCTCGTATTGATCTCCAAAGCATGGTCCGCATTGTTGGCATTGATCGTTCCCGAGTTAACCAGTCCCATTTGGTTGTCGCCAATGACTCCCGATCCCTGGATGGTCTGCTGGTTGGTCAGAACGTAAGTTCCCGACTGGCCGACGATGACGTTCTGCGGGTTGCCCGAGTCGGCCAAGGTAACGGTACCTGTGCCGGTAAGCGTGGTGTTGCCATTCAGCTCCAGAAAGCTCTGGTAGTAGCTGCCGTTGAGGGTGATGGAGCCGGTGTTGTTAATAGTTCCAGTTGTGAAAGCGGTGCTGTCGTTGACAATTGAGAAAGCACCAGAATTCTTCAATGCACCCTGCGTTGTTCCGTCCAAGAACGCGCGATTGCCGAAGACGGTTTCAACTAGGCTGCCATGGCCGGAATCGGTGGTCAGCGTCCCGCTCTGGATGGTCACATCGTTTTCCAGTTGCACGACTCCGCCGTTGAGGGCCTCAATGGTGCCACCAGTATTGTTGATCTTCCCACCGTAGAGGACCAACGCGCTTGGACCATTCGTAGCATTCGTCGCAGTTGACTCCATCAACCCGGTATTAGTCCCGTTGACCCCAGTTCCTACCCCAGTACCGCTCACTGAGACGACAAGGGATTTCCCCGCCGTGTTGGCGTTAATGACGCCACTTGTCTGGTTGACGAGGATGATCGAGCCATTACCAATGGTTCCCGATCCCGCGATAGTGTTGTTCACGTTGGTGAGCGTGGTCGTGTTGCTCTGTCCGAAGATGTAATCGTTCAGGCTGCTGAAGGGAGTCAAGGTGACGGTCCCCGATCCCGTCAGGGTAGTGTTGCCTTTCAACTCCAGATAAACGACGTTTCCCGCCGAGTTGAGGGAAATTGAACCGGTGTTGTTGATGGTTCCCTGGAGGTACGTCGTGCTGTTGTTGTTTGCCACGAAGGCGCCCGCGTTGTTCAGGGTTCCCAGCGTAAGTCCGTCCAGGGTGGCATTGGAACTAGCGAGGGTACCGATGCTGCTGCCATGACCGGAATCTGTGGATAGCGTGCCGCCCTGAATGACGGCGCCGCTAGCCAATTGCACCTTGCTTCCGTTAATGGCCTTGATGGTGCCTCCGACATTGTCGAAGGTGTCGCTGCCCAACTGGAGGGTGCCGCCGTTGCTGGCCTCCAGTGTCCCCGTATTGGTGGTGCCATTGCTGGTATTGATCAGCAGCCCATGATCGGCGTCATTGGCATCGATGGTTCCCGTGTTGTTCAACGTCATCTGGCCATTGCCAATGACCCCAGTGCCCTGGATGGTCTGAGCATTGGTGAGCAACGAGGTCCCTGAGACGCCGTAAATATAGTTCTGGGGATTACCCGAATCGACTAAAGTCACAGTGCCTGCACCGGACAAGGTCGTGTTAGCCGCCAGGATCATGTTGCTGTGGTAAAGAGTGCCATTCAGCGTAATCGAGCCGGTATTGTTGATCGTGCCCTGTACCTTGGCAGTGCTGTTGTTCCCTACGGCAAAAGCGCCGCTATTGGTGATTGCTCCCTGCGAGGTTCCGTCCAGAGTGTCGGTCGATCCGTTGGAGGTCTCAACCAGGCTGCCCATGCCTGAGTCGGTGGTGAAAGTGCCGCCTTGGATGGTGACATTACCACTTAACTGGACAATGCCACCGGTGGTCGCTTTGATGGTGCCGTTATGGTTGTTGTACGTGCTGCCATACAGGGTGAGGTTTCCGCTGTTTGTGCCCTCCAGCGTGCCGGTGTTGGTCACGCCGGGTTGGCGCTAGAGTTGACCTGAATGGTGAGGCTGTGATCGGCGTAATCGGCATCAATGGTTCCCGAGTTGGTGACCACCAATTGACTGTTACCGATCGTACCCGCGCCCTGAATCACATTGTTCACGTTGTTGAGTGTGGCGCCCGAACTCCCCCAAATGTAGTTCTGCGGGTTCGAGGAGTCTGAAAGGGTAATCGTACCGCCGCCGCTCAGCGTCACCGTGCCGGTGTTGATTGTGATTCCAGAGCTATTGGCCGTTGAGTTGAGTTTGATGTTGCCGGCGTTGCTGATGGTAGTGCCGCCGATGGTCAGGTTGATGCCATTGTTCAGAGCTAGGCTGTTACCACTGCTGATCGTCAGGTTGTTGATGGAACCGGCAATGTCCTCGGTGACTACCGAGCCCGAGTTTGTAATCAGCACGTCGCTACTGCTGGTCGGTATCCCGGCAGACCAATTCCCGGCGATGCTCCACATACCAGTGTGACCAGTCCAAGTGTCAGGAGAGCTGGGGAAGCCCGCCTGAGCCAACGCGCGAGCAGAGGCTGGGGACAAGGATCTGATCCGCCCATCTGGCGTCCCGAAACGACCAGTGTTTACAAACGCTAACATGCTGCGGCGTTGTGCAAGAGCACTGAGACTGGACCATTGACTCCGGTTCGCTAACCTCTGGCCAAACGCGGGAGTCGCCGTCAGGCAAGCCGCTTCCATCTGGGTCGGCCGACTAACGCTGGTGAAAAAGAAAACTCGTCTGCTGGAGACCGGAGCGATTCAGAGACAGACCATTCCCGAATGCGCTGCACACAGTCCGGTTCCATCCGGAGCCGGTCTGCGCATGCGCTGAGCCAGGCGATAGCCACCCTCCTCCCAATGAAGCGATTACGAGCAAGAGCAACATGCGTCTGGGCGAATTCCCAGGAAGGCTCTTGCGGGAGTTGTGTTGTCGGGAAACAGAACGTACGTGTTGCATAGTGCCTCCGGACCCCGCAAACGGCGAATTTGCAGACTTGTCCTTATTCGATTTTGATCGACGGAAACTACGTAGCCCTGAATTGAATGCGGAGTACTATACACCAGCCTGTTCGGTTGTCAAAAGAATTTTGAGTTCGATTGCTTTGCGGCTGAGTCGACGGGCTGCGGCGTTACAAGCAAAGCGCGAACATTCGGACGGGCGGGTTCCTTGCGGGCCGGAATTACACTCAATCGGCAGCTAGCGGCGATTCCTGCAACTTCTGCCCTAACTTGGGCGCGTCGATTTCAAGCGGTAACCGCCAGTTCTTGGCGGAAACGTGCCCGGCCTGGACCCACGCAAATCGCGTCAGCATTGACCCGGCGATGCTCGATGCCGCAGCTATCTTTCGCAGTTGCCGCGAGCGGCGCCGCCCCGCAAACACCGCGGCCATTCGCAGCGCCAACGGTATCGGTCCGCTCAGCAATCCACCAATTCTCGTCACCAGACCGCTCGATCCGTGCTTGAGTGGCTCCATCACTGACTTGCGTGTCGTCTCGATGTGGTAACCCTCCAGCGTCTCAATCGCCGAAGCACCGATGGCAAGCGTATTGAGCGCAGGGTTGCGATGACCAAGAAGCTCCAGCATCGATACTGCGGAGTTCAGTCCCGACATCCCAAAGTGGACGGGCAGGGTCTGAACGTTCTGGTTCCACACTGGAATTACCGTGGCGCCGATCAAGACGCCTGTATAGTTGGAGAAGACAAGGCCGGACAGTGCAGAAATTCCTTCAGCGAAGTTCCCTGCGACGCGGATTGGCAAAGAATCGAAGCGCTGCCTGGCCACCTCCGCAAATGCAGCGGCGGCGGAGAAAGTCCCGAATACCGCCAGCGTCCAAGCTCCGACCGACATGGGACTCTGCCGCTTGAACACACGCAGCATCGCCAGGAATCGCGCCGGACGTCCAAGGTCGGCAACCAGCAGGGCGCTAGAGAGCGCGGTGCCTGCGGCTGCGATGTAGCGGCAATCTCGGGCAAGTCTCAGGTCACGTCCTGTCCATCGCGCCACTGCGCCTACGACTGCTGCAGACCCGGCCGCACCGCCAACAAAGAAGTACAGCGGAATCTCCCACGTCCACGCCGGCTGCTTGAGCAACGGAGTGCCGTAGTAGCCGGTTTCAACCGATGCCGTTGGAAGCGGAGCACCTGGCAGGCGAACTCCCCGAGCGTTGACTTGGCCTTTCGCTTCGGCTTCTCTGCGAATCTCCAGAAGCCGCTGCTCCCGAGATTCATCCCACTTTTCGTCAGCTGGACGCTCGACGGGAAACTCGCTCATCGCTTCGCGGTCCCCAAAAACGCGAACAGACTACCAAACAACAGCAGTCCGGCCGCGATGGCCGAGCTTCTCCACCCGTCCTTGAGATACGTGGTCGGAACTTCAGGTTTCGGTGGCAGATTGTAGCGCCGCGCGTCACCGCGCACGATAAAGAACGCGTGCGTGCCGCCGACGCTGCTGTCCACCGGATCATAGAGCTCAGCGTCGCCCATGCCGCGGCTGTGGAGTTCTTCCAGACGTTCCTGGGCATCAAGTCGCAAGCGATCTATCGGCCCGAACTTGATGGATTCGGTAGGGCATGCTTTGGAGCATGCCGGTTGCAGTCCGGCTTTTTGACGGTCGTAGCAGAAAGTGCATTTGAAGGCCCTGCCGTCGTTGGGATTGCGTTCCACTACTCCAAACGGACAGGCGACCACGCAGTAGGCACAGCCATTGCAAACATCAGGCTGGACGAACACGCCACCGAATTCGGTGCGCACAATTGCGCCTGTTGGACAGGCTTCCAGACAGCCCGCCACCTCGCAATGCTTGCAGACGTCGGAAGAAAATCCCCACGAAGAGAGCTCGGCCGCATTACCACCCAAACCTGCCTCAGGAGTATCTTCGACGAACTTCACATGTCGCCATGTTGAGTGTCCGACCGAGCCGGTGTTGTCATAGGAATTGCCCGACCAGTTAAGCCCGTCTTCCGCGATGCCATTCCATTCCTTGCACGCGACTTCGCACGCCTTGCAACCAATGCAGAGGGTTGAATCCGTGAGGAACGCCGTCGTGGTGCTCATGTGGGCTGCTCCATCTTGTCTTTCCACTGCTCGAGTGCTCTAGGACCGGTGCGGCGGCGGCCCGGTTCGATGTCGCACAACAGCGCCTTTGTCTCCATGATGCGAACGTTGGGTTCCTCCGAGATTACCAGTAGATCGTTGGCGACATCACCCTTCACTCGTCCGTTGTAGCCCCAGTGGTATGGCAGCCCGACTTGATGCAGCGTGCGCCCTTCGACCCACAACGGCTTCATGCGGCTGGTCACCAGTACGCGAGCTTCGACTATTCCGCGAGGCGTGGTGATGGTCGCCCAGTCTCTATGCCGCAAGTCAAGGTCCGCGGCCAACTCAGGTGAAACTTCGCAGAACAGTTCAGGCTGCAACTCCGCAAGATGCGATAGTTGCCGCGACATGCCGCCTGCGGTGTGGTGCTCCGTCAACCGGTATGTGGTGAGAACGTACGGGAATCGCTCGTCCCCGACACAAGCATAGGTATTATCGGGCCGACTCTTCCGGTCTGCAGCTGGATTGGTATCGTGCAATGGATAGAGTGCGTTATGGAATGGCGACTCCAGCGGCTCGTAGTGCGTCGGTAGGGGACCGTCCTTCAGCCCACTGGTCACGTAGGGCCATGCGACTCCATCGGGATGCAGGATGAAGGGCTGATCTCCGGCCAGTGCATCCATGCCCTTCGCTCCCGGCTGGGGTTTGTAGTCAGGCGGCTTCTTTTTGTCGAAGTCCGGCACGTCGTGCCCTGTCCACTCCAGCCTCTCCTCATCCCACCAGATCAGTTTCTTGCGCTCGCTCCAGGGCTTGCCGTCAGGGCGGGCCGAGCACCGGTTGTACAGAATGCGAACATCGTTCGGCCATGAGAATCCCCAGCCGTGTCCCAGGTAGTCGCTCGGCTCTCGCTGGTTTGCCTTGTTGACGTGCTCTGAGGGATGGATGCCGCAATAGATCCAGCAGCCGGACGCAGTGCTCCCATCGGCTTTCAGCTTCTTGAAACTGTCCAGTAGTTCACCGGTGACGAGATCGCGTCCATTGATCTCTTTCAGCACGTCGGTGATGCTTGGCTCGTCGTGCGCTCCATGAGTTCCGTAATTCCACGTAAGCGCCTTGAGCGGCGCGTAGGCTGAACCTGTTTGCGGGGCAGCTTTGGCCTTCAGACGACGGCCGAGATGATAGACAAACCAGGCGTCGCTCCGGGCGTCGCCGGGAGGGTCAACCGCCTTCATCCTGAACTGCACCAGGCGTTGCGTATTGGTAAAGCAACCGTCTTTCTCCGCCGAGCCCGCGGCTGGAAAGAGAAACACTTCGGTCTGAATGTTCTCTGGCCGAAATTCTCCACGTTCGACCTCGGGCGAGTTGTACCACCATGAAGCACTTTCGGTCTCAACCATGTCGCGCACAACGAGCCATTTCAGCTTCGACATTGCGGTCCGCTGCAGGCGTGCGTTCGACGCACCCACCGCTGGATTCTGGCCCATGATGAACAGGCCGTCCATTTTGCCGTCGGCCATATCAAGCCAATAGCCGAAATGCGAGTGATCGCCGGTGACCCGCGGCATGAAGTCGAAGCCCCAGTCGTTATCTTTGGTCGCGGCGTCTCCATACCAGGACTTCAGCAGGCTGACGGCATAGCTCTCGAAATTGTTCCAGAGCCCGGCATCGGCGCTGTGCTTCTTCACATAGCTATTGAAATCGTTGGCGTCCGCCTCGAAGAACGGCATGGGTAGATAGCCAGGCAGAATGTCATAGAGCGTCGGAATGTCCGTAGACCCCTGAATCGACGCATGTCCGCGCAGAGCCAGAATTCCTCCGCCGGGACGTCCGATGTTTCCAAGCAACAATTGCAGAATGGCTGCCGAGCGAACGATCTGCACGCCTTTCGAGTGCTGCGTCCAGCCTACCGCGTAGCAGATCGCGCCCGTTTTTTCCGGTCCCGAAGCGTTGCAGAACGTCTCGGCGACTTTGAGAAATAGCTTCTGAGGAACCCCCGCCTGCCGCTCGATCAGTTCCGGAGTATAGCGGGCAAAGTGCCGCCGTAGAATCTGGAATACACAATTGAGATGCTGCAGCGTAGGATCGCTCTGGTGCTTTGACGTCTTGCCGGCTTCCCCGCCCCGATCTTTTCCGTGACCACCTTCCTTGTCGGAATGCCGGCCCGTCTCTCCATCTCCAGATTCTTCCTGCTCGCTTTGGTACAGCCACGATTTCGGATCGTACTTCTTCTTCGCCTCATCCCATCCCGAAAAGACACCACCTAGATCTTCCGCATCTTTGAAATCATCCGAGATGATGAAGGAAGCGTTGGTGTAATGCTGGATGTATTCGCGGAAGTACTTGTTATTCTCCAGCGCGTAGTGGATGAGTCCGCCCAGGAACATGATGTCGGTGCCGGCGCGCAGCGGCACCCATATGTCAGCCATCGCCGACGTGCGCGTAAAGCGCGGATCTACATGGATGACCTTTGCGCCGCGTTCCCGCGCTTCCATCACCCACTGAAAGCCAACGGGGTGATTTTCGGCCATTGACGATCCCATGATGAGGATTGCGTCAGAGTTGGCCAAATCCTGTTGCGCGGTGGTAGCGCCGCCACGTCCGAATGAGGTGCCCAGACCGGGCACCGTAGAGCTGTGTCAAATGCGGGCCTGGTTGCTGATGCACACCATGCCCAATCCTCCGCAGAACAGCTTCTTGATCAGGTAATTCTCTTCATTGTCTAGCGTCGCCCCGCCCAGATGCGCGATCGCCTTCGTCTGCATTACGAGTTCACCATCCTGTTTCTCGACGAAGGTGCGCTCGCGAGTCTCCCAGACGTGGCCGGCGACCATGTCCATCGCCGTTTCAAGATCGATTTCCTCCCACTCTCTGGAAAACGGCCGGCGGTGCTTTACCGTCATCAGACGATTGGAGTGAGTATGAAGTTCGAAGGTGTCAGCGCCCTTAGGGCAGAGGCGACCGCGCGAGATCGGAGATCCAGGGTCGCCTTCGATGGACACAAGCTCCCCGTCCTTGTGGAAAATCATCTGCCCGCAGCCAACGCCACAGTAGGGACAGATTGAGCGAGTAAACTCTGCATCCTGGTTCTTGGGAAGCAGGTGACGTGTCCGCTCGCTCATCGCTTCTGGACCCGTGCCATCCGTTCCCGTTTGAATCTGGCGGATTAACGGCCAGCGCTCAAGCAATGTCTTGATCATTAACAGTCTCGATTGACCTGGGGGAACCCGAGCGTTGAAATGCCGACCACCCCCATTACAGTGCTGTCTGGATTACAACGTGGCCATGGAAACCCAACCAGGCAGAAAATTCCAGCCGAGTCTTAGACGGTGAGGTCCTCAGTTTCCCATACCGATCACGCCATCTCCAATTCAATCTTCTTCGCGGCCATATCCATTCTGGCTATCCGAAAACTACGAATTTGTCCGGCGTGGACGCCTTCAGGTTTTGACGTCCCGCCCGCTGCACCGCCCTTCCAGCGCGCCTTCAGCATGGAACTCAATGCTGTCAGATTGGCAGCCGGCTCAGCCCGCGTCTCTTCCTTTGCGGAACGTTCCACCATGATGTGGCACGTCCCTTGGATTCCTTCGCCTAATTCCACGCGCGCCTGTCCCTCCGCGACCTCGATGATGCGCCCTGTGACCACATCGCCTTCTTTGTGCTCCACGATATATTCGTCCAGACCGGTGGGAACCAGTTGTTTCATCCCCAGCCGCAAGAGCCGCCTTTCCTTGTCGATCGCGAGCACCTGGGCCCTAACCACTTGCCCAACCTTTAGCACTTCTTGCGGATGGTTGATGCGCTTTTCGGCACTGATTTCGCTGACATGGATCATTCCTTCGACACCTTCAGCCAGTTGAACGAACGCACCAAAGCTCGTGAGGCTGGTGACCGGCCCTTCGATCGCCGAGCCGACCGCAAATTTCTGCGTTACCTCGGCCCACGGATCGCCCAGCGCCTGCTTTAGTCCGAGCGAGATGCGGCGTTCGCCCGGGCTGATAGCCAGAATCACGGCCTCGACGGTCTCGCCGGGCTTGACTACGTCGCTGGCCTGTCTCGCCCGCTTTGCCCATGACATCTCGGAGAGATGGATCAAGCCTTCCACTCCGGGCTCGAGTTCTACAAATGCCCCGAAGGCGGCCACGCGGGTTACAACTCCCCGCACTCGTTCGCCTGTCTTGTATTTCGCGGACACCAAATGCCATGGGTCGGGCTGAATCTGTTTCATGCCCAGCGAAATGCGCCGCTTCTCCGGATCGATCTTCAGAACTCTGGTTTCGATCTCCTGACCTACCGATAGCACGTCCGCAGGTTTCGAGACGCGGCTCCAGGCCATATCGCTGACGTGAAGCAGGCCGTCTACACCGCCTATATCGACGAAAGCGCCGTAGTCGGTAAGGCTGCGGACCGTGCCGTGCACCGTTTCTCCTTCCTTGACCTCCGAGTACCGGCGCTCCTTCCCACTGCGCTCTTCCTCTTCCACCACAGCACGCCGATCTACCACTACATCTTCGTCAGTCACGTCGAGCTTGATGATCCGGCAGCGAATCTCCTGCCCTACCAACTTTTCAATCTCGGCAGCGTCGCGGGCTCCGCTGCGGGAACCGGGCATGAACGCCCGCACTCCCACGTCCACGCTAAGCCCGCCCTTGATCACGCCCGTGACCGTGCCCATGATCGTCGCTTTGTCGGCAAACGCCTGTTCCAGCGATGACCAGTCTTTTGGCAGCGCGGTCTTGAAGCGTGAAAGCTCGTAATAACCGTCTGGATCGCGGCCCTTCACCGAAACCACGATCTTGTCGCCAGGCTTGACTGGTTCGTCGGCGTCCGCGAAGGCCGTCAGCGGCAGGATGCCTTCACTCTTGAAACCGATGTCGAGAAACACCGACTCGGCCGAGACAGTTATCACCGTGCCTTCAATTTGCTTGCTGCCATCCTCGGCTTTGCGCGAATGCCTCTGCTCGAACTGCGAAAGGAGTTCACCGAATGACTCGTCAGGTTCGGCGGTGGATTGGGGATCTGGAATGTTTGGGTTGGACATGAGAATCTACAGCTTCATTTTGTCATAATCCAGACACGCCTAACATCGCGCCCGTTCGGCGGTTTCGTCGCCGAATGCGGAGAGGAGGGAACAACCCTCTAGGCTGGATACCGTCCCGTGATGTAGCCTTCCAGGTGCCGAATGGTTTCTTCGTGACCTGAGATGATCCATTTCACCAGGTCACCGATCGACACCATTCCGATGACAGCGCCCTCCTCAACGACGGGAAGATGGCGGAAGCGGCCCTTGGTCATGATCGCCATGCACTCGTCGACTGTGTTTTGCGGAGTCACAAAGATCACCGGGCTGGTCATGATCTCGCGAACCGGAGTCTCCTTCGACGACCGTCCCATCAGGATGACCTTGCGGGCGTAGTCACGTTCGGAGAGGATCCCGATGAGCTTGCCTTCGAGCAACACTACCAAGGCGCCTATTCCCTCCTTGGCCATCTTCTCGATAGCTTCGTAAACCGACTGTTCAGGATTCACCGACAAAATTGCCTTGCCGGCCTTTTGCTTCAGCAGCGATTCAACCGCGTCACTAACGTTCATGGAAGCACCTGTCGGGCTCCCATGCTAGCACGCTCAGGCCCGAAAAACATTTCGCTGTGTGCCCTGGCTCGTCACAGCGAGCCATCCACAAAAGATGTTTGCGGAAAGGGCACGGTGTCGGTGTGCGCATGCACTCATTTAGCAACTTCTGCAGCAAAATTGTTTTGACAAGCCCGTTGGAGGCGGTTTTACAGTTCTGTTCAATTCCCTTCCGGATGGCAACAGCAGGAAGTTTCCGTAGGCATGTCCAGCCATCTTTCGGTTGGGCTTCACGTGGTACGACCTGCCCAGCGAACTCGCAGTGGGGAGCGTCGGCCTGTGGGTTTCGACAGCTTCCGAAATTGACCGCAAATCGTAGCAATAGACGTAGGAGACCACCCGCGTGACATCCGATCCCTCTGCAACTGCGCCTGCACCCGCGGCGATGGCGCTGGAAGGCGAGGCGGGAGGCCACGCCTTTGGCCTGTTCGTGGTCGCGAACAAACTACCTAGAGAGGTTACAACCCGTGTAGCGGTCGGACCATTGGTTGATCCCGACGATCGCGAGATTCCTTCTGTGTCGTCTTTGCACCGCTGATTTGTTCCACAAGTTCTTCCACCATGTCCGCCGCCCCGGCGATTGAGTTTTGCACCGGCTCGGTCAATCCCATGCGGCCTTCGTCGCCGCCGCAGTCGGCGGGCTCACATCCCACAACCAACAAGCGCGCGCTTATGGATCCCATGGTCTGCGCCAACCGCACCACCTTCACCGGATCCATGCTGTGGCCATCCAGCGGAGCGTCGTCCGTCTTGTCGGCGGCAATGCTGCTCAGATCGGGTTCAATCGTGTAGAGCGTGCCGGGCGCATCGCCGCGCGGAACCGCATCCACCAAGATGACCGCGTCCCAAGGGTCGAGCAGCGCATAGGCGAGGTCGAAGGCCCGAATTCCGAAGTCAACTACGCGAACGCCTTCGGGGAATTCGCGGCCCGCGAGTACGCGCGCGACTTCAACCCCAAATGCGTCATCCCCCAGAAAAATATTCCCCACGCACGCGATCAGGATGCGCTGGCTCATGCCGGCTCTCCGCCATCGTCATCTCATCGCCAGCGGTTCGACCTCCTCCGGCGAGAAGAAGAATCGATGGCCGGGCTGACGAAGCATTCCGAGGTCTTTGCCGGGATCGTCTTCCAGCACGACCGCAAAATGAATCTGGTCATCGTAGTCTTGCTCGATGGCCTCGATGATCGCTACCTGCCCTTGCAGCGCCATGTCCATGATGTCGGCGGTCTTCTGCGGCCACAGCCGGACGCGATTTCCCTTCTTCAACTCGACGCCAAAAACGCGGACGCTCTCAACCGCGGGCCGCTCCGGAAAAGGATCCCAGTTGTCGCTCATGGTTTCTTCCTCGTTATTGGGCACTCGTCGCATGCCGCGAATGGCGCCATGAACTTTCATCAGATGCTCGGCCGGAAGTGTCTCGGTGCGTTCCAGAATGGCCCGCGCGCGAACATCACCCTGGCGCATCTCCTGCTTCTCTTCGTCAGTCAGTGTGAGCACACGCAGCGCCAGCATCTCGTCCATCTCGGTCCCGTCAAAAAAGTCGCCCGCACTCTCGGGAGCGATCTGCGGATAGTCGTAGAGAATGATGGGAGAGCACAGCAGCATGTCACGCTGACCGTCTTCCCCAACCAGCACGGGAAACACGCCTTTGTTCTGGCATCCAGCGGCGGCGGCTACGAAACTGTTCTGGCGGATCCAGCAGCGAGACGAACTCTCCGCCCGTGACGCCGAGAAGCAAGTGCGCCGACGTGAACGAAAAAGCCAGCATGCGTTCGCGCTCCAAGCTGGCAGCATCTTCGACGGCACTCAGATTCGTCAGCTCCAAATGCAACTTGAAAAGCCCGTCCTGCACAGCATTCTGCCTCCGATTTCCAACTGACCTGTGAGACGCTCGTGTGCGCTCGCTCTGTCCCGGAGTCGAATCGTAGTTCGAAGTTTGCAGGCGACCGCACCAGGTCGGAAATGAGCAGATCATTCTGGTCCGCCGACCGCTCCACACCCTCTTCCCAGGTGGCAGTCCCGCAGGCTGGAATCCTGTCTTTGCACCAACTGCAAGAAGCGCACGCGCACATCGAGCTTCGCATCCGCGCTCCCGGCGATGAGACATTCGCTGCTCATCCGGTACGACTCCGCGGGACGCTGCGCCTCGGCAAAGTCTCGCGGGTACAGAGTCCCGAAGTTCCAGCGCTGGCGGTTCTTGGTCGACGACGGCCGATAAGGATAGAGAATGTATCCCTCATACAAGACGGCATTCGCGATCTTCTCTACCGCAGCGAAGTTCATGCCTTGACCTCATCTTCATCTTCCGAGGCAGCCGACGGTGCGAGGTCTTCGTCAGGAACGACTCTTTCTACAAGCTGCTCCCACGTGGGAATGCCATGCCGCACCTTGTACCGGTAAAGACGCTCGAAGGCATCGCGTTGCAGGCACAACCACGCGCTGTTGGGATAATGCTCGTCCATCATCTGCTTCCAGATCTGCAGCGGAAGACGATAGTTGGCTTCGCGGTCCCAGGGAATCTGAGTCATCTGAAGTTGATCGTTGATGTCGCTGTAGAAAAGCGTTCCGCTGAAAAGCACGCACAACGGTATCTCACCCGACTCCAGGCCGTGAAAGTATTTGGTCGCGGCAACATTGAAGTCGAACGTGCAGGGCAACTGTAGATCGACAATCGTAGCGCCAGTAAAGCCCGGCACGGAGACGCTGGTATTCATCCACAGCAGCGAGCGAACCGTCCTGCCCCAGCGTTCCGGTTCGCCGAACAAGTCATGCAGCTTTTCTTTCTCCGGCGCCGCGTAGCCGCGACGCGTCGGCTCGATCTGCACCTGGCATCGCAGGCTCAGGCTATGCACCGCCTCATCGGCGGGCAGGTTGGCGATGCGAAGCTTCAAGGCCAGCAGCGGTACCGCGGCGTATGGAACCGCTTCCGCACCCTCGATCCGGAAGCTCAGCTCAGGCATGCATCGTCTCCGTATTGTTGCCGCACCTGTTCTTCAGATTACCGAAAGAAGCTCTGTATCTCTTTCCACACCTCAGCTCCGCCAGACAGGCCTCGCCAGTGCAGTGCGAATCAGGCCGACCAGACGATAACACTCATCAATCGGGGCCAGGAAGTATTCTCGTGCTGGCCCCACACGGTTGATCAGAAGCGCTTCCACGTCAGGCTCCATGGCTTGCAGCGGCGCGGCTTTGCGCCGCAATGTCGCCCCATGACTCCAGACTCAGCAATGATTCGGTTGCACCGGCCGGGCTGGGATACATCGCCACCATTTTGTCCGAGGCAGCATCACGATAGAAGAAGGCGAGGTTGATGGGGATCATCAGCGATTCCCACTGCGCATCCGAGATGTCGAAATCCGTTCAGCAACAGGGCGCGTCTCGGAATCCGCCGATAGCGGCCGTCGGCCTGACCGCTGAACAGAATGGCGCACGGTTCGCAGGCACACAGAATTTGCCGCGTCGCCGGTTCCAGCAGGTGCGCATGTTCGGCTGCGACCTCGGCGCTGCACAACTCACACCGCTCGGCTGGGGTGCGCTTGCGGGTAAACTTGCGCAACGTCGCGAAGGCATTCTGGCGCTCGCCCTCATTCCCCGGAGCATCGCTCATTCCGTTTCCTTTCGTGCGTCGATTTTACGCGGGCGGAAAATTCGGCATCCGCGGGTCAATCGGCCTGCGCTCGTCCGCGCTAATCCCTGTAGAGTCTCGCGAGGACCGGCCCTCGCTTTTGCGGCCCGGCTCTCGCTTAGTAAGGCTCCATTCCTCTCCCTTATGAACTCTCGGTGTGTGCGACGGACTATCCGGCGTCGTATGTTGGCGCGCGATAACGGTTCTCCCTTGCTGCCAGTGTTCAGGTAATTACCACCAGCTTTGACGAAGCTGGGCTGTTGCACGACCTCCGCCATGATTTGCGCCGCGTCGGGAGCAACTTCGGTCACCGCATCCTCCACGGCGCTCTTCATGGTCGCAGCAGTTGAGGCACATCCACCGCCCTCTTTCTGCACGCGCAGCTTCACCACCCCATCCGCGATACTGACCAGTTCAACATCTCCACCATTGGAGTGCAGGAACGGACGCACCTTGTCCAGCGCCCGAAGCACCCTGGTCTCCATCTCCTCGGGATGCAGACCGTGCAGAAGCAGCACGCTCGCCACCAGGTCGTCCGCCACGAAACTTGCCCGGTGACGCTCTCGCCCTCGTTGCTTTGGGAGACGATGTCCAGCAAGCGTTCGAGAGCAGCCCCATGCAGTTCCATCACGGACTGAACAAGCTCGATCGCCGCCGTGTGCAGTTCCGGATCGCTGGCTCGCTCGAGTTTATTGACCAGTTCCTCGATACGTTCCGTGCGCGCGTGGAACTCCCGTTTCTCTGCCATCCCCGTTATCCGCTCTCCAAACGTTCTCAGCTATCTGTGTCCAGCTACCCCGAACATCGGGGAGTGGCGGATTTCCAGCACCTTACCATCTCCGAGGTACATGTGAACACCACGCTCAGCGGCAGGTTGCCCCCTAACAAATTCTCGGGAGTTGCTCCCCAAACATGACATCCAGGACGCGCGTCCCGCCGATCTCGGTCTTCATCAGCACCATGCCGGCATGATCGGCAACGACCTCTCCGATCACGACAGCTGCACCGCCCAGCGGGTGCTGACGCATGCGCTGGACAATTTCATCCGCTGCTTCAGCGGCCACGATCGCGATCAGCTTGCCTTCATTGGCCACATAGAGCGGATCGAGTCCCAGGATTTCGCAAGCGCCCTTGACCGTTTCGCGCACCGGAATATCGCGTTCTTGCAGCAGCATTCCGACCTGCGACCGGCCGGCAATCTCATTCAACGTGGTGGCCACACCACCGCGAGTTGGATCGCGCAGGCAGTGAATAGTCGGACAGTCCGTCGCTGCCAGTCACCTCCAGCATCGCACTGACCAGCCCGTGCAACGGTGCGCAGTCGCTTTCGATGGCGCCTTCGAACTCCAGGTTCTCCCGTTGCGACATGATCGCCATGCCGTGATCGCCGATGAATCCGCTGACGATGATCTTGTCGCCCGGACGCGCGCGATCGGCCGAGATCTCCACCGGGCTGTCGATCACGCCAAGCCCCGTCGTCGTAATGAATATCTGGTCGCCCTTGCCGCGATTGACGACCTTGGTATCGCCGGTCACCAGCAGCACGCCAGCTTCGTTCGCCGCGTCACGCATCGATTCCACGACGCGGCGAAGATCGTCGGCTGCAAGCCCTTCTTCCAGGATGAAAGCCGCGGCCAGATACAGCGGACGGGCGCCGCTCATGGCCAGATCGTTCACCGTGCCGTTGACCGCCAGTCGTCCAATATCTCCACCGGGAAAGAAAATGGGCGTGACCACGAACGAGTCCGTGGTGAACGCCAGCCTGGAGCCATTCACCTGGACCACGGCCTGGTCGTCAAGCTTGTCGAGAATCGGGTTGGCGAACGCGGGCCGGAAGACCTTGTCGATCAGCTCCGCCGTCAGCTTGCCGCCACTGCCGTGGCCGAGCACGATCTGTTTGTGCTCGAAGATCGGCAGCGGACAGGAACCGAAAATTGGGGATACGACTTCGCTCATAACACCTCGAAGTAGCTGGTTAGATCACGTCTTCTTCGCCCATCGCCACATGCGTCAGGTCCCACAGGATGTGCAGCAGTGCGACGTGCGATTCCTGAATGCGATGAATGCTGAAGCTGGGCACGATGAAGCAGTAGTCGCACGCATCCGTCATGCGCCCGCCATCCTTGCCGGAAAAGCCGATGGTCAGCATGTTCTTGCGCCGGGCGGCCTCCAATGCGTAGATCAGGTTTGGCGAGCTGCCGCTGGTGGAAATGGCCAGCGCCATATCGCCCGGCTTGCCCCACAGGTCGATCTGGTCCACGAATATCCGCGCAAAATCCTTGTCGTTGGAAATAGCCGTCAACTACCGGTATCTGGCTGACCAGATCAAGCGCAGGCAGGGCACGCCGCTTTTCAATGATGGGATGGATGAACTCGACCGCGACGTGCTGCGCGTCACACGCGCTGCCGCCGTTGCCCATCACCCAAAGCTGATGTCCCTCGCGAAATCGTTCCGCCATCTTTTGGCTTAGCTCGCCGATGGCGCCGGCGTAGTGCTCGAAAAACTTCTGCTTAACTTCCACCGATTCCCGGCACTTGTGCATGACTTTCTCGCGCCAGGGATCGGGCTGCAACGACGGTTGCGACGTGTCGCTGCGCGGAAGTGCCAGGATGCGTCATGCGGCTCCTCCGGTGGAAATCGCCGTCAGCTTGACGTCGTCCTTGTCTCTCCTCAGGTGCCTGCCATAGGCGTAATAGGCAGCGCAGGCGCCTTCGGCTGAAACCATGGTCGCACCCAACGGATGTTGCGGGTTGCACTCCGTGCCGAAGGCCGGACAATCGTGCGGCTTCTTGATGCCCTTCAGGATTTGCCCGCTGATGCAGACCTCGGGCTCGAGCGTGTCGATCTCCTTAACGTCGAACAGCTTTTCCGCATCATGATCGCGGAACTCCCAGCGCAGTTTGTAACCGCTTTTCGGGATCGTCCCGACGCCTCGCCACTTGCGATCGGCAATTTCAAACACACTGGCGACCAGCTTCTGCGCCGGCTTGTTCCCTTCCCGGTCGAGGATGCGCGAGTATTCGTTCTCCACTTCGGCGCGCCCGCGTCTCGAGCTGCCGGATTGTCATCAGCGTTCCTTGCAAAATATCCAGCGGCTCGAACCCCGTTATCACAATCGGGACCTTGAAGCGCGCGCTGAGCGGTTCGTATTCCCGATATCCCATGACCGCGCACACGTGTCCCGGTCCCAGGAATCCCTGCACCCGGTTCAGCGGCGATTGCAGGATGGCGGCGATCGCGGGCGGCACCAGAACATGGGAGACCAGGATGGAAACGTTTTTCACGCCTTCCTGCTGGGCTCGCCATACCAGCATGGCGTTCGCAGGCGCAGTGGTCTCGAAACCAATGGCGAAGAAGACGACCTTCTTGTCGGGATTAGCGCGCGCAATCTTCAGGCAATCCAGCGGCGAGTAAACCACGCGAACGTCGCCGCCCTGCGACTTGATGGTAAACAGATCGCCGTCCGACCCGGGCACGCGCAGCATGTCGCCGAACGAACAGAAAATCACGTCGGGACGCTTCGCAATGGCGTGCGCTTTGTCGATCATTTCCAACGGCGTCACGCAAACCGGGCAGCCGGGGCCATGCACCAGCTCAATGTCCTGCGGCAGCAGGTAGTCGATTCCATGCTTCACGATGGAATGCGTCTGGCCGCCGCAAACTTCCATAATCACCCACGGCTTGGTCTGGATGCGGTGAATTTCCTCGACGATCTTGCCGGCCAGCCGTCCATCACGATATTCATCCAGGTACTTCATTGCTTGCGTCTCCCATCTCCGACCTCATCCACGACCGGCGCATCGAGTTCCGTCAGTTGGTCCAATTCTTCGAGCAGTTGGTAAGTGCGGTGCGCCTCTTCCTCATCGACCCTGCTGATGGCGAAGCCCACGTGGACCAGGACGTAGTCGCCGACCTGTGTCTCCGGAACGTACTCCAGGCAGGCCTCGCGCACGATTCCGCCAAACTGGACCTTGGCCATGCGCATACCTCCCTGGTCGAAAGCTTCGACTACCTTGCCGGGAATCGCCAAACACATGTCAGTCTCCTCTTCGCAAAATTTCGTTCGCGATAACTGCCTGGCCTAAGGATATTCCTCCATCGTTCGGAGGAACCAGAGCTGTGCAGATAAACTTCGAACCCGTCGCGCCGCAACCCTTCGACGGCGCGGCGCAGCAGGTACATGTTCTGGAACGTACCTCCGCTGAGGCAAACGCGCTTCAATTGGTCACGCTTACGAATACGGCGGCAAACTTCCACAATCGCAGCGGCGATGGTGTTGTGGAAACACGCAGCTATGTAGCCGGCCGGCTTCGAGCGTGAAAGGTCTTCCACGATGTTCTCGATCATGGGCCGCATGTCCACCTGCGCCGGATCACCCTCATCCACATGGAAAGGATACCGCTGTTCGATGTTCGCTTGCGCAATCATTTCCAGTTCGATCGCCGCTTGCCCTTCGAAGTTGACCTCCTGTCGCAAGTTAATGAGGGAAGCAACCGCATCGAACAAACGGCCGCAGGAAGAGGTCTCAACACTGTTGATGCCGCGCGAGAGCATGGCGTCTACCAGGTCGACTTGCTTTTCCGGAATCGCTTTGCAGGAATGGCAAGCCCGGCAACAGAGACTTCGCACCAAACGTGTCGCGCAGATAACTGAGCGCCATGCGCCAGGGCTGCCGTACCGCCGCATCGCCACCCACCATGGGTACATAACGCAAATGGGCCCGCCGCTCGAATCCCGCGAAGTCGGCGACCAGGAATTCCCCGCCCCAGATCTTTCGCATCGGTACCGTAACCGGTCCCATCGAACGCGACGCCGATCACCTTGCCGCGCAGATGGTTCTCCGCCATGCAACTGGCGATGTGCGCGTGATGATGCTGCACCCCGACTTTTTGCTCGAGCGGCAATTTCAGGGCGAAACGCGAGCTCATGTAGTTGGGATGCAGATCGTAAGCCACCGCTCGCGGTTCAACCCGAAATAGCTTCTTCAGGTTGGCCAGCGTTTCCTCGAAGAACACCAGCGTCTCGTAGTTCTCCAGATCGCCGATGTGTTGACTCAGGATCGCGTAGGTGCCCTTGGTCAGGCAAAACGTATTCTTCAGCTCAGCGCCGCAGGCCAGGATCTCGCTCAGCGAGCACGCCCAAGTCCACAGGATGCGGCACGTATCCGCGCGAACGCCGAAGCACGCGCTCGCGTCCCTCGAACGTGCGCACCACGGAATCATCGGTGCGCATGTAGATGTCGCGATTGTGAAACACAAACCAATCGGCTACCGGACTGCAAGCGCTCCCAGGCTTCTTGATTTGAGGTGACAATAGGCTCCTCGCTGATGTTGCCGCTGGTCATTACCAACGCCGTGAACTGCGGCGGATCGTCCGGGGAGTCGCTAAACAACAGGTAATGGAGCGGCGTGTACGGCAGCATGACGCCAATGGTGTTATTTCCCGGAGCGACGGCGGGGGAAATGTCTGCGTCCGGGCGGCGGCGCAGCACGACAATCGGCCGTCGCGGGCTCAGCAGTGCGGTGCGCTCTGCGTCCGAAACAACGCAGAAACTCTTCGACAGCGGCCAAGTCGCGCGCCATCAGCGCGAAGGGCTTGTCGCTGCGGCGTTTGCGAGTCGCGCAACAGCTTTACGCTGGCATCGTTCTGCGCATCGCAGGCCAGCAGGAAACCGCCCAGTCCCTTCACCGCTACGATCTTGCCTTCGCGCAGCAGCTCGCGCGCCTGCCGGATGATCGCGGCGAGACTCCGCGGCGTTGTAGGACAGATCTTCCGGAAATGACGCTCCGGATTCCGCGATCGCCAAAGCCGGGCCGCACACCGGACAGGCATTTGGCTGCGCATGGAAGCGGCGATTGGTCGGGTCTTCGTATTCCGCCTGGCAAAGCTCGCACATGCGAAACGACGACATGGTCGTCATCGGGCGATCGTAGGGAATGTCTTGAATGATGGTGTAGCGCGGTCCGCAATTGGTGCAGTTGGTAAAGGGATATCCAAAGCGGCGGTTCCTGGGGATCGCCGAAGTCGCGCCAGCACTCGTCGCACGTCGCCACATCGGGCGACACCAGGACGAACTCGCCCGCTTCCGAGTGGCTTTGCTCGAATTACGAAGTCGTCGTCGCCAAGCGGTTCGAGCTCGGCCACGGTGATTTCTGCGATCAACGCCAGCGGCGGTGGCCGGTGCTGCAGCGTGTCCAGAAATTTCTGGATGCTCTCGTCGGCGCCCTCAATCTCAATCCTCACGCCGGCGGAGGAATTGAAAACGTATCCGCTCAGCCCGAGTTCACGTGCGAGGTTGTAGACGAATGGCCGGAACCCTACACCCTGCACGATGCCGCGCACACGTATCTGTCTGCGGATTAGCAACGGACTTGTTGTGGTCGCCATACCGGCGAGGTCCAGATCTCGGAAACGAGACGCGAAGTATTTCCGTTTCACGATGCGTGGAGACGACCCGCCGCTATGCGGCCTTCTCCAGAGCAGTCGCACGCGACTTTCTCTGTTTCATGCCGCGTATCCGCGCCCCGGGTTGCAGAATATAGCACAAAACATTCAACCTACGATTGTAGTTGGAATACGGTCGGCTGTCCACAGACGGGGAAATACTGTATTGGTACTCGGGGAAACCCGGTTACGGCAATCGGGGAATCCTGCGGTGGATTGGCGAACTGCCGGGGCGTTGCACAACCAGCGCAGCAGCGATACCCCGGCACCGTCGTTTCTTTCACACTTGTAATCTATTCTGGCCTCACGTCGCGCATTTTTGCCGTGCCTCGCAGGGTTGCTCTCCGGTTATGCTTATGTTGTATTGGTCTGCACACGCCCAGCCGACCCCCGGACTCTCATGGACATAGCCCAAGATCGCCCTGTCGGCTTCCGACCTATACCTCTGGCCGGGTATTGCTGCTGTGCTTCTGCTGCTCGCGCGCAGTGCTGTCGCACACCCTGCAGCGGGACTGCCTTCGATGCTTACAACAGCCTGATTGTCTTTGTCCTGCTTCTGCTCTGTACCGGTTTCGCCACCCTGAACGCAGTGGAGAAGACCCAAGGGAGTCGGGCCTTCTGGGCGTTGCTGGCCGTCGGGTTTGGGCTTGTGGGCCGTGGACGCGTGGCTCTGGGTATATTACCCAACCATCCGCGGGCAAGACATTCCCGATGCGTCGATCGCGGACGCGGCGTTATTTCTCCACGTCGTGCCTTTCATGGCCGCCTTGGCCACCCGCCCGCATCTGAACCAGTCGAACCAGAAGTTGTATCGCACCACGCTGAATTTCTTCCTCTTGCTGTTCTTTTGGGTTTTTCTCTACGCGTACCTGGTATTTCCGTATCAGGTTCCGTTTCATAACAGCGCCATCTACGATGTTCGATATGACCGGCTCTACCTTGTCGAATCTCTGGCCTGGATCGTGGCCCTTGGTGTTCTGCTGTTCCGCACTCAAAGTCCATGGAAGACCATTTACGGTCACCTGTTCATTGCCTCAGGCCTCTACGCCGCTATGCTCCTGGTTCGCAAACCTTGACATCGACTCGAACTCGTATCACGGCGAGACCCTTTATGGTCTGGGTCTGCTGGCGTCGCGCTGCTGGTTCGTGTGGGCGCTGCTGAGGGCCCGTCAGCTGCACTCCCAAACCGATCACAGGAAGACTCGCCCTGACACCAGCGATGCCAAGTACACTCCGCTGCTCGCCATGGTCGTGGTCGGTGTGATCTTGCTGATCGGCTCTCGCGGAGTTGTTTCAGTTCGAACCTGCGCCGGGATTTCACCGCAGTGGCGAATGATCGTGGTATTGGTTTTTGCCTTCTTTTTCGCGATGTCGATCGTCATCAAAGAATATCTGGACAATCGTGAACTGATTGGCGAGGTTGAAGTCCACTGAAGCGTTGCAAAGTGCCATCCTGTCGTCGCTCGACAACGACATTGCCGTACTCGACAAGAACGGCTGCATCGTGGCCGTCAACGAGGCGTGGACGCGGTTCGGGCTGGAAAATCCGGGCTCACCCGATGGTCTCGGTCCCGGCGCTAATTATCTTGCTGCCTGCCAGACGGTGACCGCCACCTCGGCCGAGTACGGGAGGTAATTGCCGGTATCAAGGCAGTACAGGACCGTTCGCTCCCGCTCTTCTTGCGCGAGTACGCTAGTCCAGTCTGGCCACCAGGCAAAGCTGGTACCTGCTGACTGCGACTCCTCTGGACACTATGGAGGGCGGAGTCGTGGTATCCCGCAAGGACATTACAACGCTTAAGGAGACCGAGGCGGCCTTGCGCGAGAGCGAAGCGCGATTCCGCAGCATGGCCGATACAACACCTGTCCTGATGTGGATGGCCGACCCCGACATGCTGGCCACCTACTTCAACCAGAACTGGCTCGACTTCACCGGGCGGTCACTCGCTGAAGAACTGGGAGAATGGCTGGGTGGATTCCGTTCATCCTGCCGACGTGCGAGGTGCCACCAACTCTATGTGGATGCCTTCGACTCTGCGTGAACGCTTCCGCATGGAGTTTCGATTGCGCCGCTACGATGGCGAGTACCGCTGGATCGTCGACATGGGCGTTCCCAGGTTCAACGCGGACAATTCTTTTGCCGGGTATCTGGGCTCCTGCCTGGACGTGACGGACCACAGGCTTGCCGAGGAGATGCTTCACAATCTGAGCCGTCGGCTGATCGAAGCCCAGGAGCAGGAGCGTAGGCGAATCGCACGAGACCTGCATGACGACATCAACCAGCGGCTGGCCCTGCTGGGAGTCAAGATAGGAGCCTTGAAGCGGCATCTTCCGCTCTCGCAAGAGCAACTCCTGGAACGCTTGCGAGACGTAAGCGAGCGGACAACGGACATAGCCAACGGCATCCACGCTATTTCCCATAAGCTGCACTCGTCGCAACTCGATTATCTGGGTCTGGTTTCCGCGGTGGAAGGCCTGTGTACTGAGTTCGCATCCCAGCAACAGCGTGGAAATTGACTTCGCGCATCATGATGTGCCCACCGCTCTGCCGCAGGCGGTATCTCTGTGTTTGTTTCGAGTCCTGCAGGAGACCTTGAGTAACGCCGTGAAACACAGCGGTTCGATATCATTTGCAGTCGAACTTTGGGGTTCCTCGGGAAAGGTTTACCTCACCGTCCGCGACACCGGCATCGGCTTCGACGTTCGTGCGGCACAGAACGCCACCGGGCTCGGTCTCATCAGCATGCGGGAACGCGTCCACTCGGTGAATGGATCATTGGCGATATTGTCCAAGCGGGATTGCGGCACCGAAATTCGCGTCGCCATCCCAGTGGAAGCTGCCCTGACCCAGGTTGCAGGTCCTTCATGACCAGCCCCACCGTGGACTACCTGATTTATTTCTTGAAGTAGTAAGTCCAACTTAAAGATACGTAGGATTTTAACGGCACACCAACAACCCGTTCATTGGGTTCGGTTCCAGGTGGATAAGATAGCGTTTCCGTCGTCTGCCCCGTGTACCCCTTAGCGATCATGAAGTTGGCTGCGATCGACATGCGGTCCTCCAGGAACGGCCTCAGCACCGCCCCGCGAATCTCAGTAACCGGCATGCCCACGAAACCGTCGCCCAAGGGCTTGGCCTTCACGAACTCGAACTCCCCACGAGCCCGCAGACGAAGTGGCAACTTGTTATAAGAGCCGACCGCATCCCAAATCGTTCGGGGCGCCTCCGGAATCGGCTCGCCCGTCTGGCTGTCTCTGGCATCCGCCTGAGCATATGAGAGGTAAATCGCGCCGCGCGAAAAGTTCCTCTGCAAGGACACGGCCAGGACCTTGTTAATGGAAGGGCCGACGATTTCCTGCAGGCCCGTGTCGGCGTCGATTTTCGCGAGCTCCTGAGAGTTCGATACTCGTTTTAGGGTTACGTAAAACTGAGTTTGCTTGAGCACCTTGGAGAACACCAGTTGGTAGGCGCGCGATGGAGCCAGCAGCGTTGGCTCACCGGTGCCGGTGCCGATTCGCGGGTCTTCCGTATGGAATGCTTCTCCGTAGCTAAAGGACACTTGTGGAAGGTACGGATTGTCGGGAGGAAGGAGCGTGATCGTTCCCTTGGGAAGGGTCAAGGTCGCCAGCATTTTGAATGAATTCTGGGCGTTGATCAGGTCCTGATTGTCCATCCAGACTTCTTCCTGGCGAACGCCCAGGTTGAAGTGCAGATGCCTACCCACGGTGCCGTCAAGGGAAACAAACGGCTCAACGAACGACAGGGTCAGATCATTGCTGGTCACAGGCTGGAAGATGCCGTTGTCGTCGATGTGCTTCAGATCGAGGTTGCGTGGCGCATCGCGGCGAAAGTCCAGTCCCGCCATGAGAGCCACCCATGATCGAACACTCTGAACATAAGTGACATTGCCGCCAAATACGTTTCGCGACTCGCTTTGCTGAATCAAACCGTCGCCGAAATTGGACCGCAGCGTGAGAGCGTAGTTGCGAAAGAATCCGGAGAACGATATTTGCCGCTGCTGGCTGAGTTTCCAATTGTCGGTCACAACTCCAAGGAAGTTGTGTGTGTGGTCGACCTGCCGGCTGTCGATGGTGTCGCCGGGAACCGGCACACCAATCGGTATCAGCCCCGGAATGTAGGAAAACCCGTAGTACCCGGTGGCGAACAGGGTCAGCTCGTGGCGACCCAGGTTGAATTGACGAAGCCCGTTTAACTTGTACTGTTGGCGGTGCTCCAATCGCTCAAGAAATCCGTTGCCGAAAGCAACCTCACCCGCAATCCACGCGTTGGTCTGTGGGTTAGTAGGACTCCATCCCCCAATCACGTCCGCGTCGCGGTAGTCCCCCGTAAGCTGGAAAAAACTGTTGAGCCGCTGCCGGGGAGTGTACGTGGCGGCCAAATCGACAGCGTTGTTCCCTTCCCGCACATTGAAAGCACCCCCGTCGACGGTCACTCCTTCAATCGTTAATGGGATCAGCGAATTCGGATCGGAGTAGCCATTTCCATGCGCATTGGCAGGCAGGTTATTGGGATAGAGATAGTTACCGATCTGAAAGAACTGTCCGATCGGCTCACCGTGATCGCCGGCAACACCCGGGGCGAAATACTGCGGAGCCTTGATTCCCCCCGATGCGGTTTCGATAGGAATCCCGGGGATGGAAATCGGGGCCCCCGGCCTGCCGGGATTGGCGTCCAGCACCTGGTCGTGGATGATGATGCTTTGCGCAGGATCGGGAGTTAGAATCGACGGCTCCGAAGCCACCACGGTAACGGCTTGTACGGACGATGCAATCTGCTGAAATTGGAGGTCGATGTTCGAGGGCTGGCCAGAGGCTACCGACACATTCGAAACCAGCGTCAAGAAAGACGGAGACTCCACGGTCAACTGGTATTGGCCTGAATCAATGCCGTCGAGAACAAAATGCCCTTGGGCGTCGCTCGTCGCTTGGCGAATCACATCTCCGGCAGCATTGCTGAGAGTCACTTGCGCCCCGCTAACGGTGGCGCCTTGAGGATCCAGAACTTTCCCTTCAACCCGGCCAGTATCGACGGCTGCCGGCAAGTGGTAACACAAAATCAGCAGCAGCCACAGCGACCAGAGTGTGGTTCGCAAACATGTTACGAGGGCCGGCCGGTTCGAAGTCTCCATCACCTTCTCCGCCTTTTGATTACGTATCGACCCCGCAGTCTGGATTCGTAACACGATTATTGTAATCGTGCCACTCATGTAATCAATCGATTCCCTGCCGTCCGCCTCGGCATAAAAGTGGGGGGCTTCTCGTGCCAGGTAAGAGCGGTGCGGTAAAGTGGCACAGTCTGATGTCGGGAGAATGACTTCCAAATGCCCCAATTGACGAGAACCGGAGTTTCGATCGAAACAGACTTGC
The DNA here is from genome assembly GCA_963840905.1 of uncultured Acidobacteriaceae bacterium. Taxonomy (GTDB): domain Bacteria; phylum Acidobacteriota; class Terriglobia; order Terriglobales; family Acidobacteriaceae; genus Bog-257. Next base: position 106,442 of record CAWJAO010000007.1, read on the forward strand.
TCGACCAGTTTGATCGTGTGATCGCCAAGCGCGGTTACAAGAATCGATCCGAGGCGATACGCGATTTGATACGTGAAAGCTTGGTCTCAGAGGCCGTAGACAAGAACAAGCCGGTCGTAGCCACGCTCTCGATGATCTACGACCACCACCGTCCCAAGCTGTCGGATAAGCTGAACGAAATTCAGCACCACTCCCACGGAAATGTGATGGCGGCCACTCATGTTCACCTTGACGAAGACAACTGCCTGGAGGTCGTCATCATGAGGGGCCGAAGCGGCGAGGTCAAACATCTGGCCAATCATATGCTGGCTATGGGCGGGGTGAAACACGGCAAGCTGGTGCTGACCACCACGGGGAAGGATCTGAAATGAGCGAATGGCCTCCCGGAGGACAGCCCGGACTCATGCGTCGCTATCGGAAGCCCTTATAATGTCGGCCTTCCACCCCCTCGCAAAATCTAATCATTTTCGGCAAGCAGTCTGTCTGATATGCTGCCGTGTCGAATATCACATCACTAGGCGTCGATTTGCCGTGCGACCGGAGAGGTCTGTATGGAAGTGATCGATTGGCTAACGCTAAGAGGCATCGCCCGGCTGGGGTGCGTGCTCCTGTTAGCGATCAGCGTGAACGGTGCGAGGGCATCGGCACAGGAAGCCGAAAGCTCTGTGGCCGCCCTCGAAGTGGATCAAGCCGTTCAAATGGCGGTGGCCAACAATCGCAACCTGAAGATCGTGTCTCTCGACCTCGATAAGTCCAAAGAGAAGCTGCGACGCGGAAAAGACCAGGCGCCTGCCCGCTTTCAACACCTATATCTTTGCTTCGCAGCTGCTGGAGCCCATCAGCCTTCACGGTGGAAGCCGGCCAGTTCGGCACCTATCCGGGAATAGGCCCAATTCCCGCCACCAATACGAACATTTCTACTCCCAGCAAGCCAACGGCCTATGTCTTTGCCACAGCTTCCCAGCCGCTGCTGACCTTGTACAAGATCAACCTGCATATTCACGGACAGCAATTATCGGTGGAGCAGGCGGCGCAGAAGGTGCGCGAGGAGCGGATTTCGATTGTTGACGATGTCCGCCAAGCTTACTACTCGATTGTCGAAATCCAGAACGCGATTGAAGCCTGCCAGGCCAGCATCAAGCAATACGAGGAACTGGACCGCATTACCACCCAGTATGTCGCTGAACAAGTCGCGCTGAAATCCAGCATCCTTGAGGTGAAGGCCAAACTCGCGGATGAGCAATACAAACTGCTGCAGTACCAGGACAAGCTTGCCTCGGCAAAAGAAAATCTCAACAACCTGCTCGGCCGAGACATCAATACTCCATTTCGCGCGGTCAACGTAACCACGCTGTCGCCCGTTGAAGACAACCTCCCCACGGCTCAGGCCACGGCACTGGCGCAGAATCCCAAGGTGAAAGAAGCCGAGATCACGGTCAGGCAGGCGGACAATGCCAGACGTGAAGCCAAGTCGCAATACTTGCCTGACATGGGACTATCGTTCCACTATCTCTCCCCCTTTGGCGTAAATTTTGTTCCCACCAACGTTATGGGGCTTGGCATTGAATTCAACTGGGAGCCGTTCGACTGGGGTCGCCGCAAGCACGACGTCAACGAAAAGACGATCGACGGTCGAACAAAGCAAGCTCGGCTTGGACGACACCAAGGCGCAGGTTTTGATCAATGTGGACAACCAGTTCCGCTCTCTGCATGAGGCCCGCATTGCGGTGGAGGTGGCGACCGCCAAGAAGGAGGCCTCGACCGAGAAGCTGCGCGAGGTGACGGACCAAGTACGGACAGAAGACTGCGTTGCTGCGCGACGTTTTGCAGCAGCAGTCGGCGGTCGAAGCCGCTAACGCCGATTACAACGAAGCCATGGCTTCCTTCTGGACGGCCAAGGCGAACTTTCAGAAGGCCATCGGCGAGGAGTGAGATCCATGGACAGAATCACGGCAAGCGAGGCGGGGCGGACGTTGCCTGTTGTTCGTGGCTGCGATGTCGGCAGCAGTCACGTTGATCGGTTGCAGCAAAGCCAACGTCTGATGCTGCGCCACTGGCGCCGGTGCGCACGGCCGAGGTGCAAACCATCGATACCGGTGTCGGCAATACCTATTCCGCCAATATCCAGCCTTACCAGCAGGTGGACCTTGCGTTCAAGTCGAACGGATATCTGGTGAGCATCCGCCAGGTGCGCGACGCCGATGGTCACGTACGCAACATCGACCAGGGAGACTACGTCACCAAGGGCACCGTCCTCGCCACCGTACAGCAGGATGACTTCCAGCAGAAGCTTGCACAGGCCAAAGCGCAACTGGACAAAGCGCAGGCCGAGCATGAGCGGGCCAAACTGTCCTTCGGGCGTATGTCTGCGCTCTACGCTGTAGGGGCGGCTACCAAGCCGGATTACGACGACACCAATGCTCAGAACGAAAGTACGGCGGCTGCGGTAGACGCAGCCAAGGCTCAGGTCACCGAGGCGCAGATTGCGCTCGACTACTGTCAACTGAAGGCGCCATTCGACTCATGGGTGCTGAAACGGAATGTTGATGTCGGCACTGTTGGTCAGCGCGGCAACCATCGGCTTCACCCTCGCCGACACGCGCTCCGTGAAGGCGGTGTTCGGCGTTCCGGATACGGCCATCGCCCGGGTCAAACTCGGAAGTCCGCAGACGCGTGACCACCGAAGCTCTCCCGGACCCGTTCTCAGGACATGTGACCTCCATCTCGGCCGCGGCCGATGCCAAGAGCCGCGTCTATTCCGTGGAAGTCAGAATTGATAATCCCAAGAACCTGCTGAAGGCGGGAATGATCGCCTCCATTACGATCGGGGCAGGACAGCCGATCGGCAAAGTAACGGTCATTCCGCTGACCGCCGTGGTGCGCAGCCCGGCCAACCCGAATGGCTTTGCGGTGTACGTGACTGAAGGCACGGGAGACACCGTCAAGGTACACACCCAGGACGTGTCGCTGGGCGACACCTACGGAAATATGATCGCGGTCTTGAGCGGGGTGAACCTGAAAGACCGGGTCGTAACCTCGGGCACAAACATGATCAAGAATGGCGACCAGGTGCGGGTGATTCCTTAAGTCCAGGCACAAGCATAATGGCAACTCATCACAAGTCCGACGCCGAGATCATCGCCACCACCCACAACGTGGCCCGGTTCTTCACCGAGCACCGGCAGGTCTCGCTCATTTTGCTGATCGCGACCTTCGTTTGGGGCTGGTACGGGTATCACAACATGCCCAAGCGCAAGGACCCGGACATCCCGGTGCGCGTGGCCTCGGCCCAATGCCAGTGGCCCGGCGCCACTACGGAGCAGGTCGAGCAACTGATCACCCGTCCCATCGAGCAGGCCGTCGCGCAGAACACGACCATCCGCCCGCCCAGCCCGTCCAACTTCGGCATCCGCTCCATGAGCTTTCCCGGGCTCTCGGTGGTGTATATCCAGCTCGATGACAACGTGAAGGACAAGCAGAAAGAGTTCAGCGACATCAACCTCAAGCTGAACCAGCTCAATGCTCAACTGCCGCGCGGGGCCGGGCCCATCCAGTTCAACAGCAACTTCGGCGACACCGCAGCGCTGATGCTCACCGTTGCCAGCCCCAACGTAACGCCGACCGAGGTAGCGCTGCGGGCGATTGCGCATTCGCAAGGCCATCGAAGGAACTCGCGCCGAACTGGCCAAGAATGCGCCGCAGCCGCGGGTCAGCGTCATCTATGCCTTTCCGCTTTCGGTGGCGGCTGGGCCTGTGCGAAGCAATTTCGAGAGCATCGCTGAAATCGCCCGCCGCAACGGCACGCTGAAAGATCTCCATTTCTTCGATGGACCCGGCTATGTGGGCCTCGACGCCAGCACCAGCTTTGACGACGAAACCATTCGCCGGCGCGGCGAGCAGTTGATCAAGAACAACCTGCATCGCTCCGAGCTGTATCCGGATGCGTGGTCGCCTGCGATTATCCGCGATCCGGCCAACACGGAGACGGAACTCGCCAAAGTCGCCGGTGCAAAGTACTCCTATCGCCAGCTCGACAACTACACCGAGCTGATCCAGCGCACGCTGCAGGGCGTGCCGGAGACCTCAACCGTGAGCCGGTCGGGCGTGCTGCAGGAGCAGATTTATCTCGACTACTCCCAGCAACGTCTGGCGCAGTACGGTTATGACCCGTCGAAGCTGAAAGACATTCTCAACGCGCAAAACATCACCCTGCCGGCCGGTTCGCTCGAAGTCGGGCCGCAGGACCTGTTAATCAATCCCTCTGGCCTGTTTCCTGATGCGCCGGCCATCGGCAATGTCATCATCGGGGTTTCCTCGTCGAACAGTCCTGTCTACCTGCGCGACCTGGTCGACATCTCGCGGACCTATCAGAGCCCTCCCACGTTCCTCAACTATCTGACCTGGCGCGATCCTCAGCGGACAGTGGATCCGCAGCCGCGCGATTTCGCTCGGAATCAACATGCGCTCCGGCCAGCAAATCGATCTCTTCGGACGCCACGTGCAAGAGAAGCTGGACGGCATCCGGCACTACCTGCCTGACGATCTGGTGATCGTTCCCACCTCCAGCCAGCCGGTGCAGGTGAAAGAGCAGATCGATCTGTTCATGGATGCGCTCTATGAAGCTATCGGACTGGTGGTCATCGTTTCGCTGATCGGCTTCTGGGAGTGGCGCTCGGCGGTGCTGATGGCGATCTCGATTCCGATCACGCTCGCCATGACGTTCGGCGTCATCTACGTGCTGGGCATCGACATCCAGCAGGTGTCGGTGGCATCGCTGATCATCGCTCTGGGACTACTGGTGGACGATCCCGTGGTGGCCGGCGATTCCATCAAACGAATGCTGGCCGAGGGGCAGCCGCGGATCATCGCGCCCTGGCTGGGCCCGACCAAGATCGCCACCGCGATCATGTATGCGACGATCACCAACATCGTCGCCTATCTTCCCTTCCTGATGATCACCGGCACCACCGGCGAATTCATCTACAGCCTGCCGGTCGTAATGACCACCGCGCTGGTCTGTTCCCGGCTGGCGTCGATGACCTTCATCCCGTTGCTGGGCTATTACCTCCTGCGGCCGGACAAGAAGCCGGAAGCCTCCATCGAAGAGCGCCGGACCACGGGCTTCACGGGCAGGTATGCGGCGGTGGCCAAGTTCGCCATCGAGCATCGCTGGAAAGTGGCCATCGGATCGCTGGCTTTCCTGGTGTTGGGCGGATTTCTCTTTTCGCAGTTGAAGACCTCGTTCTTCCCCGACGACGTGCAGTACTGGTCGTACATCGATGTCTGGCTGCCCAACGACGCCAACTTCGACGCCACCAACCAGGCGGCGCAGCAGGTGGAACAGATCATCCACGAGCAGGCCGACGAGTGGGGCAAGAAGCATCCAGAGAAGGACGGCTCTCCGTCGCACATCCTGCGCTACGTGACCACGTGGGTGGGAGGCGGCAGCCCGCGCTTCTGGTTCTCGGTGTCGCCGCAGCCCAAGCAGCTCAACTACGCGCAGGTCCTGGTGCAGCTTACCGACAAGGAGATCACCCCCGACTTCGTCGCCCAGGTGCAACCGGTGCTGTCCGCCAGGCTGCCCGGAGTGCGCTGCGACTATCGCCAGCTGCAGACGAATCCGATCAACTATCCGGTGGAGATTCGCGTGGTGAGCCAGGCCGACGTGGGCACCGCGCAGAGCGCCGAGGACATCGTCGAGCTGCGGCGCATCGCCTCGCAGGTGGAAGACATCGTGCGCTCGGCGCCGGAAGCCGACCGCGTGCGCAACGAGTGGCAGAGAGAGAGCTTCCAGGTCACGCTGAACGTCGATCCCGATCGTGCCAATCTGGCGGGCATCACCAACCTGGACGTGGCCAACTCCGCCACCAGCGCCATGAGCGGCACAACCGTAACGACGTTGCAGGACGGCGACAAGAACATTCCCGTGGTGGCGCGTCTGCAGATGAACGAACGCGCCCGGCTTTCCGACATTCAGAATCTGTACGTCTACTCTTCCTCGTCACAGGATGCGACCAAGATTCCGCTGGTCCAGATCTCCGATATTCAGAACAGCATGACGATGAACCGTGTCATCCGCATCGACCACTTCCGCGAGATGTCGATCTTCGCCTTCCCCGCGCCGGGCCATCTGGCGTCGGAGATCACCAGCGTCGCGCTGCCCAAGCTGCGGGAGTTCGAGAAGAGCGTGCCTCCCGGCTACAAGGTCACGGTGGGCGGTGAGTACAACAAGCAGCAAGACGGCTTCCGCAACTTGACCATGGTGCTGATCATCTCGGTGATGGCGATTTATCTTGCCCTGCTGTTTCAGTTCAACAATGGCATCAAGCCGCTGCTGGTCTTCGCGGCCGCGCCTTACGGCGTGGCCGGCGCTATCGCCGCGCTTTGGGTCATGAACACGTCGTTCGGGTTCATGGCCTTCCTGGGAATCGCCAGCCTGATCGGCGTCATCGTCAGCCATGTGATTGTGCTCTTCGACTTCATCGAGGAGAGGCACGCCCTGGGAGAGCCGTTCGAGGAAGCGGTCATCGATGCCGGCATCATCCGTCTGCGCCCGGTGATGATCACGGTCGGCGCCACCGTGCTGGCGCTGTTCCCGCTGGCCATGCATGGCGGTCCGCTGTGGCAGCCGCTGTGCTACGCACAAATTGGTGGACTGACGGTGGCAACCTTCATTACTCTGTTGATGGTTCCTGTGTTCTACTCAATCTTTGTTCTGGACTTGAAGATCCTCACTTGGGATGAGAAGGAGGAAAAACGTGAGGGTGCGGCCGTCGTACCTCCGCGGTCATCCACCGCGCCGGCGACATCTGGCGATTGACGCCACTCTAACAACATTGCGAATCGGAGGAAGATTTACATGCAATCGCATCACGCATAAATCTAGACAGGCTGGCGTTCATCGCAGCGTTCTTCGTCCTGCTGACTGCGCTCATGACGTTCCCTCCATTGCCCAAATGGGCAGGCGGACCATCCGAGCTGCAACAGAAACTGGCGGCCCTGAAGCAGTCTGCCGCGGCGAATCAAACAACGACTGCATCAGTATCAGTGGGTGGAAACCACGCAGGTCACCTACAAGGGCGAGGCCAAACCTCCCTCACAGAAGCTCTGCAGCTACGGTCCCAACGGGCAGGTGCAGAAGGTCCCGATCGGGGAGCCGCAACACACAGCAGCAGAGTGGCCGCCAGGGCAGACTGAAGGAACACGTGGTCGAGAAGAAGACAGATGAAATGGAGACTACATGCAGGAGGTGAAGTCGGTCATCAGCCTCTATGTTCCGCCCAATCCCCAGAAGAATGCAGCAGGCCTTTGCAGGCCCACAACGTTTCGATTGTGCCCGGCGGCGGCGTCGTCGCAGTTGGTCTTCAAGAACTACGCTCAGCCCGGCGACCAGATGACGATCGCTTTCGACATGGCAGCGAAGAAAATTCAGACGCTGAACGTCAACACCTACATGGGCCAAGCGAAGGACGTGGTGACTCTTGGCCGTGCAGTTCGCCAGCTTGCCTGACGGAACCAACTACGCGCAGCAGACCGTTCTGAATGCCACCGCCAAGCAGATTCAGGTGACCACCACCAACTCGCAATACAGCAAGCTGGCGCAGTAGGCTGCTGAATTGCGAAGCGGCGGCATTGACTTGTCATTCTGTGTATGGCGACGTGGCCGTTGTCATACACGGGATGGCTGGCTATGGGAGCTTCGAGTGGGGACTCTTTGACAAGACCTGAACGTCTTCGACCAGTTCGCTAGCCAGCTATCGACTATCCACTATCCACTAGCCACTATCTTCTCACTGCCCTTCCAGCGTGCACTCGACGTTCATCTCTTTGCAGACCTTCAGCACGCCGTCCACTACCAGCGAAGTCGCGTCCCGGGCGCCGGCACCAGGTTCGACGCAATTACCAGTTGCGTGATCTTGTCGCCCAGCGGCGTGGCCTGCAGGCTGGCTACCTGCTGACCATTGGTGAATTGCACCATCCGCTTCTTCTCGTCCTGCTTGGTGATCTTGAGATCGGTACGCGCCGACAGGTTCTTGATCGCGGTCTGATACACCTTGTCGGCATTGGCTTCCAGCACCACGGTTGCGACATCGAAGCCCGAGCCATCTTTCGAACGATCGCTCATCTGTTGCACTCGCCCGGCAACGGCGCGCGCCACCATCACCCATTGGGCTTGAACGCTGATCGCGCCCAGCAATGCCAGAAAAACAGCTAACCGTCATCGTCTTACGTTTGACCATCGTTCTCCTCCGCTGTCTCACCAATCTCGCACCTGTATCGAAACCTGAACAGTCTACTCTGGAACTCTGCTGTCAATGAGGAATTCCTGAGCACGGTCCGAATTTGCCGAATTTCGGTAAAGCTCGGCTAGAGCGGAGCTTCAGCCGCGTCAAGGCTGCTCCTTGAGGTTTGGCCCACTGCAGTGGAGCAGGGCAAAGCCTGAATTCTGAGGTGCAACGCAGACCTGGATACATCTACCTGAAGCCGCTCTTCGGACCGGTTTGATTCCAGCCGGAGCGAGGATTCATTTACGGAATAATTACCGCCGCGCCGTCGATGGAATCGTTCTTGACCGCGAGCAGCGCTTCATTGGCCTGATCGAGCGAAAACTTCGTGACCTTGGGATGCAGCTTGATCTCGGCGGCAATCTTGAGGAAGTCGCGCGCATCGGCGCGGGTCATGTTCGCAACGCTACGAATCTGGCGCTCGCCCCAAAGCAGATGATCGTAGTCGAACTGGGGAATGCGATCGAGGTGGATCGCGTTGATGGCGACGACTCCTCCCTTGCGCAAACTTGCGAGCGCGGCGACCACGACGTCTCCGCTGGGCGCGAAGGTGATGGCGCGGTCGAGCTCGACTGGTGGCTTTTCCGTTTCCGTTCCGACCCATTCAGCCCCGAGTGACTTTGCCAGCTGGCGATGCGAAGCTCCCCGCGTCGAAACGTAGACCTCGCAGTTCCACGCGTGCAGCACTTCGATCGCGAGATGGGCCGACGCTCCGAAACCGAACAGCCCCACTCGCTCTCCAGGTTCCACTCCCGCAACCCGCAGACTCCGAAAGCCGATGATGCCGGCACACAGCAGCGGCGCGGCGTGCAAGTCGTCGAGCGCGGCCGGAAGCGGAAATACGAAGTCGGCCCGTGCCAGCGCATATTCTGCGTAACCGCCATTTACCGTATAGCCAGTGAACACGGGAGCATCGCAAAGGTTCTCCATGCCTCGGCGGCAGTACCAACAGGTTCCATCGGTGCCGCCAATCCACGAGACTCCAACGCGCGTTCCGACCTTGACAGGTCTGCGGTGGCGCCTTCCACAAGGTCACCGACGATCTGATGTCCGGGAATCAGGTGCTCCCGGCGCGGAGGAAGTTCGCCTTCCACGATATGCAGGTCGGTACGGCAAACCCCACAGGCGCGCACTTTCAACAGAACGTAGCCCGCTTCCAGCGTCGGGCGCGGAACTTCATCGATGCGAAGCGGACGCTTCGAAATGTCCTGGGCTGCGGTAAGAATCGCGGCTATCATCGGTTTCTCCGGGGCGACTGGCTTCGACGATTCTAACTGGTCACGCTGCACCAGATGAGCTCGTCTCGTGCTAAGCATCTTTGCGACGAAAACATGAGATGCACTTCAATTGACCACGGGCGGTGGTTGGCTCGCTTACAACTTTATTCACAAAAGCCTTGGTCTGCGACAGTTATTGTCGCTACGATGGCGGATGCTGGCCACCTCAACCAGGCTGATTTTGAGAGGGGGGCACAACTTGAGAGTTCAAACTGCAGTTCAATCGCGTCGACGTCGCTTTGCCGGATGCGTCATCCTGCTTACCTTTCTGTTTCTGGCGCCGCCTTCCGTGGCCGCCCAGCAGATACAGGTCACTCTGGATCCGGCGCAAACTACCGTCGAATGGACGCTCGTTACTACCCTGCACACCGTCCACGGTACCTTCAAGATGAAAAGCGGGACGGTTACGTTCGATCGAAAATCCGGAACTGCCAGCGGCGTGATTATCGTGGATGCAACCAGCGGCGAGAGCGGAAATCAGCGCTCGCGACAAGAAGATGCACAACGAGAGTTCTGGAGAGCCAGCGTTATCGTGAGATCACGTTTACTCCCGAGCGCGTGATTGGCAATGTCGTGCCAAACGGGAGCTGCCACCATCCAGGTGCAAGGCCTGATTTCATATCCACGGCGTCGGATCACGATCTCACGCTATCGATTCCGCGTGGAGATTAACGGCAATGAGGTGAAAGCGAGCACCAGCTTTATTGTGCCCTATCAGGACTGGGGTATGAAGGATCCTAGCAACTTTCTGCTGCACGTCGAGAAAAAGGTGGCCGTCAATGTATCGGCGGTGGGCCACCTCGACGCCGGGTAACGGTTCACCCGCAACGCATTAAACTCTGCCTGGGAACAGATTCGGTCGCAGCCCTACTGAATGCGCGCCAGTTCCGTAACGTAGAGCTGGTTGCCGGGAAACTCTTTCGCCAGTCCAGCCAGCAGAGTTCGCGCCGCTTGCCGGTCCTTATCACGCAATGCTGCCACCGCCAGCAGCAGGCGGGCAAATGGCGCAAGGTAGCGACCCTTGTCGGCCGTGAGACGCAGGCGATCCAGACCTTCCTGCTTGTCCGTCTGCGCACCCGTCATTCGCAGCACCCACCGTACCGGTGCAGGATTGCATCCCAAGCAGGTAGTTTTCCACGCCGACCGCGAGGTAAGCGTCGTAGCACGTCGGATCGATCGCCAGCAGTCTTCTGCGCGATGGCGCGCGATGTCTTCATGTAGCCCAGACTGGCCAGGTTTCGCTTCTCGATCAGCGCCGCATAATCGCCGCGCAGCCCATTCGCCATGATCTGCGAGAACAAGGCGTTCTTGTCGTCCGGCTTCTGCGCCAAAATCTTGGTCACCAGCTCGTCGCTCTTGGCCAGCTCCTTTGTCGAACTCCGCCTTCACCGCCGGATCGGGCGTGAGCTTCTGGCGTCCATCAAATTTCTTGTCATCGGTAAATAGATCAGCTTCCAGTATGTGCAATCGGTCGAACTCGGAAAATAAGTACGCGGCCGCGTTGGACACATACCCCATCGGGTCCGTCGGGATGGGTTCGCTGGTAGCTGAGGAACGTCGCATGTGCCGCCGTAAAGTCGAGGTTGTACATCTGCTGAAAACCGCGATCGAGGGGAGATAGCGAGCCTTGTCACTCGGAGGCAACGCCCGAGCCCCGAGCTGACGAACGCCAGCACAAGGATTCCGACGAACTACGCAAGCGCACAATCGTCGAACTAAAGCGCCAAACGTTCACACCTTCTCGCTCAAAACTTCAACCAGCGGCAAAGACACCACGATGATCTAGCCACCCTTGCCGTCAGTAGTCTCAACATGACCGCCTGGGCTTGAGTCACCGCATCCACAAATGCCAAACCCAAACCATGCCCGGCAGCAGGATCGCTGCCCTTTGCTCTACAAAGAGATTGATTCGGTGGCCGGGCGGAAGATGCGCAATTTCCTTGGTCAGACACTTTTCATTTGCAATTGGATGACATTCCGTTCATCTGCAGGGGAGGCGCGCCGACTCTACTTGGGTACCATGCTGAATTTCACCGCGTCGGCCGACACGATCGCGACGGAGTCGGGTTGCTGCGAAACCCAATCCACAGGTGTGAGTAATATGCGAAGTTGGGTAATCGCTGGTCGTGCTCCAGCGCGCCATTGGGCCTCGTCGGCATTGAAGTAGCCGCTCAGGTCCGGTATCGCCCCAGGGATAAAACCAAATGTCGGATGGAACATTCGGCTCGACGACGAAGGATCTCACCTCGCGGCTGCCATCAGCACGGGTGATCTCAAGCTGCAAGCGTTCCGGCTTGCGAAGCTTCAACATCAAGCCATAATGAACATTGACCCGCAAGCGTAGGAAATCGGCCGCCATCGACGGGCCACGCCGGATTGCCGAGATCCAACGAAGAGTTGCGTTCGTGAATCGAGTAACTCTGCGTTGCCACCAGCAGTGGCTGTAACTGCATGGAGATTCTGGTCACACGCGAATCATCCCTCTCTAACCCGAAAACCCCGGGAACGATTTCTTGCTGTGCAGCGGAAATGGCGGAAGTGTCCAGAACCAGAGGTCAGGAGTACGGGTGAAGTTGCGGCACCTCGTCGATCGGTAGACTGAGGTTGCCGTCGGGAAAATAAAGACCGACCGGAGCTGGGACTCGCTCCATACCGTCGATCGCAACTTGCGACAGGTACGGCCCACTAGCGAGGTTCGCCTGCATTACTCCACTCGCCACGTTGCGACCCGAAGCCATCCCCAACATGTATTGGTAGGGAAAGATCACGACGGAATCCTGCGGACCGCTGTGCTGCTGAATGTAGCCCGAAACAGTCTGCAACATGCCGGTGAACTGCGCCGGAAAGCAGGCGCGGTCGAATTCCTGAAAGCCAATCGGGCAAGAAACAAGAGGGTATCGCAATTGTCCCAGACGAAACCGGATCATCGACTGGACGAAACACGGCTGCGGGTTGCGCGATCAAGACAGAACATAGCAACGACTGCCAACGCGGCGCCAGCGGAGATGATCGGTGAGGAGAACGAGAACAGGATTGCGCTCACGAAGAATACCATCGGGAAGATTGCGAAGACTATGTGCTGGTCATCAGAGCGAACCAGCCCTGTTTGCATAGCGAGCACGGCAAATGCAAATGCGCTAAGCAGAAACCCCGTGCGAGCCATGATCCCGGCGTCGCTCCTTGTCCCGTACCAGCCCGCGCAGGGCAAAGACAATGCCCCCAACAATCAACGTAACCAGTAATCGGATTTCCCCATCTTCCGTCATCGCGGCCGGTTCCTTCCAGCGGTGCAAGTTCACGATCGCAAACGAGCTTTTCCAGTAGCGAAAGTCGAGAGGCTTGGTCATGGCAGCGTTGATAGCGAAAACAAGCACCACCGAAACACCGGCAAACATCAATAGAGCCGACGGCGTACCGGCGAAAAGCCTGCGATTCACGCCGGCCCTCCCATACAACACCACCGAGCGCCAGTCAGCAAGGCCGCAATCGCATAGATGCCGGCGTCGGCAGAGTACAGAAACGCCGCCGCGCACAGGAGGGCCGAGACGGAACCCATGACTACCGGTGCAAACCGCTGCTCTCGCACGCCGTACCAGCCCTGTCAGGAACAACACGAAGAGGAAGATACCGAGAATGGTCCGTCCATCCCAAGGCAACCAAAAGATAGGAAGCACTAGCAATAGAAGAAAACGTTTCCAGGCTGGTTGTTTGGGGAGTAGCAACCGCAGCGTCAGGTACAGAAGAACCAGGCTAAACCACAGCAGCGAGGTGTCTTTCCACGTGGCATAGACCGTCCCCATCGAAAGGCCTATCCAGCGCGCGGGCGCGGTCCAGATCCATTGGAACAGCGGTCCGTATTGGAATATGACACCGGAGCCGAACCAGATTCCTCGCGAGGCCGCGAAGGCGCTATCCAGGACCCAGTTGTAGTCGAAGGCCCCAGGATGAGTAACCACGATCAACGTGCGCGGCGAGAGCAATGGCAAGGGCGTCGAGATAAGGGCCAGAACGACAACCGCCAGCAAGTCCCAGTGTTGCTTCAACCGTGCCACCGGCTCCTTTGCGACAGACGCTTGCGTCTGCGAGTTTGACTTGCTCACCACACCGTCGAGCTTCTCCATACAGGTACGTCATTCTCTCCAAAGCTGTCACCGTCGCCGCTCTCGGCGACCGGAAGCAGCACGACTGAAAACCTGGCTGCGCCATTGTATATTGTACGGAGGCATTCGGACGGGTACCGTCACCCCGGAAATGAGGGCGAAACTCCCGCGTTTAGCACAATGCACATCGTCATTATCATGCCGGTTTATGAGGACTGGGACGCGGCCATGAAACTCTGCCGCAATATTGACGTGGTGCTCCGCGCAAGAGACCTCCCTGCGCGCAAGTGTTCTTCTGATTGACGACGGCAGTACTCTCACCACCTACCAGAGCGGTCTCCCATTTCGACCCCGAGGCTATTGATCACGTCTCGGTACTGACTCTGCGACGCAACTTGGGTCATCAACGGGCGATTGCTGTCGCGTTCGCTTACCTCCAGCAGCACTGGAAAGGTGACGCCGTCGTGGTGATGGATGCGGATGGGGAGGACCGGCCCGAGGACATTCCCAGACTCCTGGAGGCCATGCGCGATGCCGGGCGTCCGACGGCTGTCTTTGCCGAGCGCGGCCGACGCCTCGAGAGTCTGACGTTCCGGGTGATGTACCGCTGCTACTCGCTTCTGCATCGGGTGTTTACCGGCCGCGATATTCGCTTCGGAAACTTCAGCGTCCTGCCTTGGTCTTATCTCGACAGCCTGGTCGTGTGCCCCGAATTGTGGAACCACTACTCCGCAACGTTCCTCAAGTCTCGTCTTCCTTACATTCGGGTGCGTTGCGATCGTGGGCGGCGACTCGCGGGCGAGTCGCGCATGAATTTCGTGAGCCTTGTCATCCATGGGCTGTCAGCGTTGTTCGCTAACCAGGAGGTTGTGGGCACACGTCTATTGCTGATGGCCGTATTTGCTACCGTGACCTTCATGCTAATGGGAGGCGTCGTGGCGGGAATCACCCTTCTCTCTCATGTTGCGATTCCCAGTTGGGCAGCCGTAGCGGTCGCTGCGCTTTTCGTGCTCGGCGGTTTTTTCCTCGTCGGCTGCTTCATGTTGGTGTTTTCCGTCATGATGACGCGCAGTCACCTCGGCTTCCTTCCGATCCGCGATTACGCTTTCTTTGTCAGCCATGAAACTGAACTCCAAGTCACGGACGGCACTCCCGAGTTAACCTCCGTTCCTGCCGCCGCGGGGGGGTTCCACTTAGAAACCGAAACGCGGAAGGCTCCCTGAGGGCGGTGTAGGTCTCGCTCGGCGTCTCATGAGATGGGCGACATCTCAGTCGCCCCTTTGAAGCTAGCCCACATGTACAATAAAACCTTACTATCCTTCATTCGCAGCGCCGCCGAACGATGCCGCCGGAAGGCGGTCTTTTGATCACTGTGGTCTGGAGCTATTCATGCGAATTTCGGTAGTCGGATCAGGACACGTCGGGTTGGTCTCGGGAGCGTGCTTTGCGGAGTTGGGCCATGACGTCATCCTCGTCGACAACGACCCCGCGAAGTACGAGGCCCTGCAGCAGGGACTGTGCCCGATCCACGAGCAGTACGTGCCGGAGTTGTTCCAGCGTCACCGCGGAACCAGACTGGTGTTTTCCGACGAGCTCGCCGACTCGGTAGACAAGTCGGACGCGATTTTCGTCGCGGTCGGCACCCCGCCTACGATCAACGGCGAGGCCGATCTCTCCTACGTTGAATCGGTTGCGCGGGAAATTGCAGCCAGCATCAAGGACTACACAATCGTTGTAGGCAAGAGTACCGTTCCGGTGTACACCAGCGAATGGGTGCGCAAGGTCATGCTGCTCAATGGCGCTCCAGCCGGCCTGTTCGACGTTGCCTCCAATCCTGAGTTCCTGCGCGAGGGCACGGCAGTCACTGATTTCCTCTATCCCGACCGGATCGTGATTGGGACTGACAACGAAGCCTGCGCGGAACGCTTGCGCCTTATTTATGAGCCGTTGCTCGATGGTAGTTACTACCGGCGGGCCGATTCCCTGCTCCCACACAAACGTGGTCACGCATCCGCCCCCTTTTATTGTGACCACCGCGAAGAGCGCCGAACTCATTAAGTACGCCTCCAATGCCTTCCTCGCGATGAAGATCAGTTTCATTAACGCGGTCGCCGCCATCTGCGAGTCGGTGGGAGCAGACGTGGACCAGGTACGGGAAGGCATCGGCTCCGATGTCGCGCATCGGCCGTCAGTTCCTTAATCCCGGCCTGGGATACGGCGGGTCTTGCTTTCCCGAAGGATCTGTCTGCGTATCGTGCGGTAGCTCGGGAGTGCGGCTACGACTTTCGCCTGCTCGAGGAAGTCATGCGTATCAACAACGAGCAGCGTGAGCGTTTCCTGCGCAAGGTACGAAGCATGCTGTGGACGTTGAAGGGCAAACGACTGGCCGTGTTGGGGCTGGCGTTCAAGGGCGGTACCGACGATGTAAGAGAGTCTCCCGCCATTTCGGTCATACGCTCGCTCATTGACGAGGGCTGCAAGATACAGGCCTACGATCCCGCGGCAACCGACAATGCGCGCCAAGCTGCTGGGCACGGAAAACATACAGTACGCTGCGTCAGCAATGGAAGCCACGAAGAACGCCGATGCTTTGCTGGTGCTCACGGATTGGGAGGAATTTCGCACCATCGATCTGGACCGCTTGCGTGAACTTGCTGCGCTATCCGATCGTGATTGATGGGCGGAATATCTTCAGCCCTGCCACTATGGCGGAGCATGGATTCACCTACACGAGCGTCGGGCGTGCCGATGTGTACCACGACACCGCAAGCGGACAGAAGTCGCCAACTGGGGCGAAGAAATCCTCCGAGTCCCACCAGCCAGTTGCTGATACCGTCAAAACGCCTTAAGCCTAGTTCCTTGCCTCCCTGGCCTAGAAGAACCGGTACATGAAGACATTGGCCGCGCCGCTTTGACGTTCCATCACTGTAACGACAAGGAGTGAAGCGGCAGCCCACATGGGCGCCACCCATACCCATCGGTCTCGCACCATGACCTCCACAATCTCAGGACGGGAGGCGGCTGGTTCCATTCCCAAGCCCTCCTCGAAGCGGTCCAGCGAGTGGACCACAAATAGCACTGCAGCATATGCGATGGCGAGGCCCATAACCAGCAAATACAGGCTCTGGGGAGGAAGTGATCGAGGTAACGGGCGGGCGTCACGATCGCCGACAGCATCTGGGCGGCTTGTGAGAGAGAGTTCGCCCGGAAGAATATCCAGCCTACGCTGACGAGGGTGATGGTTATCGCCCACGCGACCAGAGTCCAGATCACGGCGGAAGGCTCCCATTTGATCCTGCGTTGCAGTACCTGCGCTTGCCGGTGCAAGACTAGAAGAACTCCGTGGTAGCCACCCCACAACACGAACAACAGGCTCCCCTTGTGCCATAAACCAAACACAACCATCGAAATGACGAGGGCCAGATTTCGCCACCACACTTCCCGTCGCAACAACCGCCAGGGGAAGGAACACGTAGTCTCGAATCCAGAACGAGAGCGACATGTGCCAGCGTGTCCAGAATATCGAAGGCGTAGTGGACGCGAATGGCCGATGCGAAGTTTTCCGGCACGGTAAAGCCAAGCACTTGGGCGGCCCCAATGGCGACGTGGGAGTAGCCGGCAAAATCGAAGAAGAGCTGTAATCCGTAGCCGAATGCCAGAGCACCAGACATCCAAGCCGCTCCAACGCGTCAGATGGTCGAATCCACCGTTGATTCCTTCTCCGCCAAGGATGCCCTTGCCGAGCATTTGGGCGGTTTGCATCATCAGCAGCCCAGTTGCAATGCGGCAAAGTCCGCGTCCTATGTCCTGCCGTGAGACACGTTCTTCAGAGCGAAACTGCGGCAGCATTTCGGGCATGCGGCAGATCGGGCCGGAGATCGTGACCGGAAAGAACGCCATGTACAACGCGAACTCTACGAAGGACGGATCCAGGTCTTCGCCGCGATAGAGGTCGAGCAGGTAGCTCATCGCCTGAAAGGTCCAGAACGAGATACCCAATGGCAGAGCAAGATGGGAAAATCTTCTGCAAAGACGCAACCGGAATGGAAACCGCAATTCCAGGGATGTACTTGAAGATCGCCAACAGCGCCAGGTTGAACCCAAGGCCGATCCATAGTACGGCCGCTGTTGGTTGTCGCTTGACCCATCGGCCCACCACGAAGTTCATCACGGTAGAGGCCAAGAGAACGACCCCGAACCAAATTCCCCACGTGAGGTAGAGGGCATAGCTTGCGACCAGCAAGACCGCCTGCCGTAACCTGTGCGAACGGAACTGCCCAAACAGCAATAACAGGATGAGCAGCACCACGCCGTACAGCAGTCCTGTCAGCACCATTCCAAAGTCCTCATGATTGACCGCGCGCGTGTTGCATGGATCCTGCTGGGGCCCTAGGCTGCCCAGCGGGATCCTGGCTGGGGACCTGTGATTGGTGTTTCGTCACGGGTCTTTCCGAAAGGCTCTTACCAACGACATCAGCGACGATGGCGTCGCCTGCTGAATTGTAATGGGTGTCCCCAAAGATGAAATGACTCAGATACCAGCAACCTGGCTGGGTGCGCGGGCACTGATCTTTTACGGCGAAGAAAGCCGGGAACAGAGAGACGAAGCGCTGGCACTTTCCTTTACACCAATCGCGCCAAATGCGCACTTGCCGTGAGTCCACCGAGTCATGAGCGAGTTGAGCCGGCCAGGGATAGACGACGACACTGATCGGGATGTTACGCTTCGGCAAGCTCCTGCCAAAGCAAGTCCATCTTCGCCTTCTCCCTGTTGATGCCGCCTTCCAAACCCAGCGGCCCATAGCCGGTTTCGTAGGGGTCAGTATCGGAAACCTCGCGATAGGTCCAGGCTGAACGCTCCAAGTCGAATTCGTTGCCTCCGTGTCCCAGATCGAGGTGATACCAGCCAAGCCGGACGAGATTCCGTTCGACAAACCCAAAAATATCGTTGGTAAGTAATAGGTGGTCGTTGATATTCCGCCGCAAGCTGGAGTACCAGTCCCCTTTGGTGAGCTTCTGCGTTTGCGGTGGCGACTGCGCCTGACAGACCCACGTCATGAAAAAAGGCGGCCTCATCCTGTGCATCGGAAATATCGATGAACACAATCGCTTCGTCGAATTCGACGCCGTCGTCGATCAACTTTCGCGCAGTGTTGAGATAGTTCGAGGGCGAGTAGCCTTCAACGCTGCCATTGAGGAATTCGTATTGCGGGAAGTTGGCTGCCACTCTGCCGATGAAGCTATCTTGCCAGGCGGTCATCCCCTCTGGCGCAGAGTCGCCGAGGATGAGAACTCGGGGCCGAGCGCTAATTGCCGGCACATCTCTTATCCGCTCATCACGAAAGCCGAGGCTGTTCGTGTTGAACTCGTACGAGTTTCCCAGCCACGGACGCATGCAGGAGCAGTTGGGCTGAAAAGCAAACCCGCGCACCGGGTCGCGGGCAAAACAAAAACCATGCGGACCGCCAGAGACCGCTGATCCCAGAATCGTTGCGCTGTAGAAATGATCGAAAGTGACGAATATAGCCGCGCTGATCATGAGGGACGCCAGAAATAACACGACCTTGATCCGGCGCTGCCGGCCGGTGCGCTCCGAAAGCGATTCCACGGGGCCTGCTGTTTGAACTGTGCTCAACGTCTCCTCTTCCCCAGGTCGCTTCGAAGCCATTGCATGCTAGTAATGTTAATTGCGAGGCCGTCCCACACGCTGCGCGGTGGCAAACATCAGCGCAACAGTGTCCAGGTCCTTCGGCTGGACTTTTCCCGCAGGAATTCGCATGTGTGTGAGATCTTCCAGCTTGAGTAACAAGTCCACAAGCGCCATGGAGTCAACTAGCCCCGAAGAAACCAAGGGTGTGCTCTCGTTGATCTCGATTCCCGGCTTGCAGATTGTCTGGACGATGTGCTCAATCATCTGTTGCGCTTGCTCTGTCACTAATTGGTTCTCTCCTATGATCCCGCGCTTAGTTCGGGATGTTCTTTCAGCAACTTCTCGCGCGTAGCGGAGCGGGCGGCTTTCCCTGCAGTGCTCTTTACGATCCATTTCGGCGGCTTCAGAAAAATAGAGCGCACCGCGACGCCACTGGCAGCGACCACCTGGCTGCGGATTTCACGTTCAAGAACAGCCGCATTGTTCGAGAAGAGCCTCCTGCTCCACCTCCGCCACCACCACGATCTCCTCCGTCCCGAGGTCAGGATTGTATAGGCCCATCGACAATCGCTCGTCCCGTCGTGAATCGCAGAGTGGCTGCACACCACCTCTTCGATGTCTTGCGGGTAAATATTTTCCCCCCCGATGATGAGCAGGTCTTTCTTCCGGCCAACGACGTAGAGTTCGCCGTCAAGATAGAAACCAAGGTCGCCCGAGTGGTACCAGCCAGCTACGATCGCCTCGGCAGTCAGATCGGGACGGTTGTAGTAGCCCTCGAACAGGCAATTGGATTTTATGAGAATCTCGCCGACCCCACCTTCAGGAAGGATCGCACCGGTATCTGACATGATACGTACTTCGTTGTTGGGCAGCAGACGGCCCGACGAAACGAACGACATCGCCGTGGGCGTGCCTTCCGGAACCGGTGCGATGAGACATTCCGCTCGAAAACGTTGGCCATCCACCCAAATGCGCGCAGGGCCCGAAGGGCGATGAATGTCCGACTGGGTTACGGCGAACACGTTTTCAGCCATCGCGTAGGACGACTTGCAGAGCATCCCGCTTCAATCCAACGGAAGCAAACGCACGATAGAACTCGTCCATGCTACTGGCCCGTACCGGCTCTGAACAGTTGATCAGCGCGCGCGCCGACGACAGATCGTACTGCGACCACCGGCTTCGGCGGGGTCCGGCGAGGCACGAATTGAAAGGCAAAGTTCGGCAGCCATGACAGCGTGCACTTGTACTCGCTGATGATCTGCAACATGGTTTCCGGATGCATCACCCAGTCCAACGGCGACTGCATCACGACAGGCACATGACAGACCATGGGCAGGATGAAACATGCAATCAGTCCCATGTCATGGTAGAGCGGCAGCCAGCTGTAAATACGGTCGCTATCGCCGATCGATCTTCAACACGCTGTACGAGGGATTCTAGTTGGCGCAGCACAGCGGCGTGGGTTAGCGCCACTCCCTTCTGCAGACCGGTTGTGCCCGCCGAATGCTGAATGAACGCGAGGCTATCCGGTTGATTGCCGGGATCCGGTAACTCCTCGTCTCTACCATCTCCAGAGGCCTCCCCAGCACGGACAAGCGCCGTTTCGTCGCCTGAGGGAGACATGGGCAAGCATCTCTTCGGGAAAATCTTGATCGATGACAACGACGCGAGCCCTAAGGTTTGCGGTCACTCCCGCCAGGCCGAAGCTATATTTTGAGGCCTCAACTTTGAAGTTGGGGTAAGCAAGGATGGCCGGTACCGCACCCAGCATCATCGCTCCAACGAAGATCGTCATCGCTGGAATGCCCTGCGGCATGATGACCACCACGCGATCGCCGACACCCACTCCATAATCCCTGAGTAGCAGTGATTGCACACGGGCACGGCGGCGAAACTCGCCAAACGTCACGGTTCCCGCAGTCGTCTTCGTCGAGCCAGGAAGTGACGAACGGCCGGCTCGCAGGAGCACAGTTGAGGGCGTCAATGAGAGTGCCGTATTCGGTCGCAATCATGCCGATCTCATACGCAACCCGCAAGAATATCTGGCCATCTCACGTTTTGCTGCCTGAGGAAATGCGAACCAGCGGTGTGAATCATCCTGCCAAGTTTATCTGATAGTTGATCTGATTCCGAGAGCCCGGGTGGATTGATCGAATGGACCCGGATCACTTGAGGGCGTTATTCACGATCTGCTGGGCTTCGCTACGATCGCGTCCAGGTGGGCTTGGTCTTTGAAGCTCTCCGCATAGATCTTGTAAATGTTCTCGGTGCCGGAGGGCCGTGCGGCAAACCAGCCATTGGCAGCAACAACTTTCAAGCCCGCCAATCGGAGCGTTGTTGCCCGGGGCGCGCGTAAGCTTCGCGACGATCGGCTCACCTGCCAGATTCGATTCCTTGACCGACTCGGGCGACAGCTTTCCCAGCTTCGCCTTCTGCTCGGGTGTCGCCGGTGCGTCAATGCGCGTGTAAAGCGGCGAGCCGAACTCCGCCGTCAGGTCGCGATAGTGCTCGCCGGGATCTTTGCCCGTCCGGGCAGTAATCTCGGCTGCCAGCAGGTTCATGATCATTCCGTCTTTGTCGGTGGTCCACACGGTGCCGTCTCGTCGCAGGAAGCTTGCCCCGGCGCTTTCTTCTCCGCCGAAGCAGAACGAACCGTCGAATAGTCCCGGCGCGAACCACTTGAAGCCTACTGGGGTTTCGCACAGCCGCCGGCCAAGCCTGCTTCACCACGCGATCGATCATGCTGCTGCTGACCAGGGTCTTGCCAACTGCAACAGTCGCTGCCCAACGCTCGCGATGGGTGAGCAGGTATTGAATCGCCACCGCCAGGTAGTGGTTCGGATTCATCAGTCCCGCAGAGGGCGTGACGATGCCGTGCCGGTCCGAATCAGGGTCGTTGGCGAAGGCCACCTGGTACCGATCTTTGAGGCCGACGAGCCCCGCCATTGCATACGGACTGGAGCAGTCCATACGAATCTTGCCGTCGTGGTCCACTGTCATGAACGAAAACGTCGGGTCGAATCTTCGGATTCACGACGGCGATGTTCAGACCATAAACCGAATTGATCGGCTCCCAGTAAGGCCCCGCAGCACCACCGAGCGGATCGACGCCCAGCTTCAGGTCCGGCCGAGCGAATGGCGTCCATGTCGATGACGTTGTGCAAATCCTCGACGTAGGGAAGAACGAGGTCTTCCTGGTGCGTAGTAGCAGCCTTGAAGCGCCGCTGCATACGACACGCGCTTCACGCCGGCATTCGAAGCTCGCAGCAGTTCGTTGGCGCGGTTCTCGACCCAACTTGTAATGTCGGTATCGGCCGGTCCGCCGTTGGTCGGGTTGTACTTGAAGCCGCCGTCTTCCGGAGGATTGTGTGACGGCGTGATGACGATACCGTCGGCGAGATGCTCCTTGCGACCGCGGTTGTAAACCAGAATAGCGCGAGAAATGACCGGCGTCGGTGTAACACCGTCGTCTCTCTGGATGATCGTCTCGACGTTGTTTGCGGCCAGAACCTCAAGCGCTGTGCGCTGCGCTGGCGCCGACAGCGCATGCGTGTCCTTGCCCATGTACAGCGGACCGTCGATTCCGTGGCTGCGGCGATAGTCGCAAATGGCCTGAGTGATGGCCAGGATGTGGGACTCGGTAAAGGTCGCGTGCAGCGACGAACCTCGGTGCCCGCTGGTTCCGAAGCTGACCATCTGGGTGGGATCGCTTAGGTCGGGCTTACGCTCAAAATACTCGCGCTCAAGCCGCTCGACATCGACCAGCATCTCTTTCGGCGCCGGTTTGCCTGCCAAAGGAGAGATCGTTACTTGCCCGTTTGCTTCACCAGCCATTTCAGAGGTCCGGTATTTCGGCGGCACGTTCGCGGCAGCAGCTCGTCGGCGAGCACCACGGCCTGGTCGCGGCTAATCCGTCCCGCGGGGATGGTCGGATCGGCTTCCAGCAAGCGCGGTAACATCGCCACCTTTTCAACCCCAGTCATCAGCCATAGGATACGCCGCGACCGATTTAGCACCGGATAAGTCAAGGTCATGCGCCGCCTGCCCATGTAAACGCCAGTCAGGCCAACGTCGGCATCCGTAACGTTAAGAACAGGATCGTCCGGGACGAGCGATGCGGTGTGGCCGTCGGGCCCCATACCCAGGTGCGCCAGATCCAGCACCGGCGGCGATCCGGCGACTTGCTCAAGCGTCCGCGCGTATTGTTTGGCTGCCGCTTCCAAGTCAGGCGATTCGACCGGCATGTCGTATATCTGCTGCGGAGGCAGCGGAGCATGTTCCAGCAGGCTTGCGCGCAGATGAGTCAGGTTCCGGTCAGGGTCGCCGGCGGGTGCAATGCGCTCGTCAACCTGGAAGACATGCACGTCTTTCCAAGGAACCTCTTCGCCAGCCAGTGCGCGCAGCATGATCCAAGGCGTATGGCCTCCGCTAACCGCCATGATGAATCGTCCGCGGGCAGCAACTGCAGCGCGAGCGTCCGCAGCGATGGTGGCCGCCGCCGCACGGGCAACCGCATCCGGGTCATCAAACACTTCCAATTTCATTCAGCTTCTCCCATAGACCTCGCCGTCTGACTGCACGCGCCGTTGCCTTCCGCATCATCCTGCTTTGGCCGGAGTTTCTAGGGGCTCCACCTCGGTTGATGTCGGGTTTTGCCAGCCACCCGGTGGTGTCACCTCGGAGACCTGACTCGGCCCCCATGTGTCTGGATCGTATTCGTAAACCGGCGTAGTAGCCTTCAGCATCGGATCGACAATTCGCCAAGCTTCTTCCACGTAGTCCTGACGAGCAAACTGGGTAGAGTCTCCCGCCATGGCGTCACCCAGCAGGCGTTCGTAGGCCTCCATTTCACCCGGCTTCGGAGTCCGGCTTGCAAGCATCTCGGCCATGGTGACCGACCTTAGGGTCCTTGAGTGATGGAACCGCCATACCAAGCGCGATCGTCACCTCAGGACTCACGCGAAAGCGCATGTAGTTCGATAACACCTCACTCTGAGGAATCATCGTCGGAGGCTTACGAAATCGAGCAAGCACCTCGGTGCATGTCTCCGGCAGGCACTTCCCAGCCCGGATATAGAACGGCACGCCCTTCCAGCGCCAGGAATCAATTTCCAGCTGCAGTGCAGCGAAGGTTTCCACCTTGGAGTTGGCTGCCACGCCCTTTTCCTTGAGATACCCGCGAAACTGTCCACGGACAAGGTTCTTCGTATCGATCGGGGGGATCGCCTTCAGCACCTTGGCCTTTTCATCGCGGATCGACTCGCTGTCATTTCGGACTGTCGGTTCCATGGCCAGGTTGCACATCACCTGAAAGAGGTGGTTCTGAATCACGTCGCGGATGGTGCCGGTCTGATCGTAGAACGCTCCTCGGCCTTGCACTCCGAAGTCTTCCGCCATCGTTATCTGCACGCTCTCGATGTAGTGGCGGTTCCAGAACGGCTCCATGAACGCATTCGAGAAACGGAAGATCGTCATGTTGTGGACCGGCGCCTTGCCCAGATAGTGGTCGATGCGGAAGATGGAAGACTCAGGGAAGGCGCTAAGCAGAATTCGATTCAGTTCCTGCGCCGACGCAAGATCGTGTCCGAAGGGCTTCTCGATGATGACACGGGCGCCTTTCGCGCAGCCCGATTTCACCAACTGCTCGACAACTTTTTCAAACAGCATCGGAGGGATTGCCAGGTAGTGTGCCGGATGCTCAGCGGTTCCGAGCTCTTTTCGAACGGCGTTGAAAGGTCGCTATGTCGAGGTAGTCGCCGTCGACGTAACGCAGCAAGCTACTGAGCTTCTCCCATGCCGCAGGATCGACGCCCCCAAACTGTGTGAGGCTGTCATGTGCGCGCGCTTTCAGTTGATCGAGGGTCCAGCCCGCTTTGGCAACGCCAATAACGGGCACATTGAGATGGCCGCGTTTGACCATTGCCTGCAACGCGGGAAAGATCTTCTTGTGCGCCAAGTCTCCCGTCGCACCGAAGAAGACCAAGGCATCGGATTGGGAAATACTCATGGCTGTGTCCTCACTTCCCCGCTGCCTTTTCCAGGTGCCCGCCGAATTCATAGCGCATCGCCGACAAGAGCTTGTCTGCGAAATCGGCCTCACCACGTGAGCTGAAGCGCTCATAAAGTGCGCAGGTCAAGACCGGGCTCGGCACGGCCTCGTCGATGGAGGCCTTGATGGTCCAGCGCCCTTCGCCCGAGTCAGAGACCCGACCGGCGAACTTCGAGAGCTGAGGATCTCCGGCCAGGGCTGTCGCGGTCAGGTCTAACAACCAGGAAGCGATCACGCTGCCTCGCCTCCAAACCTCGGTGACGTCCGTCAAATTGAAGTCGTACTGGTAATGTTCCGGGTCACGCAGGGGAGTGGTCTCGGCGTCAATCGCGTGAGTCTGCTTGCCGACATTGGCTGAGCGAATAATATTGAGTCCCTCAGCGTATGCGGCCATGATGCCGTATTCGATTCCGTTGTGCACCATCTTGACGAAGTGCCCGCCACCGCTCGGTCCGCAATGCAGATAGCCTTGTTCAGCGGTACCACCCAACTTCTCGCGTCCCGGTGTCCGCGGTATATCGCCGATCCCGGGTGCAATGGTCTTGAAGATAGGATCGAGATGCTGCACCGCCGCCTCCGGGCCGCCGATCATCATGCAGTACCCCCGCTCTAGGCCCCAGACTCCACCACTGGTTCCCACATCCACGTAATGGATGCCCTTCGGAGCCAACTCGTTTGCCCGGCGAATATCGTCGATGTAGTAGGAATTGCCCCCGTCGATGAGAATGTCCCCAGCTTCAAGAAAGGGCACGATTCCCGCAATGGTCTGGTCCACAACTGCCGCCGGGATCATTAGCCAAATTGCGCGAGGTTTGGTCAGCTTGCTCGCGAAGTCTTTCAGAGAGGACGATCCCACAGCCTTCTCTTTCACCAACTCTTCCACCGATTTCGGCGACATATCGAAGACCACGCATTCGTGGCCCGCTTTCATGAGCCGCCGAACCATGTTGGCGCCCATTCTTCCCAAACCCACCATTCCGAGTTGCATAATCACCCTCTCTTCCGATCAGAAAAATTGTCGAACTCTATTTGTTTTGCCTGTAGCGCCGAATCAGGCTGTTGGTTGAACTATCGTGCGTAAGGTTAGGTTCTGCGGCGCTCTCCAGCTCCGGAATGATGCGCTTCGCCAGCACCTTGCCTAACTCGACTCCCCACTGGTCAAACGAATCGATGCTCCAGATCGTGCCCTGCGTGAATACGGAGTGCTCGTAGAGAGCAACCAATTTGCCCAACGTCTCCGGAGTCGAATTGGTCGGCGAGGATTACATTCGTCGGCCGGTTTCCTTCGAACACCCGGTGCGGAACCAGCCAATCCGGTGTCCCTTCTGCTTTCACTTGCTCTGGTGTCTTGCCAAAGGCCAGTGCCTCCGCCTGTGCGAAGACATTGGACATCAGCAGCGTGTGATGCTCGCCAAGAGGATTAAGGGTCTTGTAGAAACCTATGAAATCACAGGGTATTAGCCTCGTACCTTGATGAATAAGCTGATAGAACGAATGCTGCCCGTTCGTACCTGGCTCTCCCCAGTAAATCGGCCCGGTATCGTAATTGACCTCCTTGCCGGCGAGCGTCACGTGTTTTCCATTGCTCTCCATCGTCAACTGCTGCAGGTAGGCCGGAAAGCGCTTCAGATATTGCTCGTACGGCAATACGGCAACCGTCTGCGCCCCGAAGAAGTCGTTGTACCAGACCGCCAACAGACCCAGCAGTACCGGCAGGTTACGTTCGAATGGCGCCGTGCGGAAGTGTTCATCCACCTGATGAAAACCGTTCAGCATGGCGCGAAAGTTATCCGGCCCGATGGCGAGCATCGTCGAAAGCCCAATCGCTGAGTCCATGGAGTAGCGACCGCCAACCCAGTCCCAGAACTCAAACATGTTCGCCGTATCGATACCGAACTTGCTTACCTCCGCCGCGTTCGTTGAAACCGCAACGAAGTGCTTGGCGATTGCGGTTTCATCGCCACCAAGACCCGCCAGCGACCAGTCGCGTGCCGTATGGGCGTTGGTCATGGTCTCCAGCGTAGTGAAGGTTTTCGAGGAGATGATGAACAGGGTCTCCGCAGCATCGAGATCACGCACCGCTTCCGCAAAATCCGTACCATCCACGTTCGAGACGAAGTGAAACGTCATGTCGCGCTGACTGTAGAAGCGAAGGGCCTCGTAAGCCATGACCGGACCGAGATCGGAGCCTCCGATGCCGACGTTGATGACGTTGCGAATCCGCTTGCCGGTGTGGCCCTTCCACTCGCCGCTGCGAACTCGATCGCAGAAGGCAGCCATCTTGTCGAGCACGGCATGCACCCCTGGAACCACGTCCTGCCGGTCGACAACAATCTTTTCTCCCTTAGGAGCGCGCAGAGCTACGTGCAGTACCGCCCGTTTCTCGGAGACATTAATCTTCTCCCCTTTGAACATGGCGTCGATGCGCTCGCGCAGTCCCGACTCCTCCGCCAACTGCAGCAGGAGCTTCACCGTCTCGTCGGTGATGCGGTTCTTCGAGTAGTCCAGGAACAGTCCCACAGCCTCGGCCGTGAAGCGCTCGCCTCGCTTAGGGTCGTCTCCAAAAAGCTGCCGCAAATGTACGTCCCTCACCGCCTTGTGGTGCGCGACCAAGGCCTTCCAAACTGGCCGTCGAGTGAGAGATTTCAGGCGTCCTGCCATGATCAGTCTCCTTTTGCTTTCCCTGTCTTCTTCTTTTTCTTATTCTTATTCGCGACGATTCAACGACAAGTCCTCTCACCTCAACGCCAGAACCGGGCCGAGCGGGGGCGGCATTGCCGGGAAGGTGTTCGACTCCGTCTCCCCACAGGCGAAACCCTCCCAGAAAGGCATTAGCATTGTTGCCTGCCCGGCAACCTGGGGGCAGTTCTTTCAACTTCTTGGCGTTGCCGCCACCCAAAACGATGTCATTGGGCTCCAGGGCGGCCGAGAGGCGGGCAACCACGTCAAAGACATGGCGCTGCCACTTTTTCCTGCCCATTCGTTCGAGACCCCGCAACCCGACATAATCTTCGTACGTACCTCGCTTGTAAGGAAGGTGGGCCAATTCCATCGGCTGCACGTCTCCGTTCACAATCATGGTTGACCCCAGACCGGTTCCTAGGCCCAGGAACAACATCCGTCCTTTCTCGTAGCTCCCCAAGGCTTGCATGGCCGCGTCATTAATCACCTTTACCGGGGCACCGAACGCCTTTTCGAAGTGAAAACCGACCCATCCGCACGCCAGGTTATGAGGCTCCGAGATCGGCCTTCCCTGAGTCACCACACCAGGATATCCAATCGACACCACGTCGTATTTCCAGTCCCGGGTCAGTTTCTTGGCCTCGGCAACCATCGCCTCCGGCGTCATCTTCGGGCCGGACACGAACTTCCGAGGCTCGTCTTGACCGGTGGCCAGAACCTTGACGTGGGTTCCCCCGATATCCACGGCCAGAACGTCCATTATGAAGCCCCCTTCGCGAGGGTGGCACTCTTTGATGCGATAACGTTCAACAACTCCCTCCAG
Organism: uncultured Acidobacteriaceae bacterium; assembly: GCA_963840905.1. GTDB lineage: Bacteria > Acidobacteriota > Terriglobia > Terriglobales > Acidobacteriaceae > Bog-257. The sequence goes on from CAWJAO010000007.1 coordinate 135,308, forward strand.
GAGTCATCAAATGACTTTGCGCCTTCTTCCTGCAGCTTTGCCCCGAGTGCATCGATATCGACGCCCGCCTTGGCAAATTGTGCCAGCACCTGCTCGCAGTCGCCGCCATCGGCCGGCAGAACGCCTCCAATCTCGCCATGGTCGGCGAGGGCCTTCAACGTTCCCTCCGGCATGGTGTTCACCGTGTTCGGCGCCGCTAGCGCCTTGATGTACAGAACATCGGAAGCCTTAGGGTCCTTGGTGCCCGTACTTGCCCACAACAGCCGCTGCGGGTTGAAGCCGGCCTTCACAACGGCCTGGACCCGCGACGAAGCGAGAAATTCGCGATACGCCTTGTAGGTTCTCTTGGCTATCGCAATACCCAGCTTGTCGCTCAGTTCGGCGGGAACCTGGTTCGTGACCGCTACATCCCATCGGCTGATGAACACCGACGCCACCGACCCCACGTTGGGCGCCAGCCCGGCTGCGACGCGCCGCTCGACGCCACGCAGGTACGCCTCGGCAGCCGCCAGGTAGTGTTCCCGCGAGAACAGCAGGGTCACGTTAATCGACACCCCAGAGAAGATCGCTTCTTCGATGGCGGGCAGGCCTTCTTTTGTACCGGGAATCTTGATGAACAGGTTGGGCTGCGCTGCCCGGGCATGCAGTTCCTTGGCCGCCGCCAGAGTGCTACTCGTGTCGTAAGCCAGCAGGGGAGACACCTCCAGTGACACCCATCCATCCACGCTCTTGGTCTGCTCATGGACCGGGCGGAACAGCTGCGCCGCTCGCGTCAGGTCCTCGATCGCCAGCTCAAAGAAGAGGGCTTCCCCAGACTTCCCCTGACCTAATTTCTCCCGGATCGCCGGGTCATAAGACGCGCTGTTCTTGATTGCGTGATCGAAAATCGTGGGATTCGACGTTAGCCCGGTCACGGATAGCTCGTCGATGTAGCGTTTGAGCGTACCGCTGTCCAGCAGGTCACGCGTGATGTTGTCCAGCCACAGACTCTGGCCCGTATCGTGAAGCAGTTGTGTCGCCTTCATCATTTCTCCTCAAACTACCGCGCTGGAAAACTATCAGCCCCGGCTCGAACCTACAACTGGTAAATGGTAAATTTTCGGTTGTGCTCGCCCGGGATCGCAAGTAGGCTCGGGTGCGGCAAAGGAGGAACAGTTCCGGCGCCTTGGGCACTCAAGTCTTTAGCGATCACGGCTCAACTCGAATCAGGCAGTTAACCTCGGGTAGCGGATATTATATTCGCGGTCGCCTGCCTGTGGCGGCAATGTCCACCAGTGGGCTAAGCCCTTAACGCCAAGGCTTCAGCTACGATAGAGGTGTTGACCGAAGTAATCGTATGGGAGCTACTGATCGGATCCACGAACTGAATCGTCAATTTGGTATCCCGGGTCTCGCCGAGATCGTCGAAGGCACCGGCGGGATGCCCAAAGTGTCGATTACCTCTCCCCTTACTGCTGGAGAGATGTACTTGCACGGAGCACAAGTTACTTCGTGGAAGCCAACCGGCACCGAAGAGGCCCTCTTTCTCAGCTCGCATTCGCAATGGGCAGACGGCCATGCCATCCGCGGAGGCGTCCCCATCTGCTTCCCCTGGTTTCGAGCCAAGTCCGACGATCCAAGTGCGCCAGCTCATGGATTTGTGCGCACAAAGGCTTGGCGGCTTGGGTCGATCGTGCAACGCGGGGGAGCGATTTCAGTCAGCATGTTCACGGAGAGCGACGCCAGCACTCAACGATGGTGGCCAGCGGACTTTCACCTCGTCCATCGCGCAACTTTCGGGTCAGAATTGAACCTTGAACTCGAGGTAACGAACAACGGAACGGGAACGGTCCGCTTCCAGGAGGCACTGCATTCCTATTTTAAGGTGGGTCAAGTTCAGACGGCGCGGTTGCACGGCTTGGACGGCGTCCATTATCTCGACAACACCGACTCGAATCGGGAGAAAGTGCAGCACGACGACGTCGTAGTCCTTTGCGAGACCGACCGCGCGTACTTGACCAACGCGCCCGATCTGGAGCTGGTAGATACCGCTTTGCGCCGTAGTATCCATATTGCAAAGCAGAACTCACTCACCACGGTGGTGTGGAATCCTTGGGCGGAGGGGGCGCGGGCTTTGCCAGACCTGGGCGATGACGAGTGGACTCAGATGTTCTGCGTCGAAGCCAGCAACGTTCTTGAGTGCGCCGTAGACCTCGCACCTGGTGAACAGCACCGACTGGCCGCCACTATCACCGTTGCGAATGCAGCGCCTCTCCTCACAACTTAACCCATGTCTGGCTACTGATCAGATCTGTGCTCCCGCCGCCGGTGCGCTCGTACTCGCAATCCTGTGCCTGACCAACAAGTCGGATTTTTGATCAGCCAGATGACGTTGGGACGCGTTACAATACGCGGAATCTGTGCGTTTAGACATCGGGTCACCCCAGCGGGAGCACCCGTTCAAGTTCTCGCACGTAGTCAAAGGCGCCTATTGCCCCGGAGGAGTTTGAATGGCCGGAATCGTGACGGGAAATGGGACCCAGATTCCGATCACTGAACTGGATGTTCTCTGGGTCACTGCCGGTCTGGGTTGCGATGGCGAAACCATCGCGATGACTGCGGCAACCCAGCCGAGTATAGAAGACATTGTTTTCGGCTCGCTCCCCTGGATACCGAAGATTCACTTCCACAACCCCTTTCTGGCTCTTGAAAATGGAGACGATTTTCTGCGGCCCTTCCACGCCGCGGCAAAGGGTGCGCTTGGACCTTTCATCCTGGTGGTGGAAGGTTCAATCCCTAATGAAAACAACAAACCGGAGGGCTATTGGGCCTCATGGGGAACTGATCCCGAAACTGGGCAACCGATCCTGACCTGCGAATGGATCGACCGTCTGACGCCCAACGCGTGGGCTGTTGTCGCAGTGGGAACTTGCGCGACCTACGGTGGAATTCACGCCATGCAGGGGAACCCGACCGGTTGCATGGGGCTTCCCGACTATCTTGGGTGGAAGTGGAAGTCCATGGCGGATATCCCCATCGTGTGCGTTCCGGGCTGTCCCGCCCAGCCCGACAACATGATGGAAACTCTGCTGTACCTGTTCCACATGGCGGCTGGGCGGGTTCCGATGATCCCACTCGATGAGGCGTTGCGGCCAACGTGGTTGTTTGGACAGACCGTTCACGAAGGCTGCGATCGTGGCGGCTACTACGAGCAAGCCGACTTCGCGCAGGAGTACGGGTCGCCGTTATGCATCGTGAAGCTGGGGTGCTGGGGGCCCGTGGTGCAATGCAACGTGGGCAAACGCGGATGGATGAACGGCATCGGTGGCTGTCCGAACATTGGCGGAATCTGCATCGGCTGTACCATGCCGGGGTTTCCCGACAAGTTCATGCCATTCATGAACCAGCCGCCGGGTTCCCTGTTGTCGTCGAGTGCGGTTCAGACCTATGGAAAGGCGATCCATGCGTTGCGACGATTCACGCAGGCGTCGCTGAACAAGGAGCCCAGTTGGAGACGACGCGAGGAGGCTTTCCAGACCGCAAAATCGAGCTCCCCCGGGACGTCTGACGCTGGGTAGATAAGAATGGCCTCCTCCTCTGAAATTCGCCCACGAAGGGCCGCTCAAACGCAGGTCCTCACCGGCGTCGATCAGGAAGAGCCCGGCTACGCCGAAGCGGAAGCGGTCCTCCAGGAACTGGCCAGCGTGTTCTTTGAGAGCGCTGGCGCCCACGCCGGCCCCGTGCGCGTTTCCAACGTGAGATCGACGGCAGAGGCCCCCATGCCGAATATGGAGGCGAAGTATCGCGCCCTTGTCGAGCAGATCCCTGCTGTTGTGTTCATGGCTTCTCTGGACGACGGCATAGGCGAAGCCTATGTGAGTCCACAGATCGAACAGGTCTTAGGCTTCACTCAGGAGGAGTGGCTGCAGGACCCGGTTCGCTGGTATCGGCAGGTGCATCCAGACGACAAACAACGCTGGAGCGTGGAAGCGGCGGAGTTGTTTCTCTCCGGGAAAACTCTGCGATCGGCCTACCGGGTTCTGGCCCGGGACGGAAGGGTGATTTGGTTTCACTGCGAAGCCAAGATGATCCGGCGAGAGGATGGCCAGCCGTGGTTTATTCACGGGGTCGGCTTCGACATTACCGATCTGAAGCAGACCGAAGAAGCCCTGCAGGAGGAGCGCAACGTCGTTTCGGCAATCCTGGATACCGTCGGGACCCTGGTAGTTGTACTCGATCCAGCAGGGCGAATCATCCGCTTTAATCGCGCCTGCGAGCGCACTACCGGATACTCTTTCGCGCAGGTGAAGAATACCTATATATGGGAATTATTTAGCGCTCCGGATGAGGCCAGACGGTTCAAGGCAATGTTCGCGCAGATGCGAGAAGGCCAGCTGCAGAAGGAATGCGAAAGCGATTGGGTCTCACGCAATGGCGAACGCCACTTAATCGCATGGTCGGGTACCACCTTGCCCGGAGATAACGGAAAGCCGGCCTGCATTATCGCCACTGGGATCGACATCACCGAGCGCAAACGCCTCGAGCAGGCCATTCTTGAAATTAGCGCCCGGGAGCAGCGACGGATTGGACAGGATCTCCACGATGGACTGGGCCAACACTTGACCGGCATTGCCTTCATGAGTAAGGTGCAAGAGCAAAAACTCGCCGAGAAAGGGCTGCCCGATGCAGCGGACGCGTCCAAGATTGTCAAGCTGGTGAATGAGGCGATCAACAAGACCCGCGAACTGTCGCGGGGCCTTTTGCCCGTCGTGTCGGAGTCTCGCGGCCTTATGTCAGCGTTGCAGCAGTGGGCTGGTGAAGTCGAGGATTTGTTCGGCATCTCGTGCACATTTCTGTGTATTGAACCGGTGCTGATACACGATGACACGGTGGCGACGAACCTTTACCACATCGCCCAGGAAGCCGTGAATAATGCCATCAAACATGGGAAACCTGGGCATATCGTGATTGCTCTTGGAGCGAGCGGCGGTCAGGGATCACTAGCCGTCAGCGATGACGGTTCTGGAATCCAAAGGCCGTCGGTGGGCAACGAGGGCATGGGTCTTCACATCATGAACTATCGGGCAAAGATGATCGGCGGCACTCTGGAAGTACACCCGGCGAAGCCGCGAGGCACTGTGATTACCTGTAACTTTCCGATCAGAGGTAAGGAGTAATGAGCATGGCTCCGGGAACAAAACGGCAGGATTATGGGCCCGTGATCAAAAAGAAAGTGTTTGTCGTCGATGACCACCCGATTGTCCGGCAAGGGCTGGCGCAAATGGTTAACCGCGAAGCCGACCTTATGGTTTGCGGCGAGGCCGAGGACGCGTCCACCGTCTTGCAGGCAATGGTGACCCTCAAGCCAGACATCTTGATTGTGGATATCTCGCTCAATGGACCCGATGGTCTCGAATTGCTCAAGAACATCCGAACCCGCTATCCAACTATGCCAGTCTTGATTCTCTCAATGCATGATGAGTCTATTTATGCGGAACGAGCCCTGCGCGCCGGGGCAAACGGCTACATCATGAAACACGAAGCCGCGGAGAAAGTGCTGGTAGCGGTACGCCAAATCCTTAACCACGAAACCTATGTCAGCGACCGCGTGGCGAGCAAGATACTTCAGCGGTACATAAGCGGTTCTGATAACCCCAAGAGCTCTCCCCTGTCCGACCTTTCCGACAGGGAGTTGGAGGTGTTCCGCCTGATTGGCATGGGACATAGCACGCGAATGATCGCTGAGGAATTGCACCTCAGCGTTAAGACGGTTGAGTCCTACCAGGCGCACATAAAAGATAAATTGTCTCTCAAGAACGGCCGGGAACTCGTGCAGCACGCGATTCAATGGGCATTAAGTGAAAAAGTGGCGTAGGCCTTAAGCCATCATGGGATTCCTGTCACTGCTGCTTGAGTTGTTTAAGAGGCGCCCCTCGTTGTTCACGTCCACCTTGTAGCCGCATGGCCATAGGGGATTTCCCGACCCCTTAGGTGTGCTTTCCCTCAATGCGAATTCAGGTTGTGAAGATCCCTTATTTCCTTGATGCTACCGGACGGGCAGACATCAGCACCGTCTCGCACAGAAGATCCCTGATGGGGTTATTGGCTCGATCCAATAACCGCGGCGACAGAAAAACGGGCTGATGAATAGCTTGCATCCGACGGGTAAGGACGGTCGAAAAGGAGAGTCGAGCTATGGCAGGAGAAGCAGTTCCGTACGGTCGAGTAACCCAGAAAAAGCCGGCTGTCGCGGAGGTACACATAGTCTGGATCACGGCCGGTCTGGGCTGTGATGGAGACTCGGTGTCTATTACGGCGGCAACCCAACCCAGCATCGAGGATGTTGTACTGGGAGCCATTCCCGGCTTGCCGAAGGTGCACCTGCACAATCCGGTCCTTGCGTACGAAAATGGCGACGACTTCCTCCGGGCCTTTTACCTCGCTGCCGAGGGCAAGCTCGACCCCTTCGTCCTGGTTGTGGAGGGATCGATTCCGAACGAAAAAATCCACCACGATAAGGCCGGCTACTGGGCCGCCTTGGGCACGGACACGACGACGGGCCAGCCCATCAAGACAAGCGAGTGGATCGACCGTCTGGCTCCGAAGGCAGTTGCCGTGGTGGCGATCGGTACCTGCGCGACCTACGGCGGAATTCACGCCATGCAAGGTAATGCCACCGGCTGCATGGGCATGGCAGACTATCTCGGCTGGGACTGGCGCTCGAAGGCTGGCCTGCCCATCGTGAATGTTCCGGGGTGTCCGGTGCAACCTGACAACTTTATGGAGACGGTCCTCTACCTGCTTTATCAGGTGGCTGGGCTGGCTCCTATGATTCCGCTTGATGATCAGTTGCGTCCCACCTGGCTATTCGGCAGCACTGTGCACGAAGGTTGTGATCGCGCTGGCTATTACGAACAAGGCGACTTTGCGACCGCGTACGGATCGCCCAAATGCATTGTGAAGCTAGGTTGTTGGGGTCCAGTGGTCAACTGCAACGTGCCGAAGCGCGGGTGGATGGCCGGGATCGGAGGCTGTCCCAATGTCGGGGGCATCTGCATTGGCTGCACGATGCCGGGCTTCCCTGACAAATTTATGCCCTTCATGGACGAACCGCCGGGCGCCAAAGTCTCCACCGGCGCCGCTAGCGCCTATGGACGGGCGGTTGCTGCCCTCCGTTCGATGACCCAGGCTACGCTTAACAAGGAGCCGAAGTGGCGACATGCTCGTGCGGAGCTCACCACTGGCTATCACGCAAGCTAGAACACTTCCTAAGGAGCGATCGCGATGGGCACTATTACTGCTGCTGACACACAGGCTCCGAGCAAAGCCAAGCAGATCGTGGAGATGAATTGGGATCCAATCACACGTATCGTTGGCAGCCTGGGCATCTTCACCAAGATTGATTTTGCCAATCGGCATGTCGTGGAATGCCACAGCACCTCGTCGATCTTTCGCGGTTACAGCCTCTTCATGAAGGGCAAGGACCCGCGCGACGCCCACTTCATCACCAGTCGAATCTGTGGCATATGCGGTGACAATCATGCAACCTGCGCAAACTATGCACAAAACATGGCCTTCGGAGTGAAGCCGCCGCCTTTGGGCGAGTGGATTGTCAACCTCGGTGAGGCCGCCGAATACATGTTCGACCATAACATCTTCCAGGACAATCTGGTGGGCGTGGACTTCTGTGAGCAAATGGTAAAGGAGACCAACCCTGGTGTCCTGGCAAAAGCCGAGAAGACCGCATCTCCCAATTCGAATCTTCACGGCTTTCGAACCATCGCCGACATTATGCGCGCGTTGAATCCTTTCACAGGCGCTTTCTACCGCGAAGCCCTGCAGATGAGCCGCATGACCCGCGAGATGTTTTGCCTGATGGAGGGACGCCACGTACATCCCTCGACGCTGTATCCCGGTGGCGTGGGGACGGTGCCCACCATTCAACTGTTCACCGACTACCTGGTTCGGTTGATGAAGTATGTGGAGTTCATGAAGAAGGTCGTGCCCTTGCACGATGACCTGTTCGACTTCTTCTACCAGGCACTGCCCGGGTACGAGCAAGTCGGCCAGCGCCGCATCCTGCTCGGCTGCTGGGGATCCTTCAATAACCCCGATGTGTGCGACTACACCTACCAGAACATGACCAACTGGGGTCGGGGCATGTTTGTCACACCGGGTGTCGTGGTTGACGGAAAATTGGTCACCACCGACCTCGTGGATATCAATTTGAATATCCGCATTTTGTTGGGCAGCTCCTACTACGACGATTGGGAAGATGGGGAAACGTTCGTCAGGAACGATCCGTTGGGGAACCCGGTCGACAAACGGCATCCCTGGAATCAGACGACCAATCCCAAGCCGCAGAAGCGTGACTTCGCCGGCAAGTACACCTGGGTCATGTCACCCCGGTGGTATCACAAGCCCACCGATGAGTATCTCGCTCTGGACACCGGCGGCGGCCCGATTGCCCGATTCTGGGCAACCGCCCTGGCTGGTTTGGTGGATATCGGCTACCTCAAGGCAACCGGCAACAGCGTGAAGATCTATCTGCCCAAGACCACTTCCCTTCCTGAAGTTGAGCTGGAGTGGAAGATTCCGAAGTGGAGCAATGCGATCGAGCGCGACCGGGCACGGACTTATTTCCAGGCATACGCCGCTGCGGCTGCTCTCCACTTTGTGGAGAAAGCCTTGGGTGAATTGCATGCCGGACGGACCAAGACCTGGTCGGACTTCAAAGTTCCGGAAGAAGCGATTGGCTGTGGCTTCCACGAGGCAGTCCGCGGCGTTCTGTCGCATCACGTGGTAATTCGCGACGGAAAAATCGCGAACTATCATCCCTATCCTCCGACGCCTTGGAACGCCAATCCGCGCGATGTGTACGGCACCCCTGGGCCATACGAGGATGCGGTACAGAATACGCCAATCTTCGAGGAGAACGGACCCGATAAGTTCAAGGGCATCGACATCATGCGGGCGGTTCGTAGCTTCGATCCATGCCTGCCGTGTGGTGTGCATATGTATCTGGGAAATGGGAAGGTGTTGCAGACCCGCCATTCGCCGATGTTCGGTGTGCACAAGTAGGCACCCGACGTTGCGGCACGGGGAGTGAGTCGCGCAGTTGTAGGTAACGAAAAGAGATTTTCGTGCACGTGCAATTGCAGTCCTCACTCCTCTCTTTAGCTCGCAGGGAGCCTGATGGCAGAAGATAAAGAACTTCAGCAGCGAGTTCAGCAAATCGGCGAGTTGGTTGCGGCGATCGAGGCCAGCTCGGATCCGGCGCTCCGGAGCACCGCTCGGCAACTGATGCAAACGCTGATGGAACTTCACGGCGCCGCTCTCGACAGGTCTTTGGAGATCATCGCAGACACTGGTGACCCCGGTATGCGAGTCATTGACGAGATGGCTCGTGATCCCTTGGTCAGCAGCGTGCTTGTGCTTCACGGCTTGCATCCTGATACGTTTGAAACTCGCGTTACGAAGGCGGTCGAACGCCTGCAAAACATGCTGCAGCGCGAAAGGGCCCGTCTGGAGTTACTCGCAATCAAGGATGGAGCAGTGACTCTGAAGGTCACTCCACCGGAGCATGCATGCGCTTCCACCAGCAAGACCTTGAAGGCCACGGTCGAAGATGCCGTCTACAGTGCCGCCCCGGACATAGCATCGCTGAGCATCGCAGGGTTAGAGGGCAAGCCCGCTTCTGGATTTGTGGCAGTGGAGTTACTCAGTGAGTGCCCGTCGAATGCCCGGCATCAAGAGGCCGAGCAAGAGTCGAAAACTCACCTGCCGGTTATGAACTGAGTAAGACTGCCAGCTTGGCTTGTGGATGACCCAAGAGCGAGCTGTTGTCCCGGGCGGCGTCCCGGATCGCCGGATACAGAACGCAGATGCAACTGCACAAGGAGACTGCCGTGACGATGATGCAGACTAGTGAACACTCAACGAACGGAAATTCCAGCGATCGCGAGACTTTGTTTATGCTGAGCGGAATCGCCCTCATGATCTTTGGCGCAGGATTAGTTCTTTCCAATCCCGTCGTCCAAAAGTATCTCGGCAAGACCGGCGTGGGGAATCTGGCGCAAGCCGCACTACCCGACATCGAGCGTTACATGCGTTTGCGAGCTATGTAGGCTGGCAACGCCTTAGGGACGGCGACACTCTTACAATAGGAGAAGGGACACTTTCGCTTGCCTGAAAACACGCCTTTGGCATCCACAGTTCATCCCGGCCAATCCACCGAGACCATGGGCCCTGAAATCGTCCGTTACGCGCTCGCTCCCAATGTCAGCCGGTTTACGGTCCGCGCCTTCGCCAGTGGCATGTTGTCAGCCTTCGGCCACAGCCCTACGTTCGTCATTCGTCAGTATTCCGTTGAGGCCCAGCTCGATCCAGCGACCTTGGAAGGAGCGTCGCTGCGCCTCGTCGTTCAGTCTGGGTCTCTGGAAGTAGCCGACAACATCAGCGACAAGGACCGCCTCGAAATCGAAGGCCAGATGCGGAACGAGGTACTGGAAACTGCAAAGTATCCGGACATTCGCTTTGAGTGCTCTCGGGTCACGGTGAACAAGACGGGCGACGGTCAATACAACGTCAGCCTAAATGGAAACCTGACTCTACACGGTGTCACTCGTGGACAGTCGGTTAGCGGCAAAGTTGTCGTGACCGGTGACATGTTGCGAGCCTTTGGAGAGTGCTCGCTGAGGCAATCTGACTACGGGATCAAGCTGGTCTCTGCCCTCGGGGGCGGGCTGAAAGTGAAGGATGAAGTAAAGCTGTCCTTTGATCTCGTGGCCCGCAAACAGAGCTAACCGCAACTGCGGGCTTCCATCCATTATCGATCGAACAAGTTCCAGTCAACACCGACTTAACTTTCCAGTTGCTCCTGGCTATTCTTGAGTCGCTGCTTTTCCAGTGCCAGCCGATCCTGGGCTTTCTTTAACTGTGCTTTCGCCTTATCGCGCTCGCGCGTTGCCTTGTCCACCCGTTGCTGGGCGTTCTTGATGGCAGAGATTGCCTTCTTGTGTGATTGCAGCATGCCCCTAGTTTAGCCCCGCTGGCTCAGGGCACGCTTGGTGAGGAGGCCGCAATCTGGAAGCGCAGCACCGAATCGGCAATCCGGTATTGGTACTTGGCAGCAGCGAACTGGATCTGGGCCTCTGTCTGTTGCAACTGCGCCTGGCTCAACTCGACAATTGAACTCAGGCCAAGGTTGTAGCGGGTCTGCGACAAGTCCGCTGCCAGGTTCGTCTGGTCCACAAACTGTTGGGTGACGCTGATACGTTGGTAGGCGGTCAGGGCATTGAGCCAGCTGGCACGAACGTCGTTCGCGATTCGATTTTTCAAGTCGCGAAGTTGCTCTTCGTTGGCCTGCGCACGCAACCCTGCTTCCCGCGATCGCGCCGGGTACAAGAAGCCGTTGAAGATCGGTATGTTCACATTGACCCCAACCGCACCGTACCAACTCCTAAATGGTGAGACGCCGCCGACGGTACTGCTGTAGGGAGTACGGCCCACGACACCCAACGCCTCGACGGTGGGAAACAACAAGTCGCGCTCGGCTTTCTGGAAGTGCTGTGCAGCCTGATATTCATAGCTCTGCGCAGTAATTTCCGGCCGATTGCTGAAGGCCTCATCCACTAGTTGAGTCACGGACTGGGGTGGCGGCTTCACCGCCGACTCGGATTCCACAAGCTCAAACTGCTGCTGCGACGCATAGCCCAGCACCTGCGACATGGCCGACAGCGCGGCCTGCTGATTGTTCTGAGCGTCAAGCAGTAATAGCCGGGCTTGCGCCAAATTGGCGTTTGCAAAACTTACATCGAGCTGCGAGCGTAGCTTGTTCTGAAACAGAGTAGTGATCTGGTCCGACACCAATTGGCGTGCCTTGACGGTTTCCTCAGCCACTCGCAACAGGGCGACGGTTTGCAGCGAGTTATAGAATGCCTGGTCCACCGCCAGCTTAATCTGATCGGCGGTGGCAAGCGAATTCATATCGGCCGCCTTGGCCCGTAGCGCCGCAGTGGCCACCAGGTTACTTGTGCGTCCGAAATCGGTAATCAGCTGCGACAAAGCGAGCCCGCCTGCGGCGCGCTCATAGACAATTGGGTTGTTCAGGTTTCCCGCCGCTATGCGAGTTCCATCTTCCGGTTTGACAGCCGTGAGGCTGCCAGACAGGTCGGGATAGTAAGCGGCCTTCTGCTCACGGGTCACCTGCTGGGAAGCCAGAGCCAGCAGCCGATACACCGAGATCTGCGGATTGTTCTTGAGCGCCAGCGCCTCGGCCTCTTGCACGGTCAGACGGAGGGCGGCTCCTGACGCCGGTAACTGAGCTGGCGCTTGCGTGCTGGGGCTAGGTTGCATTTGCGACGAAGCAGTGGGAAAGGCAGGCGCTGTTGGTTGCGCACTCGCTGGGGCTCCGGAAGTGGGCGAATCTGTTTGAGCGGCGAGCGAAAGACCGCCCAACAGCGCATGCACTCCGAGCCAGAAGATCCTGCGTCTCAAGCCTGCACCTCCTGCGTAGGCTGCGCCTCTTCCCTGCGGTGAATCAGCAGATAGGCCGCTGGGACAATAAACACGGTCAGTACCACCGAGACCAGAAGGCCACCGATGATCGAGCGTGCCAGCGGTGCATACTGCTCGCTGCCGGCCTCCAAAGCTAGAGCCATGGGTACAAGCCCCAATAGGGTGGCCAGAGAAGTCATAAGTATTGGCCGCAAACGCACGCGGCAAGCTAGTGCCACTGCTTCCCGGATCGGCATCCCTCGCTCGCGGTAGCTGCGGGTGACGTCCACGATCAGAATGCTGTTCGACACCACGATACCGGTCATCATGAGCACACCCATCAATGACATGACATTCAACGTAGTGCCGGTAAGCAGCAGGAAGAGGATCACGCCCGTAATGCCCGACGGTATGGCCAGCAGAATGATGAAGGGATCGATAAACGACGCGAACTGCGCCATCAGGATCAGATAAACCAGCACGATCGCAAGCAAAAGCCCCACGCCAAAGCTAAGAAATGACTGGTGCATGGCCTTCACCGAGCCCCTCATTTCAACGCGTATGTTGGGAGGAAGTTTGGTCTGGTCGATGATCTCCTGAACTTTGCTGGCAAGCGCGCCCAGGTCTTCGCCCTTTGGCGAAACGTATACATCGATCTTGCGGAAGAGCTGGTAATGGTCCACTTCTGTCGGCGTGTTGATCATCTTGATATCGGCAACGTTCTCCAACATGGTGGTGTGGCTATTGTCCCTGGCGTGCAGTGGAATCTGTTTGAAATCCTCCATGGTCATAGAGTCCAGTTGGTGGGTGTTGTACTGGACGGTCAGGAAGTAGTTGTTGCCGCTGTGCGGATCGACCCAATAACTGGGAGCGATCATGCCGTTTGAGGTCAGGGCCGTAACCACGTTATTGACGACGTCGGTGGCAGTGAGCCCCAAGCGTGCCGCCATTTCCCGGCGTACGTTCAGTTCGATCCCGGGATAGTCGAGGTCCTGCGGAATCAACACGTCGCTTACGTCCCCTAGCCGGCGCACTTTGCTCGCCATTTCACTGGCTACCTCATAGGCGCTGTGCTGATCGTTGCCGCTCACCTGGATGTCAATGGGAGCGGGCATACCCATGTTGACCACCGAGTCCACCAACCCTCCGGTTTGGAAGTAGGTGGAGAGTTCAGGCAGATCGGAATCGAGTTTGCGGCGCACCCGGTCCATGTAGGCAAACGTGCTGACCTTGTGGTCCTTAGTCAGGCTTACCTGCACAAACGCCGTATGCTGGGCGGAATTCGGAGTGTAGATGGCAGATAGGTCGGGCGTCATTCCAATGTTGGAGACAATCATCTGCAGGTCGCCTTTGCCGATGACTTCACGAATGTCGTCCTCCACCCGGGCGATGTAACGATTGGTCATCTCCAGGCGGGAGCCGGTAGGAGCTTTTACGTTGATCACGAACTGACTAGGGTCAGTTCGTGGAAAGAAAGCGACCCCCAGCAGCGGAAAGAACGCGAGGCTCAACACAAAACTCCCTACGATGAGAACCACCGTGAGCACTGGGCGTCCTAGAGCTTTATCAACTGCGGCGTCGTACCTGCCCAGCATCCGGTTGTAGCGATGATTGAACCCTGCGACGAACTTTCCAAACTGCGACTTGGTTTCCTGATGCCCGCCCTGCCCGTGCGCCGTCTTGATGAACTTCGCACAGAACAGGGGCACAACGGTCATCGCAACCAGGTAAGAAGCGGCTAAAGCCAGCACCACGCCGAGCGCCAAAGCGGTAAAAAGATACTTGCTGACGCCGTAGAGGAAGATGACGGGAAAGAAAACAATCGCGGTGGTGAACGTAGCGGCCAGGACTGCTAACTGCACCTCCTGCCCCCCGCGTTCGGCCGCCGTAACCGCGTCCTCGCCCTCCTCCATGTGCCGAAAGATGTTTTCCAGGACGACGACAGAGTTGTCGATCAGTCGTGACAACACTAAGGCGAGGCCGCCCAGCACCATGGTATTGATGGTTCCCCCGAAGACATTCAGGAGAAGGAATGCAGCCAGGCAAGAGACTGGAATCGAGATCAAGACCGAGATAGTCCCGCGCACCGAGCCCAGGAAAATCAGAATCATCACCGCCGTTAACACCAATCCGATGCCGCCCTCGCGTAACACATTGGTCACGGCAGTCTTTACGTATTGCGACTGATCGAACACTACGCTCGCTACCAAGGAGGACGGAATGTCCAGCAGGTGCTTAACCCGGTCGCGCACTCCGTCCACAATTTGAATGGTGTTGCTATTGCCGCCCTGTTTGAGGATGGGTAGATAGACCGATTTCTGGCCGTCCACTCGGACGATGTTGTACTGGATCGCCGATGAGTCTTCAGCGTGCCCGACGTCTCCGAATCGCAGTACGCCGTTGCCAATGGCCTTCAATGGCACATCGTTCATCTGGGAGATATCGGGTAATTGGCTGTTGCTGTAGATGTTGTAGTCTTTGGGACCGATGCGAACGTCGCCAGCCGGCAGAATCTTGTTGGAGCTGTTAATGACATTAACCACGTCCATTGGGCTCATTTGCGCCGCTTCCAGTTTCACGGGATCGACGTAAAACTGGATCTGGCGATACTTGCCGCCATAGGGCTGTGGCACCGACGCTCCCGGCACATTCGCTATCTGGTTGCGCACCGTGAACTGCCCCTCATCGTGCAGATCAGTCTCGTTCAGACCTTGGCCCTTCAGAGTCACCAGGCAGACAGGCAGACTAGAGGCATCCATTTTCAGAACGACCGGAGGCAGTGTTCCTTGCGGCAAGCGTCGCAGGTCGGCCATGGCGAGATTCGCAATCTCACTAGCAGCGGCATCCGCGTCCGTGCCGGGCTGGAAATACACCTTGATCAGACTCACCCCAGTAAGGGAGCGCGACTCGATGTGATCGATATTGCTGCCCAAGGTGAAGAAGCGCTCGAAGGTATCAGTGATGTTGGCCTCGACCTGCTGCGGGGGCATGCCCCCATAGAAGGTGGCCACCACGACAACTGGAATGTCGATTGGAGGAAACAAATCGACTGGCATGCGGGCAACTGTGGTCACACCAACCACGATGATGGCGAGGCACAGCATAAGGATGAAAAACGGATACTTGATCGCAAAACTAGGCATAGGCCATCACTCCGAATCGGCGCTACTGGCCGCAATTGCAGCTGCTTTCGGCCGCACTAACTCGCCCGGCTGGTAACTCCCTAAATTGCCGACGATGACACGATCGCCCTCAGAAAGGCCGGTAACGATCTCGACATTGTTAGAGCCTTGCACGCCCAATTGAACTTCGCGAGACTCGGCCCGGTTCTGCGCACCCACCACAAGCACGTGAACCTTGTTCTGGTCGCGCTGTATCGCGTTCACGGGAACGGTTAGGACATCCTTCCTGCTATCGGACGCCAGCACCACATCTGCATACATGCCGGGCTGCAGGCGATAGGTCGGATTAGGAACGTCAATTTCCACCTGCATGGTTCGGGTGGAGGGATCGAGAGCGTCGGTGAAGCGGGCCACCTTACCAGTGAAATGTTCTCCGGTGGCCTGGACCTTCACCTCAACCGTGTCGTCGGCCCTGACCCTGGCAGCGATCGATTCGGGCACCGGGATGCGCAAACGCAACACATTGACTTGCGCCACCGTAACCACCGGGGCGCCGCTGGCACTTGAAGTTCCCGCTTGCACCAAAGACCCCGTATCGGCATAGCGCCACGTCACCACGCCGTCGTAAGGGGCGACAATGCGTGTGTAGTCGGACATCGCCGACACCTGGCTGTTGTTGGCCTGGGCGACCTCCAGTGTCTGCCTTACCGCGGAGAGCGCTGACTTGGCGCTATCAATCTGCGCTTCGGCAGCACGGTCTTTTGCTTCCGCATCGTCCAATTCCTGCTGGGCAATCAGACCGGGACGGGCCTTCGATGCCTGTTCCAAACGAAGCGCGTTGGAATGCAGGGCCGCGTGATCGGCTTCGGCTCGCGTGACCTCGTTCTGGGCACGCTGAACCTCTTGTTGACTGTGCCGTACCCCGGCCCCAGCCCCCTGCAACTCTGCGACCAACTCGGGCACCTCCAACACCGCCAGGACCTGTCCCTTGTGCACATGGTCTCCAATGTCAACGTAGATAGCGCGGATATATCCGGCCACCTTAGCGTGCAGTTCGACATTCTGGTAGGGCAGGAATTGACCAGCGATAGAAAGAGAATTGGCAATCGTAGCCCGCCTTACCGGCGCAACTGCCGCAAACGGCGCGGTCGCACCGTCGCTCCCGGACGTGACGCGGCTGGCCCTACCACTCGACGGGCTGCCCGCGCGTACTCTTCCGACTTGCCAGATCGCAATAACCAGGCATAACAACATCACGCCGAACACAAGCAGCGTGTTTCGACGAATCGTCATGGCTTACCTCGAATTCGTTTTGAACTAGATTTTGCCGACCGGTACTGCCGATCGGCGTGCCTTACCCAAGGTCGAAGGCCCAAACAATAAACCAGGGGTGATCAAGGAAATCTTCGGCTAACTATCGAATCGGGGGAGGGCGGAGATAGCGAGACCAGTTCAGCAGACGGAGGCGGACGGGATCTGGAGTTGGGCAGGAACTCTCAATGTGAAACTTGCGATGCAGATGGAGAAAGTGGATGAAGAGAATCGCAAACCAGATCAACAAAGCGCCCGTTTGAGCTGAGGGCTCGACCGTTGCTTTCTGACCGTTGAGCCACATCTTCGCGGACGTCGCGGACGTGATTTTGGCACTGTTGTTGTTACCGTAGACGCCGGTCTTTGCATGCAACGCAAACCAGAACACTACTGCCACGGCGAGTGCAATCAGGAGCATTCGCCAAGGCTCTTTGGAATGAAGTGCTCGCAGATTCACGGACGAAGGCGCCCCACTACGCCAATACTAGACGTAGAAACCCGGCCTTGGGAAGCGAGTTGTCCGGAAAATGCACATCTGCCGAGACCGTCGCCAAGCAAAGTGCTTGCAGACAAGTGTTCCAGGAACCACCTGCAATTCGAAGTCGACTTGAGCAAAATAGGTTTCCTATGTGGAGTCACAGCGGTCGAGCAGTCCAGCGACTAGACTATTCATGAGCGCAAGCTGAGGCTCGATTTTCTGCTGGAAGGCAATTCTTATGGCTATTGGGAAGACGAACAAGGGTGTTATTGGGATCCTGACCGGGGGTGGTGATGTCCCGGGCTTGAATCCGGCGATCCGAGCGGTCACCATCAGGGCCATCCGTGAAGGCTACGAAGTGATCGGCTTGCGCCGAGGCTGGGCCAGCCTGGTGGACATGGTCCGCGAAGAAGGCTACGACAATAGCGATAACTTCCAGAGCCTCACGGAGGTGCACGTCAATCGTGCGGGCCGCACCGGAGGGACATTTCTTCACACCTCGCGTACCAATCCAGGGCGCGTCAGACAGGCCGCTATCCCGCCTCACCTGCAAGGCTCGTACACAGGGGAAACAAACGATCTCACACCTGAA
The DNA here is from genome assembly GCA_963840905.1 of uncultured Acidobacteriaceae bacterium. Classification (GTDB taxonomy): domain Bacteria; phylum Acidobacteriota; class Terriglobia; order Terriglobales; family Acidobacteriaceae; genus Bog-257. The sequence goes on from CAWJAO010000007.1 coordinate 153,288, forward strand.
GTCTTGAAAAACCTGGAGTGGCTGGGAATCGACAATCTAATCCCCATCGGCGGCGACGATACGCTGAGCTACGGTGTGCGTCTGTACAAGGAAGGAGTAAATGTAATCGCCATCCCCAAGACGATGGACAACGACGTTCCGGGCACTGACTACTGCATCGGTTTCAGTACCTGCGTGACCCGGACCATCGAAATGACCCACCGGCTGCGAACCTCGGCAGGCTCGCACGAACGTTTGCTGGTGCTGGAGGTCTTCGGTCGCTATGCGGGCTTCACGGCGATGCTTCCCACCATGGCCGGCGCGGCCAATCGCTGCGTGATTCCCGAATACAAATTCAATATAGACCGTCTGGCGGAGCTACTCATTGCCGACCGCCACAAGAATCCGAGCCGCTATTCCGTGGTGTTGATCTCCGAAGGCGCTATGTTCGAAGGTGGTGAGATGGTCTTTGCCGCGGGATACTGCGGATGCCTTCGGCCACAAGAAGCTAGGAGGGATTGGAGACCTGGTGTCAGAGAAGCTGAAGGAACTCTCTCCCCGGTACAACAACGGCAAGGCGTTAGACACCATCAGCCAAAACCTGGGGTATCTGGTGCGATGCGGCGATCCCGATGCGATCGATTCGATCGTTCCCATGGCCTACGGAAATCTCGCCTTGGACCTGCTGCTGCGAGGCGTTCATGGAAGGCTGGTGGTGCTCAAGAACGGCCGCTACAGCAATGTCCCGATTGACACCGTGGTGGCATCGAAGAAAGTGGTCAATGTGAAGGAGCAGTACAACACCGAGAGGCTCAGACCTTACTACAAGAGCTTCGAAGATAAGCCGCTCTTCATGATGACGAGCGATGGCTGATAAGTCCTAATACTTGGTGGGATTTATGTCAGCTTTGCGTCGCTCTGGCTGTCTGCCGCCCGGATCCCAGCCTCAGGAAAATCTTCTTCAACGCTTCATGTTGTTGGAGGAGACGGAGATATTTGGTCTCGTCCGCGGCTGACTTGGCGCGGATGATGTCCACCAGCAGCTGCTTTTGCGGGGCCGTCCATCGCATAACCTCGGGGCAAGTGACAGAACCGACGCAAAATTCGTGAACGCCGTTTGCTCGAGCGGACTCCACGCTCCAATGATCCACCTTGAGAGTTTCGGCTAGCGACTTCACGGTTGCCTGCTGAAGTTTCCTAGGATCGCCTTCGAATTTCTCCGCCATCTCGTTGCTGCACGGCCAAACCAATCGTTCGGGTTGAGAATGTGTCCCATTGCCCCGGCGAACTCTCGCCAAATTCGTAAAATACGTGCTCCGAGGCCAACTGGCGCAGGGTTCGCTGCAGACGTCCGGTGCGCCGGATCGCGAGCCATTTTCGCCTCCTCCTTCCGGCAATGTGCAAGCAGTTCGGGACATCCGGGGCGAAAACCCAGCTTGCGATAGAACCAGAAAGCGCCTGACTTGATGGCTTCTTCGTTTTCATGCCCGAGCTGATAGGGATAGACCGAAAAACAAGTCACGCCGGTGAGCTGATGCAGAAAGTGCAAGACTTTGGAATAAATCCACGCCGTTTCTCCGTCGCGGAAGGCATAAAACGTGTTAAACCCGACCTCCATCCACTCAAACAGCGAGATGCCCTCGATGTAGTTGATGGGAACGCCATTCTTCACCGTCAGACCCGCATGATACGCGCGCAGCGGCAAACGCCGCTCCGGTGGCAGTCCCCAGAGGAAGATCTGGACACCTCGACCCACATCTGCCTCGAAGACATGACTCGGATCACCACGAGTTGTGCCGTACAGTTCGCGATAGCGGACAGTGAGAACCGCGCGCGTCAGATCCAAGAACTTCTTCGCCTTCGCGCCGCGAGAGCTTGCGAACGGGGAGCGGCGGCGAACTCAGCTCGGCGGCTCAGCGACACCTGGTTGCGACGAAGCAGTGGCTGCCGGTGGTAGAACATCCGCGACCCTCGTCGACGGGCGCGGGTCCGGCTGGCCTCGGAATCACCCAGTTTCCACGACACGTTGACCGCCAACGAGTCATAGAGCGACGTCCTCTCCAAGCTGGAAGCGGGGCATCTGCGACGCGTCTGCACCAGCCACGCCAGTATCCTCTCCGCGACCACCTGCGGCATTCGCCATCCAGCTCAGGAACGGCGTGTCGGCTTCAACCAGCGAATCGTCGCGCCAGCAGCGGAATGAAACGAGGCAATGTCACCGCCATCTGGCGGCCTTGCTCATCAAAATCCCACTCAACACTGAGCTGCTGCGGATAGTGCTGCACGAGCCAGCGCGCCACATCATAGGTGAACTTGTCGCTGATCACCGTGCCTGCGATGCCGGAGAACTGCTCGTTATCGAAGAGCTCCATGTCAGCGCCCGAAGCCCGAAGTCGGTCGACCTGGCGCGCTATGCCGAAAGCAAGTCGTCCGCGAGTTGCGCGACTTTGCGGCTTTGCGGAAACGCTCGCAGGAACAAGAGCACGTCATGAAAACGAATGAGCGATTCGGCATCGCGGAATTGGAGCATCACGGAGCAAAGCCAGCGTCTTCTCGATCCCGACTGCAGAACCAGGTCCGTAAACGAGCTTGGCGGTTTCCAGCTCTCGCAAGCGGGAAGCAGAAGCTGGCCTTCATTTTTCACCTTGGCCGGCATCGGGAGATCTGGTTGAGACTGGAGACCTCGACCGAAGACAGTTTGAACTCCTCCATGACGAGAGGCTTACCCGTCGACGATGAGAGGAGAGCCGAGGCCCTCGATGCCCGCACGGCCCCCGCCACGACAAACAGGTTGGTCACCAGGACGACGGTGAATGCCATCGCGGGCAGGAAGGCAAACACCGGCACCTCGTGCGCTGACAATCTCCAGCGCCAGCACCGCTGTCACCAGCCCGCGGGGCAACATCCAGAACAACAACTCTGTCTCGCTGCGGGTCACGTCCCGTACCGCCCATCGGCTGCCCTGCACGGCCAGGAAGCGGGCCAGGAGCAAGGCCGCCAGAATCCCGACGATGGGAAGGAGGTATTGCCGGCTGACAAATTCGGCAACAATCCCCAGAAGAACAAAGAAGAACGACCGCACCAGAAAGCTCAGCTCGGCATGGAACGCAAGCAGGCGCACGCCCTGTCGAGTCGTGTGGGGCGTGCGGGGCATATTGGCCAGGGTGATGCCAAAAATCAGGACCGCAAGCAGGCCGCTGCCACTGAGGTAGCGTGAAAGCGCGTACACTCCCAGCAGCACTCCCAGGTTCAAAATGCTGGCGTTGGGTTGTCTGGCAATCCTTGGCCAGAGCCGTGACCACATGGCTCCCGCGACTACACCCAGGAGTACGGCAATTATGATGTGATGGGAAAAATCGGCAGCCACACCGAACAACAGCGACTGGCTCACGCCCGTATTCAGCATGCTGCCGATGAGCAGGACGGCAATCACTTCGCCCAAGCGTAGATTCCAAAGTCAAGGTGATCTTGACCGGCGTAGGAGCAGAAATTTGTTCCAGTGCCGGGTATGACAATGGTGCCGCTCGTGCATCCCAAGGCTGCGCCCAAAAGCACGCAATCGCTCCACTGCAGGTGTAACAGCGCCCTGCCCATCAAAGCAATCAAGTCCCAGACTCAGACCGTAGCTCAGGATCATCAGCAAAAGCGCAGCTGGGGCATGTCGTGCGGCTTGTCGCAAATTGAGTTCGGCCCCACCCGCAAAGAGAATGAGGATGAGGGCCAGTGTTCCGAGAATATCGATGATGCCCTGGAAGGCCGCGGGCCGTACCCAGTGCAGGATCGGACCAAGCGTCACGCCAATCAACAGCAATACGACAGGTCCGGTACACGGGTCAAGGCGTGACAACCGGTTGGCAACATACGCCAGCACTAGCAGAGCGGCGAGTGTACCGAAGATGCGGGTCAGTTCCATAAGGAGAATTTCGCCAATTCAGCACCCGAAACTGAGGGCAATCGCAAGAATCGTTGGAAGGACACATCATATACGGAAGTTCAGCCGCTCCATAGGCAGACAAGCCGTGGAGAGCGCTCGGCTGGACACAGCCCGCGGAATTCGACGGCTATGCATTAGTCTTTCGTAGTCTCGCCCACCCTGCCCAGCCAAGCGCCAAGAGTGCGATCACTGCAATAATCCCTTGCGAGATCACACAATAAAGGCACCAGACCTCCAGAACACTGGCCTCAATGTGAGTCAAATACAGGGCGAATGCCATTCCGACCACTACGCACACCAGTAGTAGCCCACGACGCCGCATGAACCCCAGAATGCCGATTATCAGGTACCCCGCGATACCAATAGCTGCCACCGGTACCCCACGGACGACAGCGTACGGGCTGTGATTCACGACCCCACAGTCCCACTTGTCATTGATGCGGCACGGTTCGGAACCAGTATCGTAGTGGACTTTCAGGGCCAGCACCGAGACTACAATTCCCGCGATCGCGAGAAGAAGGATGAGATAGCGCACGAAGGTTTCTCCAGCTGGAATTGTAGCGTGCGAAGCCATGGTAACCGACCGCGAGGTATCGGGTTGTCTGGGATATCCAGCCATCACAAACCCGTGTGATGTAGTAGAATCTTTCTGCCCATGCGCCGTTTTGCTGCCAGCCTGCTGCTGATGTTGCTGTGTACAGGGCTGGCCCTACCCCTGCTTCAGGCACAAGACCTCTGGCGTTCCAGCTTGCTGCCGCCGCAACGGGAAGCATCATTGCGAGATCCCTTCCCCAAGGCGATGGCTTCAGGACGCAGGCAGCCAGCTGCCCGTATCAGCGGTTTCACTGCTTTCAACTCCCACTCCACGCCCCTTACCTCCGCAGCTGCCCGCGTTGATCGTCTGCGTGAGCCGTCGAGAGTGCGGTGATCCTGGAATCGCCTGATGTCGCGCCACCGTCGACGGCAATGCCCAAAAGCGCGGACCTCCCGCTCTCGTAGTCATCGTCTCTCGAAATACTTTCGCAGGCCTGACCCAGGTCTGCTCACGATGCAGAGAGCGCCGCGAGTTTCCGCAACCGCAGCTGAATTCGATCGCTCACGCGCCCCGGTCTCGCGTCGGCCGATGATCCATGCTCGATCTTGCAACCACGAGGGTCTATTACGCGGAGAGAACGCATGCAGTACAGGGCCGGGATGACAAGGACCGTCGCGATCCTTCTGCTCGCCAGTACCTGGCTAGCGATTGCGGTCACGCCATCGGCAGCGACCGTGTTCGGCAACGTACGCGGAGTGGTCCACGACCCGCAGCACCACCCGATCGACCGGGCACACGCCACGTCTCAAGGCCACCGACTCCGACTACTCCATTGACTGCGGAGACTGGTACCGACGGAGAGTTCCATTTCGACGCCGTCCCGCTCGGCAAGTACACCGTCACCGTCGAAGCTGCGGGATTCGCTCCGCAGGAGCAGGTCCTGGTCGTCGTGTCCGGCAGCGCGCCAATCCTGCATTACCAGCTCGCGATCGCCGCAGCGCAGGAAAAAGTCACCGTCACGGCGTCCCCCGAGGACCTGGATCCGGAGTCACCCCGCAGAGACATCCTGATCGACCAAAAGCAGATCTCGCGCTACGCGGGCGTCGATGCGAGCAACAGCTTCAAGATCATCACAGAATTTGTTCCCGGGTCCTACATGGTGCACGATCAGCTCCACGTCCGCGGCGGACACCAGGTGACATGGGCGATCGATGGCGTACCGGTTCCGAACACCAACATCGCCTCGAACGTGGGGCCGCAGTTCAACCCCAAGGATGTCTCATACCTGCAGGCCGAGACCGGCAGCTATGCGGCCGAGTACGGCGACCGTACCTACGGCGTCTTCAACGTCGCTCCGAACAACGGCTTCGAACGCAACCGGGAGGCGGAGTTGATTGCCAGCTACGGCAACTACAACCAGACCGACGACTGGCTGAGCTTCGGCGACCATACCGCGAAGTTCGCTTACTACGTCAGCGCTCAGCGGCAACAGTACGGACTGGGGTCTGGAGCCGCCAACCACGGTCAACTCTGCACAATCAGGCCGCTGGTGGCGGCGCATTCACTTCTCTCTCTACAATCCCAATTCCAAGGACCAGTTCCGCTTCGATGCCGGCCTCCGCCTCGACTACTACCAGGTGCCGAACGATCCCGAGATGCAGGCCGCGGGCATCAACGACCGTGAGCGCGAACAGGACATCTTCGGAACGGCCACCTGGGTCCACACCTATTCACCGGGTCTCATGCTGATCGCGTCGCCGTTTTATCACTTCAATCGCGCCGCGTATGAGGGAGGGCCGAACGACGTTCCGATCGCCACGGACAATCGAGCCTCCAACTATGAAGGTGGCCAGGTAACGCTCTCGGCCATCAAGCGCGAACAATGCACGTGCAGGAATCTATGCGTTTGCTCAGCAGGACAATTCATTCTTTTCGGTCGATCGCGAATGATGGTTCGGACGGCCAGTTCAGCCAGCGCGTGCATCCTGGGGGGAATCTCGAAGCGCTGTTTCTCGAAGATCAGTTCAAGGCAACTTCGTGGCTCACCCTGACCGGAGGAATTCGGCTCACGCACTTCGACGGTGAGATCAACGAGAACGCAGCCGATCCTCGCCTGGGGGTGGCGATTCGCATTCCCAGACTCAACTGGGTGCTGCGAGCTGCCTATTCGTATTACTATCAGCCACCGCCGCTCGACACGGTGTCAGGACCGCTGCTGCAGTACGCCCTCAGCCAGGGACTCGACTTCCTCCCTTTGAAGGGCGAGCGCGACATTCAGCAGGAGTACGGTGTCACCATCCCTCTCCACAATTGGGTATCGAGCTTCACCTACTTCCATACCGGAGCGCAGAATTTCTTCGACCACGACGCGCTGGGCAATTCCAACATTTTCCTGCCACTCACGATTCAGGCGGCCCGCATCGAAGGCTTCGAAGCCACGATCCGCTCACCACTGCTTCTGAGCCACTACCACGCACACTTGGTTTACTCGAACCAGCAAGCCGAGGGGTTTGGCGCGGTAACAGGCGGCTTGACCGATTTCTCCCCTCCGGAAGAAGGGGGCTTCTATCTCGACCACGATCAGCGCAACACGCTTTCCGCCGGGCATGGAGGGCGATCTGCCGTGGCGAAGTTTTGCCGCGCTGACCTTTAACTATGGCTCGGGATTCCTAAACGGTGACGGGCCCGACCACTTGCCGAGTAATTACACCTTCGATCTGGCGCTGGGGAAAGACTTTCGGCGAGAGCTTTACCGTCCGTTGATTGGCACCAACATCGCGAACCAGCGCTACCAACTGGACAACAGCAATACCTTCGGCGGATCGCACTGGGCCGATCCGCGCATGTTGTCGGTGCAGGTGAGATACCGGTTTCATTACTGAGGCGACTCAGGATCTATTTCAGTCCATCACAGATCGAAGAACGCTGTCACTTTGACGCAACGCAGGGGTTCGACTGGAGTTTCGGGGCAAGAAATGCGTATTCAGGGCCAAGCTTGGCCACAGCCGCAAGAAGATCATCGTCATTCTCACCGGGTTTGTCATACACGATCTTTCCGGTCACGTCGATGAGGATGCTCCTGGGGATTCCAAAATGTTCGCCAAAGGCTTCACTCGCGTCGCCTTCGTCGTGGAAATTAGTCCAGGTGTAATGATTCTTCGCGAGGAACTCTGTAGCGTCCTTGGCATCGTTGTCCTTGTCAATAGTGAGCAGGACAAGACCCTTGTCCCGAGTCTGCTGATAGAGTTTTGCCAGCTTCGGCATGCTGTTGACGCACGGTTTACACCACGTGGCCCAGAAGTCGATGAGTACGGGTCTACCAAGGAACGAGTGCAGCGCCACCTGCTTTCCGTCCAAAGTCTTCAAGCTCAAGGATGGAGCCGCCTTGCCCGTCAGGTTTTGGGGGTTGAACGGATCGGGAAACTTCTCTACAAGTTTCGCGTCCTGAGGCGTTGCAAAAGAAAACAGCGAGGGATCAGGACGCTGAAGATCAAGGTCCGTCATCCGATAAACGGTTACGGTCTCGTCGTAAATTGGAACGTGCGCCAGACCTTGGAAGGTAATGTAGCTATGTTTACGATCGACCTGCTTCACGATCGTCATATTTGTTTTGTCGATCCAGTACGTGTTTTCGAAAGAAGCCTCTTTTGATCCCCGGCGGTTAAGATCGGTCGTTGAGACGCGAATGACCAAGCTGGCAATCTGGCGACCGTCCAGCAGAACCACCTCATCCGGTAATTGAGTTGCCGATTGGTACGGCTTGGCTGAATCTGCCAGCGACTCCCGCAAATCTTGCGACTGGTGCACCCCAAAGCTGTACGGCATTGCTTCGTCAAGCTTGCTGGGGCCATCCGAAGACATCGGCTTCTGGGTGTAAAAATGGGCATCGACTGCGTAGGCCCATTCGATCTTTCCGTCGGAAACGTACAAAAAGGCACCCATGCTCGACTGGTTCCGAAACAGGTAGCGATTGCCCGAAGCCTCCGCAGCGGAGAGGATAGTTTTTTGCCAACTATGCTCCAATTCGCCGCTACTGCTTCTCTCCTCCGTGGCCTCGATGTGGTAGGCCTTGGCGTTGGCATATCGCTGGCTGACCTGTTGCAGAATCGCGAGAGGAGTGGTCGGCGGCAAGGAAGTGATCTGGGCCAGCCCTGTGCTCGTAACAACAACCGCGACTGGAATCACCAGCCAAATGGAGTGCTTCATGGGAAACCTCCAGAGGGTCATAGTAGTACAAGAAGCACCAGTTGATCGTAATGCTTTCGTAGGCTACCGATTCGTGGCGTTTGAACGCCACGCGCCACTCACAGGATGTTCACTGCCCTTGCCGCCAGCAACACAATGATGGTCAAGGATATGAGTGATTGCATCATCATCAGGATTTTCGCCCAATGGGACAGAATTTGTGTGTCGGTCGGAGACAAGGCGGTGCTCGTATTGAAGGAGAGAAAGAGGTAGTCGATAAAGCTGGGGTGCCAGCCGGTGGGCTTTGTAGGCGATTCCGGGTGAAGAGCCATCTGAGGAAATAGAAATGCGCCCTGGTCGTGACTCTTTACCTTTTCCCGCTGGAGGGGACCTCCGGCGTCCAACTTCCAGTACCAGGCCGCAAACACCAGCACGTTGCTAATCCAGAGGGAGGCCGCCGACTGCAGGAGGTCAAGAGGCGACTCCTTGTGGGTCGGCAGGAAGCGTATCAGCAAGACAAGCGACACGATCACCGCCGCGGTGACGGCAGAGATTAGAACCAGCCCACCCATGTACGCGACCTGGTCAGCCCCTCTCGAATGAGAAACCGAGACCAATGTGGCGAGCAACGAGAACACGGCAATCAACAGCCAACCGGGGCCAACGCTGAGCACGGCAGGTAGAGAAAAGTGAAGGGCCACGACGGCCGCGAGCGCCAGGATCGCCGGCCATCGAGGCTCGACATAAGTCGACCGATTGGACATGTGTTCGATCATACCGCCGCAGGAGACGTTCCGGAGCAGTAATGCCGGGACAAGTGAATCCGGGCGAGTCGGCATTGGAGATATCGACGGAGAACTACGACTACTTATTTGTTTGGGATCAGCCGGGCATTCTCGTACTGGCTGAATACAGCATTGGCGCCTTCGTGCGCCGGTGTACCCGCCAGCAACTGCTCTTTGCGATAAACCAGGCTGCTGGCATTGTAGGTGGCCAGCTCGAATCCGTGACCGTGCGTGATCGCGTCCGTGGGACAAGCTTCCACGCAATAGCCGCAGAAAATGCAACGGTTGTAATCGATGTTGTAGACCTTGGCGTAGCGCTCGGCGCCGCTCACCCGCTTCTCGGCGGTGTTCTCGGCGGCTTCAATGTAGATACAGTTCGACGGGCATGCTGCGGCACAGAGAAAGCACGCCACACACTTCTCCAGACCGTTCTCGTCGCGCTGCAGTACGTGCATTCCGCGGAAACGCTCCTGGAACATCGCGCCCCTGGTCGGACCGGGACCGTCCGGATAGTTCTCCACCGTTGTCGGGTTAAACATTTCCCGGAAGGTGACGCTCATACCCTTGGCGATCGCCGTAATGTTCTTAACGATTCCCATGATCGTTACTCAGTATAACAACCAAGTCATATTGGTGCGGTTCCGTCGTAGGCCGCTACTGGCCTGTTGGCGCCCTGGCCAAGACCCGCTTTCAGCAACTCCAAGTGGTGTTGCGCATGGCCGGCCGCAATGTACGCCAGGGCGCGGACCGTCACCGGATTTCCATTGGCAATGCCGGCGCGCGTTGCCGCCTCAGGAGGTAGAGAGCCGAACAGAGCAATGGTCGCTTTGCGGATACTCTCGAGCTCGGTCAGCAGGTCGTCCACGCTGCGCGAGTTGGAGTGCGCTTCGCGGACATAGTCGTCCTGCTCAAAGCCGCGCAATTCGCCCGCATCCCCGCGTGCGAAACGGAGCGCCCGATATGTCATCACCCGCTCGGAGTCGCACAGGTGACCGAGCACCTGCTTGATACTCCACTTTCCTGGCGCCGGAGCCGCGCTGGCCGCTTCGTCGGACACGCCTCCCAGGAGTTGAGCTGGTAATTCCCGAGTTGCTTGGCAAGAAAGTCGAGCACGGGCCCCTCCGGGAACTCGGGCGATGTAGTTTTTGTAGAATTCGGCGTATTCGGTCGGATCGGGACGGCTCAACATAGGGCTAAAACTGTGCCACAGATTGGTGTGCAAGGGCAAACGGGACGCTATCAGCTATCAGCCTCCTCACCGGCATTTGCGGATGGCTGACAGCTTCGTCACTCCAACCCAAACTCCCGCCACCTCTTCGTCACTTGCGCTTTTGTCTTCTCGTCCATGCGAATCTCGTCGGGCCAAGGACGCGTGAAGCCTTCACTTGGCCACTTGCGCGTGGCATCTACGCCCATCTTGGAGCCGAAATCGGGAAGCCGTGACGCATGATCAAGCGAATCTACCGGGCCGAGCATGAATTGAATATCTCGCTCAGGATCGATGTTATTCAACACTTTGAGCGTGACGTCGCCGATGTCCTGCACGTCAACGTCTTCGTCCACCACCAGAATGCATTTCGTGGACATCGCCTGCCCCAGCGACCAAATTCCGTTCATCACCTTGCGCGCCTGTCCCGGATACGACTTCTTGATGGAGACAATCATCAGGTTGTGAAAGATGCCTTCGATGGGCAGGTTCACGTCCACAATCTCGGGAATGGTGACCCGCATCAGCGGCAGGAAAGATTCGCTCTACCGCCTTTGCCCATCCAGGCGTCCTCCATCGGGGGCTTGCCAACGATAGTGGTCGAGTAGATCGGATTCTTGCGATGGGTAATGCAAGTGACGTGGAACACCGGATAGAGATCTTTCGGTGTGTAGAAGCCGGTGTGGTCGCCAAATGGTCCCTCCATGCGCAGTTCGTCCAGCAGCACGTAGCCTTCGAGCACGATCTCTGAAGTGGCCGGCACCTCCAGGTCCACGGTCTCGCACTTCACCAATTCAACCGGCTTCTGCCGCAAGAAATCCCGCGATCATGTACTCCTCGATGTCTGGCGGCGCGGGAACGATGGACGAAAACATCATCGCCGGATCGGTGCCGATCGCGACTGCCACGTCCATCTTTCCAGCGACCTGCTTCCCTTCCGCGACGCGCGAGCCTCCGCCAGAGCGCGCCATCATGTCCAGAGCTGCGGTGACGGGATGTGCCTCGCCCGCGGCTGCGGCCGTGCGCATTTGTTGCCGATAGTGCTCAGCACCCTGCTTCTGCCGCTGCCAATGCATGCCAGCACTGCGCGCGTCATACACCTGCATACGATATGTGCCGGCATTACGCTTCCCGGTCTTGGGATCTTTGGTGATCACCGAGGGCAACGTAATGAAGCGCCCCCCGTCCTGCGGCCAGCACTGCAGGATGGGAAAATCCAGCAGCGAGAAATCGTCGCGCTTGATGACTTCCTTGCAAGGACCGCTGGAGACTTCCTTGGGAAAGAACTTGCCCATTTCCGCCAGCATGGGCAGCATCTTGATCTTGTCGAGCAGTCCTTGTGGCGACTTCACGTCCATGAAGTACTTGATGCGGTCGGCGATCTCGTCGAGCGAATCCACATCCAGCGCCAATCGCATGCGTCGTTCGGAGCCGAATTGGTTAATCAGCAGCTTGGCCCCGGGATAGCCTTTGACGTTCTCGAAAAGCAAAGCTGGCCCGCCGGGACCATGCTTCCCCCGCGGACCCCATTTGGAGACCCGGTCCGTGATTTCGCCGATCTCAAGGACCGGGTCAGCTTCCGCCTTGATGCGCTTTAACTCTCCCGCTTTGTCGAGCGCGGAGATCCAATCTCGCAGGTCGTAGTAGGACAAGCCATCCTCGCTTCTATGGCCGCCACCCGGTGGCAGCGCAAATACTGCCCAGCATCTCGGAATCAGTGCAACTCAGGATTATAGTGGCCACCCGCCCGAAGACTCGCCTACTGCCCACCTCGCTCCCACGGCAGGAGTCGCTTTTCGCCTTTACCGGCATCGACTAGGGAATCGAGTAAATTATTGCCTTTCTGTCTGCGAGTCGATCAGGTGGGCACTGAGGTGCCAAAGTCACAAGCAAATTAATTGCCAACAATTTGCTTATTCCGCTTGAATCTGTGCGGACTCTGCCCTCATAATCTTTAAACCCTTGGGGGAGAGCGCCAGCGACGGTCTTTGGACGCTCATCGGTGTTGATAGCAAGCAGTCTAATTTTGCAAAGATAGTTTTTTGCCGTGAGAGTTTTCACCCGCTTCGGCCATCTCTGCAATCCTCACGCTCCCCGTCTGTCCTTAGCTGCCCGTTGCAGAGAATACAATCGACAACAGACAACTGAAAATGGCACCCCAGAATCTATTCCGCTCACGAGAGGAAGGTTACTATGCCCGTGACTCGCATCGATTTCCCCGTCGACAAATTGACGCGCCCTCAGTCCGAAGAGGAGATTCAACGAAAGCTGGCGCAGGAACGTGCCCGGCTGGCCAGCATGATGGGCCTGGATAGTGGCCCGGTTCGCCACTTCCGTCGCCCCGTCGAGCGGCCCTTCACCGCGGAAGAGCGCAACAAGGTGACCATCCTCTTCGGTGGTCTAACCTGGAAACACGAGCGGGTAATCCAGTCGGTGTTTGAAGGCTGCGGATATCACTGCGAGATTCTGCCAGTGCCGAACGTCTGCCGCGTTTCAATTGGGCAAGGAATACGGCAACAACGGCCAGTGCAACCCTACGTACTTCACGGTCGGCAATCTGGTGCAGTATCTCCAGAGCCTGGAAGCGCGTGGGATGACGAAAGACGAGATCATCAACAACCACGTCTTCTTCACCGCCGGCTCGTGCGGGCCTTGCCGCTTCGGCATGTACGAGTCGGAGTATCGCCTGGCCTTGCAGAACGCCGGTTTCGATGGTTTCCGTGTGCTGCTTGTTCCAGCAGAATGACGGCGTGAAAGCGGCCTCGGGCGAAGCCGGTCTGAAGTTCACGGTGGACTTCGGTATGGGCATGTTCAATGCCCTCAATCTCGGCGACATCATGAACGAGATGATCTACCGCGTCCGTCCCTACGAGGCCGAGAAAGGCAAGACCGACGAAGTCTTCCACGAGCGTCCGTCGACACACTCTGCACCATGCTGCGCGAGCGCAAGCCGTTCGAAGATCACGAAGACCTGCCGGAGTGGATGGCGAAGAAGATTCGCGCCAACAAAGGCAAGAAGTGGGAAGTCTGGGTCAACTCGCTGGCCAAGGTCCGTGAGCAGCTCTATGGCAATCCCTATAAGGAAGCCCTGACCGCGGTGCGCGAACAGCTGGCAACGATTGAGGTCGATCGCCTGCGGGTGAAGCCGGTCGTCAAGATTATCGGCGAGTTCTGGGCGCAGACCACCGAGGGCGATGGCAACTTCCACATGTTCGAGTTCCTGGAGCGTGAAGGCGCACAGGTGCTGGTGGAACCGATCGGAACCTGGGTGATGTACATGATGTACCAGGCGAAGGCGCGTGCCGCGGCCCGACGCTCGCTCGATGCCCCCTACAAGAAGGTGCAGTGGTACGAACTGCATAAGGCGGCGGTAAACGAGTTGAAGTTCCGCCAGAAGCAGTGGCTGTTCGGCATCGGCGAGCGCTTCTACGCCCGCCAGTACCATCGCGTGGTCGAGCAGTTGGGCGACATCGCGCACCATCTCATCGACCAGAAAGAAATGGCCGAGATGGCCAACCCGTTCTACAACGAGTTCGCCCGCGGCGGCGAAGGCCATCTTGAGGTCGGCAAGAACGTTTACTACACCAAGAACCACCTCTGCCACATGGTGCTGGCGCTGAAGCCGTTCGGATGCATGCCGTCTTCGCAGTCCGACGGCGTCCAGTCGGCCGTGGCCAACCACTTCAAGGAAATGATCTTCCTGCCCATCGAAACCTCGGGTGAGGGCGAGATCAACGCCCACAGCCGCGTGCAGATGGCGCTGGGTGAAGCCAAGGTCAAGGCCCGCATGGAGTTCGAGCAGGCGCTGAAGTCCACCGGCAAACGGCTGGACGACGTCAAGGACTACGTTGCCGAGCATCCGGAGCTGCGCAACCTGTTCTATCCGGTGCCGCACGTTCACGGATACGCCGGCGTGGCTGCGAATTTCGTGCTGCATGTCAACGATCTGATGAACGGCAAGAAGCGCCTGGCGCGCGTGCCGGTTGCTCCGCCGCAGAAACTGTCGGTGGCCGCAGCGTTCGGCGATTAGTAGCACGTTGATTCGTTCGCTTATTCGCTAAACGATAAAAGGAAGGAAGGTCACACACCTCATGCCGGAAGTGCAGGTACCGGAAGGTACGCAAGCTGCCCCGACGTATCGTCTTGATGTACAACTGCACGATCTGCTCATGAAGCCGCCCGAGCAGCCGCGGCTGCTGCCGCCGCCTCCCGGGTGGCAAGGAGCAGAAATTGCCGAACCCTGTGTTCCCGCAGTATCCCGAGCTGATGTCGGCCGCGGGACGAGGACTTCTTCCCCAAGAACGGGCGTCGCAAACACAAAGCCAAGTACATTTACCGCGCGGCGAAGGGGTGGGCGTTCCCATTCCTTCGCTCGCGGGTGATGCCGGGCGAGTTTCATCCCATCATTGCCTATCTGTTCAATGAGTGGAAGTGCAACCTCGACTGTCACTACTGCTGGGCGTTCGACAACAGCGTCCGCGGCATGACCGAGGACGTGGCCAAGCGCTCGATCGACTGGCTGCACGACACCGGTTGCCGGGTGCTGGCGCTGATGGGCGGCGAACCGCTGCTGCGTCCCGACTTCGCCCACAAGATCGTCTACTACGCCGCCAAGAGAGATTTCTGGATCTACCTGCCGACCAACGGCCGCCTGCTGCGGCCCGAGGTAATCGACAAGTTGGCCGACGCCGGCGTGGCCACCTTCAACATCGCGGTGGACGCGTGGGACGTGAAGCCCGGACTGCCGAAGGCGATGGTTCCGATCCGCTCGTACTTCGATTACCTGGTCAAGAAGCAGTATAAGTACGGCTACAGCGTCTTCCTCAACATCAACATCTGCCATAACAACATGGACGATGTGCGGCAGCTGACCGAACTGGCGCACGACAACGGCATCGCTACCGACTATCACATCTGCGAGTCGCCGATGACCGAGCAGCCGCACTTCAAGCACCTGTACACCAATCCGACATTCATCCGCGAGGAAGACCACCCGATGGTGTGCGAGCTGGTCGACTGGCTGATCGAGAAGCAGAAGTCGGGCTATCACATGGTGAACTCGGTGGAACGGCTGGCGCAGATGAAGGAGTTCATCCAGGGCGAACTGGAAGACTGGAACTGCCGCGCCGGTCACAATTCGCTGATTGTTCGCGTGGACGGCACGCTGGCGCCCTGTTTCCCCATGTACTCGGCTGGTTATGATTGGGGAACGATCGAGAACCACAAGTTCGAAGCAAGCAGTTGAAAGACATGAAGAAAGAGTGCCAGAAGAGCTGCTTCTCGACCCTGAACCACATCCTGGCGTTCTGCTACAACGATCAGCGCGTGATCACGCTGGCTGTTCAAACAGGCCAAGCATGGGTTTCAGAGGGTCGAAGGAAATTTTGGCGATTGATGATTGCTCGTACGCCGGTTGACGGTTTCTTCGGGAGGACTAGTGAGCTTCGCATTCTCACCAACACGGATCCTGCGACAACGCGCCAGCCAAGGTTGACGTTCAACTGGACAGCTCTTCTGAACTCTGCGCCCGTTGGAGGAGTCGCTTCCCGCGCGGATTCTCGCCAAGTCGCGCGAGGTCGCCGCGCAGTCGGGGCGTCAAGGCGGTCTACACCGTCGGCATGGATGTCGGCTCGACGACGGTGAAGGCCGTCATCGTCAACGCCGAGACCGACGAGATCATCTGGCAGGACTACCAGCGCCACGAGACCAAGCAGCCGGAAAAGCTGCTGGAATTCCTCAAGCGCATGGAGGAGGAAGTCGGCATTGCTCCGCACAACTGCCGCATCTTCATCACCGGCTCGGGTGGAGGCGCGCTGGCCAACCTGGTCGGCGCCAAGTTCGTGCAGGAAGTCACGGCGGTCTCGCTCGCGGTCGAAAAGATGCACCCCGAGGTGAATTCCGTCATTGAACTGGGCGGGCAGGATGCCAAGATCATCGTCTTCAAGGAGGACGAGAACACCGGCCGCAAGAAGAAGATCCCTTCGATGAACGACAAGTGCGCCGGAGGAACCGGCGCCGTCATCGACAAGATCAACGCCAAGCTCAAGATTCCAGCCGACGAACTCTGCGACCAGGGCTACACCGGCATCAAGCTGCATCCGGTCGCGGGCAAGTGCGGCGTCTTCGCCGAAACCGACATCAACGGCCTGCAAAAGCAGGGTATCCCGCCCGATCAGTTGATGGCGTCGCTGTTCGACGCCATCGTTCTTGCAAAACCTCACGGTGCTCACTCGCGGGCATACGCTGCGTCCGCACGTGCTGCTGCTGGGCGGGCCGAATAGCTTCATCCGCGGCATGAAGGAAGCATGGCAGCAGAACATTCCTCGCACTTGGGAGGAGCGCAAGGTCCAGCTTCCCGAGGGCGTCAAGCCGGAAGATCTGATCAAGGTTCCGGACAATGCGCAGTATTTTGCTGCGCTGGGCGCAGTGGAGTTCGGCAAAGATGAAGAGCCGAGGTCGGTATCTACATGGGCACCGAGTGCCTCGAGGACTACATCTCTGTCGGCCGTCAGGCGGAGAAGGCGAAATCGGGCGCCGCTGGTTTGAGTACCTCCGAGGAAGAACTTGCCGGATTCAAGCAGAAGTACACGATCCCGAAATTCGTCGGCGCGAAGTTCGGCGTCGGCGAGACGGTACGCGGATTTGTCGGCCTTGACGGCGGTTCGACCTCGACCAAAGCTGTGCTGCTCTCGGAAGCGGGCGATGTGCTCTGTAAGGCCTATCAACTGTCGGGCGGGAATCCCATCCAGGACACCATCGACATGTTCGTCGCGCTTCGCCAGCAAGTGGAGTCGCAGGGAGCGACCCTGGAGGTCCTGGGAGTCGGTACGACCGGATACGCCAAGGACGTCTTGAAAGACGTGCTCAAGGCCGATGTCGCGCTGGTGGAGACCGTGGCGCACACCGAATCGGCCATGAAGTTCTACAAGAACCCCCACGTCATCGTGGATGTGGGCGGCCAGGACATCAAGCTGATCGTGTTGAAGGACGGTCGCGTCAAGGACTTCAAACTCAACACCCAGTGCTCGGCCGGAAACGGCTACTTCCTGCAAGGCACCGCCGAGTCGCTCGGCTACAAAGTTGAGGACTACGCCGATATCGCTTTCTCGGCCAACACCATGCCGATCTTCGGCTACGGCTGCGCGGTGTTCATGCAGTCCGACATCGTGAACTTCCAGCGGCAGGGTTGGCGCGGCGAAGAGATCCTCGCCGGACTGGCGAATGTTCTGCCGAAGAACATCTTCCTTTACGTCGCCGGAATTCCGAACCTCGCCAAGTTGGGATCGCGCTTCATCTTGCAAGGCGGGACGCAGAAGAACCTCGCTGCGGTCAAGTCGGAAGTCGACTTCATTCACTCGCACTTCCACGGCGTCGGGCAGGAGCCGGAAGTCATCGTCCACGAGCACTGCGGCGAGTCGGGCGCGATCGGCGCTGGAGTCGAGGCCATTCGCCTCTACAAGAACGGCCATCGCACTACCTTCATCGGTACTTGATGCCGTACAAAACATCGGCTATCGCACCACGCGCAACGAAGATACGCGCTGCTATTTCTGCAAGAACAATTGCCTGCGCACTTTCATTGACGTGACTGTTGGCGACCATCTGGAGCCTGCGTCGCCGTTGCCGGTGTTCAAGTCGAAGGTTCCGCTGCAAACCGGCGAACGCCGATTGATCATATCAACCTGCGAAAAGGGACAGGTCGAGGACGTCGGCGCAATGCGCGGTATCAAGGCGGGCCTGGACGCGGTCAAGAACGCCAACCCGAATTTCGTTGACATCGCCGCCCGCGAGGTGTGGCGCTCGCGCAATCCGCAGAAGGTTGCCGATCCCGTCCCCACCCGCGCGTGGACATCCGCGGCCAAGCAGCGAATCGCGCTGATGAAGAAGCGCTCTACGTTGCGCATTGGCATGCCTCGCGTGTTGAACATGTACTTGTACGCGCCGCTGTTCAGCGCGTATCTGGAGAGTTTGGGCGTCGAGCCGGAGAACCTGGTGTACTCCGAATTCACTGGCCAGGACATGTACCGCGCCGGCGCGGGCCGTGGCGCGATCGATCCGTGCTTCCCGTCGAAGATCGGTATTCCGCACGTTTACAACCTGATCTTCCAGAAGCACGTGAAGAAGCCGCTGGACGCGATCTTCTTCCCCATGATCGACACCATGCATCAGCCGCTGCAGAATTGCAGTGGCAGCAACGCGTGCCCGACCGTGACCGCAACTCCGAATGCCGTTAAGGCCGCGTTCACCAAGGAGAACGACGTTTTCAAGGAGAACGGCATTCAGTACCTTGACCCGATCCTGAACATCCACGACAAGAAGATGCTGACCTTGCAGATGTTCCAGACGTGGGCCCCGGTCCTCGGACTTAGCGAAGAAGAGAACGAACGGGCCCTGGAGGCTGGGTTCAAGGCGTTTGAAGACTTTGACCGGAGTATGCGCAAGCGGTCCCGCGAAGTACTCGACACCCTGGAGCGCGAGAACCGGCTGGGCATCGTCATGCTGGGCCGCGTCTATCACCACGATCCCGGCCTGAATCACGAGATCATGGAAGAGTTCCAGAAGCTCGGCTACCCGGTATTCTCGCAAAGCCTGTTGCCGATGGACGAAGACCTGCTAGAACGGCTCTTCGGCGAAGAGGTCCGCTCAGGTTCGATTACACACGCGCTCGACATCCGTGACGTGTGGAAGAACGCCTATTCCGGCAGCACCAATATCAAGATCTGGGCGGCAAAGTTTACCGCGCGCCATCCGAACCTGGTGGCGCTTGAGATCAGCAACTTCAAGTGCGGTCACGATGCGCCCATCTACAGCGTGATCGAAGACATCATCGAGAATTCGGGTACGCCGTACTTCTCCTTCAAAGACCTCGACGAGAACAAGCCGACCGGATCTATCAAGATCCGTGTCGAGACCATCGACTACTTCTTGAAGCGCTACCAGGAGACTCTGCTGAAGAAAGCGGAGGCTGCGAAGACCTTGGAGCAGCAACTCGCCGAGTACGAGCGTTCGCTGCGAATGCAGTTGACGAAAAAGTCGGCGCAGCGGGATGATGTGGTGATTCCCTTCCCGCTAGCTGAGACCGAGCCGGAAACGGCAACCGCGGCGGGAGACGACTGAGAGCAAGGCAGGAATATAGGCCCATGCCCGTGACGACCGACACCAAAAAAGTGATGTTCGAAATCTACCGGGAAGCCAACTACGGTGGACGCTACAAGGTTGTGTACTTCACGGAACTCGGAGAACACGACAAGGAAACCGAGATCCAAGAGGCCATGCGTGGGGAGCATGTGTTTGACGGCTTTCTCCTGCACCGCGAGCGCAATCAGGCCAAGCAGATCGTCGACGAGATCCTGGAGCAGTTGAATCGCGGCGAGGACGTTGACGAAGGCACTATCGAACAAAAACTGCAGCCCTATCTCGCCTGAGGCTTGCCAAAGTCTAGATTATCTTTTTTTGGCAACAAGAAGCGCGTCCGCTAAGATAGGCGTGCATTTCGCACTGACGTTCGAATCGCAGGTACTCCACCTACCGCTTCTTCTTGGCCGGAAGTTTCTTCGCTGTGACTTTTTTGGCCGCAGGCTTCTTCGTCGGAGCAGGCTTCCTTTTCGGAGCGACCTTTTTTGCTACCGCCTTCGCTTGCTTCTTCACCGGCTTAACCGGCACCGCTTTTTTCGACGCGGGCGTTGCCTTGGACGGGGCAGCCTTCTTCAATCCAACGACCGCCACAGGCGACTTCGCCTGCGGTGCTGGCACCGGCGCAACTGGCGGTGGCGCGGGCGCGGCAACTGGCGCCTCCGCCCCCTTCGCTTTGCGTCCCCGCTTCGCCGGAGCGGCACCAGCTTCAGCTCCCGGTTCAGCCGCCTTGGCAGCCGCTTTGCCACGTCCACGCTTGGGCGCTGGTGGCGGCGGAGGCGGCGGCGGCTCATACGGCTTCAGGAAGTTCATCAGCTCGGTATGCGAGCGCAGCTTGCCGTCGAGCAGCAACAGGAAAGCTTCTTCCATCAGCTTGGGATATTCCGGAAGCTGGGGCGTAATTCGCAACTCCGCCATCTCGGGGAACGGCAATTTCTCTTTCACCTGCCGCCATTTGCCAAAGAAGTTCTTCAGCTTCTGATCGACAGCCTGTTGCTTGGTCGTAAGGCTCAGAAACAGAATGTTCTCTGGCGAGGCCTGCGACAGTACTTTCCACGCCCTTGAGGGGGTAGCCGCTTCCTTGCTGGTCAACTTCTTCGCCAGGTCGTGGGCTCCGCTTTCCAAGTGCTTCCATTTGTCCACGAAATCGCGCCGCGGGATCATCCGCTGGATTTCGGAGGTGTCCTTGTCGCCCATGCGCCGGGTCAGGAAGTACATCACGATCGGTCCGGCTTCCACCGAGTAGCCGAGGTCGTTCATCATCTGGCGCGTCTTCACTACCTGCCCCAGTTCGCTGGAGTCGACTTTGGCCATGCTCCAGTGCGGATGCAGCACCTTCAGCCAGCCTTCTTTATCGAGCGCGCGCATGATGTGCAACGGGTCATCTTCGTGGGCCAGCTGCTCCAGCTCGTACCCCACGTCCCGCTTGCCGGATATTCTCGATGTAGTTGTTCTCTTTGGCCGCGTCGTAGCGCGCTTGCGTCCGCTCTTCCAGGGGCCAGTGGAAACGTGCGCTCAGACGGGTCGCCCTGATGAGCCGCACCGGCTCTTCCAGAAACGCATAGTTATGCAGGACGCGAAGCACCTTGGCTTCGATGTCGGCAACGCCGTTGAACGGATCGAGCAGCAGCCCGCGCGAGCCCGGATTCAGCGACAGAGCCATGGCGTTGACCGTAAAGTCGCGACGCCTAAGGTCTTCATTGATGGTCGCAGAAGCGACTGGTGGGTGGCTTGCCGGGCTTGTCATAGGTCTCGGCCCGGGTCATGTTGAGTTCGGCCCGCACATTGCCCGGCATCAGCAGATGGAGCGTCCGCAGCTCTTCGTCGACACCCTGGACCGAGATGCCAGCTTTTTCCAGTTCCTTCTGTAGCTTGAGGGGATTGCCCTGAATGCTGAGGTCGATGTCCCGGATGGGAAACCCGGTGATGAGGTCGCGAATGGTGCCGCCAGTGAGATAAAGATTCAGGCCCGCATGACGGGCAATTTCCTGTACCAGGTTCACACCACTTTGCTGATCCGGTGTGAGCCGGGTCTCCATGCTATAGATGTAGTCTGCCATCTAAATGTATGTTTCTAAAGGCTTAACCCGCAGATGAAGGAGCCCAAATCACTAGCGCACCCAAGCACTCGGCCGCCCGAACCGAATCCGCCCTACGGCTGCCTTGCTCAACCTAAAACCCAGCCGATTCTTCATGCCCAAAAGGCCTGCAACTCACTCTTTCGACAGAACTTAAGGCGCTTCATGCCCTCGGGTCGCCGCAAAGCGAACAATAACACAAGGTTGACGATTTGGCTACAGAGTAGCTTCCTTGGGGGCACATTTTGAGCAAAAGTGCGACAATCGGCTGAGCGATTCGCTTCGGCTCCTATGTCAACCACGCACAAGAAAGTGATCGTCCGCAAGATGGACCGCGACACCGTAAACGGGTACGTGGGTGCCGCCTTCATAGCTGACGGGAAGCTGGAGTTACTGAACACGGCCGGCAATGTAGTTTCCATCGAGCTGCGCGAGGTCAAAGGCGTTTACTTCGTTCGCGAATTCGGTGATTCGGAATCGCTCACCCGCAAGACATTCACTTCGCGGCCTCGCATGGAAGGACTGTGGGTCCGCCTGCGCTTCCGCGACAATGAGACGATTGAGGGCATGATGCCCAACGACCTGCTGCAGGAAGGAACCGACGGCTTTTCCGTCATTCCGCCCGATACGCGCTCCAACACGCAACGGATTTTTGTTCCCCGCTCCGCGCTGGCTGAAATGACGGTAATCGCGGTCATCGGCGACAAGAAGTCGCAAAGCGCCGCGGTCGACGTCCAGAAGACACGCGTCAGGTGCCGTTGTTCGGTTGAAAGTGCGCGCTAGCGGCGAAGCTTCGCGAACTCGAGATATGCCGATTATGAAACTTGCTGAAATCGCGTCCGCGCTGGGCGCCACCTTGGAAAACGGGAATCCCGACGCCGAGATCACCGGCGTTGCCGGAATCGAAGAGGCCGGCCCCGGGCAGATTACCTTTGTCGCCAATCCCAAGTACGCCGCCGCCGCCAAAACCACTGCTGCCTCCGCCGTGATCGTTGCCGAGGACTTCCCTGCCATCTCCGACGGGTATGTTGCGCAGCAAGAATCCCTACCTGGCGTTCGCCAGGGCGATTGACCTTTTTTACTCAGCCGCCGCAATATGACGCCGGCGTGCATCCCACAGCCGTGATCGCACCCACTGCCAGAATTGGCAAGAACGCGCACGTTGCGGCCTACGTGGTGATCGACGACGATGTCGAGATCGGCGACGATGCCGTGCTTTTGCCGCACGTTGTCATTTATCGCGGCGCACGCATTGGGCAACCATTTCTTCGCGCATGCCCACGCTGTCGTGCGCGAATACTGCACCCTGGGCGACAACGTCATCCTGCAAAATGGCGCTATTGTCGGATGCGACGGCTTCGGCTTTGCCCGCGACGGAGATCACTGGGAGAAGATCACCCAATCCGGCCCGACGGTGCTGGAAAGCGACGTTGAAGTGCAGGCGAACTCCTGCGTGGATCGCGCCAGCATTGGTGAGACCCGCATTGGACGCGGCGTTAAGATCGACAATCTGGTCCAGGTTGGACACGGCTCCGCGGTCGCTGAGCATACTCTTCTGTGCGCGCAGGTGGGACTGGCAGGATCCACGGTCGTCGGCAAGAATGTCATTCTCGCCGGCCAGGTGGGCGTCGCCGGACACTGCAACATTGGCGATGGCGTCATCGTGACCGCCCAAAGCGGAACCCACGGAGATATTCCGGCAGGCTCCATGGTCAGCGGATCTCCCGCCTTCGATCACAAAGAATGGTTGCGTGCGGTCGGCGTATTCAATAAACTCCCAGAACTTGCGAAAGCGGTCCGGTCGATTATGGCTACCCGGAAGAAGCGACTCTGACTCCGGGAGAAAAACGAACCGTGATCTCTGCGCCACCGCGCACTCGTCTACGGGTCTTTTTACAGTATTAGCAATCCTCCGGGATTACTCGGACATCCTGAACTGCTTCTAACTATTTAGCGATGAGCGAAGACATCTCCAATTCGGTATTACCGCCACGCACCGGCCCCCAGGCCGTGCCGCTCACTCCGATCCGCGTGTTGCTGCTGGATGATCGCGAAGACAATCTGGTGCTCCGCTCGGCCATACTTCGCCAGAAGGGCTACCAGGTCGTGACCTCCAGCTCCATCGAAGAGGCCGAAGCCAAGCTGCACGGTATCGATATCGCAGTGCTCGATTACCACCTTGGGAGCGGGCAAGTTCGGAACCGACGTTGCCGAGACACTACGCCGCAAACGTCCTCAGGTTCCGATCATCATTTTGTCGGCGACGCTGGAACGCAAGTTTGGCGGCATCGCCGACATGCACCTGCTCAAGGGATACAGCTCGGTGGATGACCTGGTTTCCGCGCTGCGTTCTTTCGAGGCCAAGAAACGCGGTCGTCCGGTCGTGGTGGATGCGCGCGATTTCTACTACTCGCGCATCTCCATGGCCATGGGTGACGACATTGTCATGGAGATCCTCGACAGCGAGGGAACCTGGCAGTACGTGAACGACTACTTCGCGGCGATGAATGGCCACAAACGAGCTTGGTTCGTCGGCAAGAACCTATTCGAGCAATTTCCGCAACTGGGTGACGAGTGGCGCGACATCGTGCGCACCGTAGCCGATACCCGCGAGACCTACATCGATCGGCGTGGATTTCAGGGCGCCTCTCATCTGCCTACGCAGAGCCCGTACTGGAACTGGAATGTTCTCATCTTCCCCATCAAGCTGCATGACGATCGCGACGGCGTGGTACTCACGGCCCGACTGATTGAAAAGAAGTAGCGCCCCATCGCTCTCAGACTATGGGCGGCGCTCAGCCGGCAATACACTGGCAATAGTCTCCGCAACATCCTTCATCAGCGAATCTCGATCAGGATAACCTGCGCGGATCGATCGGCCGTGAAATACCACGGTCGCCGTTCCGGGTCGCAAGGGCAAAGCGAGTCTTCGGCCATATCTCAAAGGTCCCCAGCATCGTCACCGGAACCACGAACACTCCTGAATCGATCGCCAGATGAAACGGCCCCTTCTTGAACGGTAGCAGCCGGCCGTCGCTGGAACGCGTGCCTTCCGGAAAGATCAGCATGTGCAATCCCTGGCGCAAGCACGGCGATAGCCGCATTCACGCTTTCGATGGCGGACTCGCGATCGCTTCGATCTACCGGTACAAGGTTAGCCATCCTCATGCCGATGCCGAGGATGGGAATGCGGAAATAGCTCCTTCTTCACCAACACGGAACAGCGGCCTGGAATCAGTGGGGAGCAGGACCGGCGGATCCAGGTTGGAGGTGTGGTTCGCCATGAAGATATAGTTGTGCCCCGCCTCCAGCTTCTCCATTCCGCGAACGTCGATCTTCACCCCGACCAGGCGAACGCCGAAGATCGCAAGCCGGGTCGATATGTTGTAGAGCGGGTTGATGTCTGCCACTGATGAACGCATACAACAACAGCAGCCGGGCCGACGATGAGAATCGACACGCCCCAGAAAGCCAGCAGGACGATGGCGCGGATCAAGGTGTTCCTCTGCTCTCATCGTCGCCGTGGATCCATGCCACTCGATGGGCACGCTGCTCTGGAGTGACCGACCGGCAGGTCCTGAAGTTCATAGGTCTGCTGCTCACGCAGCCCCAGTTGCAGCTTCACCTCACGTTGGCCTTTTCGGTTTTCGACGCGAAGGTGCACGGTCGTTCCGGGTGGCATCTGCGAGAGTTGGTCATCCAGGGAGGCCGTGGTAGGCTTGCCATCGACGGCAATCACGCGGTCTCCCGTGCGCGATCCCGGCCCGGTGAGCATCGCCATCGGGATCAACCTGAACAACTTCCGGCTGACCTCCCAGGTTGGCCGTGGTGGTGAACCCCGCCGATCCTACCGGCACAGTCTCGTTGACCACATGCAAACCCACCAATCGGAAAAAGTCGTCGTACGGAATCTCTTCCACTCCCGATACGTAGTCGCGGAAGAACTCGGCGAAGCTCTGTCCGGCGACTGCCTCCGCCGCCTGCTCGACACCTTGGGAATCGGGAAAGAAGCGATGCTGCTTGGCATAGTGTTCATTCATCCACTGCAGCAGATCACGCAGCGATTTTTTCCCGTCGCGTTATCTGCCGAATGCGCAGATCCAGCAGAATGCCCAGAATCTCGCCCTTGTTGTAGTAGCTGATGCTCCGCTCCGGCGAGCGATAGTACGCGTGGCCTTCAAACCAGGCATCCAGACTGGACTCTTCGGCCGATTGCCAGCGGTGCGCGGGACGCCTTTGCAATTCGGTAATTTCGATCCGCGACGCGCTGCAAATACACCTTCTCGTCGATCAGCCCGGCGCGTACCAGCAACATATTCCCCACCGTGCTGGTCACGCCTTCGCTGAACCAGAG
The DNA here is from genome assembly GCA_963840905.1 of uncultured Acidobacteriaceae bacterium. Classification (GTDB taxonomy): domain Bacteria; phylum Acidobacteriota; class Terriglobia; order Terriglobales; family Acidobacteriaceae; genus Bog-257. Next base: position 179,477 of record CAWJAO010000007.1, read on the forward strand.
GGCGCGGGTATCGTTCTCGCGCTGGTAGTCGATTGGCTCCAACGACTGCGGGCCGAATCCGCTTCACGTTCCACAAGTGGAAGAACTCATGCGCACTCACAGCTCTGCCAGCGGCAGCAGGGATTCGCGCAGCCGGTTCGCGCTCACCTCAATGGCAGTGCCGTAAGCGTGCTCCATCCCGCCGCCGCCCGGGTCCGCGCGGCAGATGATAAAGAAATGTGTACTCGTCGTACGGACGGTCCTGCATCCAGTCCACGGCTGCGTGGGTGATACGGCGCAGCACCTCGTCGAGCTTTGCCATGTCGTAGTCCGCTGGATTGCCGTCCACCACAACGTGATACGTCGCACCGTCCTGTTGAAACACCGACTGGCGGAAGGTGCCGACCTCAGCCGGGCTGTCTACAAGCTCGTCATAATTGTGAGCCACTCCGACCAGCTGTTCGACCTTGCCTGGATCGGCGCCTCCCAGCACATGTAGATCGCGCAGACCCCAAGTGGCCGGAACATCCAGCAGCCGAAGGCTTACGGGTTCCGAGCGCAGGGCAGGGAGCGTACATCAACACCATCGCCCAATTGAAGAAGCCTCGGTCCGCGCTTAGCGAGCTGCCGAAGGGACCGGGAACATCAAGGTGAATGTCGTAGCTGACCACCACGCAACCAGCCGGGGCGCCGTGATTTGTCCACTCGCTGGTCGAGGTGTTGCGGACCGTTGCCGCGGCACCGAGACCATCTTGCGCACGGACGTCCTTCACATTCGCGGCAAAGTTGCGCACCTGGTACAGCGCATTCCAGACCGGCATGGCAAGGGTGCGCGTGCCTTCTACCATTTGCGCAGTCTGATGCTCACATGGGCGATGTGTTCCGCGGGATCGGCCAGCGAGACGAAATATTCGGTGGGTTCAGACTGAACGCTGGCTGGCGAAACACAGTTCACTGGCGTGACTGCCCAGAGACGTGACGCTGTCGGAGAACAAGAATCCGGAACCCAGCAACAGCGCCGTGAGCACTAGCAAGGCGCGTGTCGGGTCACGCCGGCGTCGAGACCTCATGGAGGGCGTTGAGTCGTTGCCGGCAGCTTCTCGTAGATTCCCCCAAATCCACCGTTGGAGAGGATGGCAACCACATCTCCTGTACGCAGTTCAGGACCGATGGAGTCTACTATCGCATCGGCAGTATCGAGCAGACGAGCGGGCTTGCCCGACGACTGCAACTTGGCGATGACAGCGGCAGCATCCAGCCGCTCATGTTCTGGAATGGCATCCGACTTGAAGACAGCCTGCCATTACCACTTCATCGGCCAGGGAAAGACTTTGCGCCAACTCGTCCTGGAAAACCTTGCGGCGGAGCGTATTAGAGCGGGGTTCCAGAATCGCCCACAAACGCCGACCAGGATAACGAGTACGCAGCGCCTTCAGCGTCTCCGCGATGGCAGTAGGGTGGTGCGCGAAGTCGTCGATGATCGTGATTCCATGGACCTCGGCCTTGATCTCCGAGCCTCCTCTTCACGCTGCGAAAACTGCGCAGCCCTTCGGCAATAGTCTGCGGCGCAATTCCGTAGTCGGCCGCCAGCGCCGCTGCGGCAGTCGCGTTCAGCACGTTGTATTCGCCCGCCAGTGGAAAGGCGAATTCGCCCCAGGGCTCACCGTCACGCAACACGCGCCAAGCTCGTCAGCTCGGACGTGTATTCGACATCGGCTACCCGCCATCGCGACCGCTCTTGGAATCCGTAGCGCTCGACTCGGCAAAATGCGCGGCTCACGCATTCGTCAACGTTGGAATGCCCGTCCCACGCGACCAGAAGTCCGCGACGCGGAATCAAGTTCACCAGTCGCGCAAATGCGGTCTTCACTTCATCGAGGTTCCTGTAGATATCGGCATGGTCGAACTCCACGGAGGTGAGGATGACAGCGTCCGGGAAAGTAGTGCAGGAACTTGGGTCCCTTGTCGAAGAACGCGGTGTCATATTCGTCGCCTTCGAGGATGAATTCCTTTCCTGCCGCTCAATCCAAACGAGCTGTCAAAATTCTCCGGGAATCCCACCAATCAGAAAGCTGGGCGCACGCCCCGCGTGATGAAATAGCCATGCCAAAAGCGACGAGGTGGTTGTCTTTCCGTGGGTACCGGCAACCACTAGCCTCTCTCGCCCAATCAAGAATTCGTCGTGCAGCACCTGCGACATGGATTCGAACGGAATCCGCTGATCGAGCACGTACTCCAATTCCGGGTTACCGCGCGATATGGCATTGCCTACGACCACTAGGTCAGGCCGAGGTTGCAAATTGCGATTCGCCAAAGGGCTGGGAAACGGGAATGCTCAGCGATGCCAGAAAGTCCGACATTGGCGGATAGGCGGCATGGTCCGAACCGGTAACGTGAAAGCCACGCTGCTTGAGCATTCCGGCCAGCGACGCCATCGCGGTACCGCAAATCCCAATCAGATGGATGTGCTTCGGCTTCATGTGCTGCGACACCTCGGACGGACGCCGTTTCAGGCTGCACCGCAGCGTCGAGACTCAGAACGACGTTCTGTCCGACACTGAGAGTGGCGCCCACGCCAAAGGGCAGCGTAAAACTCTTGCTGGAAACGTGGCCGGACTTCAGCCCAAACGCGATGGGGATTCCAAGCCCCCCAAGGATCCGGATGAACCAGATCGTGAAGCGTCCGATCCCCAACGTCTCTGTTGGCCGCAATCAAGCATCTCGCCGAAAATAATTCCTTTAACTCCCTCGAACTTTCCGGCAAGTTTCAAGCTGCATCAAGCATGCGATCGATTTGGTAGGGTTTTTCCCCACGATCTTCTAGAAAGAGAATCGAACCGTGAGTGTGGATCTCGTATGGTGTCCCGAGCGAGGCGCAGAGCAATGACAGGCAGCCTCCGTACAAGATGCCTTCCGCACTGCCCTCCACCAGCGGTTGTACCTCATCATGGCCAAATGTGCGCTGGTATGGTTCTTTCCGGAGAAGATTGCCGTCAACCAGGCGTCCACGTCAACACCGTCGGGCCGGGAAAAATCGCCGGCGACCATGGGCGCGTGAAAGGTGACCAATCCGGCGTGATCGCACAAGTAGGTAAGCAGAGTTGTCACGTCGCTGCAGCCCGCAAAGATCTTCGGGTGAGCTCGGATGAGATCCAGATCAAGGTGCGGCAGTAGGTAGTTGCAGCCATAACCTCCGCGCGCGCAGAGAATGGCCCGCACTTCGGTTCGGCTGAACATCTCGTGCAGTTCGCCGATCCGCCGCTCCAGCGAGCCGGCAAAATACTGGTCACGTTCGAAGATCGAAGGCAAGTAGAAAGGTTGATATCCCAACCGGCGCAACCGGTCACAACCAGCTTCAAAATCTTCCCTGCGGAATCCGCTTGCTGGTGCAACGACGCCAACCGTATCACCCTGGCGCAAGGCTGGGGGGACGTCTGCGTTCAGGCTGTTGGGAAGAGGTCATCAGGATGGCTTATCTTAAACGAAAAACTCACCTCGACAGAGTAGCGTCGCTGGACCGCTGAGAAAGACTTCTTGGTCCCATTCGACGGTCTGCACGCCTCCGGGCGCGTGCACACTGACGGGCGACTTCACCTTGCCCGAGTGGATGGAAGCCACCGCGGCCGCGCACGAGCCAGTGCCCGACGACATCGTTTCTCCCACACCACGCTCGCAAAATCTAACTTCAATTTCGCTTTTTGTTCAATGACCTTACGAGTTCAACGTTCGTGCCATACTTGAAGTCATGATGAGTTGATATTTGTCCCGCCACGGTCTGCCAGCCCAGCTCAAACTCTGATAGGAAAACCACGAAATGAGGGTTGCCCATGGAAACCGGAATGCCGGAAAACTCTCCATAGCTCAACTTGATTGAAAACTCATCGCCTATCTCCGGCTCACCCATGGAGCTGCGAAACTCGAAGGTGTTCCCTTCGCGAGCGGTCAGCGTACAGGTCTTCAGTCCTGCGCCAGTACGAATCACCACCGAGCTGCGTTGGTTCTCGGCGCAGTACCATGCTGCGACACAGCGCGTCCCATTGCCCGAGATTTCTGCCTCGGAGCCGTCAGCAGTTCAAGAGCCGTACTCGCAGGTCCGCATCGGTGGCGGGCAATACCCACTCCACACCGTCGGCACCCACGCCATTGTGCCGATCGCAGATGTGCCGGCTGAATGAGTAGATATCGCTGGGGGCATGGGCGAAATCGATGATCAGAAAATCATTGCCGCAAGCGGTCGCCTTGACGAACGGAATACTCGCCATCTAGTCGCGCTCAGCAATCGTGCTTTTGGCCATGGTCATCACCTGTGGGAGATTCTTGACCCTTTTCGCCAGGGTTTCCTGCTGCGAACGATATGCCTCGACCGCAAATTGCACGCGGCAATGGTCGTCTTCGGTTTTTCCTATGTGAATGGTCTGCATCGACAAATCCGCCTGGTCCAGAACCTGGTTGAGTGCGGCGACCACCGGATCTGAGCTCTCGCAGCTCGTGGCGATGACGTCGTAGGTTACGGTAATCGGTTTGAGATTGAATCGCGTTTCTACCTGTCCCAGAATCAACAGGCAGGCTAAGGCCAGGATGGTCGAAAAGATCGCAGTCTGAAACAGGCCGCCGCCCGCGGCCATCCCTATCCCCGCCGCAACAAAAATAGTTGCCGCCGAGGTCAGACCCGAGACCGACCCTTTGTCATGCAGGATGGCGCCGCCGCCAATAAATCCGATGCCGGGAATGATCTGCGCAGCGATCCGCGTGTGGTCGCCGGTGAACTCGCCCGCCAAACGCTCCGACAGCAACGTAAACATGGCCGACCCAAAGCAGATGAACATGAGCGTCCGCAAGCCAGTAGGCCGATGTTTGAGTTCGCGCTCCAACCCTATAGCGCCACCCAGAATTGCCGCCACGGTCAGTCTCAATAGGCTCGAGGAAGCACCGCTGGAAATTGGCCACCAACCAGGGAGCCACGAAGCGAGCTGTTGGCAAGCGTGCATGATCCGATGGGCGGATTGTAACAAAGGGAGAGGCCTCAGGATGTTAACTGCGAGTGTGCGCACTGCCGCACGTTATTGGGAGTCGGAAGACGATGGCACATCGCCGGGCCGGCCGGGCTTGTAGATCGTGCAGCGCGATTGTCCTGGGACCCTGATCGACATCAGTTCCGTCAATTCTGCGCGGTGAGGTCGAACCGCGGCCCAGACGGGATCGCCTTCGCAGGCAACAATGTAGTCCGCATAGCGTGCTGGATCGAGTAGCGCCCAATCCCAATCAGGATGTTCGGCTTCGGAGATAACGCGACGCCACGGGATCCCTGCTTGCTGTAGTGCACCAGCATGCTCGGCTCCATACATTAGAAGCGTAGAGGAAGATGAGAACCCGCCTAAGAGCCTGGGCCAGTGCCCGTTCCATCGCAGAGCGGCTTGGTGAATTCACTTGCGCCTCCTGCAACGTAATAGGGGTTTGGGCATAGATCGATGCATAGCTGCCAGCAACGACAGCCATCATGATTCCCCACACCGCGATCCGGGCTGCCGCGGTGCTGATGCGTTCAACTGCCAACGCCGTTAGTACAGCGAGGAAAACTGCAAACACAGGCAGCAGTTCAAGCCCATAGCGTACGTTGTAATACGAGAAGGGGTACCAGACCGGCAAATAAATAGGTACGCTGCCATAAGCGATGGAAAGCGCATAGAACGGCAAGGGAAGCCACAGTAGCAGAAACACTCCGTACCTGCGGAACTTCCAGATAGCCGCAACTGTTCCAGCCAGGGCCATCACAAAGAGCGCTTGCCCCAACAAGTCAGGCCCCACATTCAGCTTGGCTGACTTCAAGAAGTAAAGCCCCGCGGTCAGGAGATCATGCCGCCCCGGGTAGGGAGGCGCACCGCGAGCCGATGTCCGCAGCGCGATGGCTTTCGCCGAGTAGGGGCCATTCAGGAAGTCAAGCCCATATCCCGACACACAGTAGGTGTAAACAAACCAGTAAACGGGTACCAGGGCGTTCAGCAACAGGACTTCAGCAAGCGCCTTCAGCATTGTACTTCGATGGACACTGTCGCTCGTTCGCCGCCACCAATGAGCGAATACAAACAAAATCACCGCAATGACGACGGCCGCAACGAACCAGCCGTCGTACCGCGTATACGCTCCGCCCGCCAAAGTCATTCCGCAGGCTTTCAGCGCGCGTTCAGGCTTCATCTCCGCTTTCATTGCGACCGAGTCCGGTGCTGGCGGCGAAGTGGCACGCAGGAATTCGTCGAGATAAACCAAAGTCCAGATAAAGAAGGCCAGGAAGATCGGTTCGTTCATCGCCGTGGTCTGCATATAAAGCAGGTTTGGATTGAGTCCGTAGATTCCGGCCGCAACGTAGGCCACGAGCTTTGGCGCTCGCCCGCTCACCAGGCGGAAGATCCCGAGCGTTCCCAGGACGTACGCCACCATGCTAGGAATGGATCCGGCGACCCCGCTTCTCCAGAGTGCGTCAATCCACACAAACGGCAGCATGACGACGTGCTGCAGCGGAAGCCAGACAGTCCCTAGTTGACCGTACGCCACCAGAGGATGCCGGTTGTCTACGACACGGCGGGCTATATTGATATGCGCTACCGCGTCGCCGTAAAGCAACAGTTGTTGGTGCGCATAGTAGAACAACAGCGCAGCGATTGAAAGCGCGCCGGCCGCAAGCGTAAGTCGCGCTTCACTGCGTTGCCGGCGCCAAGGGTCGGCCGCGAGACGAGACTTGGCGCGCGAGACTGGAGAGGTCCTGCTCAAGAGATAAGTTGGTCCTGCCTGGCCTTCGACGGCCCGGGGGAGATAGCCCGGCACGAGTTACTGGCAGGCCCGCGATGCGGTCAGCTGAGGTGCGTCAACTCGCGGAATACCTGAAACCGCTCGTCAATCTCTTCGCGGGTTAGCGATTGCAGCCGTTCCGTGCCAAAGCGCTCCACCGAAAAGGACCCCATAACACTCCCATAGAACATGGCGTGTTTCAGCACTTGGCGGCTCACCTCGCCCTGCGAGGCGATGTAGCCCATGAAACCACCGGCAAAACTGTCGCCCAGCACCGGTGGGATCGCGGACTTCGTCCAGTGGCAACGCTGGAGCACGAAACGGATGATGCCCGCCGGCGAATTCACCATCGCGAAAAAAGATGGTTGCGCCGTACTCGCCGTGCTTGATGACTAACGCGCGCGGACCGAGTTCCAGCACCTTGCGCGCCGCCCGCGGCAAGCTGTTGTCACCGGCCAGCATTCTGGCTTCGGTGTCGTTGATCAGCAGAACGTCCACGCGCTTCAACATCTTCTCCAGATTCTCCCGGTGGCCGCTGATCCAGAAGTTCATGGTGTCGCCGCCCACCAGCTTCACGTTCGGCATGGCGTCGCGCACTCGCGTCTGCAGTACGGGATCGATGTTGGCGAGAAACAGAAAATCAGAGTCATTGTACTCGGCTGGAATCTGCGGCTGAAAACTTTCGAAAACGTTCAGCTCCGTATTCAGCGTCTTCGCTTCGTTGACGTTTTCACTATATTCGCCGGACCAGTGAAAGGTCTCCCCTTTCGCGTGCTGAATCCCGCGGGTATCGACCCCACGATTGTTCATCACCGACTTCGTTTGCGGCGGTGAAGTCTTCGCCGACCACGGCAATCACCCGTACATCGGTGAAGTAGCTGGCGGAAAGTGAAAAGTAGGTGGCTGCGCCACCCAGAATCTTCTGGCGCTCGCCGTATGGAGTTTTCAGGGTATCGAATGCAACAGAACCGACGACAAGAATGGACAAATCCTATGTTCCCGCTTTCTCTTCGGAGTTGAAATACTTACCAACCAGTAGCTTCAGGCGCTCTAGCGTGGCGGCAGGCACAACGTTCTTCTGGGTGATGATGGCGTTCTTCAATGCCGAACCGCATTTGCAGCCACGCGTCTTCGGCATCGCCGTCACCGCTTCTCGCACCACGTTGCAGGCGTGCTCCGCGTTCTTCAGCAGCACGGCAACAATCTGGTCCACGGTAACGTGATCGTGCTCCTCATGCCAGCAGTCGTAATCCGTAACCATGGCGACGGTGACGTAGCACAGCTCGGCTTCACGGGCCAGCCTGGCTTCCGTGAGGTTGGTCATGCCGATCACATCCATGCCCCAACTGCGATACAGATTGGATTCGGCTTTCGTCGAAAACTGCGGCCCTTCCATGTTGACGTAGGTGCCACCCTGCTTCACATTCACGCCGGCGCGACGGCAGGCCTCTGCCAGCACTGCCGCCTCTTCCTCGCAAATGGGATGACCAAGTCCAACATGGACGACAAGCCCATCGCCGAAGAATGTATCGACACGGTGGCGGGTACGATCGACAAACTGATCAGGAATGACGAAATCCAGCGGCCGGTGTTCTTCTTTCAGCGAGCCGACGGCAGACAGCGAGATGATCCGCGAGACCCCAAGCTGCTTAAATCCGTGAATGTTGGCCCGGTAGTTCAGTTCGGTCGGCATGAAGCGATGTCCGCGTCCATGGCGGGCCAGAAAAGCGACGCTTCGACCGGCCAGTGTGCCCAGAACGTAGGCATCGGAAGGCGCTGCCAAACGGCGTCTCCAGCGACACCTCGCGCACTTCGCTCAGCCCCGGCATGGAGTAGAGGCCACTCCCACCGATAATGCCAATTTCCGCCTGCGGCAACAGATTCTCCTGAAGGATGGTGTGCAAACCAACGATTATACAAAACGAATCCCGGACGACCCGGCGAGGGCATCAGTCGTCAGTCACCCGGCTCGAAGCGATATCCCACCCATGGTTCGGTGAGGATGTACTTCGGCGAACTGGCGTCGGGCTCCAGCTTCTTGCGCAATTGGCCGACGAAAACGCGCAGGTATTCGTTTTGCTCGACGCTATTGCTTCCCCACACTGCGTTGAGGATGGACGCGGTGAGTCAGCACTTTGCGTGGATGTTGCGCCATGTACACCAGCACATCGAACTCCTTGGGCGTGAGCCGCACTTCCCTGCCGGCGACCGCGACGGAATGTGCGTCGAGATCAATGTGGAAGTCACCAAGGTCTATCTTGGTTTGCGGCTCATTGGTGCTCGGCGGCGAGCGCCGCAGCGCTGCGCGAATTCTCGCCAGCAGTTCACCGGTGCTGAACGGTTTCGTCACGTAGTCATCGGCGCCCGAGTCGAGAGCTTCAATCTTGCTGCGCTCTTCGCCGCGCACCGAAAGTATCAAGAATGGGCACTTGCGACATTTTGCGCAAGCGGCGGCACAGCTCGATGCCGTTCATGTTGGGCATCGCCAGATCGGTGATTACCAGGTCAGGGGCAAAGTCCTTCACAATCTCGAGCGCGGTTTCACCGTCGTTGGCCACGCGGATCTCGTAGCCTTGCGCATTGAGGCTGGTGCGCAGCACGCGAGTGATTTGCGGCTCGTCGTCCACTACCAGAATGTGCGGGCGCGTGTGCATTTATCAGTTTGAGTTCAAGTTATCCGGTTGAAACTGAAACTGAACTCGACTGCTTACAATGTGAACATCACACCGCCGGCGCGTCGCGCAGGAAGCGATGCACGGCCGACATGAACAGGTACTTGCGCCAGCCGCTGGTTGCGGAATGTCCGAAAATCATCTGCGTGATGTGCTTCTCGCGGACGAACTCCGCCATGGCCTGGGCAACGTCCTTACCCTTGAGCCGCACAATCTTTGCCCCAAGGTTTTCCGCAAAATGAAGATTCGCCTGTAGCGAGCGCTGCCTCTCCGGATCGTCGTCATCGACTCCCGTATCGACGTAGAGGACGAACAGTTCGCCATTGATCGCCTGCGCCATGCGGGAAGCCCGGGCCACCAGATACTGCGCTGCCGGATTGGAGCTGACGCCGACGGCAATCCGCTCGGCCACGTTCAGATCGCGGCCGGGGCGCTTCCGTGTCGAGATACGGTTCCAGGCTGCGATCCACCACTTGCGCCACGTGGCGCAGGGCGACTTCGCGCAAGGCAATCAGGTTACTGGGACGAAAAAAGCTACCAAGTGCGCGGTCCACGCGCTCCATGGGATAGATGTCGCCCCGGCGCATGCGCGTCTGCAACGCCTCGGGCGTGACATCCGACATCACAATTTCGTCGACGCGCTTCAGCACCCAATCCGGCACGGTCTCGCGCACCACCACGCCCGTGATTTTGTGGACCATGGGCGTGACACTCTCCAGGTGCTGCACGTTCATGGTCGAAACCACGTCGATCTTGGCGTCCAGCAACTCGAACACATCTTCGTAGCGCTTGTGGTGTTTGCTGCCTTCGATGTTGGTGTGCGCCAGTTCATCCACCAGCGCGACTTGCGGATGGCGCGCCAGAATGGCGTCCACATCCATCTCTTCAAAAAGCGTACCTTTGTAATCGATTTTCTTGCGCGGCACGGTCTCCAGGCGCGAGGCGATTTCCTGCGTCGCCTTGCGCCCGTGCGTCTCGATCACCCCGATCACAACATCTTCGCCGCGACTTTGCCGCCGGATGGCTTCGCTCAGCATGGCATAGGTCTTGCCGACGCCCGGCGCATACCCCAGGAACAGCTTGAAGACGCCGCTCTTCTTTGGCGGGAGCTGTCTCCTCCAACCATTGCTCGGGGGTTTTTTGCATGGCGACACTATTCTGCGGCAGGAGGCTGGAAAAGTCGATTCGATACAATCATGGCGTGAATCCACGAGCACCGGGAAAGACGGGCGGCCACTCGTCCTTCGCTATCTCTGTGCGAGCGCTTGAAAACCGCTCTGTACCACTATGCCGTCGCGATGGGAACTATCGCCATCGTGGTGACTTGCGTACCGTCGTCTGCCGGATGTGAATCCCACTACCGTCGCGCTCACGTTTTTGCTGGTGGTGCTCTTGTTAGCCAGCCGCTGGGGACTGACGGTCGCCATCACTACCGCCGTCGTGGCCACCCTGGCATTCAACTACTTTTTCCTGCCGCCGGTCCACACCTTCACCATCGCCGACCCGCAGAACTGGATTGCCTTGCTCGCATTTCTGACCAGCGCCATCGTGGCCAGCCGGCTCTCTGAGCGAGCCCGCCGCGAGGCGCTGAACGCCACCCGGCGTCGCAAGGAAGTGGAGCGACTCTACTCCCTGAGCCAGCAATTGCTGGCCACCGATAACGTGATGGAGTTGCTCAATTCCATTCCTCAGTACGTGCGCGATGCCTTCGGACTAAAGGCGGCGGCGATGTTTCTGCCCAAGCGCAAGGAAGTCTATCGAACTGGCGTGGATCACCCCGAACTCAGCGAAGAGCAACTCGAGTCGGTAAGCGGACGGGGCGAATTGGTCGTCGATCAGGAACGGCAGTTGTGCTTCGTGCCGTTGCGCATCGGAGTCAGACCGGTGGGCAGCCTCGGGACTGGAAGGCGCGGTCCTGTCGCGTGAAACCCTGGAGGCCGTCGGCAGCCTGATCGCGATTTCCATCGAGCGCGCTGGAGCCGTCGAAACCCTCACCCGCGCGGAAGCGGCCCGCGAAAGCGAAAAGCTGCGCTCGGCGCTGCTGGACAGCGTTACGCACGAATTCCGCACGCCACTTACTTCCATCAAGGCTTCGGTGACCACGCTGCTCTCCGCCGGCTCAAATCGACCTCGAAGGGCAAAGGGAGTTGCTCACCGTAATTGACGAAGAAACCGACCGGCTCAACCGGCTGGTGGGCGAAGCGGCAGAGATGGCGCAGCTCGACGCCCAGCAAGTGGAATTGCGTCGCGAGACCTATGCCGTCCGGCAGGTCGTCGAAGCCGCGCTGGAAAAATCGAAACAGGTGCTGGCCGGACGCGAAGTGAAGCTGCACCTTCCCGAGTCGCTTGCCCTCCGTCCGCATTGACTTGGAGCGCATTGCCGAGGTGCTGGTGCAGTTGCTGGAGAACGCCGCCAAGTACTCACCTCCTGGAACGCCGATCACCATCAGCGCCGAACCGGCCGGGAAAATGGTAGCTCTCAGCGTCGCCGACCGTGGTCCCGGCATTGACGATATGGAGCAGTCGCTAATCTTCGAGAAGTTCTATCGAGGACGCGATCAGCGTTATCGCGTGCAAGGCACAGGCATGGGCCTGGCAATCGCCAAGGCCATCGTCGAAGCTCACGGCGGGACCATCGGGGTCACCTCGCAACTCGGCAGTGGCTCGGTGTTTCACTTCACGGTGCCGGCGGGGGGAAGCAATTAGCAATTAGCAATTAGCAATTAGCACTCAGTTCACCGCCGAAGCGGTTAGGGTACCTGATAGCTGAATGCTGAATGGTGAGTGCTGAGTGCTGAATGCTGAATGGTGAGTGCTGAATGCTGAGTGCTGAGTGCTGATGCTGATGCTGAATGCTGACTCCTGACTGCTGAGTGCTGAGTGCTAACTCCAGTTCTCTAATATCCTCGCTCCTTGTCCACTACCCACAGCAGCGGCTCCCCGGCGAGGAACCGGCGCAGGTTCTTCGTGTAGTGCTCGTAATGACGCTCCCACATCTTTTCCGTCAGACCCGGCAATGTGAGGAGTAATGAAGACATTCTCCATCTCCCACAGCGGAGAGTCTGCGGCAGTGGCTCCTCGGTGGTGACGTCGAGCGCCGCGCCACCAAAGCTCTTCGCGCGCAGCGCATCCACCAGGGCGGCTTCGTCTATCAGAACACCGCGACCCACGTTGATCAGATAGGCATCGGGCTTTAGCCGCGCCAGACGCTCGGCATTCATCAGGTGACGAGTCTTGGGCGTGACGGGAACAGCCAGCACAACGAAGTCGCCGGCGTTCAACGCCTGGTCGAGTTCCTCGAAACCATAGACGGCATCTGCCACTTCGCTTCCCCGCTCCGGATGCTCTCGCACACCAACCACGCGCATGCCCAGCGATTTCGCCAGCCGCGCCAAGGGGCTCGCCGATCGCGCCCAGTCCAACAATCGTCATGGTGGCGCCATTGAGTTCGCGGGGACGAGGCCGCTCATCCCAGAGGTCGTGCTGCGCCCAGTGCTTCTGCTGCTGATGTCGCACGGCTTGCGGCATTCGCTTGGCCAGCGCGAACGCCAGCGCGATGGCGTGTTCCGCCACGACCGGGCCGTGCACGTCGCGCGCGTTGGTCACGACGATGTCCGGTCGCGCGCAGTTCGGGCGTCATCATCTGATGCACTGCCGCAGCGGTCGAGTGAATCCAACGCAGTTTCTTTGCGGCTTTGATCTGGTCGCCACGCAGCGACCACGAGATCGCGATGTCGGCGTCGGCGATCTCCTCGATCACACGATCGTAGTTGGGCAGATGCACCACTTCGAGCTGAGGAAAATCGCGCTGCAGTCGCTCGGAGAACCACGGCGGTATTTGCCAGAGTGCGAAGCGGTGATGGAGGGCGATAAGGAGCTTCACGGAAAGTTTCTACCACAGAGACAGAGAAACGCAGAAAACTCTTTGTCGAAGGTGAGCGCTCCGGCTACTTAGCGAAACGCTTCGGCAACATGTCCCAGCTAGAATTCCAGTGACTACGCCCCTCTGTTCCTGTGGTGATCATTTCTTCGCTTCGGTCTCGGCGAAGATGCGAAGATCGTGCCCCGTCATTTCCTTGGGCTGAGCGAGGCCCAGAATACCGAGCATAGTCGGTGCGATATCTTGGAGCGCCCCATCGGTACGCAGAGTGAATCGGAGCGCATCTCCCCTGAACCTGTCCGGCGTAACCGCGTGCTCGGCGGCGACGATGAACGGCACAGGATTCGTAGTGTGTGCGGTCTGCGGGCCGCCGGTCGCCGGATCGATCATCTGCTCGGCGTTGCCGTGGTCGGCGGTAACGATCATGGCCCCGCCACGCTGACGCAGTGCGCTATAGATCTGGCCCAGGCAGCCGTCGACGGTTTCGACAGCGGTAATCGTGGGCGGAATTTTGCCGGAGTGTCCCACCATGTCGGCGTTGGCAAAGTTCACCACCATCACGTCGAAGGTATTGTCCGCGATCGCCTTGATGACCGCATCGGCGACTCCCTGCGCCGACATTTCAGGCTTCAGATCGTACGTCGCAACCTTCGGGGACTGCACCATGACGCGGTCCTCACCGGGAAATGGCTTTTCGACTCCCCCGTTGAAGAAGTAGGTGACGTGCGCGTACTTCTCGGTCTCGGCCACACGCAGATTGCGCATGTCGCGCTCGGCCATCACGTTCGCCAGAATGTTCGTCAGCGACTCGGGCGGAGACACCACCGGCAGCGTAAAGTTCTTGTCGTACCGCGTCATGCAGATGTAGGTCAGGTCCTTCGGCACACGGTCGCGCGGGATGACGCGGTCGAGATCCTCCCAGCCCTCCAGTTCACGCCCGTCCTGCGGGGTGAAGTGGCTGTTGCGCGCCAGGCAGCGGGTAATTTGCCGCGCGCGATCGGCTCGGAAGTTGAAATTGATGCAGACATCGCCATCCCGAATGTTGCACAGCGGCTCGCCGCGGTTGTCGGTGAGCACGAACGGGATGATGAACTCGTCTGTGACTCCGCGATTGTAGGAGTCCTTCACTCCTTGCACTGCGTCGATGTGGCGGCCGCCCTCGGCGTCGCCGAACACCATCGCATCGAAAGCCTTTTTCTCGCGCTCCCAGCGGCGGTCGCGGTCCATCGCATAGTAGCGCCCGCTGACGGTAGCCACTTTGCCGACGCCGTACTCGCGCATTTTCTGCTGCAACTGCTCGATGTACCCCGCGCCGTTGGTAGGCAGTGTGTCGCGCCCATCCATGAAACAGTGAACGAAAACGCGATCCACACCATTCTGTTTGGCCATCCGGAGGAGGGAGTACAGGTGATTCTGGTGCGAGTGCACACCCCCGTCGGAGAGCAGTCCAAAGAAGTGCAGACGCCGATCGCCCGTACGCGCCGTCTTCATCGCGTCAACCAGAGCGGGATTGGAGAAGAGCTCACCGTTCTCGATCATTAGATCGATCTTGGTGATGTCCATGTAGACGACGCGCCCAGCACCAATGTTGAGATGACCGACTTCGCTGTTGCCCATCTGCCCGGTGGGCAGGCCGACGTAGCGCCCGCTGGTGTGGATCAAGGTGTTGGGAAATTCGGCGAGCAGGCGATCGTAGTTGGGCTTGCGCGCCAGCGAAATGGCGTTAGCTGGTGACGGCGGGGCGTAGCCCCAGCCATCGAGGATGATGAGGATGAGCGGTTTGGGGATGGTAGCCATCAGCAATTAGCTCTTAGCACTTGGCAATTTGTATCTCGGAGCGCACACAAACAGTCCCGCTTGCGACGGGAGATGATAGCCACCGCTTCAGGCGGTGGATAGCGACTAGTTTCTGTAGCGAGTCTTCGGGCACCCTGACCTATCCTGGTCCCTAGCCCCTGACCCCTGCCTTCTTCCCCGCCAGCTCCCCGTGATAGTTCAACGCCTTCAGTCCCAGGAACCGCGCTGCGGGCCCCAGCTCTTCTTCGATGCGCAGCAACTGGTTGTACTTGGCGATGCGGTCGGTGCGCGAGGCCGAGCCGGTCTTGATCTGCCCTGCTCCGGTGGCGACGGCTAGGTCGGCAATGAACGTGTCTTCCGTCTCGCCCGAGCGATGCGAGATGACCGCGGTGTAGCCGTTCTGGCGCGCCAGGTTGATTGCGTCAATGGTCTCGCTGACCGAGCCGATCTGGTTGAGCTTGATCAGGATCGAATTCGCCACGCCCTCGTCAATACCACGCTGTAGGCGCTCGATGTTGGTTACGAACATATCGTCGCCCACGAGTTGGATCTTACTGCCCAGTTCGTCCGTCACCAGCTTCCAGCCGTCCCAGTCATCTTCGGCAAATCCGTCCTCCAGCGAGACAATCGGATACTGCCGCGCCCAGTCCGCCCAGAACTTCACCATATCCTCGCTGGAGTGCTCGCTCTTGTCCGATTTCTTGAAGACGTACTTCTTCTTTTTGCTGTCGTAGAACTCGCTGGCCGCGGGATCGAGCGCAATGGCAATCTGCTCGCCCGGCTTGTAGCCCGCCTGGGTAATGGCTTCGAGCACTACCTCGATCGCTTCGGTATTCGACTTCACCGAAGGCGCAAAACCGCCTTCATCGCCAACTGCGGTGTTGTACCCGCGCTTCTTCAGCACACCCTTCAGCACATGGAAGGTCTCGACGCCCCAGCGCAGGCCTTCGCTGAACGACGTTGCTCCCACCGGCATGACCATGAACTCCTGGAAGTCCACGTTGTTGTCGGCGTGCGCCCCGCCGTTCAGGATGTTCATCATCGGAGTAGGCAGCAGGCCGGCGGTGAATCCACCGAGATACTGGTACAGTTCGATACCCAAGTGGTCAGCCATGGCGCGCGAGGCCGCCATGGAGACCGCGAGAATGGCATTCGCGCCCAGCTTGCTCTTGGTCGGCGTACCGTCAAGCGCCAGCATGGCGTTGTCGAGGTCGCGCTGTTCGCTGGCGTCCATGCCCTCCAATTCGGGGCCAATCTCTTCGTTAATGTTCTCGACCGCCTTCAGGACGCCCTTGCCCGCGTAGCGACCCTTGTCGCCATCGCGCAGCTCCAGCGCCTCGTGTTCTCCGGTGGACGCACCGCTGGGAACGGCAGCACGTCCGCGCGCCCCGCTCTCCAGAATCACATCAGCTTCTACCGTGGGATTACCGCGCGAATCCAGAATTTCGCGTGCAAGAATCAGCTCAATTTGAGTCATGGGAATGAATCCTGGGTCTCTCGCCGGTGGATTTGCTTTCGCGTCGGCGGGAGGTATGAAACCTGCAATTATACGGGAGCCGCAACGCGATATCGGTGACCGGCGACCACAGCTCCCGTCAGCGGTGCAGGCGTATCCGGGAGTGGCTCTAAAGTCACCGTAATTTTGCAGTTTCCACGCAAAATCGTTTGCGGCCTCGCTGCAGCTTGAGTATGCTCTTTCCAGCGGTTTAGGCGCTCCCAGCGAGGTGCGCCGCGGACGCCTGCTGGCCGGCGCTGCGACCGTATGGAGCTCAAGAGCATGTGGAAGCGCAAAGAAGACGAATATCCGGCATCTACCCCCGAGCCGAGCCCCGCTGGCTCAGCCGTCAATCCGGTTGCAGCCGCGCCACCGCGTCCGACCGAACCCCTGCGCAACGAGAGCTTGCGCACCAACGAGGTTGCCACGATTGGCAAGTCGGTCGTGGTAAAAGGTGAGCTCTCGGGCAGTGAAGACTTAGTCGTCGACGGCGAAGTCGAGGGATCTATCTCCCTGCGCGGTCAAAGCCTCACGGTTGGCCCCAATGGACGAGTACGGGCCAACATCGAGGCCCGCAATGTGATCCTGCACGGCAGGGTGGATGGCGACGTCCACGCCACCGAGCGGGTCGAATTGCGTAAGACGGCATCCTTGACTGGAGACATTTCCACCGCTCGGATTTCGATCGAAGATGGCGCTTTCTTCAAGGGGACGATTGACATCCAGAAACCAGAACCCGCGGGGAAGGTCGAGACGAAACCGCCAGCCAATGCGCTGGCAGCAGCGGCCCCGGTGGCGACTAGCTCAGCCCAAGGCTCGCTTCTTGAGCCCAAGAAGTTCTAGGAGCATTGCGTTTTCGACGGGGCGCCTTGCTAACACGCGCCCCGTTTATCGTCTTTCTATTCCGGCCATCCTCCTCCCAAACAATTCCGCCTCGCCGGCGCGAAAAGAGTGATGGTTGTGACGTTCTGCCCATACTACAATGGTGCGAAGTGGCTCCTGGTATCTTCAGCAGACTATTCGGTGGCTCTGTCCGGCAGGGCACGGATGACGAAATTGTCCCCGGGCAAAAGGTGAGCCGTCGCTCTACCGGCTTCAATGAGTTTATCCGCGTCGATTTCCCACGAAGAAGGGCTGAAAGTTCTCGATCTGGGTTCTACATCGCCCGCCAACATCACGTTCATGACCGGCTTGGGACATAGGTTTCATCAGGAGGACGTGCTCCGCACCGCGACCGACAAGTCTCTGATCGTTCCGAACGGCGACGGCGACACCACCATCGATGTCGAACGCTTTCTCCACGAGAACCTGGCTTTTTCGAGGGAGGAATTCGATGCAGTCATGTTCTGGGACCTCGCGGATTTCTTGCCCGAGCCCCTGGTGAAGCCCCTCATCGAGCGCATCCAGGTCGCCATGAAGCCTGGCGGCATCATGCTGGCCTTCTTCCACACCAAGGACGCCGGCCCCGACGCTCCCTTTTACCGCTACAACATCGCTTCCAAGGACACCCTCGAACTTCAGCCCGCCCGCCCGTACAAGTTGCAACGCATCTTCAACAACCGCCATGTGGAGAATCTCTTCCGCGAATATTCCTCGATCAAGTTCTTTCTCGGCCGCGACAACATACGTGAAGTGTTGGTCATTCGATAGTCGCGTCGCCTTGCCTGCTAACTCCTCGGTGATCACTCGGCGCGTCGGGTTTTCCGGATCACAAACGGGCAGCAACGCCGGGAAGCCGCAGCAGTTCGAAAATCGACCGATTGCGCTAAAGTGGGCAGCGACAACAAACGACCGAACTCGCGAGGCGGCGAGACAAGAGCGGAGCAAATTGGCAGGCAATACTCGTGCTGGTACAAGGCCACTGCGTCGGGCAGCGTAGTCCTATCCCACAGGAACTTGCAGATGCACTCGGCGGCAAGCTTCCCGCTGCGCAAAGCGATGGAAATGCCGTCGCCGGCGAACGGATCGATGAACGCGGCGGCGTCACCAACGAATATCGTGTTCCCTCGGACTGGCTGCGGCTCACGATAGATCAGCGGCGCAGTGCTGACGGGCTGCATGATCGCTCGCCAATGTGCCGCCCGGCGCGCCAACATTGGGTGAAGCGTGAAAACGTCTTCCAGCGATGTCGCCCGGTCGGAGCGGACCATGGCACAGGCGTTCACTACACCGCTGCGTCACTGGTTGCACGCCGCAGTAGCCATTCGCGAAGAAATAGAGATCGGTACAGGGTTCGGTCCACGGTTCCTCGAAAATGCGCCTTGAGGCCGATCCACTTGGGACCCGGAGGAATCGTCCGGTCAGCGGTGAACTGCGACCACCTGCCTGCGGCGACGATCAGGGCCTTTGCACTGGAACTCTCCGGAAGACGTTCGCAGCATGAACGGACCGTCACCGTCGCAGCCTACCACTTCGCAATTGGGATGAGTCACCGCTCCAGCCTGGCGCGCAGCTTCCCAGAG
This sequence comes from uncultured Acidobacteriaceae bacterium, assembly GCA_963840905.1. Classification (GTDB taxonomy): domain Bacteria; phylum Acidobacteriota; class Terriglobia; order Terriglobales; family Acidobacteriaceae; genus Bog-257. Next base: position 198,545 of record CAWJAO010000007.1, read on the forward strand.
CAGACGCATCGAGGTCATAGCGGGAAATGCTCAACGCCGGAGGAACGACCGGCGCCTCGATTGCCCGCTCGCCCAGTAGCAGACGCGTTCGGTCGATTACGGGGCAGTTCTCGAAGAGGCTCTCCGCCGACTGGCACGTCTTGTAGCAGTCCGGCAAGGACATCCAGCGACTCAGCCGAAACAAATTCTCCGCAGACCCTGTGTCGCGGGAAGTCTTTCGCCTCGAACAACCCGACTCGTGCACCCAGTCGCGCCGCTGTAATCGCAGCAGAGCTTCCAGCTGGACCAGCTCCCACGACTGCAAGGTCGAATTCAGGGGCAAGGGGGTTCATCGGTTTACTCTGAGTACCACCGCATTTACGCTCACTTCCACAGCAACACCCCCATGCGAAACAGGAAATGTCGCGAGATCTGAACTTTCCCAGCTGTCGTGTCCGCCAGCAAACTGCGTATCTCATCGCAGGTGTAGGCCCGCCGGACCGACGCGGGTGCGTCATGCCAGGTGATTCGGCTGCGGAACAGCGGCAATCCAAGATAAACCAGCAGCAGATGCAACCGGCTGCGGATGAGATCGTTGATCAGCACTGCCCGCCGCGAAACGCGCAGGGATTCGGTGGCAAATTCCACCAGCGCTCGTAGGCTCAAAATGATGCGCCAGCAGCGAGCAACTCACGACATCGAACGCGTTCATCGCGAAAGGGCAGGCGCAAGGCGTCGCCTGCGATTGCGGCTGCTTCGTCCCCGCGGCAGATGGGACCACACGCGATCAAGAAGGGTCACCTGCAAACCGATGCCGTACCCTGCCAGCACGCGTTGCGCTGCGACAGGCACGTCCCCCGCTCCGGCGCCGACTTCAAGTAGCGACAGTTTTCGCAAAGCGCTAGCGCGCGCGACTCGTCGCAGCAGTTCGCTGGTCGTGCGCATGCCCCCGAACCACTGATTGATGTGCCGCAAGTCAATAATGAGGCCGCAATCTCGGCGGCCGTGCCCAGATCGTCGTCGAGCAATTCGGGAATGACAATTCGTCGCATCAAAAGGGATGATGGCCCCACTGTCACAAATCTATACCATCAGAAGAATTCTCTCGATTTTCTGGAATGACCTGATCGCCTCCAGACTCAATCACGATGATGAGCCACCTAGACTTCCCCGCGTCTCCTCTGGCCCTAGTGTTACTGCCTCCATCTGACCCATCAGAGGTTCCGAGAGATATTTCACCGGATTCAGACCGAATCCCCTTCCGGAGTAAGAAAACCGGACTGTCGAAAAAGCAACTAAGAGCCTCTTTTCCTCGTCTAATTTGTTTGGGAGTAAACTTGGGATTGCGTTCAGAGTTGAGGTTTGAATTCGATCAGCAAGTATTCATAGGTCGGTAGCCACCGTGATGGTCGCCTTGGTCATCAGTCTGCCGGGTCACGCCCAGCAGAAGGCCACAGGTGGACCCCAGCGAACTGGTGCGCCGCGCCGCAGCCAACGAGATCAAGGCCAACGATTCCCATGTGTATTTCATGTTCAAGGACCGCACCGAGGAAAAGGGCCATTCGATTACGAAAGAAGTGATCCAGACTCCCCAGGGCGGCCTGACAAGAACGATAGCCATCAACGACAAGCCGCTGACGGCTGAACAGCGGGCCAAGGACGATCAGAAGCTGCAGAAGTTCGCCAACGATCCCGACGCGCGTCGTAAGCGAAAGGAGTCAACCAAAGAGGAAGACCAGCGTGACGCGCTCATGTTGACCAGCCTTGCCCGACGCGTTCCTCTACACGTACGCCGGAGAGCAGCCCGGCCCTAATGGCAGCCCGCTCGTACACCTCACCTTTAAGCCAAATCCGAAGTTCAGTCCCCCGAACCACGAAACCATGGTGTACCAGGGCATGGAGGGCGACATGCTGATCGATCCGAAAGCGGCGCGCATTGCCAAGATCGATGGCACGCTGTTCAAGGACGTGGACTTTGGCTGGGGCATTCTGGGCAGGCTCTACAAGGGCGGCAAGTTCTTGATTGAGCAGAGAGACGTGGGCTCGGGCCACTGGGAGACCACGCGTGAGATCCTTCAGTTCAATGGCAAGATCCTGATGGTTAAGTCGCTCACGATTTCGTCCACGGAAACGACCTACGATTTTCGTCCGGTTCCCGCCAATATCACGACCGCTCAAGCTCTGGAGTTGCTGTACAAAAGCGATGAAGTAGTTGCCGAAAATGGTGGCGGGGTGAAGGAAGCAACCATAAGTAAAGTGGCCAAGTTGACGCCAGAACGGTTTCGAGGTAGGTATATCCGGGTAGAGCGGACCTTCAGATCCGCGTCAGGCTGCGCTTCGAAGTTAGGCTTTCAGCCCACTGCGATGCAGCGGGCTGAAAGCCGTAAATAGAGCGGCGTTGACGCGGCGCTGAAGCGCGCTCTACCCGAGCTTGGCGGATACAGCAATTCGAGAATCGCTCTCCGCTGTTCCGCGCCTACGGCGCTGGATTTTCCGCGAGCACATTCCACTGGCAAATACCAAGTTCCGTTTTCGCACGCGCTCTGAACGCCCGCACTACCCGCACAATCGGGAACCCCACTCTGGAACTGCTTAGCTCTTCAACACTTCTTTTCGCACGGTCAGCTTTTCGATCAAGTCTTTGCGCAGCTCATAGCCACGGCCCGGCTTGTCGCTGACCGTGATCGTTCCTGTGCGGTGAGACCTCGACCTCCGGTTCGATGATGTCTTCCTTCCAGTATCGCTTCGAAGCCGACACATCGCCCGGCAGCTTGAAGTTTGGCAGCGTCGAAAGTGCCACATTGTGGGAGCGGCCAATGCCCGACTCCAGCATGCCTCCGCACCAGACCGGTACGTTGAAAGCCTGCGCCACATCGTGGACCAGGATCGCCTCGGAGAAACCGCCGATCCGGCCGACCTTGATGTTGATGATCCGGCAGGCAGCCAGTTCCAGCGCGGCCTCGGCATCACGAGCGCTGCGAATGGCTTCATCGAGGCAGATCGCCGTCAGCAATTGCTTCTGTAACCGCGCATGAAAGTAGAAATCGTCGCTCCACAGCGGCTGCTCAATCATCAGCAGATTGAAGCGGTCGAAACTCTTTAGGTGGTCGCTGTCGGCCAGCGTGTAGGCGGAGTTGGCGTCGCAGCTGAGCAGAATGCCGGGCCAGCGCGCGCGGATCTTCTCCAGCACCTCAACGTCCCAGCCCGGCTTCACCTTGATCTTGATGCGCTGATATCCGGCGGCCAGTTCGGTTTCAATCTTCTGCAACAGTTGCTCGTGCGAATCCTGGATGCCGATGCTCACGCCACAGGCGATTTCGCGCTGCGTGCCGCCGAGCAACTTCCACAGCGGAGTTCCCTTCTCCTGCGCTTCGGCGTCCCAGACCGCATTTTCCAGCGCCGCCTTGGCCATGCGATGTTCGCGGATGCGCGACAGCAGCGCAGGCACCTCCGATCCTGACCGTAATGTCTTGCCGAGCAGCGCTGGAGCCAGGTAGCGCACGGTTACGTCCCATGCATCCTCGATGTATTCCTCGCTGTAATAGGGGGCTTCTCCGGCAACGCACTCGCCCCAGCCCTCCAGCCCGTCGGCATGGATGGTGACCAGCAAGATGCGCCGGCGTATAGGTGCGGCCAAAGCTCGTCTCAAAAAAGTGGACGAGCGGCATTTGCAACTCGCGAAGGGTGATGGCTTCAATTTTCATCGATCATTTGCTCGCATACGACCAGTCTTCATCCCACCGTCCCAGCAGGAACGCTACCATTGCCCTGCGCATCGCGCTCGTAACCCAGGCAGGCCAGCCCGCGCGAGAATGCCGACAGAAACGCCTCGCGGTTGCGCAGTTGCACGGCTGCCGCTTTCTGCCGCGTGTCGGGCTGTTTCTTCCATGCGTAGATCTCGGCGGGAACCTCCACGCGCGCCTCTTCGGTAAACTCGGGATGCTTACCCGTGGAGAGCAGAGTCTCAACGCGCTTCGAGGTCAACCACCACTCGGCGACCAGACGGTCCGTGGGAAGAAAGCCCTGCAGCGGCGACGACGTAATCCCGTACTGATTAATGTTGTAGCGGCGCGCGATCGCCCCCAGCCGCTCGAGATTGAGGTAAGCGTTCTTGATCTCCAGCGGATCGAAGGTCCACTCCATCAGCTCGTAACCGTGTGCAATGGCGTCTTCGCGCTGAAACAGTTTGATGCGACGCCCCAGTCCGCTGTTGCGGTAGGCCCTCCTTTACGCGCCAGCATGTGCGAATGCAGGTAAGGATGCCCAGTGCGGGTCCCCGGAATCGAGAAGGCAAAGCCCACCAGCGTTTCGCCTTCCCACGCGCCGATCACCTGCCCGCCAATTTTGGGCGCCAGCGAGAAGATTCGCAAGGGCACCAACTCGTTGTCGGCAAATCCCCAGACCTCTTTCTGCAACGCCACGCAGGCGCGAAATTCCTCCAGCTCGGTGCAGTTGCGGAGCGCAATCGTGTCTGCGGTCACGCTTTCTCCTGTCGCTTCGATTCCTGCCACAGCGACTCCATTTCGTCGAGCGATGCCCCTGATGGTTTGCGTCCCTGCTCGCGAAGCCTTTCTTCAAGATATTCGAAGCGGCGGCGGAACTTGCGGTTGGTCTTGCGCAGCGCTGACTCGGGATCGAGTGAGAGGTAGCGCGCGATGTTCACGAGTACGAACAAAAGGTCGCCAACCTCGTCTTCCAGTCGCGAGCGCAGTTCCGGCGAAATCTTGACGCCGCGCGCACCCGCCACTCCCGCGGCCGACTCCGGACGCGGACCCGGCGCGGGATACTCCTCGAGATTCTGGCGAAGCTCCTGCGTTTCTTCGTTCAGCTTCTCGAAGAGATCTTCGATGTTAGGCCAATCAAAGCCAACATTGGCCACGCGCGAGCTGATCTTGTAGGCCTCCATCAGCGACGGCATGGCTGAGGACACGCCGGCGAGCACCGACTCGGGATGATCTTGCTTCTTTCCGTTTTCTCCAGATTCAGCCTGGCGTTTCTTCTTTTCCTCGGCCTTGAGCGCCTGCCAGTTGCGCAACACATCGCCCGGCGTGTCGGCCTTCACGTCGCCAAAGACATGTGGATGGCGATCGATCAGCTTGGTCGGAGAGCCGGTCGAGCACATCGTCGATGGAGAAACGCTTCTCCTCCGCCGCCATCTCGCGAGTAGAAGAGCACCTGCAACAGCAGGTCGCCGAGTTCGCCGGTAAGCTCGTCCCAGTCGCGGGCGTCGATGGCTTCCACCACCTCGTAGGCTTCTTCCAGGGTGTAGGGTTTGATCGTGTCGAAGGTCTGCTCGCGGTCCCACGGGCATCCGCCGGGGCCACGCAGCCGCGCCATGATGGATACGGCGCGCTCAAATCGTTCACCTGTTGTCGCCATTCTTCACAATCTAAATGACCGTCCGCAACTGGCGCAAAGGTCTGAATCAAACGTTTCAGTCTCGCTGGCTACCGAAAGGTACGAGCGAGCAATCGCGGATCGTCGGAGATCAAGCCATCTACACCCCAATCGGCGAGACGCAGCAGGTCGTGCTGGTGATTGACCGTCCAGGTGAGCAGCTTCACGCCGCGAGCACGCATCGACCCCAATCAATTACTGTGTGAGCAGCGAGTACTGCGGAATGAATACCGCGATCGGCAGTTCCCTGCTAGTGCGGCAGGTCCTCAGGACGCTCGCAGACGTAGCCCAGCGGCAGCGACGGATCGAGCTCGTGCAGCCGTCGCAGCACTTCGGGAAGGAACGATGACACCACGAAGCCACGCGCCGGCGCCTTCGCGCGTATCGCGGCAACAACCGCCTCTTCCTGACCGGAAACCTTAAGTTCAATGTCGAGGTAGGCCCTCTCGCCGAAGCGCGGCAGCACATCTTCCAGGCAGGGCAGACTGAAGCCGGATCGACGCTCCAGTCCCGCATACTCCGTGACGGCAACCTCCTGACGATCGAGCTTGGGATCGTGGCAGAGTGCGGAGCGGCGATCGCGGGTGAAGCGGACGTCGAACTCAAACCCATCGCAACCGTGGGCGAGGGCGTACTCGAATGCGGCGAGAGTGTTCTCAGCGGGAAAGCCCGGTGCGCCAGCGCAGACCAAGACATGGCAGTGGACGGACGCCGCGATGGCCGAGAAGGAGCGGACGTGAGTTGCTATTCACACAGAGGACAGAACACCGAGCTTTATTTCCTCTTCTCTCTATTGAGCCGTTTTGACTTTCGAGACCGAGCTGAAACTGAGGTATACATCACTCAGCAACGGTTAAGCGCTCATGGCTGTCTGCTAGTTGCTTCTTGGTGAACTAGTCCAGGTCGAAGTCGCGAATGGGCTTGCCGGTATCGGGCGTTTCCTTGGCACGCTTGAGAGCTTCCTGAAACTTTTTCTCCAGCAGGTCGCCCTGATGCTTCTGCGCCTCCACGGACTGGCGAAAGATAGACTCCTTACGCGTGTCCTGGTCCTTCATGGCGCGCGCCGCCGATTCCAGGTCCTCGAAGGTCTTGGGAATAGCCTTGGGCGTGTGCGCAATCACAGCCTTGGTGTCACTGTCGATCTTCAGCAATGCACCGCAGCAGGGACACGGAACTTCGAATTGGGGCGACGACTTAGCCATGCACGAATATTACCGCAAGGCGCAGGAAACGAACCACAACCGGGCTAGCGAAGCAATCGCGCGCCAACTGTCGGAATTGTAGTCGCCCGGAATTGACCTCAAAGATGTGACCGATGAAGCTCCGAGGGGAATCTAATGTTTTGAATGCAGATTCATTGCCCGCCGCGCGACAATCCGCTCATTGCCTTCTTCGTCTGGCGGGAATTCATCTGAGAGAAAGGAACTTATCATGGCAAATGCAGTTGATGTCCTCACTCCTGAGAGGCCGGTAAAACAACAAGGACGCATAAAAACGACCGGTTACGCAGCCCATTCCTCCACTTCACCTCTCCAGCCATTTTCCTTCGAACGCCGTGAACCCGGCCCGCAAGGATGTACAAATCGACATCCTCTACTGTGGCGTTTGTCATTCCGACTTGCACACCGCCCGCAACGAGTGGACCAACACTACTTATCCTGTCGTTCCCGGTCACGAGATCGTCGGTCGAGTGGTCAAAGTCGGGGCCCAGGTGCAGCAAATTCAAAGAGGGCGACCTCGCCGCAGTCGGGTGCATGGTTGACTCCGACCGCACCTGCGCCGCCTGCAAGGCGGGCCTGGAGCAGTATTGCGAGGGCCCCGCGCACCTTCACCTACAACAGCGAAGACAAGCATCTCGGCGGCATGACGTACGGCGGCTACTCGAAGACCATCGTGGTCGACGAAGCGTTCGTGTTGCGTCCGCCGGCGAACCTGGATCCGGCGGCCACGGCGCCTCTGCTGTGCGCTGGCATTACCACGTACTCGCCTCTGCGGCACTGGAAGGTGCAGAAAGGCCAGAAGGTCGGCATCGTCGGATTGGGTGGACTCGGCCACATGGGAGTGAAACTCGCCAACGCGTTGGGCGCACATGTGACTTTGTTCACAACGTCAACTCACAAGACCGAGGACGCCAAGCGCCTGGGCGCTCATGAGGTCGTCGCACTCCAAGAATCCGGAGCAGATGGAGAAGCGCGCTGGTAGCTTCGACTTCATCCTCGACACGGTTTCGGCCGAGCACGACATCAACGCCTATCTCAACCTGCTGAAGCGCGACGGAACGCTGGTGCTGGTGGGCGCGCCCGAAAAGCCGCTGGCCGTGTCCGCCTTCAGCATCATTCCCGGGCGGAAGCACCTTTCCGGCTCGGTGATTGGCGGGATCGCGGAGACGCAGGAGATGCTGGATTTCTGCGGCAAGCACGGCATCACGTCGGACATCGAGATTATTCCGATCCAGAAGATCAACGAAGCCTACGAGCGCATGTTGCGCAGCGATGTGAAGTACCGGTTCGTGATTGATATGGCGTCGTTGGGGTAAAAGTGATTCCCACCCTCTCGCCAAAGGCGGGTGAGAAGAGTGGGCACCTCAGCAGATGAAAAGCCCTTCCACTCGGGAGGGGCCGAATTTGTCTACCAACACTCCGTCTTACCGCAGCGCTTCCATGCACTCGTCCAGCACTGCGCGTGAGGGGCGAGTAACACTTTCGGGCAAGGTCGCCAGCGGCACATCGGTCATGTTGATCATGTCGATGAAGTTCGGCGCGGTGGTGTTCAGGTACAGCACCCCGGTGAGCACTTCGTCGGCATCGTGCGACTCCATCACGCGCTTCACGGCCTCGGTCTTGTTGGTGGGGTCGTAGTCCTCCTCCAGCTTGCGCAGCCGCAGTGAGGAGCCATCGTGCATGGTGACGTTAAGGCTGGTGCCGGGATCGTAGTCCACGTCGATCTCGTTGAAGTGCGGGACAAAATTCAAGTCGTGCAGCGGCTCTTCGTGGTCCTTGACGAACTTGTAGGACTTGGTCGACCCTTCGTGGTCGTTGAAGGTGGTGCACGGCGAGATCACGTCGAGCATCACGGTGCCGCGATGCGCGAGCGCAGCCTTCAGCATGGTGTGCAACTGGCGCTTGTCGCCGGAGAAGGAGCGGCCCACGAAGGTTGCGCCCAGCATGATCGCCAGAGCACAGGTATCAATCGGCGGCAGATCGTTGATGACACCGGTCTTCAGCTTCGAGCCGAGGTCGGCAGTCGCGGAAAATTGTCCTTTGGTCAGCCCATAGACGCCATTGTCTTCGATGATGTAGATCATCGGCAGATTGCGGCGCATGAGATGGACGAACTGTCCGATGCCAATGGACGCCGAGTCGCCGTCACCGCTGACGCCCAGCGCGACGATCTTGGAGTTGGCCAGTACAGCACCCGTCGTCACCGACGGCATGCGCCCATGAACTGAGTTGAAGCTGTGCGAACGGCTCATGAAGTACGCCGGGCTCTTCGACGAGCAGCCGATTCCCGACATCTTGACACTCGCTCGGGAGCGATACCCATCTCATAGAAGGCGTCGATGATGCGTTCGGAGATGGCATTGTGACCGCATCCGGCGCATAGCGTGGTCTTGCCTCCGCGATAGTCGAGCACGGTTAGCCCGATGCGGTTCGACTTAGGCTGCGGCGTCGCTGTGGTCGCCATTTACTTGCCCTCCTGAACGATGATGTCATCGGTGATGGAACGCGCGTCGATCGGCAATCCGTTGTAGTGGCGTACACTGCGCAGCTTGCCGATCTCTTCGATCGCGAGGTCCAGCTTTAGTAATTGCAACATCTGGCCGTCGCGGTTCTGATCGATCATGTAAATCCGCTTATGTGCGGCCACAAAGTCGTGCGTCTCACTGGTGAACGGATAGGCGCGCAGGCGAAGGTAATCGGTCTTCACTCCGTACTCGGTCTGCAGTTGGTCGAGCGTCTCAACTACCGCGTGATGCGAGGTCCCATAGGCGATGATCCCGATCTCGTTCCCGTCGTTGCGCACGATCTCCGGCTTGGGAACCAGGGTGCGCGCCGTCTCGAACTTGTGCGCCAGACGGTCCATGTTGTTTGCGTAGTCGTCAGGCCGCTCGCTATATTGCGACTTTTCGTTATGACCGCTGCCGCGCGCGAACCACGCCGCTCCGGTATGGTCGGTCCCCGGCAGGGTGCGGTAGCCGACCCCGTCGCCGTCCACATCCTTGTACCGCGCAAAACCACCGACACGTTCCAGATCTTCCGCAGTCAGCACCTTACCGCGATTCTGCGGCTTCTCGGGATACTGGAACGGCTCCGACATCCAGTTGTTCATTCCGAGATCGAGGTCTGACATTACGAAAACCGGCGTCTGCAGCTCCTCGCTCAAATCGAAGGCGTCGTTTGCCATGGTGAAGCACTCGGCCACACTGCAAGGCAACAGCATTGGATGATGAGTGTCGCCGTGTGAGAGCTTGGCCACAAACTCGATGTCGCCCTGCGAGGTGCGCGTCGGCAATCCGGTAGAGGGACCGACACGCTGGATGTCCCAGATGACACCGGGAATTTCGACGTAGTAACCCAGTCCGGCGAATTCCGCCATCAGCGAGATTCCCGGTCCGGCAGTAGCCGTCATGGAACGGGCACCCATCCATCCAGCGCCTAGAACCATGCCGATCGCGGCGAGTTCGTCCTCGGCTTGGACGATGGCAAAAGTTGCTTTCCCATCAGCCCCGACACGATATTCCTTCATGTAATCGATGAGGGTTTCCACCAGCGACGAAGACGGCGTGATCGGATACCACGTCACCACGGTCACGCCGGCAAACATAGAGCCCAGCGCTGCAGCAGCGTTGCCGTCAATGATGATCATGCCCGCGGTCTTGTCCATGCGCTCGACTGTGAATGGATCGGCCTTGGTCAGCGAGGAGGCAGCATAGTCGTAACCAGCCTTGGCGGCGTTCCAGTTCAGGTCGGCAGCTTTGACCTTCTTGGCGAACTGCTTGCGAAGCGCCTTCTCCACTTCGGTCATGTCGAGGTTAAGCAACTGCGCCACTACGCCGACGTAAACCATGTTCTTGACCAACTTGCGCAGCTTCGATTCCGGACATACGGCGGCTGTGATCTTGTCGTACGGGACCGGGTAGAACGTCAGATCGGAGCGCAGTTCGTTTAGCTTCAAGGGCTCGTCGTAGAGCACCACCGCGCCCGACGCCAGCGACATGGCATCTTCCCGCGCGGTTTCCGAGTTCATCGCCACCAGGAAATCGATCTCCTTCTTGCGCGCGATGTAGCCCTTCTTGCTGGCGCGAATGGTGTACCAGGTCGGCAGACCGGCAATGTTCGAGGGGAACATGTTCTTGCCGGAGACAGGGACGCCCATCTGAAAAATGGTGCGCAGCAGAACGGTGTTGGCGCTCTGCGATCCCGAGCCGTTTACGGTTGCAACCTGGATGCTGAAGTCGTTGACGACAGGCTCACGCACGGTGCCTTGGTCGGAACCGTGTACTGCGAATTCGGTTGTGGCCATCAATACCCCTTACAACGATGATGTCTGCGGAGGGAGAACGTTTCATTATAAGGCAGTGGGCAAGAGGGCGGGAAATGGCGGTCGAGAGCGTCCACAACCGGGGTAATATCTATCTGGACTGGACCGACACCTTAATCAGGCTGAGGGCGGTACCACCTCAAAGAACTGCGCCATGTCACGGAACTTCTTATAGCGTGCCTCAAGCAAGGCAGGAAGCGACAGCGTCTCCAGCTCCGACAAGTTCTTTTCGAGCGAATCTGCCAGCGCTTTGGCAGCGGCGTCGTAGTCGTGGTGGGCACCGCCTGCAGGCTCAGGAACAACCTCGTCGCAGAACCCCATCTCCAGATTGTCTTTGGCGGTAATGCGCAGGGCCTGTGCGGCTACGTCCTTCTTGTTGGAGTCGCGCCACATGATCGAGGCGCAACCTTCGGGCGAGATGACGGAATAAATGCTGTTCTCCAGCATGAGCACCCGATCCGCAACGGCGATAGCCAATGCGCCGCCGCTGCCGCCTTCACCCGTTATCGCGGCAATAAACGGAACTTTGAGCCGCGCCATCTCGCGCAGATTATGCGCGATGGCTTCTGCCTGGCCGCGTTCTTCCGCGCCAAGACCCGGATAGGCTCCCACGATATCGATCAGGGCGATAACCGGATGCTGCCACTTCTCTGCGAACCGCATCGCGCGAAGTGCCTTGCGATAGCCTTCGGGGTTGGGCTGTCCAAAATTGCGATAGATGCGCTGCTTGGTGTCGCGACCCTTTTGCGTACCGAGCACCAGCACCTGCCGTCCGCCGAGAGTTGCCATGCCGCAAACCATGGCAGCATCGTCTCCAAACCCGCGGTCTCCATGAATCTCGCTGAAATCGGAAAAGATGCGCTCAATGTAGTCCAGCGGATAGGGACGCATAGGGTGGCGAGCCAGTTCGGTGCGCTCCCAGGGCGTAAGCTGGCCAGCCATCTGGCGACGCAATGCGTCTACCCGGCCAAGCATCTCATGCAACTGGCGGCGGGCTTCCTGGTTATCGCCGGCAGCGCTTTCCAGTTGCGCAATCTGCTTCTCGATGCGTTCCAGCTCGTCTTGCGCTTTTGAAGTAACGTCCATATTGTTTCTTGCCGTTCCGGCCCCAACGCCATCGGGCTTAATCGACGACCCGAACGCTGCCGCGGCCACACAGCTCTTCCACGCGGTGGATAAAGGCGCGGTCCGGCAAAACATTATAGCCTTCCGCTTCCATCACCACGGTAAAGTCGCCTTTGCGTTCCAGGTCAAACAACACCCTCGCGGCGCCTCTGCGCTCGGTGCAAAGCGTGTGCAAGTCATCGATCATGGCTGGCGAGACCGCTTCGAGCGCAATTTTGATACGCAAGTGTTGCGGCAGCTTCGGCTGCGCCTGCTCCAATGGCGTGATATCGCTGACCATGATCTTCACGTTGGATTCTTCCTCGACGCGGGCCCCGCCTTTCACCAGCACAGGAACCGTCAGCTTCAACTTTTCGGCCAGCCGTTTGTAAGAGTCGGCGAAACAAAGAATGTCCACCGATCCATTCATGTCCTCCAACTGGCCCTGGGCGTAAAGGTCGCCCTTCTTGGACTTAGCAACGCGGATGTTCTTCAGGATGCCTCCGATCAGCACCTCATCCCTGCCCGTAGAGGATTTCAGCTCTCCAACCTCTGCCGTGGACAGTGCATTGAAGTCGAGCAGCTTTTCGCCGTACTTCTCCAGCGGATGACCGGTGATGAAGAATCCCAGGATCTCCTTCTCGAACCCCAGCCGTTGATGTTCGTCCCAGTCTGGGATGTTGGGCAACGGTTTCTCAGCGTGCGGCGCATCGTCCTGCTGAAAGACGCCGAATAGTCCGTGCTGGCCAAGGGCGGCATCCTTCTGGGCCTTCTGCGCGTGCTCCATCGCGCTGTCGATAACAGCCATCAACTGCGCACGACGTCCGAGGGGATCCATGGCGCCGCTCTTGATCAGAGACTCAACCACGCGCTTGTTGAGCAGATGCAGATCGACCTTTTCGCAGAATTGAAAGACCGACTTAAACTCTCCTGCCTCCTTGCGAGCCGCCACGATGGACTCGATGGCGTGGTGACCGACATTCTTGACGGCTGCCAACCCAAAGCGGATCGCTTCACCATGCGGCGTGAAATACGCATCGCTAACATTGACATCCGGCGGCTCCACTGCGATCCCCATTTCGCGGCACTCATTTATGTACTTCACTACATCGTCGGTACTCCCCGAGACGGAGGTCAGCAGCGCCGCCATGAACTCGACCGGATAGTGCGTCTTGAGGTATGCAGTCTGATAAGCAAGGAGAGCGTATGCGGCCGAGTGCGACTTGTTGAAACCGTATCCGGCAAACTGCTCCATGAGGTCAAACAACTTTTCGATCTTCTTCTGCGGGAAACCACGCTCGACCGCGCCGCGCACGAATCGGGCACGCTGTTTGGCCATCGCATCGGGGTCTTTCTTGCCCATCGCACGACGAAGCAGGTCGGCCTCGCCCAGCGAATAGCCCGCAAGGTGGTTGGCAATCTGCATTACCTGCTCCTGGTAAACGATGACACCAAAGGTCTCCTTCAAGAGCGCTTCCAACTCGGGCAGTTCATATTCGATCTTCTTGCGTCCCCATTTACGCTCGACGAAGTCCTCGATCATGCCACCCTGAATGGGGCCGGGGCGATAGAGCGAATTCAGCGCAGTCAGGTCCTCGACGCAGGTCGGTTTGTAGCGGCGCAAAACATCGCGCATGCCGTGCGATTCAAACTGGAAGACACCCGAGGTCAGGCCGGTGTGAAAGACCTTCGCGTAAGTTTCCGTGTCGTCGAGCACCAATTTCTGCAGGTCAAGCCGCTCGCCGCGCGTCTGTGCGATGAGGCGCAGCGCATCGTCAATGATGGTGAGCGTGGTGAGCCCGAGGAAATCCATCTTCAGCAGGCCAAGTTTTTCCACCGCCTTCATGTCGTAGGCGGTGACAATTTCGTCGTTCTTGGTGCGATGCAGCGGAACCAGGTCGGTAAGCGGCAGCGGCGAAATCACAACGCCGGCGGCATGCACTCCGGAGTTGCGCACCAGGCCCTCGAGTTTTTTCGCAGTGTCAATCAGTTCCTTGGTCTGAGGCTCATTCTGGTAGGCGGCAGCAAGTGGTGGGGAGTCCTTCAGCGCCTGATCAATAGTAATGTTCAGCGTGGTCGGAATCATCTTGCCGATGCGGTCGACTTCCGCATAAGGAATGTCCATCGCCCGGCCGGAATCCTTGAGCGCCGCCTTGGCCGCCATGGTTCCAAAGGTAATGATTTGCGCCACCTGGTCGCGTCCGTATTTCTCAGTTACGTAGCCGATGACTTCCGAACGGCGGTTCATGCAAAAATCAATGTCAATATCGGGCAGGCTGATGCGCTCTGGATTCAGGAACCGCTCGAAGAGCAGTTCGTTCTGCAGCGGATCGATATCGGTGATGGCAAGCGCATAGGCCACTAACGATCCTGCCGCCGATCCACGGCCCGGCCCAACCGGAATGTTGCGCTCCTTGGCATAGCGGATGAAATCCCAGACGATGAGAAAGTAGCCGGCGAACTGCATCTGACGGATGATGCCGATCTCGCGCGAGAGGCGCTGTTCGTATTCCTCGAGCGAATGCTTCAGGCCCCCCATCGCCTGAATTTCGCGCAGAATGTTGAGCCGCCCGGTGAAACCTTCGCGCGTTATATGCTCGAAGTAATCAGGGAGCGAGTATCCCGCCGGCACCTCGAACTTGGGAAATGGATCGTGTACTTTCTCCAGCCGGACGTTGCATCGTTCCGCTATCTCCAACGTCCGTGCCAGCACCGACTCGTATCCCAGGAAAACCTTCGCCATCTCGGTGGCGCTCTTTACGTAAAACTGGTTGCCGGTGAACTTCAGACGATTGGCATCGTTGATCGACTTCCCCGTCTGAATGCACACCATCACATCCTGGGCGTGGGCGTCGTCCTCGCACAGATAGTGGCTGTCATTGGTCGCCACCAACGGGATTTCGAGTTCCTTCTCCAGCTTCAGCAGGTTCGACTGAATGCGCGCCTCTTCCGGCAATCCCTGGTCCTGGATTTCGAGATAGAAATTTCCTTTGCCAAAGATGTCGCGGAAAGTGACCGCTGCGTCGCGGGCGGCATCGTACTTCCCTTCTGTGAGCCGTTCGGCGACTTCCCCCTTCAAGCACGCGGACAAACCGACAAGCCCTCTAGAGTGCTCGGCCAGGAACTTCTTGCTTACGCGGGGCTTGTAGTAGAAGCCGTGTAGCGATGCCTCGGAGACAATCTTGACCAGGTTGCGATAGCCTTCATCGTTCTCGGCCAACACGATCAGGTGGTTATAGCTGTCGCCTTCCTTGTCCGTGCGGTGGTCGTCCTTCTTGCAGATGTAGAGTTCGCAGCCCAGAATCGGCTTCACGCCCGCTTCCTTCGCAGCATTGGCAAACGCGACGGCGCCAAAGATGTTGCCATGGTCAGTCATGGCTACGGCGGGCATTTCGAGTTCTTTGACGCGCTTCACCAGGCGCTCGATGTTGCAAGCGCCGTCGAGCATGGAGTAATCGGTGTGCAGGTGGAGATGTACGAATTGCGATTGGGGCATTCGGGACCTGTTTCTATTTTATGCGTCTCAAGCACAGCCTGTATGCAGGGCAGACTGTGGAAAACCGGGCACAAATTCGTACGTGGCTCCGCGTACACTGACCAGCGAGCGAGTTTGTCGTGAACCACACCCTCCTGCTAACGTGCGCCGGCATCCTGGCTGGAGCCATAGCCTCCATCTCTGGGTTTGGGATCGGCAGCATTCTGACTCCGCTGCTGGCGGCCTCAATCGGCACCAAGCTTGCGGTAGCTGTCGTCTCGATACCGCATTTCATCGGAACGGCCCTGCGCTTCGCTGTGATTCGAAAGCATCTGGACCGCCACGTTTTGTGTACCTTTGGTGCAGCCAGTGCGCTAGGCGGCCTGACCGGCGCCCTCCTTCACATCTGGACGCGCAGTGCGATCCTTGGTTACGTATTAGGCGGCCTGCTGGTGTTCGCGGGATTCATGGGAGTCACGGGCCTGGCGGCGAAGATGAAGATCGGTGGGCAATTGGCATGGCTAGCGGGCGGGCTGTCGGGAATATTCGGCGGGCTCGTTGGTAATCAGGGAGGAATCCGTTCAGCCGCTCTGCTGGGTTTCAATCTGCGACGCGATGCGTTCGTGGCAACGGCCACTGCGATCGCTTTACTGGTTGATCTGTTCCGTATGCCCGTCTATGCAGCGCTGCAATTCCGCCAGATCGTTTCCCAATGGCCACTGGCGACCGTCGCGACGGTAGGGGTAATCGTCGGGACGCTCTCTGGCAAGTGGATGTTGCGCCGCATTCCTGAGAAAACGTTTCGGATGATCGTCTCGATCATCATCTTGGTTCTGGGCGTGTGGATGCTGTTCCATCTCACCGTATAGCAGAAAGCCCCTATCGCATGCCGTCAGGAGGCGTGCGACCAGCAGCGGACTCGGGAGAAATGAGCCGCCCTCCGGTGATTTCGTGACCGGGCGGCGTTTGTCGCGGTACAGCCGGGACCTCCCGATTTTTCCAATACGAACGGTAGGCGAAGGTAACGGCCAACAACGGGGCCGCCAACAGTAATCCCCAAAATCCGAATATCAAGCTCAGCAGAATCGGAACGATCAAGGACGCCCAGATCGGCACGCGCGCCGTTCGGCGCATGATCACCGGCTGCAAAACCAATCCGTCAATTACGATGATGATCCCGTAGAGAATGAGGACGTACAGAAACTGCTCGAAGCCTCCAGCGAACAATGCGACCAGCCCAGGCCCGAAGAAGGCCAAGCACCGCTCCGAAGTGTGGAATGAATTGCAGCCCGGCGGCGAGGATCGCCCAGAAAGGTGCCCACGGTACATGCAGGTACTCCAGCCCGGCCCACCACAGCGCACCGACCGCAGCCGAGTCATAGCACTGCGCGATGAACCAACGGCGCAACGCGCCTCCGGTGATATTCATGTGCCGGGAAAATTGCATTACTTGTTGGATGCCCACCCCTTCCGGGCGGTCTCGCAACCCATGCTACACTCAAATTTACCCTCCCTTGGAGAGTTTGCCGCGATGAAATTCGGTGTGATCATCTTCCCCGGTTCCAATTGCGACCACGACGCCTATTGGACAATTTCGGAAGTGGCCAGGCAGCCCGCGACTTTCCTGTGGCACGACTCACACGAGCTGCAGGGTTGCGACGCCATCATCGTGCCCGGTGGATTCGCCTATGGCGACTACCTCCGCACCGGCGCCATCGCCAAGTTTTCCCCAGTCATGGAATCGGTGCGCAAATTCGCCGCAAGCGGCGGATTGGTGCTAGGTATCTGCAATGGATTTCAGATTCTGTGTGAGTCGGGCCTACTGCCCGGCGCACTGCTGCGTAATGCCGGATTGAAGTACGTCTGCAAGCCCGTGCACGTCCGGGTGGAGAGCACAAACACGTCTTACACGCAGCAGTTGAGTAAAGGTGAGGTGCTGGAAATTCCGATTGGCCACATGGAAGGCAACTACTTCTGCGACGAGCGCACCCTGGTCGAGTTGAAAGACCAGGACCGGATCATCTTCCGCTACACGACTGCCGACGGCGAGGTCACCGCAGACGCCAATCCCAACGGATCGCTGGAGAACATTGCCGGCATCTGCAATGAAGGCCGCAATGTGCTGGGAATGATGCCGCATCCGGAACGCGCCAGCGAGCCTGAACTCGGCATGACTGACGGGGCGAAGATCTTCCGCTCGTTGGTGGCTGCGATGGTGGAGAAATAGTCGTCAGCACTCCGCCGTCAGCATTCAGTTAGGAAAAGGCGCAGCGGTTGGTTGGTGATGATTGGGGACACGCAGAATTCTTCTTGGCTGAATGCTGAACGCTTCGTGATGCTTAGCGAAACCCTTCCTTGTTCACCACGTACGGCATCTTGGTCACATCGCCGCCGTAGTTTTGCTCCAGGACATCGATCAAGCCCTGCACGCAGCGCCCCGCCATACCGAGATGGGGATCGACCGAGAGCCGCGTAATGCGGGCGGCGCTGGCGAAGTGCGGATACAGACGGCAACGGTCCTCGATCTCGGGATCGCGCAGCGGCGAATCGGGCGGCAACGGTTCTTGCTCGTAAACATCAAGAGCCGCGCCTGCAATCCACTTCTCTCTAATGGCCTTGGCCAGCGCCCTCTCGTCGATCACTGGGCCGCGCGCAGTGTTCACCAGGTAGGCCGTGGGTCTCATGTTGCGCAGTGTGCGCTCATTGATCAGGTGATACGTCGGAGTATTGCTCTCACCTTCGCGCAACAACGGCACATGGATACTGATGAAGTCGCTCTGGCTGAGCGCCTCGTCCATCGACACATACTTGATCAACGTCCGCTCAAGTTGCATTCCGCTATTGAACCGGAGGTCCATCTGCTGCTGCACGTCGGCAACTAACTTGTCGTTCGGTCCCATGGCTTCGTAGCAGAGAATGTTCATGTCGAAGCCGATGCATTTCTTAATCACCGCTTGTCCAATCCCGCCAGTGCCGATGACGCCGATGGTCTTGCCGGTCATCTCGTCGCCGAGGAACGGAAGATAAGGATGCCAGTAACCCCACTGGTTCTCGCGGACGAGATGTTCGGCGGTCCAGAGTCTGCGCGCCAGCGCGGCCAAAGCGAAAAAGGCAAACTCGGCAGTGGCCTCCGTCAACACGTCTGCGGTGTTGGTGAAGGGGATCTGGTAGCGGTTGGCGTCGGCACGATTGATGTTGTCGAAGCCGACGGCGTACTGGGCCACGGCCTTGAGCGTGCCCTTCCCAGCCTCGAAAATTTCGGCGTCGACGGGATCGCGGAGAGTGGTGATGAGGCCATCAATGCCGCCGCGGACCTTTTCGACAATCAGGCTCTTTGGCGGCGGTTCAGGATTCGGATAAACATCGATTTCATAGCCGCGCTCGCGTAGGCGATTGAAGGCGGCTTCGCCAATGTCAGCAGTGGCGAAGATGCGGAATCTCTTGGCTGGCATGAAAATCCCCGATGGAACGGCACTAAGCCGTCACATGCCCCCACGTGCACGAGACCCAACTGCCTCAGCCCAGATGCCCGGAAGGGGGTCGGCTTCAGCCGTGCCGTCGCGCTCACAAAAGAATGGGCTTCAGCCACCAGGGGGACCCGGGTTTGTAGCAAGAACAACGTCCCCGGTGGCTAAAGCCGCTTTATTGGTTTCTTTTTGGCGCACCTAAAGGTGCGCCCTTCAACACTAAACCGACACCTACAAGTTCTTCTTCGTCCATTGATCGATGCGGTCCAGCGCTTCCTGAAGATTCACAACAGAATTGGCAGTGCTGAATCGCAAGTAGCCTTCTCCATAACTGCCAAAGGCCGTTCCCGACAACCCCGCAACTCCCGTGTCTTCGAGCAACGCATCGGCCAGCTTCTTGGACGGCCAGCCGGTTTGCCTGATATTGGGGAAGGTATAGAACGCCCCCTTGGGCAACCGGCAAGAAAATCCCTTGATCTTGTTGATGCCACTCACGAACACATCCCGGCGGCGCTGAAACTCCTGGCGCATCTTCTCCGGTTCGCTCTGGTCGCCTCGCACCGCCTCGATGCCCGCCATCTGTGTAAAGGTCGCGGTGCAGGAGGTGGAGTTGGTTGCAAGACGCGCGAATTGTGCCGCCAAGTCCGGCCGCATCACGCCGTAACCCAGCCGCCAGCCGGTCATGGAATAGGTCTTCGAAAAACCGGTCAAAATAATGGTGCGATCCTTAAAGCCATCCACCGAGGCGATGCTGTACGGCTCGCCTTCGAAGAGCAGGCGGCTGTAGATCTCATCGCTCAGGACCATGATGTCACGATCGCCAATCGCGGCTGCGATGTCTTCCACGTCCTTCTTGGTAATGATGCCGCCGGTGGGATTCTGCGGTGAGTTCAGGATAATCAGCTTGGTACGGTCCGTGATCAGACTCTTCAGTTCGTCAACATCCAGGCGAAAATCCCGTTCTTCACGCAGCGGAATGGGGACCGCCTTGGCACCCAGAAAGTTGATCATCGACTCGTAAATCGGGAAGCCAGGATTGGGATAGATGACCTCGTCCCCCTCCTCCACCAGCGCCAGCATGGTGAAGAAGATGATCGGCTTGCCGCCGGGAACAATCACCACCTCATCCGGGCTGACCTGGATGCCTCGCGAACTGGAGACCTCGGCCGCAATGGCTTCGCGCAACTCGGGCAGTCCCGCCGCCGGACCGTAGTGGGTGAAGCCCTTCCGCAGAGCGTCGACCCCCGCCTCAACGACGTTGGTGGGAGTATCCATGTCGGGCTCGCCAATCTCGAGGTGAATGATGTTTTTTCCCTGACGTTCCAAGGCGCGGGCGCGAACCAGCACTTCGAACGCAGTTTCGGTCCCCAGTCGCGACATCCGCCGGGCCAGGCGCAGTTGTGTTTGTGTGGTGGTCATAGGCAAACGGATTATTATACCCTTCCGCAAAAAATGGCAGGAAAAGCTGCGGAGGTAATCGAGGCGAGGGCAGAAACAAGTCTATTGTGCGTACTCGATCTCAAACTCGATCTTCGCCGCCTTATCCAGCATGGCCGAAACTGAACAATACTTGTCCTTGGACAAGCGCACCGCATCGTCCATCGGCTTTTTGGGTGACGTTCCCGCCCACGCGGTAGATCAGACGAATGCTGGTAAAAATCTTCGGAAAGGTCTCTGCCCGCTCGGCCGTGGCGCGAACTTCCAGGCTGGTGAAGGGTTCGCGTTTCTTGCGCAGAATGCCGACAACATCACTGGCGGTGCAGGCGCATAAAGCGATCAACACTAACTCAACCGGGCTGTTTGCGGTCTTCTCGCTGCCGGCGTCCACTACTAGCGCGTGACCGCTACTGGCCTGGCTGATGAAGCGGTCGTGGTCGGTCCAGAGTGCCTTCGCTTCGATCATTGATCCTCCGCGGATCGCCTTTCGCTCTTCGCTCTTCGCAGCTGGCATTTAGCGCTTGGCAGGCGCGCATCAACGCTTCGGGAGCGAACGATCTAAGGCAAAGAGCGATTCTTCACTGTTTGTCTTTCGGCGGGCTGTTGCTGCCGTCGCCAGAATGGTTCTCATAGATCGAATACTGCCCCTGTGGCCGCTTCAGGCGGATGACCAGCTCATGCTGTGGCTGGTCAATGCGTGTAGTCCTCGCCAAAGGTCTGGAATCCGTGGGCGATGACCTGCACACGCAGCATTCCATACGGAATGCCATCGGTCTCGGTCTTGCCCTCGGAGTTGGTCTTCAGTTCGAATCCGCCTCGCGATTGCTTGCCGTGCTCTGCCACGGGATGCAGGATCACCGCGGCATTGCGCACTGGCTTGCCGTTGTCGTCCTTAAGGACAGCAAACGTGATCGAGGAAACCAACCCGGAATTCTGCTTCTTGTCGCCCGCCACCAGCAAGCGGGGCAGTCAGGAGCATGCAAATGATCGCCACCATCCAACGCGCATCTTCATAAGGATCATTCTAGGCAGTCGCGGTGGGGTGCCGCAATGCTCGGAGTCGGAGTTCCCGTGAACACCGCCGCGTTACAGGGATCAATCGGTCAGTCGGAGGGTTTGCGCTTTAGCGTGGGACGTCCGTCGTCCTTCTGATCGGTGCTGCCATCATCCTTCTGTCCGGCGGTGTTGCGGAATCGCTGCTGCTCGAAGCTGGAGCGCTTCAGAAGCACCGGGCGCGACGGATCGCCCTTCGCGCCGCCCAGGCGCCGGCCGTTCTCCAGACGGGCAAGGCGCGCCTTCACGTCCTCGAATTCACTGGTGTTAACGACATACTCGCTGCGGTCGGGCAAGATACTTGCGGATTTCGTCCTGCGCGGCCTTGATGCGGTCCGCATTCATGGGATGAGTGGCGAAGGCCTTGGCTACGAAGTTTTGCTTCTTTTTTTCGTCGACTTTCAGCTTTTCAAAAAACTCGACAAACGCCTCCGGATCGTAGCCCGCGGCGTAATCGTATTGCAATCCCAGAAGGTCGGCCTCGCGTTCGGCGTCGCGCGAGAACTTGAGGAAGCCGAGCGGCACCGCCAGGCTCGCTACTTCACTGATAGCGTATGCCACTGGTCCGCCAATGAAGATCAGCGGCACCGAAGCCATGTTCCAGATCTGCGCGCGGGTCATGTTCTTGGTGGCGTGGCGGGCAGCAACGTGGGCGATCTCGTGTGCCATTACGCCGGCTAGCTCGGCTTCATTGTCCGCCGCCAGAATCAGTCCACTGTCCACGTAGAAAAAGCCGCCGGGAAGCGCGAAGGCGTTGACCTCATCGTTGTCGAGGACCTTGATGGTGAAGGGCACGCGCGCGTCGGAGTTGCGCACCAGATTCTGACCGATGCGATTGATGTATTCCGTGATGACGGGATCGGTGACCAGCCGCGCTTGCTGCTCCACCTCTTGCGAGAGCTGGTGCCCCAGCGCCACCTCGCGATCCAGGGAATAAAAGTCGAGGCCGCTGCCCACATTGCGTTGCCCAATCTGCGAGACGTCATACTTGGCGGCCAGCGGGGCAGCGCGTCCTGCGGGAGCCGGTGGTCCAGTCTTTGCGACGGCTGGAGTCGGAATCGAGTTTGCGGGAACGGAGTTTGCGACGGCGGAGCGAACTCTCTTTCGGGTCGGGATCGTCGGAGGTGTCGCGTCGTCCGGCGGCCTCGATCTGGGCGGCCGTGGGAATTTGCGAGTCGGCGGCATCCGGAGGCACTAGAGAGACACTCGGCGTTTCGTCGGCAGCACCGGGAATAGTGGCTTGCACTTCTGCTGCCGGCGAGGATTTTGCAGTATCCGGCGTCGAAGTCTGGGCGAGGCCAAAAGTCTGCAACGCCAGCGCAATCGCCAGCGAGGCAAGGATCGAACTCAATCGGCGGATTGCGGAAGACAGTCGATCGGCATGCGAGCACTGACACGATTACACCATCGATGTCCCGATTATGCGGCCAAACTCGGGGTTATGGGAAATGAAAACTTCACTCGTCTGGCAGACAAGAGACAAGAGAATTGGCGAGCAAGAAACTGCTCGCATAGATGCTCTCGCGAGTCCAGTGGATTTACCCTTTCTCTCGACCATCAAAGGATCCAATCTGCTGCTCCTACAGTTTCCGCTCAGAGCGCAAAACTTGAGTTCCACCTAAACTATTGATTATAAGCCAAATAAACATAATTTCTCAGATTATATGCGAAATATGAGCGAATTACACTCATGTATACCTTGACATCCCCAGGGCTGTCGCGCTAACATTAGCACTCGTTGGTAGTGAGTGCTAACAGGCTCGTTTACCGAATACCACGCTACCAACTTTCCGGGTTCATCCCAAGACTTCATGGACACGCTGACAGCAACGCAGAGGACACGCGCGATGGCCAGCCCAACGTGTAATGCAATCCAACTCGAACTTACAAGCTTGAAAGGAGTTTGAAGAATGGCTACAAAACTGACTCCCCTGCACGACCGCATCGTGGTTCGTCGCGTGGAAGAGGCCGAAACCACCCGTGGCGGAATCATCATCCCCGACAGCGCCAAAGACAAGCCGCAAGAGGGCGAAGTGATCGCGGTAGGCCGGGGCAAGACCAATGACGAAGGCAAGACCTTCCCGCTCGACGTGAAGGCGGGCGACCGCATCCTGTTCGGCAAATATGCCGGCACGGAAATCAAGATTGATGGCGAAGACTTCCTGATCATGCGCGAGGAAGAAGTACTCGGCATTCTGGAAGGCGCCAGCAAGCCGAAACAGGCCGTCGCGCATAAGTAACTAGTTGCCAGTAGGCAGTTGCCAGTTCAGCACGAAGCTCGCTGACGCTGATAACTGACTCCCGTGCCGATGCGCATCTCGCGGACTTTGGTCGCGCGCACTGGCCACTGACAACCGACAACTGACAACTGATTCCATAAGGAGATTGAAACAATGGCAAAGCAGATTGTGCATGGAGAAGATTCGCGCCAGTCGATCCTTCGCGGCGTGAATATTCTGGCCGATGCCGTAAAAGTCACGCTCGGTCCCAAGGGCCGCAATGTCGTGATCGAGAAGAAGTTTGGTTCGCCGCTCATTACCAAGGACGGCGTGACCGTAGCCAAGGAAATCGAGCTGAAGGACCCGCTCGAGAACATGGGCGCACAGATGGTCCGCGAAGTCGCCTCCAAGACCTCCGACGTTGCCGGTGACGGCACCACCACCGCGACCGTTCTGGCCCAGACCATCTTCCGCGAAGGCGTGAAGACCGTTGCCGCCGGCGCGAATCCGATGGCCCTGAAGCGCGGCATCGACAAGGCCGTTACCGCCGTGTGCGGCTCGCTCGACCACGATGGCAACCGCATTCCCGGCGCGCTCGACAAGTATTCGCAGAAGGTGTCGGGCGAGATGATCGCGCAGGTTGGCACCATCTCCGCCAACAACGACGAGACCATCGGCAAGCATCATTGCCGAAGCCATGAAGAAGGTCGGCAAAGACGGCGTCATCACGGTGGAAGAAGCCAAGACGATGGAGACCCAGTTGGAAGTCGTCGAAGGCATGCAGTTCGACCGCGGTTACCTCTCGCCTTACTTCGTTACCGATCCGGAGCGCATGGAAGTCGTTCTGGAGAACGCCTACATCCTCATCCACGAAAAGAAGATTTCCTCGATGAAGGACCTGCTCCCGCTGCTCGAGCAGATCGCCAAGAGCGGCCGTCCGCTCGTGATCATCGCTGAAGACGTGGAAGGCGAAGCGCTGGCGACCCTGGTCGTCAACAAGCTGCGCGGCACGCTGCAGGTTGCGGCCGTCAAGGCTCCGGGCTTCGGCGATCGCCGCAAGGCCATGCTGCAGGACATCGCAATCCTGACCGGCGGCAAGGCCATCACCGAAGATCTTGGCATCAAGCTGGAGAACGTGCAGATGGACGACCTCGGCCAGGCCAAGAAGATCACCATCGACAAGGACAACACCACCATCGTCGAGGGCAAGGGCAAGCACGGCGACATCGAAGGCCGCGTGAAGGAAATTCGCAGCCAGATCGACAAGACCACCAGCGACTACGACCGCGAGAAGCTGCAGGAGCGGTTGGCGAAGCTGGTCGGCGGCGTTGCGGTCATCAAGGTCGGCGCCGCGACCGAAACCGAAATGAAGGAAAAGAAAGCCCGCGTGGAAGACGCCATGCACGCCACCCGCGCTGCAGTCGAGGAAGGTATTGTCCCCGGCGGCGGTGTGGCTCTGGTGCGCTGCATTCCGGCCGTCGACGCCCTCAAGCTGGAAGGTGACGAGAAGATCGGCGCCAACATCGTGCGTCGCGCTCTCGAAGAGCCTCTCCGCCAGATCGTCGGCAACGCCGGCGAAGAAGGCGCCATCGTTGTGGGCCGCATTCGCGACTCCAAGGAAACGAACTTTGGCTACAACGCGCAGACCGGGCAGTTCGAGGACCTGGTGAAGGCCGGCGTTCTTGATCCGACCAAGGTCGCGCGTACCGCCCTGCAGAACGCGGGCTCGATCGCGTCCTTGATGCTGACCACCGAAGCCCTGATCGCGGAGATTCCAGAAGAGAAGAAGGAAGCTCCCATGGGCGGCGGCCACGGCGGCGGCATGGGCGGGATGTACTAAATTGCGGCGCAGTCGCGGGCGTCCGAGCCCGCGGCCGCAATCCTGAGCGAGGGCGCAAGCCCGAGTCGAAGGATCAAGCAATTAGCCGTTAGCACTTAGCAGTTGGCTAAAGGCAAGAAGTGAGTGCCCCATTCAAGCTGATTTTGCTTGGGTGGGGCTTTTTACTTTCCTGACGACTGACCCTCGCAACTGATTACTAGAAAGACCGAGTCCCTTTGGGGACGGCACAAGCTCTGACAAAGACTCGGCAACGACTGTTGGCGACCCAGTAATCTCTGACCACGATCTGCCGTTTGTCCCGCCTCGGGAAAGGCATAGCCAATCGGGCTATACCCCCTCCCCCCTCCCCCACCACAAAATCTTGAAAGCAAACACACAAGATAAAAAAGTGCTCGCAAAATATTCTATCGAAAGAAGTTATAGGTGAAAATATTGAATCCAATGGACTTACGGGCGAAAATCGACGCAATTTG
The DNA here is from genome assembly GCA_963840905.1 of uncultured Acidobacteriaceae bacterium. GTDB lineage: Bacteria > Acidobacteriota > Terriglobia > Terriglobales > Acidobacteriaceae > Bog-257. The sequence continues at coordinate 224,530 of CAWJAO010000007.1, forward strand.
GAGGTCTTGGAGCTGGTGGGGTTAACTAAGTCGCAAACTGAGCGCCTCACGCTGACTCCTCGTCCCGAGCCCCCACGATATCTGACTTTTCAATGATCTTTCCGCCCCCATCGGGGCGGAGAGACACTAGGTCTCACAAGCCCACTGTACTTCCATGGTCGCCAAAGTCAAGTTACGAAAGTACAAGTCGCCATTGCGAAGTTGACGTAGTTTTGTTCGCCCCGAAGTCGAAGGATCAGCAGTTAACGGTTAGCAACTAGCAGTGAGACGAAGGCCAGGACATGATGATCCCTATTCCTGGTGAAGCTTGAGTCGGGCATCTTAGTGCAACGGAGACCAGAGTGGCGATACCATCCCTTCCTTTGGCTATTAGGGGAAAATCTTACCGCCACTTGTTAATTATTAAAACCCTGTCAAGAAGTACTTGACAACTTGACCACCTAGTCTCACTATTTCTCCACGCAGCCGAGAAATTTCGTTGTTCGGCCCCCATTCGTACGACACCTCGTGACTCCTTTCGAGGCGTTGGCGACCCAGTATTGTAGTTATTGAGGCAGGGGAACTCCCGTATGGCCTCCGATGGATGGTTGGCGGAGCAGCGGGAGTAAGGAAGCCTTTCCCCAGGGCCCTACTGAACTCAGCGCCGCTGTCGCGTCCTTGGCTCTCCGCGGCGCAGCGTTTGCCACACTTCTCTTCGTGAGCCAGGGCGCAAGTAGCCACTTCACATCGCCACTAGGAGTCTCTATGCGCCGTTTCAGCACCATCATTGTTATTGCTCTCTCCACCTTGTTGTTCGTCTCCATTTGCTCAGCCCAACAAACCTCTACCACTGCCGTTCCCAATCTCATCCGCTATGGCGGAACGCTGAAGGACGCCAACGGCGCGCCGATCGCGGCGACTACGGGTGTCACCTTCGCCATCTACAAGCAGCAGGATGGCGGTGCGCCGTCTGGATGGAGACGCAGAACGTCACGCCCGACGCGAGCGGCCAGTACAGCGTGCTTCTGGGAAGCACGACCGCGACAGGATTGCCGAGCGATCTGTTCTCGCAGGAAGAGCAGCGCTGGCTGGGCGTGCAGGTGCAAGGACAAGCCGAGCAGCCGCGCGTGCTGCTGGTGAGTGTGCCGTACGCCTTCAAAGCGCATGAAGCCGAAACGCTGGCAGGCAAGAGTATCTCCGACTTCGTGCTGGCGAAAGACTGTGAACGCAACCAATTCTGGCGCTGGCGTCGCGTCCAGCTCTGGTTCTGGCTCGACGCAGACGGCGTCGGGAAAGAGCAACAGCTAAGTCGCCGTCCAACTTGGCCACGCTCAGGGGCCGACCAACTTCAGCGGCACGACCACTGACCAGATCGTGAGGCGACGCAAAGCGGAACCGGCAAAGCCATCGTGGCTTCCAGTTCGACCGGCAACGCCATCGTTGCCACCACCTCGAGCACGACCACCACGAATGCGGTGTTGGGCACCATCCCCGGCGCGGGCGTCGCTATTTTCGGCCATGCCTACTCGGCTCGGCGCAGGGCTATGGCATGGAGGGCATGTCAGACAGCACCATCGGAATCGGACTGCTGGGCTTTGCCACGGCGACCACGGGATCGACCTACGGGTTGAAGGGCTACTCGAGTAGCACCGGCGGCACCGGCGTGCGCGGGCTGTCCACGGCCACCACCGGCGTCACTACGGAGTAAGCGGGTCGGTCGCGAGTCCGAACGGCACGGCATGTGGGGGCAGGCGACGGCAGACCAACGGCGGCACCGGCGTGTGGGGACAGTCGCCGGCGACGACGGGCGCGGAGCTACGGGAGTGCTGGCCACGGCGGCGAGCACCGCGGTGACACGGCACCTCGCTGCGGCACGGAATCAGCGCAACGACGGGCACGCAACCTATGGACTTGAACGCCAAGGTGCAGAGCGCGGCTCGGCACCGCCGGCATGGCTTGCAGAACACGGCGGGAGGTCACTGATCTCTGGCTCACCACCGGCCCGAGCACCAGTCCGGTCACCAAGTTCTCCGTGGATGGCAGCGGGGACGAACGCTGCCGGCACGTGGTGCAGCTTCACCGGCAGCGGCGCTGGGCTGACGGGCATTCAGTTCTCGCAACTGCTGGCGGTACTTTGGCGCAGTTCCCAATTCAGCGGAACCTACGGCAGTGCGGTGACGCTGTCGAACACCTCGAACGTGTATTACGGGAACGGCTCGAACCTGACCGGGGTGGTCGCTGGGCCGGGTTCGCCTTATTACATTCAGAATGGGACCTCGCAGCAGGCTAGCTCCAACTTCAACATCAGCGGCACGGCAGTGCAGGCGGCAGCTTTGGGCAACGCTGTTAACAGCACACGAGCTTACCAGATCGGCGGGACCAGCGTGCTGAGTCACTGGCAACGGTGATGCCACTGGACATAACCTGTTTCTCGGAGTTGGTAGCAGGCGCCGGCAATAGTGGCGGGAAGCTCCAAACAGTTTCTCCGGCTGGTAACGCTGGCCACAGCAATAACGCCGGCTTCAAGCAACACCTTCACCGGGTTACGCGGCTGGCTACAACAACACGGACGGGGGCGCCAACACCTTCTCCGGCTACGCAGGCCGGCTACAGCAACCAAGGTTACCCGATTTACGGTCACGGGTCCTACAACACCTTCTCAGGCGGCCCAGGCTGGCTATACCAACAACCACGCGGCAGTGCAACACCATCTACGGCGACGCGAGCTGGCTGCGCCACATCAGCGGTTGCGTCCAACACGCTTCTTCGGCGCCGACGCTGGCTACAATAGCGTCAGCGTCGGTAGCAGCAACGCCTTCTTCGGCTTTCAGGCTGGGTACAGCAATACCATCGGCACCTACAACACCTTCGACGGCTACCAGGCTGGCTACAACAACACCACCGGCAACAACAACATCTACATCGGAAATCAGGGCCCATCTTCAGGCACGGAAAGCAACACCATCCGCATCGGGGGCGACCTGGTAGCGGCTACGGTCCAGCAGACCGCCGCCTACATCGCGGGCATCTACGGCTCGACCGTCTTCAGTCGGGTGCTCCCGGTCTACATCAACTCCAATGGTCAGCTCGGAACGCATGACCTCCTCGCTGCGCTTCAAGGAACAGATGCGCGACATGGGCGACAGCAGCAGCCGTCTGTTCCAGTTGCGTCCGGTTACCTTCTTCTACAAGCCGCAGTACGACGATGGCTCGCACACTCTGCAATACGGCCTGATCGCCGAAGAAGTGGCCAAGGTCTATCCCGAACATGGTGGCCTACGACAAAGACGGCCAGCCCTACACGGTGAAGTATCAGTACCTCGCTCCCATGCTGCTGAACGAATTGCAGAAGCAGCACGCGGTAGTCGCGGCGCAGCAGGACGTGATCAAGACTCAGCAGGAGCAGATCCAGACTCAGGGACAACAAATTGCAGATTTGCAGCAGCGGCTGTCGAGGTTGGAGTCACTCATCGGGGCGAAGAAGTAGGAGGGCCGAAGCGGCTTGGCGGAACTCGGCAAATCGGAGTTCCGCCACTTACTAACCGTGGGATCGGAACTTCGGTTCCTACATCGGACCCACGCTTACGGCTTCTTCATTGCCCCAGCCTTGGCCATAGGCTTGAGCGCCTGGTCCGGTGGAATCTCTTTACCGTCGGCATCGACATAGTGAATATCGAAGGCGCCGCCAATCACGTCAAACAGCACGCAACTGCTGATGCAGGTGAACCGGTGGGTCTGCTTCCCTGCCAGGAAAATGTAGTCGCCCATTGCCATCGGATGAGAGCCACCCGACTTCATGTCGGCCTTGCCTTTGCCGGAGACCATCATGAGATTTTCGTCGGCAGTGTGCCAGTGCCACGGCACGACGCACCCGCTGGTGAACTTGATCAGCAGGATCGCCGGGCCCTTCATGGGATCGCCATGTTGCGCGGACAGCGTCATGCAAGACGGAAGCATGGGCAAGTTCATGAACTTGCTTGACGCCATCGAGGCGTAGGGCATCTGGTCTTGACCGTGCGCCAGCAGGGGCGTGGTTACAGCAAATGCGAGGACGCACAAGGAGAGGCCTAGGAGCGCGAGTCGCATAGTAATACCCCTTTCTCAACAAATCCGGCAAAGTCTATTCCAACGCCAACGCTGATTTCAATCGAAAAAGCTGGAATTTGTTGAAATGAAAACGGGAGGGCGTCTGCCCTCCCGATTCCCTTGTTTCATTTCCTTGGTTACCGAACACCCTACCGCCGCGGTCCGCCCCGGCCACCGCCAGGTCCGCCGCGACCGCCGCGCGACCGGTCCGCCACGGGTCCGCCGCGGCTGCCGCCGCGGCTGCCGCCGCCACCAGGCCTGCTGCCCACATGTTCACGACGTTCGCCATCGCGATTGAAATTCTGCTCGGAGCTCGGCTCGTCTGCCTTCTCATGGCCGCCCTCGAAGGTCACCGCGCCTTCCCCTTCGGGCATAGGCTCGCCGCCTTCCGCCGCCATCTTGGCGCGCTGCTCTTTCAGAATGGCCTTGCGCGACAGCTTGATGCGGTTGCCCTCGACGGCGAGGACCTTTACCAGCACCTGGTCGCCTTCCTTCAGCTCGTCGCGTACATCGTTAATGCGGTGCTCGGCGACTTCGCTGATGTGCAGCAGTCCGTCGGTGCCAGGAATGATTTCGACGAACGCTCCGAAGTCAGCCAGACGCGTGACCTTGCCCAGATAGGTCTTCCCTACCTCAGCGGTCGCGGTGATGTCGCCAATCATCTGCAGCGCCTTGGCGGCCGCCGCTTGATCGCTGGACGAAACATTTACCTTGCCGGTGTCTTCCACATCGATCTTGACGCCGGTCTGCTCGATGATCCCGCGAATCACCTTGCCGCCCGGCCCGATGAGGTCGCGGATCTTGTCGGTGGGAATCTGCAGGGTATAGAAGCGCGGCGCGAACTCGCTGACCTTGGTGCGCGGCTCGGCGATGATCTCGTTCATCTTGTCCAGGATGAACAGCCGACCGTGGCGGGCCTGCTCCAATGCTTCACGCATGATTTGCGCCGTGATGCCCATCACCTTGATGTCCATCTGCAACGCCGTGATTCCATCGCGAGTACCGGCGACCTTGAAGTCCATGTCGCCGTAATGATCTTCCGCACCGGCAATGTCGGTGAGGATGGCGTAATCCGCGTCTTCCTTCACCAGGCCCATCGCCACGCCTGCAACCGAAGCTTTAAGGGGGACGCCGGCGTCCATCAGACTCAGCGAAGCTCCGCAGACCGTCGCCATCGACGACGATCCGTTCGACTCCAAAATGTCCGAAACCACGCGCATCGCGTACGGCCAATCGGTTTCGCCAGGCAGAACGGCCGAGATGGCACGCTCTGCGAGAGCGCCGTGTCCAATTTCGCGGCGGCCTGCTCCGCGCAGGAATGCAACTTCGCCGACCGAGAACGGCGGGAAGTTATAGTGCAGCATGAATCGCTTCTTGGCTTCGCCCTCGAAGGCCTCCAGGCGCTGCATGTCTTCGCCGGTGCCGAGCGTGGTGGTAACCAGCGCCTGGGTTTCACCGCGGGTAAAGATTGACGAGCCATGGGTGCGAGGCAGCACGCCGACTTCAATCCAGATGTCGCGAATCTGGTCGAACTTGCGCCCGTCTGGACGGCGACGATCTTTGATCACCTGCTCACGGAAAATCTGCTCGCGCAGAAGATCGAAGTACTTGCCGGCCTTCTTGCGACCAGCTTCGTCCTCTTCGGGAATGGCGCTCTTGATTTCGTCTTTGAGCTGCTTGATGAGCGTGTAGCTTTCGTTCTTGGGATGCTTCTCGGTGTTGACGGCATCCAGCAGACGATCGCCAAACTTGGAGCGAAGTTCGCCCAGGTAAGCCTCGTCAGTGACGACGGGCTCGACGGTCCGCTTCACCTTGCCGACTTTCTTGGCCAGGTCGCTGATGGCGGCGCAGATCTTCTTGATCTCCTGATGGCCGAACTCAATAGCCTGCACCACGGTCTCTTCCGAAACTTCTTTGGCGCCGGACTCGATCATCACGATGCCGTCAGCGGTGCCTACCACCATGAGGTTCAGCTTGCCGCCGCGCTGCTCATCGTAGGTGGGATTGATGACGAAATTTCCGTCAATCTGTCCGACTCGAACCGCACCGATGGGGCCGTGAAACGGAATGTCGGAGACGCTCAGCGCAACCGACGCGCCATTAATGCCGGCGACATCAGGATCGTTGGTTGTGTCCGCCGAAAGGACCATGGCGATGACCTGCGTCTCGCAGCGGAAGCCCTCGGGGAACAACGGCCGGATGGGCCTATCGATCTGGCGGCTGGTCAGAATCTCGCGCTCACTGGGCCGCCCTTCGCGCTTTATAAAGCCGCCCGGAATACGTCCGGCGGCATAGGTGTATTCGCGGTAGTCGACGGTGAGGGGGAAGAAGTCAATGCCCTCACGGGGATCAGGGTTGGCGCAGGCGGTGGCGAGAACGACGTTGTCGCCGATGCGCACAATGCAGGAACCGTGGGCCTGCTTGGCTAATTTTCCGGTTTCAAAGTGGATGGACTTGCCGCCATGCAGCTCGACCGTAACTTCGTGTTTCATTTGTTAGTTCCTTCCGTTCCGAACGCAACCGATAGGGCCCTGATGCACTGGTCCTTGAAGGGGCATGCCTTAGGCGTGCCGTAAGGCTGGCATCGCGGTGGGCTCTAGCCCTGAGTTACACCAACCGCCCCGTGGACAAAAAGCTCCTCGGCGGCTAAGGCCGGCAAATTCCCGCATCCATTCGACACGGCTAACGCCGTGCCCTTTCAAGCCGCGTAACTACGACGGGAGATGGAGTGGAAAACTCATCCGCCAAGATGGATTCGACGAAAGCCCTGGGACGCCGAAGCGCCGCGAGGGCCCGTGCAGATGGACGCATGGTTCGACGCACAATACGCCAGAAATGCTGTTGTTCAGTGGCTGGCAAACCGCTGGCTACGTTACTTTCGGATGCCGAGTTTCTGAATGACAGTCTTATACCGTTCGGTATCCGACTTTCTGAGGTAATCGAGCAGGCTACGACGCCGGCTCACCATCATGAGAAGACCGCGCCGGGAGGCATGGTCCTTCTTGTGCGTCTTAAAATGCTCCGTCAATTCACCAATCCGTGTGCTCAGGATCGCGATCTGCACCTCGGGCGAACCGGTATCGGTCGCGTGAGTGCGGTGTTGGTCAATCAAAGCGGCTTTTTTCTCTGGGGCTAACACTGAATCAGCTGCGCTCCTACTCTTTAATCGTATGTTGTTACGTTTTCAAGGATAACATGCGTTCGTGAAAACGGCAAAAACGGTCGTGGTCGACCCATTGCAAAGCTACATGGAGCGCATAGCAGTTGCCTGATTATTCTAATTCTGCCTGAATATTCTAATTCTTTACTGCGCGGTCCAGGCGTAACTAAAGCAGAAGAAATGGCTTGTCTTTCAAAACGAACGAGTGCATAATCTGCACGCACTGGCCGATCAATCCTTCATCTGGCCCCTGCTCGGCCCGGCGGGAAGGTCGAGGATTGAATTGTTGTCATACTGCTTAAGGTTGCGCAGAAAGGAATAAAAATAGCGCACCGTGCCACTTCAGCCCATCGTCATCAAGGTCGCCAATCCCTCGCCATACGAGCGTTCTGACTACGTCGAGATCGACGATTTGGGAGCTCTGGGGACGCCACCGGAACTAGACGAGAAAACTCTCCGACTGACGCGCCTTAGACCCGGGGCCCAGCAGGAAGTTCCATTCCAAATTGATTACCCTTTCGGCCCGAAGGCACTCCGCACGCTCACTTTTTTTGCAGCGAATATACCCCCGGGAGATCCAGAGTACGGACGACACGACGCTGAGTTCCTTCTCGAGCAAGTAAAATCACGTGACCCTGGCGCTCAAGTCCCTCCCGAAGTGCTGAACATTGAGCATTACACGGATCCCGGCGTGCATCAGAGTGCCTGGAACCGGGACAAAGACATTACTGGTGTTCAACTGTCCAACGGAGCGGGGGGGATGCAAGTTTATTTCAGCCTCGTCCCCCGGCCCGAGCCGTCGTCGCCTTGCAACTACGCCGGGGCGGCCACCAGCATTCTGCACCAAACTGCTGCGCGTAAGACTGGCGCCGGCGAGGCCCTGGCTCCCTTCGAGGACTCACCCCCGAAGCGCTGGGGCCAGTTGACCCATCTGGACTTTTATCCGCTGCCATGGGAGCGCCGCTATTATCAGACCGAATCGCTGATCGGGCTGCCTGGCAGTGAGCCCCGATACACGCTGGTCTGGTCCCGGACCGGACCGCATCGCGCCACTGTGTCCCTGAAGAGCAAAGCCATCCATGTGCGCTACGGGGGTGAGCCCTTTTTTGATGGCAAGAAGGAAGTAACCTGTTACCTTTATCGCGTCATCTCCATGTATCCCGGCACAGAGTTCTACACCGAGCAGTTGATCGCCCGCCCGGAGTGGGAAGGCGTTCCGCTGACGCGCAGGATTTCCCTGGCTTTCCGGGCACACTTTTGCTCTTTCTTGGGCTACTCGAATTTGGACTACCCGGAGCATAAGTTGGCCAGGTTCGAAAACATACCCGACTACTTTGCTGTCTGGAAGTCGATTGACCCCATACACCGCGGGTACGCATTTGCCTCGGATTCCCACGTCCGGACCCTGGAGGTAACGGCTTCGAAAATTAGCTGGCGGCTGCAGCTTGGACATGAGTATCGATGCGTCCACCTGTTCCCGTTCCACAGCTGGCCGGACGGACCCCTCGCCCCGTTCCATGAGGTCGGCCACACTGCCTGGTACGAGCGCTTGCTAAAGCCGCTGCAGGCCATCCCGATCGACCGCTACGAGACTCACTACGAAAGGAGTTAACGTGGCTTTGTACGAAGAGCTAGTCCTTGGGAAGTTGAAGGTATCCCCAGTTTTTCTGAACGAGAGCGGACCAGTCATCCGGGAGAGGCTGAAGCATGCGGCCCAAGAGTTCGATCTTGACCACGCCAACATCTTTGCCATCAACATGTGCCTTCATGCGGCGAGCAGCATCATTCTCAGCAATCCCGATTACTTAAAAGGGACGCTAGACGAAGTCAGAGGAATAACGGGATTAGCGGGAAAAGATCCAACTACAGTCCTCACTGTCAGTGCGCTCTACTACCTGGTGAAGTGGGACAGCGCCCGCGCGGAGAGGGAAAACACGGACGCTGACTACCAAGAGAAACTCAATAAGCTGCGCACCGGCTTCGATGCGATAAACTGGCTGCTTGGCCCCGACGCCATGCGGCTGCTGGGGATTGAGAGCCGCAAGAAGCAGCCGGAAACCAGCGCCCCACCGTCCGCCGGAGAGCCTGCGCCCAACCAAGCGCAAGCCGGGACCCCCAGCAGCTGAAGGGGAATCGAAACCGCATCCTTGCAGAAACCACGTAAAACTTTCGTTCCTCTCTAGTTCTTGCGTCAGGAGACCGGCCTTGCCCATTGACCCATCGACAGCTTTCGTCAGCTACAGCCGTGACGATTTGGAATTTGTGCTGCGGCTCGCCAGAGACTTGAAAGCAGCAGGGGCGAGTGTCTGGATGGATAAGCTAGAACGTCCGCCCGGGGCAGCGCTGGGAGATTGAGGTTGGCGCTGCTTTGACCAGTTGCTTGCGGATGCTCGTGATTTTGTCGCCTGATTCTGTCGGCTCTGACAACGTCTTAGCTGAAGCCTCCTTTGCCTTGGACGAAGGAAAAGGAGTAATCCCGGTTTTGTATCGCGAGTGCAGCGTTCCCTTTCGATTACGCCCATTTCAATATGTTGATTTCCGAGTGGACTACGCCACTGGATTGGAAGAACTGCTCGCCAGCTTGGGTAACAAGCAGGCCGCTGCTGGGCAAGGCAGAAAAATGCCCGTGGCGCCTGTCAGCGATTCTGTACCTGCGCCCCAAAAGGCAGTCTTCCTGAGTCACGCCGGAGTTGACCCAAATCCTAAGGACGAAGTTAGCGAGGTTGGCGAGGTTATTAAGATCGCTGGAAGGATCTCACGCGGCGGGGCGACCGTTTTTCTTGGTGAGGCTTGCATGCGGCCGCCCGACCCTGAGTCGCATGTCCTGAATGCCCTGAGTTTTGCTGACGAAGTCTTCATACTGGTAACCCGGACCCCTGCGGACTATTTGAAAGAGCGCAGGACTCCCGCATTTCTGGATCGCCCTTTGGTGTGGATCGCTATCGGAGTAGCCCTCGCTCGGGGCGTCCCAATCCGGGGTTTGCTGCTGAGAGGCCTAACAGTAAGAGAGCTTAGGGACGACCCAACTATCCCCGGATTCATCCAGGATCGCGTATTTTTCCAGCCGATGGAGTTGTATCTGGCCGATCTCCGAGAACGGCCTCGAAAGGAGCATACGAAGCCCCTACATCGGCACGGTTTACGGTGCCGTGTCTGCCTATGCCATAGCGGACGGAGCGTTCCTGCTGTCTCCAAGCTCGAGAAACAGTTGGACAATGTAGGTGTAGTGTTGAATTTATGGCGTCCCAGTTCTAACGTCGCCAACTTCGATGCCGCGGTTGTTGTTCTCGAGGGCCAGCCTCCCGATGACTGGAAGTTTCTGGGCGTCAGTTTCGTAGAAAGCTTCATCGACCGCGGAAAGCCGGTGGTTCTCCTCTCTCTCCCAGGTGCTCAAAAACGCTCCGAAGTTCTGGATTGGTTGAAGCCGGTTGAGAGCCGCTCCCCCAAGAAGCAACCAGGAATCCTGGATCAGCTGCGAGCGGTTGAGTACCGCGCATCTGATAGTTTGTCATTCCTACGACTCCTTTGGGCGATCGTCGGCTACCGGCAATACGACGGAGGCATTCAATCGATTGCCGGTGGTCCCTTAATGCCGAAACAACGCAGCGGCGTTTTCGTCAGCTATAGTCATGAGGACAAGAGTTGGCTTAGCCCGCTGCTTCTCCATCTCGCGCCCTTCGAGCAACTCAATAGAAATATCTGGACAGACCAAGAGATCAAGCCGGGAGCTAAGTGGCAGGAAGAGATTCAGGACCATCTTGATACGGCTCAGGTGGCAGTGCTGCTGGTCTCCCCTTCTTATCTCAACTCGCCATACATCAAGTCGGAAGAGCTTCCGAAGATGCTCGCCGCGGCCGAGTCAGAAGGGCTGGTGATTTTTTGGATTCCCGTGATTGCGAGCGGCGTGAAGGAGACCAAAATCGCCCAGTTTCAGGCGGCTCATGACCCCAAGCGTCCCCTGCAGAGTTTAGACAGCCCCCATCGTGCCGAGGCTTGGGTTCGGATAGCGGAAAAGCTTTCTGAGGCGCTAGGTAGCGCTGAAGGTGCCGGGGCCGGTTCAGGATCTTGATCGCGTTGTATTGTTTCCTCTGGGATCCGTTTCGAGCCCTTCTCTTGGACGGCGGGTTGGCCCAGCCTGTGATCGAGGTGCCATCCAAGCGGGCCTTGCTTGAGTAGGATTTATCACTTGTGCGGACCTGAATGCCCCGCTCTAGCCACAAGTGCTAGGAAATTGAGCCACGAGGAGCGACCCCAACAAACATTGGTACTTCTCCGCCTGGATGGGGTTGCGGTCAACCTTCTTGGAAATGGGGCCTATGAATAACGAACCCCAAAGATCGTGCTCTCCGACTTGTTCTGCGCCTACTGCGCCCCGGCCGACGCTACCGCCAAGTCGTCCGCCTCGACGCCTATGTGCCGCAGATGCTGCACCATGTGGTCCACGTAGTCATCGAAGACAAACTTTAGCGTCAGCGGCATCGAATCGGCGATCGTACAAGTCCTCGACCATGCCGAATCCGGGACCGCCTCGGCAGCGGCCAGAAGTTGGCGATTGAGCCCCGTCCACGTCGCAATCAACGCAGACCAGTCCCAATCCTGATACCGATGCAGTGCTACCCACTTGTCGCCATCGTATCCTGGCATGGCTGGATTGTCCTCCAGTTGAGTGCGGACAATCCTCTGGTGGTTGTTGGCGGCGGAGTCCAGCAGATGCCCAAGCTCTTCCTTGGACGACCATGCCTGAGGCGAAGACTTACTTCGTACTTGATCGCCTGGCAGGGCCGTCAGGCGGGCCGGCAGCTGATCGATGAGCGCACGAAGCCGTAGCGAGGTCTGCATTTGGACACTCCTGGCTGCTTATTATGCCCCGGCGGCATCGCTTCCGAGAACTGTGGCTGGCTATGCCGCCGTCGCCGACTTTTGTTCCGCGCCCTGGTCCTGCGCGCCCGCGTCCCCCGGCTGAGTCCCCTGATGCATCTCGCGATAATGTTTCGGAGTGGCACCACAGAGGCGGCGGAAGACGCTGGTGAAGTGGCTTTGGGTCTCGAAACCCACATGAGTGGCGACCTCGGCCAGCGGGGTTCGACTCTCGCGCAATAATTCCTGGGCGCGCTCCACCCGCTGCCGCATAACGAATTGATGGGGGGTGGTACCGGTGCTTAGCTTGAAGAGCTTGGAAAAGTAATACTGGCTCATGCCTACCACCTGGGCCAACTCTGCCACTGCCAACTCCTGCGCAATGTTTTCGCGGACGTGGGCGAACACACGCTGCAAGCGGCGAGGCGGCAAGCCCCCCACGACCTCTACCGGAGCCAGGGTTGCACTCAGGTACGCATTGACCACTTCTTGCGCGTGGTCCTGCTCCAGGGAATGCAGGGCGAGCACCAGCACGTTCATTCCTTCCGCTTTGGCGCCCACGGAAGCCGAATAAGCGTCATGGCACGCGGCGGCTCGAATACCCGGTACCCGGTTCGCGGCCACGGATGCGCCCACAACCCGGCTGGTGATGATGATGCCGCGTTCCGCAGTATGCCGCAGCACCAACATGGCTACCTGCTCGGCATACTCATCATGGCCATGTGGCTGGATCGCCAAGTTTGCGTCCGTCACCTCATGTCCTGCTTCAACTAGCTTTGCCGTAATTCGCTCTCTTGCCCCACGGCCTGCCTGATCGGATCCGATTGCGATGCGCACTTTTACTCTCCTCCGTATGTTTGGATTCACCGTGCTGGCGGGCACGAAGCCGACGGAAGGCTGGTTGGCCCCACCCTCGGGTTGTTCCAATACAACATTCCTGCAATCTCTCGGAATGGTTCCGACATCCGGCCAGATTTCGCGTTGTGCCGAAGCGGGCTTCGCAGTTGTGCATCCCGTTGTGTTGGGATTCGCTGGCCACAAAACAGCGTCGACCGTCTGCGCGGTCATGACGATTCTCGGGTGCGCCAGGAGACAGGCGCGTGTCCGGTGACTCAACGTCCTGCAAAAAATGACCCTGATGGTTCTACCCCAGCTAGGCACTTTGGAAGCGCCTTCTTATGCCTGCAATGATAGCAAGCGCTGGCCGAAAGCAGGCTATCCCCAAACGTCATTCGTCCCATATTTACAATTATTTACAATCGGTTCCCTACTAGGGTGAATAGTTGCTCTCGCGGCACACCGTCGCGATACACTGCAACAGGAATTGCGACCGACCAATGACTGACGCTCTCAAAATGCCGAGCCTTACGATCGCTACCAATCCGGCCCCCGGGGGACCGGGCATCGTGCCTCACTGGACGCGCGGAGCCAAAGATGCGGTGGGAACGGCATACGCCGTATCGAGCCGCGTCTGGTACACCATGGCCAGCGGGGTGATCACCGAAGTCTACTATCCCACCATCGATACGCCTCAAATCCGCGACCTGCAGTTTCTGGTCACCGATGGCGAGACCTTCTTCCATGACGAGCGCCGGCACATGCAAACTCACCTGGACTGCTTCGGCGCATTCGGCCTGGGCTTCAAGGTCACCAATACCGACCCCGATGGCCGCTACTCCATCGAGAAGGTGGTCATCGGCGATCCGCACCTGAGCTGTCTGCTGGTGCATACGAAGTTCAATGTCGCGCCGGAATGGCAGGGACGGCTGCACCTCTACGTTCTATGCGCCCCGCACATGCAGATCGGCGGTTATCACAACAATGGTCTGGCGCTGAAGGCGCGCGGGCGAAGGTTCCTGCTGGCGTTATCGCGAAGAGCGCCTTCATGACGCTGGCAGCCACCGCCCACTTCTGCAAAGCGTCGTGCGGATACGTGGGCGTGAACGATGGCTGGACCGACCTGGCGCACAACTTTGAAATGAATTGGGAATACGACGCCGCGATGGATGGCAACATTGCGCTTACCGCTGAACTCGATCTCTCGCGCGGCACGGAGTTCACCCTCGGCGTCGGATTCGGTCATACCGGACACAACGCTGCCGCCACCCTGTTTCAGTCGCTCAGCATTCCTTTTGACGCTGCGCTGAAGAGCTTCCTCGATCAGTGGCAGCGCACCAGCAAGCGCCTCACCTTGATGGACAAGCTTGACCATCGCGATTCATCGCTGTTCGCTCGCAGCGTCAACCTGCTATTGGCCCACGAGGACAAGGTGTATCCCGGGGCCATGATCGCCAGTCTCAGCATCCCCTGGGGAGAAGACCGGGGTGACGACGATCTCGGCGGCTATCACCTGGTGTGGACGCGCGACATGGTGAACGCTGCGACCGCATTGCTCGCCGTAGGCGACACCGCTACCCCGCTTCGGGCCCTGATTTACCTCGCCATCGCCCAGCGCGAAGACGGCGGTTTTTATCAGAATTTCTGGATCGATGGCCGCCCCTTCTGGACGGGCGTACAGCTCGACGAAGTTTCGTTCCCCATCGTTCTGGCGTGGAGACTTTGGAAAGCCAACGCACTCGGCAACTTCGATCCGTACGTAAACGTAGTGCGCGCCTGCGGCTACCTTATTCGCGAGGGACCGTCGACCTCAGAGGAACGCTGGGAAGAAGCCGCGGGCTATTCCCCTTCAACGTTGGCGAGTAACATTGCGGCCCTGATCTGTGCCGCCGAATTTATGGAAGCGCATGGCGACAAGAGCAGTGCTGAATTTGTCCGTGCCCATGCCGACTTTCTGGAGTCGCACGTCGAAAAATGGACGGTCACGAAGAAGGGCACGCTGGTGCCCGGCATCACCCGGCACTATATCCGCATCAATCCGGCCAACAGCTCGGAGGGGAACCGTGGCGATGAGGATCCCGGACGGCGGCGAACTGGTATTGGCAAATCAGCGGCCGGGAGATCGCTACCGCTACCCGGCCAACGAAATCGTGGACGCGGGTTTCCTCGAATTGGTGCGCCTTGGAATCCGAAAGGCTGGAGATCCGCTCATCGAGGACTCGCTGAAGGTCGTGGATGCGGTCCTGAAGGTGGATACCCCGAAGGGGCCCTGCTGGAAGCGCTACAACCATGACGGGTACGGGCAGCGCGACGATGGCAGTTCGTTTGACGGCTGGGGAGTGGGGCGTCCGTGGCCTCTGCTGACCGGCGAGCGCGCCACCTACGAACTGGCGGCGGGACGCAACGTCGATGTTTACTTGCGCGCGATCGAGAGCTTCACCACCGGCATCGGCCTGATCCCCGAGCAGATTTGGGATGGTCCGGACATGCCGGATAATTTCCTGATCTTCGGCGGGCGCGACGGGATCGGCCATTCCTCTGATGTGGGCACACTCCGAGTATGTAAAATTGTTGCGATCAGTCGTGGACAACCGGGTCTTTGATTTGATTGACCCCGTGGCGGAGCGATATCGCAACGATAAGCCGCGACCGGTAATCGAAGTTTGGAAGATGAATCGGCAAGTCCGTTCCATTCCTGCCGGAGGTTTGCTGCGGGTGCAGGCCTCCTCTCCGTTTGTGCTGCATTGGAGCGATGACGAATGGAAGACGGTGAAGGACACCGCCTCCACGCCGACGGCTGTGGGAGTGGATTACGCGGACATCAAGGTGGCGGCCTTCGCAAACGGCGCCGCTGCAGTTTACCTTTTACTGGCCGCAGACAAGCGAGTGGCAAGGGAAGAATTATCAGGTTAACGTTGAAGCGGCGACACAAACTGTCAGCGATAGCGGAAAGGCGGCAACGAGTGGGTAGTCAAGTGGACAGCACGGCGCAAGGAAACGAGCAAGCGACCGCGAAGGCGGACCTCGCCGGAGCGGCGCCGGCTATGGGTTCAACGACGAAACGGCGGAGCAACGTCAGCTCAACTACCTCTGCATCAACACCATTCGTACGCTCTCCATGGATGCTGTGCAGAAGGCCAACAGCGGCCATCCCGGCACCCCGATGGCGCTGGCGCCCCTGGCCTTCACCTTGTGGACCCGCTATCTGCGGCACAATCCGCGAAATCCGCATTGGCCTGGCCGTGACCGCTTCATTCTCTCCAACGGCCACGCCTGCATGCTGCTTTACTCCATGCTGTACCTGACGGGCTACGATCTTTCGCTCGACGACATCAAGCAGTTCCGGCAGTGGGGATCCAAGACTCCGGGACACCCTGAGTACGGAATCGTGCCGGGAGCTGAAGCCACGACTGGCCCGCTGGGCCAGGGCGTCAGCAATTCCGTGGGCATGGCAATCGCCCAACGCTGGCTGGCTGCGCAGTTCAACAAGAACGGCCAGGACCCGTTCGACTACCGGATTTACGCCTTTTGCGGCGACGGCGACCTGATGGAAGGCGTGAGCAACGAAGCGGCTTCCGTCGCCGGCCACCTCGGGCTCTCGAACCTCATCTGGTTCTACGACAACAACCACATCACCATCGAAGGCAGCACATCGCTGGCCTTCAGCGATGACGTGGCGATGCGCTTCGAGGCCTGGCATTGGAATGTGCTGCACGTCAGCGACGTCAACGACCTCGACATGGTCGATGTGGCGATCCAGGCCGCGCAGCGTGAGGAAACCGCGCGCCCGACGCTCATCATCGTTGACACCCACATCGGCTACGGCGTCTCCCCATCGGCAGGACACCAAGGAGGCCCACGGCGAGGCGCTAGGCGAAGACGAGGTCCGCCTTACCAAGATCGCGTACGGCTGGCCGCCTGACGCGCATTTCCTCGTTCCCGACGAAGTAAAGGCGTACATGGGCAAGGCCGTCGAACGCGGCGCCACGTGGGAGAAGGACTGGCAGGGTCGCTACGAGGCCTGGGCGAAAGAATTTCCGGATCTCGGCGAAGACCGTGCCAACAAATGCTGAACCAGGAGCTGCCCGATGGATGGGACAAGGACATTCCGTCCTTCCCTGCCGATGCCAAGGGTCTCGCCACGCGCGACTCGGGCGGCAAGGTGCTGAACGCGGTGGCGAAGACGGTGCCGTGGCTGCTTGGGAGGCGCGGCTGACCTGGATCCTTCCACCAAGACGCTCCTCAAAGATGCGGACAGTTTCGAGAAGAACAACTACGGAGGCCGCAACTTCCACTTCGGCATCCGCGAGCACGCCATGGGCTCCATCATCAACGGCATGGCGCTTTCGGGGCTGCGCCCTTATGGAGCCACCTTCTTCGTCTTCTCCGATTACATGCGGCCGGTGCTTCGTCTGGCGGCGATGATGGACCAGCCCGTCATCTGGATCTACACCCACGATTCCTTCTGTCTCGGCGAGGATGGACCTACGCATCAGCCGATCGAGCATCTCATGTCCCTGCGCGCCATTCCGCGGTTACTGCTGATCCGGCCGGCGGACGCCAACGAGGTTGCCGAGGCCTGGCGCTATATCATGCCCTTGAAAACGCGACCGGTAGCGCTGGTACTGACCCGGCAGGCTGTTCCAACGTTCGATCGCACCAAGTATGCATCGGCGGCCGGCCTTGCCAAAGGAGCCTACGTCATGGCGGATTCCGGCGGTACTCCCGACATCATCCTGATGGGAACCGGATCGGAGGTTCAGCTTTGCATAGGGGCCTATGAGAAGCTCACGGCCAGTGGAGTAAAGGCGCGCGTGGTCTCCATGCCCTGCTGGAGACTCTTCGAGGAGCAATCCGAAGAATACCGGCTCCAAGTGCTCCCGCCTGAGGTGCGGGCCCGGGTGGCCGTTGAGGCTGGCACCAACCTGGGCTGGAGAGAGTACGTCGGCAATGACGGATATGTTGTTGCTCGGACCGACTTTGGTGCATCTGCTCCTTATAAAGAGTTGTTGAAGCACTTCGGATTCACGGTAGATGACGTCGTGGCAAAAGCCCAGGATGTCATGAAGAAAATCAAACCTTAATCTTGCAGGCGTAGCATCATGAAGATAGCCGTAGGCGCCGACCACGCCGGCGTTCCGCTTAACGAAACCGTCATTGCCGAGCTCAAACGGCTGGGGCACGAGGTGGTGGATTGTGGCACTCACGACGCCAGTAAACCTGACGACTATCCCGACTACGCGGAAGCGGTGGCCCGGGCCGTACTCGACGGCCAAGCGGAGCGCGCGGTCCTCATCTGTGGCAGCGGAGTCGGCGCGTCGGTGGCGGCCAACAAACTCCATGGCATTCGCGCCGGGCTTTGCCACGATTGTTATTCCGCCCATCAGGGCGTCGAACATGACAACATGAACGTGCTCTGCCTGGGATCGCGCGTCATTGGACCCGAATTGACATTGGACCTGGTCCGTACGTTTCTGTTAGCGAAATTCACCGGGGAAGAGCGCCATCGCCGGCGTCTGGCGAAGATTGATACGCTCGAAGAGAAATCTTGCGAGGAGTGAAATGAGCACCAATCCTTTACTGCAGCTTCACGCCTTGGGTCAGAGTATTTGGCTTGATCAAATGGGCCGGTCCCTCTTGACGACCGGGGGCCTCAAGCGCCTGATCGACGAAGATGGCCTGCGCGGGGTAACGTCGAACCCCACTATCTTCCAAAAGGCCATCAGCGGCAGCCAGGACTACGCCGAGCAGCTGCAAACACTGGCTCGCAGCGGCAGCGATGTCTCCCACATTTACGAAGAAATCGTCCTCCAGGACATCGGCAATGGTGCCGACGTTCTGCGCACCGTGTACGACGCTGACAATGGCGCCGACGGATTCATCAGCCTGGAGGTCTCCCCGCTCCTCGCCAATGACACCAAGGCCACGATCGAAGAAGCCAAGAAGCTGTTCGCCCGCCTGAATCGGCCCAACGTAATGATCAAGGTCCCGGGCACGCCTGCCGGCCTTCCGGCGGTGGAGGAGTTACTCTTCTCCGGCCTGAACATCAACATCACGTTGATCTTCGCCGTGGAGGTGTACGAACAGGTCGCAGAAGCCTACATCAAGGGTCTCGAACGCCGCGTCGCGGCCGGTCTGCCGATCGACCGGATCGCATCAGTGGCAAGCTTCTTCGTCAGCCGCATTGACGGCATGGTGGACAAACAGCTGGGACAACTCGCAGAGCAGGCGACTGACGACCAGCCAAAGCAACGGATCAACGCCCTGATGGGCAAAGCCGCGATCGCCAACGCAAAGCTCGCCTATGAGTCGTTCAAGCGCATCTTTGGCAGCGACCGCTTTGCCAAACTGAGAGAAAAAGGCGCCAGGGTGCAGCGGCCGCTTTGGGCGTCCACCAGCACGAAGAATCCGTCGTATCCCGACACTATGTATCTCGACACCCTGATCGGCGCCGACACCGTCAACACGGTTCCTCCGGCGACGCTGGATGCCTTCCGCGACCACGGCACGGCAAGGCCCACACTGGATACCGGAATTGACGAAGCCCATCACGTCTTCGACGAGCTGAAAGCGGTTGGAGTCGACATGACGGCGGTCACCAACAAGCTGACTGAGGAAGGCGTGGCTTCCTTTTCGGAATCCTTCGACGAGCTGTTCGAAGTGATCGAAGCCCGCCGGGTCGAGGTGACGCGCTCCATCGTAGCGCGTCATCGGGCGGCACTTGGCAAGTATCAAGGCGATTTCGAAAACGCGCTGAAGAGCATCGACAAGCAAAAGATCACCTCCCGCATATGGAAGAAGGACTCCACAGTGTGGAAGGACGATCCCGGACACGAACAGGTCATCCGCGGCGCTCTTGGCTGGCTCAAGCTGGCCAAGACCATGCAACCGCACGTCTCCGAGCTGGTTGCATTCGCGGAGGATGTTCGCAGGGCAGGATTCGAGTACGCCGTGGTTCTAGGCATGGGCGGATCGAGCCTATGTCCGGAGGTGCTCAGCCGGACGTTCGACAGGAGAGACGGTTACCCGCAGCTCTACGTCCTGGACTCTATCGTGCCCACGGCGATACGCCACCTGGAGCAGAAGGTCAACATCGGGAAGACGCTCTTCATTGTCGCGTCGAAGTCAGGCGACACGACTGAACCTCAGATGTTTCAGCGCTACTTCTACGACAAGGTAAAACGCATCAAGGGTGACACGGCCGGGGAAAATTTTGTCGCGATCACCGATGCAGGGACGCAACTGGCCAAGGACGCCGCGCACCATCACTTCCGCCGGGTTTTCCTTAACATGCCCGACATCGGCGGGCGCTACTCGGCGCTTTCGTATTTCGGTATGCTCCCGTTTGCCGTCATGGGCGGAGACGTGAAGACCCTGCTCGAAAACGCTCTCCAGGCGGAGCATGCTTGCGTCGGGACAGTCGGCATCCAGGAAAATCCGGGCGCCAGGTTGGGTGCGATACTGGGCTCGCTCGCTCGGGCGGGGCGCGACAAGCTGACGCTAATCACTC
This sequence comes from uncultured Acidobacteriaceae bacterium, assembly GCA_963840905.1. Classification (GTDB taxonomy): domain Bacteria; phylum Acidobacteriota; class Terriglobia; order Terriglobales; family Acidobacteriaceae; genus Bog-257. The sequence goes on from CAWJAO010000007.1 coordinate 244,959, forward strand.
CTGCGCCGCTCGATTCGCTGGGCCTGTGGATCGAACAGCTTATTGCCGAGAGTACCGGCAAAGAAGGAAAAGGCATTGTGCCTGTCGCGGGTGAGGCGCTTGGTTCTCCCGATGATTACAGCGACGACCGGGTCTTCGTCTTCATTCACACGCAGTCCTCCAAGTCCGGCGATATTGACGACAAACTCGCGGCACTTGAGAATGCCGGCCATCCCGTGCTTCGCCATGAACTGCACGATGCGATCGATCTGGGCGAGGAATTCTTTCTGTGGGAATTTGCCACTGCGATTGCGGGAGCGTTGCTTGCCGTTGATCCGTTTGATCAGCCTGATGTGCAGGAATCCAAGGACAACACCCGGCGACTGCTGACCGAGTTCGTGCAAAACGGTTCACTGGTACAGCAGAAGTTGATCATTGCCGAGGAATCGATGCGGGTCTTTGGCGACGAGAACACACGGGACCTGCTGCGACGCGGGGGCTCATCCATGCAGGAGATCCTTAACGCGCACTTCTCACGGATCGGGCCAGGCGACTACTTTGCCGTTACCCAATACATCGAGGCATTGAACAACTACGAAGGCTTGCTGCAACAGATTCGCATAGCCGTACGTGACGAAAAAAAGGTGGCGACCACGAGCGGATACGGACCTCGCTTCCTTCATTCCACCGGCCAGTTGCACAAGGGCGGTCCCGACAGTGGAGTGTTCCTTCAGATCACCTCCGAGGACATCAATGACATCGAGATCCCCGGCGAGAAATATACCTTCGGTGTGCTTAAACAGGCGCAGGCGCTGGGAGATTTCGAGTCTCTGGTTGCCCACTCTCGACGCACCATTCGGGTTGACCTCGGGCGCGACGTGGAGAAGGGCCTGCGCCGCCTGCTGGTGCTGGTGAAGAACGCGGTGAGTCAGGCGGCCGCCGCAGAAGCCGGGGTTCGCCAATAAGAGCGCCTGCTATCGATCAGGAAGCAGTATCTGAAGACCGCGCCGGCGGGAGACCTCCGTACCGATTCTGTAAGCCGGTGACGTAGATCGCCAAATTCACGGGGAGCAAGCTAAACCATGAGTACCCTCGTCCAACCGAAGCCTCAAAAACTCGCGCAAGCTTCCCTGCCCCAGGGTGACTCCTGCCTGCTGGTCATCTTCGGCGCAACCGGAGACCTCACGCATCGCAAGCTGATCCCTGCGCTCTATGACCTGGCCTGCGTCGGTTGCACCAGCCACAACTTCGATGTGCTGGGCATCGGCCGCACCAAGCTGACCGATGAGGAGTTGAGAGAGCGCCTCCGCGATGGCGCCGCGAACTCCAAAGATGCCCGCAACTTTACCGAGGACGGCTGGAACGATTTTTCCAAGCGCCTGCTACTACCTGGTCGGCGACGCCAACCAACCAGATTTCTACCCCCGGTTAAAGGCAAAGTTGGAAGAGATGCAGAAGCATGGTGCCAGCAAGAACGTGCTGTTCTACGTTTCGACGTCGGCCTCTTTGGCGCCGCCGATCGTGGAGGGTCTCGGCGCGGCGGGCCTGGCACGCAACAGTGAAGGCTGGACCAGGATCATTCTGGAAAAACCGTTCGGGCGTGATCTGCGAAGCGCGCATGAGCTGAACGAGATTGTCTCCCACGTCTTCGATGAGCCGTCGGTTTACCGAATCGATCACTACCTCGGCAAAGAGACTGTGCAGAACATCATGATGTTCCGCTTCGGCAACTCGATGTTTGAGCCAGTGTGGAACCGCAACTACATCGAATACATCGAAATCACCGCTGCTGAAACCCTGGGCGTCGAGAGTCGCGCGGCCTTCTATGAAGAGACCGGCGCTCTGCGTGACATGGTGGCGAACCATCTGCTACAGCTGCTGACGTTGACCGCGATGGAGCCCCCCGTTTCCTTCGACGCTGAGGCCGTCCGCGGGCACAAGGTAGAAGTGCTGCGCGCCATAGCTCCAATGTCGAAAGACGAGGTCGCTCACCGGACGATTCGCGGACAATATGGCCCAGGAGAGATCGACGGCAAGCCCGTGCCCGGCTACCGGCAGGAGAAAGGGGTGAGCCCGAGTTCACGCACCGAGACGTACGTCGCAGTCGAGTTCCACGTCGACAACTGGCGCTGGGCGGGAGTTCCCTTTTATGTACGTGCCGGGAAGCGGTTGGCAAATCAATTGACCGAGATTGCCGTTCACTTTAAGCGCACGCCACAAGCGTTGTTCTCCAGAAGTCCTGGGGACGTACACCACAACGTCATTACCATGCGTATCCAGCCGAACGAAGGCATTGCCCTGAGCTTCGGCGCCAAACAGCCCGGATCGCATATGCACGCCATCCGCGTTGACATGGACTTCTCGTATCGCGACGCATTCGGCGGCGAATCGCCGGCAGCCTACGAAACGCTCCTGCTTGACGCGATGCGCGGCGACGCTACGCTGTTCACGCGGCGTGATGAAGTGGAAGCGGAGTGGCGCATCATCACGCCGATTGAAGAGGCTTGGGCCGAGTTGCCAGCGCCGCAATTTCCCAACTACGCCGCCGGCAGCGAAGGTCCGGAAACTGCCGACGGGCTTATCCAATACGACCGTCACCGCTGGCGCAAACTCAAGCGGAGTGACGCCGAGGACCTCTAATGGCGGGCGCGAACGTCCTGTCTGGCGTGGCCCTGGTGGTTTCAGATGTTGATGGCACGCTGCTCGATCCGGAGAAGAGACTCAGCCCCGGCGCACCGGCCGCAGTGAAGCGGCTCAAGCGAGCGGGAATTCGGTTCACGATTGCTAGCGCACGGCCGCCATGGCTGACTCGTCCGCTATTGCGCGATCTCCATATCTGCGAGCCCTCAGCGTGTTTCAATGGGGCGCTTCTGATTGATCCCGACGGCCATGTGCTGCACCAGTTGCCACTGAGTCCCCATGACGCCCAAGCCGTCGCCAATCATATCTGCCAAAGCGCACTCGACCTGTGGGTCTATACCGAAAGCGACTGGTTTGTCAGCAACCCGTGCGGTTCGCATGTCCAGCATCAGGAAGAGCTGATGCAGGGCAAAGCCTCGCCGCTCCCTACCTACGACATGTCGCAGTTCCACGTACTGAAACTGGTCGGGGTCAGTGATGACCATGATGCCGTGAGGCGGGCGCAGTCTGAGCTCGAGGCATTGTATGACGTTGCGATTTCCGCGACTCGGTCCTCCGACTACTATCTTGATGTGACCCACACTGACGCCAACAAGGGCATGGTCGTGCTGACGCTGTCCCAGATGCTGAAGATTGCGACCGGGCAAATCGCCACCATCGGCGACATGAACACCGACGTTCTGATGTTTCGCAACAGCGGCGTGAGCATCGCCATGGGCAATGCAACCGACGACGTCAAGGCGCAAGCAAAGCATGCCACAAAGAGCAACACCGAAGATGGTTTTGCCTACGCAATGGAACACTTCATCCTCGGTAGCGCGCAGAGGCGAGTCGCTGCGGACTAGATCGTTGTCGAATTGATGTAGTCGCGAAGGCACGAGTGGAGCGGTGCTTCAGCGTCGCGTTAGCGAGCTTTATTCTCTTAACCACTCTAGCCAGCACTGCTGTTTAGTCATGGCGTTAATCTGGCGCATCCGTAAGATTGACCTAAGATGATCATTGTCCTGATGGGAGTATCCGGAGCAGGCAAGACCACCGTCGGATGTGCCCTCGCCCAGAACCTGTCCTGGCGCTTCGCCGACGCTGACGATTTCCACTCCGCTGCTAACGTCGCAAAGATGCACGCGGGAATTCCGCTCACAGACGAGGACCGTGCGCCATGGCTTCAGTCGCTCCGCGAGGCCATCGCCGGCTGGCTCGCCTGCGGCGAGAATGTCGTTTTGGCTTGCTCGGCGCTGAAGGCTTCGTACCGGGACATTCTGCAGGTGGACTCGCAGGTCAAGTTTGTGTACCTGCATGCCAGCTTCGATCTGATTGCCGGACGACTGGCCTTGCGCCAGGGGCACTATATGAATCCTCACTTGCTGCGCAGCCAATTCGAGGCACTTGAGGAACCAGGAAATACTCTGACCGTAGATGCCAGCCTGCCGCCGATGAGCATTGTGGATGACATTCGGTCCGCGCTCGGGATCTAGGCGCGATGCCGGGAATCTGCATCCAATCAATCGTCGGTAATGCACACTCGTGGTAAAACTCTAACTCTGTCAGGGCTGCTGCTGGCGCTCATCGTGGCTGCCGCAGTCGGCTTTTGGGTGTTGCTCACGGTGCCGGCGCCGGTTGAGCGATGGCTCCAGGAACGCATCCTGCTGGCGCTCCGTGAGCACTATCAAAGCGACGTCAAACTGGAAAACCTTCGCGTTACGCTAGTCCCAGCCTTTCATGCAACTGCGGATAACTTCACGCTCCCGAATCGCGGGGACGGCAATCTTCCACCGCTCATCAAGGTAAAACATCTGACGGTGGAGGCCGGGGTTTTTGAACTGTTGCGAAGTCCGATCCATGTCAGCTGGGCAAAACTTGTGGGACTGGAGATAGCCGTACCTCCCAAACACGATGCCATCTCTGTCCAGAAACCTAAACACCACACTCACCTGGCCAACTTCGTGATTGATAAGGTAGACGCGGACGGCACCGAACTCTATGTCCTGCGCAAAGACCCAACCAAAGAGCCAATGAATTTCGACCTCCGCCACCTCACACTGGGTAGTGCCGGGATCGGGCAGCCAATGACCTTTCGTGCCCAACTTTCCAATCCAACGCCGCCCGGTTTCATTGAAACTACTGGACGTTTCGGCCCGTTGAACATGGACGAACCCTCGTCCACCAAAGTTAGCGGCCATTACGTCTTTCAGCATGCGGATCTATCTGTGTTTAATGGGCTGTCGGGTATGTTGTCGTCGACTGGCGATTACGCTGGGATCCTGCACAACCTCGTGGTGGACGGCACGACGGACGTTCCAGCCTTTCAGTTGGATCGTGGCGGCCGCTCCGTGCACCTGACGACCGAGTTTCACGCCTCTGTCGACGGCACCAACGGCAATACGTACCTGCACCCGGTTACGGCACACTTCCTGAAGTCAAACGTAACCACGAACGGCGAGGTGGCAAGTAATCCGGGTCAGAAGGGCAAAACTATTGCCCTGGATATTGATATGCACGATGCGCTGGTGCAGGATGTCTTAGCGCTGGCTTCGAAATCAGCGCCGGCGGCGCTGACTGGAAGACTTAAGCTTCAAGCCAAGCTTACCCTGCCTCCGAGCAAGCAGCCAGTACTCCAGAAGATCCTCATGAACGGCCGGTTTGCGTTGTCAGAAGCCCGGTTTAGCGGCAACAGCGCCGGCAATGCCATCGCTGAGTTGAGCCGCCGGGCGCAAGGTAAGCCGGACGACCACAGCATCGGCAATGTTGCTGCGGAACTCGTGGGCAACTTCGATCTGCGGAATACAACCCTGAGCTTCAGCGACTTTCAGTTTGTGGTTCCGGGCGCGATTGTGCAAATGAAGGGATCTTACGGGCTGCACAGCGAGGAACTCGACTTTGTCGGTGATGTACGACTGCATGCGAGGATCTCCCAGACCATGACCGGCCCCAGCCGCTGGATGCTGGTTCCCTTTGACCCCATCTTCATGAAGCACGGGGCGGGAACCTATCTTCCCGTCGGCGTCTCTGGAACCCGGGAGCATCCACAAATCAAGGTCGATTGGAAGAAGGTGTTCTAGATCTTGCGCGACTGCACCGCATCTTGCGTCCTGCCCTTCCACTCCCCACCACGGCCTGACCAGTAGTTGAGCGCCGAGTGTATCGTCGCCGCCAGATAGAACACCGCGCTGAAGGGCAGCGTCAGCGCCCACATTGCATTCAAACCGTAGAAGCGGACCATTGGCAAATAGGCTACCCACATCAGCAAGTACGCCGCTCGCGCCGATCAGGGCGAGCGTACGCGAGCCGCTCAAGAGTAGCGCCAGCGGCAACAGGTAGATCAGTAGCAGCCCCGCCATCGCGCCAAGCAGCAGCCATATCGAATGCTGCAACTGATTGAACGCGGTTCGCGCGATCATGCGCTCGATCTCGCCGAACGATTTGTAGGCACGCAGGCTGTATGTGTCGGGCGTCACACCCAGCCACACCTTGCCGCCGCTGCGCTTCACCGTGCGGGCCAGAGCGCAATCGTCGATGATCTCACCACGGATCGCCGCAACTCCGCCTGCGCGCGCCAGCGCTTCCGGACGGATCAACATGCAGCCACCGGCAGCGCCTGCCATCTTTGCGTCGCGGATTTCGAATCCACTCCGGCGGATACAGCATGAAGAAAAAGAAGACGAACGCCGGAATGAGCAGCTTCTCGGGCAGGCTACGGCAGTGGAGCTTCACCATGAACGAAGCCAGATCATAGCCTCCACGTTCGGCAACGGCTGACCAGGGTTGCGACGTTTTCCGGCGAGTGCTGTATGTCCGCGTCGGTCAGCAACAGAAATTGCGGATGCAGCCGTAGCGCCTGCTCGATACCTTGCTGCATCGCCCATAGCTTGCCAGTCCAGCCATCGGGCAGAGGCTGGCCATGAATTACCGTCAGTGCATCCGGACGCGAGCTGTTCGAAGCAGCTTCGACGCGCTGCTTCCGCAGTTCCATCCGTACTGTTGTCGTCCACAAGGAAAATGTGAATCGCGCTGGCGCAACTTTGCTGCAGGAGAGAATGAACCGCATCGCCAATAACATCGGCTTCGTCGCGCGCAGGAATGACGACCGCGATGGGGCCGGGAATTGCAGACAAAGGCGTCTCTTTCGCACCCAGGCGCTGCACCATCCAAAAGCGGCCATGCGCGAGCAGAAGATAGAGCCAGACGAAATACGCAAAGCAATCCGGCGATTAGAGCAAACAAATGCATGGAGAGTCAGGTACCGGCGCAATGCACCGCCTGAATGCAGTTGGTCACGGTTATCGGCTTGCCAGCCCGCCGGCGGTCTCGGCGCCGTCGATCACGTACACGTGTCCATTCAGGTAAGCGGCGTCGTCGGAGGCCAGGAACGCGAAGAGCGCGGCCACTTCCTCAGGCTGGGCATGCCGGCGCAGCGGGATCTTCTGGTTCACCGCCTCCAGCATTTCGTCGGAGTACTCGGCGCGTTGCATCGGGGTCAGAACATATCCGGGCGCGACGGCGTTCACCCGCACCTTGGGCGCCAGTTCCAGCGCCATGGAGCGTGTCAACTCAATCACTCCGGCCTTGGTAGCGTTGTAGTCGGCGTAGTAGGGATAACCCACGATGCCATTGGTGGACGCGGTGTTCAGGATGACTCCGCCGTCGTGCTCCATCATGTGGCGGGCGGCGGTCTGCGCGACATAGAAGACACCTGTCAGGTTCACGGCCAGCACCCGGCTCCACTCGTCGGGTGTGATATCGAGAAACTTATGACGAATACTGATGCCGGCGTTGTTGATGACGACATCCAAGCCGCCCAGATCGCGCACTATGGCCGCGAAGGCGCGCTGCACCTGCCCGTGATCAGCGACATCGGCAACAAATGTTCCCGCGATGCCAGGCTGTTCCGCGCGGATCTTTTCGCACGCGGCGGCATCGCGGTCGAGAATCGCGACGACCGAGCCCTCTTCCAGGAACCGGGCAGCCGTGGCCGCACCGATGCCGCTGGCGCCTCCGGTGATGACCACACGCTTACCTTTGAGTCCCCGCATAGGCTCCTCGATTGGCGCGGCTGATCTCCGCCAGACAGAATAACAAACGCCACTCCGCCTGTTACCGGCTCCAGCCCGATGGGTCAATACCTGTTACACTTTTGCGCACGCAATATGGCACAGCAAGCTGAAGGTCTTCGTACCCGGCTGTACGACAATCCCGAGGGCAAGTTCGTCCACGACGTCATACTCGATTCCTGCCGCCACCACGCGGCGAAGATCGCCGTGGTGGACACTTCCTGCACGCCCGCGCAGGCGCATCACCTATGCGGCCTACGGCGAACTGGTGGAACGCGCTGCGCGCGGCCTGGTTGCCGCCGGCGTTCGCCCGGGAGAGATGATCGGCATTTATCTGCCGAATTGCTGGGAGTTCGGCATCGCCTATCATGCTGCGACCTTGGCCGGCGCGGTACCGACAACCATGAACCCGACCTACCGCGAGCGCGAGGTCCGCTATCAACTGGAGACCGCGGACGCGGTCGCTCTCATCAGCGACGGCGCATTGCTCACCGGCATCGATCTCTCAGGGCTTCCCGCGTTGCGCAACGTGTACACCATCCGCAATCCCGGGCCCGAGCGGCTCGGAGTCGTGGGACTCGCTCTTCGAGCCAAACCTCAGCGTGCAGCCTGCCGCAGCCGGACCACGATTCCCGCGTGACGCTGGCCACGCTTCCCTTCTCCAGCGGGACCACGGGTTGCCCAAGGGCGTCATGCTGTCGCATTTCAACCTGGTCGCCAACGTCTATCAGACGCTCACCCCGGGAGAATTCGGCGCCATCAGCGACGTGGATGTGCTGTTGTGCTTCCTTCCGCTCTATCACATCTATGGTCTGACCGTGGGCTTGAATCTGACGCTGATGCGCGGCTGCACCCTGGTGTTGATGCCGCGTTTCGACTGCGAACGTTCGCTGGAAACGATCGTGCAGGAAGGCGTGACCGTCACCCTTTGCGTGCCTCCAACGCTGCTGGCGTATTGCCAGGCAGCGGAGCAGGGGAAATTTCCGCGCGAACATCGCATGCGCTGGGTGAAGTCAGGAGCGGCTCCGCTCGCCCCGGAACTGGCGCGCCGCTTTACCCAGAGCACTGGCATTCCGATTCGCCAGGGCTATGGAATGACCGAAGCCTCACCGGTTACGCATATGGGATTTCTTCTGCCTGAGTTGTACAAACCCGATTCTGTCGGCGCACCGGTAGCGCAAACCGAATGCCGGGTTGTGGACGAAAAAGAGAATGACGTAGCACCAGGAGAAATTGGCGAACTGGTAATGCGCGGACCGCAATTCATGCTGGGATATTGGAAGTCTCCAGACGCGAGCGCCGCGGTGCTGCGCGACGGATGGTATTGGTCTGGCGACATCGTGCGTGTGGACGACAGCGGCCAGTATTACGTGGTCGATCGGCGCAAGGAAATGATGAAGTACAAGGGCTTCTCGATTGCGCCGGCGGAGGTGGAAAGCGTGCTGCTCGAACATCCGGCAGTACGCGACTGCGGCGTGGTTTCGCGGGTAGATAGCGCGGGCGAAGAGATTCCCTGCGCCTTCGTCGTATTGCGCGAAGAAGAAGTAGCCAACAAGCAGACGGAATGCTCGTCTCCAGGAATTCGTTGCCGACCGCCTTACCCATTACAAAATGCCGCGCGAAATTTATTTTGTGCAAACCCTGCCGCGTACCGCCTCCGGCAAGATCCTGCGGCGCGAACTGCGTAAGCTCCTCTGAGCAGCCGTTGCGCGCAGCAACTCACATCACTTTGTGACTGAGCGACACACCACTTTTCGGCGATTTTATCTACACTGAAGTTGGATTCTTACGGCCCACTACTTATGGGCTTCATTGGAGGCTTATGCATACCCGGAAAACAATCTTCATCGTCCTTATCGGACTAGTCCTGGTGCTGCTCGGCAGCATCGCCGCAAAAGACAATTCCATGGGCATTGCTGCAAAGCAAACCATTAACTTTACGGAACCGACTGTTGTCGCCGGAAACTTACTGCCGGCGGGCAACTACAACGTAACCCATGAAATGCAGGGCCAGACCCACATCATGATCTTCAAGCAGATCGGCGGAATCGCCGAGGCCAAAGCAAAGTGCACTCTGGTGCCGCTCACCGCGAAAGCCACACGCTCCGAGCAGCACTTTAAAGAGAATGCGAAGAATCAGCGGGTGTTGGTCGAAATGACATTTTATGGCGACAAGGCCACCCACGTGCTCGAGCCGTAGCAGCTGAACAGTCACGGAAATGACAAACGGCGGCCGAGTGGCCGCCGTTTTGTGTATTAACTACCAGCGATCAGGACTTGGCTAGTTGGCCGGAGCGTGCTGCCCGACGATCGAGCGAAACTCGTCATCGCTGAGCACGCCGCCCTTCTCGATGGCTTTGCGTTTTACCATTTCCAGGACGGCCGCGCGACTCGACTCAGGCACGTCAATTCCGAGTTCTTCCGCCTTCAGGCGAATACTGTCGAGCCCACTCTTCTTTCCCAGCACGATGCCACGTCTGGCCCCGACTAGTTCGGCGGCATAGGGCTCGATGGCCTCCGGAATATGAAACTGACTGGCGACTGCGCCACTCTCGCGCAGAAACAGATTGTCGCCGATCAGTGGCTTCCAGCCTTCCAGCTGATACTTCCCTGCCCGGCAAACGACTTCCGACACTTCTCGAATTTTTTCCAGATTCATCTCGACCGGCACGTCGTAGAGACATCGCAATGCCAGCGCTACTTCGGCGATATCGGCGTTTCCGGCGCGCTCTCCCATCCCGTTGATGGTGCCGTGAATCCAGCTTGCGCCGCCGCGCACGGCGGCGATCGCCGCAGCCGTGCCGAGTCCGAAGTCATTGTGGCCGTGCCAGTGAATGGGAATGTCTGCGCCGATCCACTCACTCACCCAGCGCACCAGAAATTCGGCAGCTTCCGGCGTGCATGCTCCTATGGTGTCCACCAGAACCACTTCCTTGGCCCCAGCTTCCAGCGCGGCGGAGTAGATGCGCCTGAGAAACTCGAGATCGGCGCGGGTACCATCCACTCCGAAGAATGCAACCCGGATACCGTTTTCTGCAGCGTAGCGAATGGCCTCGGTCGCGCGCCGGACCGCCTCATCGCGGGAAATGCCGTAAGCCTTCAGCTTGATCTCGCTGATGGGCACTTCGATTACGGAGGATTGCAGTCCGAGGCGGACCAGTTCTTCCACGTCCCCACGAGTCGCGCGAGCAAAGCCCCATACTTCGGAGTGTTTCAGGCCCGCCCGCAAGATCATCGCGATGGCTTCGCCGTCTTCCTTCGACACCTTGGGAAAGCCCGCCTCGATTCGACCTACACCGAGTTCGTCCAGCTTCTTTGCGATTTCAAGCTTCTGCTGCGGACTGAAAACTACGCCCACGGTCTGCTCGCCGTCGCGCAGCGTGGTGTCGTAAAAGCGCACCGGGCGCGAGCGATCGAAGCTGGGGCGCACATCCGGTCGCGCATTCAATTCGCTCGTCCAAACTTTGCCAGCGAAGATCGCTCACGGTCAGCGCTCCCTGCTGCTCCGCTTCGCTTTCTGGCGCTTTTACGCCGTAAGCCTGCTCCCACGAGATAACGGGATTCCGAAGAATGCCGATCTGCTCGATCTCGCACTCCATGACATCGCCCGGCTTGAGAAACCATGCTTTGGGATCGGCACTGAAGGCCGCCACGCCGGAGACCGTTCCGGTGGACACCACATCACCCGCGCTGTATCCCATTGCCGAATAGTGCGCGAGGATTTCCGGAATGGTGACCGACATCTTGCTGGTATGCGAGCGCTGCCGTGGTTCGCCATTCACGCGCAGCTCCATCGCCAGGTTGTGCGGATCGGCAGATCTCGTCGGCCGTAACGATGTGCGGCCCCAGCGGACAGAAGGAATCGATGCCCTTGCAGAAGCTGAAGACGCCTGACTTCATCTCGTTGCGCTGAATATCACGCGCGGTAATGTCATTGAAGATCACGTAGCCGCCGATGTACTGTCGAGGCTTCCTTCGCCGTGAAATGCTTGCCGGCTTGCTTGAGCACGATCGCCAGTTCGAGTTCGTAGTCGAGTTCCTGAGTGAGATGCGGCGGGAAGATTACCGGCTCATCCGGCCCGATGATGGCGTCCACGTTCTGGAAGAAGACAATCCACGGCAGCACGGGATGCGAGAAACCCGCCTGCTGGGCTTCGTGATGGTGTTCGCGAAAGTTGCCGGCAGTATGGAAGAACTTCTTGGGGATGATCGGCGCTTTGATGTGAATTTCATTGCGCGCGTAAAAGACGGGTTCGCCATCAACTCCAGATTCGGGCTTTTGCGCCGATCACGTAGTCCAGCGCTGCTCGAGCCGCATCCAGACTGCGATCGCCACCCTCGAAGAGCAGACCGCATGTCGTTGGGCACGCGGACGTCGGCAATCGATTCGTTGTCGCTATCTTTCTCACGAAGATACAGCTTGTAGGCGGCATTCAGGTCGGCAATGCGGCCATCTGCGGCCAGCGCGCCAATGCGTTGATGCCCCAGCTTGTCGTGAAAGGTGACCAGTCTCATTTCCAGCTCAGTATCGTTGGGATCGAATCAGGCCTACGGCGCGAAGGTCTTCTCCCGCTGCACGTAGTGCTTCTGGAAGTAGTCGCGGTACTGACCGGTGCGTACGTCATCGAGCCACGGCACATTTTCGCGATACCAGGCAATCGTCTGCGCCAGCCCTTGATCGAAACCAATCTCAGGCCGCCAGCCCAGCTCGCGTTCCAGCTTTTCGCAGTTGATGGCGTAGCGCAGGTCGTGTCCCTTACGGTCGCTTACGAACTGAATGAGCGATTCGGAGCGGCCCAAGGCAGCGAGAATCAGCTTTGCAACTTCGAGGTTGCGCTTCTCGCATCCCCCACCGATGTTGTAAACCTCACCCTCGCGCCCCTGCTGCAACACCGCATCCAAGGCCGTGCAGTGATCGCTGACATGAATCCAGTCACGCACGTTGCTGCCTTTGCCGTACACCGGCAGCCGTTCGCCCGCCATCGCCTGCGCGATCATCAGCGGGATGAACTTCTCCGGAAACTGGTATGGACCATAGTTGTTGGAACAACGTGTCACCACCGCCGCAAACTTGTGGGTGCGCACGTAGGCCAGCACCAACAGATCGGAAGCCGCTTTGGTCGCGGCGTAGGGACTGTTCGGCTGTAGCGGAGATTCTTCCGTAAACTCGCCTTCTTCGCCCAGGCTGCCGTACACCTCGTCGGTACTGACGTGCAAGAAGCGCGGCACGCCGGCTTCGCGGCAGGCCTGAATCAGGTTGTGCGTCCCGTCTACATTGGTGCGGACGAAAGCCGCAGCGTCTTCAATGCTGCGGTCCACATGGCTCTCGGCGGCAAAGTGGATGACGGCATCGCATCCTCGCACCGCATCCAGCACAGCGCGATCGCAGATGTCCATCTGCACAAACTCGCACCTGCCCTGCTGCAGCGCCGGTTCCAGGTTCTTCAGGTTACCGGCGTAGGTCAGCTTGTCGAGAACCACCAGCTTCCATTCCGGATGCCTGGCCAGCGCGTGATGGACGAAGTTGGAGCCAATGAATCCAGCGCCTCCCGTAACCAGCAGCTTCATACGCTGCGCACCGTCGCCGGCTCTTCCGCATTGCGCAGCACCTTGTCGCGCACCATGTTGCTGGCGTGCCACAGCGATTCGAAGGTGCCGGCGTCGGTCCACCAGCCTTCCAGCAGCGTGTGTTGCAGCGTGCCTTCCGCAATGTAGCTGTTGTTGATGTCGGTGATCTCGTATTCGCCGCGGCCCGACGGCTTCAGCGTGCGTATGCGATCGAACACGGTTCCGTCGTAAAAGTAGATGCCGATGACCGCATACGATGAGAGCGGCTTCTTGGGCTTCTCCTCGATGCGAACGATGCGCCCGTGCTCAAAGACCGGCACCCCGAAGCGCTCGGGGTCGGTCACTTCTTTCAGCATCACCATGGCGCCCTTTTCGAGTTGCTCAAAGGCCTGGCCGCCTCCCGAATGTCGCCTTCAATGATGTTATCGCCCAGCACCACGCAGACCTTGTCGCCTTTGGCCCAAGGCTCGGCCAGGCGCAGGGCGTCGGCGATGCCGCCTTCTCCCTTCCTGGTAGGCAAAACTGAGTTGCTGCAGACCGAATTCCTTGCCGTTTTGCAACAGGCGAAGAAAATCGCCGGCGTTTTGCCCTCCGGTGACGATCAGGATGTCGCGAATGCCGGCATCCACCAGTGTCTGCAGAGGATAAAAGATCATCGGCTTGTCGTACACAGGCAGCAGGTGCTTGTTGGTAACGCGGGTCAGCGGATACAGGCGCGTACCGATGCCGCCCGCCAGGACTATTCCCTTCATTAGCTCTCCGTTCTTGTGCCGCGAACAGTGTGGATGCGTACTACCGAATCTGCCGGCGCTCCTCTTCCAAACTTCAGCCGAAGCACACTGCCGGGCGCGCGAGAAGATGAACTGTTCAGCAACCGGATAACTAAGATTATCAGCGAATCGCGTCCTGCATGGCAAGCCGCAGCTGGCTCCGCCAATCCGGCAGCATAATTCCGAAGGTAGCCTGCACCTTCGCGTTAGAGAGCACAGAATTTCGCGGGCGGCGGGCGGGCGCCTGAAATTGCTCACTGGTGATGGGAACAACGCGCTTGGCCTTCAAGGGCCCACCGAACTCTCCTGTCTCCGCGGGCCAATCGAGTAGCGCCTCGTAGTCCTCAAGGATAGCTCGCGCGAACTCCTACCCACGAGGTCTGCTCCGGCGGCCGTGAGATGGAAACAGCCCGCTTTGCCAGACGCCGGTTTCGCTGTTGCGCTCCAGCGATCTGGCCAGAATGATCGCGGTCGCCTCGGCGATCGTTCGCGCCCACGTCGGCGCTCCGTACTGGTCGGCGACCATGCGCAGCTCTTCCTTCTCGCGAGCCAGACGCAAAACGGTGCGCAGAAAATTCTTGCCCCGCGTGTCGTACACCCAAGTGGTTCGCAGGATGATGTATGGGCATCCCGCGGCCACGATCAACTGCTCGCCTTCCAGCTTGGTCTGACCATAGACGTTGAGCGGGCCGGTGCGTCGTTCTCCCGATAGGCATTGGCCGTGGGCTTGTTGCCGTCGAAAACGTAATCGGTGGAATAGTGAATGAGCAGGCAGCCGCTGCGTGCCAATTCCTCTGCCATGCGCGCGGGGGCTAGAGCGTTGATGGTCCGCGCCAGTCTCCGGCTCGCTCTCGGCCTTGTCCACCGCCGTATAGGCAGCGGCGTTTACCAGGACGTCAGGCTCGAACTCGCGTACCGCCCGCGTCACGGCGTCAAGATCGGACAGGTCCAGTTGATCGCGCGTGAGGGCGGTCACGTCGCCCAATGGCGCCAGAGTCCGCTGCAAATGCCAGCCTATCTGGCCGGTCGCCCCGGTGATCAGCAGTCGCAGGCTCATGGCTGGTATCGCGGCAACTGGTCGCGCGCGATCTGCGAAAGTGGAAGGTAGCCCTTGTCCTTCTCCGACAGGATGGGCGCAGGCGTATCGCCAATCGATGCCGATCTCAGGATCGTTCCAAAGCACGCCGCGGTCGTCGCTGGCATCGTAGTAGTCGCTGCATTTGTAGAGAAAGTCGGCGGTTTCGGACTGGACGACGAAGCCATGGGCGAATCCCTTCGGAATATAGAGCTGCAAGTGGTTCTCCGCAGAGAGCAATACACTTACCCACTTCGCCGAAGGTCGGCGAACCGATCCGGATATCCACGGCGATGTCGAGCACCTCGCCCTGCACCACGCGACACAGCTTGGCCTGCGGATTCCGCAGCTGGTAATGCAAGCCACGTAGCACTCCGCGCGACGAGCGCGAGTGGTTGTCTTGCACGAACTGGTCAGAGATGCCGGCGTCCGCCAGCGTGCTCCGGCGATAGGTTTCCATGAAGAAGCCGCGCGGGTCCGCATGGACTCGTCGGCTTTACCACAAGGACACCGGGCAACTGGGTTTCGATGATTTCCAAGTTTTCTCCAGGCGCGGCCACAGCAGTGGAACCGCGCGCTTCTCTCTGAAGAATAAACGAAGCGACGATTATAATGCGTGCTTCCTGACCTATGTTGCGCTGCTCCGCCATTATCGTGACCTACAACTCCGGCGCCAGCATCGGGCCCTGCCTGGAGGCGCTGGCAGCGCGAAGATTGCGAGATCGTGGTCGTGGACAATGCCTCGCGCGACGACACGGTAGCGCAAGTGGAGGAATTCGTCGCCTGGCATCCCGTGCATCTGGTGGCGAACCCGAGCAATCTTGGCTTTGCCGCCGCTGTGAATCAGGGCGCTACGCGACAGCAGCCGGAGATGTGCTGCTGGTGCTCAATCCCGACGCCATCGCCGAGCCAGGGGCCGTCAAAGCGCTGCTGCAGTGCCTTGAAACCACTGGCGCAGCGGCAGTGGGCGGCGCGTTGTTGGAAAGTGATGGCGAGCCGGCACGCGGTTTTGCGTTTCGACGGCTGCCAACTCTTGCCGGCTTGCTCTGCGAGGTGATGCTGGTAAACCGACTCTGGCCGCGCAATCCAGTGAACCGACGTTATCGGTGTCTCGATGCCGACTATTCACAGCAACAGGAGGTCGAACAGCCGGCCGGGGCATGCCTTGCGATCACGCGAGTGGCATGGGAATCGGCCGGCGGGTTCGACGAACAGTTCTTGCCGGTGTGGTTCGAGGATGTTGATTTCTGCAAGCGGCTGCTGGAGAAGGGCGGAAAGATCATGTATTGCCCGACCGCTCGATTCCGCCATAGCGGTGCACACAGTGTGCGGCGTCTGTCGTTCCGCGATAAACAATTGTTCTGGTACGTTAACATGTTGCGATATGCGCGAAAACACTTTCCCAGCGCCCAAGTCAGAACGCTACAGGCAGGAATCGCGGCTGGAATGATGTTGCGTTCGATTGCGGCTCTACTCGGAGCCAGAAAGGCACCCTTAACCGAAAGCCTGGCCGCCTATTGGGCTGTCGCGGAGGGTGCGATGACGAAACCTGCCTCGGATCGGTAAGCAAAGCCGACGCGGCCAGTCGCGCCGGGCATGCCCAGTCTGGCCGCAAGATCCCAGCTCAGAATTACTTCGCTGCCCCCTGCGCGCTCACCGTAGATTCTCCTCCATCGGTCACGAATTTCCAGAACGACCGAAGGCCCTTGGTCCAACGCAGATCGCACACCTCAGCCAACGACAGACACGTTCGTATGCTCTCTTCGGAGCCACGGTAGGTAGGAAGAAGACGAAACGCCACATGATGCTTGTCCGTCGATTCGATGGGTTCGATCACGGATGGGAAAAATACACCCTGGCCCACGGCAAAGCCCTGTGCGCGGCCGACCTTAATCGTGCTCTTCAGCCCAACCAGGAATCGGCGGTAACAGAAAACGAGGGTTCCATCGTCAGAGAGCGACAGGTACCCGTACGTCCTGCGCGGCAGCTTGTTGATCCGGGCCGTAAAAGCAGTCACTACGTCACCGGGACTGGGCCGTACTTGCTCATGCATCACCAAGGCACGGAGGAGACTCCACGCAAAAACGGTTCCAAAAAATGACAGGCGCAAGGCCCACCCGAACAGCAGGAAGCTGACCACGATAACCCCGGCGGAGAGCAGCAGACCAAGTTTGGGACTGAGCAAAGCTGTAATCGCAAGAATTGCGAAGATTGTGTTGCGTGCCGCCTTCAGGAGAAAGTCGAGGAACGGAAACGGACTGATCATGGCGAGCACATCGAAGGAGTGTCCCACCAACCAGACAACGAAGGTGACACCTATACCGACAACTGTGTACAAGACCGCCGCCGCAATGCTGAAAGCATGATGTACACCGCTTGTTTGGGCGCGTGGCAGCATATACCACCGGCCCGCTGAAAATGTAGGCCAACAATCCTTTCCAGGAAGTAAAACCCATGACGCGTGCAACCTGCTCGAACACAAAGGGAAAGGCGACCAGCACCAGGGCTGCATGATTGACAAACAGAACTTCCGCTGCGTCCAATGGCTTTTTGATGAGCGGCGCGAATCCACCGAAGGTGTCTTTTATGAAAATGAGCACCAGAAGAATCATGATCGGTATCCAGAATTTTGGTTTCTGGATCAGCGGGAGTTGCTCCCGCTGGGTCTTCGGCGTGCGATAGTACTGCCATGCCCCAATAACGCATACCCCGACCAGCGGAGAGATGGCCGTGCTAGTGACCGTCGCCAGCGCCGTAGAGATCTTCTCGCTGCTTTTCAGCGCAGTCTCCGCTTGTTGCTCGTCATCCGCCTGAGCGGCCGTGACGGCCGGGAACACCAACAAGCATGCAAGAAGCAGAAGCCAACACCGGCACATTGCTTGTTTCCACCTTTCACCAAGCCTGTATGACCGCGCCTCGCAGCAAATCAGCGTGGGTTGATACCTGTCGCCTGGTTGCCAAGAAAATAGCATAGAGCCGTCAACGGAACCAGTAAGTCCGCGCTAATCGCCACCGGCCCTTCAGGAACTCGCTCACCGTACTTGTGTGCCGACCTTCCGTGCGAAACCCTGAAAGCGAGGATCGGAACGAACAGAGTCGAAGCTTGGATCGTAATTGAGCCACAATAGGTATTCCGAATGGTCGTCGTAGGCTTTGCCCAGCCAGGCGAAGGCCTGGTCCTTGTCTCCCAGATCGCCGTAGGCCAAGGCAATGGTCAAGGGCGCGACATATTTCTTCGCACTCATCTGCTTTATCCCTTCGATGGTTCGCAGCGCTTCGGCATGATTGCCCGAGCGAGCGTATGCGGATGCCATCCCGGACAGTGCTATTGGATCGTTGTTGCTCACCTCCGCCGCCTTGCGAAATTCCATGATCGCCTCAGGATACTTACCTTGGGACATGTGGGCGCTGGCCATACACCAGAGAACCGGCATGTAGTCAGGATCGATTTGCAAAGCCTTTTGGCCGGCTGCCAGGACGCCGTCGTAGTCGTGCTGCAGATAGTTCGCCCACGCCAGCATCATGTAGCTTTCGGCGGAGAGGGGATCCAGTCGGAGCGCCTTGTTCACTTCGGCGATGGCGGCATCGAACTGTCCCAGCGCCGTGAGGTATTCGCCGTAGGTAAAGTAGAAGGCGGTATTGTTGGGATTCAGGGCCAGAGCGCGCTGAAATTCCTTTCCGGCCTCGGCAAGCTTCCACTGATGCAGCAGTGAATGACCCAGAGCGGCATGGGCCTCGGCGAGATCGTCGTCCAGCGCTACCGCCTTACGCGCCGCCGCCTCTGCTTTGGGAAGCGCTTCGCGCGGAGAGAGAGAGTCTTCCGATGCGGTAGTGTAAGCGTCGGCCAAGCCCGCATAAGCAAGGGCGTACGCAGGATCGAGGGCGATGGCGCGATCAAAATATCCAATGGCTGCGTTGAGACCTTCGGGCGTGAAGCGAAACTCCTCGTAACGTCCCTTGATGTAATTCTGATATGCCTCGGCGTTGTCCGTGTAATTGCGGGCGAGCTGTCTCTTTTCCGGGCCGGCAAGGCGCACTGGCAGTGCCGCAACAACTTTTTGGGAAATAGAATCCTCGAAGCTGAACACGTTAGTGAAGTTCTGGTCGAAGGTTTCGGCCCAGAGTGGACGACCATCCTTCACGTCGAGCATCTGTACGGTCACACGAATCACGTCGTCTGACTTCTGCACCTTGCCATCGAGCACGGAGTCCACCCCTAGCTCGCGGCCAGCCTGCAACGGATCCGTCTTCGTGCCGGCATAACGGAGCACCGAACTGGTGGGCCGGACGTTCAACCGCTGAATATTGCTGAGCCTTGTGATGATCGCATCGGTCATGCCGAGTCCCAGGTATTGATCACCCGGAGAAGTCAGCGCCTGAAACGGCAGCACCGCGATGGAAAGGGGAGGTGTCTCTTTTGCTGCGGTCGATCGCCTCCAGACGTACCAACCCGCCACGGCGACCGCGGTCGCCAGCGCTAAGCTGATCCATATCGCCTTGCCGGAGTGAAAGAGCCCGACGGGAGACGCTGGCAAAGCCGGCATGGTCCCGGCGTTAGTGCTGGCAAACTCATCATCCGCTTGCTCCTCCACCACCACTGTGGTCGTGGTTTGACG
The DNA here is from genome assembly GCA_963840905.1 of uncultured Acidobacteriaceae bacterium. Taxonomy (GTDB): domain Bacteria; phylum Acidobacteriota; class Terriglobia; order Terriglobales; family Acidobacteriaceae; genus Bog-257. The sequence continues at coordinate 264,655 of CAWJAO010000007.1, forward strand.
CTGCACTAATATCTCGCTGTCGCCATCTTGTACGACGCTCACGTCGCTAACAAAGCGATAGCCACGGCCGGGAATGGTGGCGATGTACCGATTCTCGCCCGGGGTCTCGCCGAACACCTTGCGCAACGCCGAGACGTTCTGCGCGAGATTAACTTCCTCGACGAAGCTATCGGGCCATACCGCCTGCATCAATTCGTCCTTCGCCATGATGCGCTCATGGTTGCGGATTAGCGCCAGCAGGGTTTCAAAAGCTTTTGAATTGATCGGCAGGACCTCACCGTCGCGGGTCAAGCGGCGCCGTGCAGCTTCCAGGCGGAAGGGCCCGAACTCGTATAACTCCTTAGTTTCCATGGCCATGCGGTCAAACGAGAGTGGAGCCTAACAAAATCTAGGAAATCCTAACACGCCGCTCAAGACAATTTAGCGGTCCGCTCCGCATAATCCGCTTCAGTTGTGAGAGGGCTCCCGCGAAGCGGGATGGTCGCAACGGAAAAGGGGAAGAACCAGTGAAGCTGATCCGAAGACGAGAGGTCACAATCCAGACGAGCGAGACCTTCGTACTTCGATCGAGCCAAGCAACCCATGCGGCAACCTGCACGGAGTGCCCAGCCGGAGTCGCCATGCTGACTCCAGACGCAGCGGCGTCGCTGTTCGCCGTGCCATCGCGTTGGATCTATCGCTGGGTTGAGGTGGGGCAGCTTCATTTCCAGGAGACGACGTCTGGTGCCGTACTGGTTTGTCCCAACTCTTTACAGAAGGCAGTCCAACTTCATGCTGGGGACCCTGGCTCACCAAACCTAAACAACGAGGAGAAATAGACATGCTAGGTCAGACAACCAAGAACCGTATGCTGGTGTTAGTGGCCGCCGTAGCCTGCTTCAACCTGTTCACGCAGAGCGCGGCGGCCTGCGACCACACAAAGCTCTTGTCATTGATGAAGGGTGCGCGCGAAAGAGCGGGCGCAACTTCCGGAAACTCCCGGCCGACGATGCAGGGAATGCCTGTGCCAACTGCCAGCGCCGAACTACAAGCCGGAACGTCACGCATCGTCGGCCTCTGGCAGGTTTCGGACTACTACCAGGGTCAGCTAGTTGACCAATACTTTGACACTTGGCATGCTGACGGCAACGAGCTCTTCATTGACGGCACCAATCCAGCCGAGGACAACGTTTGCCAGGGTATATGGACCGCCGCCACGCCCAACACCTACAAATTGAAGCATATGGCCTGGTACTTTGACGACGGCGGCAACTTGCTGGGTTATGTGGTCTTCCACGACGTCATCCAGATGGGCACAGACAACAACAGTTTCACCGGTACCGAGGATATCTTCGTGTACGACCTGAACGGCAACCTGATTGGCGAGTATGACGGGGACAATCTGCAGGCCACCAGGATCTCGGTGGACTTTTGAGGCTGACAATAGGAATCCCACCCAGCCGCAAAAGCGACCGGGTGGGACACCGTCTAACTGCACTTGAGCGGCTAAGCGCTATACCCCTATGACCGCGACCAACTCCTTCACTGAGTCGGCGCTCTTCTGCAGGGCGGCCTGTTCCTCCGGAGTCAGCTTGATCTCAAATATCTTCTCGATACCATTCGAGCCTAGCTTGCACGGCACGCCGACGAATAGGCCGTTGATGCCGTACTCGCCTTCGAGGTAAGCGGCACAGGGAACGATTTTCTTCTTGTCCTTCAGGATGGCCTCCACCATCTCGGTGACGGCCGAGGATGGTGCGTAGTAAGCGCTTCCGGTCTTGAGGTGCTTTACGATCTCGGCACCGCCGTCGCGGGTGCGCTGCACCAGACGTTCGATGGTAGCTGCGTCCATCAACTCCGTGATCGGAATGCCGGCCACGGTCGAGTAACGCGGCAGCGGAACCATGGTGTCACCGTGGCCGCCGAGTACAAAAGCAGTCACGTTCTCGACGGAAACGTCCAGTTCCCTGGCGATGAAGGTACGGAAGCGGGCTGAGTCAAGAATGCCGGCCATGCCGATCACGCGATTGCGCGAGAATCCGCTTAGTTTGTAAGCAGCCTGCGCCATGGCGTCTAGCGGGTTTGAAACGATGATCAAGATGCAATTGGGCGAGTACTGCACGGCCTTGCTCACCACATCGCTCATGATCTTGAAGTTAGTGTTCAGTAGGTCGTCGCGGCTCATACCCGGTTTTCGCGGGATTCCTGCCGTTATGACTACGATGTCTGAGTTCGCCGTGTCGGCGTAGTCGTTGGTACCAAGTACGTAGGAATCGCGCTTCTCGATCGGCATCGCTTGGAGCAGGTCGAGGGCCTTGCCTTGCGGAACGCCTTCGATGATGTCGATCAACACGACGTCGCAGTGCTCTTTAGACGCCATCCAATGCGCCGCGGTGGCGCCCACATTGCCAGAGCCGACTACAGTTACCTTTTTTCGCATGATGCCTCACAGTATTTGAGTAATGAAAATATGTCACAGCGTGAATCCTTGATTGGCAGAGAGGTTCTCCAGGACCATCAGCGGAGACGCGGGCGAATACGGCCCGCTCTACCTTGGCTCTTGTGTGGCTCCACGCCTGATGCCGCTTGGGCCAGTTACTTCGTTACAAGCTCGGCTGCTGGCGCCATGTTCTGGATCATGCTCGACGCGAACTCACTGGTCTTGACCTTGGTTGCGCCTTCCAACATGCGTTCGAAGTCATAGGTCACCTTCTTCTGCAGGATGGTGCGCTCCAGAGAGCCTTCGATCAGGCGAGCCGCCTCGTGCCAACCCATGAAATCGAACATCATCACACCGGACAACATGACCGAGCCAGGGTTGATCACGTCCCTATCGGCATACTTCGGGGCTGTACCGTGCGTGGCCTCGAATATGGCGTGCTGGTCTCCGACATTCGCGCCCGGGGCAATTCCAAGTCCTCCGACCTGGGCTGCTGCCGCGTCCGAAATGTAGTCGCCATTCAGGTTGGGCGTCGCCAATACCGCGTACTCATCGGGACGAGTAACAATCTGCTGGAAGATGCTGTCAGCGATGCGATCGTTGATCATGAGCTTCGACTTCCACGCTCCCTTTCCGTGGGAGGCATAGATACTCTGGACTACACCCTTAACTTCCTCGTAGAGCGCATCGCGGAAGTCCTGCTGGGCAAATTCCAGACCGGGCTCGACCATCTTGGCGTTATCTTCAACAGAGAGGCTCGGATTCTTATCGAGGTTGTCGATGATCCAACTCTCCCGTTCGGTGACGACTTGGTCTCGGAACTCGTGCGTGGCCAACTCATATCCCCACTCGCGGAACGCGCCCTCCGTGAACTTCTGGATGTTGCCCTTGTGCACGAGGGTCACCGACTTGAGATGGTTGGCCAACGCGTACTGGATCGCCATGCGTACCAGCCGCTTAGTGCCCGTAACGGAGATTGGCTTAATACCTACGCCAGAGTCCTCACGAACCCGCTTGTTGGTACCAGAGAGCATTTCGTTGTTGAGAAAGTCGATCAGTTTCTTCGCCTCGGGTGTTCCCTGCTTCCACTCGATACCCGCATATACGTCTTCGGTGTTTTCGCGGTAGATGACGATATTCATCCGCTCTGGATGCTTTACGGGCGAAGGAATGCCTTGGTAGTACTTAACCGGACGGACGCAGGCATAGAGATCGAGGATCTGGCGCAGCGCGACATTAAGCGAACGGATGCCGCCGCCGACCGGAGTCGTTAGCGGACCCTTGATTCCAATGCGCAACTCTCGGAAAGCCGCGACCGTGTCATCGGGCAACCAGGTCTTGAAGCGATCCATGGCTTTCTCGCCCGCGAAAACTTCGTACCAGGCGACCCGCCGTTTGCCGCTATAGGCAATTTCGACCGCAGCGTCGAATACGCGTACGGACGCTTTCCAGATGTCGCGGCCGGTGCCGTCGCCCTCGATGAAAGGGATGATTGGATTGTCAGGGATAACAAGCTTACCGTTTTCGTAAGTGATCTTGGTCCCGCTGGAGGGTAAAGGAATTTCATTGTAAGAAGCCGCCACAAAGCACCTCAAGGAGAATGGGTATCAAAAGGGTCAAAACTAAAAACAGACGCGTGTCCGGATCAGGAGGCCCCAGTCAAGCCAAGCTAGCGCGAACACCCTCAGGGAAACCGAAACTGCCACATCTCTGGCATCCTCACCACGTCGGACCGGAACAAGTCGCCGAGATAGTCCGAACCCTTTACGTTATCACCGCAGCCGAGGGGCTTCAACGAAAAGTCAGGTTACTGCATACCACGTTGGCCGTAGATGGACCTGGTCTGGCGCAGGACTTCAGCCAAACGCATGTCGGGGTCGAAGCTGTCCTCTGCACGCAGCACTCTCCAGAGCAGCTTCTGGACAGCCCGATGCGGGTGCTCGGCGACCGGCAGCCATTTTCGGGTTCGACCCGTCACCAGGCGGATCAAGTGTTCGAGAGTGCGCAGAAACAGTGCGCTCTGCCCGAGTTGGTCATGTTCGGCGGCTGACAGCAATCCATGCTCATTCAAGAGACTCAACCGCACCTGTAGCGAACCCGTCAGCCATAGTTGATGCCGCGCCTGTAGCGAACCCACCAGATAGTCGAGATCATAGCTTCCACCGGGGCCTGTCTTGAAGTTCGCCGTACCCTCGCTTCGCTCCAGCCGGCTGCGGACATCCCTCAATTCCGCATCGAAATGCGGCCGCATCGCGATCTCAGCAATCCCCTTACGTACCGCTTCCAACGCGCGATTGCCGACTTCGCGATCACCCGCAACATAGCGCAGCTTGAGGTACGTTAACGCTTCCCATGGCTTTGCCTCGTCCCGGAAGTATGCGGCCAATTGCGCTGGGGTGACGACTAATTCGCCCTCCCGCCCATGGGGGCGCAGTCGAGCATCTACAGGAAAGACGGTGCCGTCGAGCGTATATGACGTTAAGGCGTCCATCATGTGCGCCGCCGCCCGCTGCGCCTCCGCTTTGACGCAGCCTTCGTCGCAAACAAAGAGGACATCGGCGTCCGACAGGAGATCGAACTCGCGAGCGCCCAGCCTTCCGAGTCCCATAACCATGAATCCTGCGGGCGCCCCAGCGATGGCCAGAGCGGCTTGGATAGCTGCTTCGGCAGCGGCTGTGTTCTCGCTCAGGGAATCGAACACCTCGCGCAGCTGGAAAAGATCTCGGGTGCCGGAGACAAACGTCCGACGACGGTAGTGTCTCCGCAGGATCGCGGCAGCCTCGGAGCGATCGACTTTTTCCTCGGCGAGGTACGCGAACACCGGATCGACTTCGTCGCTTGCGCACGGCGATTCCTCGCCGAACAATTTGCCCGCGCCTGACATCGGGGCTTCATCAATTCGCAGCAGCAGCGACACCTCCGCCGGATGACGGACCAATATATCGGTGAGATACTCGCTGAACTCAAAGATGGTCAGTGCCCTGCTCACTGCGTCAGGCGAGCGCAACACTGCGCCATATCGCTCCGACGTAGTTCCCGCTGAGCTAAGGAACCGATCGAGGTTACGCCGGGCATGTTGCGACAACTCGGGCGTACCGGCTATTTCCCTCAGCTTGGGCGAATCGACCGCGAGCCGCTGCATCATCTGGCTGTAGGAACTCTCAGGCGTGGCAGGAGTTCCCGGGTGCAACTGAAACTCCTGGGGCATGCCGCGGTCCTGGCTCTGCTCCTGGTAGACGACTCGTTGATAAATCTCCGCCACCGCCGACATGCGCCTCCGCACGTGGGCCAGAAACTCTTCGGGGGTTGGGGCGGTCGTACCTTCTCTCGCCAGACTTCGGGCCAGGGCCTGAAGCTCCCACGGAGATTCCGGCAACCTATGCGTCTGTTGGCCGTGACGTAGTTGCAGGCGGTGCTCCAGATTGCGCAGGAACTGGTAAGCGTTGGTCAGGTTATGAAAGTCCTTGCTGCCGATGTGTTCCTTGTCGTAGAGCTTCTGAAGCGCAAACATCGTACCCCGCGACCGCAGCCACGATTCGCTTCCACCGTAGACACGCTGCAGGCATTGCACCAGGAACTCGATATCGCGAATTCCCCCGGGGTCGATCTTCACATCGATGCCATCCTGGCCCGTTTGCTTCAGCACGCGTTGACGGCGGCGGCTTCCGATTTTTTCGCGCGAAGCGAGCGCTGTCTTGATTGCGCGAAAGTTCAGCTCGTCCCGATAAACGAACGGCTGTACCCGGCGCACGAACTCACGCGCTAACCCCAGGTCGCCGGCGGAATGGCGCACCTTAATCATGGCCTGTAATTCCCAATCATGAGCTGCATGGGAGTAGTAGTGGATCGCATGGGGCAACGGAACTGCGGGCTCCCCTTCGTTGCCTTGGGGACGCAGGCGCAGATCGATTCGGAAGACCTGCCCCTCGCGAGTATGACGCGAGAGCAGTTCTGTGATCTGCTGCGCCAGGCGGATGAAGTATTCCCGGTTGGGGATCTCCGCTCCTGGCGGTTCGACACCGCCGTCGTAGAGATACAGCAGGTCAATGTCGGAGCTGTAGTTCAGTTCGTTGCCGCCGAGCTTGCCCAGAGACAGCACGGCAAAGCGCGAATCGGTCAAGCGACCCTCCGGGTCAAGATGTTGCGGCGAGCCGTAGCGGTGCTGCATCTGGGAGTGAACTTCGCGCAAAGCTTCATCGACCAAGACGTCTGAGAGTGCGGAAATTTCGGCCGTCGTTTCAGCCAGGCTTGCGACTCCCAACACATCCCGCGACATGATGCGCACGTATTCACGCTTCTTAAACCGCGCCAGCAGTGTCGCCGGATCGGTTTCAAATGAGCGCGAGCGTATCCGAGCAAAGCTCTCCTGAAATTCCTCGCGCGAATGGGTGCGGTCCAGGCTCTTGTCGCGAACGAAGCCCTGAAACAGATCAGGGTTCTGAATCAGTGTCTCGCCCAGCCAGGAGCTGGCAGCAAACACAACAATTGCATAGTGAATCAAGAACCGATGTTTCTCCAGCAGGCGCAGCAAATCGGGCGAAGCCGACTCCACCAACCGTTCAAACTGATTGACGGCTGCATCGGGATTGGACGAACTCGGGAGCAAATCGCCCAATGATTCCCATACTCCAGCTGGAACTATTTGGTGAATGTGGGTGAGGTTTCGCCGTGCCGTTTCCGCATCGCGGAATATCACGTTCGGGGGAAGCATTACGGAATCAGGTTGGATCGTATCGGGCACGAGGTGCTTCCGGGCTGTTCACTGCGCTTCCGCGCAGAGTCACTTCGCCGCTGCTCCAGTCAGCATGGTCAGCAGCATCACCACGTCAGTCCGCGCATACACCGCGTGAGGAAGATTGGCTTCCATGTAGACCCATGAGCCTGCAGACAATTCCTTCTCTTCGCTGTCCAGGGTAACGCGGGCATCCCCTTGGAGAATCTCCAGGATGGCCGGCGCGGCGGCCGTGTGCTGCGATAGTTCTTGCCCGCCAGCAAAGCCGAAGAGGACAATCTTCACATAATCGTCGCGATGAATGGTGCGGCTCAGGGTTCCGTCACGCGGAATTTCTACTTGGCTGAGCAGGTTTTCGACAAATGAGTATCTTGACAAGGGGCTGTCCTCACAAAATGGCCTGACTATCATAAGCTACTTTTGTGCTGTGCCGCCTATAACGATAGTGGAAAATCCCTCACACTTTGTTGCAAGTCCGTGCATCTCCCAGCATTGTTACACCATACTTTCCATCGCTTACGTTGGAAACAAAATTGCGAAATTATCGATGGCTAGCGCACGCGGTTTCTGCCGCGAGCAGCGCTTCCATCTGGAGTAGTGGTTTGGAGGAAATGTCTTATGAAAAAGCTGTTTTTTGCAAATCTGGCCCTGGTTCTAGCGGTATGCTGCGCCAGCGCCGTCATCGCCAGCGCCAGCGACGTCACCGAGCCGTTCCCGGCCGCGGGCGATGACTTCTGCAGCGCTACCAACGGCTGCGGAACCCTTCCTGCCGGCGGCATGACCTTCTATATGTGGACGACCGGCGATTTCGTGAAATCTCCCGTCTTCAGTACCGGCCAGGGGTCGATCAGCAGCCTGTCGTATGACTTCATGGTTAACGACGTTCTAGGCGGCGGCAACAACGAAACCGTCGCGTACTTCGTCAATGGCACGGAAATCGGCAGCATTACCGTTCCGGACTGCGGTTTCTGTGGGCAAAATATGGAGTTCAGCGGGACGTTCTCCTTTGGCAGTATCGCTGCCCAGGGCGGAGGATTTCAGCTCGAGATGATCCTGCAAAACACCATTCCAGGAGGCGGCGGCTCGATCGCCTTTGACGACGGCGGGAGTGCGACCCTGTCCGGTGGCGCCGGAACGACGCCGGAACCGGGCAGTATCGTATTGTTTGGTAGCGGTCTGCTGGGCCTGGCAGGGATTTTGCGCCGCAAGATCAACCTATAGGTTTCACGATTTCAGAGTACTCATTCCGCAGTTGCGGCCATCAAGAATGACCGTAGCTGCGGATTTTTTTTGTCGTTCGCGGACGCGGATGAAGCGGCTGTTGCGGAGACGTCTGTCGTCCGCCGAAGCCGACTCGGGATTTCCCACTTCTGATTTACTACGGCTGGACGCGGTGGCCTATCACCTGTCGCCGCGAGGCGGCTGATGAATTTCCACACCGATTAGCTGTAGGGATAAAAGACAAAGAACAGCAACGAAAGAGCGGTGAGTACCCAGAGCCCGGGCCTCAGGTGGCTCGCCCTTCCGGCTACCAGCTTGCAGATGGGGTAAAGCACGAAACCGGCGCAGATTCCGATCGCGATATTAAAGGTAAAGGCCATCAGGGAGACCACCGCGAATGCCGGAATGGATTCGGTATAGTCGGCAAAGTCTATGTGAGTAATTGGGGCAAGCATGAACAAACCGACGATGATCAGTGCCGGCCCGTACGCCTGCGGGGGGATGGACGCCACAAAAGGCGCGAAGAATAAAGCCAGCAAGAAACAACTTCCAGTTACGAAGACGGTAAACCCGGTTCGTCCGCCAGCTTCAATTCCGGTGGCCGACTCAACGTAGGCGCCCGCAGTCGTGGTACCGAGCACGGGAGCGATGCAAGTTGTGATCGCGTCCACCAGCATCGGCCGCTCGATCTGGGGCAGTTGCCCACTTTCGTCGAGGAAACCGGCTCGCGCCGAAAGCCCGATCAGAGTGCCCATGGTATCCACAAAGGCCATGATGAAGATGGTGAGCACCACAGGAAACGCGCGCCAGGTAAGCGCGCCGCGAAAGTCGAGCTGCCACAGGATGGGAGCAAGACTCGGCGGCATGCTGACCAGACCGTGTGGCGGCGAGGCTATCTTGGCAACAAACGCTACCACCGCCGTGATCACGATGCCGATGAGGATCGCGCCGGGAACTTTCCGGATCACCAGAATGGCAATCAAGACAAAGCCAAACATGGCTACCAGCGCGGGATGCGAGGTTAGATGTCCAGCCTGCACTGGAGCACCGGGAACACCGAGAGTCACCAATCCGGTCTGGTTCAGCCCGATGAAAGTGAGAAACAGTCCGATTCCCACAGCGAAACTGTAGCGTAGCGAGGTTGGTACTCCTTCCACCACCCACTGCCGCAAACGCAGGATGGTCATCAGGATGAACGCCGCCCCGGCGATGAAAATAGCGGCCAGCGCCGTTTGCCAGCGAAAACCCAAGAGCTTGCAGACCGTGAAGGCGATGAACGCATTTTCGCCCATGTATGGCGCTATGGCAAAAGGACGGTTGGCGTAAAACGCCATCAGGTAGCAGCCGAACGCGGCCACCAGCACCGTGGCCACAAACGATGGGCCTGCCGGGATTCCGGCCGTGGAGAGAATGGCTGGGTTGACTACCACAATGTAAGACATGGTGGTAAACGTCGTCAGTCCAGCAATCAGTTCGCGACCCAGCGAGGTGCGATGCCCATCGAAACCGAACACAGTGTTCAGCCAATTCAAGGGCGCTCCGGATGTGGGGAGTGGTGGGCCCGGAGGGATTCGAACCCCCAACCAAGGGATTATGAGTCCCCTGCTCTAACCGTTGAGCTACAGGCCCAAAATTGGGCTTAATACACGCATTATGCGATTTTTAAATGTAATTCATGGCAATGCGTCGAACTTCCTCTGGCGCTGTGGCAGTCAGGGTGACACTTGGCTCATCCTGTACGGCCTCCGCCTCACCGGCTTGGAGAGTTTGTGGAGCGTTAGCTACCAGCCGCTCAACAGCCGCCAGCGTGTGGGCCGGGGCTAGATGAGCGTAGCGCGTGGTCATCTGAATCTGCTGATGCCCCATCACTTCCACCACTGTGCGAGGTCGACCGCGGCATTGCTAACCGGCTAGCGAACGTAGACGCAGGCGGTACCAAGTGAACTCCTTGAAGCCCGCCTCGCGTACCGCCGGTTCAAACCAACGTTTGTACCCATGCAACGGCTCTCCGCCATAGTAACAAACACCGGCCCACGCGCCATCCAGTGAACGCTGCCGCGTCCTCAAACATAAGCGCCGGTTTGCCCATTACTCGGACACGACAGGTCGATTTTGGCCGCGGCCAACTTCCGAGAAGCCACCTTTGGGCACAGTGCATGGCCACACCCCCTAGCAGGGGTGTTAATGGTCTATGTTGTGAATCCCAGCCCAACAAGGGCTTCAGCCGTTCGCAATCACCGTAAAGCTCCCCGTCTCATTATCGCGGTCGTTCTGCAGAAACGCGGGCCTACGGAGCAGAGAGGATGCAAACGCCGGTTCCCAGGCTGGCGATTGAAGCTCAGGCATTGGCTTTGCTTGGAATAACTTTCTGCACTGCCTCGCCGTCCACCGGGCCCATCTCCGGGACTTCTTTCTGCGGGCGCTATCGGTCGAAATTCCAGTTCCCGCATACATCTGCCGGTAGAGCTTCGAAAGGAATACGAAAGCGATTCTGGACCGCAGACCTGGAGCGCAGGCTGACCTTTGCCAGATAGCCTTCCAGTTATAAAACCGGTCCCAAACCTTCTGTGTGCGTTCCCCAATCTCCTCCGAGCTCATCGAGGGATGAGGCGTGAACATCTTCGGCCGAGTCTCCGCCGGGATCAGCCAGTACCGAGTGATCGGCACATTTCCGACCATGGTGGGTTTCTTTGCTTGCTCTTTCTCCCAGCGTGCAAAGTCGACAGTCCCCGGAAACGGCGTCATCATGACGAATTGAGCAAAAGTTATTTCCGCCTTCAGTGCCATCTCGACCGTCGCGTCGAATGTCGCCGGCTTATCTGTCGGCAGACCAAAGATGAACGAACCAAGGACATGGACGCCATGCTGTTTGAAGGTTAGCAACTGCTTCTCCAGGGCCTCGCCAGATTGGTTGAAGTCTTTGAAGACCGCTTTGAGCCCTTCCGGGGTTACTGCTTCGACCCCCACCAACGCACCCTTGATATTGGCCCTCCGCATAGCATCCAGATACTCGCCGTCCTCACCCGCCTCCATCGTGATCTGGGTGTAAAACACCATATCTCCCGGCAGTTTTGCCAGCTCTTCCATGAGTTGGAAACGCTCCGCGCGGATCTTCGTCAACTCCTCCAGTTTGGCGATATTGTTTTGCTCCCGGGCCAGCCGCAGATCGGTCAACGTCACGGGATAGAAATTATCGTCGGCGAGGGCAATAAACCGGAAGCCGATGCGGCGAAGTTCAACGATTTCGTCAATCACGCTCTGATACTGCCGTTGGCGCGGCTTTTGTCCATCGGTCCGCCACACGCTGCAAAAAGAGCAATGCTTTGGACATCCGCGAATGGTCTGCACCGAGGCCCACATATACTTGTCACGCGGCATCAGGTCCCAGCGCGCGGCCAGGAACTGGCTACCTTCAATCCGTCCGCCCTCATAAACAGAGGCTGGCTTGCCAGCGAGACAATCGGCCACGACCTTGCCCCACGCTATATCGCCATCTCCCTTTACGACCGCGTGGGCGCCGCCGATCAGCAACGCCTCTTCGGGGTAAAGCGTAGCGTGGATGCCGCCGTAGACTACCCAGGCGCCACGCTCGCGTGCCATGCGGCCGACTTCATAGCCACGTAGGGCATTTCCGGTATGCACACTGATGCCTACAATATCTCCCGGCATGATGCTCTCCGGCGCAATCGACTCCAGGGATTCGTCGACGAGAATGGGATCCCCGGCTATTTGAGGGGTGGCTGCCGCAAGGACAAACAACCATCGCGGGGTAATGACGGCAGTACCAAAAGAATTGTCGCTGGGATTTACAAGATGAACACTCATAGATTCCGACCTTCCCTGGTGCGAGTACGGCGACTCCGGCGTGGGACGTTGCTTTCAAAGCCAGCATTGGCAATCTGTCCCTGCTCTCACGTCCTCCCGACAGTCGGAACACGGGTGAACGAGTCCGTACAGGTTTTCAAGCAGATGATGTTGCCATCCCGCGAAAAAGAAAACTGAGCAAAATTGCACACAACGGGCAAAAAGCAGCAGTTGCGGTCGCCTGGTCGGCAACTCGGAAGTCAGTCCGCTAAGCTTCGCCGACTAGGCGCTACGGCCGAATGCCACCCGGGATCAGCATAGAAATGCGCCATACACGTGTCATGACGGATGACTAATTGAAGATGCTTAACCCGCCGACCCGAATCCAACCTGGGCGTTTGGACTTCTGGGTCCGCACGATATTGGCGGGATAGATCGTAGGCCGCCGGCGGCGGACGCTTCACGTGCTATCTCGTCCGACATGTCTACCAGTGACATAGCGTTGGAATTTGCTTGACACGTCCCACGGCTCAAGATGGCCCCTTCGGCCACCCTGGGTACTAATCTCGAAGGTCTGGACAGGCAGCTTGAGTCTTCACCGCGGGGGCATCGTTGCGCGCAACCCGGCGTTCGAATCCGGGGTGTGATGTGCTTCCTCACGCCGACAGCCGTTTATCACCCGCAAAATCCCAGAACCCCTTCTCCTAGCTAGCTGCCAGTACTTCTGACCGCCAAATTCCTCGAAATGCAGGACTCTAAACGCCAGTAATACAAGTACTTGCGCGTCGCTTCCAAGTCGATTTCCATCACTTAGAGAGGCCGGCTAACCCATTGGAGCGTTTCCTTTGCGAGGTCGGCTTTGCTAAGGACAAATACGGAGCCTGACTTCGCAGACTCTTTGGTAACCAACTATATAGTTACTTTGGTTTACCTAATGTTTGATTATTAGTACCCAAAGATGCGGTAGCCCTATTACAGTGTCGTTACTGCCAAAAATAGAGCGCCAAAGTCTTACCCGGCGATAAGCCTAAAAGTGCCTGACTGCCGGTAATTCCCCGTGGAGGTACGTTTTGACGCAAACCGGCTCTGAAACCACGACAATGAAACTCGGATCTTTTCTGATTCTGCTCGCGCTCGCCCTGGTGGCATCGCCGACCTGGGCCCAAAGCATGTGGCAGCTCACTCCCACCTCGAACGGTTGGAACTGGACCGCACCCGGCGGTGGTCCCGGGTTTTGTAAGTATGCTGCGGCCTCACTGGTCGATAATTCAGACCTCACCCGCAGTACGGAGTTCCCCACCGCCGTTCCTGACAAATACCCCAACTGGAACGCGTGGGCGCAAGCGCAGAGTGACCGTTTGCGGTCGATAGGTTTCAACTCAGCTGGGCAATACAGCTTCCGATACTTGGCGAGCATGCCCTCAGGCGGGGCGCCAGCCATCCAGGTCTTCCAAACCGGATGGCACATGACGCGGGACGATTACCCGTATCACATCAAGAATCTGGACCACAACTTTACTGGCGAAGTGTGCGGGAACACCTTCTATCATCCGGCAACGGGTGGCATGCCTGATCCCTTCGAGCCGGACGCTCCAGCGGCTTTCCTGGCGGCCACCACCAACATCGACAGTCAGTGCGCTGTCGGCCAGCGATGTGTAACCAGCGCCAACCCCTTCATCATGGTCGAAGAGGGCGACACGATGTACGAGGTTAACAGCGTACTGACCCATGCCGACTTTGGAGTCATCATTACCGACGCCAACCCCGTTCAAAACGTCAGCTCGGATGGTGGCTATACCTATCCGGACAAGGCAGTCTATGCCAAGTTCGCGGAGCGGGATTTTCTGGCGAATGAATATGGCTGCTCTGGCTCGGCGGACCCGGCGTCCAGTAACTATTGCGGCTCCAGCGCCGCAGCCGCGGCGCTCACAGCACTGAACAACGCGTGGGCCACCTCCTACACCACGTGGAACACGAGCTGTTCCGGCGGAATAACGTCAATCCACAACGGGTCCTACAATTGCTACGGAACCGGCACAGGATTCCTGGACGAGAACGGGACGCATACTCTCTCGTCCGCAACCAAGATGACGTGCCACGTTTTCCCCAACGATCCCTGGCCGGTCACGGCGGCGATCAAGAGCGACACTCACGCTTTTGGCGCCGACTTTGCCGCGCAGTACTCGCAAGAAGAAGCAGCCGCGTGGGCTCAGCCGGCTATGCAGCCCCATCCGCCCATCGTAATGCCGAATTATGACGGACCGTCCTACATGTACACGGCGATGGCGCCTTATTACGACGCTTTTTACATCAACCCGAACCAGTATGAAACGGGAGGCCAGGGGGGCCGGATTGCGATGACACAGCGGGTTATTGCCGCCTCGTCCGTGCCCGGCGGCAAGTCCATGCCTATCATCTGGGCCGACTACTCTGCCGCGAATCCCGATAGCTTTTACCATACAAGCACGGACTGTAATCCCTGCTACAACCTTCATCAAGATGAAGGCAACGGAATGGTCTCCGACTGGCAACAAATCTTGCCTTTGCAGGATGTAAACGGCAAGTATGTAATCACGGGAATTGAACACTGGGCTTTCTACGATAGCCCAACCGAAGCCTGGTCGAGTGGCTTAGTCACCACGTTTGGCGACAACCTCTATGATGGCGGGGCGTCGATTGCGACCGCCACGCACTCCACCACCTGGCGCTCGGCACACACATATACTGCTCCGTCTCTCATCTGGGATGGAACCAACTATGAGGCGCTTAGCGGGAATATCATCACAAGTTGCGTGAGCAGCAGTGGAACGCCTTCGTGGGCGAGAAAAATGGGCGCCGTTACACCGGATGGGTCCTGCCTCTGGAGAAACGAAGGTCCGTATACTCTCAAACCCGAGCAATCACCTCGCATCTTCAGTACGGCCACGATTCCAGGTCAAGCCTACGGCGACATGATTACGCCGATTGCGAATTACCTGAATGCGGGCATCTGTGACCCCAGCGGCGGCGGTGTCATTGTCACAACCAGCAGCTTACCTGGCGGCACGGTGAGTGACGCCTACAGTCAAACCCTTGCGGCGAGTGGCGGGACAGGCCCGTACACATGGTCTCTAACCGCCGGCGCATTGCCGGGTGGTCTTACCCTTTCTTCAGGCGGGGTAATTTCCGGGACCCCCACCAGTACCGGCGCTTTCAACTTTACGGTGAAAGCCACGGATAGCCTGGGTACGTCCGGGAGCAAGGCACTGAGCATTACCATAACGCAATTGACAATTACGACAACGTCTTTGCCGCAGGCAACGAAGGGACTCCCCTACTCGGCTACATTGGTAGCCACAGGTGGTCAGGGTGCCTACACTTGGAGCATATCCGGCGGAAGCCTCCCACCCGGACTGACTCTAAACAGTTCGAGTGGCGTGATCTCTGGTACGCCAAATACGGCGGGAGTCTATGCGTTTACGGCGCACGTAGCCGACTCTCAGTCGGCCACAGCCACTGCACCTCTCAGCATCTTTGTAGGGCAGGGTCATATTCGACCGTGAGGCGGCCTAATGATGCCATCCGCAGCTAGGAGCTTCGCCCTCTACAGAGTGCGTTCAAGATCTGGTTGCGGAGGGCATTTTTGTTCCGATGTTCGCCCAGGGACTGCGGATTTCAACTGCATCCGAACCGATAAGCGGTCGCTGACTTACTAGAGTGGCTGTACTTAACTCAAACAAAATAAGCCACCCTGGAGGGGTGGCCTTTGAGTCAGGAGTCCTTGCTACCTGTAAACGGACCTATTTCGACTTGGGCTTCTTCAGCGCAGACGGGCCTGTCCTCGCTTCACGTGGAGAGCCAGAAAACTCATGTAGGGAAAAGACTCGCGAATTACGCCAGGGCGTCGGTGTCCTAGTGGAAAGCTTTGCGTATCCCAACGCTGCTGGGCCACCAGGTGAGTTGGACCGAGCTAGTGAAATCGGTTTGCCGAGTTGGCGCCAGTACCGGCACCCACCAGGTTTCATACTGCAGGAAAGACTTGATCTCGAGATCTTTGCGAACGCGGAGAATCGCTGAAACGTTCCAGTCCCACTGTGTACTTCCACCAGGAATGAAGTCGTTCGCGATCTTGCTGTTGCGCACCCCAACTTGAATACTGCTCTGAGGACTGAGATGGTAGGTACTCCAGGCTTGATAGCCTTTGCCCTCGCGGCCAATCCAGTTTCCCATCAGGAACTTATTGTTGAGGTACAGATCGTGATATACGACCTCCCAATATATGAAGTGTCCGCCAATACTGGCTGGGGTGGGCGGATCCGTATAGACGGCCTCGGCACGGAAGTCGAGTTTGGGAAAACCGGGAAAATGCGTCAGGTAGATCCCGGGGTTGACGGCAGACCGCTTGGGAGCACTGACGGGGTTGACGTCATCGTGCACCAGTGAGTCGCTATATAACGTCAACCACCGTCGCACAAAGGGCAGTCGATAGGAAAAATCGAAGCTGGCGTGGCGTGCGCCAGGATCGTTGCGCGAGAACTTGACCTCAGCACTTACGTCGTTAAAGCTGGTGAAGCTATTCCAGAATGAGCCGAAGGTAATCGGTACGTGCCCTTGACCACCGAACACGTCGTTACGAGTGAATCCAAACTCGAGATTTTCGGTGGGCTTGAAACTGATCTTTTGACCAAAGAAATACGGTCCAACGGGAAACTGATGTCCCGAGAGGGCGCCAAAGTAGTTTGACGCCTCGAATGGCCCCAGGAATTTTGACAGGCCCGGGATGTTGGTCGGCTCGGTGCGGTTGATTTGCAACATCCAAAACGGAGCGGCATTGTTGCTCATCAACAAAGCACCGCTTTCACCCGGTCCCCACCACATGCTTTGTTTCCCCACCGAAAAATCCAAACCGCCATATTTTACCGAGGCATAGGTGTCCAACAGTCGAAACTGGTTCGCCGAGATTGGCGTAGGCGGCTGCAGAGGATTTAGATCGACGTTCGCGATTACCTCCCGAACTGAGAGCGGGTACCCGGGAATCGTGGGCGCGTACTGATACTCCCCGTCAACGTAGAAGGCGAACCGCCCGTCGTTAGCACGGGCGCTGAACCCGGCGATATCGCTGACCCCTTGCCAGTAAGGCCTGCCGTAATCGTTGATGAGGGTTTGACCGAAGTGGTAGCTGTCGTTCACCGGCCTGCCTGCTATGTCCGTCACCCGGGTGTATATCGAGTCCAATTCGATGGCTTCCGTCGGTCTTCCATCCCACGCCGCAATTTCGGGCCCGAATTCAGTATCGAGTACTTTCTTGAGCTTCCATATTTCCGATGGTATGTCGGTGTGGTACTCAACGTTCTTATCCATCTCAATGAGCATGTGAGCGCACGACATTCGCGTCCATGGCCGCAACCCTATGAAGGCGCTGTTAATGTACCCGCCGCCGATCAAACGCTCCATGGCCGGGTATATCCAGCTGTCCAGAGGAACGTAGGTGCTTCCGATATTGCCGGGGCGGGGCGCCGATGTCTGCTCCGCCACGATCTTCAGATCGTCATCAAGGCTCGCATTGTGCCGTGTTTTGTAAATATGCCGGCCAATCTGATATCCGAGAAGTCCACCCACAAACACATCGGAGAGGAAGTGCTGGTCGGCGGCGGCCCGAGCCAGGCTGACTCCCAGCGCCAGCCCGTAGGCTCCGAACTGAGCCGCGGGATGGGGATACTCCTGCGCGACCACTGCCGCGAACGCCCAGGTTATCGCGGAGTGGTCGGATGGAAAAGAGGTCCCACCGTGAAAAAAGATATTCTGGAAGTTCGACGGGAGCGGCCGCTCCCGGCCAGTCATGCCCTTGAGGGCGTAGTCTACGCCGATGGCGTTAATGATCGCCTCTGTGGCCAGGACACCGGTCTCGCGCGCACGCTCATTGTGGGCCAGGCGCCCCCATAGGTAAGCGGCCCCGGTCATACCGACTGCCACAGCTACACCTGAGTCAGATGCGATATTCAGCGCGTGCTGGTTGTCCAAGCGCATGGCGTAGGAACTTTGTGGATCGGTTACAAAGAGCCCGGTCGCGATGCCACTCACGGGAACCAGCCATTTGGAGTCCGCGGTCTTCAGGCGAAATGGACTGGTCCAGATGTCCTTCTGGTCTTGGGCCAGATGGAGGAAGAACTTGCTTTCGTTGGGATGGGGGACGGTGGGGTCGGGAGGAGGAAGGGCGTCTTGAGACTGTCCCGCCGCTGGCACCGGGGCTGGCGCCTGTTGCGCGAACGTCGCTACCGTACACAGGCTGAAAAAAGCAAAGGCGAGGAAGCATCTTGCAAGACGATTCTTCAAAAGCGTCCTCAACGGTCGCTTACTTTCTGCCGGATAGGCGAAGACGGTCGCATGACTGGGCTGCGGCTCGGGTTCCGGATTCAGGCGGAGGCCGCGTAGTAGCGGAAAATGCGCGTCAACGCTGCCGCAATGTCGTCCACGTCCCGCTCTGAAGTAGCGGAAGAGAGCGGCAGTGAAATCGTACGCTCTCCCACAAACGATGCATTGGGAAAGTCTGAATCGACAAATCCGAACTGTCTCCCGGTAATAAGGCTGCTTGTGAACTGGAACGTAGTGGATGCCGACGCCGATGTTCTCCGCATCGAGCGCAGCGATGATCGTTTGCCGGTCTGACCCCAATCTCCTCCAAAACCAGAAGAGGCGTGAACAGATGGTAGGCGTGCGTCGAGTCGCCGGCCGGCGGCGGAGGCAGCAGCAGGGGAAGCTCCTTCAGGCGCCGGTGTAGCTTAGCCAGACTTGCTCCCGTTGCCGCCAACGCTGCTCGACGGTCTCCAGTTGCGGCAAGCCGAGGGATGCGGCCAGGTCCGTCATGTTGTACTTGAAGCCCGCTGCAACAACTTCGTAACCGGTGGGTCCGCCCACAAATCGGCTCCACGCGTCGGCCGTCATGCCGTGCAAGCGACAGGATCTTAACCCGCTCGTACAGTTGCCGGTCGCGAGTGATCACCATCCCGCCATCACTCGTGGTGATGTTCTTGGTGGGGTAAAAGCTGAAGCAGCCCACATCGCCCATCAAGCCCGCAGGAACGCCGCCATGGGTGGCTTCAATGGCGTGCGCACAGTCCTCGATGACACGCAAACCGTGACGGCGGGCAATTTCGAGAATGGCGTCCATCTCACAACAGCGGCCACACATATGGACGACCAGTATGGCCTTGGTGCGTGACGTGATTCGCTCTTCGATTTGCGCCGGATCGATGTTGAAGGTCGAACGGCTGCAGTCCACCAAACCGGCTTCGCGCCAGTGTGTACGATGGAATGAATCGTGGAGCAGAATGTCATGGCCGGAGCGATCACTTCATCGCCAGCCCCAACTCCCAGGGCAAGCAAAGCGAGATGAATGGCCGCAGTACCGCTGCTGACCGCGACCGCGTGGGGTGCGCCCTTGTATCGAGCAAACTCCTGCTCGAAACGCTCAACTCTTCCGCCCAACCCGATCCATTTGCTGCGCAAGCACTCAGTAACCGACGCTATCTCGGCTTCGCCAATTACCGGTGCACCGAAAATGATTCGTCGTCACGCGCACGAATCGGCTCGCCGCCCGCAATCGCGGGAAGACTGCTGGGTTCCTGAACTGGATGTGATTGCCCGCTTGCAAGCGGAGCGCGCTTCATAAGGTTAGTCTTGGAGTTTCAGTTGTGAAAACGATTGTAACTGATTAAGCAGTTCCCGCAGCGAGCGTGACGTACTCGCCGAACACGTGTGCGTCGGGCAGTCGGCTATACTGACACTGCGGGTGAAAGGCTGTTTTGATCGATTCGCGCAAGCTGTCGCCTCTGGCAACTCCTGATCAGCTTTTTCGAAAGTCTGCTACCGTGGCCTCATAAAACCTGCTTCAATCTATGCCTTTCACTCTATCCCACGTGGCCGCGGCACTGCCCTTGCGCAGAGCTAAACCTGGTGTGGTCGGCGTTCGTCGTGGGCAGCATGGCACCAGATTTCCCCTATGTCGTTGGCACCACCGATTACAGGAGCCTCGGTCATCAGTTCCCCGGCGTGATCGAATTCACGCTTCCGGCATCCATTTTCGCCCTCTGGCTGTATCATGCCGCCCTCAAGCGGCCCGCCGCAACTTTGCTCCCCAGCAGCGTGCAGCGAAGGTTGCGCGGCGAACTCGGGAACTTCAAGTTCGGTGGGCCTGCCCGTTTCGCGGCCATCTTGTTCTCCATCGCGTTAGGTATTGCCACTCACCTGGTCTGGGATACGTTTACCCATCCGCTCAACTGGTTATGGTGGCGATGGTCCTGGCTGCAGACTGCAGATCAATCTTCCGGTGGCGGGACTTACGCCGATGTTCAGGATTCTGCAGTATGCGAGCACCCTGGTCGGGCTGGTTGCTCTGGCGATCTGGGTACTGCTTTGGTATCGCCGCACAACCCCTGCCCCGACGGATGGCACAGCGAAAGCTCAATTCCGGCCCGCTGATTGCTCTCGCCATGGTCGCGGTGGCTGTCGCCGCGCGGATTCCTACGCGCTTGGCTGGTAATCGGCTGCCGAAGGAACATGGAACTGACAGACGCCTTCCTGCTTGTCTTTGGAGTCACGGCTATCGCATTGGTCTTCTGGCAGGTCCTCTTCTATTGCGTAATGATTTCGTCCCATCAAACCTGGACACTCAGCTAAGCTCGGACGTATCCGCGGGATCGTCATGCCTTCAGTCAGCGTCATCATGAACGTTCGCAATGGAGCTTCCACCCTCCGCGAGGCCTTGGAAAGCGTACTGGCGCAGAGCTTTCACGATTGGGAGCTGATCATTTGGGATGACAGATCCACCGACGACAGCGCACGAATCATTGCCGAATACAAAGACCCCAGAATCCGCTACTTCCTGTCGCCGGATGAAACTTCGCTCGGCAAGGCCAGGAGCAATGCCATTCGCCAGGCGACGGGTGAATGGCTGGCTTTTCTAGATCAGGACGACATCTGGCTACCCGATAAGCTGCAAAAGCAGATGGCTCTCGCGGACGACGGTGTCGGCCTGATTTACGGGCGGACAGTCAGGTTCTATCCCAGCGGGTTGGAGCGCGACTACGACCAGGCGCCACGAATTCAAGCTCCTGCCCGAAGGCGACATCTTCAACCAGCTCTTTACCGATTCCTGTTTCATCGCCATGAGCTCGGCTATGTTTCGCCGTGCGGCGATCGAAGCCATTGGCGGCATACCCGAGGCGATCCAAATCATCCCAGACTATTGGCTGTATGTCGCCATCGCGCGGCGGTATCAGGTCCGTGCTGTGCAGGAAGTGGTCTGCCGCTATCGCGTGCACGCCTGCCAACATGTCGCGGTTATCCGCACTGGCCGATGAATCATGAGGTGCTGTGGCTGATTGACCAATGGGCCCCTGACCTCGATCCACGAATCGTGGCCCGCTGCCGGAAGCGGCATTTCACCGCGATTGCGGTGCAGGAGATGAGAAAACCGGCCACCGCCGCCCGAGGACTCGCTCGCCTGTTCACCCAGGGCTCTGTAGCTTCGCAGTTGACGCGCCCCTTGATGTTCGCGTTTCACATTATCCGGCGTAACGTCCGGCGCCCCTACTGGCGGAGCATAGATTCCCGCCACCTCGACGCGCCAAAGCCTGGGGACAGCGTTCGTGCTGATTCGCCGAAGAGCTGATGAGTCAAACCCACACTGGACTCGCCTCGGCCGCACTACTCACTGGCTCGGTAGATAGCACCTTGGTTCTCAGCACGAAAACCAGCAGCACGGCAAGCAGCAAGGCATAAGAGGCAACCGTGACCCAAGCAGCAGCGTTGGCTTGAAAACGTGGAATGAACACCACGTTCAGGAAGACGTTGACGCCCGCGGCCGCTCCGAGCGAATACAGCACGGGCCGTTCGTAACCTCGGCTTACCATGACCGTCCAAAGCAGCGAAAAGCAGAAGTCGATGGGCAAAGCGATCAGGAGAATCCGAAACAAGCCCGCTGCACCCAAGGTCGATCCGTAGATCAAGGTCAGAATTTGTGGAGCGAGCAAGGCGATCCCCAGCGCGGCGGCGGACGCCACAGCGGCCAGCACGACCAATGCGATCATCAGAACTCGGTAGGCCTGTGCTCCAGCTTCGACCTTCGCGAGGTGTGGATAAAGTGCATCGGTCAGCAGCCAGAATCCGGTGAAGACGATGTAGAGCGGCTTACAAGCCGAACTGTAGCGCCCGACTTCGCTCGTGCTGGTCATCGCTCCCAGCAGCAGGATGTCGGAATTCATGAACACCAGGTTCAACGATTCGACATTCCGAGGGTTGCAACTCGAGTTGGCCGTAGTTCATCGGCAGCCGCCTTGATCTCGTCCAGCAGCGACTTGGGCTTGAACTCTGCTCCATCGAAACTGCCACATCATCCAGAGGAAAACGGCCCCGACCACCGCGCTCAAGAATGTTGGCGCCTGATATCGAGGCAATCGGCCGCATGGTAAAGCTGCATGGCCGTAATGGCCATGGCTACGTAGAGAATGCTGACTCCGCTCCGCCAGATAGACAGTACGCCAAAGTGACCGAGTCCCCACGCCACCCAGTCGAGGGCGAACGCATACGGTATTACTGCGAAGTCAAACGCCAGCACACATGCGCGAGCTGCCGGTGGAACCGGGCCCAGGAGCGCATACGTCGCGCCCAAGGCGATGGCAATCGCGGTAAGGACCAGCACGCCGCTTGAGGACGAAGGGAACCACGAATGTCGCCAACGCATGGTTGCGCGCCAGCAGCCGCGCGCCGATCAGCTTCAGGCCCTGGTCGGAACACTCCATGACGTAGGCGGCAACGGTTTGGGCGAGGGCCACGATTCCGAGAACCCCCACCCCAAACCGGCGCGACACGTAAGCGAACAGCGCAAACGTGGCCATCCTGCCGAAGACTTCGCCCGTAGCCAGCCTGGCAAACGAGACAAAAATGTTTCTGATCTTCATGAGGTGCACGGAGTGACGTGTGGCTGGACCCCCTGTACTGCGATCGTCATCCCTGCCAACTTCTCTCAGCTATACTGCGAGCCGGAAGCCGAGCGATACATCCATGCCCCAGGTCAGCGTCATCATGAACGTTCGTAACGGTGCTTCGTTTCTCCGCGAAGCCCTGAACAGCGTGACTGGCGCAGACCTTCCAGGACTGGGAGTTGATCTTCTGGGATGACTGCTCCACCGATGACAGCTCCGGATTGTTGTCCGAGTATCAGGATGCCCGGATTCGCTATTTTCTTTCCCCCGAAGACACGCCGTTAGGCGAAGCCAGGAACAGCGCCATCCGCCAGGCGAGAGGAGAATGGCTGGCCTTCCTCGATCAGGACGACGTCTGGCTGCCCCGGAAGTTGCAACAGCAGATGGCCCTTGCGGACGATCGTACTGGCATGATCTACGGGCGCGCCATTCAGTTTTTTCCCGACGGGAAAGAGCGAGACTACGATTACGCGCACGAATTTCAGCCCCTGCCCGAAGGCGACATCTTCGCTCAGCTCTTCTCGGAAGCCTGCTTCATCGCCATGAGTTCGGCAGTGCTTCGCCGCTCAGCCGTAGAGGAGGTTGGACCTATTCCCGGATACGATTCAAACCGTCCCGGACTACTACCTTTATGTCGCCGTGGCACATCGCCATCCGGCCCGAGCGGTGAGCAAGGGGTCGTCTGCCGTTATCGCATGCACGCGCGGCAGCATGTCGCAGTCAAACCGGCACAGGCTGTTTGAGGAACCACTGTTGATTATCAATCAGTGGGCAGAGCGGCTTGATCCGCGGATCGTCGCGTATCGCCGCATGACGTACTCGCACTGGATTGGCACTGGAAGAGATGCGGAACTTCAAGACCGCCCGCATAGGTTTGGCACGAATGCTCAAGGACGGTTCTGTAATTTGGTTGATGTCGCGGCCATTCGCGCACACATGGCGCATCGTGCGGCGAAGATTGCGTCGTCCCTATTGGCTGCGCACGGAGTTCACGTCCGGTTCTGAGTGAGAAAAGGCAGCATACGCGGCTTCTTCCAGGTCTTTGCTGTCCATTCCCGGGGCGACAGGCTCGACCAGGCGGGCGGCATTGGCCGCTATTTCCTTCTTAGGTGCGCCCGGCCCCTTGATGACCCGCTTGTCGGAACTCAAATAATATCCCAATACCTTGGTGTAATAGCGCGTCCGAACCCCCAAGCGCACAATCGCTTTGGTGATCCGTCTCTTCCCAAAGTAATCGTAGGCCTCACTGAAGTCGATCAGTCCCTGACATTGCTCGTGCAGAGCCCTGAGCACGTCCTGGCTGGCAGTCTTTCCGCCAAAGTGAATCACTTCCGCGCAAGGGGTGTAGAACAGCTTGTAGCCTCTGCGGTGCAGAGTGTAGTTGTAAGCCAAGTCAGGCATGGCCCATCGGAATCGTTCATCCAGCATGCCGATGGCTTCCCAAGTGGAGCGCCGGATGACATATACCGACGTTCCGATGCTCTCCACGGGTTGCGCTTTCGAATAATCGAAGTCGGTATTGTAGTAGCGGTTCATCAGCTTGCTGCCGGGAAACAACTTGTGCCAGTTGAGAGTCTGGAGGAAGAACACACCCAGGCTCGCGAAGCTGCGAATGTGATGCTGAATGCTTCCGTCAGGATTGAGCAGCTTGGGGCCGCAGACCGCCACTTCAGGTTGATCGTCCATGAACCTGACCAGCGGTTCAAGCGCGTTCTCGATCATTAATGTGTCGCTATCCAGCAGGCACACATAGCGCCCCCGCGACCGGCGAATGCCCTGGTTCACACTTTTCGCGTAGGACTCGTTGACGGGGTTCCTGAGTAAAATCACCTCGGGAAATACTCCGGCCACCATATCGGCACTCCCGTCGGGAGAGTTGCCATCGATACAGATCACCTCAAAAGCTATCCCATCAGTGTGCCGGTAAATCGAGCCCAGACAGCTTTGCAGCAGTTCGCGAGTGTTATAGCTTGGAATAATGACCGTGAGGTCGAGAAGGGACGATGTCATTCTGACTCCCTTGCTGATGATGGCCTTTCCCTCGCCGGAACACCGAAAACCGTCTGATTCGGTTTCACTGAGTTGAGGATAACGGAATTGGCACCGACGGTCACGTTGTCACCGATTCGGATGCCTCCAAGAACTTTGCACCCCGTTCCCAGCACGACATTATTCCCAATTTGAGGTCGCAGGGCTGGGTCGAATTTCATGTCCGGCTGCTTGCTGCCCAACGTGACGCCTTGGAAAATTATCGCGTTACTTCCCACTTGGTATGCCCCGATGACGGTCCCCACGGGATGGGCGAAGAAAATCCCCGGGCCGATTTCACATTTGGGAGTAACTTCCAGGCCAAAGAGCACAAGATTCACATAAGTGAGAAGGTTGGGGAAGATGGGGATGCCGGCGAGCATGGCTGCCCGGCTCGTTCGGCACAGAACGTTTGGAAGAAAGCGGAAATGCAACAGCCTTCCCAGGAACCCCGTGAAGCTCGGCCGTCTATCGGGCCTGCCTTCCAGTTCATATTGCCGAGCGAGATCGCTGTACAGCAATTCCTTCAGTTGAGACATGTTTCACAAGAATGTGCAGGTTCGCCTTCCGCCAAGCGGCCGTTTTATGTCCAACTCTCGCCGCCGCCTCTATTGATAATCGCGATACACGGCCAAGGTTTCCCGGCCGCACTTCTCCCAACGATACTGCGCAGAGACTTCCCTGCCTCGCTCGATGACCCGTTTTCGGCCATCTTCGTCATTGACCGCCCGGACCAATTCGCGGCCGAGGGAGTCTTGATCTTCGGGATCGAAGTAGAACGGCGCATCCTGGCAGACTTCAGGAATGGACGACACTCGGCTGGCCAATACCGGACACCCGACGGACATTGCCTCGAGCGGTGGAAAACCAAAGCCTTCGTTCAACGACGGATAGACGAATAACTTTGCCGCAGCATACGCTTCGGCAAGCAGCTCGTCGGATACGATAGGCATGGTCGCGACGCAATCGGTCATGTCCAGACCGGCGATCCGCGCCCTTTCCCGCGGCGTCAGAGGTCCGCCTCCAAGCACCAGCAAGTCAAGCGACTCATGCAGTTTCGTGTCGTGGAACGCTTGCAGCAGTCCGTCAAAATTCTTGAAAGCCGCTCTCATGCCAACATACAGCAAGTAATCGCGCCGCAATAGGCTTCGCAGGCTTGCTGCGGCCTCCGCGCTTCGTGGAAGAGGACTCAGACCATGATGAATCACCCGCGTCTTCGCCGGATCAACGTCGTAGAACCGCAGCAGATCTTGGCGGCAGGACTCGGAGACACAAATGATGGCATCGACCCGCGGAAACAGCCACTTCCGAGCCCAAAGCACTTTCTTCACGTCAGGAAACAGTTCTGGAAATAGCTCGTGGGTACAGTCATGATGAGTAGCAACCACTCGACGCGCCCGAACCATCGGCATACGCAGATACGTTGTTGGATGGTACAAGTCCATTTTGCCGCGGAACGGAACAGCTAAATTGCTCCACACTTCATTTGCAATGTAGCGCAGTGTCCCCGGAGGCAACAACTCATTAAAGGCTGTGACGTTCACATTGCGGCGAGGAAGCTCCCGAAATGGATAGACCGAGCCGGTGATTCCCATTAGCAATTCCGTTTTCACATCGGGAATTGTGGAGAGAAACCGAATCAGCTCGTAAAAGTAGCGGGAAGCGCCGCCTGCATTCTGTAACGAGAAGAGCTGATGGTCGTAGAGAATCCGCACGCAGTCCTAGGCGATCAGTTCCGGCATCGGCTCAGCGCTGGCGCTGAGCTCTTTGGCAAATCGCCCCACCAAGGCCAAGCCAGTCAGAAAGATCACGTACGAGATCAAGGTATTCACTGCCGCGGCGGTCGCTCCGTACGCAGGAATCCAGAGGAGGTTCAGGACAACGTTGCTTCCGGCGGCGACGATGGTGCAAAGAAGGACCTTCTTCTCCATTCCCCAGGCTATGTATGCGTTGCTCAGGTATGACGTCACAAAATCAAACGGTATGGCCCAAGCCAGCAAAAGAAGAAGCAGCGTGGCCGGCAGGAATTGATATCCGAACAGGGTAGTCAACACGGGACGTCGGAAAACCGCCAAGACCGCAGCAAAGACAATCCCAATCCCCATAAGCGACAACAAGATCCGGGGCCTTAGCATTCGGAGCCGTTGCTGCTGATCTTGCCGGGCAAGTTGTGGGTAGAGAACCTGAGTCAGGAGGTAGTAGGTATATAAAACTTGATTCACGACGCGATAAGAAGCGCTATAAAAACCGACTTGCTGCGGGTTCGAAAGGACGCCGAGCATCAGCATGTCGATGGTAGCGAACACCAGGTTGCACAATGTCGCCAAACCCATGATACTGGTGCGCTGCCAAGCCATAGAGTCGCGAATGGCAGATACTACTGCGCGCTCCTCCTTGGCCGGCTTTTGCCTCTCCCACCAAGCCCAGAACACCAAGCTCTGCATGATGGCGCCGAGGAAGCTGCCTAGTACCAGCCACCACAATACGCGTTCCGAGTTCCTGCCCACCACAAGACATATGAGTACCGTGACGGGAGTGATGCTCCTCGCGAACCCATATAGGCGAAGATGTTCCTTACCCCACGCCAGCCAGTCCAGCGAGAGCGCATAGAGCGTGCATACCGCCGCAAAGCCCATCAGGCAAAGCTTCAGCGGGAACGGCAGCCTGGTCAGTGCAGCGTAGGCAACCAGGAAGGGCAACAGGATGACCGACATCAGGAAGCGCCGGCGTTGCACTCGGCTTACAATCTGATGCGCTGCTTGCGGATACTGCGCCACCAGCCGCGCTCCCACATGCCGCAAGCCGAAGTCAATGAACGGCAGCGAGTACTGCGTCATGCTCTGGGCCAAGGCGTAGATGCCCACCACAATGACGCCATAGCGGTGCGCCAGGAATAAGGTTGTAGCAATACCGCACAATCGCGCCAGGGTCTCGCCGGAGCCCAAGCGCAAGAGGCTTCCCAGGAGTTGTCGTAAGGAAGCCTTCATGCAGCGCCGTCACTTGGAGCGGGCGTACAGATCTCCACCGGGAGCGGTCACGCCCCGAAAGCGGGTAGCTTTAAGGTATTTTGCAACCTCGCTGCCGCTCACCCACTTGGGTAGCACTAGCGTGATCTCCGTTTCGACCGTGTAGTTGAATTCCACCTCGCCGAGTTTCTGCAGCATTTCTACACAGTCCAGCGCCGGCTGCAACCGCTCTGGCGTGAATTCCAAAGATACCAGCTTCAATTTGCGGGAGCACCCCCGGATGACCTCAGCTTCAAGTCCCTCCACGTCGATCTTGACGAAGGCGGGAACGCCGTAAGTTTCAATGAGTTCATCAATCGTAGTAACCGCGACCTCACGGACTTCGTCCCAATGAAAGACATCTCGTGGCAGGCGGCCCGATTCAGTTACCGCTTCGACATATTCCGAAGACATCGTCGTGCAGTAGCTCATGGTGCATACCATTAACTCGCCTGAGCCGGCCGCCGATCCCGCAGCCTTGGCCACCAAGGTGAAGTTTCGGTTGTCCGCGAACCTCTTCCGCAGGGCTGCGATGCTTTCACTTTGCGGCTCCACAGATACGACTCGGGCGCCGAGATCAAGCATGACTTGCGCCACCTCGCCAATATTGGCGCCGATATCAAAGCACAGATCGCCGGGCGAAATGAATTGGCGATACAGTCTCCTAAAATCGCGGCGTCCCACCCTCCTTAAGTGCGCATACCAGACGCTCTGGACCGGGCGTAACAGTCCGACTGTACCAAGCAACTTCTTGGTCGTGTTCTTCACCACAGGCATTCGACTCTTTCGGACCCCACGTTCATCTTTCTTCCTCATCCGAAAATTGATTATCGATTGTTCTCGACGGGTGCCGAGTGCGCCGTGAACTCAATCTTGCGGAGATCCCTCGATCCTAGGACATATCCGCGCGACTGGCCGGCGGCACGCAAGAGATATGCATATGCAACGCGGACGTTACCCTTTGCCAGGCTGACGACGGCTCCGCCCAGGGAGCGCACCACAAGCCCCGCGACATACGGCCACGAGAAACCGTGACTTCGCAACACATACCCTCCGCCCAACGAATAGGTGTAGCTCCGCGAGACCAGTCGCTCTATGGAATGAAAGCTGGGATGGTGAACCGTAAAGCTGGGTTCATACCACAACTTGAAGCCGAGGCCGAGGGGACGAAGAAAATAATCAAGGTCTTCTCCCGATTGATATTTGGTTGGCGCGCCCACACCCAGCCTCTCATCGAAAAGCCCGACGGCGTCCGTCACTTGGCGGCGGAAGAAAGCGTCGGGAGAGATGCCACAGCACCAGATGTCCTTCGCAGTGCAGACACGTGGCCCGGAGGGCCATTTCGGCCCTATCGGGTTGTTCTCCGCGTCGCGCAGAGTGGTGAATAGTCCCCCGAATTCTGGATGGGCCTGAAACCAATCCGTGACCGTCGCCAGCAGGTCGCCGGGATACCAGCAGTCATCATCGGGAAAAGCGACGATATCCCCCTGTATCCGCGACAGACCGACATTACGCCCCCGCGACAGTCCCCTATCAGAGCGCAGGTGACGGATTGCCAGCTGTCTGTGTTGACTCAGCACGGACAACACGCGGTCGTCAGGGTTCTGGTCGACTACAATGACCTCGAAACTCTTGTAAGACTGCCGGTCCAGACTGGTGAGCAGCTTCTCCAATTCGGTGATCCGGTTCCTTGTAGCTACGATTAGGGATACCATCGATGCTGGCACGTCATTTAGACCGAACTGGCTGCGGAAAGACTCTGTGGGAGAGCCCCGGTGGGTGCGATTTGACTTAGCAGGGGAGCGAAAGTCAGCCCAAGAGAAAAGGCCTTTGAGGTGGTCGGCAGTTAGATGCGTCTACTGAAAGCCTGTTAGCCACCGGCTTCGGTGCGACCGTGGAACAATACTGGCCAACAATATTTTGGTGGTTCTTCGGATCTCCGTACCTACTCTTCGGTCGGCCACTGGCGGCATCGCTCCTACTTCGTGGCGCACGCACCCAAAATGCTTGAAAGTGTCAGTGGATCACCCGGCCGATACAATCGGACCATCAGGCCAAGAATAAACTCAACCGCATCTTGGGCGGCACGTTGCAGCAAACGTCCCAGGGATCTCCTCGGAATCCTGCACCCGTACACCGCGACGTTTGAAAATCCGGAGTTTTGCAGGACAAACTTCAGACTCAGGTCGGTAAATCCCATCGTGTGAGTGAAATCGGCGTAGCGGTTCCTGGTTCCTACCACAGGGTGTTCACTGTTTGGCACCTCCACGACCAGCCTTCCTCCCGGCTTCAATGCCCTGTGAATCATTGTCAACAGCCGTAATGCCTGATCCTTGGGCACGTGCTCCAAGGTGTGAAGCATCAGGACGAAGTCGAACTCGTCTCTCCGATCTTGCAAGTATGTAGCGCTATCTTCGACCAATTCGGTACTGCCCGGAATGATTTTGTTGCATAGATTTACTACTTCCGATGAGATATCAATTGCCTTGACGTTCCGGTAGCCGCAACTACTGTGGAGAAATGCCAACAGGGTGCCAGTCCCCGGTCCGATCTCCAGGATTGCCGCATCCTTGTTGGCTGGGAAATGCGCGCCGTGATGATCCAGGACAATCGCCGCATTCCACTCCAGCCGGTCCGTATTCTGCGAGTAGTACTTGCTCAAGTACTGATCGTATTCGGTGGTCATCAGGCGGCGCCCGTTTCCGCTGGTAATACTTCGCCAGGACGCGGAGCCCGCTTCAGCCATATGACAGTGCGATAGAGGAGAAAACCAAGGGCGAGAAAAACGACGACTAGGGCAGTCCTGAAGAGGCCGGACAACCAGTCCAATAGATCACCGCGCGGCATTCCCAGGACGTCCGGCAGGATCATCACCACTACAAATAGAGAAAGCGCGTTACCGCTGAGGCGATATAAGCCGTGCAAACCGAAGCCGATCAGCGTTGAAATGAGCACGACTCCCACCAATCCTCCGATTACATAAGCCTCCCCAAGGTACGAACCCGCCGTGCCGTAGCCCATTGAAAAGGCCGCGGCGTTGAGCAGCACTGGAACATCCTCGCTGAGTTCACGTCCCCGAAAATAGTGCTGATAATCGATCGGCACAAAGGCATTCTGCAACTCATTCCACAGGTAGGAGCCACCATAGGGAGCAAAGAGACTGCGGTACTTGACCGCAACTGCCGTTACATCGAGCGAGTTGCCCTGCGTGGTCACAAATTGGAGAGGATCGAACGCGTACGTAGAGAGACTGTCGGAATCTTCACGCAGGCTTTGGAAGACATCTCCTGCCAGAATGAGTGCGAATGCCATCGCCATGATGGCAAGGATACGGCTCTTCTTGCCAGACTTAATTCCCGCCACATACCAGAGAATAAGGACCAGTGCGAGAGTGGTCATTCGGGTGCCTAGCAGAAGAAGCAGCAGAGAGGACCCAAAGTAGCAAGCCGTGGCGGCGTATAAAAACTTCTTTCGCGTCTCAAGAACGAAGATCCCCACGAAGGCTGGAATGGTCACCAATGCGACCATACGGACCCATAACGGAACGCTGGCTGCGAACTCCGCATGGTTTACCCAGAAATAGGAATACCCACCATGAGACTGTGCGAACTCATAATAGCTGTAGTTCTTGAAGAGTTGGATTGGCAGACTGCCGTAGAAAAGCAGGTAAAGATAAGGCAAACACTGACGGACATTAGCGCCGCTTGGGGGCGAGATGCGCTGGTAATTCCAGCGGCACGGAGCGTAAATACAGATTGCCGAAAGCGTCAGGCACAGCAGAACTATCCCGGCTTCATCCCGTGAAAGATCGAAGGGGAAATAGGCTTGGACGCGTATCCGCAGGGGGTCAGGTTCGCTTCCCAGACAGTAGGTCAGCAGCCTTCCCCCTTGAAACAGCATCAACATGCCCAGAAACAGAAAACACGGGTGGCGACCCTGATCAAAGCGCCTGTAGGCCAGCAGAATCAGCGAAGCCAGCAGAAGGGTCGTGATGACCACGCCGCCATTGGGCTGAAGCCAGCCCATCAGGAAACCTAGCGTCGCAATCGCGACCGCACCTAGATAGCCCAACACCTCATAGACAGCCGTCAGTGGCGGCAGGGATGGGGACAGTGCCGGAACGGTTTGCGTCGCTGTGCTCATGATACCCAGGACGAGAACTTCAAAGACTGTCGCAGGCGTGCCAGACGTGCACCCTCATGGGGATCTGCCTGTTTGCGCCTCAGCACGGCGGTCAGGAGCACACCCAAACACGACAGCAGGAACGCGGCTATCGCCGTGACGAATACGATGAGCGCCCGCCTTGGGCTCGATTTTCTTTCTGGCTCGACTGCCTTGTCGACTACCTGGACTAGGATGGCATCCTTCGCTTCATCGATACGGGCAGCATCCAGCTGCTTGCCCAGGAAATCGTAGAAGGCCTCGTGGTACCTCAGGTCGCGAGCCCGGCGAAGGTATTCCAACTGGGCTTCCGGCAACTGGCCCGTCGGCACCTCGATGTTTCCATTGCCCAGCTCCCCTGTGTCGTGTTGCAGCCTTGCCAGCTGGCTTCTGAGACCGGCCAATTCCCTTTCCGCACGCTTCACATCTGGGTTATTCTCGGTTGCCGACGATCGCATGGCTTGAAGTTGCACCTCGTGGGCTGCTATTTGTGCGCGCATATCAGCTATCGACTGTATGATCGCTCTCCCTTGAGCGTCCGGCTGAATGAGGCCGCTCTTCTGCTCGGCACGTTTGAGGGCCAACTCAGCGCGAGCCAGATCTTCGCGCTCGGCGTCCAGCTTCTGCTCGAAAAAGACACGCCGCTGCCCGGCTTCAGTGATCGCGAGATTTGAATTCAGCACATGAAGCTCTTCGACGTAGGCATTGGCCAGTTCGGCGGCGCGCTTCGGATCGCGATCCGTAACCGCGATCGAAATCAATCCTTCACGTTCAGCAACGATGTAGCTGCGTTTCGCAAGGTCTTTGCGCGCGTCCTGATAGCGTTTCACCGAGTAAATCTTGCGCAGGTCAAAACGGTCAATAAGACGGTCTTGGATGGTGCGGCTTCTTAGCATGGCTACGAACAGATCGGCGGGATTCTTCAACCCCAGATCGGCCGAACTTAGTCCGGTGATGGCGCTGATCTGCCCGAGCATCGAGGTTACGGACGATTGATTTTGCTGCGGCGGCAATATCGTGGTGGTCGCGGTGTACATCTTGGGCAGCAGCATGACAACGACCAGCGCGAGCAGTGCGGCGGCTAAAGTGATTCTTAAGATCCAGACTTTGTTCTCCGCGAGCACCAGCAACACAGCAATTGCATCGACGTCTGCCGGCACCTCACCTGGCGCGTGGACGCTCGATACGTCGCGGCCGTGCAGTCCGGCGCCACGGTCAGCAGGTGTTTCCGATGCCTTTGCGCTTTGCGTCATTGAAACCAACTTCCGTTCGAAAATTGACACAATTACGGGTACGACGGCTCCGCCCGTGCTTACTTCAGGACATTGATGGCCGCGGCCGCCAATCCAAAGTTCGCCAGGATTTGTGACCAGTCCTTGACCCCACGCAGCAAACTGCCCTTATTGGTCTGCTCCGGAACCACCACTGTGTCACCCGGCATCATAACCATGCTGTCGAATCCTCCCGACCAGAAGAACGAAGCGGAGTCCTTGCTGACCACTGCTCCATTTGCGCGAACCACGAAGATTCTGCCTTTGTCTGCATCGCGGGTGGGGCCGCCTGCGTTCCGCAAGTACGTCGCGACGGTCTTGCCCGGTTGCTGGAGGAAGGATCCCTGGCTGTAGACATCACCGACGACACCCACCACGATTGGGCGGCTCGGAACATAGAACCGGTCGCCATCCTCAAGTGTGACGTCAGGAATGCTATCGACTGACTGGTCATTGGGGTGGATGTTCAAGACGATACGGCCGTCAGCACGCAATTGACGAAGCTTGTCGAGGCTGGCGCGCTGCGCCTCCAGTACGGCTTTGGCAGCAGCGGCCTCATCGGATGTCCTGGCATTTTGCGACAACTGTGCCGCTTGGCGGGCAACCTGTTGCTCGGTCTGGACAATCATCATGTCAAGACGTTCTTGTTGCTCGACGCGCGCCGATTCTCGCGTAAACTCGGCGCCGTAAAGATAGGCTGAAGCAGTGAGTCCTCCCGCCTGCATCACCAGGTCACGCAGCCTCTGGCCTGCCTTAGCGCGGTAAATTCCGGCGGCCTCAAATTCCCCGTCCAGTCTTATCAGCTTGGTTTGCTTCTCCTCGGGAACGTGTAGGTCGGCCTGCGAGAAAATGGTAACGATGTCACTTGGCTGGAGTACGAGATTGCTGGCCTCGTCACTTTTCAAAATTGCTTTGCCGAGGTTAAAGGGCAGGAGCTGGGTCGAAAGATCCTGCGGACTCATTCGCTGCACAACCGCGTAATCCCAGTTGATTTCCGGCGCACTACGCCGCACCTCGTTTGTGCTGCTGCTTACTCGGCCCCCAGTTTCCGTTGCCTGTAGAGCCACAGCGTTCTGCTGCTTCCAGTATTCCGAGGTAATGAGAAACTCGCGGCTGGGGATCAAATCGCTGATTCGCATACCTTCGTGCCACGGATAGCGGCCCGGTGAAGCAACATTGCCACGCAGGGTCACGGAATTTTCGAAGCGCGGAGACACCAGAGTGACATTCACCACATCACCATCTTTGATGGGATGGGCCAAGCCAGTGGGATCTAGGGCCACTTGCTCCACACTTCGCATCTGCCGGTCCTTGATATGTTCAACAAAGACCTTGCCACCCGAGGCGGTTGTTGACAGCCCGCCGGCCATACGCAGAATTTCCGCAAGGTCAGTGTTCCCTTTGAGCTCATAAATGGCGGGCACATTAACCTGTCCACCCATAGCCGCCTGAGGACCGACGGCGGCCACGTAGATCACATCCTCGGGCTGCAGGAGGACATCCTTGCTTTTGTCTCCATTAAGCAGCAATTCGTAAAGATCAAAGTTGGTGATTACCGCGGAACCGCGTTTCAATTCAATGTGGCGCATCGAACCAGTGGGCAACGGCCCACCAGAGGCAAAGACTGCGTTTGCCAGGGTGCTCAACGCGCTGACCGTGTAGCGGCCAGGACGCCGCGCTTGGCCTACCACGAAGACGTCGATCGAACGGAGCTCTCCCATGGTCACGTTCAGGTCAAAATTTTGGTAAATCCGCCCGATATGCGACTTGAGAAACTCCTCGATCTGAGCGTACTTCAGCCCTGCAACATTCAGGTTCCCCACCTTGGGGAGAAAGATGCTGCCGTTGCGATCAACTCGACTGTGAACGTCCAAGTCAATCTGCCCCCAGGCGCGAATCAGCAACTCGTCGCCCGGACCGATGACGTAATCCGCGGTGACCGGCACTCGATCCACCGGAGCAAATGTGGTGGGAACGTTGTCGAAGAGACTCAGGCCGTAGATGGGAAGCACTTTGCCCAGGGAAGAGAGAACCATCTGTTGGAAGTCGGAGAGATCGATGGTCCTAGTGGAGCCCACGGACGTTCCCGCCATGGTCTTGGCCGGATTCGCGGTCGGCAAGGTATGCGTGTCATCCACGACAACGGCAGGCGAAGACGGAGGAGTCTGTGCGTTGCCCGGCATCTGTCCTGCTGCCGGCATCTGGCTTGACGGTGAAGCCTGTGTCGTATTCGCAGCGGGCCGGTCTTGCGCCGAGGCGAGCGGCGAAGATACCAGAGCGATGGCGGAGAGCACCAGCACCGCAAGGGGAAGCTTCCAAAGGCCTCGTCGATCTGCATTCTCTTTCGGAAGGGCTTTCAATCTCGATCTCCCCAAAACCCAGGTTGGGTCTTGTGTGAAGGGTACTGCTGAGCGATTCTGCAGCCTCGAGAAATCTTTAGCTTCGGGTGCGTGGAATTTGTGTAACCATCTCAGTCGCTGCTGTTGGCCACCTGTCGCGTCGGAACCGGGTGGCGAAGAGCGTTCAGCCAGAACTGCGCGTAGGCCGGCGCAGCCTCACCCGCATTCCAGGGGAGGTCACGCCCGGTGAAGAGGTGGTGAAGATTTTGGTGCGCGCTCACGGCTCCGGCCAGTCCGAGTGTGGCAATCGTGGGCTCCAGATCGTATATGACACCACGCGCCGCGCATCTGCTGAAGTAAGCATTCACGGCATCAAAGATCGGACCCAGATGTTCACGAAACATCCGGTCCGCGCCTGGCAGTTCAAAACCAGCGACGTACAAAAGGCGCATCAATTCGGGATGCTGCAACATGTTCTCGACCACAAATGTCGCCAGCATGGGGACAACGATGGCTGGATCCAAGTCAGTTGCCAGGCCCTGTTGCAACTCCCGCCCCAACTTCAACCGGTTCAGCCTTGATTCGGCCGCCGCCCAGAACAGGTCGGCTTTCCGAACGAAGCAACGGAAGAGGGTGGCTTCGTTCACCTCGGCCAAATGGGCGATCTCCCGTGTACTGGTACCCTTGTATCCCTGACGAGAGAAAAGCTGAACAGCGGCCTCGATGATGCGAACTTCAGTGACACTTCTTCCCGCTGTTTTTTTCACAATCTTCAATCCTCAAGCTGTTTGTTGAAACGTACGATGGGTAACTATTGCGGCGACGCGAGAGACGTTGTTGAACTTCAACTTCTAGACTGGAAGCAGCATTGGGCGGAGTGGCAGGAATTCTCCAGGGGTTCCATCGTGGAGGTGAAACCGAACAGAAACCGCCTCGCACCGGAAATCAAAACCCACCCCGGAAGACGAACGCAATAGGGACGAGGCTCCGCCATCCTCGGTTAGATGGAGGGTTTCCTAAGCTCTTGCGAGCTACCGACCATACCGCACTTCGGAAATGCTTCCATACCGCTCGAATTGTGGAACAGCAGGTCGCTGCTCCTTAGCGGGCCTCGCTTGACAAGGAGAAAGCAAGCGCATACTTGCTCCATCCCTACACACTCTTCTTGCTCACTCCGACTCTTCTCGACGTTGGCCAAATATAGGGAAAACTGCTCAGCGGGTCAAGGAAAAACACCTTCAATCGATCAACAAGAGGGCCGTCGATCGCCGCCGTGGAAATCATGAATTGAGTTTCGGTGAAGCAGGTTCAACGGCGAGTGGCGAGCGGTTACTTCGCCCAAGAGCCGGCAGCTCTCGGTGGCATTGGCAGCAAGGTCTCGCACATGGCCGATGCAAGAGCTATGCATCAGCGCTCCCGCCGGTGGAAGAATTCGGCGACCGAAAAACATGAGCGATGCAAGAAAATGGGGAGCCCGAAGGCTCCCCAAGGTTACAGCGGTTCTTTGTTCAGGTCTGCCTAGAAGAGGAGCTTCAAGGCGAACTGGATGTTGCGTCGCTCGTCGGGTAGCGTGCTGTTGAACGAACCCGCGCTGGGCGATCCATTGATGGCATTGATCGCGGTAACACCAGTACCGTTTTCGATGTCAAGGTTGGTGGCCTGGATGTACATGTTGTGGTGGTTGAAGATGTTGTAGAACTCACCACGGAACTGCAGGTTGAACCGCTCGGTCAGCTTGAAGTTCTTCATCGCAACGAAATCAATGTTCCAGTATCCCGGAGACTGATAGCCATTGCGCTGTGGAAGGCTCTGTCCATTTTGGGTAAAGGTGCAGCCTACACCGTACAGGCCAGTGCAATTCGGCACCGCGAGAACGTTACCGTTGCCCACGGGTACGCCGCTCGCATCCAGTGGCAGGGGCAGGTAGGTGAACAAGTTCGGCGAGCCCGGAATCGGACTGCCGGAATCCGCGTGGCCCGAGCCCGCAACCGGTACTCCAGGAACATACCGCGGACAGGTGTAACCTGTCGCCCCCAGGTTGGTGCAGTCGTAGACGGAGAACGGATAGCCCGAGTGGACCTTAAAGACCGGCGACATGCTCCAGCCTCCGAGGGCCTGCCGAGCGAACGCATTGCTCGCGTTCTTCATCCACGGCAAATCCCACACGCCGCTGACGACGAAACGGTTGCGGGTGTCATAGTCGGAGTTGCCCTTGTCCAAGCCCGGTTGGTACGCATCCAGGTAACCCAGACCGTAGAACGAGGAGTAGCCATCCGAGAACGTGGAGGAAAGGTTGTCAATCGAGTGCGACCAGGTGTAGTTGGCGACCAATTGCAATCCCTTGTTGAAGAGGTTGCTGGTCGAAAACTTCACGTTTACGCCGTTGTAGTTGCTGAAACCGCCGTTACCGCGGTAGTTGATGTTGCTGTACTGGTAGTTGACGCGATTGTTCGTACGGGCATCACCCAGGAACGCGGAGCCGTAGCCGGCGTCGTTCAGGTTGGCGATGTCGTACAGACCAGTACCCGTGGAGCCGGAGTATTCGAGCGACAGCACCGAGTTACGCATGACCTGCCGGTCAATGGCCGCCGACCAGAACTGCGTGTAAGCGGTCGGCAGGTTCTGCTTGACCGCGCGCAAGCTGACGGCTGGCAGGGCCTTGGTACCAGTACCCTGCAGAGGACCGGCATTGTCGGTGAAGATGGGCATGAACGGGCAAATCCGAACCAGCCACCAGGCTGACCACGGCGTAGTTCGGCGGGTTCTGAATGACGTTGAAGGTCACGTTGCCGAAGTTACGTTCGTAGCCCATGCCGTAACCGCCACGGAGACTGGTGCTTCCGTCACCGAACATGTCCCAGGCAAAGCCAACACGCGGGGCAAAGTTATTGGTGTCCTTCGCCCACAAGCCGCCCACCGGGCTCTGGTTCGCGATCTGGACCGTTCCGGTGCGGACTTGCTGATAGATGTTGCCCGTTCCCAGGTAGAAGTTCGAGTCCAGGTTCGGATTGGCATTGTGCTGTACGCCGTAGTATTCCCAGCGCAAGCCCAGGTTCAAGGTCAGCCGGGGACGTACCTTCCACGAATCCTGTACGTACCACGCGCCGTCGTTGTAGCGGTTGTTGCGGTTAAACGCCGGTGCCGTAACCGGCAGGGTCAGGGTGCACTCGGGAGTTACCAAGGTGCGGCCAGCCTCGTTCTTGTAGCAAGGGAACTTGCCTTGCGGATAGGACGCGCCCTGGAACTGGAACAGTTCGCCTTTGACCAGATTATCAGCGGCCGCCGAGATACTGCCACCTGACGCCAGCGACTCGACTGCATTCTCGTAGGCACCGAACTGACGGTTGTCGCGAGTCTGGATGTAGTCGCCGCCAAACTTGAACTGATGCTTACCCTTGGTCCAGTTCAAGTCCTCGTAGAACTGATACAGGTTCTGCGGGCCGCCAAACGGGATCGCATTGCCCGGCGTGGTTTCCGAGTAGCCAGGAAATATCAGCGAGCCGTTCGTCCCCGGCAGGTCCGGAAGCGCGGTTGACGATGTGTACAACGTTGGGCTGACCGGGTTTGTCCCCAGCGGCTGCAACTGATTCAGGCGGTTGTAAATGACCTTGGACGAACTCACGAAGCTCGGCGTAAATACGTGGGTGAAGTTAATGGTGACGTTCTGGTTGTAGTTCGTCTGCCCAGTGTTATAGCCCGCGTATGGGCTGGCATTGATGGTGCCGGCGAAGTCGTCTTCGCTGTAGAGAGCGTAGCGACCATACAGGGTGCTCTTGTCGGAGATGTTCCAGTCCACGCGATCCACCGTGCTGTAGGTGTTCTGCGGAGATCCACCACCGGAGTCCGAGGGGACAGTGTACTGGATGTACTGGCCGAACGGAGCGTTACAAGGCAGCGGCGCCGGGCAATCTCCACCATTCGCCTGCTGCCAGTTGACGTTCTGCAGGACGCCGAGGCTGGGAACGAACTTGCTGCCATAGGCGTTGAAGAAGTCCTTGGTGGGCAATCTAACTTCGGGCAGGGC
Source organism: uncultured Acidobacteriaceae bacterium (assembly GCA_963840905.1). GTDB lineage: Bacteria > Acidobacteriota > Terriglobia > Terriglobales > Acidobacteriaceae > Bog-257. Next base: position 304,620 of record CAWJAO010000007.1, read on the forward strand.
CAGGAAAGCCGGATCGAGGATGCTCTGGGTGACCACGGAATTGCTGCGGATCCTCGTCCACTCCGTGCCGCTGAAGAAGAACAGCTTGTTCTTCACGATCGGGCCGCCAATTGAATACCCAAACTGGTTGCGGGTAAACCCGGGCTTGCTGATGTCGTTGGCGTCGTTGTTGTAGGTGTTGGCCGCCAGCGCCGACAGACGGTTGAATTCGTACAACGATCCGTGGAAATTGTTGGTCCCGGACTTGGTGGCAACGTTGACCACACCGCCGCCGGCGCGGCCGTATTCCGCCGTGAAGTTGTTGGTCAGCACGCTGAATTCCTGCACCGTATCGAGCGGAACGCTCTGGCCTACCGTAGCCGTGAACAGATCGACGTTCTCGCCGCCATCCAGCAGGATGTCCGTGTCTGACGAACGCGCGCCGTTGATGGAATAACCAGCGCCACGATTGCTGTTGTTGTCCTCGGTGACGTTGCCCGAGGTAGCAACCAGGTCATAGGGGTTGCGGGTCAGGGTAGGCAGATCGACCATCTGCTTGGAGTTGATGACCGTCGACAAAGTCTGGTTCTCGGTGTTGACGGTGGCTACTTCCGCCGAACCCGTCACTTCCACCGTGGTGGATGCACCGGTCACGGCCAGTTTCGCCGAAACCTCGTTCATCGATCCGACGCCCACTCGAACGCGCTGGCTGTACTTCTGAAAGCCTTGCGCATCAATGGTGATGTCGTACATCTTGGGCGGCAGATTGGTTATCGCGTATTCGCCAGCCGACCCCGTGGTCGCAGTGCGAACCAGTCCGGTGTCGACCGAGGTCGCCGTAACCTTGGCTCCGACCACGACTGCGCCTGTCTTGTCGGTCACCGTGCCGTTGACCGCTCCTGATTCGGCCTGGCCAAAGGCCCAGACCGAGAACAGGCTCAGAATCGCAAGCAAGGAAATTAATCTCAATGTGTTTCGATTCATCGCACTCTCCGCACCAAATTGTTTGGAAAAGGGGAATATGACAATTCGCCCCACTTACACTTATGCAAGGGAGTAGCCACTGCAGCGTCGCTGATTACAGGCAGGTTACGGCTGTCGAACTCGTGCGCCTATTTTATTTTGTAGAAAAAGTGGTTTCGGTATTCTGGATTCCGTAGATTTCACATGAGATACGCGACACTGGAGTACAACTGAAGTTGTACAATATTGCGAGAAAATGCTCTTTTGTGGTATTTAGATTCTAGTACATATAGTAATAATAAGATAACCAAATAGTTACTATTGGATCGAGCCTTGACCTCTTGATCCTACTGTTCCTGTTCAGCATGAATCCGATAACCAACGATTAGGCGGAAGAGTTACAACACTGCTCCCTCGGGAAGTTACTCTCCTTTGCCCAAGGCCAATGCTAGAAGAGTCTTCTGTTCGAGTTCGTGTGCCTTCGCCGAACCGGTTGCAGGGGTCGCGTTGGCTGCACGCTTGATGCTGCGCAGCTTTGACCCTACCACTCGCTTCAGGCGGGGAGTGACGAAGGTCAGTGCTGCCATGTTGGCCGGCTCTTCCTGTACCCAGATGAACTCGGCCGCGTTCTTGTATCGGCCCAGGATCTCGCGCAGCTCTTCCTCCGGGAAAGGGTACATCTGCTCCAGCGAAATGATCGCCGGCCCCTGCATCTGCAATTTTCTACGCTCGGTTCTCAGTTCATGACCAATCTTTCCGGTACAGAGCAAAACTCGTTTGGCCGCGAGTGCGGTCTCGTCGGGAATCACATTCAGGAACCGGGGATGCTGCAAATCGCTGAGTGGGGACATGGCTTCGGGATGACGCAACATGCTCTTCGGGGTAAAGCAGATAAGCGGCTTGCGCCACTTGCGAAGCGCCTGTCGGCGCAGCAGATGGAAATACTGCGCGGCGGTTGAAGGCTGGCAGACCTGCATGTTGTCGCGCGCGCAAAGCTGGAGATAGCGCTCGATGCGTGCACTGGAGTGTTCCGGCCCCTGGCCTTCATGACCGTGCGGCAAGAGCAACACCAGTCCACTCAGCAAGCTCCACTTGTCTTCACCCGAGACGACGAATTGATCGATGATGATCTGCGCACCATTGGCAAAGTCGCCAAACTGCGCTTCCCATGCGACCAGGGTTTCCGGATAATCACGCGAATATCCATATTCGAATCCCATGACCGCCGCTTCGGAAAGTTCGGAGTTGTAAATCTCAACCCGGGCCTGATGCGGTGCCAGATGACACAAAGGCACGTATTCTTTCTCGTCAACGATGTCGATCAGCACGGAATGCCGCTGATTAAACGTGCCGCGACGGCTGTCCTGGCCGCTGAGTCGGATGGGAATGTTCTCCAGCGCCAGCGATCCAAACGCCAACGCCTCCGTCATGCCGAAATCCAGGGGCCGCTTGCCATAGCCCATCTCACGACGCTGTTCCAGCAGTTTCTGCACCTTGGGATGGATGTGGAAATCCTCGGGATACTTCACCAACGCATCCGTGATCTCGTGCAGCCGCTCGGTCGCGAGTCCGGTATCAACCTCATCGGCGGGATTGTATGGGCCTCCGTGATACGGCGCCCAGTAGCTCGGCAATTGGCGCATCGCCGGCTTCTTGACCATGCTCTTGCCAGCCTTTTCCGCAGCGTCGAGTTCAGCCTGGAATCTCTCCACGTGTGGCTGCGCATCCAGACCAACGTTACTGGCATAGATCTGGTAGAGCATCGGATGATCTTTGATCTTGCGATACAAGATCGGCTGGGTGATGGTCGGGTCGTCGACCTCGGAGTGGCCATGGCGACGGAAACCGATGAGGTCGACCACCACGTCCGTACCGAAGTCGAAGCGATATTCGAGCGCCATGCGTCCGGCTCGCACCACCGCATCGGGGTCCTCTCCATTCACATGAAAGATGGGAATCGGAAGCCGCTTGGCAAGGTCGGACGAGAACCGACTGGAATAGGCGTCTCTCGGATTGGTGGTGAAGCCGATGAGATTATTGACGATGATGTGAACCGTACCGCCCACGGTGTAGCCACGCAGGTTGGCCAGGTTTAGAGTCTCGGCTGTAATGCCCTGCCCCGCGAAAGCAGAATCTCCGTGCATCAGGATGGGGAGTATCCGGGTCTTACCGTCGCGGCCGACTCGCGTCTGCTTGGCGCGCGCGCGTCCCAGAACCACAGGATCAACCGCCTCCAGGTGGCTGGGGTTCGAAACCATATGAATTCGCACCTGGCCGCCACTGGCTCCCGTGAAGATCCCTGTCGCTCCGATGTGATATTTGACATCACCGCCGCCCAGCACACTACGTGGATCGACATCCTCAAACCCGGCAAAGATTTCTGCCGCTGGACGACTCACGATATTGATGATGACGTTGAGACGTCCGCGATGGCTCATCCCCAACACAGCCTGCTCGGCGCCTTGCACCGAGGCAGTATTGAGAATCTCGTCCAGCAGCGGGATCAGCGCCGTGTTTCCTTCCAGCGAATAGCGCTTGGTTCCGATGTAGCGAGAGTGAATGGTCTGCTCGAAAATGTCGGCTCGCACCAGTTGATCGAGAATTCGTGAGCGATCGACCGGCTCTTGCTGCTGCGACTCCATCCGCTCCTGGATCCACTGGCGCCGTTCCGGATCGGGGATGTGCATGAATTCAACGCCGATGCTGCCACAATAGATATGCCGCGCCGCATCGACGCCCTCGCCAGCGACGTCCAACTCAGGATGCGAGAGCGGAGCAAAGTGTTCCAACGGATCAAGGTTGGCCTGTAAATATCCCCACCGGCGGAAGGCATCCATGACGCGTTCCCGTTTCTCGCCCTCAACACTGGTGGGTTGGCTCGATATGGTTACAGTGGACAAGGATGACAAACTCCCCGGCCTGGCTCCCGCGACCGGGCACCTCGGCCTTTCCGTATCAGAATGTATAAGTTATAGATTCCCGACCGGCCAGACGGATGCGCCACTGGCTCCGCAAACAAAGATCGGTGGCGACCGTACCTCCCAGTATATAGAAACGCGGTAGGATTATGGAACCTGTCGGCACTTCGTAGCGCTGCCCACAATCAGGCTGCTGTTGGATGATCCCAAGAATGAAGTTGCTGGCACACGGGTATAAGAATGACCCAACCGTTGACATCGCAGGACCGCGTGTTCGTGCTGACCGGTGCCGGCGTCAGCGCCGAGAGCGGAGTGCCCACCTTTCGCGGCGCCGGTGGACTCTGGCGAGGACACCGCGTGGAAGACGTCGCTACCCCCCAAGCCTTTCACGCCAATCCCGCATTGGTTTGGCAGTTTTACTCTGAGCGGCGCAAACGAGCGGCAACGGTGACTCCAAATCCGGCCCACCGCGCCCTGGCGGAGCTGGAGCGCGAATTGGGCGAACGTTTCTTTCTTTGCACGCAGAATGTCGACTCCCTGCATGAGCAGGCCGGCTCTCAGCGCTTGATTCACATGCACGGGCGCCTGATGCAGACGCGCTGCTCGCGCGAGAGCTGCCGCAGCGCGCCTTTTGACGACGAGCGCTTGTATCTCTCGCGCGGGGAAATTCCAACCTGCCCGCAATGCGGGGCTATGCTTCGGCCCCACATCTGCTGGTTCGGGGAAGTTCCCTTCTCCATGGATCGCATCTTCGAGCAACTCCGAGTTTGCACCGTGTCGCTGACGATAGGCACGTCAGGCGTGGTCGAACCGGCCGCCAGCTTCGTTCGCATGGCCCGCATCAATCGCGCTCGCGCCATTTACATCGGTCCGGAAGAGCCGGCCAACAGCAAGTTCTTCGACGAGGTAGTACTGGGGAAAGCTGGAGAGGCGTTGCCAGGGTTGGTGAAGAAACTGGTGAAGGGAGGGTAGAGGAAGGGGGGCCCAAGCACGGCGAGGCTTTATCGGCTTGCCGCCAGTTCGTCCCACAGATCTTTTAGCCGCAAGAATATCGGAGAGCCGGAAACGCGGAATTCTTCGACCGGTAGCCACGCTGCCGAGCTGCAGTCGTAACCTATTCCATTCGCGGGATCGATGACCCAGACACTCTCAATGCCCATTTGACGATAGTCTGCCAGCCGTTCGTTACAGCGCACAATAAGGTCCTCCGGGGAGAGTATCTCGATAACCGCCAGCGGAGATCTTGTCAGTACTTGCTCGATCTCCTGGCCTCGCGTAACCAGGCATACGTCCGGGATCCGCACACGTTCTGAGGCGACACGAACCCTCATTTCGACCAATACATGCAGCCGCCACTCTTGACGATGTTGAAAAAACCAGCTGGTAAGGAATGCTTGGATTGCGGCGTGATCGAATTCGCCCAAGTTGCGCTCCTGCACCTCCCCGTCTACGTAGTCGCGGTCAGGATGATAGCTCGTCCGCAAGTATTCGGCCAGGGATATCTGGAGAGTTGCCATTGTTTCAAGCTCGTGGAGTTATTTTACCGCGGCGCCCGGTCACCGCGGTCAGTGAATGAAACGTCCGACAACGTTATAGGCTACAAACGCGGCCACGTAAGCTACCAATGTCATATAGCTGAACTGCAGTATGGGCCACTTCCATCCGTTGGTTTCGCGACGCACTACGGCAATGGTAGACATGCACTGCATGGCGAAGGCAAAGAACACCAGCAGAGCTACGGCGCCAGCAGGTGTCAGCTCATTTTTCAACGCCGCTTGCAAGTCGACGGCATGCGACTGGGGATCGATTCCGTTCAAGGTGCCGAGCGTTGCGATGATCACTTCACGGGCAGCGATCGAGGTGAGCAGTCCAACTCCGATCTTCCAATCAAAACCCAGCGGTCGGATTGCCGGCTCGATTGCGTGACCCACCCAGGCCACGACGCTGTCCTGCACGGCAGGCGGCTGACCGTGATGCATGGGGAAGTTCGTCGCCGCCCACAACAGCAGCGAAACCAGCATGATGACCGTACCCGCGCGATAGAGAAACGCCTTGCCACGATCCACCAGCCTCAATCCCAAGGAGGCCAGCGTAGGCCAACGATAGGGCGGCATTTCCAGGATGAATGGAGAATCCTTGCTCTTCAAGATTGACGACTTCAGCAGCCGTGCGGTGAATACCGCCATCAGGAAACCGAGAACGTACAGCCCCAGCATCGCCAGCGCGCGAGTTCCCAGAAACATGCCAAGCACCGGACGGTTCGGCAGGAACGCCGCGATCACCATGGTGTAAACCGGCAGGCGCGCCGAGCAAGTCATGAACGGCGCAATCAAAATGGTGGCAATGCGATCGCGCTTGCTCTCGATAGTGCGGGTCGCCATGATGGCGGGCACGGCGCAAGCATAGGCCGAGAGAAGGGGTATGAAGCTCTTACCATTCAGACCGACGCGCGACATCGTGCGGTCCGCGATAACGGCTGCCCGCGAAAGGTAGCCCGAATCCTCTAGAATTCCGATTACCAGGAACAGCAGAAGTATCTGCGGTAGGAAAACCAAAACCGAACCAGTTCCCTTCCACACACCATTGATGACGAGCGAACTGACCATGCCCGGGGGCAAATGAGTTCCTAGTTGTGCGCCGGTGACGTCAAGAAAGCGCTGCAGCAAATTCGAGAGCGGCTGCCCGACCGCGAAAATCGTCTGAAAAACTCCAATCACAACCAGACCGAAGATTACGGACCCCCAGGTGCGATGGAGAAACCAGGAGTCGAGACGCTGCGTCCATAGCGGAGTAGCCGGCCGGCGATACTTGGCGTTCTCGCCCACCCGGACTGCCCACTCGCGATATCCGCGTGTACCGCCCACCACGGGCAATTCAAGGGGCTCGGGGCTGGCACCTGCCGAGGATAAGAAGTTCTGCACCGCAACAATGCCCTCGCCCGTGGTAGCGCTGACCAGCGCAACCGGGGTGCCCAACTGCCGCGCCAGGGACAACACGTCCACATGGCCGCCCTGCTTGCGGAGTTCGTCAGCCATGTTCAGCAAAACCAGCGTCGGCAGGCCAAGCGCGATGACGCGTCCCGCCAGTACCAGATGACTGTGCAGGTTGGTGGAATTCAGGACCACAATGATCGCGTCCGGACGTGGCGTGCCCGGCATCTGCCCAGTCAGGACATCAACCGCTACCTTTTCATCCTCAGACTTGGGACTCAGGCTGTAAACGCCAGGCAGGTCGATCAGCGCCACCTCGTGCCCTTCAGAATCGCGCACGTATCCGGTGTGGTGCTCGACCGTAACACCGGGAAAATTTCCGACTTTCTGGCGCAGGCGGGTTAGGCGATTGAACAGGGTCGTCTTACCAGAATTGGGTGGGCCAACAACCGCGACGGTGCGATACGACGTGCCCAGGGTCTCTTCCCGGGGCCGTGCGACCGCATGGCAGCTGATTGTCGAGGCTCCCATGCGTTAATCTCCAAACGCAGGGGCGCCGACAAGCTCTACGTGAATGTGGCGCGACAGATCGCGGCGCATGGCAACTTCGGTCCCCTCAACCCGGTACACACGAGGATCACCGCCGGGACTACTGCGCGCGACCGTGACTTCCAGACCGGGCACGAAACCCAGGTTCATGAGATGCTCGGCGACCGGGGGGGAGAGTTCCAGGTCGCCGAGGATGGCCTTCTCTCCGACGTGCAGATCGGACAGGGCGCCCGTCTTGCGGGGGGACTGTTTCTTAGAACGGCCGAATATGAAGTTGAAAATCATTTTCAATTCCAACCCTATTCTAACTCTTTCCTACGGATCGGCAACGACCAAAGTCACAGCATCTTGTGACTCCTGACCATCAGGGAAAACCCTAGGTAAACGCTCCCAAAATGGGCAGAGCTACTTGCCGGCACCGATTAGCTCGGTCAGCGCGCATTCACCTTCACAGCGAACGTCTTGGCTGGCCCCGCGGTGTACTCCCAGGGGCGGTGATATTCCAAAGTCAGGGTTGCCATGCCCGAGGAGGTGGCTGCCAGCCGGAACTCCTGCGTGACCGGCGCACCTGCCGCATGGCCGGTTTGATTGTTCTTCTTGGCGGAACTCTTCACCAGTCGGAGGGGCGAGGGGTCGCCTTTTATGGCCCAAGTGTAGCCAGTCGACGGGTTGCTCGTCAGCCGGACCACCAGCGTGTCGCCTGTCGGGAGATCGATATCTTTTCCGTTGTCCGCATCGGTAATGGTCACGACCGGGGAAGCACTCTTCGTCTGAGCGCCATAAGCATACGGCTGCTGCGAGATGAGCATCCAGTACACCGCTACCGACGCCAAGACGGTGACTATCGAAATCCGGGTCATAGGGTGCTCTCCTTCTGGTATAAAGCTTGGATTGCTTGCGGCCACGAGGTTGATCGTTCGCGTGGAAATTGTCAATCGAAACCCGAACCGCTCGGCCGTTACGGTACGCGTGGTGAACGCTCCCCGCTCGAATCAGATGACCGTCGACGAGCATCCGAGGACCGCGACGCAATGATCGCGCACTCTCTCGCGCAGGCGCACATGGTTATCGCGTGGGTCATCTTCCTGTTGAGCTACTTTGTTTTCGCGGTTGGCCGCCTGCCCGGTACAAAGATCGACCGGCCGGCGATGGCCGTCATTGGTGCCGTACTAATGTTCGCCTTTGGCATTCTTGCGCCCGCGCAGGCCATCGCCAGCATCGACTTCGCGACCATCGTTTTACTCTTCTCCATGATGCTGATCGTTGCCAGCCTCCACCTTGCTGGGTTTTTCCAGTGGGTGTCACATCTGGTGATCGAACATCTGCCTTCGCGACAGCTCTTGCCCGGCGTGATCTTCACCAGCGGTGTTCTGTCGGCATTCCTAGTAAACGACGTGGTTTGCCTGGTCATGGCTCCGCTTCTGCTGGGCATTTGCAAACGCATGAAGCTGCAGCCGCTGCCCTATCTGCTCGGTCTGGCCACCGCTTCAAACATCGGCAGCACAGCCACCATCACCGGCAACCCGCAGAACATGCTGATCGGTTCGGTGTCGGGCATTTCTTACCGCTACTTCGTGGCCCACCTTGGGCCGGTGGCGCTCCTCGGCCTACTTGTGGATTGGGCGCTGCTCCATTTCCTGTTCCTCCGCAGCGGCACTGCAGGCGCACAGGTATTACCTGACAAGGCAGAGATAAAGGATCATGCCCCAGAGACCCATCTGGCATGGCCGCTAATTGTTACCTTCGCGGTATTAGCAGGGTTCGTCATTGGATTTCCGCCACCCTTGGTCGCTGCCATAGGAGGAGCACTGGTGTTGGTGCAGCGCCACCGCGAGCCACGAGCCGTTTATGGTGATGTCGATTGGTCGCTGCTGGTCCTGTTTCTGGGGCTGTTCCTGATTCTCGGTGGCGCCGAGCAAAGTGGAATTACTCGCGAACTGCTGGGCGCAGCGGAACGGTTGAATCTCCACAACAGCGTGATCTTCGCTACGGTTGTGACCCTGATGTCGAACATCGCGAGCAACGTACCGACGGTGATGTTACTGCAGGGGCTGATACCGCAATTTCACGATGCCCATCGTGCGTGGCTCATGCTGGCCATGTCGAGCACGCTGGCGGGAAACCTGACCATTACGGGCTCGGTGGCCAATATCATCGTGGTGGAAAAAGCCCGGAGCGAGGCACAAATCAGCTTCGTGGAGTACATGAAGATTGGCGTTCCGGTGACCCTGATCTCGCTGACGATCGGTCTGCTCTGGCTGCACTTTGTGCATTACTGACCGACTAGGTTTTCAAGAAGAAAGGAGGGGTTGGGGCCCCTCCCTTCGCAAAAACCTCTCGCAGCGACTACTCAACGTACGGCTTCCAGGCGCCGTTGTTTGTTTCCATCAAGACGATGCTGGCTTTGAACGGTGGGGCACTGTAGAAATCCGCGCCATAAGTCTTAATGAGGGTGGCGCGGTCCCAGCTGGTAAAGCTCTTGACCAGCCCCCCGGAAGCGTCGAACTCAGTTCCCAGGCGATTGGGGTTCCACTGCCAGCTATATTCCACACGAGCCAGGTGCGGCTTGATCATGGTCACTTTATCAATGCCCACCAGCTTGCGCTCAGCTAGCGGAACTACGTAAGTAACTGTCCCATCGTGATTGGTAGTCTTTTGCACGTCCTTGATAGTGCTGAACAACTTCTCGCCAGCGGGAGTCAGGACGACAATCAACGAACTATAGCCCTTCGGCTTGGTCACAATGACGCCGGTCTTCGCCAGCAGTTTGTAGTGCGGGTCCATCGGCTTTTCGTTGACGTTCGAAACTACCGTTCCGGTGCTGAACCGAATCGTGGCTGGTCCCTGGGCGTCCAGGATGTTGGTGATGGCGGTGGTCGCGACCGGCACGGTGAGGACGTCGCGAGCGCCTTTCACAAAGTAGAAGATCGTTCCAACAACGACCAGGATCAACCCGGCAATCAGTACCAAGGGCATGAAGCCGGAAGACCTGTTCTCCATCTCGATTTCCGCCGCAAACAGCTCGGGTTCGTTGGAAACGGGGGTGACGAGTGGCTTTTTGGCATCCTCGCCGGTTTTTGGTTCGATGACGGTCGGCATTGCTGATACCTCCGGTGCGGACATGCTGCCAATCTGCGAGTGCCAGGCAAGCCGTGGGGGAGGGATCGCCAATGGCCTTCGCAAGCGGCATGGGCTTTTTCCGTGCCGGGCTGTGGGCAGCATGAACAATCTCAGTATGGACCTTACAAACGAAGACGCAGTGAGGGCGGTCACCGGGCGATGTGAGGAGTGAACCTGGTTGGGGATAGCGGTCAGTGGGGAGTGAATAGTTTGCCGGGCGATTAATCCACGTCGAAGTTCCTGCCGCCGGGCAACTATCGACTACCCTATCCACGTTCTTGCATCACGTGGCACGAGTAGGTCTTGACTACCAACCACACTCGCGCCCCGGTCTCGAGCCGTAGCGATTGTCGCGCACCGAGCGTGAGATGAACTTCAAAAGTTGGCCCACAAGTTACGATGGCAATCACCTTCATGTCACGCTCTTCGAGCGAGGTGATCGTCCCCTCAAGAACATTGCGGGCACTCAGTCCTTGCGGCTTGGAGGACGCCAGCAAGATGTCTCCCGCGCGAATCCCGACGCGCACGGGTAAATCAGGATTCACACGCACCAACGGAGCTTCCAAGCCCAGGGTCGAACGTGCGATGTTGCAGGTCATGGTCCCGTACTCCGGATGCTTGGCGGTCACCGTACAATCGAAGATATTCTCGAAACCTGCAAGCTGCGCGACGGTTTCCGATTGCGGCCGCTGCAAAACGTCGTGCGGAGAACCTCGTGCGACGATTTGTCCTTGCTCCAGCACTAGGACGCGTTCGCCCAATGCAAAAACTTCTTCGCGGTCATGCGTAACGTAGAGGATGGGAATCCGATGTCGCTGATTCCAGGCACGTAGGTCGTCCAGGATTCGGGCCTTGGTTACGGCATCCAGCGCCGTGAGTGGTTCATCCAGCAGCAGTGCTCGCGGACCCGTCACCAGCGTACGTGCCAGGGCCACCCGCTGACGTTCTCCGGCAGAGATTTCCCCAGGTCGCCGCTGGACCAGCGAAGAGACGTGGAATGACTCCAGCACTTCGCCACTGCGAACGGCGCGCTCGCTGCGACTGAGAGAGGTCAGCCCGTAATGCACATTTTGCTCGACGGTCATGTGCGGAAACAGCGCCAGAGATTGCAGGAGGTAGCCGACTGAACGCTGATTCGGCGGCAAATTCACCCGTGACTGGGAATCAAAGAGCGAAGCTGCGCCGATCGCAATCGTTCCCTCGTCCGGCGTTTGCAACCCGGCAACGCAGTCGAGCAGGGTCGTCTTGCCGGCCCCGGACGTCCCGAACAGAATCGTAAAGCCTGCCGCCAGATCAAAGTCAGCCTGGAGCTCGAACTGGGAGAGGCCTTCCCTTCGAAAGCGTTTACGTAGCTGCACCCTCAGTTGCCCGCCGGGCACCGATAAGGTCGTGTCGCTCATCTCCACTCCCAGGCATTCCATCCACCCCGGCGGCGCAAGCCATAAAGAATCGCCAACATTGAAAAGCAGAGCAGCAAAAGAATGAGCGCGGTGCGGTTTGCGGCTGCATAATCGAGAGCTTGTACCTGGTCGTAAATCAGGATGGAAATCGTTTGGGTTGCGCCAGGAATGTTCCCGCCAATCATGAGCACCACGCCAAACTCACCCAAGGTGTGGGCGAAGCTCAGCACAAGTCCCGTGAGGATGCCCGGCAGGCCCAGCGGCAGCACGATGCGCCAAAATGTGCGCCATCTGGAGGCGCCCAAGAGCGCCGACGCGTCCAGGAGCTTTCGGTCGATGGCAGCAAAGGAAGTGGCCATGGGCTGCACCGCGAAGGGCAGGCTGTACAAGATTGATCCCAGTACCAGGCCCTCAAAGGTGAACGCTAGGCTGTGACCGGTTAGAGCGTGATACCAGCGTCCCAAGGGAGTGAAGGGACCTACTGCAACCAGAACGTAAAAACCCAGGACGGTCGGCGGTAGCACGATTGGCATCGAGACAACCGCTTCGACCAAGAACTTCCAAGGCCGGTGCGAAAACGCCAGCCAGTAACCCAGCGGAACGCCGATGACGAGCAGGATGGCCGACACCATGATGGCTAACCGCAGCGTCAATGTAAGCGCCTGGACGATCATTTGCGTTGAGGCACGCTGAAACCGTATCGCTCGAGCAGCACTGTGCCCTCTGGGGAAAGGACGTAATCCAGAAAGGCACCTGCGGCTTGCTTGTGCGTCGAAGCCGTCAGAACCGCTGCGCCTTGTTGCAATTCGGGATAAGAATCGCCCGGAAGCTCCCAATATCGGCCCGAGTCCTTCATTGCAGGCGACACGGCCAGTGACAGCGCGATGAACCCCGCCTGGGCGTTGCCCGACTGCACGAACTGTGCCGCTTGGCTGACATTCTCACCGAAGACCAGTTTGCCGGCCACCTTCTTCTGCAATCCAAAGTGCTCCAGCGCAGACATGGCAGCGCGCCCGTATGGTGCGTGTTGTGGATTGGCGATGGCGATACGACGCACCGAGGGCTCAAGCAGCAAATTGATCTTCAGCTTCTCTGGATCCAGCTTGGAGCCTTTGGGAACCCAGAGTACCAGCTGGCCGATCGCGTAGGTGCGTAGCGACGAGCTCTCGACCAGACCTGCGGCAGAAAGCTTTTGCGGATAAGCGATGTCAGCGGAGAAGAACAGATCAAAAGGAGCGCCACCCTGAATCTGGGAGTACAGGTTGCCTGAGGAACCGAAGGAAAGCGTTACCTTGTCTCCGGTCTGCTTCTCGAAGCGTGACGCCAGATCTTTCAGTGCGTAATTCAGGTCGGAGGCAGCCGCAACAGTGATGTCCTGCGGGCGCAGTTGCGAGCCCGACAAACTAGATGTCACGATCAGTAGCCACATTATTATCCGCATGAGATCTACGCTGCTCATAGAATTCGTTAAGAAGCTTACATGAAATCGTGAAATCACAACGCTTCTCTTCGACTTGAACAAGCACCAGCCCAAATGTCGCTCTGAGGCGTAACTCAGGTTACCGACATCTAGAAAACGTCCGAGTGATATGGGTCATGGAGGCTCGGCGTGAACTCGACGGAAGCGCTCAAGATTCTCAGAGCATTGGCTGACGGAGTGTATCCAATCACCGGCGAAATTCTCCGCCGCATCGCCCGTTTCAACAAGCACAAGTCGTTCGCGCCATGTACTACGCAATCGAAGCGGTTGAAAATGCTGCCCGGAAATCAGAACCGCCAGCGGACCCAGCGGGCAGGTTGAAATCGCTAGGCTCCGTCAACGAAGTCGTGGGGCGATCATTTCAAGGCTTGCCAAACTTGGAGAGTTAGCACCCGAACTCGCCAACAAGTAACCGTTCTACGCAAGCTCATACCACGAAAATGCTAGGGGCTTCCCCCGTTCTGTGCTTTCCCGCTTGACCCAGCCAAGCTTTTCTGTAAGAGTAGGCCCACGCGATTCCTATTGGGGACCTGGCCATGCAACCCGGCTGTTTTCCAACGGTAGACTTCGATCGCAGCAAACTGATGATACGCATTGAGGTCACGCTCAACGCCGACTCCACGGCCATTAGTCCGGTGGTTGAAGGCATCATGGAGATGGCGCGCAGGCTTGAATGCGCCGCCGGAAAAGAATTTGAGATAGAAACCGCGTTGCGTGAGGCCCTCGCCAACGCGATTGTCCACGGCTGCAAGAACGACCCCACCAAGAAAGTCCAGTGCTGCGTGGGCTGCGACGAAGAGCGCGGCATGCTGATCGTGGTGCGCGATCCAGGTAGTGGCTTCGATCCTTTTGCGATACCCGATCCCTGCCGGGGAGAAAATGTTTTCTCCAATCACGGTCGCGGCATCTATCTCATCAATCAACTGATGGATGAGGTAAAGTTCGAGCGCAACGGCACCGAGATCCACATGCGCAAGTACTAGGTAGCGCGTGGCAGCGAGCCCTCAGCAATCGGTCCGCCTTTCCAACAAGAAATCCAAAAGTCTTGCAATCGTGCCGGAGATGCGTGTGGAATCGCTCATCTCAGGCGTACCCTGCCGCCCACAGCGACGCCAGTCATGGGGACAGCCTGGGGGCTATTTGGAGCGTTGTCGATGACGCTGAGGCTTGCGTTCAATGTACCTGTCTCGGTCGGGGCGAACAGGACCGTAATCGTGCAATAGGCGCCGGGACTCAGCGTGTTGGGGCTCGTCGGACAGTTGTTCCACTGGACAAAGTCTCCGCTGTTCGCTCCTGTGATGCTGATGTTGTTAATGCTCAAAGCCACGGCCCCGCTGCTCGTCAGCGTGATCGGCTGCGGAGTGATGGGGCTGGTTACGCCCTCGACACCGAAATCGAGGCTTCCAGGGTTGAGATTAGCTCCCGCCGCACCGCCGCCTAACGAGAATACGTAAGACCCGATAGTCCAGGGCCCACTCTCTGGCTGCGAGTTGCCATCCATGTCCACGTCATACCCCGCGCCAAGGTTAAGCCCAGCGCCGATCTGAACTCCACCTGCGACCGGATGAAAATCACTGTTGTCCACAACTGGGGTATTCGGATCGCAGTAGGCGTTTGGGATTATGCCCGAGCAGTTGTGGGTGGACTCCAAAGCAGAATAGGCCCCGTTGTAGGTATCAAAGTACCTCCCCGTCCATTTGTGAAACTCATCCTCCGCCCAGATTAGTTGCTGCTGAAAGGTCGGGGCCGTGTGCCAGTACAAGCCGAAAATCGACCCTGACATGGGAATTGACATGGCAAAGAAGCGTGCAGCCTTCCGCACGCTGGCTTCATCTGTTCCGAAATAGAGTAACTCTCCGACTGCCGGGGCCTCCGTGCCAAAGTAGTTGTAGAAGTGCGTTAAATCGGTTGCACCGGACGAGCTTCCGGTAAGCATGGAATAGAATCCGGCGGCCTGGGCGGCTGCCGACGCGACAGTATTCGTTGTCCCCGCACCGAAACAAACTCGCTTCACCTGTCCCAAGCCGAGCTGCTGATTGCCCCACATGTCAGTCCCACCATTCTCAATCAAACTCTTGGTCTCATCCAGTTCGATATGGTAGTACGCAGCCGTATCCAGCGGCGTCAGTGTCCAGGCGTTCGGTGGTATGGGAACCGGTCCACCGGAATCGGGCAGGGAGCGAATGTCGGTAAGATCGTCAAGCCCAAAGCCGTTGATAGCGGCCGATCCTATAGTCCAGCCGCTCGGACCCACGCACGTATTCCAAACACCGGTAGAAGTCCCGCCGGAGTTATAGGCCAGAGAGCTGCCACAGACCTGCTTGCGCGCGTCCCAAAAGAACTTCCGGTTGGAAGGCGCTGACCAGGTGACCGTGAAGGCATGTCCGTTCGCGTCCCCAAAGGCAAGTGTCTTGTTCGAGACATTGTTGTTGTAGTACGCCCCAGGGTTATTCCCCGGATTAAACGCCAAACCGTTTACTGAGATCATGGACCCATGACTGAAGGTATGGTCGGTGATGTCTATGTCGTAGGTGTTAACTCCGTATTGGATGTTCGCGACCGATTGCGGCCAGGTTTGCCAAGCAGTCGTATAAATCGATCGCCCTACAACCACCTGATAAGTCAGCTTTGCAGCGCCCCCAAATGCGTTCCACAGCCCGGCGGCATACGCGAGCATCCCGCCTGGGTCACTTCCCGTATGTGCCGAGTCCCCGTCGTTGGTACCCATGAAATACCATTCATTGAACCCCGTGTTCACCACAGATGGGATGTAAGCATCGAACAGATTGCCGCCCAGATCAATCCAGTTGGAGCTCTTCTCAAGCTCGATCAACCTCCCGTTGCCACCGATCAGATTATTTTGCAGAGTACATCTCGAGCCGTCATAGCAGACCAGCCCATAGCTATGGGCATAGGGAAGATCGTGGTCATAGCGTACGTTATTGCCAACAATGATGTTATTGACGAGATCGATGTTGCAATGTCCTGAGGCGCCGGCATCGCGCACATAGGCAGCCTCAAAACTGTTGCCTGAGATTTGCGAGTTGGCCACCGTCAGGGTGTGCGGAAGATTGGTGGTTGTGGCGCAGGCAATGCCATTATTCTCATAGGCGAAGTGGATCTTCAGGTAGTCGAAGAGAATAGCCGAGGATGCGCCATGAACATAAATCTGTCCGCCGACACCGCCCTGATTGGAGCCGTTGAAGTCAATGTGCTTCACGGTGAGGTTTGCCCGTCCGTTGATGTCCATAGTGCACCGGCTGGGAATGGCTGTGAAATACCCGCACGATGTCGTGCCGCCCATCACTACTGGCGGCGGATTGCCTCCAGCTGTGGTGTTACACGGACCCCAGTGGTCGTAATTCATGTTCGACTGCTGGGGAATCAAAGTCTCCATCCAGGTGTCGCCGCACATCAGCAGAATGCTGTCACCCGAGGAAAGGCTGAGGCTATTGGCTTTGGCCAACGTCCTACAGGGCGATCCTAACGCGCAGCTGTTAGAGTCTGAACCTGTGCTTTGCGAAAAATAGTACGAGGTCGCGTAACTGGCGGCCTGTATTACCACTGAAAAAACGAACAGTCGTAGCGCAATCTTCATGGCGGTCACTCCAACTCAAGGTTGGGTGAAGTGGAATGACCCGAGATTCTGGCGGCAGTACGGAAAGTGCAAGGTCACTCTTCAGAGTGCATTTTCCGATGTTGTCAGAGGGCGCAACCTGGGATGTCCAATTCGATCCCAATTTTGTCTAGATTGTGTGCTCCGCCAAGGCGGAAATCCAGATAATTCCCTTTTGTAGCTCGGTCGCGGCCAAACTTATTCCCGTTTTGGGAGGCGCTAAGGTGGTCTCCTGCTCACAAAAAGGGCCGCCAGGTTCGGCAGCCCCCTCTTGCAATCGCACAACGAACCAATAGTCAGCGTTGCCCGTCGATGACCTTCTTGATCCGCTCAAAAGCCCAGAAAACTTCTTCACGGGTAATGACCAGCGGAGGCGCAATGCGGATAACGTGCTCGTGGGTTTCTTTGCAAAGGATCCCGAGTTTCTTCAGTTCTTCGCAGTAGGGGCGAGCCGCCACATCCAACTCAATTCCGATCCACAGACCCTTGCCGCGGACCTCGCGTATGTGAGGGCTGCTGAGCGTTTTCAGCTTGGCCAGGAAATAGTCGCCGAGTTCGGCAGAGCGTTGAATCAAGTTCTCCTCGATCAGCACGCGGAGGGCAGAACGAGCAATCGCGCACGCCAGTGGATTGCCGCCGAAGGTGCTGCCGTGGTCGCCAGGATTGAACACACCTAGGACCTCCTTCGACGCCAGCACCGCTGAGACCGGGTAGAAACCACCCGACAGCGCCTTGCCTACGATTACTACATCCGGGGTGATGTCTTCGTGCATGTAGGCGAAGAGCTTGCCAGTGCGGCCCAGGCCCGACTGAATTTCATCAGCCATCAGGAGCACTCGATTCTCTCGGCAGATGGCGGCGGCCTCCTTGAGGAATCCTGCCGGCGGGATGATGATGCCGGCTTCTCCCTGAATGGGCTCAACCAGAAAGGCGCAGGTGTTGGGCGTAATCGCTGCGCGTAAGGCCTTGGCGTCACCAAATGGGATGACCTTGAATCCAGGTGTGAACGGCCCAAAACCCTCGCGATATTGGTCGTCGGTTGAGAAGCTGACGATGGTCACCGTACGACCGTGAAAGTTGTTGGAGCAGACGATGATTTCAGCCTTACCATCAGGGATACCTTTTTGGCTGTAGCCCCACTTGCGGGCCGCTTTCACCGCGGTCTCAACCGCCTCAGCGCCCGAGTTCATGGGCAGCGCCATCTCGAATCCGGTGAGTTCGTGCAGTTCCTTGTAGAGCAGTGGAAGCTGATCGTTGCGGAAGGCGCGCGAGGTCAGTGTGACCTTGCCTGCCTGCTCGATCATCGCCTTCAGGATTTTGGGATGACAGTGTCCCTGGTTGACGGCGGAGTAGGAAGCCAGGCAATCGAGATAGCGACTGCCTTCCACGTCATAGACCCAGACACCTTCAGCGCGTTCGATGACAACGTCGAGCGGATGGTAGTTGTGAGCTCCGTAGCTGTTTTCAAGTTCAATAAAATCGGCGGTTCGCGACTGCTCAATAATAGGCATAAGGGTCCTCGTGTTAGCTCTTAGCAGTTAGCAGTTAGCAAATAGCGAGCTGAAGTTTCTCGCTAAGAGCTAAGTGCTAACGGCTAACTGCTACTCCCAAAGCATCGTCAATAGCGCCATCCTTACATACAGTCCATTTTGTGCCTGCCGGAAATAAAGGGCACGCGGATCATCGTCCACGGTTTTATCCAGCTCCACGGTACGTGGCAGTGGATGAAGGATCATGGCATTCGACCTCATGCGCTGCAACACGCTGGAGTCGATGGCATAGCGATGCGGCCCCTTCAGGCGATCAGGACGAATACGCGTCTGATAGACCACATCCACTTCCCCTACCACGCGATTGATGTCCGACTCCAATTCATAGCGGACCCCGTGCCGGTCGAGATACTGCAGAATATCGCCTTTCATCTGCAACTCGGGCGGGCTCACAAAAAACACCTTCACCCGATCGAATTTCGCCAACAGGTAAGCCAGCGAGCGCACGGTGCGGCCGCGGTCGAGTTCCCCGATGAAGGCCACGCTCAGTCCATCGAGTGGACGCTCGCGATAAATTGTGTACAGATCGAGCAACGCCTGCGTGGGATGCTGTCCGCCGGCGCCGTCGCCCGCGTTGACGATTGGCACGGGCGACACCTTGGCTGCACGGGCGGCTCCGCCGACCTCATGATGCCGAATCACAATCGCGTCGCAGTAGCTGCCGATGATACGGATCGAATCTTCCACCTGTTCGGCGTCGATCTCGGACGAGAAAGCACGGGCGTGTTCGGTCGATAGCACCCGACCTCCCAGCCGGTGCATGGCGGCCTCAAAGCAGAAGCGGGTCCGGGTGGACGGCTCATAGAACAGACTGGCCAGAATCTTGTTCTGATAGTCCAGCGTCCCGCCACGGGCGACAATTCGCTCCATCAGGCGCGCCCGGTCGAACAACTCCATCAGCAACGGAACCGTGAACTGTTGCGACTCCACAACGTGCTTCAAGCTCATGCGGGAACGTCCTGGCTTTATTTCCTGCGATCTGGTCGTTCGGTCGGTCATTAGCATGGCTCACCGGATAACCGGCACCTCAAGTTCCTGTTCTTGCCCAATTATCTTGCTGCCTGGTTCAGCATTCGCCACGATGTGGGTGCCGGCAGCGCCCTGCACTGCTTCGCGCAAATGCTCATACGAGGTAATTACGGCTTCCCTGCCTCCACCATGCAGGAAGCGCAGCACGGATTCCACCTTCGGTCCCATGTTACCCGGAGGAAAATGGCCGTTGTGCAGATGCTGTTCCAACTGCGCCGCCGTAACGTAAGTTAGGGGCGTCTGGTTAGGCTTCTTGTAGTTCAGGAAGACATATTCAGTATCGGTGGAGATGGCAAACAGGTCCACCCCCAACTGGACCGCCAACAATGCAGATGCGCGGTCCTTGTCGATAACAGCTTCCACGCCTTGCAGGCGGCCATCCACGCGCATTACGGGAATGCCGCCACCCCCTGTGGACACCACCAGTACTCCACCCTCAACCAGGGAACGAATGACATCCACTTCCAGTATCTCGATGGGCTCGGGAGAGGGAACCACGCGCCGGTAGCCGCGGGCCGCATCCTCAACAATCTGCCACCCCAGTGAACGCTTTTTTTCGTCGGCATCGGCCCGTGAGTAAAAGGGGCCGATTGGCTTGGAGGGATGTTGCATCGCGGGGTCATCGGGCGAGACCAGGGATTGGGTCACCAGGCTCACGACCGGAACGTCCATGTCCGCTGCGGCAAGTTCATTCTGCAGCGACTGAGCAAGCAGGTAGCCGATCTCGCCTTGACTTGCGGCGCCGCAAACATCCAGCGTCTGTCCATACACTACGTCCGAGGCGCGCTCCGAACGCAGCAACTGTGCGCCTACCTGCGGGCCATTGCCGTGCGTGATCACCAGGTTGAATCCGAGACGAATCAGCCCGACGATCGCCTGGGCGGTGCGGCGAGTGTTGGCCAATTGCTCGGCGATCGTTCCCTTCTCTCCCGCACGAATAAGTGAATTGCCGCCAACCGCGACTAGCGCAGTTCTTGACATAAGAGATCCTTACCAACGCTCTGCGCTGTTCGCTCTTCGCCACGAGCACCCAAGTCGCCTGCTGCCCGGAGCTATGAAGCTCAAGACAGAGTGCCAAAGGCCAAGAGCGAAGAGCGAAAAGCGAATTCCTGACTACTTCACTAGCTCCAACTTCTGGTCGCGAGTTATCTCGCGTTGCCACACTTCGGCATTCTTCATCAGTTCCAGCATGATTGCCTTTTGAGCATGCAGCCGGTTCTCTGCCTGCTGGAAGACAAACGAGCGCGGCGAATCAATCACGTCGTCCGTGACTTCATCGCCCCGATGTGCCGGCAGACAATGCATGAAAATGGCATCGGGTTTGGCCTGGGCGAATAGCTTGGCGTTTACCTGATACGACTGGAAGGTATTGTGCCGCGCTCCCGCCTCTGCTTCCTGACCCATGCTTGTCCAGACGTCGGTGTAGACGACGTCGGCACCACGGGCCGCCAGGTTGGGATCATTGGTGACGGTGCACCTCGCAGCGGTAGCAGCACAACGTTCGGTCGCCCATGCAACCGCCTGCGCATCAGGCTCGTATCCCGGAGGCGTAGCTATCCAAACCTCCGCACCTAGCTGCGCGCCCGCAAAGAGGAGCGAGTGCGCCACATTGTTGCCATCGCCAACATAGGCCACCTTCAGTCCGGCGATGCGACCCTTGACCTCGAGCATGGTCAGGTAGTCCGCCATTGCCTGGCAGGGGTGGCTGTAATCGGTCAGGCCGTTGATGACCGGGATGCCGGCGTGCCGGGCCATGTCCACGACGATGTCGTGTGCGAACGTCCGGATCATGATTCCCTGCACCATCCGCTCCAGGTTCTTGGCGACATCGTAGACCGACTCCCGCTTGCCTAGACTGATCTCGGCTGGCGAGAGATACAGCGGATGTCCGCCCAGTTCCTGAATACCCACGTCGAACGTCACTCGCGTGCGCAGCGATGGTTTCTCGAAGATCATGGCCAGCGTTTTGCCCTTCAGAGCGCTGGTATACGCCCCCGGGCGGACCTTGAGCTGGCAGGCAACATGAAGAAGGTGCCTGATCTCCTGCGGGGAGAAGTCGCGAATCGAGAGGAAGTCCTTCTTCGCCATACTATCTCCCGACTCCCGCCAACGCCGGCTTGTACGTTTGCGTGAAGTGCTCCAGCATCGTGGTGATTGCCGGCTTCCCGATTTCCTCGACTTCGTAGCTCACCCGTACGCTGGGCTTGTCCAGCTTGATGGTGCGCGCCAGGTCGATGGGCGTTGCCACCAGCACGAGATCGCAGGGGACGCGCTTGATCGTCTCCTCGAGTTCGTGCCGCTGCACATCGCTGTACCCCATGGCAGGTAAGACCCTCCAGAGGTGAGGAAACTTTTCGAACGTCTTCTGGATGGAGCCCACGGCATAGGGACGGGGATCGACCAACGCGGCCGCATTGTAGCGATTGGCTGCAACTACGCCGGCTCCATATGGCATTTCTCCATGCGTGAGCGTCGGCCCATCTTCCACCACCAGCACGCGCTTGCCTTTGACGGCTTCGGGATCGGCAAGGGTCACCTTGCAGGCTGTCTCGATGACTTGCGCCTTAGGATTGTGCAGCGCGATGTTCTGCCGCACCGTCCTGATCCCGTCGGGATCGGCCGTGTCCACCTTGTTGATGATGAGCACGTGAGCGCTGCGGAAGTTCACTTCTCCGGGATAGTACGCCAGTTCGTGTCCCGCCCGATGCGGATCGAGAACAACGATATCGAGATCGGGACGATAGAACGAGGTGTCGTTGTTGCCGCCGTCCCACAGGACAATATCGCCCTCTTTCTCTGCCTGACGCAGAATCTCTTCGTAATCCACACCCGCATAAACGGTGGTGCCTTCGATGATGTGAGGCTCGTATTCCTCACGCTCTTCGATGGTGCAGAGATGCTTGTCCAGATCGGCCAGCGAACCGAAGCGTTGCGCATGCTGCACGGCCAAATCGCCATACGGCATGGGATGACGCACCACGACGGGGTTCCAGCCGAGATTGCGTAGTGTGGTGGCAACGCGGCGCGAGACAGGGCTCTTGCCGCATCCAGTGCGAACCGCGCAAATCGAGATGACCGGGACCTTGGCCACCAGTTGCGTGCGCTCGACGCCCAGCAGCCAGAAATCGGCTCCCGCAGCGACAGCGCGTGAGGCCAGGTGCATCAGCGTCGGATAGGCAATGTCACTGTAGGAAAACACCACCACGTCGACGCTTTCGTCGTGAATGATTTCTTCCATTTTGTTTTCTTCCAGGATGGGAATGCCATCTGGATAGAAATCCCCCGCCAATTGCACGGGATAACGGCGGCCAGCGATGTCGGGAATTTGGGTTGCGGTGAAAGCTACAACGTGAAATTCAGGGTTGTTGCGAAAAACTACGTTGAAGTTGTGGAAGTCTCGCCCAGCAGCTCCCAGGATAAGCACTCTTTTCATAGTGCGTAAAAAGCGTCATTAGACCCATGAAGTGGGGACACTTTTCTCCTTGTCTATATGCTGCACTGCACCGTAAGGGTTGCGCTGTGAGGGCGGTCACGCAGACGTGAGACATGGAGCCACTCCAGCATCGTTGAACTCGGCACTCCGCGGGCTACGCAATAAGTTTTTCATCGTGCCCGGTGCGGAAAAATCAGGTCCGTCCCCGCGCGGGCTGAAGCCCCTTGGCCGGAACGACAGTAAATCAAGGGAGGCAACACGAAAGACGAAGAGAGGGGGCGCTGAATGCTGAATGCTGAATGCTGAATGGTGAATGGTGAATGCTGAGTGCTGAATACTGAACGCTGAGTGCCGGGGGTGCTCCACCTCACATGGTCATGTGACGGTCATCACTTCATCTTGGGCATTGACTGGTGAAAAATCGAACCATCGTTCGGTGGCGGGTGAGCCTCCCGACCGCAACGTAAATTCCAGGTGCCGACAAGCTGAATAGGAAGCTGCCGCCCTCAGGGCTGCTACCCCCTAACACGGCGCCGGGAAGAAAGGGCAGCAAATGGCCAAGGGTTCGGTGCAGATCGTAGTCGAGCGCTGTAAGGCCTGCGGTTTCTGCGTAGAGTTCTGTCCCACGCACGTTCTGGCGCTCTCCTCTGCTTTTAACGCCAAGGGGTATCACACTCCCTACATGGTCCACCCGGAGAAGTGTAGTGGCTGCGATTTGTGCGGAATGTACTGCCCCGATTTCGCCATCTTCGGACACAAGCTGACGGCGCCGCCCAAAGAAAACGTCGAGGTAGCAGCCGCTCCGTCTAGCGCCGTCGACGCCAAGGAGGACCAAGATGCACGCTGAAGCTGCGGGCGTTATGACCGGCACTCATTTCCTTGACGGCGACCACGCCTGCTGTGAAGGCGCATTGGCCGCTGGCGCGCGATTTTCCGCGGGCTATCCCATCACCCCCTCCACCGAAGTCGTGGAACGCTTTGCAGCGCGAGTGCCAACCGTCGGCGGCACCTTCATCCAGATGGAGGATGAACTGGCGGCTTCCATAGCTATACAGGGCGCGGTTTGGGGCGGAGCCAAGGCCTTCACCGTGACCTCCGGTCCCGGATTCTCATTGATGATGGAGCACATTGGCCTGGCGTTGATGACCGAAACTCCCTGTGTCTTTGTAGACGTACAGCGCGGCGGACCTTCCACGGGGCTGCCGACCTTGCCCGCTCAAGCCGACATGATGCAGGTGCGTTGGGGGTCGCACGGCGATTACGAAGTGATCGCGCTGTGCCCGAACTCTCCGCAAGAGTGTTTTGACCTGACCATTACCGCTTTCAACTATGCCGAGCAGTATCGCTGCCCGGTGTTTGTCATGATGGACGAGGTGGTCGGGCACATGACGGAAAAAGTCGTCATTCCCCCGCCTGAGCAGATCGAGGTCACCCCTCGCCGCTACACAACCCTTCCACCTGAGGAGTTTCTGGCATTCAAGCCGGGCGAAGACTTGGTGCCCGACATGCCGCGCACCGGCGAGGGCTACAACGTCCATGTCACCGGGCTGACACATGACGAGCGGGGCTATCCGGACATGACGCCCGCCACGCAGGACAAGCTGGTCAGGCGTCTACAGGACAAGATCAAGAAGAATGTCGACAAGATCACTCTGTACGAAGAAGAACAGATCGAGGGTGCCGAGGTGGTCGTGGTGTCGTACGGCATCACCTCGCGGGTGGCCCAGCGCGCTATCGAATTGGCACGAAAGAAGGGCGTGAAGGTCGGCAAGTTCCGCCTCATCACCGCGTGGCCGTTCCCCGAAAAGCAGATTGAGGAAATCGCCGGCAAGGTAAAGGCAATTGTCGTCGTAGAGCTGAACCTGGGACAGATGGTGCGCGAAGTGGAACGCGCTGCCGGGAAAGCGAAAGTCCGCTTCGTTGGCCACGCCGGAGGGAGCGTACACCGTCCGGAAGACATTCTGCAGGTCATCATGGAGGTGGCGCGATGAGCGAGTTGACCGAACTGACCACTCAAAACCCAGTGGAACAATTTCTGCGCATGGACCGCATTCCTCACATCTGGTGTCCGGGGTGCGGCATCGGAACCAGCGTCAACTCGTTTGCGCACGCGCTCATCGATGCCAAGATTGACACGCGGAACGTTGCCATTGTCTCCGGTATCGGTTGCACCGGGCGCGTTGCGGGCTATGTCAAGCAGGACTCGTTCCACACCACGCACGGCCGCGCGATTCCGTTCGCCACTGGACTAAAGCTAGCGAATCCCAAGCTTAACGTGGTGGTGTACTCCGGCGACGGCGACCTGTTCGCGATCGGTGGCAATCATCTGATTCACGCCGCGCGGCGCAATGTGGACATCAAGGTCGTCTGCATTAACAACCTGATCTATGCCATGACGGGTGGACAGACAGCACCAACCACGCCGGGCGATGTGATTACGTCGACCAACCCGTATGGGACGTACGATCCGTCGTTCAACCTGCCTTATCTGGTCGAAGCGGCGGGAGCGGTTTATGTGGCCCGCTGGACGGCATTCCATGTACGTCAACTGGCGCGCTCCATGCAGGAAATGTTTGCCAAGAAGGGTTTCAGTTTCATCGAAGTCTTGTCCCCTTGCCCGACGCTCTACCAGCGCCGCAACAAGATGGGTGACGGCCTGGACACCATGAAGTTCTACAAAGAAGTCAGCAAGGTGCGCCACGGAGCTGCGACGAAAGATGTCGGCCTGACCAAGAGTGGCGAGATCACGGTCGGCAAGTTTGTCGACCGCGAGCGTAGCGACTATCGCGACCTCATGCACGACCAACTGCTCGATTCTCTGGGCGACGATTACGTGGAAACGGAGGCTTGTTCATGCCAGTAAGCGAGATCCGTATCGCAGGATTTGGAGGCCAGGGCGTTATCCTGTCGGCCATCATCATCGGCAAGGCGGGCTGCATTTATCAACCGGGTTACTCGACGATGACTCAGAATTTCGGTCCGGAAGCCCGCGGCGGAGCGTGCAGCGCGCAGCTTATTCTTTCGGACACCCCGGTGCTGTACCCCTACGTGCCCAAGCCCGACATCCTAGTGGTGATGTCACAGGAGGCGTACGGACTGTTCGCTCCACAACTTAAGGACGAGGGCACACTCATTATCGAAGAGGACCTGGTGCGGATTGGCGAACTGCCAGCGGGTGTCCGCGTCTACAGCGTCCCCGCTACGCGCATCGCGGAAGAACTCGGCAAGAAGATGGTGCTCAACATTGTGATGGTCGGGTTCTTTGGAGCCATCACTCAGGTAGTCGACCGTGAGGCGCTGCGGAACGCTGTGGGCGATTCTGTGCCGCCGGCTTACCGGGAATTGAACTTGAAAGCCTTTGATCGGGGATTCGAGTACGGCGAGAAAGCACTGACGGAAGTCATCGTGAAACAGGAATCACAGGTCGCAGTCGGGGCCCTCGAAAACTAGCTTCATTCATAATTCATACCCTAGCCGGCGGGAGATCGCCGGCTTTCTTGTTTGCAGCCGGAAACGTTCGCCGTCAGCGGTGCTCCCGGCGTTCGGGAAAAATCGTGAGAAGAATATATTTGTGGGGCAACACCGAGGAACTGCAAAACATCTGTCGAGAGGAGGCCATTCCTTGTCAGACAAAATACCAGCTACCCGTGATGAAGATGCCGGCAAAGGAGCGGTGGCGCAAGACAGCCCGGAGCAAGAGACGAATGTCTCCATGGCCGGGCAAGTCGGGCACCGCGATCAGGATCCCTTGTTGAAGGAAAGCGACAGCGACTTTCCCGAGCCTGGACAAAATGAAGAACACACTGGCGAACCCTTCGGGCCCAACGAGCTAGACCGCGACACCGAAGCCGCTTGCAAGGACGCGGCTCCCGGAGCGCGGCAGAAGCAAGAATGATCCTCCGGCCAAGTGATGGTTACGTGGTGCGGAAGATGATCTTGTCCTACCGGCGCGCGATGTCTAGGGGATCGGCTGGCTATGGAGCGTGTTAGCAGCGAACTGAAATCCCTGGGGTGCTACTCTCAGCGCGCCTTGATAGGGTTGATCGATATCTGCAATGGCGACCAGTACCAGAGATATCAAGAAGCTGAGCACCAGCACCTGCAACAGGTGAAAGCGAAAATTCGGAACTCCGAAGAAGCAGGCCGAGGCAACGGTAATGATGCCTCCCGCAATCAGGACGGTCCAAAGAATCCCCGGCAATTCTTCGCGCACTTGCATGTCGCGGATACGGCGGTATTGAGTCAACCCTCGCAACTCCTCCATCAGTTGGTAGGCCGCAATGGCATCGGGTTTGGCGTTAGCCTGACTCTCTCCCACCAATGTCCAGAGCTGATTGATCATTTCTCCGCCTTCTGGTGGCATTTCATCCTTCGCCATGGCGGGCCACTCCCGTTGCAGGGCATTGTCTGTGTAGCGAACACACAACTGCTGGATGGCTTTCGCGTTGGGGTCCTTCAGCTGGCGGGCGATGCGGAAGACATTCACCAGCGCATTGGCTTCCTGCTCTTCGTTGGCTTGGGCCTGTTGAAACATTGCCCAGACACCCGCCAGCGTGAAAGCAAGGATTACGGCGTAGGTGGTGCCAATGACGGCTACCACCGCACCGGTAAAGTCATTCGACTCTTTGCGCGCATGGGCCGCAGAACTGCGGGTCACCAGGAACAGAAAGGAGGTCGCAGCCAGCACACAGCCAAAGATGACAAGAATGTTGCCAAGCACGGTTCGTTGTTCCGCTCCCCTGCGGAATTAGGAAGCTTACACCGAGTTCAAAACTGGGGGAAGCAGGAAGGCGTTCGGGCAGTGGCTCAGGTTGCATCACTAACGGCGTCCGCGCGTGTCTTGACCTGTGTGCGTGGGACCTAAATTGCCAAGGAACAGGCGCAGCGACTGTAAGGTGACTTCAAGGGAAGTCAATGGCCCTTGTGTGCCGCAAGATACGGTGCCCTTGAGTCCACGTCTTCGCTACGAACCGAGCCGAAGGACCTTGTGCTCAGGACAACGCGTTTGAGCAAGTTCGATAAGCCTGTTGACCAGCTCTGGCCCGTGGTTGGCGTAGAAGGAGATGCCTGCAATCTCGCGCTCCTGAAGAGACTTCTGCGGATAGAGCGCGTTCTCAATCTGCATGGCATGTCTGGACAAGATCTCTGTCCTGCGTAACTCGGCCTGCGCGGCGCGCTTTTGAAGGCGGTCCACCTGATAGCGCATCTTGCTGGCCGCCCGGCCGGCCGCCTCGACCAAGGTGGGATCCAGCTTGTTGATCGACCCGCTAATCCGCGCCATGGCATCCTCAACCGATACCCTGGCCTGCTCGAAGTCCTGCTTAAGCTCGGCGGGCAGTGAGCGGGCAGCGAGACAGTCGCGAAGCTCGCACTCACCATGAAACAGCTCAGGCAACTCCACTTCGTACTTGTTCAGCAGCCGTTCAATCCGCGGATCGATCAAGGTTGCGCTCATGCGCGGAAGAATCGGAGTGATGCGTCCCAACAGCTTCTCGTAAACAACTGCGGCCTGCGCAAAGTAAGCGATCTCGGCAGGGCCGCCTATGTAGGCCAGGGTGGGAAGCCAATAATCTTGCAGCACCGGACGCAGCAGGACGTTCGCATTGAAGTTCTCAGGCGCTGTCTCGATGCGCTGCTGCAATTCCTCGGCCGAGACGGGTCTTTTCGCAATCGTGAAGGCCCCATTTCCACGATGGATTGGAACGCGCGCTCCGTCCACCAGGGCAAACAGAGGCGTAGATTCTCCCGTGACCTTCACCTGTTCGTGATAACCCGCTTCACGCAACTCGCGATTTCTTGCCAGCAGGGCCCCGTCGATTTCTGCGGCGCGGCGCACAGCATCCACAAACAGCGGTTTCGCAATCTGGTGAAGCTCGGTGTCGGCAGGATCAAGCAGAATGAGGCCACGCTCACGGAAAATACGGGTGTAGAGCTTGGCAAACGAATCAGAAAAGGTATCGCCTTCGATGTAGCTTTCGCGAAGATAATCGGCAGCCAACGATTCGCCTAGCAGTTCGGCGGCTTGCGCAACGAGCTCGTTGGTTCCCTCCGCGAAACGAACACGTGCCACAGGAGAACCGGCAACTCCTGCGGCATTCGCCTTAAAGGGGGCAAGCTGGAAGTCGTGCCTTAGAAACAGCGCCTGATTCACTTCGTCGAGATCGTGGTCCTCGGAGGCGAGCCAGAACACCGGCACGCATTCGACGCCGGACTGCTCCACCTGCTTGGCCAGCGCCAGCGCCGAGGCGATCTTGAACAGTGACATCAGCGGCCCGCCAAACAATCCCACCTGCTGACCCGTTACCACGGCGAAAGCGCCTTCACGAAGCCGTTGAATGTTGTGCAGAGTCTTCTCGGAGGCTCCCCAGCTCCTGTTCTGCCTCTCCAACGTCTCGGCGACGCGGCCTTGCCGCTCCAGGTCGCGAGGCACCGACCTCGCGAAAGCGGCGACGTGCTCAGCGTCGGGCGGAGTTGGAAAAAACCTGCGAATTTCCGGAGAGTACGAAAGGAAGTCGCTGAAGAGCCGCGTGGTGTGCGGGATGGCGTCGAAGGAGATGCAATCGGGGATCACGAGTTCGTCTCCCGACAACGGCATCGACAACACATCATTCGACGATTCATTGGCACTCGTATGAGACTAACAGGCAAGTAAAAGGTTTGGATGATTTGGCCAGCGGTGGGATGCAAGCAATGGCGGAAGAAATGGATTGCGTTACGCTACCAGGAAGCACACAATCGCAGTCGGAATCGACGAGATAGATCAAGCAATTGCACGACCAACCCAAAGAACCCGAGCTTTTGCGCGAGTTCAGGCGAGATCCAAGGAGGTGGCTGTGTTTGAGCAACAGCAGCAGAAAACGTGGTTTCCCTCCCCCATGGCAGGATTCGTAGGGGCAGTGCTAGGCGCGTTCGCGCTGGGCGTTGGGGTTGGGAAGCTAATCGCAGGCGTCAAACCTTGGGACTGGACTCTGACCGTCCTGGACTTCATTCTCCTGGCTTTCTACACCTGCTGGTTCGCTATCGCGGTGATCCGAACACTGCCCAGGAGCAAATCCGCCGGATGATGCGGTGAATCGCTGCACATCCCGAAGTACAAGGGCACTGACGGGACACAGAGTCCGGACACCGGCACGCAGCATCTACATGATAGCGGTTGACTTCGCTACGCCGGGGTGGCACTAGGTTGCCGCGAGTGGTAGAGTGAAGTTGATCGCAGTTCGCGTCACTCTGAGGGGGCGTCACGGCTTCGACGGAAGTGATTGCGGTAAAGAGGCATACCGGAGCGCATGCATCCGTAATCGCGTGCAAAAACACAATTGCCAACCAAAACCTGGCATACGCAGCTTAATTAATTGAGTTGCCGTCCTCCTCGGCTTTGCTCATGGGCTGAGAAAGGGCGTCGCACAGTGAGCTGGCTGCGAACTCTCCACCTGTGAGTTCGTGGCGAGACCATCAGGTTGGTCAGCCGCGTTTCTTGTCCGCTCTGAGCGTGGCTGGCGAGAGTGCCGTCTAACACCGGCGCATGAACGTGACTAAGTATGTAGGCTCTTTGCTGTCAACATTTTCGGACGCGGGTTCAACTCCCGCCGCCTCCACCAACTACCTTATTTTCGATGGTTTAACGGAAATTTAGCGGGCTCCAACCCGCCGACTTAAATTCCAAAAAATCCATTAGGTTCCACAGAGGATGACCTGGATCCCGCGTCGCTGAGAGTCCCTCTGGCGGCATTGCTTCCCGTCTGTTGTACACGTCTGCCCGGAGCATTCTCCGCAAGATTGGTTACGACTTAGCGGGGTAAAGTGCCAGCCCACAGAGTGGCTACAGTCGGTCTCATAAATGGCGTATGGCCCATGTACTGGAATCGGACCGCATCTGGTCCGATTTTTGGACTAGAACAATAACTGGAGATGGAGGACGATTGGCGCATGTTCAAGTATCACCAGTACTGCCCTGTTGCTCGCGCATGTGAGATTCTTGCCGACCGTTGGACGCCACTGATCGTGCGCGAGCTACTCTTCGGCAGCCGTCACTTCAACCAACTCCAGCGGGGCTTGCCCGGCATCTCGCGATCGCTCCTCGTTGCGCGTCTCCGGCATCTCGAGGACAAGGGAGTTATCGAACGGCACACGGGCGCGCGGCCGAACGTTACGGAGTACGTTCTCACCGAAGCGGGAAGCGATCTGATGGACGTGATCACGCACTTGGGCACGTGGGCAATCAAATGGGTTTTCGCCAATCCCAATCCCGATGAGTTGGATCCCGCGTTATTGCTGTGGAAGATGCATCAGCGCGTTGACCATCGTGAGTTCCCGCCAGGACGTACTGTGGTGCGGTTCGACTTCGTTGGCCGCAAAGTACGAAGGTTGTGGCTCGTTCTGGAGCCGGGGGATGTCTCAGCATGTTTGAAGCCTCCGGGTTTTGATTCAGACTTAATTGTGCGAGCGGAGGTTTCCGCACTGTACCGCGTATGGGCAGGTTTAATTGACTATCAGGTCGCGGTAGGTCGCGGGGAGGTCGCCCTTCAGGGACCTCCAGCGTTAGTTCGAGCCTTCCCTCGGTGGTTCATGTGGAGTCCGTTGGTGGACATTGCACGGGCGTGCCGGGAGCGTCGGAGAGCCAGCGCTTGAGATGGGCCGACAAAACATCCACTGTGAAGAACCGGATGTGCCTAGTCCGATTTTAGAACTTGCTCAGGCCCAAATGCAGTCTTAAGATTTTCGCCAACGAAGCCGCTGATTTCCGCGACAAAGCGCACCGGCGGCATGTGGGGCGCAACATGCGTATCCGATATTGGCTCGTTCTCGCGGTTACCCTCTCTTTGCTCTCGCTTCCTGGCCGCGCTGACGAACAAGACAGCCATTCACATTTCGGTGACATGGGACAGGTCGGCAGAGTTCAGTTCCCGACCTCCTGTTCCGCCACTGTGCAACCGCAATTTGAGCATGCTGTTGCCGTGCTCCACTCGTTCTGGTACGAGGAGGCGGGTAAAGCTTTCCAATCCATTGCGGAGGCCGATCCCACCTGCAGCATGGCCTGGTGGGGCGTGGCCATGAGCTTGTGGCATCCCCTTTGGCCGGTGGCTCCCGACGCCGATTCGCTCAAGAAGGGGCTCGCCGCCGTCGCGCAAGCACAATCAATTGCTGGAAACACCGGGCGGGAGCGTGACTATGTCGCTGCCATCGCCACTTTCTACCAGGGCTACGCCAAAATCGACCACCGCACGCGTGCCTTGGCCTATGAAAAAGCGATGCAGCAACTGGCCCAACGCTACGCCAACGATCGCGAAGCCTCCATTTTCTATTCCCTCGCGCTGCTGGCCACTGCGCCGCCCACGGACAAGACTTACGCCAACCAGAGAAAGGCAGGCGAAATTCTCGAGAAAGTCTTCGCCGAGCGGCCCAACCATCCCGGCGTGGCGCATTACATCATCCACAGCTACGACAATCCGGTGCTCGCCGCGCGTGCCCTGACTGCGGCACGGAGCTATGCCAAGATCGCGCCCAGCGTCCCGCATGCCCAGCACATGCCGTCCCACATTTTCGTCCGGCTGGGACTGTGGCAGGAAGCCATCGCTTCCAATCTTGCCTCTGCCGCTGCCGCCCGCGACTATGAAATCGAATCCCACATGGAAGGTGTCTGGGATCAGCGCCTGCACGCCATGGACTATCTTGTCTATTCGTATCTGCAGACCGGACAAGGAGACGAAGCTCGTCGAGTGGTGGAAGAGGCCAGCGCGATCACGGCTGTCAAGCCAGCGGGTCTCATTGCCGAATATGCGCTCGCCGCGATTCCAGCCCGCTTTACGATTGAGCGCCAAGACTGGGCTGGTGCGACTGCCCTGAAGCCGCGTTCTAGCGCTGGCCCTGCCGCGAAAGCCATCACCTTGTGGGCTTGCGCCTTGGGTGCCGCGCGTCTCGGCGATGTTGCCGCGGCGCAGCAGGACCTCGCACAGATTCAGCTCGTGAAGAACAGGCTCGACGCCAGTCCTGACCCCAACGCCAAGTATTGGGCAGTGCAAACGGAAATCCAGCGTCGCGAAGCAGCCGCATTGCTGGCGCACGCGCAGGGACACGATGACGAAGCGTTGCAGTTGATGCGCTCCGCCGTGGAAATGGAAGATGCGACGGAAAAGAGTCCCGTCACACCTGGGCCTGTGCTTCCCGCCCGCGAGCTGATGGCCGACCTGCTTGTGGAGACGAAACAGCCTGCGCTCGCGCTCGCCGAATTCCAGACTTCGTTGAAGTCAGCCCCTAATCGCTTCCACGCGATTTACGGCGCTGCGCAAGCCGCCGAATCGGCAAACCAGACCGAGCTCGCTAGAGGCTACTACTCCAAAGTCGTCGAGATTTGCTCACAGTGCCGCCCGGACAACCCTAGTTTGCGGCGCGCGCAGCAGTTCCTGGCCATGAGGAAGTAGAGCAGAAAAACATGATCACGCAAGGAGGAATTCGCGCTGCCGGAACGTTCAAAGGCAGGGCGTGGCCCTTAGAACCAACCCTCAACATTCGAAAGGAAACGTCAATGGCGAACCCAAGGCGACTTCGAAATTTGATCTTAGGCCCAGGCTTGGGCGAGGCAACGGCCGCGCTGGCGATCGCGTTTATGCTAACGGTTGCACTGAATTGGAAAATGCAGGCTGGTCAAACAAAAAAGGAGTACGGATTATGAGTGAGCATGCCACGCAGTCCTTCCGGCCCCCCGTCAACCTAAAGGGCCTCCCGGAGCGGGTGCTCCTCAAGGCGGCGTTGATGCGTTGTGACGCACAACTCCGAAACTTTACTCCATTGCGAGATCGTCTTGTGGCCTCCGGCCAGGATGCCAACGCGACGTATCGCCAGATCGAGTCGCGGCGCGACCATCTCACGGCCGAACTGAAGAAACTCACGTTGGCCCCGGTTCATCCGGTCGGTGCCCAAACGTCCTTCCGCCCACCGCGCCGCCGGTCGACTCTGTCTCTGCCCGTCGCCCCGGCGCGTTTCCTTCCGCCGAGGAATAACCCCTGGTTTGGATTCTCGGGTAGTGTCCAGATGGGACGCGCCCATGAGGGGGACAACATAATCCCACCTGGAACCACAGGCTCCATCCGCACATTGAATCTCGGTGATACGGCTGGCATCTTGTTTGACGGCCAAATGGTTGGAGGCCCGGTCGATGGCCATACCAAAGAACATTTCTGGCTACACAGCTGGATTTATCTGGTTCCCTTCCCGGCACCAGTGGTCGGTTCCACCTTCACATACAGTTTCCAGGTGCCCATAGAGGTCGCCACCATAACCGCAAACGGCGCCGTAACTTTATGGTGCTTCGTATCGGTCGGCGAAACGCCCGATTTCGTGGGCCAGGAGGTGGTGGTGAATACGGTGGATAACTTTCCGCTTGTAGCTGACCTGTCCGGACCGGACGAGGAAGTTCTCGGGCAAACGAATTTGCAACGATCGTTCGCCGTGGGGGGCGGCCAAGTTCCGGCGGTCGCGGTGGCAATGGGTGTGGTGGTCGCCCTAGAGAGTGGTGCGGAGCTTCGTCTCGAAGATAGCGTGTGCTTTATCTTGCCCTTTTCGGGGGTAGTGGGTGACGGCGTCGTGAATTTCCGCTACGACCCGGCACCCCCTACATTGCACCCATGAAACCAGCCTAATAACGATACAAGGCCCCGTACTACCGGCCGGGGAGCGTGGCTTTCCGTCGTGGCAGATCGTTTCGCGAGATACGCATCTACAACGGTTTCGACCACTCGCGAGGTGAAGAGCCTGCGCCGCTTCGCGATACTCTCAACGGCGGCAACCACATTTTCGCCAGGGTCTGACTTCAGGACCACGCCGCGCGCCGCCGTCTCCGCCACGCGAGGAAAGAATGCCGATGAGAACGAGAGCGATCAGAGAAGACTGGAATTGCGCCGCCAAAGGGTTGGGTTTCCGGTTAGTAGTCGAGGTTTCGTTGCGCTCACCATACGTATCTCCTTTTGAGCTCCGACGAAACGGGGCGGAGCAAGCTGCTCCGCCCTAGTCTGTCTAGAACAGCAGCTTGAGCGCGAACTGGATGTTGCGCCGCTCGTCCGGAAGCGTGCTGTTGAACGATCCCGCGCTGGGCGAACCGTTGACGGCGTTGATCGCTGTGACTCCAGTGCCGTTCTCGATATCGAGGTTGGTCGCCTGGATGTACATGTTGTGATGGTTGAAGATGTTGTAGAACTCGCCCCGGAACTGCACGGTGTACCGCTCCGTCAGCTTGAAGTTCTTCATCGCTACGAAATCAATGTTCCAGAAGCCGGGAGATTGATAGCCGTTGCGCCCTGGAATGCTCTGACCATTCTGGGTGTACACGCAACCCACTCCGTACAGTCCACTGCACACTGGCACCGCTAGAGCGTTTCCGTTACCCACAGGCAGGCCACTCGCGTCCAGCGGAAGCGAGAGATACGTAAACAAGTTGGGCGACCCCGGAATTGGATTGCCGGGATCGGCATGTCCAGATCCCGCAACCGGGGCTCCGGGCACGTAACGTGGGCACGAAGATCCCGAGGAACCTGTCAGGTTGGTGCAATCATAGATCGAGAAGGGATAGCCCGAGTGGACCTTAAAGACCGGCGACATGCTCCAACCTCCAAGGGCCTGCCGGGCGAATGCGTTACTCGCGTTCTTCATCCATGGTAGGTCCCACACGCCGCTGACGACGAAACGCTGCCGGGTATCGTAGTCCGAGTTGCCCTTGTCCAGACCTGGAGCGAATGCATTTGTGTAACCCAGGCCATAGAACGAGGAGTACCCACCGGAGAAGGTGTCAGAAAGGTTATCAATCGAGTGCGACCACGTGTAGTTAGCGACCAACTGCAATCCTTTGTTGAAGAGATTGCTAGTCGAGAACTTCACATTCACGCCGTTGTAGTTGCTGAAACCGCTCCCACCGCGATAGTTGATGTTGGTGTACTGATAGTTGAGGCGGTTAGCTGCACGGGCATCGCCCAGGAAAGCCGAGCCGTAGCCCGGATCATTCAGGTTGGCGATGTCGTACAGACCGGTGCCGGTAGATCCCGAGTATTCAAAGGACAGGACCGAGTTACGCATGACCTGTCGATCAATGGCCGCCGACCAGAACTGCGTGTAGGCAGTCGGCAGGTTCTGCTTAACCGCGCGCAAGCTGGTTCCGGGTAACGCTTTGGTACCAGTGCCGGCGAGAGGACCTGAATTGTCGGTGAAGATAGGTAATACCGGTACATCTGAGCCTGCCACCAGGCTGACGACGGCGTAGTTCGGCGGATTCTGGATCACGTTGAAAGTCACGTTGCCGAAATTCCGCTCATAGCCCATCCCGTATCCACCGCGGAGACTGGTGCTTCCATCACCGAACATGTCCCAGGCAAAGCCAACACGTGGAGCGAAGTTGTTCGTGTCCTTGGCCCAAAGCCCGCCCACCGGACTCTGATTCGCGATCTGGACCGTGCCCGAGCGGACCTGCTGATAGAGGTTGCTGCCTGGACCAAGATAGAAGTTAGAATCCAGGCTCGGATTGGCGTTGTGCTGCACGCCGTAGTACTCCCAACGGAGACCAAGATTCAAGGTCAGCCGGGGACGTACTTTCCAGGAATCCTGAACATACCAAGCTCCGTCGTTGTAGCGGTTGTTGCGACCAAAAGCCGGGGGGGCAACCGGCAAGGTCAGTGTGCAGGCGGGAGTTACGATGGTGGTTCCGGCGGCGTTCTTCGAGCATGGGAACTTACCTTGGGGATAGGAAGCGCCCTGGAACTGAAACAGTTGCCCCGCGACAAGGTTGGTTGCGGCATCAGAAATACTGCCGCCCGAAGCCAGCGATTCGACTGCGTTCTCATAGGCGCCAAACACGCGGTTGTCACGAGTCTGGATGTAGTCACCGCCAAACTTGAATTGGTGTTTGCCTTTGGTCCAGTTGAGGTCCTCGTAGAACTGATAAAGGTTCTGCGGACCGCCGATCGGGATGGCGGCGCCCGGTGTTGTTTCTGCGTATCCCGGAAATACCAGCGACCCGTTCGTTCCCGGCAACGCCGGTTGCGCCGTGACTGAGGTGTACAACGTGGGGCTAACGGGGTTCGTACCCAGCGGTGACAGTGTATTCAATCGATTGTAGGTGACCTTCGACGAACTTACAAAGTTCGGCGTGAACACGTGCGTGACGTTGATGGTTACGTTCTGGTTGAACAGCGTTTGTCCGGTGTCATAGCCCAGGTAAGGGCTGGCGTTCACCGTGCCGGCAAAATCATCCTCGCTATAAAGAGCGTAGCGGCCGTAGAGAGTGTTCTTGTCGGAGATGTTCCAGTCCACGCGGTTGACCGTGCTGTAGGTATTCTGCGGAAATCCGCCGCCGGAGTCCGAAGGGACGGTGTATTGAACATACTGTCCAAATGGGGCATTACACGGCAAGGGCGCCGGACAGTCGCCCCCATTCGCTTGCTGCCAGTTGACGTTCTGCAGAACGCTCAAGTCGGGGCGCAGATGGCTGCCAAAGTCGTTGAAGAATGCCTTCGTATTGCCATTGACTTCGGGCAGCGCCAGGAAGGCCGGGTCAAGAATGTCCTGGGTGACCGTTGCGCCGCTTCGGATCCGCGTCCATTCCGTGCCGCTGAAGAAGAACAGCTTGTTCTTCACAATAGGGCCGCCAATCGAATACCCAAACTGGTTGCGGGTAAACCCGGGCTTGCTGATGTCGTTGGCGTCGTTGTTGTAGGTGTTGGCCGCTAGCGCCGATAGACGGTTGAATTCGTACAACGAGCCGTGGAAATTGTTGGTCCCGGACTTGGTGGCAACGTTGACCACACCGCCGCCGGCGCGGCCGTATTCAGCCGTGAAGTTGTTGGTCAGCACGCTGAACTCCTGCACCGTGTCGAGCGGAACGCTCTGGCCTACGGTGGCGGTAAACAAGTCGACATTCTCGCCGCCATCCAGCAGGATGTCAGTATCGGCAGAGCGAGCGCCGTTGATGGAATAACCAGCGCCACGATCGCTGTTGTTGTCTTCGGTAACATTTCCAGCAGTCGCAACCAAGTCATAAGGGTTGCGTGTAAGGGTAGGCAGATCCACCATCTGCTTGGAGTTGATGGTCTGCGATAAGGTCTGGTTTTCGGTGTTGACGGTGGCTACTTCCGCCGAACCAGTCACTTCCACCGTGGTGGATGCACCGGTCACGGTCAGTTTCGCCGAAACCTCGTTCATCGACCCGACGCCCACCTTGATCTGATGGGCATACTTCTGAAAACCCTGCGCCTCGATTGTGACGTTGTACAGCTTAGGCGGCAGGTTAGTGATGGCATATTCACCAGCGGACTCTGTGGTCGTCGTACGAACCAATCCGGTATCCACCGAAGTTGCCGTGACAGTTGCTCCTACGACGACCGCCCCGGTGTTGTCAGTAACAGTACCATTGATCGCGCCTGATTCAGCCTGGCCAAAAGCCCAGACTGAGAACATGGTCAGGATCACACACAAGCAACTCAATCTCACTATTCGACTCATTGCACTCTCCACACCAAATTGTTGGTAAACCCGACTAAACAACTCGCCCCACTCTTACCCAAGCACGAAAGGCCCATGGTCAGCACGATGGGCACACACAAGTTATATTTGCCTCATTCCTACGCCTACTTGTCCTCATAGAATAACGGGCACTCGTAATCTTGATTCTGTAGGTTGGGGTAGGATGAGTTACATGAATGATCTGCGATGCTTGACTATCACTAACTATGGCCCCATCGACTACGTTACTGACAAGCAGCACCGCCTTAGAAGTAAACATTTACAGGCTCCACTTACCACAAGCTATATGTCACGCTAATCCAGTATTGGCAAGATCAAAATACCTATTGCCGCCAAAGACGGGACAAAATGAGACATTACTATCTATGTGTCGCTAGTGCTTTATAAGTGTGCTAATTCCAGGGGAGAACTATGTGACGGCTAGCGCCAAACAAAAGCGATAACCTATAAGATGAAGAATATGAAGACTAGAAATGAGCCCTGGCTATGATGCGCTGGCCGATGTATACGACAAACGACAATTAACGCAGGAAAGGGTGAGCATACTAGGCTCTTGGATTCCTGCCGTCCCAACAAGCAGAAATGCTCTGAAGCGAAAGTAAGGGAGGTATGTTGGAGGGAAGGTAACGCGCGAGGACAAGAGTAGCCCAAGCTATTGACCAGGAGTCGGCAATAATTCTCCCGTCGTCAGGGCTTCTCCTCCTTGTTACCGGACTGATAAGTAATGCACATCGTAGCG
Organism: uncultured Acidobacteriaceae bacterium; assembly: GCA_963840905.1. Taxonomy (GTDB): domain Bacteria; phylum Acidobacteriota; class Terriglobia; order Terriglobales; family Acidobacteriaceae; genus Bog-257. The sequence continues at coordinate 343,827 of CAWJAO010000007.1, forward strand.
GTAGTTGAAGGGCAGCTTGTCACAAGGTTGTCACAGGTGTGTCACTTTCTTGCGTCCGAAGACAGAGAACGTGGCCAAGTTCATCTCTCGACCCGACGACACTGCCGGATGGCCGCTGGTTACATTATCCAGCCCGTGCTTGCCTCGGAGTTGTCCCATACAGCCTACGCCAGGCCCGCCGCAGTTGGCGGGTTGAACCAAAGCCTGCACGTTCAGCCACGTGCTCGATGTCCAGGCGTGTCTGGCTGAGTAATTCATGCGCTAGGGTGACGCGTAGTCGGTTTCTATAGTCCGTAATGCTCATACCGGCATGTTCGTGGAACAACCTCGAGAGGTGGCGATTACTCGCGCCGGCGATCCGTGCGAGTGCGCGCAGGTTCCAGGCTCTTGCAGGATCGCGACTGATGGCATCCTGAACCCGGTGTACGGTCGGATGAATGTGGTTACGGCCCTCTAGCCAAGGCGATAGCTGAGGGTCGGCTCCACTGCGTCGGAAATACATGACCAGATAGCGTGCGATGGCGGCGGCGCAGGATTCATTGGTGAGGCGACCCACGATATGGAGCATCAGATCAACCCCCGCCAGAATTCCGGCACTGGAGTAGCGCTCGCGATCCTCCACGTAGAGGCGGTTGTCCAGGACCTTCGCTTTCGGTGCGATTGCAGCAAGCTCTTCGCAGCAAGCGTAATGGGTCGTGCAGCTGTATCCATCCAGAAGCCCGGCGTGCGCGGCGATGAGTGCTCCGGAGCAGATCGAAATGAGTTTATGGCCAGGTCGGATGGATTCTCGCAGCCATTTTACGATCGTCGCATGGTGAGCCCCGTCGAGCTTAGGACCGCCGGCATCGGTGCCCCCGGCGGATACCATCACGTCGTCCACATCGCCGGCAAGAACGACCATCGCCTCTTCCGGCAGCGTTACGGGAAGCGGCTCTATCGAACTTACGGGGATGCCGATCGACGTCAGTATGGTGGCGGAGGCCCCGATATAGCGCACGTCGAAGCGCACGTCCGTTTGCTCGACATTGGCCCGGCGCAAAACTTCCATCGGCCCCGCTATGTCGAGAAGCGTGAGACGCGGCGGAAGCACTACGTACACTTGTATTCGTCGCATCTGTGGACAAACCTCCCCACGCTGTCTGGCAATGATCGCCATAAACCCCAGCTAGTGATCAAGCAACCAGCTCTACCACTTCGCCAGCAAGAGCCTCATCGACGCTAGCGATACTAGCGAAGCGGCCTTCGAGCACGAGCTCGGTCCGTGCTTTGATTTCGTCCGGACTCCACTCCCTTCCCCTGCGATCGGTCATAGGAAAAGTTAGCGTCGCTTCAGAAACATAAGTAACCTCGTAGCCCATGTCGGATGCATGGCGTGTGGTCGTCTCGCAGCACTGCTCCGTACGAATACCCGAAATGATCAGCTGCCGTATGCCGTGCTGCACCAACCAAACATCAAGTCCGCTGCCGACGAGCGCGCTGTGACTGCGCTTCTGAAATGTGGCATCAGGTGTGAACGAAATGCCCTCGATTGTTTTCACGTGACCGGATGCGACTGAGAAGGCGCCGCTCTCTTCTACATGGAAGATCTGCACCACCGGAATGCCGCGGGCCTGGGCTCCATCGATGAGGGCCTGGAGCCGGTCGAGAAATGTAGGCAAATCGCCATCGCTCCAATACGGACGATGCCGAAACGACTCCTGCGCATCAATGACCAGGAGTACTGTGTTAGAAAGGGACATTTATAGCCTCCGAAATACCAATTCGGAGTCTATGTTAGCCCCATAAACGAAGGATTGAAAATACCTGTTACCGCCAAACATGGGACACAAAAGGACATTTGTGGCGCCAACTCTTTCCGTCAGCGTGCTCTACCTCCACCACTTGCTGGTTCGCAGTTGTTTGGGCACGCGCGGGCCAGGTTTCCTGCTCACTCCTGCTTTTCACCGGTTGCTATTGTCCTTGGCACCGTGAGCCCGTACCCACAAAACCTAGGGTTGCACGATTTCATTTCTGATGGCGTAGCGGATCAAGTCGGCAAGAGATCCAAGCTTGAGCTTTCGCATGATCTCGCTGCGATGGCCCTCGGCGGTGCGAGCGGAAATGTTAAGACGGTCAGCAACTTCCTTGTTGCTCTTGCCCTCAGCCAAGAGTTGAACGACTTCGCGCTCCCGGCTGGTCAGTACTAACGGCCCCGGAGCGTCGTTGCTCTCCGTCGTGGCAGACCTCTTCGAGAGATACGCATCAACAACGGTTTCGGCCACTCGCGAGGTGAAGAACTTGCGCCCCTTCGCGATGCTCTCAACGGCTGCAACCATATTTTCGCCTGCATCCGACTTCAAAACCACGCCCTGCGCCCCCGCCTCCAGCACATCGACAATGATCTTCTCAGTCTCATGCATGGTGTAAATCAAGATCTTCATCCGCGGTTGGCTCTTCAGAATCTGGCGGGTGGCCTCCAGTCCATTCATCTCGGGCATGCTCATGTCCAGAATGGCGAAGTCAGGCCTGAGCTTTTCGGCCATCTCCACGGCCATCCTGCCGTTTGAAGCCTCTCCGCAGACCGTCCAGTCTTCACGCTTCTCCAGCAGGTAACGAACGCCGGAACGGGTCAGCTCATGATCATCGGCCAGCAGAATGCGCAGCATACCTCTCCTCGTCCGCAGCGACCGTAACCAGGACCCGTGTTCCGTGCAAGCCGGATTGTATTTGGAAGGACCCGCCAAGCTGCCTTACTCGCTCCCGCATTCCGGCGATGCCGACTCCCAGAGTGGACGCACCCTCCAGCTGCGAGAGCTGTTCGGTACTCATGCCCTGGCCGTTGTCATCGATCTCCAGGGTGACGCCCTTCGCGTTCTTCGACAGCTCAACCCTTATGGCGGTTCCACCGGAGTGCCGCAGGACGTTGGTGACGCTCTCCTGCACGATGCGAAACAGCGCCCGTTCAGCTTCGGGAGAAAGGTGGCTGACCTCCGCCGGACTTTCGAAATCGATCTTCAGGCTGGTCCGTTTCTCCAAGCCATCCAGGTACCAGCGCAGTGCGGGGACGAGTCCGAGCCCGTCGAGTATCGGCGGATGGAGAACGTACGACACGGTCCGTACTTCATCCAGTGCCTGGCGGCTGGCGATGTGCGAATCCTGCAGGAGCTTTCGCAGGCGATCGTGCCCGGGCGGAAAATCGGCGAGCACTTGCCCTATCGTCAAAGCCATTCCCGACAAGTGCTGGCCGGTACCGTCATGTAGGTCACGAGCAATACGTCGGCGCTCCTCATCCTGTGATTCAAGCAGGCGCCCTGTCATGTCGCGCAACGATGCTTCCGCTTTCTTTCGGCGTCTTCGGCTAATAAGCAGACCAACAATCAGGACCGACTGCAATACCAGGAGGACGAGAATGCCAATAATGCGCCAGCGGTATTGTTCCCAAATCGTGGGAACTTTGAACTCAACGATGCTGCCCGGCGGAAGGTCTCGTTCGTGGAAGCCCCATCGTTTTAACTCGCGCCAGTCAAAAATGTAGTTGGCGGTTTGGTCAGGAGGTATAAGAATTTGCGCCGGGGCTTTGCCTTCCAAGTCCTGCACCGCAATGTCAGCTACGGTTGCGCCCACTCGTTCGAAATTAACGACGTAACCCCCGACGGCTCCATGCCCGATCGAAGTATCCGCAGCGATAAAGATAGGAGCCGTCGATAGGCGTGAGAGCGAGGCGACGACATTCGGCGTTTCGTAGATGTTGCCCTTGCCGTCGTGGCTATAAGTAATGAGGTAGATCAGCGTCTTAGGCGGCAACTGAGTAACCAGTTTTTCCAGGGTATTCACGTCGGCGCCATCCACGTACTGCACGGGTATATCCAGGCCCTTGAGTTGATCGCGAGTCTCGCCAAGAAGCACCGGGTCGCCGTAGCCGGCTCCCGCGATCACGATTACGCGCTGAGCGTCCGGCTGCAAGTGGCGCGCTGCTGTGATTGTCTTGCTGAAATCGACCTGGAAGTGTACGGCCACCTTGCCGGGTTGATGCAAGGGTTCATGCAAGGGGTCTACGGGTGCGAACAGAAGATACACGGTAGGCACGCCGGGGAGAATCTCTTTCAAGGTCTCACCCACGAAAATGACGACATCGATCCGTTGTCCGGTGTAGCGGGTCCTAACCCAGAGGAGCGCCTGGTCCGAGAATTCGGGCAAGCGGTTGGACTCCAGTTGTTCCGAGAAGAATTGCGTATTCTGGCCAAGTTCGCTGCGCAAACGATTCAGAATGCCTTTCTGCACTTCGGGCGAAGCCGGAGAATAAATCTCGCTGTCGAAGATCAACAGAACGCGTTTGGAACCAGGTGAGCTTGCAAAAGCCAGAGGGAACAAAGCTGCTATCAACGATACAAATGCGACCACTCGCTTGGGTTGATAGGGGGCCTTCATGGGTGGCGATCACGAATCTGCGGCTGAGAGAGCTGTCAGCGCAAGTATATCGCCCCCGTTGACCAGCACCAACTCGAAAAGCCGCTGCGCCTACCCTCTGATTCCAGCACGTAGATTCCGCGCCTAAATCACGTAGAAATCCGTATATATCAGCCCTCGATGATCCCATATGCTCATTCGTGTTTTAGGGAACCACAATTCCCGGCCTCGAAGCGGGCTGCTCATCGTTCGAAGACGATATTGCTAGGAAAAGGCTGGCAGGTGACAGAACTGGTAATGATTGGCTTTTCCGAGAAACACCGGGCTGCAGAAGTGCTGCCGCAATTGCAGAGGCTGCAGTTCAACTGGGCTGCCGAAATGCAAAATGCGGTTGCCGTGGAAGTGGAAAAGGACGGCAGGTTGAAGATGCTGCACAGTCAAATGCTTGATCCAGCGGTCGGTCCCGAAGATGCTCACCGTTGGAAGGCCATTCTGAGCGCCATAGTTCCGCTTCCCCATATCCCGCCGTCCAGCAAGCGGGAGCTGGTTTCCGAGGTTCGCTCCATCAATGCCGAAAGCAGCCAGCGGCTTAAGGACTTTTCGCTCGATCAGGATTTCGTACGAAACGCGGCCGCTCTCTTGCGGCCGGGAAACTCAGCGATTCTGGCAACACTCAAGGAATGGAAGGCAGCGCTGACTGTGTTGTCCGGATTCAGCCCTCTTGTACTGCACACCACAATTGTGCGCAGTGAAGACTCAACTGAGATGGTTCGCTAGTCAGGAATTACCGAAGGATGCACCCAGTCGCGATGTCACCGCCGTCAAAATCCGCCGAAACCTGGCAAGCGCTGATGGAACTGCGCTGCCGGCGCGAGGTCATCGAACGGTGGCTGGCCAGTCGCGTGCTGCCTGACGATCAGCAGCAGAGCTTGCGGGGAATGCTCCGCGAAATCGAGGACCAGTTGCAGGTGCTCTCACGCACATTGTCAAATTCTTAGCAGCAGAACTCCGAAGGAGAGAGATTATGGACATGAATAAAATGGGTGACCTCGCGCAGCAGGGATATGGACTGCTGATCGCGCTTGGGATCAAGGTTCTGGAAGCACTCGCGCTGTGGATCGTGGGCCGCTGGCTCATCGGATTTTCGGTCAAGCTGATCGGCAAGGCGATGACCAAGCAGAAGATCGATCCGACCCTAATCCGCTACATCAACAACACCGTCGCCGCCATTCTGAACATTGTGCTGGTGGTTGCGATCCTGGGCTTCTTCGGAGTCGAGACTACCAGCTTTGCGGCGCTGCTCGCCGCCGCCGGTGTGGCCATCGGCATGGCGTGGAGCGGATTGCTGGGCAATTTTGCTGCCGGCGTGTTCATCATCATTCTGCAGCCCTTCAAGGTGGGAGACTTCGTAGTAGCCGGCGGAGTCATGGGCACGGTGGAAGAGGTTGGCCTGTTCGTAACTTCAGTCAACACCCTCGACAACATCCGAAACATCATCGGCAACGGCAAGATCCTTGGCGATGTCATCCAGAATTTTTCCACCAACCCGTTCCGCAGGGTCGATCTGCAGGCGCAGCTGTCGCACAGCGTCGATCCCCACCAGGCGGTCGCGATCCTCAAGGCAGGACTGGCGAAGATCCCCAATGTGATGACGGATCCCGCGCCCGAGCGTCGAGATCCTGACCTTCACTTTGGCGGGACCGGTGCTGGCGGTACGTCCGTTCTGCAACAACAAGGACTACTGGCAGGTCTATTTCGATACCAATGCCCTGATCAAGGACGCGTTCGGTCAGGCTGGCTTCGCCGTGCCGGAACAGCATTACATGGTTCGCACTGCGGCCGCACATTCAGCGTAGGACGGGGAGCGCCACGTTTCCAGCAGAGTGACTCTAGTGGGGCGTGGCGCTGTCCGGCAAGTTCGGGTTGGGTTTCATGGAAAGCGATGGTCGAGGTGTGGAATTAACTCCGTGTCAGAAGGTGCATCGTGATTCTGTGTTTTGGGTCTACCATGCCGGACATCGAAAGCCACATCTCGTGATTGTCCTGGAAGGACAGTTACTGCCGCCCTGTTCGCATTGCGGAATGAATGCCCGCTACATGCCTGCGGCAGAATCGTCGCAGCAGTGGGGGCTGGATTTCATAGGCGAAGATCCTGATTTCCTTCAGACCGACTCCTGATTCCGGCCAGCGGGTAAGAGGCTGCGACGGGTCCTTGCAGCGAACTAAGGTGATTTTCAATTCTTGCGAAGAGGTTTATTGTGCTGAAGCTCACGACATCTGTCCTACTCTTCTTGTCACTTGCCTGGGTGGTTGCAAATGCCGAGCAGGTTTCTCTGAAAAACGGTGATCGCCTGACCGGGACCATAGTCAGCATGGATGGGAAGAAGCTGGTGCTGAAGACCGCCTATGCCGGAGAAGTACCCATCGACTGGGATTCGGTCGATCAGTTCACGTCGGACCAACCCCTGGTTGTTACCAAAGCCAACAAGCAAACCGTGACTGGCACGGTGAAGAGTCAGGGCGCCGACTACGTCGTAACTACCGCACAGGGTACGCAGACGTTGGCCAAGTCTGACGTCGCGGTCATGCGCTCGCCCGCCGATCAGGCAGTCTATGAGAAGTCGCTGCATCCCGGCATGATGGAAGGCTGGACCGGTGGAGGTAACTTTGGCCTGGCCATCGCGCGCGGCAACAGCGAGACGACGAACCTGGCGCTCGGGTTTGATGCGCTGCGGAAAACAACCACGGATGCGTGGGTGGTCAATGCGGCATCTATCTACTCCACCAATGAAAACCCAAGTGCCACTACGGCGAATTCCTTCCAGGGATTGATTCGATACGACCGCAACCTCACCAAGCGAGTGTTCCTATATGGGGCTTTCGCCGGAGGCTATGACGAGCTGCAGGACCTGAACTATCGCATAATGCCGGGCGGCGGCGTGGGTTTCCATGCGATCGCGACTCCGAAAACAACGCTTGACCTGCTCGCAGGCCTGGGGTACACGCGTGAATCGTATAGTACCGGATTGACTCGCAATCTCTTTACGGCCACGCTGGGAGATGAGTTCGCTTACAAGCTCGGTGCCCGGACCACGATCATTCAGAACCTTTACTACTTGCCCGCACTAAACGATACCAGCATCTATCGGATCACCGGCAATTTTGGTATCGCAACCAAGTTAAACGGCTGGATGACGGCGAACATGCTATTCAACGACCGATACAACAGCCAACCCGTACTCGGGAATAAAAAGAACGACATCCTGTTTACCACCGGCCTTGGGTTCACCTTTGGGGCAAAGGCCAAATAGATCTAGGATCTTGTGACCACACGGTAAGACTGGGTCATAGCAGAGAATTATCGGTAACACCGAAATCGGGGAGCGCCTGAAGACAGTGAGCAGGGGTAGCAAGGAAAGGGACGTAATGAAAAGTCTAAGAGAATTCGTAGCATTGGCGGTGACATTTGCCATGCTATCAACGGCGTCGGTCAGCTACGGCCAGGAAGCGCAGCAAGCCAACCTCTCCGCCAGTGAAATTGATGCCATTGTCGCGCCGATCGCTCTCTATCCGGACCAACTGGTAGCGCAGATTCTGGGAGCTGCGACCTATCCCGATCAGGTGACGGCGGCGAGCAACTGGATGAACAGCAACCAGGGTTTGCAAGGTGAAGCATTGATGAAGGCCGCCGACCAACAGCCCTGGGACCCGAGCGTGAAAGCGTTAACCCAGTTCCCATCGGTACTGGACCAGATGGCGAAGAACCTGGCGTGGACGTCGGCACTCGGCGACGCTGCCTACAATCAGCAGAAGGATGTGCTGGCCTCGGTACAGAGGCTCCGCCAGCAGGCCAAGGCCGCTGGAAACCTGAAGAGCAGCAAAGAGATTCAGGTGGTGCAGCAGGATCCGCAGACCATCGTGATCCAGCCGGCTAATCCGCAGGTGGTGTACGTTCCCACCTACAACCCCACGGTAGTCTACGGGCAACCTTACAACCCGCCGGGATACAGCACCGGCGCGATGGTGGCGACCGGAGTGATTTCCTTCGGTCTCGGCATCGCGGTTGGCGCGGCGATCAACAACCGCAACAGTTGCTGCGGCTGGGGATACGGCTACGGCGGTTGGGGTTGCAGTTGGCACGGCGGACACACGATGTACCAGAACAACGTCTATGTGTCACGCAGCAACACGTTCTACGGCGGCAACCGCAGCAACTACCGTAATAACTATTACGGCGGCAATCGCCCCACGCAGTACAACGCCAGTAACCGCAACCGGTACAACGGCGGCAACAACCGCAACACCAACATCAGCGGCAATACAGTCAACGTCAACGGTGGCAATCGGAACAACATCAACAGCGGCAACCGGAACAACAACAACTCCCAGGGCGGCAATCGTAACAACGCGAATGGCATCGGCGGCAACAACCGGGGCGGTGGCAACAACAACCTCGGTGGCAATCGGGGCGGCGGCAACAACAACTTCGGCGGTAATAACGCCGGTCGAGGCCAAGCCGATCGCGGTTACGGACAGAGGCCGGCCAAGGGGAACAATTCCAGCGCATTCGGCGGGCCCAAGCCCGGCGGGGCAGCGCGTGCCGACGCCAACCGTGGAAGACAGAGCATGGGCGGAGGTGGAGGCGGAGGCCGACAGGCTGCTGCTTCGCGGCCTGCAGGAGGGGGTAATCGCAGCGGTGGTGGTGGTCGGAAGCGGTAGTCAACCGGCGCGAGCCTACTCGCGGCTGATATCGAAGATAGCTAGTCAGCTAGATGGAGATCATGATGTTTAGAACAAGACAGAAGCTGAGCGCAACCCGCTGGAACGCATGCCTGGTCATCGCTGCGATGACGGTGTTGTCGACTGTACTGATTGGAAGCACGGCGGCCCAGGAAACCGGCCAGAAAACCTTCACCACGATGCGGGAGGCGAGCACGGCCCTGTACGATGCGGCGAAAGCGGGCGACAAAGCCACGCTCGAAGCCATCCTGGGCGCATCGTCAGCCCCCATCCTCTCGTCGGGAGACGCCGTACAGGACAAGAAAAACGTCGACGCGTTCATCCGCCGCTACGAGCAGATGAATCGCTGGGGCAAGGAGATCAACGGTGATCAGACCTTGTTTCTCGGTGCCGAAAACTGGCCCTTTCCGGTTCCTCTGAAGAAGGATGCCGCCGGCCAGTGGTATTACGACACCAAGGCCGGGCTCGAAGAGATTCTCTATCGCCGTATCGGCAACAACGAATACGCGGCTATTCGCGTATCCGGCGTGCTTGCGGATGCCCAAATCGCCTACTACGACGGTCTGCACGACGGCGATACGGTCCATCAGTACGCGCAGAAATTCCTGAGCGATCCCGGCAAGCAGAACGGGCTGTACTGGAAGTCCGCCGAAGGCGAGCCTGAGAGCCCGATTGGCCCGCTTGTCGCCTACGCTACGGGAGAGGGCTACGGCGACAAGACCCAGTCCTTCCACGGATATTTCTATCGCATTCTCAAGAGCCAGGGACCGCAGTCTCCGGGAGGCGCGAAGGACTACGTGGTCAATGGGAAGATGACCGGGGGCTTTGCCTTCCTCGGTTATCCCGCCGAGTATCGGAACTCCGGCGTGATGACCTTCGCGGTCGACGCCAAGGGCCGCATCTACGAGAAGGACCTTGGTCCGACGACGGTAGACAAAGCCAAAGTGATGACCGCGATCAATCTGGATTCCACCTGGAAGCGGGTCAGCGCGGATGCCGAGGATGAGGCGCAAGAGGTGGACCAGAAGTAGTGTTGGCGTGGTCGAATTGACGGCGAACACTGGCGGCCATCCGTAGGCAAGGGTCACGTAACGCAGTAAGGCTTGAAGCAAGATAGAGTTTTTTCAGGAGGAAGTGTGAGAAAGGGCAAACGTATTCCCGGGTTGATTTGCCTGTGGATGCTGGTCACTGCATTCCAGCTCAACGCACCGCAGAAAAAGCCGAACATCCTTGTGATCTGGGCGACGACATCGGAATGTGGAACGTCGGCGCTTACACCCACGGCATGATGGGGCGCACGCCCAACATCGACAGCCTTGCGAAGACCGGCATGTTGTTCACCGACCATTATGGACAGCCCTAACCAGAGCAGCAACTAAACCGCACTTGACCGCTTCCGGGCTTTGCTGCTCGGAAGCGGTCAGGCTGTCCTTCCCTCTCAGATGCGCTCCAGCACCGCCTTCAGGTACCTCCAGAAACTCTCGACCGAAGAGATCTGAACCCGCTCATTAGGGCTGTGCGGATCGACGATGGTCGGCCCGAACGACACCATCTGCATTCCGGGATATTTCTCTCCGATCACACCGCACTCGAGGCCGGCGTGCATCGCGATCAACTTCGCGGGCTCGCCGAACAGGTCTTCATGCACGGCCTGAAGCTTGCGCACAATCTCGCTGGTAGGTTCGGGCTTCCATCCGGGATAGCTGCCGCGATGTTCGACTTCGAATCCGGCCAGACGACACGCAGTGGCAACCATGCGCGCAGCAGCTTGTTTGCTGCTCTCGATGGCGCTGCGCTGGCTGGTCACGATCTCGATCACATCACCCTTGGTGGAGATGATCGCCAGGTTGGTGGAGTTCTGCACCAGCCCGGAAACATCGGGGCTCATCGCCAGAACGCCATGAGCCAGCGTCACCAGGAGAGCGACCGTCTGCTTCGCGTCGTTAGCGTCGATCACCTTTTCCGGACGCTCAGCTTTTTCAACCGTGATCTGCAGATCAGGATCGAAGCCGCCCAGGTCCGCTTTGTACTCAGCCTCAGCCGCAGCAACTAGCGACTTCAGTTCCTTTTCCTTCGACGCATCGAGCACAACGATCGACGACGCCTCGCGCGGGATCGCATTTTGCGCGCTTCCACCCTTGATGTCGGCGATCTCCACGGGCAGACTCTCCAGCAGCCTCTGCAGCACACTACCCAAAACCCGCAACGCGTTCCCTCGACCCTGATGGATGTCCACACCCGAGTGGCCGCCCTTGAGGCCGGACACCTTGATGCGCCAGGCCGCTCCTGTACCCGCGGCGTGAAGCGTGACCTTGCGGCGGGCTGTGGTGGTCATTCCGCCAGAGCAGCCGATGCAGAGCGTTCCCTTCTCTTCGTTGTCGAGATTGAGAAAATAACGGGACTGGAGAACGCCGCCCTGAAATTCCGCAGCGCCGGTGAGACCGGTTTCTTCGTCGATGGTAAAGACGAACTCCAATGGGCCGTGAGCGATGTCGGTGCTCTCCATCACCGCCAGGGCCGCTGCGACACCGACACCGTTGTCGGAGCCCAAGGTGGTTCCATCGGCCTTCAGCCAGTCGCCATCACGCACGACCTTGATCGGATCGGTATCGAAGTTATGCGCCGTGCCTTCGTTCTTCTCGCACACCATGTCGAGGTGGCCCTGCAGCAACGCCATGGTCGCGCCTTCGCGACCCTTGTGTGCCGGCTTGCGGACCACAATGTTGCCGGCCTTGTCCTGTACGACTTCGAGGCCCAGGCGGGCGGCTTGCGCCAGGACGTACGCGCGTGCAGCAGCTTCCTTGGTCGAGGCCCGAGGTATGGCCGCGAGCGCATCAAAATGCTTCCATACTGCTTTGGGTTCCAACTCTGCAAGTGCAGGTACCATGACATCCTCCGAAATATTTGAGTGCAATGCCATGGTACAGGGACGCAGGGCAGGTGGCGAAGTTAAGGCGCCCCTAGTGAGAAGACTCGACGCAGGATATGACGTGTGAGGAAATTCCGAGCCAAGCACTCCCGATGCCTTTTGCCGGTGCCCCATCCTTCTTTTGGCCAGGGCAGGGATTTTCCTCGTCACGAGAAGAACCCCCCTCCCCCTATTTTGCGACATTTATTTTCAATACTTTACCCGTGCCCCAGGTCTCGAGGTTTTCGAGACCTCTCCCATGCTCCATCACCCGGCAACTGTGCGCTGAATCACAGCCTAGGACAACAATATTTTTCATTCTGATCGCATGCCCCGGGGCATGGAGCCCTGGCACGGCGGACATGACTTGGACTTCATTGCCTGCAGTTGAGTTTTCCATTGTGATCGGGACACACTCGCGGTACGAAGAAAGACCCAGGTCTCTAGCACCGCGAGACCTGGGACACCCGGGACTACTTCTTTGGGCTAACTGCCAAACTGTCGCGGGAGATTGGCCTTCCATGAACCCAAACCGTGACGATGCAGTCGTAGGCATCCACGCTTTCCAACGGCGATTTTCTCAGGAGAACGAGATTGGCGATCTTGCCCGGCTCAATGCTCCCTACTTGTGAGTCGAGCCTGAACTCGCGGGCATTGCTGAGGGTTGCGGCTTTGAATATCTGCTCGAGCGATAACCCGGCGTCATGCAGTTGCTGCATCTCCAGATAGCCGTTCAGGCCGGGCAGGTTCCCGTAGGTGGGAGCAGAGGGCGAATCGGTACCAAAGAGGAAGTTGGCGTTCCGGGCGGCTAGATAGCCGACTACCTGGCGGACGCGGTGGATTGGACCGCGGTCGAATGCCTGGAGCATGGCCGCATCGGGCGTGTTGCCTTCGTTGATTTCCTTGCCGAACCACTTGCCTCCAGGCGAGTTGAACCAGGCAACCAGCGCCGCGGGAATGACTCGGGGAATCACGGGCATCTTCAGATATTCGGGATCGAAGTAGGCGCGCAGTCCTCCCATCACCTGAATCGTCGCCTGATATCCCGTTTTCTTTTCCACTATGCGATCGAGTAGCGTTTTGATCTCCGGCGGAAGTTCGGGCTGCCGGTCGAGTGCTCCCCAATTCCACATGCCGTGCGCAATGACATCCACGTCGGCATCAACGGCGAACTGTTGGGCTTCGAACGAATTGGCATGCATCATCATCACTAGACCGTTTTGCGTGGCGGCATTGCGAACTGCTGCCGCCAGTGCGGGCGTGATTACCGGCAGATTCCTCTCCTTGCCAAAGCCGTGTTCGAAGTAGGTCTTGACGCAGATGGCGCCGGCTCGCTTATCGGCGGCAACAACTGCCGCGGGAGTGTGGTCCTGCGGCTTGTACTGAGCGGGACTGCTGGCGGACTGCGCCGGGTCGTAGAGGAAATTAGGAAAGAGCTCGAATCGTAGCGTCGGAGGCGCAAAGGACATCGGGTAACCGTTCGCTAGCGGCAGCGATGGCCCGCAATCATAGAGGTCCGGGTGAAGCGGAGCGCGGCGGAAGTCATCCAGTACCTCGCGTTTCACGACGGCCAGATCAATCAGCGTGGTATAGCCAAAGTAGAGATAGGAACGCGGGAGCTGCCTGTAATAATCCGCGAGCATCGCTGCGTGTGCTGCGTCGGGATTCGCGCTTAGTTCGGGCGCAACCCCCGGAACCGACGCAAGATGGACGTGCGAGTCGATGAGGCCGGGGATAAGAAAGCCCCCTTCGCCTGAGACCACGGTTGCGTCAGCAGGAGGCTTTGCATTCGCTTTCCTCTCAACGCGCACAATGCGTTCGTTTTCAATCAGCACGCTGCCCCTGTTGAGGTGAGCGAGATTTTCCGGGGAGACGATGGTTACGTCAGTGATCCAGATGCGCCGCGGGGCCGGCTCGGTTGAAGCAGGACCAGCAAAAGCCGCCACGGAGAGAAGCAGCGCATGCACCAGGAGAAAAAACTTCATAGCAACTCCTTGTCAGAATCGTTCCGCCACGCTGGCGCAAGAGGCAGACTGTTATGGGCAGGCCCTTCAGTCCCTTCCGACTCGTCGCTAACGAAAACCATCGTAACCGCCGGGTGCCTTAGGTCTCGCCGTTTTCGAGACCCGGGGGTTTTTCCCATGCTCCATCACTCGGCAACTTTCGGCTCGCCCCACTCAAAAATGTTCAGAAGCGGAGGCCACTCGGGTGTATAGTGTCGCCAACCAGGGGCGCAAAAAAAGAGATTTTTGTTTGAAAGTTGGCGAGGGTACCACGCACTCCGACTCATAGCGGGATTTGGTGAGCCTTCGTGAACTGAACCAAACGGAGGGTTCGATTCTTGAAAATACATAGCGCTTCGCTGTCCATGCTCCTGCTGTGCCTGACATTAGCCGCAGTTCCGGCCCTGGCACAGGAATATATAATGTACGAAAACGGTCCGGTCAACGGTCAGGTTAATGCCCGGATGATCAACTTCGGCTCCGCCGTCACCGACAGCTTTTACAACGGCAATGGCTTGCTGATATTTTCTGGCTTTTCGTTCTGGGTGTGGATGTTCCCCGGCGACACCCTCTCGAGCGTCGAGGTTTCAATCGGTTCCACCCCGTATGGCACCGACGTGTTCCATGAAGTCTTCAACGCGGGGCCAGGAGGCAACTGCTTCTACAACAACTTTGGTTACAACGTTTGCCAGGTGTCCATCTCCTTCTACAGCTACCCCTCTGGTACCGCTTGGTTGACCCTGCAGAACGCGAGCGTTCCCAGCGGCAACCCGGTTTACTGGGACCAGAACTCCGGCGTAGGCTGCATGTCGCAGGGTTGCCCGTCGAAAGCCCTGCAGAAAACGGCCGGATCGACCCCTCCGTCAGCAGCGATTCCGTCGGAAACGTTTACGATCACTGGCATCATGGTAGACAGGACTCACTAGCTCCGGGCACACTCGCGGCACGAAGAAAAACTCGGGTCTCGAACACCGCGAGATCTGGGGTGCCCTCATTCTCGAAAAACAAGTTGATTTCCGCGGTGAAGAAGGACACAATTTCCCATCTTCAACTGAAGAATAGAAGTCCCGCATAGAAAATAGAAATGACCGAGGCGGAAATCGTCGCGATTGCCGAAGATCGTTAGGACTATGCGTATCCTTGTCCAGGGACAGGAGCCAACTGAGCAGGCGACGTTCGTCAGCTCCAAAACGCATACGGGGGAGATCTCTGCGCAATACCCAGACCTGCATTCAATTCTTCATCTTCAGCGCACTATCGGGAACAAAGCGGTGCTGCAGTTGCTTACGTCTCAAACTACCTCCCATATTTCGAATCGCCTGCCGACGGTCTCGAAATCCCCACGAACAATCCGAACACAATTGCTGGTGAACACTCCCGGAGATGCTTATGAACAGGAGGCGGAACGCGTCTCCGATGCGGTGATGCGAATACCGGCGCCGCAGCTACAGCGCGCTTGCGCCTGTGGCGGCGAGTGTCCCGACTGCCAGGCGAAGCATCCGGAGCGTGAACCCGAGCGCTTGCAGACCAAGTCTGTGGAAGCAAGCAATGCGGGAGAGGACGTGGCGCCACCTATCGTCGAGGAAGTATTGCGTTCATCCGGCCAGCCACTCGATCCCATAACCCGGGCGTTTTTCGAGCCGCGCTTCGGCCATAGTTTCGACCAGGTACGCGTGCATACCGACGCACCAGCGAACCAGTCGGCAAGCGCGGTCAATGCGCACGCCTATACCGCCGGTCATCAGATCGTATTCGGGGCTGGACAGTATGCGCCCGCAACCTCGGATGGTGCAAGGCTGATTGCCCACGAGCTCACCCACGTGGTGCAGCAGAGCAATCCTACGGGCTTCCACAACTTGAGCGCTGAAACGTTTGACCGCGACGAGGTCATACGGCGTGCTCCAGACGCGGGATCCGCGGATGGACCCAGTCCAGCGAAGGGCGCGCCTGCGGCCGCACGAACGGATGTGGTTCTCCTTGGTATTGACAGCGCCACGGACTTGGCTTGGTCCAAAACCATAGCCCCGAACGCGGTGATAAAGAAGGTCAAGAACGCCGATGACATGGCGGCGGCGCTCAAGTCCATCATGGCTCCCATTGGAACACTATTCATAGTCCTGCACGGACAGCCCGACGGCGATTTGGGCTTTGAAACCGGTGGTACGACGACGTTCTTCTTGCCCTCAGTGGTTGCAGGCAAGCTCAAAGGGGCCGTGTCTCCTGAAAATGCGCCAACCTTGGTGGACTTCCGAGGCTGCAATATTGGGACGAGTCCGAAAGCCATGGACCAGATGCGAGCATCGCTCGGTGCGGGTGGGGCCCGCGGCGCCAACTGCTTTGTAGTGGTTCGAACACAAGGTCCCATAACTCTGGAAGGGCAGGCAATCACCACGCCTGCTCAAGCGAAAAAGGACCCGGATGTCTTCGACCAGGGGCTGAAGAAACTGATCAATTCATTTGGACAAGCCCAGGCGTGCATTTTGGACCGCTCCCCGGAAGCATACTTCCGCGCGGGTGGAGCCTTGGTTGCGGAGTGGGTAAACCCCGAGGAAAGCACCTCCTGGGACGAGAGATATTCCAAGTGTTTCGCTTCCTTGAAGCCCGAAGCGGCGGACCCAACCAAGGGGCGAGAAGCATATGAGCCGGGGCTCGCGGGTGACTGTAGGTTACTCACAATACGAGAGCAGCACGGCAGAACTCCATAAACGGCAGATGCGGTCGTGGGTAAGACTGGCAGTTGAAGAAGCCTAGTAGTCGTGGTGCTACTCACACAAATCTCCACAAATTTTAATTGCTTTCCTCCGCGATTCGTCACAAAATTTCTGGCCTCCATCGCACCCTGGAAGAATCTGCAATGGGCACTTCGTCAGAAAAATCACAAGCTACTCACGAGCCCTCTCCCAAGGCCGCGGAGACAACTCCCACAAGCTCTGCTCAACTTATTAACGGCCATCCTCTACTTCATTTGGGACGCGCCATCGGCAACCAAGGCGTGCTGCGCATGCTCCACGCAATAAGCAATGGAGCCGAAGTGCGCTCGTCTGTGTCGCCTGAGCACTCACCGAATGCTGCCGCTCAATTGCCCACGCTTTCGAACTCATCCGAAACGATTCAGCCAAAGTTGACGGTGAGCACTCCCGGCGACACCTACGAGCAGGAAGCCGAGCGTGTCTCCGATCACGTGATGCGCACGCCCGAGCCGCAACTGCAACGCGAGCCCGAGCTAAACTCGTCGGATGTTGTGCCCCAGGTTCGCCCTTCGGTTAGGCCGAACCTGGGCAGCAGTGATACCAGTCTTGTGCCCCAGGTTCGCCCTTCGGTTGGGCTAACCTGGGGTAGCAACGCGCCGAGGAACAATAACGCGGCGCTGCGCACTCTTTCTCCAGTGCGCCCTACGATTCAAACCAAGCTCACCATCAACCAGCCGGGAGATCAGTACGAGCAGGAGGCCGATCGCATTGCGGAACGGTTGATGCGCATGCCTGAGCCGCGGGCTGATGGCACTCGCGAGCAAGGAACGCAAAAGTCGAATGGTCATGGCGTCGCGGGACATGCGAAGGATGGCGCGAGCGCTGGCGCGGACTCATCGTCATCAAAGGCGGATGTTGCGAGCCCGACGCCGGCGGCTTCGCTCTCGCCCGAAGCGAGTGCGCCTTTGGCCGAAACGATTCAGCCAATGATGGCGCCTGCCGCCGTTTCGCGATTGCAGCGCAAATGTTCCTGCGGTGGAACCTGCGACAAATTCAAGGAGGAGCCAGAAGACGAGGAACATCGCCGCCTGCAGCGGAAGCCAGCCGGGGCACAGCTTTCCAGCTTCGGCTCGTCGCCGTCAGCCACGGGGATGACCGCCCCGCCGATCGTGCACGAAGTGTTGCGTTCGCCCGGCCAGCCGCTGGATGCGGCAACCCGGGCTTTCTTTGAGCCGAGGTTTGGGTATGACTTGAGCAGAGTGCGCATACACGATGATCCCGTCTCAGCGATGTCGGCGCGGGCGGTTGTAGCGCGCGCATACACCGTCGGCGGCGACATTGTTTTCGGCGCGGGTGAGTACCGGCCTTTGACCGCTCACGGTCGGGTGCTGCTTGCTCATGAGCTCGCCCACATCAATCAGTGGAGGGCCTCCGCTTCGGGGGTGCGGTTGGGCCGAGTACCCTTACCAGGTATCACGGATGAGCTGGTTTTTCAGGGTTTTCTAGCAAAAGGATTGGCGGAGGTTTCCCGGCTGGATCCTAAACAGAAGACCTTTGATGTCCCGTTTGCTGGCATAAAGGGCGCCTCTAGGGAGGACGCGATTAAGAGACTGCAACGGTTCATTTGGAATTTCCAATCCAATATTCAACTACTTCAAACAACTGTTGGTTTACGGGAGCGGGAAGATTACGGCGAGAGATCAGTGTGGGGGAGCATCGGAAGAGGTCCTGGCAGATTCTGGGGAAGTGCGCGGGAGGTTAGCGAAGACGATCTCGGTCCAAAACAACTCGAAGAAGCTTTGCAGCAGAGACAGGTGATAGCAGTCAATATTTTGGGTACACGAGGTCTCATATGGAACCCGGAGCTCCCTAGAGGGGAGGATTTCGCCAGCATCAACAGCTTGCGCCAAGATGCGCAAAAAGCTCTAGCGCAGGGAGATGTTGAACGGGCAGTTTCGTTGTTACAAAAGAGCCTGCGACAGTTTAATGTTTTGCAGCGCAGGTACGCGGCTTACGATGATCGCGTCATATCGGGGGGGAAGGGGGCCCTTGTAGCGGCAGGCGCGGCAGCGGCCCCCGCCGCGATCTATGCGGCAGGCGCGGTTAGCTACACGGTTATAGCCGGAGCGGGTGAACCGCTGGGTTGGGCTGCACTGCGGGCTGCACCGCGACTCACGACCTGGGCTGCGTTCCATCCCCATGTGGTTGCGGGCATCGTCACGGCCGGCTTTGTACTAGGTGAGAAGGCAACAAAGGAGGGTCTGACCGTTGACGACGTTCTTCAGCAAGCGCCTTGGCTTGTGTTTGACGTGATATCAGACAACCTCGCGATGGGGCCGCGTAACACCCCTTCGGAACCATCGAATGAACCACCTGAACAGGGTTTGGCCCTTACCCCTCCCCAACCAAGCACTAAGAATACTTACGGAATAGTTTCTCCCGATGGTCAATCCGTCGAATTCGTCTTCGATCGTGCGACTGGGGAAATCATCGACCCTGGGTCCGGTAAGGTGGTGCTCGTCTGCAATCGTGCGACTGGGGAAATCATCCACGCTGAGTCGGGTAAGGTGTTGGCGATCTTCAGAGATGGGAGGATCGAGCCTGTTGGGACACCCCCGAAGCAATCGGCAGCCCAACCTGTCCCCCCGCCTCCGCCCAAGCAATTGGCAGCCGGACCAGTGACGCCACCCTCGAAGCAACTGACTTCGGGGCCAGACGCGCCACCCCCGAAGCAGCTAGCGTCGGGACCCGCCGCGCCGGAGGCGCCCACTCACACCAGCGGCGGCGGATCTGGCGGAGGCTCAGGAGGAGGAGCGGGCGGCGGCGCGTCGCCGAGTGGCAGTCGCCCCCAGCCCCGTCGAGAGCCCAACCCAAGGTGGGTGAGCCCCAGTTCTTCCGAGATCCAACCTCCGAAGCCGGAATACGACATCCACCTCAATCCGAATAATCTCGACTGGCGTGGGACTAATCGGACATTGCAGGAGGCGCTTGATAAGGCATTCGAGTTGACTGGTGTTCCCAAGGATCAGTTCCACGAATCGGCCTGGGTGAAGGCTCCTTACGGCAAGACGGTTCCCGTCGAGTGGAAGGGACCGAACAATGCAGAGGTGAACATTGACGTTCCTCATACGCCGCCTAGCCCCGATATCCCCCACGTAGGCTGGCAAGCACCGGGAAAGGGCCCGGGCGGGCATATTTTCCTTGATGCGACTCCGTTCGGTAGACCGCCGCTCAAGATTCCTGATCCTGAATACCCGCCATATCCTAAGGGCACGTCGAGGTGAAGCCGAAGTGGATCTCCAAAGGAACTGAGCAGAATCTCACCTTTAACCTGAACGGACAGAATATCCCAGAAGTCGTCGCGGGACGGGTGGCCCAGCCTACCGCCCTGAGGGTGGCCCACCCAGGCTTTAATTGGTTGGGTGGGGGTTTTCGTCACAGGTTCTGTTGCGTGTCCTTTAACTATTGTGGATATTCCCCAGCCGACTCCGCCGTATGAGCATCTCCTGACGCAGGAGTGCCCAGGTCCCCCTGACCATGAATCAGCACGTTGTAGGTCTGCCCGGGAAGGATGTGCAGGAACTGATAGTAGCCGTTGTTTCCATGCAAGCTGAAGTTGCTGACGGGGCCTTCCCATGAACTCTTATCAGACAGCGCCTATTTGTTCTTCTTACCGCCGTTCCCCAGAAACTGCACTTCCTTGCCGGTGTGTGTCGTCACTGCGGCGATAATGTCCTTGTAGGCGTGTTTGTCCATGCGCAGAACAACCGTCTTGGGGACGTTCTGCTCGTGAAAGTCGAGGTAGAGCCAATGGCTCTTGGACTCGGTCAGCATGACAATGGCGCCGGCCCCCAACGAGGCAACCATCACGATGGCGCCCTGCGTAATGCGGTGCTTCTTGGTGTACTCATAAGACACCTTATCGAGCTGGTCGTCGGGGATCGTCACGAAGTCACGGTCGGCAACGCGGATGACGACGTCCTTGTTGGTATCGCTGAAGATCAGGCTGGCGTCGGCCTGCTTTCCCTTCGCGTCCGCCACTTTCACGCTGCGAAAAGCGGTCTCCTCCGCGTAGCTGAGGCTGAATACTGCGAAGATCATCAGAACAACAGAAATCACTCGTTTCATCGGTAAGCTCCTCTTCCTGGAATGTATGTGGCCGGGCCAAGCGCAGAGTGCTTCGTTACTTGGGTTTTCTGCGAACCATGCATCGCCTGAACGGCTTGCCCATCACGGCAGCGATGAACTTAATGGCGATCTTTTCTTGATGGCGACGAGACTGAGCCTTAAGTACGACCCAGCTATCTCGCGTCGCGCTTTGAACCTCAGATAGCGGCTCGAACCTTGGCTGCAATTGGATACAAGCACACCTATAGCCAAACCCAACGGGGGGCTGATTCAGTGGTTGCGGCGAGTTCTTGATGATTTACTGCGAGGGGCCTGGCGTGATCAGGATGCGAATGCGTCTAATTATCAGACGGCACCCGATGATTCTTGGAGGGTCGGCTGCCCCACTCTCGCGTCCTTTAGGCTAACCGGGGTGCAGATGGAGGCGGAATGGACCGGCAAGATCGTGATTCCAGCGTGTTCGTAAGCCCCGCGCGAACATTCCGTTACTCAGGTTAGCTCCTATAGACGGGCGCAAACCTGGTGCCACGCCACAACGCCGGAAGACACGCGGAGCATCAGCAACAGCCAGCTACCGATCCGCACCGCCCGATCTCTTCCTTGGCGGACAGTTCGCTCCTACGCTTGGAACGAATCCCACCTTCGAATGCGCAACCCGGCATGGAACGCAATAAATAAAGTTATTCCGG
Source organism: uncultured Acidobacteriaceae bacterium (assembly GCA_963840905.1). Lineage (GTDB taxonomy): Bacteria > Acidobacteriota > Terriglobia > Terriglobales > Acidobacteriaceae > Bog-257. Next base: position 365,371 of record CAWJAO010000007.1, read on the forward strand.
GTATGTATACAACGGCGTCTCGTACCTGTCCGCGCAGTCGGTACTGCAGAAAGCCAGGCTGCCGCGACGGATCTCATGCTCTTCGCACACTGGCTTCTCACAATATTTGCATGTCGTGCTGACGGGGTTCCTACATTTTGGGTCGACGCAACAATGATCAGGCATCAGAGTCTCTCCGGGGAAGTCGATACTGGTGGATGTCAATTCGAATGGGTTCGCAACCAGGATCGTGACCGTCAACGCTAGCAACGGAGAGTGCAGAGTAACGCTAGATCAGCGAGTGCCTCGGTAGAGCGATGGGCCTCTGTGGCATGGATGCGGAGCGGGACAGGCCGGGAAGCACTAGCTGGCTGAGAGTACACGGGGCTTCGTGTCGCTTGAGATGCGGGCTCGTCTGCTTGCGGCATCGCCTCTGAGATGAGCGGAGCGATCTCGCAAGGTTGGCCTTCTGACTCGTCGTAGGCAGTCTCGGGCAGATCTTGTGCCGACACACTGCAAGACAGGCCCAGCATCAGAAGCAGGAGAACGAAATTAGCGAAACGAAGCTCTCTCATACGCCCGTCAAAACCACACTAGTATGCGGCGGCCGAAATCCAACCGATACGCAGGAAATATTGTCGGTGGCAATTCCCGAATCGGAACCCCGGCTCTGGAGAAATGGCCCACTCATTCACTGGCCGAGGGTGGGCTGGTTGACTAATCGGATTCGCCCAGGTGGCTTTTTCCATCCAGCTATACAATGCCGACGTGGATCATCACCATCTCGCCATCATCAGCCTGGTAGGCACACTCCTCGACCTCCTGGGCGGGCTTTACCTTGCCTACGACCTGCTCGGCGGACAGCACGGGCCACTGCGCGTGCTCACTCGCATGGTGACCTACTGCATTCTGTTCGGAGTTTTCTACGCGCTCGGGTTGGGCGTTCTTTTCGGAGCGGTTGCCGGAATCGCCACCGGCGTTACGGTTGCGTTCGAGCTGAATCGGGCCGCACGCGGGCTTCCTCACTACCCTCTTGCCGGCGAAGCGCTATGTAGCACGGTGCGCGGCGCAGCATTCGTAATCGGCCTCTACCCCTTCTCGGGGCTTCGCTTTGCGCTGGCCTTTGGCACACTAAGCGCGTTGGGCCAAATCTTCGCTTACACCCGAGGCATACGTCCTTCCGTCGACTATCGCCCGGGAACGCGTCCGCGTATTACGCGGGCACAGTTTCTTGGCACGGTAAACCGCGTTGTCGGAACTACCATCGCCGCGCTTCTCTGCAGCGTGCTGATCCATCACATCAATGGAGCGTTCCTCTTTGCCCTTCGAGTAGGACTGACCACCGGAGTCGCAACCGGAGTGGGGATCTTGTCCATTCCCGTCGTTGAGTACTACGCGGACAACCTCCCGGAACGCCGCCTGGGCGTCTTCGGGATCGCGCTCATCCTCTGCGGATTCAGTTTGCAATCTGTGCAGTATTGGGTCTCCCTGCTCGATGTGAGAGTTCGGTGAGTTACTGAAGGCGAGCCGCTGGACCACCTGTCCCGGAATCGCGAGCCGCGTGAGGGAGAGGCCGAGACAGATTTGTTCGAGGGCGTGGTCGAGGATTAGAGCGCGGGTAGCGTCTCAGTTTGAAATTTTGATTTGTGAATCTCGGTAGAGCGAACCTTCAGAGCCTGCCCTGAGCAAAGTCGAAGGGTTCGCGTCAAGCCAGTTCTCTCCTCTGGCAATCTACTCCTCCCGCAACGTCTTCATCGGATCCACCCTAGTCGCGCGATAGGCTGGAATAATACTGGCGCAAAATCCAACTACGGTGAGCAGCAGCGATACGGTGAAGAACGTGGCCAGGTCGCGTGAGCTTACGCCATAGATCACGCTGGACAACACGCGCCCCAGAGCCAGCGCGCCAGCCAATCCAATAAGTACTCCGACCAACGTCGGCTTCATGCCTTCGAGCACCACCATCCGCACTACATCGTTGAGTTGCGCCCCCAGTGCCATGCGTATGCCGATCTCGCGCAGGCGCCGCCTCACCGCGTATGCCAGCACGCTGTAAATCCCGACGGCCGCAAGCAGCAACGCGAGTCCGGCAAAGGCGGCGAGCAGCAGCATGGTAAAGCGTTGTGGCGAGAGAGAGTCAGAGATCAACTCGTCCATGCTCTGTACGTGTTGTACGGGCACTGCGGAGTCAACGTCGTGCACCGCACTAACGACGGACGGCACCACGCTCATCGAGGGCGTACGCACCACCAGGCTCATGCCGAACGAGTGCCAACCCCCGGTCGACGGTACCGTTAGTTGCGCCATGGGAACGTACAGCGTCGTGGTTTGCCGCGTTTCGTTCAGCGAATCCAGCTTGACGTCACCCACAATCCCGATTACCTCCCGGGATGCCTCCGGGGCAAATGTGAGGGTGACATGTTTGCCGATCGGGTCTTCGTGCGGCCAGAAAACTTTGGCCATGGATTGACTAATCAGGATGGTAGAGGTCCGGCCTGCGACGTCGCCATCATTGAAGTCACGTCCACGCACGACCGGGATCCGCATGGCTGATAGGTATCCGGGGCTAATCAGCCGGACGTCAACTTCGGGCTGTTCGGCCATTGGCACCACCGGGCGCCCTTCAATGGCAACAGGCTGGTGAGAGCCGCCACCGTCTAACGGCAGATCATCGACTACGCCAACGGCCTCAACGGCGGGCACTGCGCGCACCCGCTCCAGCAGCCGATTGAAGATAGTTGACCTGTTGCTCCGGCGTTGGAAACTTGTTCCCGGGGATGGAGATGCCCATGGTGACTACGCGGCGGGGATCGAAACCGGGATCGATCTGACGCAGCATCCAGAGGCTGCGGATCAGTAGTCCCGCACCCACCAGCAGCATCAGCGATAACGCGACTTCGCAAACGACCAGCACGCTGCGGGTGCGGTTGCCTCCGGAATCGGAAGCGGTTCGACCCAGACCCTGCTTCAGCGCGTCACTTACGTCCGCCTTGGTCAAACGCAATGCCGGCAGTAATCCGGCGACGAGCCCGGCGAAAACGGAAATCCCCAGAGTAAATGCGAGCACCCAGACATCGGGATAGACGTCGGCGGACTTGGGCAGTTGGTCGCCCAGGAATTTGACGATCAAGGTTACGCCGAAGTGGGCGACGGCGAGACCAAGTGCTCCGCCGGCCAGCGAAAGCAACAGCGTCTCAGAGAGTACTTGTTGCAAGACCCGACGGCGGCTGGCACCGAGTGCGGTACGAATCGCGATTTCCTTGCGTCGCGCCAGCGTTTTCGCCAAGACCAGGTTAGCGACATTGGCGCACGCGATGAGCAGCACGAAGGCCACGGCGCCAAGCAGTATCAACAGGGACGGCCGAACGTCGCCCACCAGTTCCTCGCGCAGGGGAACCACCACTGCGCCCCAATCCTTGTCATCGTCGGGATATTGCTGCGAAAGCTGGCTCGAAATAGAGCTCATCTCTGACTGGGACTGCTCGACTGTAACGCCGGGCTTGAGCCGGGCGACTACCATGTAGTGGTGCTCGCCGCGTACCGCGCGTTCCTGCGCGGTCCATGCCAGCGGAACCCAGATCTTTGCAAAGTCCGGACGCGAGAACTTCGGGCCCATCACGCCGATGACGGTGCGCGGCTGATTGTTGAGCGTAATCTGCTTTCCGACGATGGTGGGATCGCCGCCAAACCGTGTTTGCCAGAAACCGTAACTCAGGACGACGACATTGTCCCGGCCGGACTGGTCTTCGCCGTCGACAAAAGTCCGCCCCAGTAGCGGCGGCGAGCCCAGCACGGAGAAAAAGGTGGGCTCGACCGTTGCCGCGGGAACCGATTCCGGCTTGTCGCCACCGGTCAGGTCGAAGCTCTGGCCAGTGTATATAGCCATGCCGTCGAAGACATGGTTCTGGCGTTTCCAATCCAGATAGTTGGCAGCGGAGACCGCGAACTCGGTCATGCCGGGAAAGCTCTTCGCCGGCGGCACGTGCCAGATTATTACCAGGCGCGCTGGATCTTTGAACGGCAAGGGCCGGATCAGCACGGCGTTGACCACGCTGAAAATTGCGGTATTGGCGCCGATGCCAAGTGCCAGCACCAGTACGGCGAGCGCGGTAAAGCCGGGGCTCTTGCGGAGCACCCGCCAGCCATATCGAACATCCTGCAACAAAGACGTCATCACTTCTCCCTGCCAGACCCAGATACGCGAACCGCAAGATTGCAGTTCGCTGAAGCACCCGAAGGAGGGGCTGCACGTCATTGGCCAGCGGGGGCGTCGGCTAAGGAATGAAAACAGAGGAGATGTGCGGTCGGACGCTGAGACAGGACAGAAGGGCGCGTTCGTTTCCGGAACAGGCTGTCCGGATGCGGACTGACCCTACTGGCACAGACACGTCCCAAACACAACATTAAGGCCGCATCGGCGAGAACTTCACTACTCAACCTGTGACTGCTTGACGGCCGTCTTAAAGATGGAGACGCAGTCCGGCAGCAATCTTGAACACCGTTCCTTCCGGGTTTCGGCCGGGCGCACTGCCACCGCTGATCGCCGTCCCGTAGAAGTTTCCGTCTCGTCCCTCCATCATGCCTTGCGGCTGGCAGCCGGTGGAATTGCAGTTGAACGCCCCACTCGTGATCGAGGCGCCACCGAGCGTGATCGCAAAGAACGACCCATCGCGGAAGTCGGAGAGTCCCCACAGATTCCCGTCTGAAGCCTGCAGCAGTTGAACCGGACCGTAGCCCTCGCTGTCGGTCATCTCGTGTATGAACTCCAGATCACCGGAGAGCGACATGCGAAAGATTCCGGTACCGGGGCCGCTGCCGTTGGTGGCGCCATAAATGTTGCCATCAGAGGCTTGGATCAGGCTGCCCGTGACCGCCTGCGGATAGGAAAACTGCTTCAGGAGGGTGAACGCTCCGGAGGGTGTAACCCGAAAGATCGTACCCGGACCGGTGATCGATCCCGTGCCGTAGAAGTTTCCATCCGAAGCCTGCATGAGGGTGCTGGCAATGCCCTCAGTCGCCGGGTCGAGGGCGTGGACCAGGCTCCAGACTCCCTGCGGAGTGAGGCGGAAGATGGAATTTTGTCCTGCCCCGTTAAAGTTTCCGTCAGTCGCCAGGACCATCGGACCCGGTCCATCCGGACACCCTGGCAGCGAGCAGAAGTTGTAGAGGACCTGAAAGCCGCCGGTCCTGGCGAGCCGATACATCACCCCCGCGTTGTGGCGGCCGCCTTGTTCCGTAACGCCGTAGAAATTCCCGTCCGTACCTTGGACGAAGGCAATCACAGGGTGCTCGCCGTTGGGAAAGGCTCCGCCGATCGAGGCGGGCTGGAAGGTATGAATCACGAATCCATGACCCGAAGTCGCGGTTCTGTAGATCGTGCCACCCGCATTGGGATTGCCCTGTCCCGCCCACCACGTAGCGACGTAAAGGTTGCCGTCCGAAAGCTGGACCGGGGGAAGCGTGGGATCAAAGCCGTTGGGACAAGAGGTAAAGCCCTGGTCACAATAGAAAGCGACTACCTGGGAAAGGGCGGGTGAAGAGGGCTGAGCCAAACACGCCGCAGCCAGCGACAGAACGGTCACGAGGGTGAACACGAGTTTCATGGGCTATTCCTTCCAAGGGGTCTCGGCAGCGATTTTGCACGAGCCGTTGCACGCGATTGTCAAGAATTTGTAGAAATTGCGAGCAATTGTGACGAGTCGCTTCCTACCGAGGATGCTCTCTCAGGCTTTACTGCTGGAATCTGCATGGCTCGAACGCGCTTCCGCCGGTCCAGCCCTAACCTCGGCTTCCCCACCCTTCTCGCCCACTAGCGGCGAGAGGGTGGGATCGCCGCCGTCACCCCGAACCCATCCTCGCTCGGACATACACTAGATTGCCGAACATCCACAACAAAGCCCGCCTCCGAAGAAGCGGGCTGCGAGAAACATCAAGACTGACTACTTCCCTACCAGCCCCTGGTCAACTCCCACGCCGGTGCAGAAGTCCCAACCTGCCGCCGCGCTGTGGGTGCCGCAACTACCCGACGTGATATCGGTGAAGTACGCGGGGAATCCCAGGTTGCTATAGATCAGGGTGTTTTCAGCATTGCTGCTGGTCTTGAAGCCCCCTGCATCGTTGATGATTCCGGCCAGGGCCGGCGACGCCACGCTGGTTCCGTAGACCTCAAGCCAGCCGCCGTAGCAATTCGAGTTGTACACCGCCACGGGGGAGCCGCCGCTGGAATCGAACGAAAGGTCCGGCGTCCCTCGTTTGCTGCCCACGATACTTTGAATAGCATTCTGGTATGAGGGTCGCGCCTCATACTTGCTGGGGCCCCCGCCTCCGGAACTCCAGGCGGTCTGGTTGGTGTAGGCGCCGCTGCTGTTGCGGTTCACCTGCGTGCCGCCGGCTGAAACCACGTTCCCCGAAGAGCTGGGATAGATCACTCCCGGAGAATCGCCCGACGAGGCGAAATACACCACCCCGGCTTGGGTGAAGTAGTGGTCGGAACTGCTCTCACCGCTGGTTTCGCTTCCGCCCCAGCTCATGGAGACTTCGCCCTTGCCGCCGTGCGCCGCGATATAGGAGTTGGCAGCCTGTACGGCGGTGTATAAGGCGCTGTTGCTGGCGGAAGATGCTTCCATCAGGACAATCTGCGCATTGGGCGCCATGGCATGGGCCCATTCGATGTCCAGGGACTCCTCACCTTGCCAGCCTGAACGGCAACCGTTGGTTGGCTTCCTGCCACTGGCGTATTGCACCGAGAAGTTCGCCTGCGGCAGACCAAAAGTGGTGGAGAAAGTCGCCAGGTCGGCCGCGGCCGAGGGATAGTCATAGGCATCGACAATCACGATTACGCCACCGCCGCCGGTGGGAACCTGCGTGGTTCCGACAACCGGACAGCCCGGTACAGGATTGGAAACCAGGCCATAGACGCATCCCAGCGAGGCGGGAGTTTCTCCTGCAGGCTGGGCTGCCGGGACGATGGACCCTGTCGGTGCATAGAAAATGTAGTTGGTGTGCATGCGAACACCTACGTCTTCAGGTTGCTCGATGCTCGACGCGGGGTAAATACCGTTGCCATCGCGGACCTGGCCGCTGACCACGGCGGTGCACGCGCAACAGACTGCAACTACAGCGATGGTCCGATACACGGGATGGGATCGACGCAGAACAGATGACATCTTCATGTGTGGTCACTCTCCCCTTAGCGCTATTGATAGACGTTCACGCAACTGTTTTGAGGTTGTGGGACAACGGGTGAAGCGAACGAAATCTTACTACAGCAAGAGCAACTTTCCTTTCCTATTTCAGAGGAAGACAACAAGAATCGCAGCAGCAAGTTTGTAAATCACCGGCATAGCCTTCTCTTACGCGTGGTCAAAGGGCCTGAGTATACCAACTGAAGTCGGTTAGCGCGGATAATAGTTTGCTCAGATTGTGCTGTCAATGCTAAAAACTGTAACTCTCTGGGACGGGCTTGTGATTGATAGCCTCCCAGCAACCTGCCACTGCAGAACTACCTTGGGGTAACCAATCTCAAGCCTCGGCCTATAAATGCCGATAGATTATGCGATTCGCTATTTTGTCGAGCCATGTCGAATTGCGTTCGAAATCCCGTGCTCGTGACCCACCTTCGACAGTCATCAAAGGGTTGCCGCCATCGAACCAGCAGACTGCAACAGGAGATTGCTAGATGATTTCCTTGAAGAAGTATCTGGATGCAGACGCGGTTTCTCCTTGCCTGAGGGGGCCCGACTCCGACGAACTGTTGCCCGTGGTCCTGCGAGCCTATCGTGCAGCCTTGCTGGCGATGGGAGACAGCGGCTACCGCGCCTATCCCGCCGTCGGCTCCAACCTGCAGCAAAGCCTCATCAGCCTAGTCAACCTCCTTGCCCAGGACCTCACACCTTTGCTGGTCGAGGAGACGGAGAAGCAGGTGGAAGAGCAACTTCGGCGGTGGGGAGGCCACACCGAGGAGTACTTCAAAGCCAAGGCCAACGACATTAAAGAACTGCTCATCGTTCTGGCCCGCACGGCAGAGTCGCTGGGCGAGCGTGACCAGCGCTACGCCACCCGCTTCACGCAATTCACCTCCCGCCTGCAAGCCATCGCCAACCTCGAGGACCTGACCCAGGTTCGCGCGTCCCTGGTTCAGAGGGCTACCGAACTGAAGGGCTACGTCGAGCAGATGGAGGAAGACAGTCATCAATCGTTGGCCCAATTGCACGCAGAGGTCTCAAACTACGAGACCAAACTCAAAGCCGCCGAAGAATTGGCTATGCGGGATGCGCTCACTGGCTTGGCCAATCGCCGCAATGTCGAGGAGCGCATTGCATGGCGGGTCGCTCACCAGCAGACGTTTTGCGTGGCCATCCTGGACCTTGACCACTTCAAGCAGGTGAATGACCGCTACGGACATCCAGCGGGCGACAGCCTGTTGCAACAGTTCTCGCAAGAGCTGACCGCAAACATACGCTGCACGGATCTGGTCGGGCGCTGGAGCGGAGACGAGTTTGTCGTAGTGTTGGATTCCGATCTTGCCAGCGCCGAAGCGCAGATGGGACGGATGAGGAAATGGGTGCTCGGCGACTACACCATCCAACTCGCCGCGGGCGCACAGGCTAAGGTCAGCGTGGACGCATCTATCGGAGTGGTGCAGTGGCGGCCGGGCGAAAGCCTGCGCCAGATCATTGAGCGTGCCGACTCTGCCATGTACTACGAGAAGAAGCAGGGCAAGCGGGGCGCCCCAGCGTAAGAATGACGCCGCGGCGCCTCCGGATTCTATTTCGCCGATGCTTCGGTCGGCTCGGTGCCACCACTGATCAGGCTGGTGAGGCTCGTCGAAAGCTGCGGGTTGGATACCACATAAAAGGTACCGCCTCGCCCGTTCTGGCTACTCCCACAATTACCCGAGATAGCTCCCTGCTGGTTCATGTCGCCAAAAATAGCGTAGTGGTCCGTGGTTGATGTGGACACACCCAGCTTCGCATGATTGAAGTTGGTACCCAATCCTCCGGTCAGGCCAAATTCTTTTCCCGACCAATTTCCGGTTGACGCAATCTCGACCGGGCCGGGCGCCTTCAGAGAACTATCCCAGCACGCGATCGTGGTGGAAGCGGTGGTCGAATAGATCTCTGGCGTTGCCCACCAGGTGGCAGTCCTGAGGGGAACGCTGTTCAAAATTGAAGAGACCATCTGCCATGGTGGAACGTGGAGTTTGGAAGGTTTGGAAATGAGTTCTACTCCGGTGGATAGTTGGCTGGTCGAATAGGTGGTGCTTGTCGACTTGACCCCCAATGTCGCTACCAGCTTCTGTACATCCGCCGGGCCTCCATTGTTCACCAGTTGCGGATTCTTGGGGTCCGTCACAACGCTGGCATTGTTCAGCGCCATCAGGACCTTCACCAGGTCGTCCTTAGTCAGCCTTAACGCAAAGAAGTGCTGGCTGACCTGGATATCGTTGTCTTTGACGCAACCCAATGTATTGCCATCGGTCTTGCGCGGGAAGGTTGCACTTCCTGCGGCCGGCCAGGATGGCGTCGAGACCTGCATCACCAGACCGTTGCCGGCGTCATTCCACGCAACCATGCCTTTGGAATGTCCCCAGGGAGCGCCACAGGACTCACTGCACCCGGCGATGTCGGGATCATCGTAAAACTGGTCGTTCCAAACCACGTAGTGATAGGAGTTGGTATAGACCTCGTCGAAGGTAGCGCCGATAGGATCATTCGTGGAATCGCCGACGCAGCCATTCCCTTGCTGTAATGTCGGAGATTCACTACTTGCATAGACAAATTGTTGGCTCGAATTCTTGTACGCCTGCGGCTGACCTCCAAAGGGGCAAGCCGGTTTGTCGGTGCCCCCGCAACCCGGAAACACCTTGGAATTGAACTTGAAAACGAACCACCAATCAACCGGGCGTCCCTTTTGCAGAAGGGGAGATATGGTTCCACACCCCGGAAGACTTGGAGCTCCACAACTCTGGGGCGCGACCATGACGTTGGCAGGGAGTGGAGGCGCGACCCCGGCGGCAGGGGTTGGCCTGCCTGATCCCGTCACGGCGCCGTGCACCAAAGCGATCGCGAGTGGAACCATCGGGCCGACGGTACGAACGACGTTGGCGCGAGTCTTCGTTTTTCTTGCCGGCTTCACGGTTGGCGTCACTGTTGACTTTACTTTTTTCTTTGGCGGCATGGCCAAACTTCACCTCCAGTCGGCAACGAGACCTCATATGAGGCCGATGGACACGACTGCAGCTCCTATCCCTGGTTTCCGGTTCCCTGGTCTCCGGTCGCCTGGTTGGCAGCCTGCTGCGCCGTCGCTGCGTTCGCCGCAGTCTGTTGCACAGCCTGCTGCGCGGTTGCGGCATGCACCGCCGCCTGGTTCGCGGCTGCCTGTGCTGCCGCGGCCGCATCGGCGGCATCACCGACGGCGTCCGCCGCGTCACCATTGGTACCCGCAGCCGCTTGCGCCATCATAACTTGCGGTTGGCTATAGGAGATGCCCTTGCCGATGGCGTAGGTACTGGCGCTGATACCCAGTAGGGTCAAGACACCGTTCGGGATCTCAGGAAATCCGGGCGGGCTTAACCGCTCCACCAGTTCGAATACGCTGATCGCAATGACGAAAGTGAAGATCAACAGCTGGAAGCGCGACATGCTGGCTTGACCATTGGCTTCGTTGAGCAGACCAGCGAGATCGATCTTTCCGGTCCAGATCCAAATGATAATGGTCAGCCCGAGGGCCCCAACGAACAGACAAAGTATTAATCCACACACCTCTGCCATCAGACTCATCACGATCCTCCTAAGCCGGTCTTCTTAAGGTTGTAGGTGACCCATGCTTTTCCCGCGACATAGATTCCGCTGCTTCCGCCAAGCAGGTAGAGCCATTGAGAGCTGACGTCGGGCAGGGTCCCGCCCGTGCTGCTTGCTACCTGGCTAAAATATGTTGCACTTGCCGCTATCGTCGCCAACAGTAACTGGATCCTCTCCGGACTTACCTGGTTTGACCCGTCCTTGTGGGTGATCAAGCCGTCCAAGTTGATCCGGCGCATCGCAATCTGTAACACCACAACGGCCGCGAGCAGATACAGAAAGCCCAGCAACTCGAAATGGAGAATTCGAAACAGCAAGATAGATCCTTATGTCTGAAATTACTCGGCAACTTAGCATACTATCCGGGGGCAAACAACAAATATGTGAACAGCAGAACGGCTTGGCAGTTTCGGCAGGCCACCAAAGTTGAGCCTATTGACCCAAGGCGGCTGCGATTGCCGAACATCCGAACCGCAATATCGCTCATACGTCGGAGTGCGGTCAGTCAGCGTGGTAATGGTCGTGGAACGAGTATGGCGACGAATTGACTATCGTTGGACGGTGCAAAAAGAAAATCCCCGTCCATGCACAAAAGCTTGGACGGGGTGCCTGCTTCCTGCAGGCCACCAACTATTGCTACTGCCCCAATATCTGGAAGAACCGAATGATCGACTCGATCCCGCGATAGAAGTTGGGGATGTGGAACTTCTCATTCGGGGCGTGCAGGTTGTCGTCGGGCAGACCCATACCCATCATGATGCTGGGAATCTTCAAGTCTTCCTCGAACTGGGTGACGATCGGAATCGAACCGCCCGAGCGGATGTACACAGTATCTTTGCCGAAGATCTCGTGCATGGCTTCCACCGAAGCGCGCGCGTACTTGTTATCGGTGTTCACCACGCAAGCCGGACCTTTGCTGTGAACCTTGATATTGACCTGGATGCCTTTCGGCGTGAGCTTGTTCACGAAATCGGTATACTTCTTCAGAATATCGTCCGGGTCCTGACTGGGCACCAGCCGCATCGAGACCTTAGCGGACGCGCGCGCCGGAATTACTGTCTTCGCACCGGGGGCAACAAATCCGCCTGGCATGCCGTGCACCTCAAGCGTCGGACGCGCCCACGTGCGGTACATCACAGAGTAGCCCGCCTCACCGGTCAGCACATTCGATCCCACTTCAGCCTTGCGGTAATCCTCTTCGTTGAAGGGCAGACGGTCCCAAGCCTTCAACTCGTCATCCGTCGGCTTCTGCACGTCGTCGTAGAAGCCGGGAATGAGAATCTTGCCGTCAGCATCTTTCAGCTTGCTGATGATTTCCACCAGAGCGAACAGCGGGTTGGGCGCCGCGCCGCCGTACACGCCGGAGTGCAGATCGGTCTTCGCTCCCTGCGCTTGAATCTCGGTGTAGAGCAGGCCGCGTAGTCCAACACACAAGGTGGGAAGATCAGGAGCAAACAACTCGGTATCGGTGACCAGCGCGAAGTCAGCCTTCAGCCTCTCCGTGCCGGCGTTCTTCTTCACATACGCTTCAATGCCCTCGCCACCGACTTCCTCTTCACCTTCGATCAGCACTCGAACATTGATAGGCAGCTTGCCGCCTCCGGTCTTGAACAGCGACTCAAATGCTTTGAGCTGCATCCAGAGCTGACCCTTGTCATCAACTGCGCCGCGCGCGTAGATGTTCTGATTACGCTCGGTAGGCTCGAACGGAGGAGTGTGCCACTCGTCGAGCGGCTCGGCCGGCTGCACGTCATAGTGCGCATAGCAGAGCGCCGTCGATTTGCCCGCCGCGTGCAACCAGTCAGCGTAAACCAGCGGATGGCCCTGGGTGGAAATGATCTCGACATGTTCAAAACCGATACGCTTCAAATCGTCGGCCACCACCTTGGCGGCTCTTGGACATCGTCCTTGTGCTCTTCGGCGGTGCTGACGCTGGGAATGCGAAGCAAGTCTTTCAATTCATCGAGAAAGCGCTTCTGGTTCTCGCGTGCGTAGGAAACGGCTGCGGATGACATAGGGAAAATTCTCCTTGCAGAAATAGACCTGCTTGCGTGCTACCGCTCGCAAACGTTGGTGGGCAAACTCCAAAGTATATCCCAACCGAGGCGGTGGGTTTGTGACGCTGGTGCGGAGAGTCAGGCTACCCGGCCAAGCGGCGCTTGGGAGCGAGTACACCAAAGGGTCGTGGCGGCGGTGGAACGATTGTGTAGATCGGGTCAGGATGACAACATTGACCGGCGCTTCAGCGTTGGTGAACGTTTTTCTGAAGTCGAGTCCCTAAGGAGGGCACCTTTCATCTTGCATTTTGGAAGTGCGTTCCCGTCCGACAACTGATATGTTGTGTGCACTTTCAGGTCTGTGGGGATGGTTGGAAGAAGGCTGCCATGAAGATGTGGGGAAATTCCCTTCTGAGCGCCCTGCTCTGTTTGTCTGCGACCTTTGCTAACGCTGCCCAACCCTACGTCTTCGGAAGAGCCGACATCCCGACGGGCACTACTCCCGACGCGATCGCCACTGCCGACTTTGATGGGGATGGTAATCCGGACTTGGCGGTCGTCAATCACGACGACGGCACGGTATCCATCTTTTTCGGCCATCCGGACGGCTCCTTAACCAGGACCGCAGACTACGTCGTCGGCGCAGGTCCCGTCGCAGTAGCGGTGGGCGACTTCAACGGCGATGGAAAACCGGACTTGGCGGTGGTCAATCAGAATTGCGATCCTGCTTGTGGACCGGGATCTGTCGCGATCCTGCTCAACCGCGGCGATGGCACATTTCAACTCTCTTCACCCTACAGCACCGGGATGGATCCCGTCTCCGTGATTGCAGGCGACTTCAATGGTGACGGCAAGCTCGATTTGGCAGTCGCTAACGCAATTACTCCGGGCCACCCCGGTCCGGGCACGATCTCCATTTTCTTGAACAACGGCGACGCGACCTTCCGCCATAACGGAGACTATCCCGCCGGCCAGGGAGTGGGGGCCTTGACGACCGTCGACTTTGGCAGTCATGGCCAGCTCAGCCTGGCAGTCATTAACTTTGTTTCTTTGAACGGCATTAACGCGGTTGCGGTTCTGCACAACCGAGGAGATGGGAGCTTCCAGGCACCCGTGTCGTATCTCACCGGCCAGGGACCAACCTGGGTAGCTTCCGCGGACTTCAATCGCGATGGTCATCCCGACTTGGCGGTCACCAATGGGTCCGCCGCCACAGTTTCCATTCTGCTTGGGAGACCGGACGGCAGCTTCGCCGACAAAGTCGACTACGCGGTCGCTGCAGGGCCGAGCCAGTTGGTCGTGGGTGACTTTGCTGGGGACAACCAACTCGATGTCGCCGTGACTGCCAGCACGTCCGATAGAGGAGGCGGTGCAGTTTCGATCCTGTTAGCCAGGGGCGATGGAACCTTCCAGAGTTCCGTGTCGTATGGCACGGGCAACAATCCGTTTGCCATCGTTGCTGCCGATTTCAATCACGATGGAAGGCTCGATCTCGCATTCATCAACGGAGATGTCAACCGCGTCTCGGTGCTACTGGGAAATGGCAATGGCACATTCCCCTCGCATACCGACTACCCATGCGGCAACGCTCCTATCGCCGTCGCCGTCGGCGACTTCAATGGCGACGGATGGCTCGACTTGGTTGTCGTCAACAACGGAGATAACACCCTATCCATTTTCCTCGGCAAGCCCGATGGGTCGTTCGTGCCGGGACCCACCTACTCCGTCGGACTTTATCCCAGTAGTGTTGCGGTGAGCGACTTAGACGGAGATGGCCGTTTGGATTTGGCCGTTACCAACGCCGGCGACAATACAGTCTCCATACTGCTTGGCCGCGGGGATGGAACGTTCGTCTTGAAGGCTACTTATCCGGTGGGAACGAACCCCAGCAGTGTTGCCATCGCGGATTTCAACGGGGACGGTAGGCCCGATCTTGTGGTGGCAAACAAGGACGATGACACGGTCTCCGTTCTGCTCAATGCCGGCAACGGCGCGTTCCAAAGTTCTATGTCTTATGCTACCGGTCCGGCGCCGTCTTCTGCGATCGCCGCCGATTTCAACAAAGACGGCAAGCCGGACCTCGCAGTCGCCAACGGAGGATCTCCTCTCGACGGCTTTGGCCCGGGACTAGTTTCTGTTCTGCTTAATAACGGCGATGGCACGTTCGCCAATAGAGTTGACTATCAGACCGGCCCATATCCCATCTCGGTTGTGGCAGGTGACTTTCATGGAGACGGTAAGTTGGACCTGGCGCTGGCGACCAACCTCGACATTTACGGCCGTGTCTCTATCTTGGACGGCAATGGCGACGGAACTTTTGGGTCCAATTTCGACTACGAAGGTGGCTTCGGAATATACGCACTGGTGGCTGCTGACTTTAACGGTGACGGCAGGCCGGATCTGGCGGTCGTCAGCAATTTAAACGACACTATGTTCCTTCTATCCGGGAGCGGAGGGGGAGGGTTCCGCTCGCAAGGGACTTACGGCACAGGCAAGGAACCGGCGGCAGTTGCCGCCGGCAAGTTCACAAAGAAGCCGGCGGCACTGAGGCGGCTCTGATCTGGTGGTGGCGAATGTCGCCTCGGGCTCAATCTCAGTTTTCCTGAATATTCCTTGGCAGACGATTAGGTAGCCCTCAGTAAAGGAGAATCCCCATCTCTACGCAGGTTGAGATGGGGATTCTGTGCGTTTCGCCTAGGCGCGTTGTCGCGACTACATCTGCGGCGGGTTCGTGGTGGTAGTGGTCGTCGTCGAATTGCTCTGCGGCGCCGGGGTGGTCGTTGTCGTGGTGGATTCAGTCTTCGTCTGCGGTGCCGGCGTCGATGTCGTAGTCGTGGTGTCGGTTTGCTGGTTCACCTTTTGATGATGGTGCTTGGATTTCGTCGTGGTGTGAGTCGTCTGAGTTGTGTCGCTCTGCGTCGCAGGCTGCTCCTGCGAAGTTGTGCTTGTTGTGCTCTGCGATTGGACCACCGGTGGATTCTGGGTTGTCGTCGTGGTGGTGGTCTGATCCTGGGCCATTGCCGACAAGCACACAGCGAGCACGAACAGCGCTCCCAGAACAACTGCGAGTTTCTTAGATGTCATATCTTGTTTCTCCTTATGGTTTTATCGTGCCGCTTGGTGACGAACCGGTTGGCCTGGACCGCTCAATCACTGAGGCATCTAGTAGGATGCAAATTTGGCGGCTCGTGGTGGGTCCACGTTTGCAAATTTCGACTCCTCAACCGCCGTTCTTGAAGAGAAGACACAGCCCGACGGAGCAACACCTTTGCTCCGCTGGAGATGCCGTTTCTTTGGCGAGCGGGTTAAACCTACCGGACCGGGATGACTTGCTTAGGCCCTTTAGGCCCGGCCCAGCTCCTGGGATGTGTGACTTTAGCCCAAGGCTTTTGGATTGCGGGTGGGCGAGAACTCCCTTGAGTTCGCCCGAGGGAACGCATGCGCAAGTCCTACGCGGTCAAAAGGAGGCCGACGCTTGGTGGGTGGGCGTGAACCGCGGTCTCGCTTTGCGAGTCGCGGGCTACTAACTGCTAGTTCTTCCTACTTCACCGCAACATTTACCAGCCTGCCCCTGACTACCAGTACCTTCACAACTTCCTTCTCGCCAATCGCGGCCTTGACCTTCGCATCGGCGAGCGCCGACTCGCGTACCTGATCCTCTGCCGCATCTGCGGAAACAACGATCCTGCTGCGGATCTTGCCATTCACCTGGATGGCGATCTCGACCTCTTCTTCCTTTGCCAGTGCGGCGTAGTACTGCGGCCACGGCGCACGCAACAGGTCGGAAGTTTCGCCCAGTATCTCCCACAACTCATGCGCGACATACGGCGCGAAGGGCGCCAGCATCAGCACCAGCTTGCGCTGCGCGTCGGCCATCAGGGTCGTTGGAGCCTCGGACTCGCCGCGCTGAACGCTGTCTTCATACGAATACATTTCGTTCAGTAGTTCCATGATTGCCGCAATGGAAGTGTTGAAGTGCCACCGTCCGCCGAAGTCTTCGGTCACCCGCCGGATGGTCTGGTGCAACTTGCGCTGCATCTGGCGCGCAGCGGGCGACAAAGGCGCCCCATCGTGACTACCCGACGCTGTTCCGTTTGGCCGCGCATTGCGTACGACGAACCGGTACACTCGCGACAGAAATCGGCTGACGCCTTCCACTCCTGCATCCTGCCAGTCGAGATCGCGGTCCGGTGGAGCGGCGAATAGCGTGTACATGCGCGTAGAGTCGGCGCCGTAATGTCCCACCATGTCGTCCGGCGATACGACGTTGCCAAGGCTCTTCGACATCTTCGCCCCGCCCTTAATCACCATGCCCTGGGTGAACAAGCGCTCGGCCGGCTCGGAATTCTTCACCAGTCCCATGTCGCGCATCACCTTGGTCCAGAAGCGCGAGTAGATTAGATGCAGGATGGCGTGCTCGACTCCGCCGATGTACTGATCGATGGGAAACCAGTACGCCACGGTGTCGGTATCGAGCGGCTTGGCATCGAGACCGGGGTTGGTGTAGCGATAGAAGTACCAGGACGAATCGACGAATGTGTCCATGGTGTCGGTCTCGCGGCGCGCTGCACCCCCGCACTTCGGACAGGTCACATTGACGAACTCCGGCACCCTTCCCAATGGCGATCCACCGGTTAAGGTAATGTCCACCTTGTCGGGCAACAACACCGGCAGGTCCTGCTCCGGAACGGGCACAATACCGCAAGCCGCACAGTAGATTATGGGGATTGGAGTGCCCCAGTAGCGCTGACGGCTGACCCCCCAATCCTTCAAGCGATACGTTACGGTTGCCTTGCCAAAGCCATGCTCCTCTGCATACTTTGACATTTTTACAATCGCCTCCTGGCAGGGCATTCCGCTGTACTCGCCGGAGTTGATCAACAGGCTGTCCATCTCCGTAAATGGCAAAACCGGATCGTCGGGCTCGCGACGCTCGTCTCCGTCACGGCGCGGCAAAATCACCACGCGGACGTCGAGGCCATACTTCTTGGCGAACTCGTAGTCGCGCTCGTCGTGCGCCGGGACGGACATGATCGCGCCCGTGCCGTAGTCGAGCAGGACATAATTCGCCACCCAGATGGGCACCTTCTCGCCGTTGAACGGATTCAGGGCAAAGCGGCCCGTGGGGACGCCGTGCTTCTCGATGGCTCCGATATCGCCAACCTCCTTAGCCTTGCGTTGCTCCGCCATCAGGTCTTCCACCTTGGCAAGCAGGTCGGGATCGTTGGCGATCAAGTCAGTAACGACAGGATGTTCAGGAGCCAGTTGCAATGAAGTCGCACCGTAAATCGTGTCCACACGGGTAGTAAAGACAGAAATCTTGTCGCCCGCCGGCCCCGCAGCACCATCCAGCTTGAAATCAACCAGAGTGCCTTCGCTGCGCCCGATCCAGTTGCGCTGCATGGTGCGCACTTTTTCCGGCCAGCCTTGCAGCGTATCCAGGCCTTGCAACAGCTCATCGGCATACTTCGTGGTCCGCAGGAACCACTGCTCCAACTCGCGCTGCTCCACAGGCGTGGTCTCATGTCGCCAGCAGCAGCCGTTGGGCAGCACCTGCTCATTCGCCAGTACGGTCGCGCACTGCGGGCACCAGTTAACCTTGCTCTTCTTGCGGTACGCCAGCCCTTGCTCGAAGAACTTCAGGAAGAACCACTGGTTCCAGCGGTAGTATTCCGGCAGGCAGGTGGCGACTTCCTTCGACCAGTCGTACGCAAAGCCCAGCCGCTTCATCTGCGTCTTCATGCTGGCAATGTTGCGCAGCGTCCATTCCTTCGGCGGAGTCTGGTTCTGGATGGCCGCGTTCTCGGCCGGCAGTCCGAACGCATCCCAGCCCATGGGATGAAGCACGTTGTGGCCTTGCATCCACATGTAACGTGCCAGCGCGTCGCCAATGGCGTAGTTGCGCACGTGGCCCATGTGCAGCGCGCCCGAAGGATACGGCAACATCTCGAGGACGTAATACTTCCTACGTTTGGAGGTCGGGGGCTCGGCGCGATAGAGGTCAGGATTCTGCGCCCAGCGATCGGCCCACTTCTGCTCGATCGCTTGCGGGTCGTAGCGTTCGGCGCGGCTGACGGGTTGCGTCTGGGTTTCCGTGTTCGGCTCTTGAGTTTTGGAGTCGGCCATAAGTGTCTTTAGATGCGCTTGGGGTAAACCCTGATTTTACAATGTCGAGGCGGGCGAGATGGCGAGCATCGAGTTCAGTGGCTCGGGACGACACCGCGTGGCTTTTCGGCCCAAATCGACAGCCCCCAAAAAACGACGATCAAGACCAGACCGCCACCCACACTGGCCCCGCGCTCGTTGGGATCCATCAGGAATGGAAAGAACGGCGTGTAGAAGAAGATAGATATAGAAGAAGATGCGAGGGATCCAAGCTCGCGCGCGGGGAGGTTTATAGAGCAGGAGCCACCGGCGAAGTCTCGGAATGGAGTCCCGGGACCGCTGATGTTCCTGGATCGCATGCGCCTCGGAGGCTTGCTGCACCGCCAGCACATGGAATGCTTTCTCCACCGATTCGGCGGCCGCAAGCACCTCGGTCTTCACTTTGGATGTCAGCGTCGCCAGACTTGCCTCCGGATCAGCAGCGGCCAGGGCCTTCGACCACGTGTCCCAGAAGACGGCCCTTTTGGTAGCTTCATCCAGCGTACGAATACGGTGGGCTGAAGAATTCAGATCCTTGGCCCAAGTCGCGATTACGGTCACGAGGGTGCCGACCAGTCCAATGACCGGGATTATGTAGTCTTTCCAATAGGACGTGGGATTCATGCGGATCCAGAAAAACTAACAGGAATCATAGTAAACCTCGGGAGCAAGTAGTCGCCTTGAATAGTCCGCCTTGGCTGGCCTCTTCTGATCCTGCCTTTTTCGGCGGTTGATTCATTTCCTGACCACTGCCTTCAACGCCTTCACATTTGCGAGATCATCGAGAGGCTCGTCAATCGGCGTCTCCGCAATGAACGCCGCGTGCGTGAGACTCGGATTGTTCAGCAACCGCCGGAATGGTTCCAATCCGATGCTTCCCTTCCCGATGTGCTGATGACGGTCGAGCTTCGATCCACGCGGCGCCTTGGCGTCGTTGCAATGCCAGACATACACCCGCTTGAGCCCAACCGTTCGATCCAGTTGATCGAGCGTCTCTGCAAATCCTGCTTCGCTCACGATGTCGTAGCCTGCCACATGGGTGTGACAGGTATCCATGCATGCGCCTGATGGAACGAATTTGCCTAACAGGTAAAGCAGCTCTGCAACTTGTTCGAAGTTGCCGCCCAGGGAAAACTCCGACCCCGCCGTGTTCTCAATGAGGATACGTAGATTGCCCGCAGTCAGGTCGAGCCTCTCAACCGACTGCTCAATGGCCAACGCGACCCGATGCAATCCCTCTTCGCGACTGCCTCCGCGGAACGAGCCCGGATGTAGCACCAGGAACTCGGCTCGGAGGGCCAGTGCGCGTTCCACCTCACCGCGAAACGCCTTGATGGATTTGGCATGAAACTCAGGATTGCCGCCTGCGAGATTCACCAGGTAATTGGCATGGATGACCAGCGGCGCCAGTCCGTGCTGCTCGCGCAAGTGATCCATGGCATCGCACTGCGAGCGCGTCAACTCATAAGGCGCCCACTGCCGTGGGCTCGAGGAGAAAATCTGAAACGCGTTGCAACCCAGCCGATAGGCGCGCTCGGCCGCGTTCGCCACGCCGCCCGCGGTCGAAGTGTGGATGCCAATCCTCCGCGGAGTCAGCTTGGGCGGCTGCTTCGGCGGAGGCAACAACTTCAGAATATCCTTTTCGCTCTTCTCTGAATGAGACGACATAGAAGGTCGATTCTACTTGGATGTTGACGTTCGCATGAATACCGGCACCTCGGAGGTTCAAGGACTAAGAGCCCCTTACTCTGAGAGGCTGTGCGGTATGATGAGTCTTTCAGGGCCGAGGTCTAACATGAAGCGTCCTAAATTAGTGTTACTAGCGACTGGCTTCTGTCTGGTGGCTCTGCTCTCGGGATGCGGTTCGTCTAGCCAACCCACGTCATCGCCCCTAACCGTCACGACCGCGTCCACGCTCCCGCAGGGCGTAGACAACGTTGCTTACAACGCGACCCTGAATGCCTCTGGAGGGGTTACACCTTACGCTTGGAATGTTGCGTCAGGACACTTGCCTTCTGGGCTCAGCCTGAGTAGGGCGGGCGTATTGTCGGGAACACCTACCGCGTCGGGAGGCTTTTCATTTAGCGTGGCAGTTTCGGACTCCGAGCAACCCCCTAGCGTCGCAAGTGCGCAATTCTCTCTCACCATCAACGCTGCACTTGAGATTACGACCACCTCGCTACCCAACAGTAGCCCAAGCGTCTTCTACAGTGCTACTTTAGCTGCCTCGGGCGGGCTCGCTCCTTATTCCTGGACGATTGCACAGGGCAGCTTGCCCGATGGCGTCACTTTGAACGCAACCAGCGGTGTGATCTCCGGCACGCCGATTGCGCCCGGCACGTCAAATTTCACGGTGCAGGTGTCGGACAGTGAGACCCCGTCCGCGACAGCTACGGCCAGCCTCAGCATCGTGATCACTCCGCCGCCGCCGAGAAATGCGGCTCTCTACGTTAGCACTGACCAATTCTCGTCTGCCGGAAATGGCCTGCAAATCCAGAGTGATGGCTCGCTCACACTTTTGCCTTCGTCACCGGAATCTGCGATTAACGGATCCCAATTCGGCCCTTCGCCGACGTTGCCATTACTGTTCTTGCTCGGTGGAAACCGCACCTTAGAGTCGCTCCTGGTGAACCCGGACTATTCCGTCACCTCGTATAGCAGCGCTCCTCTCCAAACCGATTCCCCGTCAGTACTCGCCGCCGGTAGTCGACCCCACAGGGTCTAACCTTTACTTACCCGGCCCCATCGACAGCAGCCTCACACCCGGGATAACAATTTATCCCGGCAATGGCTCTCTGCAATCCTTGGGTACGATTGCCATACCTGACACAACCAATCAGAGCCGTTTGTCATTTACGCCCGACGGAACGTTAGGGTTCATCCAGACCTGCCCCCCCAATAAGAACGGCAGCATTCTGTCCTACTCTCGCAGCTCCGATGGCACACTTACTGCTGGCCCTGTCTACGTGCTGCCGGCGGGGACTTGCGATTATGTCCTGCCAGTGTCGCCGGATGGCAGATATCTGGCGGACTCGGAACTGGCGGAGACGGGCGGGTGGTTTGTACAGATTTACGGTATAGCGAGCGATGGCACCCTCACCGCTGTGTTGCCTCAGCCTTTAACGGTGACTCTCGACCCACAAGGTGACAAAACCGGCATCACGGACATGACGTGGGACCAATCGAGTTCCTTCTTGTTGGTCAGCACTGCTGGCGGAGAATTTGGCTTCGAGGGCGGCGTGGCCGTCCTTAGTTTTTCCGGAAGTACTCTCACCGAAACTGTCTATCCGACCCCAGGCGCTACTGATCGGATCCAGCGGACGGGATCCTTTGTCTATGCTGCGCAGGGGTGTGACAGCTTTCAGTGTCCTCCGTCCCGGAATTGTCGGGTTTAATTTCCAAAATGGCCAACTGATCGCTCTTCCCGGTTCGCCTTACTTAAGTTATGCGAGCGGAGCTGATGACATCGTGATCTACTGAGTGCTGAGCGGCCTGTAATCTACCCATGAGGATCAAGACTTTCCTCTGTCATCCTGAGGGACGAGTCCGGTCGCCGAAGCGACTGGATGAGGAGTCGAAGGACCCCTATAGCAGCCAGGAAGGCTCCATCAGCACTCTTGGAGTCTGTAGGGTCCTTCGACTCCGCTCAGGATGACAAATGACGCGGGGGATCTTTGTGCGAAAGCCTGGGAGCCACTGTTCTGGTTGTCACGATCACCTGCCTTTTCGTTCCCAGCTTTGCACCTTCCGCGATACACTATGGAGCACTGTAGAAGGGGTCCCTGATGCTTATCGTCATGAAGGCGCACGCCTCCAAAGAGCAAGTGGAGCGGGTGTGTGAAAAGATCGAATCGCTGGGCTTTCGGGCACACGCCATGCCCGGTGCGCAGCGTACCGCCATCGGCGTCACTGGCAACCAGACCGAGGTCGAGTCCGGCACCTTCGATGAGATGGAGGGAGTGCAGGAGGTCATCCGTGTCAGCAAGCCGTACAAGCTTGTCAGCCGCGATTTGAAAGAAGAGGACACGGTCATCCGCTTTCCGGGCACGGACGCCAGTTTTGGTGGCGACGAAGTAGCGGTCATCGCCGGGCCCTGCGCCATCGAATCCCGCGATCAGGCATTCGCTACTGCCGAGTGCGTGGCCCGCGCCGGCGCCCGCTTCTTCCGTGGAGGCGCCTACAAGCCGCGCACGTCTCCGTATACATTTCAGGGTTTGGCCGAGGAAGGCCTGAAGATCATGGCGGAGATTCGCGACCGCATCGGCCTGCTCATTGTTACAGAAGCTATTGATAACGAATCGCTGGAACTGGTGGAGAAGTACGCGGATGTCATTCAGATCGGCGCGCGCAACATGCAGAATTATTCCCTGCTGAAGCGCGCGGGCAGGGCACACAAGCCGGTGCTGCTGAAGCGCGGCATGTCGGCTACCTTGGAAGAATTGCTAATGGCTGCCGAGTACATCATGAGCGAAGGCAACTACAAGGTGATTCTGTGCGAGCGTGGCGTGCGTACCTTTGCCGACCATACGCGAAATACTCTCGACCTCAGCATCGTTCCGGCCGTGCAGCGCTTAAGCCACCTGCCCATCATCGTTGATCCCAGCCACGGGACCGGCAAACGTAACAAGGTAACGCCCCTGTCACGCGCCGCGGTTGCCGTGGGAGCAGACGGTCTGATCATCGAAGTTCATCCTGATCCAGACCGCGCTCTTAGCGATGGTAACCAATCGCTCTTCCCACAGCAGTTTGACGATCTCATGGTTGAGGTTCGTCAGATCGCGAACGTGCTTGGCCGCTCCGTCGCCGAGCCTGTTCCCAGTCCGGCCCGCCACGGCAACGCGCCCGTCGGATCGGCAACTGCTCACTGATGCACACTACATTGCTGTGGCTGCGGCAATTTTCGACGCGGCACTGGCACTCTGCGCTATGCGTGATCTTTCTGACGCTGGGGTCGACTGCCTGTCGTAGCCGTCCGGCCGTCGAGCCCGGGTACCACGAATACGCCTACGTCACCAACGGCCAAAGCAATTCCGTCAGCGTGCTCGACCTGCTTCAACTTCGCAATATCAAGACCATCCCGGCAGGTACGAATCCGACCGGCATCTCCGCCAGTCCCACCCGCAACGAAATCTACGTTGCCAATGCCGATTCCAATAACATCACCATCATCAATGCGGAGCGCAATGAGGTCGAGGCGACCATCGGCGTCCATCGCGCGCCGTATTTCGTTTCGGTCTCGCCGGACGGCAAGCGTGCCTACGTGGCGAACTCCGGCTCCGCCAATGTTTCAGTCATCGATCTTGATAAGCGATCGGTGATCGCGACAATACCTGTTGGCGGCGCGCCCGGCGTGGCCAGGGTTTCACCCGATGGCAAGCTGGTGGTCGTCAGCAATCGCGCCAGCAATACGGTCTCCATCCTCGACACCGTGAAGCTGGCGGTACGCAGCACCCTGACGGTCTGCCAGCAGCCGCAGGATTTGGTCATCCTGCCTGATTCCAGTAAGGCGTTTATCGCCTGCCCCGGCTCGAATCAGCTCGCTTCCATCGACCTGGTATCGGACCGGATGCTGACGCTGCTCGATGTTGGCAAAATGCCGGTGCAGCTCGCGCTGAAGCCCGATGGCGGTGAGCTGTTCGTGAGCAATTTCAGCAGTAACAATTTTTCAATCGTGGAGACGGGCACCAATGAAGTGGGCGGCAGCTACCTGATCGGAGATGAGCCAAGTCGCGGAATCGTCACCTCCGATAATAGCTTGCTCTACGTAAGCAACTTCGGCGCCGACACCGTAAGCGTCTATGCGATCGATGAGGGCCGCGTGATCGGCTCCGTTCAGGTCGGCAGCCATCCTGATGCGCTTGCGTTAGCTCCGAACGAAGAGCACTTACTGGTGGTGAACTCCCGCTCGGGGGATGTCGCTGTGGTCCGCACCGTCAAGACCCGCGACAATTCCAAGATCAGCGCAGACCGGGCCCTGGTAACGCTAATCCCTGTCGGCAATCAGCCGAACGACATCGCGATCAAGGCCTTCCAGGTGGGGGCGACGAAGTGATACTGGCGCGAATCTTTAGTTATTCTTAGTGGCCGTCGGCTTAGCGCAGAAACGATCGAACGCCGCCGTCAAATGACTGGCAATCTCAGGCGCCAATCGAGTTTCAATGTCTCCGCGTTGCATGAAGTAAAGCAACTCGCCGTCGCGCATCAGACCAATGCTCGGAGATGATGGTGGATACCCGCGGAAATATTCGCGTGCGCGTTGCGTGGCTTCCGTATCCTGTCCTGCGAAGACGGTCACGATCCTGTCCGGCCGGGCGCTGTTCTCCAGTGCCATCCGCACCGCTGGGCGCATGCGGCCAGCCGCACAACCGCATATCGAATTGACAACAACCAGGACGGTTTCGTTGCTTTTACTCAGCGCGGCATCCACCGCTTCCGCAGTGCGTAGTTCTTCCGCTCCGACGCGCGTCAATTCCTCGCGCATCGGGACCACCATGATCTCTGGATACATTTCCACTCCCTCGGGGTTTGAGTATCGCAAGTATTCTGATGCCTTGACGGGTAGAAAGGAAGCGGTTGGGCTTGAACAGCATCAAAACCGCAGTGGATGGGTATTCTAGAAGCCTCGAAAGTGCGCCACCCTTTCTTGACCTCCCTGTGGCTCGCCTGAGCATATATATTGGCTTTGCCCTCATGCTAATTAGCGAACACTTCGCTCTTGCTCCGTTCACCACGCTCGGCGTCGGTGGTCCGGCGCGCTATTTCGCCGAGGCCAGGAGTGAAACTGAGGTAATTGAAGCGGTGGGGTTCGCCCGTTCGCGCCAGCTCCCTTTGTTCATTTTGGGCGGAGGCAGCAACCTGGTTATTGCGGACGCAGGTTTTCCCGGATTCGTCCTCAAGGTTGGGATCACAGGTCTATCGCAAGTAGTTTCGTCGGACGGAAGCGTGGTATTTACGGCAGGTGCGGGCGTGGATTGGGACTCCCTTGTCGCTCGTAGTGTGGACGCAAACTGCCCAGGCCTGGAATGCCTCAGTGGTATCCCGGGCACAGTCGGAGGCGCACCGGTGCAGAACGTCGGCGCGTATGGCCAGGAGGTCTCAGAGGCCATTCAAGAGGTGAGGGTTCTAGACTTGCAGTCACAACAAGTCGGGAATCTATGCGAGGCGGAATGCGGATTCGGCTACCGCACAAGCATCTTCAACTCGACGGAGCGCGGGCGCTACATAATCCTGCAGGTATCGTTCGGGTTACGTCAGGATGGAAAGCCAAGTATTCACTATGCTGACTTGCAGACATTCTTGGCCGAGCGCGCGACTGGTCCGACCCTGGCAGAAGTCCGTAGCGCGGTGCGTGAAATTCGCCGGCGCAAGGCGATGCTCATAGTTCCGGGGGACGAAGATGCGCGCAGCGCAGGCTCGTTCTTCAAGAACCCCATCGTGCCACAGTCCTTCTTGGAAGAGCTCTCAGCGCGCTTGGCAGCTCGCGGGCTGCAATTGCCGAGCTATCCCGTCGCGAACGGTTTTCGCAAACTGCCTGCAGCTTGGTTGGTCGAACATGCCGGGTTTGCCAAGGGCTACGGCAAAGGTCGGGCAGGTATTTCGCGGCGACATGCGCTGGCAATAGTTAATCGCGGGGGCGCAACTGCTGCCGAAATCATCGCCCTGAAAGACGAGGTTCAGCTCGCGGTGCTGAATAAGTTTGGAATCGAACTACAGCCCGAGCCGGTGTTTGTAGGGTTTAGCTCTCCGTAGGCATGAAATCAACCACAGAGGCACAGAGATCGCGGTGAAACGTCTGACAAAACTCCGCATTCTCGGTACCTCCGTGATGAATGACTTTCGGCGAACCGCCAGGACCTCGCTCAGAATGACAGCATTGAAAAGGGGTTCACTCGCTTGGCGTGCGTTTGTGCCAATCTGTTGCCTGTTCGTACGCATGAGCGAGTCGCAGCACGGTCATATCTGCTCCGGGCCTGCCGGAGATTTGCAATCCCACCGGCAATCCTTCGTTCGTGAAACCGCAGCACACCGAGACGCTGGGCCAAAAGAGCACGCTAAACGGCGACGTATTTCGTAGCAGATATTTCGTCTCGAACGGTCGCAGCTCGTTGACCCCCAGGGCTTCGAGGTCCGAAATTCGCGGCGCTGTCACCGGAGCCGTTGGCGTTATGACGACATCCACTTCCAGAAATAGTTCTTCAGCCTTTTTTCTCTCCGCGTCCAAATTCCGCCAATCGCGTATGTAATCGGTCGCACCGATCCCCGCACATTTCAAAACTCTCGGTAGCGTGTACGGCTGGTAAAGTGCCGGAGTCTTGGTTACCATGGTCTCGTGGTACTCATAAATCTCGGCATTGAAAATCGTGCGGTGTGCCCCGGCGGTGAGTCCCACGTCTTGAATCTGCGCAACCATCGTCTTCATGACCCCCAAGGCCTCTTCCACATATCCGGAAACCTCGGACTGGAGGTCGTCAAAGAAACCGTTGCGAGGAACCCCGATCTTTAGCCCGGCGACACTCTGGTCGAGCGCAGCCCAGTCGTCTGGGGCACTCGTTCCCCCGCCGGCCTCGACCGCCCCAAGCAGGACCGCTGCATCCCGCACCGTACGGGTCATCGGCCCGACCGTATCAAACGATGTGGAGAGCGGAACTACTCCTTTGCAACTCAGAAGACCTGCGCTAGGACGAAGTCCGACAATCCCGCACAGCGCCGAGGGACACCGAATCGACCCGGCCGTGTCGGTCCCGATCGCTGCGATGCAAAGCCCGGCCGCAACAGCTGCCGCCGAGCCCGACGAAGAACCACCTGTAATGCGCGTCAAGTCCCAAGGATTCTTCGCCGGCCCAAAGGCGCTCACAATGCCGCTGACGCCGAACGCGAATTCATGCAGGTTCAGCTTGCCTAAGATCACCGCGCCGGCTTGATTCAATTGGCGAACCAGCTCAGCATCTTCCTCCGGAACCCGATCGCGAAATTGGTTGCTGGCTGCCGTGGTCAGAGTACCCGCAGTATCGAGGAGGTCCTTCAGCGCTATCGGAATGCCGTGAAGAGGCCCTCGCCGGCGGCCCGCCATGACTTCTGCTTCAGCCTTCCGTGCCTGATCGAGTGCAAGCTCCGCGGTAACCGTAATGAATGCATTCAGCTTGGGGTTCAGTCGCTCAATGCGCGAAAGGCATTCTTGCGTGAGCTCCCGCGGAGAAAGTTTGCGCGCGCGAATCTGTTCGGCAGCCTGGGTCAGCGTGAGCATGAGACTTGTGAATCTTAGCAGGAGACCCACGCCCATTGGCAAAGGTCAGAGTTCCGAAGGTGGGACGTTTGGCAAGGAAAAAGGGAGCATCGTTGCTCCCCTGCAGATATTCAGACTAATCTTACTTTCCTGCGTTGGCCATGCTCGAATCGAAGGTCACTCCGGTCTTGCTGCCGGCAAGATCTACTTCGGTGATCGAGGGCACGCCACTGCCCTCCAGCACGACCTGTCCGTGCATCGCTTTGGCGCCGAGGTCTTTCGCCTGGCCGCTGGCACTGGCCACTTCCTTTCCTGCCTTCATGAACTTGACCTGAGCAGTAGAACCGTTGGATTCACACCTCACTGTGTATTCCCCGGCGGGAAGGGTTGTGCCGTTCAATTGGGCAGTATGGTAGAGGGTGATGGTGTCGGTTTTAGCAGATCCCGCAAAGGCGCTGACCGACATCGCGATTGCGAAGACCAACATGGTAAGGCGAGCCAGAATACGAGTCATTTGCCATCTCCTTGTTTGACACTTCGTTCTGGCGGCCCGCCACGGCAGGAAGTACTTGCGTTTCCTGCCACGTTGCATAAAATGTGACACCGGGGTCAAACAGCACAGGGATCGGATTCCAAGCCTCCCTCAAGATTGTCTCGCCTGGGCCGCCAAACCGCGGGCGATTCATTCTGTTTGGCCCCTAATTTTTTGCTTGCGCTGTGCGGAGCGCTTGCGCACTCCTCCTCCACTTTGCTTCACCCTGATACGTTGCACGCCCTCAGAAAGTTCGTGAATTTCCATTTTTTCCGAGTCGCACATTGGACGTGTACTCGGCGCCGAAGTGAGCGCAACCCGCATCAATTGCGGGGATTTGCATTCCGCATGAGAAAACCGTGCACACGCAGCCGCGTACGCCAGCTTCGTCCCACCTCGATTCAACTGCAGCTTCGTCGTTAGCACCGAAGCCGGGCCTGGCTGTGTGGAGATGCTGGAAAAATAATTTAGTCCGACCGAACCCAAACCTGAGTCGCACAGTTCACAGGATTCCGGCATCGGTTGTGAAGGATGAGACGAGAAGCCCGTGTCCCGCTACCGCTTTATCGCGCGAAGGGTCTCCGCAGGGGCCTAGCCGGCAGCGGCAGCCCGCCGCTTCCACTGCATGCGTTCGCGCAGCCCGGTGATGTGTGCCAGGTGGTGCGCCGAGTGCCAAGCGTACATCGCCAGCATCCGATCGAGCGAAAGCATTCCGTGCTCAGGATGGTTCAGGGTTCGTGCGAAATCGGAGGGCCCCATTGCCCCCAACACGTCCACCCACCGCGAATGCAATGCGGCAAGCAGTTGCAGGGAGATGTCAATTGGCGTGATGCCATTGTCGGGTAGCTTGGCCCACAGATCTTCACGGTAGGGTTTGATGGTCGGACTGTCTTCGGTAAGCGCGAGTTTGAAGCGGATGTAGGCGTTCATGTGGCTCTCGGGTACATGATGTACCACCTGCCGCACGGTCCAGCCCTCCGGCCGATAGGGAGTATCGAGTTGTTCTGGACTCATCCCGCGAACGGCCGCCCGCATTTGTGACGGCAGTTTGGACAGCACCTCGACATAATGCACGCGGCGCTTGGCCATCTGAGCTTCGTTATCTGGGGGAATCCACTCGAACTTGCCGATGGGGTATCGCAGGTCGCTCATTCAAGTCTCCGATTCAGGTTTCCATCCTGACCCAAGATCGAACTCCCCTGATTGCCTCCCGAGGAGCCTTCTCAGTCCAACGTGCGTACCGCTTCGGCCGGGCGCAGTTCGATACTGCAAGGTGCTGGAGGTCCTGGTGGCTCCTGGTTTGCAACAGCGGCAACCGGAGGTTTCCC
The DNA here is from genome assembly GCA_963840905.1 of uncultured Acidobacteriaceae bacterium. GTDB lineage: Bacteria > Acidobacteriota > Terriglobia > Terriglobales > Acidobacteriaceae > Bog-257. The sequence goes on from CAWJAO010000007.1 coordinate 395,376, forward strand.
CTTTACAGGTGGTGTAGGCACTCCGCAAGTGACCACCGCTCGCCGCACCACGCGCACTTCCGACGTCGCCGGAAATTTCATGCCCACATCAGTCTTTTCCAGGACATCAGCCAGGCCCTTCAGACCCTCTGTCCCCTTGACGAACTTCACCTGCTCTACCTTCGCCGGAGAAATGAGCAGGAAAAACTGCGCGCTGCCATTGCCGGACGTCTTGAGCGAAGTCGTGCGCTGCTGTTGCAGCTCAAGGCGGGTCTTGTCCAACTTGCGATCTAACGCGTTACTGGCTCCGAGTGCGGTGAGGCGCAAGCGTGCAGTATCGCTGGGCGTCTCGCTGGCCAGTGAGAGGGTGTACGTCCGAATTGCCTGCTCACGTTTGCCCTGCTTCTCGTAAATCTCTCCCAGATGTTCCCCGATGGTGCCACTGCCGCTCGCCTGCCATGCGGCGTTGATGTACTGCTCCGCTATGTCCAGATCGCCACGTTTGAACGCAATCCAGCCCTTGGTGTCCCATATCTCGTACAGGAACAGCGCTGCGGCCAGGTCCTGAAAGCGAAGGCTGTCCAGTTTGACGTCCCGCAACTGTGTCTGCAGGGCGTTGATCGCGGCATCAGCGTATTTGTCCGCTCGTTCCAGTTGTACGTCTTGTTCCGCCAGTGAGTACGCGATATTGTTCCAGGTCAGCGGGCTGGGCGACACGCTGATGGCCTTCTCGAACTGCGCCATACCTTTGTCAGCCTGATTGGTCGCAAGGTAGGACTGCCCCAGCGAGATCAGCAGCACCGGATTGTTGGGCTGAATCGTTACGGCCTTCTCCAGCTCGGGAACCGCCTCCGCGAATTTCTTCTGCGCGATATAGACCTGGCCCAAGCTGGCGTGGGCCAACGGATCGAGGGGGTTGATATCGATCTGCTTCTTAAATTGCTGAATGGCTTCGTCGTATTTCAACTGCCGCTGGTAAGCCACGCCCAGATCATTGTAGGCGTACTCGTGGTACGCATCGATCTCGATCTGCTTCTTGAACGCGTCGATCGCCTGATCGTTCTGGTTGAGCCCCAAATATGCGCGTCCAAGTTCATCCCATGCAGTCTTATGCTTGGGTTCCAGCTTCACAACTCGCTGGAACAGAGTTAACGCCAGTTCGTAATTATTGTTCTTCAGTGCCTGCGTCGCGGATTCATTCAAGTCTTCGGCCGATTCGTTGGCGCCGACTCCAGCTGTCCCCGGAGATTTGTTGTCCAACGAAACCTCTTGCGCTTCGTCGGCGGCCACCGCCCGACGGAAGGCAGCATAATCTTCACGCCGCGCCACCGGCAGCTCGCCATTGAGCAGCTTCAAGGTACGATTGCCGGCCAATTGCCCGGCATCGAACTTATAGCTCGAAACATACTGGGCGTAGTCGCGCTTAACATCCACTCCAATAGGAAGGTGCACCGCATACTTTGCCGGAATCGCAACTCTCACCTCAACGTTCGACTCGCCGGGTGCGCCCAGCTTGATAGGCTTGGGATTGGTCTTGTCGTCGTCCTCGGCGTCCCCCTCTCCGGGAAGCGCGATCTCCATGAATGGCAAGTACATCTTCGATTCCGGCGCCGACCAGTCGAAGTAGTTGTTGACAGTGGCATCAAGATCGATCTGCAGCGGATCGTCGGGGTTGCTGGGATCGCTGACTTTAAGATTATCGATCTCAGTTCCCTTCATTCCAGTGCGCTGCAGCACCATGGTAAAGAATTCCTTCCAGCGATTTCCCGGCATCTGACGCAGTGCAAAACGCAGCCCCAGCTCGGCGTCGCCTCGCATCCGAATGGAAACGTGCGCTTTCAGCGTTCCAGTTTCGTTGATCGAGCCCTTGACCTGCGAGCGGTCAAAAGCTTCAAACGGCAAATCGGAGGGAGTCCACACCAGGCCGGCCTTGCCATCCGGAGGGATCGCCAGCGCTTCCTTATTGCGCAAGGGAGCGGCCAGCATTCGGAACGGAGCAACGCCATTGGTACTGTCGAGCCAAATCTCTTTTCCGTTGACCGGAACTCGGGTAATCACATGGTCGAACTGCGAAGGAGAAGGTATATCAGGGTCGAGCTCATGTTGCGACCCGATCAGCACTGATGTCGTCTGAAATCCTTCAGCCTCCAACAAAGCGGCCAAAAGCGTGTTCTTGTCCTTGCAATCACCGTAGCCGTTGCTCAGGACCTCACTGGCCTCGTGCGGCTGGTATCGGCCGAGCCCAAACGACAAACTAACGTAGCGAATGTTGCGCGAGACGTATTCGTACAGCGCCTTCACCTTCGCCATGTCGTCCGTCTTACCTTGTACCAGCTCCTCGGCCTTCGCCTTGATGGCATCGTTGGGCTTGCGCCGGTCGCGCTCCAGGGATGCATACCAGGCTCCTAACTCCTCCCAACTCTGAAACGTGGTCAGCTCAACCGTGGGAATATCGTCCTTGGGCTTGCGTGGATTTTTCTTTTTTTTCTTGCCAGCCTTCCCTTGGTCCTCATCTTGTAGATGACTGTAGGTCCAACGATAGATGCGCCGGCCCCCCTCGTCCGTGACCTTCGGCTCGTAGCCGGGCTTGCTCTTCAGGTTGATCTGCCGTCCCTTGGGAACGTTAATCTCCAGCTGTTGGTCGAGAATGATGCCCTTCTCGGCGAAGTTCACACTGGTCCAGAACTGCCCCGGGGTCAGCGGATTCGTAATCGTACGGATGAACTCGTACTCCAGCACATCTCCGGGGCGCAGCGACGGAACGCTGATGTGCTTCTCGTGATAGTCGGTGTACACAGGCGCGTCGGGAAGCGTGAGGTCCTGAATGGCAGATTCCTGCGCCGTAATGACAGTTCCATCGGGCTTGCGCACTCTCACGATAGGCAATCTCAAGCTTGTCGCTCAGCGCGCTGTAACCCACCTTGAGCTGGCCCAGCGCTTGCACACCACTCTCGCTGACTACTCTGATCTGCACATCAAGCTGGTCGCGTCCCGTCCCGTCATTTTCGAAGCGCATCGCCTGGTTATAGTGCTCGATGACGTAGGCTTCCTGCGAATAATCAGGTGGCGTGGGCGATTGTTCCGTTCCAGTCTGCGCCGGAGCTTGCACTGGTATCTGTGGAGATGCTTGCGGTGCAGGGGCTACCGGCATTGGGATAACGGGCGTTTGTTGGGCAGGAGTGGCTTGCGCTGAAGTTCCTGCCGGTGCCTGCGCCGTCGCAAGAACCGTCGTCAGCAGGAAAACAAGGAGTAGGGAGGCCAGGGCTGGTTTCATGTTTGTGCCGCTGGGACGAACCTCCATCCTACGCGAGCCAGAAGGGGAATCCAAATTGCGACAGGAAGCAGTATCCAGGCCAGCCGCTCCCCTAGATTGACCCGAACTCCAACCAGCCATGTCGGTTCTAAACTTCTTCCAGCTACAAATGGGGCTTTGGATTATGGAACACTGGTTTTGGTTGCGGGGCCCGACACCGGCTGCACGGCTGGTTCCGCCGCTATTTGCGCACGCTCGATTTGTGCACGCTCGAGATACATGTTCGCGTCGCGAGTAGTCGTCAAGGCAGAATGGCGCCGCCAGGCGACCACGCTCATGTGCACCAGATCGTACGTTGCGTAGATGATGTTGGCCCGCCAGATGTCACTACGAAAGGTCAATATCTGCCGGCGGAAATAACGAAACACATGATTGCCAGGCTTGAATTGCTTCGAAGCACTTCCCGACGCAAGTCCGGGTACCATTGGCTGACATTCCTTCAGTTGGACGACCGCCAGTGCCCCATCGGTACTGACCACATCTCCGGTAGCGTTTTGGGTGAAGTTCGGCATTGCAGGCCGCTCCACCAGATGTACCGCTTTGACACAGCCGGCCACGGTAAGATCGCGGATCACTTTGCGGCGTTCCTCGTCGATGTCGGGCGTGATGTGGTGCAGGAATTGCCGGTGCTCCAGTGAAAGGCTTGCTCCCGTATCATGGGTCGACGAACTCAGCCAAACCGTCTCGGAGTTCTCAGAGCCGGACCATTGCCATATGCGCAGATGGTCGCGACGGGCATAGCTATTCAAACTCTTCTGCCAATTCATGTCGGCAGGCCTGCCGTTCAGGAGAAAGGGCCGCATCGGCGCTTGCGCGTAGCCGCTATTGTTGAGGAACGCGTAAAAATCCCGGAAGAACGATTTCTTGCTGAAGGCATCGCTGGTACTCCAACCGGCTTGCTGGAAGGCCGCCTCAATCTGCTCACGAGAGCCCACGAACGCCAGGTTCACCACGTCCGCATCCACCAGCTTTCTGGTAGTGGAATGCTGAGGGAGCGACTGGGCAAATTCCGCGAATTCTAATTCTTCCGTCTTTTCCGTCCCACTTCCCATCGACGATTCCGAAGTCGTCACAAGCGCGGGAATCGGTTGGATCAGTTCTATCCGAAGGTCGGTACCAGCCGGGAAATAAATCTCGGGTTCAGGAAAGATGGGAAAGGTCGCCTTAAAAACGATCAGGCCTGCGTCCGAATAGGGGTTCCACGTGGGCAGGTGCCTCAGGCGACTGGTGATCCGCCCTTGCGGAGAGTCACTGCTAAGGATTCCTTGGACGATCCCCTTTGAGACTTGTTCGCGGGCATTCTCTACTTCCATCACCTCAGCCGATATGGCCACCGGCGAGCCTTCGAACGGAACGGCACGATCGAACCGAATCTTCAGGGCGGCTGTTTCGTGGCGAATTCCCCAGCCCACTTTGCGAACGGAGGCCACCGTTCCGTTAATTTCTGTGCCTATCGGGAATGTCACACCGCCGTCACACGTCACGGGTTCGATGAGAACGGCGTGCACCGTATCCCCAGGCTTCGCGCTGTAAGTCGAAATTGGCTCGCTCAGACGAATCCACAACGTCTGCCCGGCTGGGATGCCTTCGCAGGCGAACGCCAACACTGAGCAGAACATCACCAACAGGGGAGCCAGTCGACGGCGTGCACCGGGCAGGACTCTCATCAAAGGACAATATTCCTCTATCGTGGGGTCCTTTCATCATAAATGATAACGGCGCACGGCGCAGCGTTTGTCTCCAGTCGGAGGAACCGCTCAGTTACTAATCAGCGCAATCAAGCGACGGGCCGAGCACTGCCTCCAGGCTATCCACGTTCACCAAACGGCGTGACGAACTCGGACGGAGGCCAGGGTCCACTTAGGCGAAGCTTGACTCCCTCGGATGGCCCGGCACTGCGCAAAGCCGCGACAAAGCGCTCGCGGCTGTCCCTCGGTACCAGCGCAAACCAGCGATGGCTCCTGCGCTCCTGCCTTGCCCGCCATTCGCGCACGGATTCTGCAGTAACGCTAATCAGTTTGCTCTCGATGGCCGCAATCCGTGCTGCCGCCTCCGACCGCCGCTTCCGGTATTCACGGCCACTCACCGGAGTCGCCAGATCAGCCTGCTCATCCGCCGCCCAGCTTCCTACCACCTCGTACTGCACGGCATCACCCGTGCGTTCCAAGGCAGCGCGATAGGGTTCCAGCCTGCTTGCGAGGTATTCCTCTATACCGTCCTCGTTGTCCAGGAGGGTGGGAAAGCGAAATGGAATCGGAGTGACGACCGCTAGAATCTCGCGAAGCGCCTGGTGAAATTGCACTTCCGCCTTCTTCTGCGCCACGGCTGTACCCAGGCATTCGTCCGGGTCGGTGATCTCGCTCCAGTAAGCCCGCAATCCCAATATCTCACACGATTCGACGGTCGCTTCACACACTTCCGAGGGAACATTCACGACCGGGTTGGGCTGGGTAACACAATAGAGCAAGCAGGGCATTCAGAGGCTCATGAGGCCCGAGGGAGAAGAGGTTGAATCGGGCCACCGTCAACTCTCGCACGAGTCGCTTTCCTGCACAACCGAGGACGAGAGATCAAGCGGAGGTCTTCGGGGAACTATCTGCCTGCGGATCGGGACTCACCAGGTACTCCATCGCTTCCTCTCGGGTTGCGAACGTCGGGATCTGGCGGGCGGAGAAGCTGCGGATGGAGTCGTAGAACGCTTTGGGAAGGTTCTCGGTCAGGACCCAGGCCGACCGCTTCAGGTGAGGACGATCGAATACCGCGGCGATCTTTATGTGCTCGACCGCCTCGCGGCTGAATTGCGCACCGGTAAAGTCGCCCAGCAACAGCACGGATCCAAGCGGCTCGCGGGTGACGAACTCAGGCAGCAGGTCGGCGATCGTGGCCACCTCATCCGCCGTGCAATTGCTGCAATCCACCAGTAGGATGCGCTGGTCCCGATGCGTTATGAACCGAATGCGATCCAATGGCTACTCCTGTTCAGTGGTTCGATGCAGCGCCGTCTGGTGAAGCTCCACATCCTAAGTTTGCGCAGTTTACTTCAGAACGTCCGGTGACTCAAGCGCCGCTTCCTGCACGTGAATCGCCTACCCCGCTTCGTGGTAGTTTGGAATCATGATCCACGAGATCTTTCCGGTCGGCCCGCTGCAATGCAATTGCTCGGTGATCGGCGATGAGCAGACGAAAGAAGCCATGGTCATCGATCCCGGCGATGACATCGAAGATGTGATGGCGGTCGTGCAGCGCCACGGGCTGACGGTGAAGCAAATCGTCGTCACCCACGCGCACATCGATCACATTGGCGGAGCGACCAAGCTGAAGCGCCTGACTGGCGCGCCGATTCTGCTGAACCAGAACGACAATGCGCTGCTGAAGATGCTGGACGTGCAGGCCACATGGATCGGTATGCGCCCTCCGGAAAAGGTCATGATCGACGCCAGCCTCAGCACAGGGCGACCAAGTCCGCGCGGGCGGCCTGGTTGCAGATGTTCTGCACACGCCAGGTCACACCGAGGGGAGCATCTGTTTGTATTTCGCTCCAGAAAAGAAGCTGATCGCGGGAGATACGTTGTTCGCAGGATCGATTGGCCGCACCGACTTGCCGGGTGGATCGTACGAAAAGATCATGCAGTCGCTGCACGGCCCCGTGCTGGCACTGCCTGACGAGACCATCGTCGTGCCCGGACACGGACCGCTCACCACCATCGGCGAAGAGCGCGCCAGCAACCCGTTCCTGGTGGGATGAGCAACTCGCTTTTCGCTCTTCGCCGACTTGCGCTTTCGCTTTTCGCTCAAAGCACATTTCGATTCATGCCGGTGACGGCTCAGGCGCGTTAATGCTGCTACTTAGGTCTTCGCCTCGCTCGATCCGCGCCGCTTTACCGAATTTCGCTTTGGCGAAGAGCGAATGCGAAGGCGCGCTTTCCCTCACCCGCCAATTCTCCTTAAACAAACTGCGCACAATCATGCTCTGCGGAATCACCAGCACAAGATACGTAGGACAGGATGGTTCCACCAATCACGCCCAGCGAACCGATGTGCCGCACCAGCGCGATGGACAATGCGATATTCACGACCGCCGCCACGATCGACAGAAATGCCTGTTCCCGCGTCCGGTTCAGCGCCGCCAGCAAACAGGATTCGACGCTCATGAATCCGCTGATCAGCGCCCACACTCCCATCGCCAGCAAGAGCGAAAATGTCGGCACGGCCGCCGGTCCCGCCCACACCCGAATCAATGTGCGCCCAAAAACAATCAGCAGCAGCTACGCAGCACAGATTAAGCGCGACCGTGCCCTGTCATGGTCAGGGAGAAGGTGCGCCGTATCCAGCCGTAGTCCCGCTTGGCATAAGCTTCCGCATAGGCAGGCCAGAGCGCCGGAAAGATGAGCGACTGCAGAACCGCGCGCGAGTCCTACCAGACGCCAGGTGACGCTGTAGGGCGTGACCTCCGCCGCTCCAAGATAATGACTGACGACGATGTTGTCGGAGCTGAAGACGACCACCGCCGCCACCTGAATCAGGAAGAATGAAGAGCCGGAGTTAAGCAGTTCCCTGCTGGTCGAACGGTCGATCAGCGCTGGCCGGGGCAGAAGCCACGGCTTGCTGCCACGTGACCACGAGAATCAGATTGGCCAGGCTGGCGAAGGTCAGACATCCCACCGACATCACAAACAGCACCGGCATCGAGACACGCAAGGCGATACCCAGAGCCAAGCCCGATCACGCTGGCCACTGCGCCCGCGCAGACGGCGTAGTTATTGCGATGCAGTTCCTGATAGCCGGCGAGAAGTTTCCCGCCCAGGTTGCACGGCAGGCCAAGCAACATCAGCGCCGCAGCAACCACCACCGTGTTTCGCACCTCCGCTGCTGGCACGTTTGCACTCACGTTGAATAGCTTCATCCAGTTCACGCGAGAACAGACGACGGCGAAGGCTGCCGCCGGCAATCGCCGCAATGCTTCCGGTGACCAGCAGCGCGTTGGTGAAATAGCGCGCCGCGGAGACTTTGTCGTCGAGCGCGTAGGCCCGCGAGATGCTGTTGGTCAGGGTGTTGGCGATGCCGAGGTCCAGCAGATTGATCCACACTACGGTCGTGGTGATGGTCGCCCATACGCCATAGCGTTCGGCCCCCAGGTAGCGCACGGCCAGAGGCAAGGACACCAGCGTGATCCCCGCCGACAGCAGTCTGGCAGCGGCGCCCGAAGACACCGCCTTGACGATTCGGCCATAACGAGAATGTCGGCGAGCATGCCAGGAACATCGCTTGGCACCGCTTCAAGGCGAGTTCGCAGATCTGCTCGCCCAACCTGGGAAGCTCCGCCGCTTTCTTGAGAGCAACTGCCGCGACTGGATCGACTGCCGGCACGAAATCGTCGTTATGCGGAGGCGCCATGTTCGTCTGGATGCGGACCGGAAGGCGTGCATCGTTCGCGCAGCATCTCGCGCGCGGCAGCCACCACCCTGCTCCACCGACACGGCCTTGATGCAATGCGGCTCAGAGGAGAGGCACTCGGCTTTGCACGCATCCATTCCTGCCGCCGGTTGCAGGACGCGCACTCGATCGCAATAAGGTGCGAAGCGGATTGGACTATTGGCGTGGTTCGGATCGCCGCCGGCCGGATGCCGTGAAATTACGATGATCTTGCAGTTCATCGCACCGGCCAGATGCGCACTGCCGCTGTCGTTTCCGATGAAAAGATCACAGCGCTCCAGCACGGCACACACCTTGCGGAGTGGCGCGCCACTGACGATAATGGCTTCGCAGGACAACAGGTTCGCAAGCTTGCAAGCCTCTTCCTTTTCGTCGTGCGAGCAAATGATTATCGGCTGCACACGACGCTCTCTCCCCAATCGCGCCAGGCACTCCGCATAGTTTTCCAGCGGCCATCGGCGACCAGGGCTGCGACCGCCGATACCGACGGCGACCACGGTGCTCGAGGCGGGCACGTTCGCCAGCAACTGCGACGCGAACTCGCGGTCACGGTGGGTGAGGCTGATCTCCAGCCTGCTGTCTTCCACCCTTCCGCCCAAGGCCTTTACAATTTCAAGATTGCGCAACACTTCGTGCTGCACCGGCCCGGCGAAAGGCAGGTGTCGAATGCCGCGTCGAATCCGCGATTGTGCCGCTGCTTTGCCGGCGACGCCGCTTCGGTGTAGCCCACCCGGTGCGTCAGCGTCGACCAGCGAGCACAGAAATGTCGCGAGTTGGTCATCTACGTCCCACCTCGGAGAGATGGCAATATCGAAGCGTCTGCCACGCAATCGGTTCCAATACAGCAACAGCACCGACAGCAGAGTTCGCACCCGGGCCGGCAACCATGCGGCCTGCAACGGGGCGCAAACCGATGATCTCGTCAATGTGCGGGTTGGTTACGAGGAGCGGGCGAAAGGCATCCTGCACCACGACGGTGCAGGACGATCCGGGAAAGGCGCGCTTCAGTTCCCGGAAGAGAGGAGTTGTCAGGACGACGTCGCCCAGCCCATCGAGCCGGATGACCAGCAACGAGACGGCACATCGCGCGGAAGGAATCCAGTCCTGCTTCCGGGCGCGACGTGGGCGCGCCAGAGGATCGCCAACTTTGTTGGCACACGGACACACCAGAACGACAATGGCAGAGCATCGATCCTTTCCAATCCATGAATCAAGCCATGACGGCGGCCGAGGTCGGCTTCAAGCGAAGATTGCGGCGTGGCTCTTGCAATCAGGCGCGTCGTGCTGATTCCCTCGACCAAGGGTATGAGTTCGACACGCCCTCCCCAGGCCCGCACTTCGCGAGCTCCCACAACAGCTTCTTCGCGGTAGTCGCCACCCTTCACCAGCACGTCGGGACGAATCGCCTCGATCAGTTTCAAGGGTGTGCTTTCGTTGAAGACGACCACGGCGTCCACGGCGCTGAGCGCAGCAAGAATCCGCGCGCGTTCGTGTTCGCCCACGATGGGCCGCAACGGTCCTTTGATCAGGCGTACCGACGTCATCGCTGTTGAGCGCGACAATCAGGCGATCGCCCTTACGTCGTGCCCGCTCCAGCAAGGTGATGTGCCCGATGTGCAGGATGTCGAAGCATCCGTTGGTGAACACCACGCGATCGCCGGCTGATCGCCACATCGCCACGCGGGAAAGCAGCCGCTCTAAGGGCAGGACTTTCTCGTCCATGTGGAGAGCGAGTTCTTGCGACAGGGCGCCCAGCAACTCCTCCCGCTGAATGGGAACTGTACCGACCTTGCTCACCACGATTCCCGCCGCCAGGTTCGCCACTCGGACCGCAGTCTCGATTTCGACACCGCATGCCATGGCCAGCGCCAGAACTGCGATGACCGTGTCGCCGGCCCCGGAAACGTCGTAAACCTGGCGGACAACCGCAGGTGCGTGCAGTCGCGAGTCCTTGCGCAAGACGGCGATGCCCTTGTCGCCCATGCGTTACAACCATGAACTCCATGTCCAGCGAAGCAAGCTGAGCCTGGCCCGCGTCCAGCAGCCGATCGATAGTCAGCGACGGGCTCGCCGGTAGCTGCCGACAGTTCCTTCAGGTTGGGACAAATCGTAGTGGCGCCCCGATAGCGCGAGAAATCTCGCTGCTTGGGATCCACCAGTACCGGAACGCCCAACTTGCCGGCTTCCGCAATGATGGAGTGGCACACGGATTCGGTCAGGACACCTTTGGCGTAATCGGAGAGCACAACGACATCAGCGTGTTGGCAGCAGCGGCGAAGACGCGCTTCCAGCAGGTCCGGAATAAGCGGCATCAGAAGGTGACGGCAGCGGTCTCCGTATCGAGTCGCATCATTTGCTGGTTGCCGGAAAAAATGCGCAGCTTGGTGGTCGTCGGAATGGCCGCGACTTCTGTCAGAGCCGGCTCAACCCCGGCCTCGGCCAACATGGACTCCAATCTCTCCTGCTCCTCGTCGCCGCCACCAAACCCGGCGACAGTGACGCACGCGCCCAGTCCTGCAAGGTTCATCGCCACATTGGCTGCGCCGCCCGGTCGCTCGTTCTGCCAGGTAGCGCGGACTACGGGGACTGGCGCCTCTGGCGAAATGCGTTCCACGTCGCCCCAGATGTACTTGTCCAGCATCACGTCGCCGACCACCAGCACCCGAGCGCTTGCGCCATCCCGATTCGACGAGAGCGATAATGCTGAGCAGGTTGGCGATCATTGGTTACGCCTCCCTGCGGCTGCCACCGCGTGCGTGATGCAGGTGGCAAGTTCGATCCATTCGCACAGAATGTGTCCGCAAAGAATGTGGCCTTCCTGGATGCGCGCGGGATCGGTGGCGGGAACACGTAGGCAAACATCCGCAAGCGTTGCCATTCGGCCCCCGCTCTGACCAGTCATGGCCACGGTGAAGACCCCCAGTTCACGCGCTTTCGCCAGGGCAGCGCAGACGTTCTTGACTGTTTCCCGAGGTTGAGATCCCGACTAGCACGTCCCCTGTCTGGCCGAGGGCTTCAACCTGCCGTGCGAATACTTCTTCATAACTCCAATCGTTGGCGATGGCGGTCAGAACCGAAGTGTCGGTGGTGAGGGCAATGGAAGGAAAAGCGCGGCGCGTACGACGAAAGCGTCCCACCAGTTCCGCCGCAAGATGTTGTGAGTCGGCGGCACTTCCCCCGTTGCCGCACCAGAGAATCTTGTTGCCTGCCAGCAGGCAGTCGGTGATGCGAACAGCGGCGCGCTCGAACGAATCTTCCTGCGCTACGAACTGGCGAATAATGGTGAGGTGTTCGGCGATAGCGTCACTAAAGACGCCAGACAGGTTCAACGAAGACGGCATGCGATCCTCGTTTCCGACAACGAGTTTCGAGGATCTTCGCAGAACCTTTGGGAATGAGCTGTTACTGTGGAATTATAGACGCTATGGGCGAGCACAATGCCAACAACTTTTCCGATATTGAGTATGTATTCCTAGATCGGGACGGAGTGTTGAACCGAAGCCTTCCTGACGGCCGATTCGTGACCCGCTGGGAGGACTTCGAACTCCTGCCGGGCGTCGCCGACGCGCTCGCCCAACTGAATCGCTCCGGCCGCAAGGTGATCGTGGTCACCAATCAGCGATGCGTCGCTCTCGGACTGTGCTCAGAGGCTGATCTGGTCGCGCTGCACGAGCGCTTGCAGAGCGCAACTCGGCGCGCCACGGCGCGCGCCTGGATGCCATCTACTATTGCCCCCACGATGCAGGAGCAATGCAATTGTCGCAAGCCGCTTCCTGGATTGTTCGAGCAGGCGTTTCGCGACTTTCCCGGGCGCAAACGCCGAGAATAGCGTGATGGTCGGCGACTCGCTCCGTGATATTGAGGCCGGCGTTCGGTTGGGAATGTGCACCATCTTCATCGACGATGGACTACTGAGGGTGGAAGCCGCTCGCTCGAGGCCGATCGCGCCACCGCGCTGGCGTCCGCCGTGGCGCGGTCTTTGCCCGACTGCGTGCAGCGATATCTCTCCTCACGAATCCCGAGATGAGCCTCAGGAATCGACGCCGCAGAAATGAGAAGTGTTCGCTGGGACTGAAACCAACTCTAAGACCAGAAGCGCGCTCGTAGCACGCTGACCAAGTGGGAGACTGTTGTGCCGTCGGAACAAAAAGCAATGCCCAGCTCGAAGCCGGGCATTAGCGTTCGCAACAATGAGATCTAGCGGACCAGCTGTTCCAGTGCTCGATGTACCACACTCAGGCTTGCCGGCCAGAACATCACGATCATCAGCGAAGCGGCCATCAGCGCGGCGGCTCCGCTGACAAGGGAATCAATTCCTTCGCCGGCTTGTCGGGAATGGGCTGAGGGCGCAGCAAGCGGTCCACCCGTCTCCGACAGGTCGTGATCGTCTGGCCATCAGGGAACTGGACAGATAAGAAAGCTGCGGCTTGTTGCCCATTCTCGCCACTTTCACCAGCGCATCGGCCAGTGAAAGCGCGCGGCTGGGATCGCCCGCGCTGGCTTGGTCGTCGGCCGCCCACTCGATGGCTTTCGCCCAGCGCCGTTCCAGAGTTACGAAACCGCGCATGAAGGGCAGAACATCGGGCGCCAGCAACATGAGAAAACGTTTGAGGTTGTCGCCCGATGAGCGATGGGCACGCTCATGGCTGCAGGGCAGCGTCAATCTGCTCCGCGGTAAGTCCGCGCATGACGCGACGCGAAATAAGCAACCGGGGATGAACTACTCCCGCTACGGCCAACACCGGAGACTTATCTTTGAGCAGCAATGCCGGCGCGGTTTCTCCCGGCATGCTGATTTGCTCACCGTGACGCTCACAGCGATGCAGATAGCGCGCCGTGCCACGGACCGCATGGCACCACCCGCACAATCGCGAGCGCCCAAATCGCGGCTCCCAGCACCGCCGTCAAGAAGCAGACGAAGCCGACTTTTTCGCCGGTCGCTTCCGGCTCCAGCCACAGATAGCTGGGAATGCAGAAAGCCAGTACCGCCAGCAGGGTCAGGGTCAATGGAAGCATGCGAACGGCAAATAGCAGGCGCGCCGCGGAACTTGGCTTCAAGCGTTCCGCCATCCGCAGCGCGGTGCCGGCACTCAAGACGGGTCGCCAACGCAAGCGCCAGGTGAATCATGAAAAACGAGGCGCAACACAGGCAGAGCAATCGCAAAGTGTAAGGGAGGACTCATGAGTTTCCTCCCCGCAGAGAGCTCTTTGCGCTTCTTCCGGATCTTCTCTTCCAGTTGATCGAGCAGAACCGCGTCGTGTTGGCCGACGGCATCAACCAGCGACGACAACAACAGCTCGCGGGCCGGTTGCGGACCAGCAAGAAAACCAGCGACTAGGTCGCCAGCGCGCTGGCGCTCCCACTCTTGATTGGACAGTCGCGGCAGGTATAGAAACGCGCGCTCCGACTTCTGCCTATCCAGCATGCCCTTCTTGAACAAACGATCCAGCGTGGTCATGACTGTGGTGTAGGCAAGCTTGCGTTCCAATTTCTCGACCACGTCGCGAACACTGCTCTGGCCGGCGGTCCACAGGACTTCCATAACGCGAATCTCCAGCGGACCGAGCATCAAGTGCTGACTCGTGCGGGTTGTAGTATCGATATGCAAATGGTTATTCCTTTCCCAGCAGCTTAAGTGCTGCCGCGCGCGATGTCAATTCAGAAATGGCCCTACTTCCCTGCTGGCCCGGGCCTACTGGAAAACTCTTGGCCCGGTACCGGCGCCAGAAAAGGAATGACGTAGCCTCTGATCTCAAAATGGCCGGACTTGAGGGCCTCAATCACCAGGTCGTACTTGAACTCGCCCCGGCTGAATGACTCATCATTCAAGTGGAAGACGATCATCTGGTCCTTGACGCCTCGCATCGAGACCTGTTCCGGCGTCATATTCTTGACGACCAGCAGGATCGTTCCTCCTTTTTTCTCGTCCGCCTCACGTTTTTCCTTTGACTCGACCTTTCTCTTGCGCTTCCCGCCTCTCGCGATCCTCCCGATGTTGTCGCGGCAACTGGAATCCTGGTATCAGCTTGCGCGCCTCCTCAAGATTCGTCGCCGGAAAGTTTCCCGGCAACCACTGCTGCATCTGGAATATCGCCGGGACCCTCCAGGGTCGGGTAAGGTTTCCATCGCTTGACCTTGCTGTAGCTCCCTGTCCCCGTTCTTGACATAGAAACTCACCCACGGCCACCGGAAATGCAACTACTCTTGAGCCTTCTGCAATAAACAAGGGCCGAGGGCCAGCCTCAGTCATGTCTGGGACGCCGATATACGCGGTATCGGGCGTTTCGACCACAACCATCGCCGGACGGTCTTCGAAGGCGGCGAAGGTCTTGCTGCTGTCTCCGCTGAACGGACCGCGAACGGTACACAATTGCCCTTTCATGCAGAGCGCCGCGGCCTCAAACGTTTTCGGCGCCTTTTGCTGCTTCTGTGAGCCGTTGCGCGAAACTTATCAGCTTCGAAACCGAATGAGATGAGTTCCCGGTTTGCTTGAATGTGATGTTAAGTCCAGAGCCATCACGCGGCACGGTAAAGACAATCGGCCCGTCGGCACGTTGCGGGTTTTCACCTGGAACCTCGACAGTCCAACCAGCCAGAGTCGACGCTTGGCCAGTCGACTCAAGCTGTATCGCAACCCGAGTCACCATCACTCCTGCCAAGCCTTCATATTCGGCGGCGTTTGCAACGACTCGGCCTGAAACTCGCTCGCCAGCGTAGACCTGCGCGGGAACCACCAACCCAACCTCCGGCTTCGCAGCGGCAACGGTGGGCTTCAATTGGTCCCTGGTCCGCGCCTCTTCTTGGCCGACTGCCTTTCGAGCGGCATCCAGATGTCCCATCACTTCGTCATAGGAAAACTTCTTGACCTCTTCCGACCCGCCGGATTCTTCACCCGCTGGACACTCGGTCACCTTATAGTCCTGCGCTGCCACGTTCCAATCCTTGCAAACGTAAACGTTGGTCATGGGATCGTGGATCAGGCGGCTTCCGGAGACTTGCTTGCCCGCCTCATCAAAGACCTGGATGAACTCACCGAGGAAATTCGCGTTCGCATCGTACGTGCTCTTAGCCAGCTTGCGGGTCTTTCCGTCCGGCCAGAAAGCAGTGATGGTCTTGTCGGCAACGTAGTACCCGGGCCGTTGCTCGTATTCGACTCTCTCCTCCAGTTTGCCATCCGCGGCGATAGTGCGCTGCTGTGTCACCTGGCCGGCAGCGTTGTAGTCGATCTCAATCTTCTTTCCGCCTCCGACATCCTGAACCACGGTCTTCTGCGCGAACGACGGGGCGGCGCCACATGTCAGAAACGTAATGAGACCAACGCAAATCCTAGTACGTAAGAGGTAATAGTCGCGATTTTGTGGCACGTGTCTTCCCCTCGACAGTAGTCTTACCCTTGATGAGATTGTTGAAGACTCAGGGAGCTGAAATCTGGGGCCCTTCGATCGCTATGCAACAAGTGCGGCGTCCCCGGTAGCGGCCAGAGTTAGTCTAGCACGGGACCGCGCATGGCCGGCCGTCCATCCCTGCCGCACTCACAGCGATATCACTAAGAAAACCAAGCCGCTAACTTGCAATCGCAGCAAGCATCCGGTGGCTCAGAGCCAGTGTTTATAGGGTCAAAATTGTAGATTCCAAGCGCGGATTTCCTTCTTCAACTGGCCGAGGGCTTCCTGGCGCTTTCTGTTACACGGCGACGAGATCGGTGTGTTGCACGTCGCTCATTTTCTCTATCGGCAACGGCCCGACGTCTTGACGACAGGATTTCTGCTGTTCCAAAGCACAGGCTGTGCCGGCATTCGCTTACGATGCTTGAAGTCCGCGCAGTCGGCATTCACCTGCCTTCGAAGTATGAGATTCAGCCCTCGGGAGGAAACCCCGATAGCGGCGCTGGATTGTAACGATTTGTAAAATTTTCGTGACGCGTCCCCTGCTACAGACTTCCCGGGCGTGGGATTGCGCTCCCTCTCCTCACACAAAGCCAGCATAAACACAGGCTTTTTCTGCGGAAGGACGGCCTACTGCTGAGCTTTGCGGCAGTCGCCGTCGGCCCGATAGTAACTACGTGATTAATAGTTGCATTCCCCCATCTCTTGTGTTCCAATCCTTCCACCTGCCTAGATCACTGTTAACAGGCAACGAAACCAAATTGCTCCACCAAAAAGACACGAAGAGCTGTGTTCCAACCAACCACACCTGCCGAGTTGCGAAACTACTGCGCGCAAGCGACACCCAATGCGCCGTGTAGATCAGTAAGGAGAATGGGATCACTATGACAAGAAATACTGCGAGAATCATTGGGACGTCCATACTCGCCTTGGGCGTACTCCTACTTTGTACCCTGCCGCTGGCTGCGGCGGACCAGTCACTAAAACCAACCGTGAATACCGCGTCTCATCGGGCGTTACTCCGCGGCTCGACGAACTGGCGAAGCTGCCTCAACCCGCCCAATACGGCTTCCACGAAGCCAATCCGGTTCGCTTCATCGCGAAACGCGAATTTTGGAACGTCCGTGGATACGGTGGAACAGCGCGGTGCTGCTCCGACAGCCAACTATTCCATCATTGCAAATTTCCTTGGAGTCGGCAACGGCTTCCCGGGATACACCGTTCCTGACGCTCCGCCCGATACGAACATGGCGGTTGGCGACAATCTTCCGGATGGCTCGCCTGGCCAGTTGTGCAGTGGGTGAACGTTTCCTTCACCATCTGTTCCAAGGCTTCACCTTACACCTGCGGCCCGGCCATTCTTGGCAACACGCTGTGGGCAGACGGCCTCCCGGGAAGCCGCGTGCTGCAAGACCCACAACGCCGGCGACATCTCTCGCCCAGTATGACCGTCAGGCTAATCGCTGGGTCCTGTCGCAGAACGTCTTTACTTCTCCGTACGCCGTTTGCATCGCTATCTCCGATACCAGCGATGCCAATGGTACCTATCACGTTTGGCAGTTCCCGGTACCCGGATCCGGCTTCCCCGACTACCCGAAGATCGGTATTTGGCCGACCACCGGCGTCAACAACGGCTACTACCAGGCCCAGAACAACTTTGGTCCCGGCGGCAGCGGCTTCCGTGGTCCCCAGATCTGCGCTTATGACCGCGCGAGCCATGCTGGCGGGCGCTGCCAGTCCGACCCAGATTTGCTTCCAGCTTGTCCTCGCAGCGAAGACAGCTTGTTGCCCGGCGACCTCGATTCCATTATCGGTGTGCCCAACACTCCGGCTGGAACTCCCCAGGACGAGTTCTATATCGGCAGCGTAGGCGACGTGGACAACTCTCATTTGTCGCTGTATCAGTTCCACGCGGATTTTGGCACTCCCGCCAATTCGTTCGTACTGGGCAGCCCCAACACAATCCTGCAGCCGGTACCAACGTATAGCGGCTCCTGCAGTGGCGCATTCGGTGGCGCTTGCGTTCCGCAGCTTGGCACTTCCGACAAGCTGGACTCCCTGGGCGATCGCTTGATGTATCGCTTCGCCTATTGGAACGATGGCCCACCGCCTCACGTTGCCCGCTTGCGCTACTTGTGAGCCACCCCGTGCTCAGCACTGGTATGTGAACGGCGACGTGGAAGCATCCGGCGGACAGAGCGGCGTCCGTTGGTATGAGTTCCGGGCTCCTCCGATACCTGGTATCACTACCCTGACGGCCAGCACTCTCGCCACCTTCCAGGCGGGCACCTATGCTCCCGACTCCAATTGGCGCTGGATGGGCTCACTGACCCAGGACAAGAAAGGCGACATCCTGGTAGGTTACAGCGAGTCCAGCGCCGCCACGCACCCGGCGATCTACATAGCCGGACGCGTGCAGACCCAGCATCGACCCGCTGAACACTCTTGGAATCTGAGGTGTTGGTGGTTCAGGGCAACGGTTCGCAGCCGGATACCGCCAACCGCTGGGGCGATTACAGCAGCATGCGGATTGACCCGGTTGACAACTGCACCTTCTGGTACACGACCGAGTACTACATGGTGACGGCGAACTTCAACTGGAGCACGCAGATCGCTTCAGCGAAGTTCTCTGGCTGCAACTAGGCGAATCGCTCCGGGCCCAAGGCTCGGCAGGGATTCACTCAGTCATTAACCTTTACCTCAGGGCATTCCGGAAACGGGATGCCCTGTTTGTTTTGCCCGGCGGGTGCAACCAAGAACCGCCAGTGTGAGCGCCAGAGAACGCTTCGCCTACTTCCAGATTCCCCTTTCCACCACTGATCTCGCCTTGGGTGACCGCCGTCGATGAGTGGGTCGCCGACCTCGAGACGATCAGCGCTCCATGGGTACGGATACGCAAAGACCTCGCGATGGATGAAGCCGCCTGGCGGTGCATCGATCACCCGAGGCTATGACCGCCGTCACAGAAGAATGTTCGTCGACCAATGAAAATTGAGGGGCGTTTTACCCGGAGGTACCGCATGGCGACCACTGTGCCGAAAGTGCGATCCGAGACCTTACGAACCTTGCCCGATGACACTGTCCGGCAGATTCTTTGGCGCTTTGCAGACCGCTATGACCTGCAGATGCTGGTACAGTCGGCCCGCGGAGTGGCCCGCGGCCCAGTGGCGAGGCTGGTGGCAGAGGGAGCGCGCAGCACACACGAGTGGAATGAGAAGAAGGCAGTTCTGCTGGAGGCCTTCGACCAGTCCGGCATCACCGCGGTATTCATGGATCCCGAACAGGGAGGCTACCTTGTCGGCCCGAAGAATCTTGCGCTGGCACTAACGGCATTTGAGCTGGCATGGGTTGACGCTGGAGCCGCCACCTGCAGCCTGGCGGGATGCCTGGCGCTGGCACCGATTCACGAACGCGGAACGCCAGAGCAGCGTTCGCGCTACATGGCGCTCGCGGTCCCCCCGCAACCGGGCGAAGACCGCCGGGCCTGGCGCGGAGCTTTTTGCCTCACCGAGCCGATTCCCTATGTTGGCGTGGACACCGGCATGTTGAGCGGAAAGCTGCGCGTCGCCGAATGGAAAAACGGGGCGGAACCGCTCCTGCAGGTGGAAAAGCGCGGCCGCTTCATTACCAACATGGGCTTTGCCAACTTCGTAACGGCCGCCGTTGACTCCGGCGACAAGCGTATCAAGGGTTCCTGCATCGTAATCATCGAAGAAGGCGATCCCGGCACATTCGACCGCGGCTCTGCGACCCGCAAGCTGGTGCATCAGCTCTCTTCTACTTGCGATCCAATTTTCAATGTGATTGTGCCTGCCAGCAGGATTGTTGGCGGCTACACCGTTAAGGACGGGATGATCGTCCCTAACTATAGTCACAGCGAAGTCATTGAAGCGGTATTCAAGCGCACTCGGGTGACCGTCGCGCTGATGACTTCGGCCAAGCTGCTTTCGGCGGTCGAGCCGGTCATCCGCTACCAGCGAGGGCGGTTCCGTGGATCGGAGCAAGCGAAACCGGGGGCCCTGCGTTACGAGCTGGGAATTCAACAGCGCCAGGATGCGCTGCATCGGCTGGCGAGCCTATGGGCAATTGGGGAAGCGGGCGCTTCGCTGGGGTTCGCCACTGCGCGCCTGTATGACGAGCTCGATCCTCTGGAGCACCAGAAGGACGAGATTCTCGCCGCCAAGGGCGATTCAAGGCGGCAAAGCGGAAATGAAGTTTTTCCGTGAGGTATACCGGTCCGCGGAGGAAGTGCTTCGCGAGGAGCGCTTGCCGGCAAACAAACGCAGCACCAAGTACGAAACCGCAAAAGCTGATCCTCTCGTTCACTTCGCGCTCAAGGATGCGGCGGCCAACGTGCTGTGTCCGGCAGCCAAGCTGTGGAACACCGGCACCGGCGCCAATGCCATGCGCGAGGCCCTGAGTCTGATGGGCGGCTACGGCATCACCGAGGACTGTCCCGGTTTCCTCGCTTACAAGTGGATGGATGCGCAACTGGAAGCGACCTACGAGGGTCCGGAAGCGGTGCAGCGGCGCAACCTTAGCGTCACCATGACCAGTGAGCTGTTCCTGGCGCAATTCGAGCAGTGGATCCTGGAAATGCGCAGCGTGGCCGAGCATCGTCCGGGAACGGGAGCCTGCACCCTTGCCACTGCAATGCAACTGTGGCTGTGGACGTATAAGCATCTGCAGGTCGCGACCGACGCCGACGGCAGTGCTCTGTACCAGAGCGCGCGCCAGGGCGTGACCTTCCCGCTTGCCGATGCGCTGTGCTGGTTGCTGTCTGCACGCCAGTTCATTCTCGACGTGATCGAGCTGGAGACTAAGGGGCTGGAGAACCCGGTTCTCGACGAAGGCTTGAGCGGCACGCTCGATTTCTTCACCGACCTTACTCACATCCAGGCCGCCCGTTCAGCGGGAGAAGTCGGCCGCATCTGCGCCGAGTTGGTCTTCGGCTACAATCGGCATCCCGCATGGGACGAAGAAGGCTACAAGGGCTGCTATCGCAGCGACGAACTGGATTCGCTCGAGGGTTTGATTCCAGGAATCGTCTCGTGCGCCACCGACGTGGTTGGCGAAGACGGCTCGCATCCCGTCAAGGCAGGTCCCTGTGCTTCGTGCAAGGGGCTGGAAGGCTTCCAGCGCATCCGCACGAAACTCGATGGCTGCCTGACGGGGGCCCAGCTCGCAAAAGACCGCGCTGCGCAAGCCATTTCGAAGGTCATGATTCCCGAAGCACTCGACTATCCCCGATAAGGACATGGATTGAGTACCACTGAACAACCAGCCATTGAACGCGCCAGCATTGAAGTGGATATCGCATGTGTCGGCTTTGGTCCGGCGATGGGCGGCTTCCTCACTACGCTGTCGCGCGGCCTGCTGAACCAGGACGGCACGCCCGCCATCGAGAGCAAGGTCATGCCCGGCATGCCGCTGCAGGTCATCTGCTACGAGCGGGCGGACGACATCGGATTCGGCGTTTCGGGTGTGGTGACGCGTGCTCGCGGCATTCGGGGCAGCTTCCCTGATCTTGATCCTGCGCAGATTCCCATGGCGGCGCCGGTTACCAGCGAGAGGTTGGTCTACCTTCTCGATCCTATTGGAGCCAGCCGCCGTTCGGGGACGCTGCGGGTCGCTGATCGCCTCCTGCGGGCAGGGCGCAGGCTGCTGAAAATCGATCATGACGCCTTCGAGCTTCCTTACTTGCCAGGGTTCCTGCACAAGGATGACGGGCTTGTGCTGTCGATCGGCCAATTCAACCAGTGGGTGGGCAGCCAGTTGATGGCCAGCGGTACGGTGCAAATCTGGCCGGGCATGCCGGCAGGTGAGGCGCTGATCGAAGACCGAAAAGTTTTGGGAGTGCGTCTTCTCGACCAGGGGGTTGACCGTGCCGGTAATCCGGATGCCGGTTTCACGCCGGGCATGGACATTCATGCAGCCCTGACAGTAATCGGCGACGGACCAGTGGGGGCGATCGGGCGCGATGTAGATGCTCGCATTGGGATGCCACCGGGCAACGGTGTTCGCGATTGGGCTGTCGGAATGAAGTTCGTTATCGAGCTTCGACCGGATGTGCAACTTGAAGCGGGCACTGTGATCCACACCTTTGGTTTTCCTGAGCCGGAGATCTTTGGATTCTTCTATGTCCATCCCGGCGGAGTGGCTTCGGTCGGGATCTTCGTACCTTCCTGGTTTGATTGTCCAACGCGCACCGCCTACCGGTACTTGCAGCATTACATTCAGCATCCTTACCTGTGGCGCTACCTCGAGGGCGGCAAGTTGCGGTCGTGGGGAGCGAAGTCGCTGCAGGAGTCAGGCAAGCGCGGAGAGCCATTCCTGACCGGCGACGGCTACGCACGAATCGGCGAGTGCTCGGGCAGTACGAACGTGCTCACCGGGTCGGGTGTTGACGAGGCTTGGACCACAGGCGTGCAGCTGGCGGAGGCCGTACTTGCGTTGGCACGGTCGGGGCAGGCGTTCACTCGCGAAAACCTGGAGCAGTATGAAGCGCGCCGCCGCTCCAGTTGGGTGGAGAAAGAGGCCCGCGTTGCGGAAAAAGCTCGCGACGGCTTCCACCACGGAGTCGTAACCGGCTTCACGGGCATGATGCTGGCTGGGCTCAGCCATGGCCGGTTCTCTTTGGGCAAGCCTCTCGCGTCACCGAACGAAAACCTGGCAACCAGTGCGAGGTTCTATCGCGGCAAACTCAGCTCGCAAGAAATTGACGCCGTTAAACAGGAGTGTGAGGCCCGAAGCGCTTCGCTGCATGATGCCCTAATGGACCAGTGCGGTTGGCCGCAGATCGCGCAAGACGGTGCTTTGCTGGTTTCCCACCAGGATGTGTTGCTGATGGGCGGCAAGGTGCAGGCGCCGCCGGGATATGCGGATCACGTTATTTTCCGAGACGTCGAGGTCTGTGGCCGGTGCGGCACCAAGCTTTGTGTTGAGATGTGTTCGGCACAGGCAATTACTCGCAGCCTGGAGGGCGCACCGAACTTCGATCGCGAAAAGTGCGTGTTCTGCGGAGCTTGCGCGTGGAACTGTCCGGAGCCGGTAGATGGCAAGCCCAACTTGCAATTCAGAGCTGGCGCAGGCGGACTGCATTCCGCGGAAAACTAAGCCGGCATACTTACAAGGTACGTACTGATGAGCTACCCCTTTCAGGTTGTTGTCTGCGCCAGTGTGGTTCCCGATCCTTTGCAGACCCTCGAGCCCGTGACGGGACCTGCGCTGAAAAATGAAATGATGCTGCCTGCGATCCTCGATCCATGGGCAGCCCATGCGCTTTACGAAGGCGCCCACCTGGTGAAGCAAATCGCCGGCAGCAAACTTTGGCTGGTGAGCATGGCTCCGAAGGCCAAGCTGCAACAGGTGATGATGACCGTGGCACAAAAAGCGCCGCTGCAACTGATCGCCATTGATGGTCCATCGGGCGGATTTGTCGATGCACATCAGACGGCGACGGCAATCGCCAACGCCGTTCGCAATATTCCGGACCTCGATCTGTCGCGGCTGCTATTGTTCGGGGGATGGGAGTCGGCCAGCCGCAGCGCCGGAGTGACTCTGCAGCTGGTTGGCGAAAAGCTCGGCATTGTTGACCAGTTTCAGGGCGTTGATTCCATCAAGCCTTTGGAAGATGGTTCCTTCGAGGTGATGGAGCGCATCGAGGGCGCGCGGCACCAAGTGTCGGTGTGCGCGGGACCGCCGGCGGTCATGGGATGGGCCACGGGCAGCCTTGGCGAACCACGCAACGATCCGCAGGTTGGCATGGCCAACATGCGCACCATCATGCCATCTCTTCAGCGCGCGACGGCCACGCCCGTCTCGCAGGACGGCCTGTCGTACAGCCATGTGGCCGCGCCCAAACAGCAGCGGGCAACCCAAATCGTAAAAGACAAGCCGGCAGACGAAATTGCGCGCGAGATCGTGCAATGGATCACGCAGGAGTAAGACGTGGAAACTATTCTCTTCCTCGCACATGCGGAAGCAGACGGAACGCTAGCCAAGGCAGGACTCGAGGCCTTGAATACGGCTGTCGATCTAAAGGAGAGCCTGGGCGGCACACTGATCGTTGGTCTGTATGGCGCGCAAGTCTTGCCCGCAGCCAACTCCATCGCGAATTGCGGAGCGCAACGGTTCCTGGAGGTTCAAGGAGATGCGTTCGCGCAGGCGCGGTACGCGACTGACGCAGCAGCTTGCGAGGCGCTGCTGCGCGCTTCTGCGGCGACCCTCGTGATCGCCGCCGGAACCTCTCGCAATGCACGCGTCCTGGCAGGAGTCGCAAACCGGGTAGACGGATTTGTGGACACGCACATCACGAGCGTCGGTGCAGCTTCCGGCCCTCTGCAAATTACTCGCTGGTTCTATCGTCAGCGGATCGAGGGCTCGCTGGCGCGCAGCCGGCGCCCGTGGATCCTTCTGCTCGATCCCGGTGCGAACGCGCCTTGGATGGGCGTAGCCGGCTCGATCACACCAGAGGCGATCGACGTGAGCGTTTCCGAAGCTCTTAAGCGCACGGTTGTCCGCGGAGTTGTAACCCCGCCCGCAGACCAGCAAACGATCAGACCAGACGCCAAGCTTCTGTTTGTCGCCGGTGCGGGCTGGACCAAGAAACAGAAAGATGGTCAGGTGCACGTCTCCGAGGCAGAAACAATCATTGTCGACTTTCTGAAGAACTCTAAAGCGTCGCTCGGTTCCAGCAAGTCGCTGGTGGATCTGACGGGTGAAAACCAGGCGGCGCTGCGCTTCATGAGCCATCTAAATCAAGTTGGCCAAACCGGTGCTTCACCACGTCATCCCAAAGGACTCTCCACCTGCTGCCATGGCGAGGAGCCGCACACAGTCGGCTGGCGTTTTGTTGGGGAGCGCCGAGCGATCAATCTCGATCCCAATTGTGGTTGGGCGCGAGGCAAGGCTGACGTCCTGTACGTCGCAGACGCCTTTGAAGTCATGTCGAAGGTGAACGCTCTGCTCGGCTCAAAGTGAGGCAGCGACTCTCTAGCAGCCGGATGGAGAAGAATGCCCTAGTGTGCCGGCGAACCTGGCACTGAGGAAGATGATGCAGGTGGTTTCACAAATCTCACGTCGTCGATCGGCACATTCTGCTGTACCCGTTCAGCCTGAATCGTGAAGCTACCGCTGGGTCGCGCAATCGTCCAGCGGAAGGGAGTTTTTACGCCGTCCAGCGGGCGATAGTCAGCGAAGTCCAGTTGCGTCGGATTAAGCCCCAGAGCTGTTGCGGAGTAGTGGACCATCCGCAAAAGTAATCCGGAGTCTTTATCGAAGTAGAGCTTCACCGGCGGCTGGTCTTTAGTTAAGCCGAGCACTACGTTTGCATCATGGCCCCCGACCTTTTCCGTCTTCTCCTGCAATTTCAGTTCGCTAAATTCCTGACGCAGATGAGTCGGGTAGAAGACTTCGGCGTCGAGCCTCGCCGCCAGCCGGTCGGAGGCCGACATCTCGCGGATGGGCCGGCCGGGAAAAGATATCCATCCGTCCTGTCCGTTGTAAGCGGTAGTGCTTTCTCCTCCGGGCATGTGCATCACGGACACACGCTGGTTTGGCGACTTGGTGTAAATGTCAATCGGTACCTGGTTCCCGCCGGGTACCTGGGCAGCGCCTTTTTCAACTCGAGTCAAAATCCTGTTGCCGGCAGCTTCACCGCCGATTGCCTGAATGAACCTCGCCAAAACGGGATCTCCGGAGGGCAGGGCAGCCGTATTCATCTCGTGCTCATGATCGTGCCCAAGGCCCGCCTGTTCTGCCTTTGGGCCTTCCGTTTGGATAGCCGGTATTGCAGTGGGGGCTGGCGATCCGCGATGACAAGTGTTGCATGTGACTTCTCGCTCTCCATCAAAATTGTTCTGGTTGATGGCGAACATCATCTGCATCATCTTCCGCGCAGTTTGTTTTGGCTTCTTGTCATCTTTTTCGAATTCACGTTCGACGTGACAGAAGTCGCACTCCACACCAAGTGAAGCGGAGATGAATTGCATGGAGGGAATCAACTGGTCGGCAGGGATGTCCTTCAGGACCTGAATGTTTTTATAGGCTTGGGCCGCCGTCTTGTGATCTGATGCGGCCGCCGGCTGCGGAGACTGCGCTGCAATGGTCCGGCCGCCCAGAATCGACACCGCCAGCGCCATGCCCAGGATTGTGGCGGTCAGCGCCATCGGGATTCCTTCCCGAGCCTCCGAGCGCCTTTGCATGGATCCCGTTCCTCCCCCTGACCAATATTGGAGTCTAACAAATGGACGATCGCCAGCACGGCGCCACCGCATCACTCATAAGGATGGATCGGTGCGGGGTTCATGATGACCGTTAGGTGTTACCCGCCCGGGAAGCGTGCTAGCATACCGCCTACGCAGAACCGAGCCACTGCAAAAGGCCCGGTTTGGAGAGCAGTACCAAGACAGGCTCGCCTGATGAGTCCTGGATCTCGTTAATATGCCTCTCAGGAGGTCGTCATGCCGGAATCACGCCGCCGCGTGTTGCTGACACTTTTTGGCGCCGCCGGAGTTCTCGCGGCAGCCCCTCTTCTTCCCGGAATGCAAAGACCGACGCCTCAGCCCCTGCCTTCACCGAATGCGCCTGATCCCCACGTGCCCACCGGCCTGGACCGTCCAAATGTCGGGTCTTCTGAGACCAGAACTACAAGTCCGGACAACGCGAAACAAATCAAGACGGATGTAGAGAAGCTCTATGATCTGGCGTCGGAACTGAAACAGCAGGTCGAGACAACCGATGTAAATTCCTTGATGTCGGTGGCCCTGGTAAAGAAGGCGCAGCAGATTGAAAAGCTGGCGAAGCAGATCAAGGACCGCGCCAAGGGATAGGTCGAAGCCGCAATCTTCAGCGGCAATTTGATCCGGCCCTAGTGCTGTGGTGGCGCGGGGTTGCCATTGGCCACGGAAAAATCGCTCGAGTCTCGTGGGCCCTCATAGGACTGGCTGCCGTGCGAACTCCGTTGCTGCTCAGCCAGTGCGTTCAGTTGCACGAAAATCATGCGCTGCTGGTCGGCCTTTTCCGGTTGTTTGGCCTTGGTATACGCCTTGGCGAGATTGAAATGCACTTCCGGGCTGGTGGGGCTTAGCTTGGCTGCGGTCTCCAATTCGCGCACCGCCATTTCATCCTGACTAGTCTCCAAGTACGCCCTTCCCAACAAATAATGGGCCTCTCCTGAGTCCGGTGCGAGCTGTATAGCGCGCTGTGCCACGGGCAGGGCATCTGAAGGACGATGCTGTCTTAGCGCGATCGCCGCCAGCCGGAGATAAGGCAGATGGCTTGTCGGAGAAATTCGTAGCTCCTGATGCAGTTGCGCGTCCGCGTCATCGTAGCGGGAGAGAGAAGCGAGCGCCGTTCCATAAGCGTAATGCAGGAATGGCGTGGTTGGATATACCCGCAATAACTCCTGAAACTTGAGGAAAGCGGCGTCATACTTGCTGTCTTGCAGCAGCTCAGCGATTTGCCCGGCGCTCTGCACCAGCGGTTTCTTCGACGGTTCCACTTGTTCAGGCAGTAACGGAATGCGCAGCAGCGACATTCCGAGTGCGAATTGGATTTCGCCGGCCAGCGGCCCTGAGCCACCTTCCTGAGCAAGCACATCGGTGGCGCTCTCGAACTCGCCGATGCGAATAAGAAGGGTGCCGAGCCGGTATCTCGCCGCTTGCACCGATTCAGCGCTGCCGCCGAAACCCAACTCCCGTCCACGCTGCAAGTGGACAAGAGCGTTACTGTAATCCCTGGTCGCAAACTCTGAGAGCCCCATGACCGCCCAGGCGGTCCCGTCGCTTGGTTTGTGCGCGACCCAACTCTTCAGTGCGGCAATGGCCTGGGGATATTGGTTGGTTGAGTAATACAGCATTGCCAGATTCCACTGCCCTTCGGCCCAGTCTGGGCGCATCCGCAAAGCTTGCTGATAACTTTGAATCGCCGCCTCGGTATTCCCGGCGGACTGCTGGGCGATTGCATGGCGCGAGACCACGTCAAAGTTCACCGGTGTGGAGGCTCCCGCGTCGGCAGCGGGCTGCGCTGACGAAGTTGAGGCAGCCGCAGAATGATTGGCGTAGAGCTCGCGGACTCTGGCCTCGGCATCGGGCCTCTCCGCGGCCAGACTCTCTGCCAGTTGCAGTTCGCTCATCCGCCTTATGAACTTCGCCAACCGCCCGCAGACTCTTCGACAACGCCTGGTGTGCAGCCGACGAATGCGGCGCGAGTTGCACCGCCTTCTCCGCCGCTTGCCGCGCCTCCTGCGGATGTTGCAACTGAAGCTCCAGAGCCGCGATCTGAATCAACGGCAGCGCGCTGTTAGGCGAGACTTTCATTTCCCGGCGCTGTTCCGCAAGTGCTTCGTCCACTCGTCCAGCAGCGGCCAGCGCAATCCCGTAGGCATAGTGCAAGTATGGAGTGCTGGGATGCTCGGCTGATAGTTTCGAGAAGCCATCGAGCGCCTTGGCAGAATCGCCTTGCGCCAGCACTGACGCAACCTCACCCGCTGCATGCACCAGCGCATCCTGCGAGGGATCCACCTCCTCAGGCAAGAGAGGGATACGCAACAAGGCAAGGCCCAGGGCGACCTTCACCTGTTCAGAAGCTTCGCCTTGGCCGAACATCGCACCAAGCAGTGTTGATGCTCGTTCGAATTCGCTGTTGCGAATCAGCAATAGAGCGCGGTGATACGCCGAGACGCGCGCAAGTTCTTGATCGTCCCCCCCGCCAAGCGTTTGCGCTTTTTCCAGATGGGATAGAGCATTCGAATAGTCCCTGGTCTCAAACTCGCACAGCCCAAGAAAACTCCATGCCGGTCCGGATGCCGGGACTAGCTGAACCAGCTTTGTTGAAGCTCGAAGCCGCCTCTGAGAAATGATTTTCGTCGTATTGCAACGCTCCGAGATACCACCAGCCCTCCTGCCAGTCAGGGCGGATCTGCAAGGCCCGCTGGTACTCGCGAATTGCATCGTCAGGCTTACCTGCCTCCCGCGCTGCGGTGGCCGACCTCGCCAGGGCTTGAAAATCTGACGCGCCGCTTTCGCCCGACTTGTCTTGTCCCAGGAAGGACAAAGCGGAACAGATGAGCAAGAAAAATGCTGTCAGCAAACACCAACTTGACCGGGCGGGTCGCTGCTTGAGCATGAGGAAATCTACCGTCGGCGGAGGGCCTTTAGTCCGGCAGAATAACACGGACCTCTGTCTTGAGTGAGCCCTCGCACGCCACTTCAGCGGCGGAGGAGCCTCGCCTGCGAGTCGAGCCTAGCGATGCTTCGACCGTTGCGTGCTCATGCTATCGTTCTGAAGATGACGCGGCGGAAGGCCCGCACACTCTCGAATTGGCAGCCGATGCTGGTTTCGCGCCGCAGCTTTCTCCAGGGCTTGGGTATTCTCGCCGGCGTTCTCTCTCTGGGAGAGAATCCGTTGTCAGCAGCATATTCTGCTCCTCATACGTTTCCTTTTGAAGAAGTACCTCCGGAGAGCAGCGGTATCAAGTGGGTCCACACCGCGGGCAAGTCTCCTGAAAAGTACCTGCCGGAGACGAGTGGAGCGGGCTGCGCGTTCCTCGATTACGACAACGACGGTTGGATGGACATCTATCTGGTCAACAGCGGAAAGTGCGACTTCTACAATCCACCGCATCCGCTGCGCAATGCGCTCTATCGCAACAATCGCGACGGCACTTTCACTGACGTAACCGAGCAGGCCGGCGTCGTTGGCGGCGGCTATGGCATGGGCGTTGCAGTCGGCGACTACGACGGCGACGGGCTCCCCGATCTTTATGTCACGCAGTACGGACGCAACATCCTGTATCACAATAATGGCGACGGGACCTTCACCGATGTCACGGACAAGGCCGGAGTCGCAGCGTCCGGCTGGAGTTCCAGCGCGGTATGGTTCGACTACGACAATGACGGCCGGCTTGACCTTTTTGTCTGTCAGTTTGCGGAGTTCAACAAGTCGCTGGGCTGTGGCGTGGACAAGGACGGGACCCATCATTACTGCATTCCTCGCATCTTCAAGCCGCGTCCGAGCTGGCTGTTCCACAACAACGGTGACGGCACGTTTACCGATGTGAGCAAAGAATCGGGAATTGCCGAACATCTGGGGAAAGCATGGGGCGTCGTCGCCACGGATGTGAACAACGACGGTCGCATGGACCTCTTCGTGGCCAACGACACAGTCGCGAATTTTTTGTTTCTGAATCGAGGCGGCCGCTTCGAAGAGGTTGGGCTTATCGCGGACGTCGCCTACAGCGCCGACGGGCGGGCACGTTCCGGCATGGGGGTCGACTCCGCGGACTTTAACGAAGATGGTTGGATGGACCTGTTTGTTGCCAACATCGACCAGGAGATTTTCTCGCTTTACCAGAACAATCACGACGGGACGTTCGACGATGTCGCGACGCCGCTTGGCATCGGTATGGCAACGCGCTGGATGAGCGGATGGGGGCTGAAGTTTTTCGACTACGACAACGACGGGAACCTCGATCTCATTCTCGCCAACGGGTTCCCCGACGATCTGGTCGATGAACTCTCTCACGAGGTCACTTACAAGGAACCGCTGCTGCTGTTTCACAACGAGGGCAAAGCGTTCAAGAATGTCAGCGAGCAGAGCGGCCCGGTTTTTGCGAAGTCGTTCGCCGCGCGCGGCCTTGCCGTAGGCGACATCGACAATGACGGCGCTCTCGACGTCCTCATCAGCGTCAACGATGGGGCGCCTGTTCTTCTGCGCAACAACATTGGAAAGCAGAGCCACTGGCTGGGAGTGAATCTTGTCGGGCGCAAGTGCAATCCGGACGCCATTGGCGCACGCGTCACATATCAGGCCGGCGACCTCAAACGCTCCCGGATGAAAGTCGGGGGAGGCAGTTTCCTGTCCGCTCAAGATCCACGTGTGGTGCTTGGCGTGGGCAAGCGGCCCAGGATTGACTGGATGGAAGTAAGGTGGCCGCAGCCGAGCGGCGCAGTCGAGCGCTTCGCGGACCTGCCGCTCGACCGCTACATCACCATCGTGGAAGGAACGGGAAAGTGGAAGTAGTGTGTAGTACGGCCGGAACGCACTTGGCCCGCTTTAGAATCCATATTTGGCAACTACGCCCTTCGTTCGTTTCGAGATCACCGCGATCGCCGCGTGCTGCGCCGGAAGCTGCAACGCCAGTCTCGCATCGGTGACCTTGTCGCGCAGATCGATGCTGGCATCGTCAGCACTGTCTGACACCATTATGTAAAGTACGGAATCCTGAAGAACGGTGGGATAAACCAGTACACCACTCGATAGCGGCACCCGAAGTTCAAATTCTGGCTTGAGACCGAGGCGGGCCAGGACATACTCATACAGTTGTTTCGCCGGTTCTGTACCCTCGGCCAGTTCTACTGGATACGCTGCCCAGAATATCCGTCCTTTACCCAGCGGGACTTCCTTGAGTGTCGATCCATCGTCGAACCGCACTGAGTCCAACCAGTTTTGCTTTTGCAGGTTAAAGGAGAGCTGAATTGCCCGGTCGTTCAGCTTGATTACAGCCTCGTGGTAGGTTAGCGGTTCAACCGACCCGTTCACCTTCAAATCAGCCATTCGGGACGTGACTTGCCAATGCTCGTCGCGCTCAACCGGACCCGAGATCAGAAGGTTCCCTCCCTGGGTCACATAAGCAAGCAAAGCTTGCCACGAGACCTCGGTCAAGGCTTGCGGCGAGGGCAGGAGCACAAGCTTTGGCGATCCAAGCTTGCTGATCTGATTTTCCGCGATGACATAGGGTGCGATGCGAGCGCCATAAGCCAATGCCCTTACCGCTTTGCGCTGGGCCTCAATCTGCAGGTCCTGCATGACAGAAAACTGCGCCGCTTGCGAGGTAACGATGGCCACGGAAGGGCGCTGGGGATTGTGGAGATTTTCACTCAGCACTTTTGCGAAGACGGCATAGGCGCGCAGAACGGAGGCTTCGGGTTTCTCGGTGCCATCGGGCCGCACGGCCCCGATGGGCGTCTCGTTGCCTTCGGTCATGTATGAGTTGGAATTCCACAACCATTCGATCGCTCCCGAGCCCTGGACAAACGAGACGGCAATCTTGCGCTCCAGTAACGCCGCTTCATTCTCAGGAGTGCGGCGGGCGACCTCGTCGAGGTTCAGTTCGCGCTGCAGGCCGGTTTCCTGAATGAGCATGGTCTTCCCGGGCTGCTTGGCCACCAGTGAACCCCACAACGCGTCATCGTTCTGCCACCAGGAATGATTCGTAGTGAAGTCAATCCATTGCCCGAAGAAGGCCGGTGAAAGACGGTCCACAAAACCACCTTCGTCCTGACCAACGGTGATGAGCTGTTGCGATCCGGTGGCGCGAATGGTCTCGCGCATGGCTTTCACCCAGCCTGCGAAACTCTCCTGAGCAAACAGAAAGTAGTCGTGGAGTTTGAGCGAGTTGTGGCCGACGTACATGCCGCGGGGTGTGAACTCGAGTTCCTCCGGAAGAGGGAGGGTCCCCTGGAGCGATCCGGGCGGAGAGTTCCATGCCGCAGTGAGCGCTGCTCTGTCCGGATAGCGCTGATTCAGCCACTGGTTCCATTTAGCTAGTTCAAAGGAATCGCCATTCGGTCGCATCAGCCACAGATGCTTGGAAAAACTGGGTTCGTTGATCAGGTCCCAGGCAAGGAAAGGAACGTCGTGGAAGCGCGCGACCACCGACGCTACCAGGGTCTTTTCTCTGCGAACGGCTTCGGGATCGAGAAAGGCATTCGCACCTCCCAGGACATCGGGCAGGAATGCGAAGAAATTGAATTGCACCGGCAGGCCGTTCTTGCGGGCCGTCATCAGATAGGCCTCGACCGTCCGCACGGTGCGCTCGTAGGGCTGCCCATTTTCATCGCAAAGCTTGTCCCAACCGGTCCACCAGCCGGTGCGGACCATGTTCAGGCCGGCTGATTGGATTTGCGCCAGATCGCGGTCCCACGTGTAAACGTTGGGATGGGCGAAATACAGACGCTGAACATCGCTGGCCATGTAGGTAGTACCCACGACAGCCAACGGATGCCCATCGAGCTCGAAGTAATTTCCGTTGACGGCGAGGGTAGGACCAGAGTGCAGATAGCCCTCATCGCGTATCCAATAGGCCGAGCGGTATAGTTCCCGGGTTGTTTTCCCCTCCAGCAGTTCCGCCTCGATGATGTGATAGCCCTTGGTCGTGGGCGCAGGCAGAACCAGTGGTTGCGACGCCGGGACTGCTGCCGTCATTACCGAACGGGCCGACGGCTGGTCCTGCGGATAGGTTGTAATCCGCGCGCTGAGCGGCGTGGAGGGCTGTCTCGCGGAGTACCAGTTGATGTCCAATTCAATCGGCTCGCCCGGCAGATACAGCGGAAGTACGGGGCTGACCGTAAACTCCTCGCTCCCCTGTATGGCCCGCTCGGCAAGGCTACGAATCAGGCTGGAGCCTTCCGGGCCGTCAAGAAAAGCGGCAGATAGATCAGCCGTCAGCAGGATCCAGCGGCCGCCGTCGAAACCATTTCTGAGATGGTCGACTTGCACGATGGGAGCGGCCATACGTCGCCCGTCCTTGGCTCCCCAGGCGAGGCCGTCCGACCTCGCGTCGATCGAACCGGCCGAACCACCGCGGTTGTATAGATCCACGGCGCTCAGCCGAATGACCGGGCTGAACGCGCGTTTCCATGCAAAAGCGGAAGGCTGAATTGTCACGTCGGGATTGGTTTGGAATTCCAAACCGTCGGAACCGGGCGTGATCTGGTATTGATCGATCATCAGTTGACGTGTAGATCGCACGCTGTAAGCCCGCAGCTTCCAACCGGTGGAGTCGTGATATGCGGCCCGGGTGAATGGCCTTCCGCCAAGCACCAGCAGGTTGCCCCCGCGATTAAGGAATTCATAGATGCCCGGCCAAGCCTGCTCCGGGAAGGCGGAGCCGTAGGGCAGAACCAGCAAGCGCGTTGACGGACTGGTGAGCGACCCTTCGAGTTGATCCGGGGAGGAGAAGAGGGCCCCCGGCAGTGCTTTTTCCAGTTGCTGGCGCGACGGTGTGGCCGAATCTACAGCGGTCAAACCCGGGTCGTAGAGAACGACGGCAGCCGCGAAATCCTGAGCAGCCAGGGGGTGGAACGACCCAAAGAGAACCAAGAGCCACCAGACCCAAGCTGTAAGCATCCGGGATCTAATCATTGTTGAGGCAGGACCTTTCGCGGAGCTGGTAACAGGTTTCGAGCCACATTTATAGCACCGCCACAGGCCGCGGACGCAAGCTAAAAATCGATATTCTTGGGCACTTCCGATGAAGTGGGTCAGTCAGGATACACGTCGCCCTGTTTGGCGACGCGGATGCGGTGGTCGGTGAAGTTGTAGTGCATCTCAGGGACATAGACCTTCGGCATGTGGCAGGAGACACAATTCCTGGTATTCGACGGGCATGGCAGGCCGGGATGACTTGCCGTTCTTTTTTCGCCGGCAGAAGCAACGTGACATTTCAGGCAAACGCCATCGTAGGCGGATGGATCAGTCTGCAACTGTTGGTGCGGATCGTGGCAGCCAATGCAGGTGAGACGTGAGTCGCCCTTGCCCCAGCATTTGCTGCTTTCGAGGCGATAAGGCTGGGACCTGGCGGTGGAAACTCCCTTGACTCCGGAAAGCTTGATGTCCCACCAGGTGGCGTGGCATGCGCCGCAAAAGTCAACGGAATCAGTGGGACTGAGCCGGCCAGCATTGAACATCGTTCCCCGTGCCGCGTCGGGCATTCCGGCCATGGTGGAGGCTTCCGCGGACGCGACGTGCTTTGCCCCGGGACCATGACAAGCTTCGCAGGTGACGCCCAATATCAGATTTTTTTCGTCAAACTGATTGCCAATGGTTGATGCTGTGGTGTGACAAGCGAAGCAACGGCCAATCTCTGCTGAGTCCACCGGGCGGTACATCGCTTCCTCGATACTTTTGGGCGAGCTCAGGGCGCGGGACGGAGTAAAGTCGAGGGTCCCCAGGGTTTCGAAGTAGGTAACGCGAGCTTCGTAGAAATTCCCGTCATTCTTCTTGAAGAGGTAGGACTGGCCTACCCGGCCGGTACCGAACGCCCAGAGCAGGGTGGCAGAGAGCGGACGCGTCCCGTCGGTGACCGTGTAGACGCTTGGCTTGCCGGCCGACTTGATTTCGTAGCGATAGTGGCTGATCGCGAAATGCATTTCAGGATGGGAGTGAAGGATGTCAGCGTCATCGGCGTGCATCGAGGTCTGAGCCATCGGCGTGCTCTTCTGCGAGGCGACCTTGCCCGCATGGCAAGACGCGCAGGCTCCGGTGCCCACATACTCCGCCCGTGTCACACCGGCTTGGGTGGGCCAGAACCCGGGTTCCGCAAGGTGGTCGGTGGTGGAGAGCTGTCCAACAAGGGAGAGGGATGTCTGTAGCCAAATGAGAAAGAGAAGGCCAAACTTAGATGCCCGCCGCAGGGCTCGGCTATCGGGCCCGGCGAAAATCAACCTTGTTCTCCCGTACGTCACGCCGGTTCCACCTTCAGCTCGAGGCAATGCGTCTTCGCGACCCCGGCCAGGACCCATCCCAGCCATTGCGGCCAGCCTCCAGTGAACGCGCCGGACCGGTCGAGCCGCGTACAACGAATTCCGGTTCGACGACGATCTCCTGCACATCCTCGGTCCTGCCCTCAATCTGATCGATCACGGTCTTGGCCGCAATCTGCCCCATGCGCTCCAAAGGTTGACGCACCGTAGTCAGCCCGGGACTGGCAAAGGCGGCGGCGGGTATGTCGTCAAAGCCTACTACGGAAATATCCTCCGGTATACGCAGACCGGCTTCTCGAAAGGCCCACATTGCTCCGATGGCGGAAATATCGTTGTAAGCGAAAAGCGCGGTGAAAGGCTGCTTCCGGGCGAGCAACTGCTTGGCAAAAGGATAGCCGAGGTCGGGCGTGGAAGCGGTGCTGTTGATCTGAACGGTCAACTCCGGCTTGACCCGCAAGCCCAGAGCGGCAGCAGTTTCACAGATGGTCAACCAGCGCGTCGACGCGTCCGAACTGATGGGATCTCCCTTCAGGAAGGCAATCTGCTTGTGCCCCAGCGCCTTCAGGTGGGTGAGCGCCAGGCGCGCCGCCAATTTGTGGTCCAAAACGATGTTGGTCACGCCCTTGACCCTCTGGTGGCCGGCCACCGCGACCGTCGGTAGAGCGGGCTGGTCCGTAATCGACGTGTCGGTTGTAATGAACCCCTCGACTCCCCGCGTCGCCAGCATGTGCGAGTAGCTTAGGAGAATCTTGGGATCGTGCCGGTGAATCACCGTCAGGAAGAAGTAGTCGTTTTTTCTCAGGTAGGCTTCAACGCCGCTGATGATCGCGGCGCCGTAAGGATCGCCGATCTCTTCGACGATGACCCCGATGGTATAGGTGCGGCGTAGCCGAAGCGAACGCGCAAAGTAGTTTGGTCGGTAGCCCAGCTCCCGCGCAGCGGTCAGGATTCGCTGTTTTGTGTGTTCAGGAATCGAACGGGCGGCAGCGGATTCGTTTAGCACGGCCGAGACGGTCCCGGCGGTGAGTCCAAGATGCTTCGCAATAGTCTGCAGCGTCACTCTCGGTTCAAGGTGCGCGCTCGATCTCTTCTTGTAAGAACTCATCCGTAGCCCGAATCATGCCGAAGCGGTCGGGGACCCTCTGTGGCCGTTCAAGGCCAAACCAGCGCCGACCAGCGGGCGTGACTCGCCCAGGCGGGGCAGTGATTCCACAATACCCTCTCCCCGTGTATCACAGATCGTGACGCTCTGACTAGCGTTGTAGGAGGCGTCATCGAGATGCAACAGCCGAGCCGTTCGACATCAACTCATGCCCCCTTGGCCCCCACGTCGCCTATGGCGCAACATTTTCCGCCCTAGAATAACATTATTCTGTTGACATCCGGCTTCGCGAGGATTAAATACCGTCTAGTGAGGGGCCTAGTAAGAAAATACTAGGCCGGCAGCAGCAAGGCTTTTGGTGGGGTAAAGCGGTAGCGATTCGGCCGGCAAGAGCAGGTGCAGTTCCGCAAGGATGCTGGGCGCCGAATCGAGCACTACAAATTGGGAACCAAATAAACTCTTGAGGGTAAGACCATGACTCTTCCTCTGGCGACAAGGGGTACTGCGGGCGAGAACGGGTTTGCAATTCGCACGCTGATTTGCGCAATGCTGCTGTTGACGCTATCGATGATTGCGCAAGCGCAGAACTATGCAGGCTCGGTTACCGGTACCATCACAGACGCCAGCGGAGCGGCAATCGCAGGGGCCAATGTGACCATTGTGGATGACGCCACCAATGCCACTTCCAAGGCCAAGACGAGCACTCAGGGCGTCTATTCGTTTCCTCAGTTGCCCGTCGGGAAATACGTGCTTACCATCGAGCAACCCGGCTTCAAGCAATTTATTGCCAGAGACGTTCAGGTCCACGTCTCGACCCCAACCGTAGTCGACGCCAAGCTTCAGGTCGGGCAGGTCAGCGAAACGGTTGTGGTCGAGGCCAATCCGGTTGAGGTGCAGACCAGCTCTGCATCGCTGGGCTATATCGTGCAGGGAACGCAGGTCCGCGAACTGCCCCTCAACGGAGAAAACTTCGTACAGCTGACGCAGCTGTCCCCCGGTGTCAGTCCTGCGAATTCATTCAACGGCGTCGATAAAGGACTGTCGGGAGGCGTCGACTTTTCCGTAAACGGAAACCCCTATACCAATAACCTGTTCCTGGTGGACGGAGTCAACAATAACGACGTCGGTTCAAACCGCACCATTCTGGTTTACCCCGCGGTGGATACCATTGCCGAGTTCAAGATGCTCACCAACGCCTACGGGCCGGAGTATGGCCAGGCGTCGGGCTCCATCATCAGCATCACCACCAAGTCGGGTACGAACCAGTGGCATGGCGGTGCCTTCTACGCCGGCCGCAATGACGCCCTCGACGCCAATGACTGGTTCTCCAACCACAACGGCACCGGCAAGGCGCCGCTCCAGCGCAACGACTGGGGCTATAACATTAGCGGCCCCATCGTCAAGAACAAGCTTTTCGTCTGGTGGAACCAGGAGTGGAACCGCCAAACCCAGGGAACCTCAGAAGCGGCCTGCGTGCCGACGCAAGCGGAACGCAACGGCGACTTTAGTCAAGGCTTGAGCTGCGGCGCGTCGGCGCCCACCATTCCCGTGGCATTCCAGGCGCCGGGCAACCCCCTAAAGATTGCCAATCCGAATCCAGTAGGTTTGCTGTACTCCCAGTTCTATCCTCTGCCCAACATTGCCACCCAGGCCAATGGCCACAACTGGGCCCAGGACATTGCCAACAAGCAGAACTGGAGCGAATGGAATGTTCGCGGAGATTACGACATCAATACCAAGCAACGCGTCACTTTCCGCTGGACGCAAGATTCCTGGACCAACCCCGCGCCAAACCCTGGAACGTTCTGGGGCGACGCGATCTTTCCTGTAGTCGCGGCCAATTGGAGCCAGCCCTCGAAGAGCGTCATGGCGAAGCTGAGTTCAACCATCACGAGTTCGATGGTCAACGACGTCGAGTTCGGCTACGGGAACAACGCCATCATCACGTCACTAGGGGGTACCAATCCGGGCCTCGTATCGCAGATCAACGCGGTTCTGCCAACCGAGTGGCCGGCCTCCCTCAAGCAATCTCCAGCGCTGCCGCAGTCAGCCTGGGGAGGTCTGCAGCCTTACGGTTCCACACAGACCATCTGGAATATCTCTCCCTACGGCAACCACGAAGACCTCTACACGATTCAGGACAATCTCACCAAGGTACATGGAAATCATACCTTTAAGGTGGGAGCCTTCTATAGCTGGAATGACAAGGTCGAAGACAACAACGGAGGCACTGACCAACCCGTTATCAATACGTCAGACGGCAACGTGGTGGTCGCGGCCGGTGCCGCAGGAGCGAGGACCGGAAATCAACTCGCTAACCTTCTTATTCCCGGTTCAGGTCCAAATCCGCAGTTGTTTGCGACGTCGGAAAACAGTACTAACGCCACCGCCTACGTGCACTGGCACGACTTTGAGTTTTACGCGGGGGATACCTGGAAGGTAAAGCGGAACCTGACCTTGAGTTACGGCTTCCGGTGGTCGTTCTACCGGGAACCCTACGCCAGCGACAATCACTGGGCTTCGTTCAGCCTGGCTGACTACAACCCGGCGTTGCCTCCGCAAGACGCTTGCAACGGTGTTGTTATCGTGCCGGGAACCACGCCCTGTGCGAACCAGCAGGCGTACCTGGCCACCCTTGGTATCAATCTGCCGTTGTCGTCCGGCACGCCGGGCGTGAACCGCGCCTTGGTCAACAACAACAATCACGATATCGCTCCCCGCGTTGGTATTGCCTGGGACCTGTTTGGAGATGGCAAGAGTGCCCTACGCTTGGGTGTCGGGCAGTTCTACCAACGAGAGCTGGTAGGCCTCGATGAAGGACTTGCCCGCACGGCACCGTTCGTCATCAATGCCACGGTGAACCGCCCGCTGAATTCCACGGTACCGTTGGCCGGCCCGGCCGTTTCGCCCAATGCTGCGAAAAACCCACGAGGCGTGACCCCAAACAGTTGGCAGTGGAACGTGTCGTTCGAGCAACAATTGGCCCGAGCTGTGACCCTGCAGATGAGCTATGTCGGAAACGCGGGGATACACCTTACTTCCATGGAGGACCTGAATCAGGTGCCGGCGTCATTGTGGCCGCAAGGTTCATTCCTGAACGGCCAGGCCCTGAATGCCCTTCGTCCCGCGGGAAACTTCGGGATGATTGGTGAGTTCGCTCGTGAGGGCCACTCGAACTACAACGCACTGCAGGTCTTGTTCAAGGCCCAAACCGGCAACTACTCAATTTTCCAGGCCTCGTACACCTGGTCGCATTCGATCGGCAACGTAGATCTGGACAATTCTTCCGGCAGCGTCAACCAGGAAGCATGGCTCAACAACGCCGATCCTAACCTCGACCGGGGCAACTCGAACATCAACCGGCCGCAGATCTTTGTGGCCAACGAGGTGTACTTCCTGCCCAAGTTCCCGGGCAAGAGTGAATTTGTACAGCAGACCATAGGCGGATGGCAGCTCAGCAGCATCATTACCATCGAAGACGGCAACTCGGTAAGTGTATTCAGCAACGGTGCCAGCGGCGTTAATGGCAGCAGCCTTAACGCGTTGCTCGGTTCCGGGTTCAATCAGCCCCAGCGGCCAATTGCGACTGGGATCAGTTGCAATTCGGGGACACCGGGACAGTCGGCGGACCAGATTTTCAATCCGGCGGCGTTCAGCTTCGTGGGATATACCCTGGGTAGTATTCCTGCCGGAATGGCGAGTCGCGGAGTTTGCCAGGGTCCTGGGAACGTCAACTTCGATTTGCAGTTTGCCAAGATATGGCAGATCGGGGAACGGGTTCGAATCAAGTTCGGTATGGATTTCTTTAACATTTTCAACCACGCCAACTTCTCAGGGAACGGCCTGTCAAACGGCTTTTCTGCAAACAATCTGATTTGCGGGAGTGCTCCCTGCAGCCAGAGCAACAATATCGTTACCGGTCAGACTTCCGGGAACAATAACAGCTTCGGACAGGCGACCCAGGTACATCCCGGCCGCACCTTGCAGTATGGGATGAAGGTCACCTTCTGAGGCCAACGAATCCAAGGCGGTAACCCTCCAACGGCCGGGCTTGAAAATTCAAGCCCGGCCACTTACCCTTAGGGCGCAGTGCGGGAGATTTCGTACCCTGTGGGACCCCAATCCGGCCAATTTACTGGCGCCTGCCGGCAAAAACGGAGCCTTCGAATTTCCGCTATGGGTGTTGCACTCCTGGCCATCACTGGCTTCGCCGGTGCCGCGGCTACCTCGGGTCAATCTTCGGTCGGGAAAGCGAACCAAAAGCCTGCCAACTCCGCTCAGGCTGAGCTTATCAAGCGAGTCGAGGCCGCCGATGCGGCCCGCCGTTCCGGCGACCCCGGCGGGGTTGAGCTCGCCAATAAACGCCTGATCGCGTTAGCTCTGCGTGAGTTGGGCCAACTGCGGCTGTTGGAATCGGCGTACCCCCAAGCCATCGAGCTCTACCGGCGATCTCTTGACTTCGAGGAGGTCCCAGCCACACGGGTCGACCTGGCCATAGCTGAGCTTCAAGCCAATCGCCTGAAAGAGGCCGTCCTTGATTCGGACAAGGCCCTGGCCACGGATCCGAATGATGCCAGAGCTTACGGTGTTCGCGGCCGGGCCCTCATGCGCCAGCGGGAATTCGCGAAGGCGGCGGACTCGCTGTCTCGGGCTGCCCAGCTCCAGCCCGATATCGAGACTTTTTATTCCCTGGGAATTTGTCTGTTGGCAACCAAGGATGCCAAGGACAAGGAACGTGCCGCCGCAGTCTTCCGTCAGATGGTCGAACTGGCGGGCGACAGCGGCTCTCTGCATGTTCTATTCGGCAGGGCGTACCGCGATGCCGAGGACATGCCGGACGCGATTCGAGAGCTGCAACGTGCCATTCAGCTCGATCCCAAGACGCCGCACGCACACTACTTTCTAGGTCTGGCGCGCTTGTCAATCAATGAATGGAAACCAACACCCGAGGCCAAGGCCGATCTTGAAAAGGAGGTCGAGTACTATCCGCACGACTTCCTGGCCAATTACATGTTGGGCTTCCTGGCCTCGGCGGAGCGTCAGTACGACGTTGCGGACCGATATTTGAAGATTGCCTCCGAGGCGAACCCAAACTGGCCGGAACCGTGGTTGTATATGGGGTTGAACGCCTATGCTCAGGCCGACATGAAGCGCTCGGAAGAGATGCTGCGCAAAGCGGTCATCCTTACGGGCACGGATGAATCGCGTTCCAACTACCAGATTCGCAGGGCCTATGTCGATCTGGGGCGCATCCTTGCCAACTCTGGGCGCGCCCAAGAGAGCGAAGTCTACATGGCGAAAGCCCGCGACCTTCAGAATAAGACCATGGAGCAAAGCCAGCAGAGTGTTGCTTCGATGGCGCTGGCGGGAGGCGCGGGCGCTGCGGCCGCCGTGGTACCCCTCAATCCGCAGCACGAAGAGGAGGCGGCCCCACTACTCCCGGGGAGCAGCGACCCGTTTGCCCGGGTTGATGCTTCGTTGCTGGCCCGAACCAATTTGACGAGTAAAGAGCGCTCTGCGGCAGACGTCCAGGAAAATCAGCTGCGCACAATTCTAGGGGAGAGCTTTAATGACTTAGCCACCTCGGAGGCGGTTCGAGGCCAATACCTGGAAGCTCTCGGACACTATCAGGAGGCGGAGCAATGGAATCCGGCCACTCCCGGGCTTGCCAAGAACCTGGGTCTCGGCGCTTTTCGCGCCGGCAATTACCCCGAAGCAATCCGGGGACTTTCGCGGGCCCTGGAGGCCAAGCCCGATGATGTACCGATTCGGGCGACGCTTGGGATGGCCTACTTCGCGAGCGACAAGTACGCTGATGCGGTCAAGACCTTCTCGCCGCTGGGAACCCGGGGCATGCAGGATTCCAAGGTCGGATACGCCTGGGCTGCGTCCCTGGCTCGAATGGGTGAGTTGAAGGAAGCATCCGAGGTTCTATCCAAGTTTGAAAGCGCCAGCACGTCGAGTGACAGCCTGCTTCTCGTCGGGCAGCTGTGGATTGAAATCGGCGACTACAGTAAGGCCGTGGACTCGCTCCATCGCGCCTTGCAATCCGACCCCTCCCTGCCCAAAGCTCATTACTACGCTGGTCTGGCATGTCTCCGATGGGAGCACTGGCCGGAGGCGGCCGAAGAGTTCCAAGCGGAGCTTAAGCTCGTACCCTCGGACTTGGATGCGAAGTATGACCTGGGCTTCGTGTACCTTCAGCAGGCAAGAGTTGACGAGGCGGTGGAGCTGTTTCGGCAGGTAATTGCCACTAACCCCGACTATGCGAATGCTCAATATCAGATGGGAAAGATCTTGCTGGAGCGCGGGCAAGTGAAGGAGGCGATAGCCCATCTGGAAGCAGCCGCCCGGCTGAACCCACAAACAGACTATGTCCACTACCAGTTGCAAGCTGCTTATCGGAAGGAGTCTCGCACCGCCGAGGCGGACCGCGAACTGGAGCTGTACAAACAGATCAAAGCCAAGTCGCG
Source organism: uncultured Acidobacteriaceae bacterium (assembly GCA_963840905.1). Lineage (GTDB taxonomy): Bacteria > Acidobacteriota > Terriglobia > Terriglobales > Acidobacteriaceae > Bog-257. The sequence goes on from CAWJAO010000007.1 coordinate 438,549, forward strand.
CGACCGCACCGCGTCCCCGAGCCAGAACCCCTAGAGAAACTCGATCGGAAATCTATTGAACCGACATACCTGGATACACCTCACAACATTGCTGATGATTTTGCTCCTGGCTGTCCCTTTTGCGTGGACGCAGGGCGGCCATCCCGTGCCGTCTCCACCGCCCCCCGGGGCCAAGTCCACCAAGTGTAACGGTCGTCCAGTCCCGCAACTGGAAGACATAACCACGAAGACGGGCATCACCTTCAAGCACACCTCCGACCCTTCGAAGAAGTACATCGTGGAGTCGATGAGCGGCGGCGTGATTCTGCTCGATTACGATCGCGACGGATGGCCCGATATCTATTTCACAAACGCTCCGACCGTCGCGATGGCGACCAATGGCCAAAAGAGCCTCGGCGTTCTTTACCACAATAACCATGACGGCACCTTTACCGACGTCACCGCCAAGTCAGGCCTGACCTCACCCTGCTTCGCCATGGGCGGAGCCGTGGGCGATTACGACAACGATGGCTGGCCGGACCTTTACCTTACCTGCCTGGGCGGGAACATTCTCTATCACAACAATGGAGACGGCACTTTTACCGATGTAACGGCGAAAGCCGGGGTGGCCGATGGCCGTTATTCCACCGGCGCTGCGTTTGGCGACTATGACGGTGACGGTTTCGTGGACTTAGTGGTCGCGAACTATGTTGATTTTCATCTCAATGATCTGCCCGGCTTTGGCAAGTCTCCCAACTGTAAGTATCGGGGAATCGACGTGCAGTGCGGTCCCCGCGGATTGAAGGGCGCCGGCGATTCCCTGTTCCACAACAATGGCGACGGGACTTTCACCGATGTATCGAAGAGTGCCGGAGTTAGCGATCCCAACGGCTATTACGGCATGGCGGTACTGTGGGCAGACTTCAACAATACGGGCCGGCCCGATATCTATATCGCTAACGACTCAACTCCGAAATTTCTTTACAAGAATGAAGGGAATGGCAAATTCAAGGAAATTGGTCTCGAATCGGGGACGGCAGTAAGTGAAGACGGTTCGGAACAGGCCTCTATGGGGATTGCCATCGGCGACTATCTTCACACTGGGCGACCGTCGTTGTATGTCACCAATTTCCAGGATGAGAATGACCTCCTCTTCCGCAACGACGGTAACTGGAATTTCACGGACGTCTCCTATGCTTCCGGTGTGGCGCTGTCTTCCCTGCCCTGGGTGAAGTGGGGCACGGCATTTGTGGACCTGGACAATGACGGCTGGGTGGACCTGATCACGGCGAACGGTCACGTCTATCCGCAGGTTGACACTCTTCCTACGGGAGGCGGCTATCGCGAACCGAAGCTGCTTAGTCTGAACCAGAAGGACGGAACGTTTTGCGATGCCAGTGACCAGGCCGGCCCAGCCCTTAAGGAGAGACGTGTCTCTCGCGGCCTTGCCGTAGGTGATCTCTTCAATGATGGCAACATGGATGTTGTTATCGGCGATATTGACGGTAGCCCGATGGTCCTCAGGAACCAGGGCATCCGTGGCCGCCACTGGGTCAGCTTCGAACTGGCGGGAACCAAAAGCAACCGTTTAGCGCTTAATGCGCGGGTGAAAGTAGTGGCGGGCGGAATGACCCAGACAGACGAGGTCCACAGCGGAGGCAGCTACCTCTCACAAAATGACTTGCGGTTGCACTTCGGCCTTGGTTCGGCAACCAAGATTGATAGCGTCGAGATCCGGTGGCCCTCCGGAAAAACCGATACCCTTCACGACTTGGCGGCTGATGCGTTTTACTCGGTGCTCGAAGGTCAGGGCGTTGTTCCCGCAGAACGAATTCGTCCCGGTCCTGCAAAAAGGCCCTAGGACGGCCGCCGCCCCTGGATCAAGTTTTTCCTAAACTGGGGGACTCCCCCACTCGAAGGGAGGCGGCTTTTTGAGTCTGGGAAGGAGGCCCAGGATCACGACCTGGAAGAGAATTAGCACTCCCAGGCCGGCCTTCAGGCCTCCGACAGTTGAAGATACGAAGCCGACCAGCCAAGGGACTGAGGCTGCTCCCAGACCACTCAGTGCCAGCATGGGGCCAGCCACCCGTTGGGCGACGACTCCGTAGCGCTCGATTAGTTTGGCAACCAGGACAGGGAAAATGAGGGAGCATCCGATGCCGGCAAGAACTGACTCTGCGAATACCAGCCCGAGGCTTCGAGCGCCGGTCAGCAGCGCCGTGCCGGTGATCGCGACCGCCAGCCCTATCTGCGCGGCCCGAAGGTCTGAGATCCGCCTCAATATCTCGGGCCCAAACGCCCTTCCGAGCATGAGCCCTCCCCAGAAAAACGATGGAGTCACAATCCAGGGCTTCAGGTCGGCACCTCCCGTAATCCGGCGTGCATAGGTTGCCAGCCACCCGCCCAGCGCGGTCTCGATTCCGACATAGAGAAATAACAAGAGTCCGAAAACAGGGATGAAACGGCCGGGAACCCTGACAGCGAGGGGGCTTTCGGCTGGCGTTGGTCTTTTAACGTCTATCTGCAGAGCCTGCCCGGGGATGGTGACAAAGGCGATAACCAGGAGCGCCGCTCCAGCTCCAAGAATTCCAAAGAAGGTGGTGACCTGTTGAGTCGTGCGGCAGAGGTAAACCAGGAAAGGACACGCAACCGCCCCCGTCGTCCAGGAGAAATTAACCAGGCTCAGAGCTCCGGAGTCCTTCGAACTTGCCTGCCCGATCCACAGGTTCGTGGCCGCCGTAATGAAACCGGTTCCGCTCCCCCAAACGAAGACCAGCACCAACGCTAACGTCCCGGGGACGATGCCGAGAGGTCCCATGCCCATCGCCATCAGCATGAATCCGAGAACAAATGCCGACCGAAAACCGGCCGCTGGGATGAGCACTCCCGAGAGGATATTGGCCAGAAACGCGCCAAGAAACTGGGAAACGAAGAAATAGCCAGCCTGGGAGTCACGCAGCGACCAATGTCCGGCAAGCACGGGCAGGACAGGCCCAAGCAGCACCATGAACATGCCGGTCAGGCTGAATCCCAGATGTACAAGGAGGACCACGAAGCGCCGGTCGAGTGCGGAATGGCTGGTTGGGGTCACGACTCGAGGCTCTCTCCCCTGCTGGATGTCGCCATCGACTGTGCGGTCTGGATGTGGGGGCGACACTCTCGAAAGATAGCATGGGTGTCGGCGGCGGCCTCCTCGTGGCGTAAACTCCGATTCCTAATTGCGTCTTTGCATGGAATTTCTTTGCAAGAATAACGATTTTCTACTAACATACGAGACCACGGTCTGGTTGAGAATTGCGACCGTTCGAGCCTGCGTCGGTTTCCGTCGGGAGGTTCCGTGAAGACACGGTGCGTTCTTCAACTTGTGCTGTCCATTCTCGTTCTAACGTCGGTTTCCTGGTCCGGTGAAATTCCCAAGGCGGCCTGGAAACGACCCATCGGTCTTTCTCTTACCAACCCGGGGACTCGCAAACCCGCTCTTCCTGCCGATCACATTGACGACGGTTATTGGCAAGGCGCACCGGTGGGTGGATTTGGTGCGGGCACGTTTTCGCGTACTTATCGAGGCGATTTTTCGCGCTGGCATATCAAGACCGGTGCGAACGTCCATGAGACGGTCTATGCAAATCAGTTCGCGATGTTTCAACAGTCGGCTGACCAGACAAAAGGGTTTGCTCAGGTCCTGTTTACCGACCACCCTCCGACCAAGGAGTTAAGCAGTTGGAACTGGGACTATCCGGTCGGAGCAGGCGACTACTACGCCCTCTATCCAAAGTCCTGGTTCGACTATCGAAACGATAAGTTTCCCGCACACGTAGTCCTGGAGCAGTTTTCGCCCATCCTCCCAGGCAATTATCGCGAGAGCAGCTATCCGCTAGCGGTCTATCGCTGGCACGCGGACAATCCGACCAACCATGCGGTCACAGTTTCCGTCATGCTTTCGTGGACGAACATGGTGGGCTGGTTCCGGAGTTTTTCGCATGACTTTCACGACGCTCTGAGCCAGGGCGACATCAACGGCTATCGCAGCGAGGCGATTGGATCCGCGGGAACGATGAAAGGAATCGTCTTTGATCGTGTACGCAGCGGGCCGGTGAAGAATGAGTGGGATGGCCAATTCGTGATCGCTGCACTGGAGTCTCCCGGAGTGGAGGTCAGTTACCAGACAACCTTCCAGACCGACGGCGACGGCAAAGCAGTTTGGGAGCCGTTCTCGAAAGACGGCAAACTTGGCAACGATGACGAAAACTGGATCAGCAGTGGTGAAAGACTGGCGGGCGCCATCGCAGTCCGATTTACATTGCAGCCAGGGGAAAGCCGAGTAATTCCCGTAGTCCTCTCCTGGGACCTTCCGGTTGTAGAGTTTGGAGCAGGGCGAAAGTGGAACCGCCACTATACGGATTTTTTTGGAACGACAGGTACGAACGCATGGTCTATCGCTCGCGAGGGCTTGCTAAAGGGACAGACTTGGAGCGATTCGATCGATCACTGGCAGGCTTCCTACGTTAATGACGAAACCAAGCCGCTGTGGTACAGAGGAATGCTTTTTAACGAACTGTATATCATCGCCGACGGCGCCTCGGTCTGGGGACGAGAAACTACAGCTGATCCGAAAACTACTCCCAACTTTGCCTTTCTGGAGTGCTTTGACTATCCCTTTTACGGCACGCTGGATGTGCGTTTTTATGGCTCCTTGCCGCTGGCGAAGTTCTGGCCTGATATTGACAAGCAAGTGTTGCGTCAATTCGCCGACACCATACCTCGCCAGTGGGACGGAAAGATGATCTGGCAATGGAAATCTGAGCAGGAAAACGATCCGGCATTTCGTGTGCGAAAGAAGAAAGGCGCTGTTGCGCACGATCTTGGCGTGCCGCAAGAAGACCCCTTTGTTCTGGTCAACCAATTTAGCTGGCAAAATACCGACGGCTGGAAGGACCTGAACTCCAAGTTTGTCCTGATGGTATATCGCGACTATGTGTTGACTGGGCGCTCAGACCTTACCTTCCTGAAGAACACCTGGCCTGCGGTGCAGGAAGCGATTGCGTACCTGACACAATACGATCACGACAACAGCGGCCTGCCTGCCAACGAAGGATATCCCGATCAAACCTATGACGATTGGGTGGTGCGCGGCCCGAGTGCCTACAGTGGCAGTCTGTGGCTCGGAGCCCTTCGCGCTTCGGAAGAGATAGGAAAAGCCTTAGGGGACGGTCCCAGTGCCTCGCATTATCACGAAATGTTCGCCAAGGCGCAGAAGTCCTATGTCGACAAACTTTGGAATGGCGAATATTTTCGGTACGACACCCAAAGCGAGTATCGCGACAGCATTCAGGCCGACCAACTGGCAGGACAATGGTATGCCGACATGATCGGTCTGGGAGACCTGGTTCCGGTTGAAATGCGCCAAAAGGCGCTGAAGAAAATATTCGACTTTAATGTGATGAAGTTTGCCAAAGGCGAAATGGGTGCGGTGAATGGGATCGCCCCCAACGGGGACATCATTCGCACCAACGAACAAGTGCAGGAGGTCTGGACCGGTACCACGCTGGCGCTGGCGGGCTTCATGCTGGGCGAGGGAATGAAGGATGAGGCCTACCGCACCGCCTGGGGTGTCTTTCACGTGAGCTATGAAACTAAAGGGTATTGGTTTCGGACGCCCGAGGCGTGGGACATCACTGGCAACTATCGCGCGAGTATGTACATGCGCCCGGCATCGGTTTGGGCCATGGAGATGACTCACCCGCCCCAGTGATGGACACGACCTGGTCTCTTGCAGGCTTGATCTGAGAAGCAGAAAGATGAAAAGCTCTCCCTCCGCTGCTCTTCGCTTCATCCTGCTGTTCATCTTGTTGCTGGCGTCTTTAACCTCCCCGGCTCGATCCGACGTCACCCTGCCGGCTCTCTTTGCTGATCACATGGTCGTGCAAAGACAGTCGCCCGTGCACGTCTGGGGGATGGCCGACCCTGACGAATCCGTCACCGTCACCTTCCGCGGACAGTCCTCCGCCGCGATCGCCGACGATCTGGGACGCTGGAGCGTTTATCTGGCTCCCGGTGAAGCCGGCGGGCCCTTCGAGATGACCGTCAAAGGCCGCAACAACATCATCCTACGCGACGTTCTGGTGGGAGACGTCTGGGTCGCCTCAGGCCAGTCCAACATGGAATTCGAGTTGTCCAAGGTGGCAAACGCGGCCACAGAAATCGCCGCTGCCCAATTTCCCAACATACGTTTGTTGAAAGTCACCAGGGCATTCTCCAGCTATCCGCTCGATGACGCGCAAGTAGTCCCGTGGACCAGCTGTACTCCGGAGTCCGTGCGCGAATTCTCCGCGGTCGCGTACTTCTTCGCTCGTAACGTGCAACAGCAAGAGAAGGTCCCAATCGGCCTCATCGAGTCTTCTTGGGGAGGAACGCCGGCCGAAGCCTGGACAAGTTTGCGCGCCCTGTCTGCAGACGCAGGCTTGATGCCGGTATTCGCGGCTCGGGCTGCGATGACCGACAAACTGGCAACCACCCTCTTACAACAGCAGGAAGAAAAGAGAGAGGTTGAACGGGCACAGGCTGCCGGTAAACCGGTTCCGGCAATCCCCTGGCGTCCCGATCCGAATTCCTGGGGGCCGGGCAATCTCTACAATGCCATGATCGCACCTCTGACACGGTTTTCGATTCGCGGCGTGATCTGGTACCAGGGCGAAGCCAACTCGGGTCCGGAGCGCGCGCCCATCTATGGACGAGTGTTTCAAACTCTGATCCAGGACTGGAGAGACGACTGGGCAGAAGGAGACTTCCCTTTCCTGTTTGCCCAGATATCTAACTTCAAGTCCGATGCCACCGAAGATTGGCCTGAAGTCCGCGAAGGCCAACTCAGCGCACTGGCTCTTCGCAAAACCGCAATGGTGGTGACCATCGACATCGGTAATCCTGACGACGTGCACCCCATTAACAAGCAGGACGTCGGATTGCGACTGGCTCTCGCTGCCCGGGCCGTCGCTTATGGAGAAGAACTTGAATATTCCGGTCCGCTCTATCGACGGACTTCGACTGACGACCACGCATTGAGAGTGTGGTTCTCTCACGCGGAAAGCGGTCTAACGGCCAAGGGCGGAGCACTGCGGGGATTCGAGATCGCAGGTGAAGAGCGCAAGTTCGTACCGGCCGAGGCGCATATCGATGGCCCTTCTGTGGTGGTGTCGAGTCCCGCCGTAGGTGCGCCGGTCTACGTTCGTTATGGATGGGAGAACAGTCCCGACTGCAATCTCTATAATAAGCAGGGCTTACCTGCCTCCCCGTTTCGCTCTTCTCAGTGATGGAGATTCCCGACTCCGTCGCGCGGATGGTGTCGCTCGATGTTGTGGACGTTACAGGAAGCGCGCAGTGAAAATGAATAGCTCTGAACACATAGCTAGAGTTGAAAGCGGCGTCACTTTCTCCTCGCCGAGGACTGGGTGACGCCGTTGAAACACTGCACCGGCAGGTAAGGCACGCGGCTACTGTCCAGCGACAACGTAAGCTGGGTATTCCGGTGAAGGTGAACATCGGTTCCGGAGGGAAGCCGAACGGCATTCCGGAGCGAAGGTGAACAGCAGTCGGAGCGAAGCGACGCTGACACGGTGATTGTGGCGCAAGTGTTCGGAATCGTCAAGCGAGATTGTCCGAAGCGAAGCGGAGGCGGCTCGGCGGGGATTGGGGGTGCAGGGGAAAGGGGCGGCAGCCCCTTGCCCCTGCTTCCTTTTGTAGAAGAAAGGATCAAGGGCCGCTCCAGGGCGACCGCAGGCGCCGATTGAGCATGCATTGGCCTGTTTACGCTAACTAAACAATCGGCTGTGAAATACTGTTGACTGAAAGCGCCAAGTTGAAAGGCGACACGCAAATGCGAGGTGCTACGGACAGACTGGGCATAGCACTTTTGGTTTGCGCGGCTGCGACCTGTCTTGTCTTGCACATAGCTACCTTCCTTACCATTCTCTCTCCGATATGGGTTATCCCTGCCGTCTTCCTGCTAGCTGGCGCTGTGCTATGTGCCAACGCGACAAAGGCGAAGCCGCACTTAGCACTTTCCGCCGATGCGTTCTCACTCGTCGGTTGGGGATTGCTCGTCTATGCCGTTGCCACCTTCATCTATTTCTACCGAACGACAGGCGGGGCATCGAACGTCGCTATCATCGACGGCCAATATGTCTCTCAGTATCAGAGCCGCGTTATAAGAACGATTAGCGAAGCAGAGTACAAGATGTTTCCAAACCTTTGGACCCGTGTGATGAGCGCATGGGTCGCAATGGCGGCGGTATTTTGTACCCGGTCTTTCCCGCTCAGGGGTCGTACAGAGCGATAGCCGTTGCAAAATCGCCATCCCGTACTCTAAAGATGTTGGCTTTCGTTCATTCCTTCTTCTCGTCCTGCGGCGGATTGCGTTTCTTCCGCATGGACTCACCGCGCATCTCGATGCGATGAGCATTGTGAACGAGACGGTCGAGGATGCCGTCAGCCGGGTGCCCCAGGTTCGCGTCCGTGTTTTGGACGCTAACCTGGGTCGAGGAAGATTCGGACTGGCGCACGAACATTTTCAACCCACGATCTCTGGCGTCCACTCGGATTCGATCTCCCACATCACTTTGGTAAGGAAGAACAGAATTCACCCCCGCTAGCAGTGTCGAGCCTGCGATCCCAGGTTAGCCCAAAAGAAGGGCGAACCTGGGGCACCCGGCAAGCAAGAAGACCTACGGCGTAATCTCCCACACGGTACCAAGGCCGTAGTCCCCGCCTTCATACGTCGTCCCGTAGATGTTGCCGCTGGCGTCCATCACAAGATTTCCGTAAGGATACGCTCCGTCGGGTGAGGACTGGAAGTCATGCAGAGAGGTGAACACCCATCCACTGTGGGTGGGAGTTAGCTTGAACACCGAGCCGTGAGCATAGGCGCCATCAAAAACGGTTGCGCCGTAGAGATTTCCGGCTGCGTCCAAAAGCACAGGGCTGAACGGCTCCGAACCGCCGCCGCGTCCGGCAAAAGTGTAGATCGTGCTGAAGTTCCAATCGTTTCCCGCAGGGGAGAGTTCGAAGACGGTTCCCGCGTTTGCCCATCCTCCCCCTGTCGTCGTTCCGTACAGGTTTCCAGCTGGGTCCATTACGAGGCCGGCTTCGGGCCACCATCCGGTGGCGCGATCCCGGAAGGTGTAAAGCACGCGGAAGTTCCAACCTCCGGCTGACGGTGAGAGCTCATACACTACCCCGCAGTAACAAGTATAATCACCGCCTTCAATTGTAGTGCCGAAGATATTGCCGGCTGAGTCGAAAAGTAATCCACCGTCCGGCTCTGCGCCATCCCCGTGGCCCGCTGAAGTTGTAAATCACCGAATGTGTCCACTGATTGCCATTGCGGATGAGCTCGAAGACGGTGCCTCCGAGTCCAGAACCTCCGTCCGACGTTGTGCCGAAGATGTTGCCCGCGCTATCGAAGGTCACCGCGGCTTCTAAAGGGCGCGCGCCGTCAGCATAGGAGAATCGATTGATCACGGTGTGCGAGACACTCGTAGATGAATTCAACCGATACACTGTTCCGTCACCCCCGCCGCCGCCCCCACCGCCGAGCCAGGTAGTTCCGTAGAAAGCACCGTCAGGCCCAAGCGTCAGACCTGATAGCGGCAGGTACCCGTCCAGGCCGTTCTGGCCAAACCGGGTCAGAACGCTGAGCGTCCACCCTGCCTGCACATGGGTCAGCTTGTACGCGCTGCCTGGACCAAGGGTAGTGTTGTCAGTCGTGGTGCCGTACAGGTTTCCTCTCGCGTCTTCGATCAGTCCAGCAATCGGGAGGATGCCGCCCGGTCCGCCGCCGAAGGAATGGATGACGGTGAAAGTTTGCGCCTGCAGCGTCCCTCCTGCCAGAATTGCGAAGGCATAAAGCAGCACTGCCGCACAGGCGAGCCTACGTAAACTACCTATCAGCCTTGAGGTGGAAAGTGATTTCGGGTTCACTTGTGGTCTCCTCTACGAATACGAGCCGTTGAGCGTTCCCCTTGTTAGTGCACGGATTATGCCACGTGCAGCCGAGATCCAACCAGCGAATTTGACAAAACAGGCGATTGCACAAGTTACGCCAAAGCGATACACCCGATCCGGCAACTTGTGCTATTGATTCCATCACAATGTCGGCTCCCGTGCCCGAGTAGAGTTGGTGGTGCTGACCGACCAACAGGCTCGGGAGAAAGGCGCCGAACGATGATCATTATAGGAGTAGATTTTCACCCCGAGTTTCAGCAAATCGCCGGGTGCCCCAGGTTCGCGTCCGTGTTTTGGACGCTAACCTGGGTCGAGGAAGATCCGGACTGGCGCACGAAGATTTCAACCCACGATCTCTGGCGTCCACTCGGATTCGATCTCCCACATCACTTTGGTAAGGAAGAACAGAATCCACCCCCGCTAGCAGTGTCGAGCCTGCGATCCGAGGTTAGCCCAAAAGAAGGGCGAACCTGGGGCACCCGGCAGCGCGACTGAAGGTAAATGGCGGGCGAGTAAAGGGGAAGCTCACCCCACCGCTATGGTCAACTGGTTATCGGTCTCCTCGGTCGGCCCAGGACCAGTAGCCAGCCCAGTAATCTACTACCAGGTCGTGACTAGTCCAGTTATCCGCTCTACCAAACACATAGATCAGTCGATCTCCCAACGAATTCAAGTATGTGATCCCGCTCGGCGTGTAGACCGCAGAAGCTCCCGCGGGCAGACCTTGATCGGCCCAATAACGGGTGCCAGGGGGTGCAATCCCGTAGTTGACGAACAGGCCGGTGCCCGCCGTGGCAAAGACATAGACCAGTTGCTGACCACCGCTCACGTAGGTAATGGCGACCGGGTCTTCCAGGAGAGAAGCTCCTGCTGGCAACCCTTCGTCCGCCCAATGCCAGGAGCCATCCCAGTAGTTGACGACGAGGTGTTCCTTACCGTCTGCATTGTCCGCCACGGCAAAGACATTGATTCGTTGCTGGCCACCGCTCGCATAGGTGATCGCGGTAGGTGCGGATACATCGATAGCACCCGTGGGCAGACCATGGTCCTCCCAATACCGCGGACCCGGGGGGGCAAACCCGTAGTTGAGAACGAGATGGCCGTTGCTGCCCTCGGCAAAGACATAGACCAGTTGCTGGCCACCGCTCGGGAAGATAATGGCGACTGGATTGTTCACGGCAGAAACACCTGGGGGCAGACCCATGTCGGCCCAATGCCAGGAGCCATCCCAGTAGTTGACGACGAGGTGGTGATTGCTCCCGGTGGCAAAGACAGAAATCAGTTGCTGGGCGCCGCTTCCGTAAGCTACGGCGGCCGGACTATAAACGCCGGAAGAACCCGCGGGCAGACCCTGGTCCTCCCAATACCGGGCACCGGGGGGCGCAAATCCGTAGTTGACGACGAGATGGCCATTGCTGGCCGTGGCAAAGACATAGATAAGTTGCTGGCTACCACTCTGATACATGATGGCAGTGGGAGCGTACACGGCAGAAACACCCGCAGGCAGACCCAGGTCGGCCCAATTCCAGGGGCCATTGGGGCCAATTCCGTAGTTGACGACCAGGTGGCCGTTGTTTCCGCTGGCAAAACTGTAGATGAGCTGGTGCCCTGCCCCGTCAATATAGGTGACTGCAGATGGCTTACTCTGTATTCCAAAGGCGGTTGAAGCCAACAAGAACGAAAGTGATAGTGACAACAACAGCAGCGTGCGTTTCATGGGTTTCATTTCTCTTTCTCGATTTAGTTTTTTGGGTGGAGTCACCCCCTTGCCCTTTCACTCGATAGTGCAAGTGGGATCACTATCGTTTCAGCGCTGTCCAAGCGGCTGTATTTGGTAGCTATTTCGATGGTGGCTACACTTGCCATGCCGAGACCTGAGGAACAGGCGACAGCGTTACCTTTTTTCGACTGTCCCGGCCGAGTGGAAGTACGTGTTCTGCGCAATACCGCTTTGGTTCGTTTCCTGCATCCAGAGAAAGGGTAAGGGACGACTCCCACCCAGAAAACTCAATCCAGCAAAAAGAAATGGAATCCATGAAACGCACCGGCTCGTGGGGTCACTATCAGACTGTTTGACCAAATAATGGCGCGAAATGTGTCAACGGGGCCGTTGCGAACCAACAAAATCCACGGCCACGAACTATACCGCCAACATCACAAGGAGCTAAGCATGAACCGCAAAGAGTTATCTGCACGCATGTCAAAGCGTCTGGCCAACTTCAACTTGACCGACGCCACCATTCATGAACTCGCCGGTCGCGTACTTATCGAAGGTCTCACGATCGGAAGATTCAATCCCTGCATCTACGGCATTTGCATCGACTACTTCACCGATAAGTTCCCTGATCTGAGCACGGTATCTTCGAGGACGGGCATTGCAAAATGGGAGGTCTTCCCCTACGGAATCATCGATTGGGACCACTACCATGTGCAAGTAGCATTCAACGTCGATGAGCTTGCGGGGAAAATGCCGGCTGGAGTCGATTACTGAAATGCCACAAGGAATGAATTCGGCAATGCGGTCTGGCTTTCTGCCCGACCGCATTATCCATTTGCATCCAACTCGGCTGTGTAATCTGGCGTGCCTGCACTGTTACTCCGAATCGAATCCGCGGCAGCAAAGCGCACTCGACCCGGAAGTCCTGTGCGAGGGCCTGGCTGTACTGCGCGCCGAAGGTTATACGATGATCAGCCTGTCGGGTGGCGAGCCGCTTGTATATCAACCGCTGCATTCCGTCGTAACCAAGGCGCAAGAGCTGGGTTTTCGGGTGACGATGGTCAGCAACGGACTACTCGCCACCACCCGCATGGATGAAACTCTTTCTTTGCTGGACGGTATCGCCATCAGCTTCGATGGGTTGGCGGCCTCCCATAACGCGCTGCGCGGAAGAGCCGACGCCTTCGAGCGTGCTTGCGCCGCGCTGCAACGGCTGGCCACGATAAACCGACCGGTTGCGGCGGCGATCTCGCTGACCAGCAGTGCAATTCCCGAGTTGCCCGACCTGGCCGACACGCTCGTCAGCCTGGGCGCGCGTGCCTTGCAAATCCGGCCAGTCGCCCGCGCAGGCCGCGCACGATCGCTGGTGGATAGCTCTTTCTACAGCTCCGATAATTTCGCGCGGCTATACCTGGTAGTGCTTGCATTGCGGAACGAACTACCCGAGGAAATTCGCGTCCATTGCGACTTGGCCCCAGCCCAGGGGCTGTGGCAGCAACGCGACGCCTACGCCGGCCTATTGGGCGACTGCGGCACCACGAGTTATGAGGACCGTCCACTTGCCGACCTGGTTAATCCGCTTGTTATTACCGAAACCGGCTGGCTCAAGCCAATCGCATATGACTTTGCTGGCCTCTATGACATTGCGAATCTCCACGGTCTGTCGTCTGAATGTCTGCGTACCTACAAGCAGACGCATCTGCCAGCGTTGCAGGATCTGGTTGGCGGCGCTTTGGCTGGCCTTCAGGGCAGACATGACTTGGTTGACTGGTTCGATCATTGCGCCCGGCTGAGCGAGTTGCGAGGAGGAGCGGTGTTGTCGCCTGTTCCCGGCTCCGCGGCAAAACCAATGTGATTCCGGAACTTTGAATCGGACCAACTCCGTCCGGGACCAGCTCGGGCACTCCTCTGTCTCGATCACGGTGGATCTCTACGGGCGTCTGGTTCCACGCGCGAATATCGGATGGTTGATCGTCTGGGCGTAGAGGATGGTTCCGAAACTACTTCGTCAAAATCCGCAAACCAGAGGCAAACGCCAGCGGGTGACGATGACACCGAGAGTATCTATAAGGTTTGAAAACAATGGAGGCCCTGGGCAGAGTCGAACTGCCGACCAACGGTTTAGGAAACCGCTGCTCTATCCATCTGAGCTACAGGGCCGCTCGTCGTAACAGGTTGGTGCTGCTTCAGTTTACCGCAACCGATGGCCGGGGAGCCTCGGGTTCTGTTGCCCAATCATTGCCCAATCGCGGGATCATCTTCGAGCAGTGCCATCGCTGCCTGCGCGTCAGCTGATGCCGACTTGATGTAATACGTGTTCGTCGTCTTCACGTTCGCGTGACGCGGGATCGCCTGAATCGTCTTCTCGGGAACGCCGAGCGCATACAGATTGCTCCCGAGAGCGCGCCGTGCCGCCCAGAAAGCCAAATTTGGGCCGCACGGCGGGAACACAGGCAAGCAGGTGGGCGGCACAGAACAGTCTGACCAGCCCGGGCCGATTTCTTGCGCTCCCCTTGCTAACTGGCGGGGACTGCGCTGGTCTAAGTTCCGTTGTGCCTGTGCCGAGGCGCAGCCGCCGGGCTGCACGTGTGGTTGACCCGAAGGCGTCCCACGGCGTAAGAAGTTGGGGCAGAGCGAAACAAATTGAGGAGAGTCACTTTAATGAAACCCATAAGAATGTTCTTGCTGTCGGCAGTGCTTATGTTTGCTGTTACGGCCTTGGCACAGGGCACCAAGAGCGCTGCAGCTGCGAGCGCACCTCAGGCGCAACCGCCAAGCGTCGCGGCCGTCGTTGACCGCGAGATCAGCAACGTGGAAAAGCAAATTCTGGATGTCGCTGAAGCCATGCCGGAGGAGAAATACAACTTCACTCCGGAGAGCTTGAACATTCCGGGCGATGACTACAAAGGTGTGCGCACCTTTGCGGGGCAGGTCAAGCATGTCGCCGCTTCCAACTATTTCATCTGGTCTCCGCTGACGGGAGATAAGTTGCCAGAAGGCTTGAAGGACGGCAACGGTCCGCAAAACGTTAAGACCAAGGCCGAGATCATCGGCTTTCTGAAAGATTCATTTGCGCAGGGTCACAAGGCGGCGGCTAGCTTGACCATCGAGAACATGTTGCAGACGCCAGGGAGCAGCAAATCAACCCGCCTGCGCTTGGCGGTATTCGGTGTCGAGCACGCATTCGATCACTACGGGCAGATGGTGGAGTACTTGCGAATGAACGGAATTGTGCCACCAGCCAGCCGTAACCAGTCAAACTGATTGCCAGATTGTTGCCGGATTGGACTCCCGACGATGCAGGCCCGACGTCCGGAATGGTACGGGAACAGCTCGAATCAACCTGCCATGGCTTCTCTGAAAAAGAAGTTGACGCCTGTCGTCCGTTTCTAATCCTCCCGATTCACTCAGGTGCATAACAGAAATCCTGCACTCCCTAGATCAGCGTCGAGTTGATACAGTCCAACATCATGGAGTTTTTCGGTGAAGTAGATCTTGCTGCGCTCTTACGGTTCGTCCTGAGCCAACGAGACCGTTATGGGTTCGCTGTAATGTTCAGCGGTTGGCGCTTCGCGGACATCATCTGCCCCTGTCGCACGAATTTGATAACCGCGTCTTCATGCGGTCTCGGGTTCTCTGGCGGCAATTAACAAAAACTCGATTTCTGCTAAAACTTTTGCCGGATCAGCGTATCTAAAGCCCCTGGGGAGACTCTGATTAAGCCCGAGGATGTTCCCGCAGGGGCTCAAGCCCTCTTTTATCTTGCGACGTTTGCGGCACGGCTGAACAGGTCGCTGAAACGGGCAAAACCCCAGATCCCTCACCGACTAAAGTCGGTTCGGGATGACAAATATGAAAGACTTACGGCGGCGTACCTAAAGGTACGCCCCTTCAAATGCGGTCGAAAGCGAGTTTTTTAGCCACCTGCGAAGCCGTGCCCTTTCAAACCCCGGACTTAATCAGAGTCTCCCCAGGAATGGCGTGTTCATAGAAGAAGAATTCATAGGAGGATTTATGGCAACGGCAGTCGCGGTAACAACCATGAAGGTAGCGCAGATTTCCAAGCCGGGCACAGGTTTCCAGATCGTCGAGCGTGAAATTCCCAAGCCGGGCGCAGGGCACGTCCGCATCAAGGTGCAGGCCTGTGGCGTATGCCACAGTGATGTGCTCACGGTAGAAGGCGCTTGGCCGGGAATTCAATATCCCCGCGTTCCGGGACACGAGGTCGCCGGCATTATCGATGAAGTGGGTACCGGTGTTTCCGAGTGGAAGAAGGGGCAGCGCGTGGGTGTCGGCTGGCACGGCGGCCAGGACAATACGTGCCTCCAGTGCCGGCGCGGAGACTTTCGCAATTGCCGCAATCTGCAAATCTCGGGCATCAGTTATGACGGCGGATACCAGCAGTACATGCTGGCTCCCGTAGAGGCTTTGGCAGCGATACCGGAGAGTCTAAGTGACGTCGACGCAGCCCCGTTGCTCTGCGCCGGAATTACGACCTTCAACGCGCTGCGGCACAGCGGTGCACTCCCCAGCGACCTGGTTGCGGTGCAGGGTATCGGCGGTTTGGGTCACCTCGGAATTCAGTTCGCGAACAAGTTTGGTTATAGGGTCGCGGCCATCGGGCGTGGGGCGGAAAACGAAACGCTTGCAAAGAAACTCGGGGCCAGCGTGTACATCGACAGCAAAGCGACGAACGCAGCCGAGGCCCTGCAAAAACTGGGCGGCGCACAGGTAATTCTGGCGACAGCCCCCAGCTCAAAAGCGATGTCCGAGCTGATCGACGGTCTGGGGCCGAACGGCAAGCTCATGGTAGTAGGCGCAACTGTTGATCCCATTGAGGTCACGCCGCTACAGCTCATCAACGGCAGCCGAACAATTCAAGGCTGGGCCTCGGGTACACCTACCGATTCCGAGGACACACTGCGCTTCGCCGAACTGACCGGCGTACGTCCCATGATTGAGACCTATCCGCTCGAAAAAGCGGCCGAGGCCTACGCGCGAATGATGAGCGGCGACGCACAATTCCGCGTCGTTCTGACCATGTGAAGTTAGCCAGGACCAATCGCGAAACCCTGCGAGCACGGGCACAATTGAACGCTGGGGGAAGAAGGAAGTCGATCCTGTTTCTCGCCGCGCGGACTCAGCCGCAGCGTGTGGGAAAAAGGTCGAGAGATTCTTCTACGCGGGATCCCGGCGAAGTCGTAACGGCCTGTCTCACTGCCTGTCGGTGACGGCGTGCACATGGTCATGTAACAAGCTTGCGACCGCGCAACGTCACATGTGGACGTGACGCAGGTTCTCGCCGTGCCACACCTTAGCTTGTTACTGTTACAGGTACGCTGCATGTCGGAAGTTCTGGCGCTTGGGGCGATCACCGTCCGCACACAAACCACGAGCACCACACAGGACGAGGCACTCATGAAGGAATGGCGATCCATCTACAAGTCGAAGTTCGTCTCGGCCGAGCGGGCCCTTGAGGCGGTCAAATCCGGGGACCGCGTCGTACTCGGTCACGCCTGCAGCGAACCGACTGCGCTGGTCGAGGCCCTGGTGGCGCGGGCCCCCGAGCTTTCGAATGTGGAAATCGTGCACATGGTCGCCATGGGCCCCGCCGCCTTTGCCCAACCCGGGATGGAGCATAGCTTTCGCTTCAACGGATTCTTTCTCGGCGCCCCTACTCGAAAAGCTGTGCAGGAGAATCGCGGTACTTTCACTCCCTGCTTCTTCTCCGAAGTGCCGCGTCTTTTCAAACGCAAGATTCTGCCCGTCGACGTGACCCTGCTGCAAGTCACGCCACCCGATGAGCAGGGCTTCTGCAGCTACGGCCTCTCCGCGGACTACACCCAGGCCGCCGCCGAGTCGGCAAGTATCGTTATCGCCCAGATGAACCGGAACCTTCCCCACACGGCCGGCAGCAAGATCCATCTCGATGCCCTGACCTGGATCGTCGAATGCGATTCTCCGATCGTTGAACTGGCACCCCCGAAGCTTGGCGAAGTCGAGCGCAGGATTGGCGAACACATTGCCTCCCTGGTCCCCGACGGTGCGACTCTTCAACTCGGCATCGGCGCCATTC
The DNA here is from genome assembly GCA_963840905.1 of uncultured Acidobacteriaceae bacterium. Classification (GTDB taxonomy): domain Bacteria; phylum Acidobacteriota; class Terriglobia; order Terriglobales; family Acidobacteriaceae; genus Bog-257. Next base: position 456,317 of record CAWJAO010000007.1, read on the forward strand.
CCGATGCCGCACTCCTCTCACTGACGCACAAGAGAGACCTCGGCATCCACTCGGAAATGATCTCGGACGGGGTCGTGACTCTGGCTGAAGCTGGGGTCATCACCAACCAAAAGAAGACCATCAATCCGGGCAAGTTCATCGTCACATTCCTAATGGGCACCAGCAAGCTGTACAAGTTCGTGCACAATAACCCTGCTGTCGAGATGCATCCCGTCGACTACGTCAACGATCCATGCGTCATCGGCCAGCATGAAAAGATGATTTCCATTAATTCGGCGCTGCAGGTGGACTTGACGGGCCAGGTCAATGCCGAAATGATCAGCAACGTCCAGTTCAGCGGTATTGGTGGCCAGGTAGATTTTGTTCGTGGTGCCGGCCGCTCCGCCGGCGGAAAATCCATCATTGCTCTTCCCTCGACGGCTTCCAAGGGCACGATCTCGCGTATCTGCCGCGAGTTGGATGCAGGGGCCGCGGTTTCCACTTCACGCAACGACGTACATTACGTGGTAACCGAATTTGGCATAGCCGATCTCCGGGGAAAGACTCTGCAGCAGCGCGCTGAAGCCCTCATTGCAATCGCTCATCCGAAGTTTCGCAATATGCTGCGTGGCCGGCGTCTTCTTGGACCGGAGGTCGAGGACCGCGAATTGGTCGCGGCCGGCTGACCTGTACGGCAGGATGCCGGTTTGCGACGCTCAGCGCATCCTCGGTGCCTTGAACTTTCATATAGAATCCAAGCGCACCAACATTTCTCTTCGGAGCTCCATCATCGTAATGCGAAGCCTCCCCCGGATGCTCACTTTCGCACTCTTCCTTCCTGCTCTTGCCCTTGCCCAGACTTCTAATCCAGCGCAAACTAGTGCGCCGAAATCATCCTCCAAAGCGGTGACTATTTCGCCCAAAGGAGTCGCGACGGGCGCGCGCGCCATCCACAACTCGGCGCTGGTCGTTGACACGCACGCCGACACGCCCGGCCGCTTCGTGGATGAGAATTTCGATCTCTCGCAGGACGCAGGCACCGGCTATTTGGACTTCAACAAAATCAAGGCCGGGAAACTTGGGCGCCGAGTTCTTCTCCATCTGGGTGGAGCCGAAGGCCAACAAGGGACACGAGACCGTGCGCGCGCTTGACATGATCGACTCCGTCTACGAGCAGGCGCGCCGCCATCCCGACAAGATGATGATGGCCTTCAGCACGCAAGACATTGTCGCCGCCCGTCGCCAGAACAAGCTGGCCGCGCTGCTGGGGGTCGAAGGCGGACACGCCATTCAGGGCGACATCCGCATCCTGCGCGACTACTACCGGCTCGGCGTGCGCTACATGACGCTGACCTGGTCGAACACCAACGAGCTTGGCGACTCCAGCGGCGACATGGACGACAAGAGCCTTGAGCACCACAACGGCATCACCGATTTCGGGCGCCAGGTGGTCCGCGAGATGAACCGGCTGGGCATGATGGTGGACATTTCGCATGTCGCCGATCGCACCTTCTTCCAGGCGCTGGTGGCCAGCCGCGCCCCGGTCATCGCGTCACACTCTTCGTCGCGCGAGCTCACCAATGTACCGCGCAACATGACCGACGATATGCTGATCGCGCTGACCCGTAACGGCGGCGTCGCCCAGGTCAATTTCTATTGCGGCTTCATCTCGCAGAAGTACGTGGACCGCGCGAAGCAGCTCAAGGAACAGCACGATCCGGATTACGAGAAACTGCAGGCGCTGTTCCTCAAGGCGCAAACGCCGGAGGTGAAGAAACAACTGGACGAGGCCAAAGCGGCCCTGGCGGTCAAGCTGCCGCGTCCACCGATGAGCGACCTTATCGACCACATTGACCACATGGTGAAGGTGGCGGGCATTGACCATGTTGGTCTGGGCTCTGATTTCGACGGCATCGATTGCTCGCCGCAGGGAATTGACTCTGCCGCCGATCTTCCCAAGATCACGCAGGCGCTCTACGACCGAGGCTACAAAGCCGCTGACCTTGATAAGATTCTTGGGGGAAATCTGATGCGAGTGTTCGCCGAGGTAGAGGCGACAGCCAGACAGATTCAGTCGGAAACTAAGAAAGACATGCGCCGCGAGATTGCGCCCACGGAGCCCTCGCAACCGCAAAAATAACGAAAATCATTTGGGGAGAGTTATGCGAAATCTATTGGCAGTACTTGTATGTTTTACGTTGACCAGCTTCGCTGGGGCCCAGGGCCAGGCCGCAGGCGGCACCAGCGCTGCTCAAGGCCCGGCTCAGACGACCGCCATCTTCGAAACTACTGCGGGCAACATCACCTGCCAGCTGTTTCCCGAGCAGGCGCCGCTGACCGTCGCGAACTTCATCGGGCTGGCGACCGGGACCAAGCCCTGGAAGGACCCGAAGACCGGCAAGATGATGAATGGCGTACCGCTCTACAACGGCACGATCTTTCACCGGGTCATTCCGAATTTCATGATCCAGGGCGGTGATCCCATCGGTAATGGAACTGGCGACCCGGGTTATAAATTCAAGGATGAGTTCAGCCCCGAACTCACCTTCGACCAGCCCGGCCGGCTGGCGATGGCCAACAGTGGGCCCGGTACCAATGGCTCGCAATTCTTCATCACCGAAGTTCCTACGCCGCACCTCAACGGCAAGCACACCATCTTCGGACAGTGTCAGGACCTCGACGTGGTGAAGAAGATTGCGCGGATGTCGAGTGACCCTCGCAACGATCGGCCATTCGACCCGCCCAAGATCATTCGTATCAAGATCAGCGACCCGCGCCATCCTGCGGCGAAGCCCGCAGCAGCGCCGGCCCATAAGCCGGCAGCAAAGCCTGCGGCTCCGCCCAGTCAATAGCAACTTCTGGCGATGGAGGTTGGTGAACGGTGCTTGGCCAGTTTGCGAAGTGGTGCAGTCGGCACGAGTAGAACGGCGCTTTAGATCAGTCTTGGAATTGGTTGTAGTCGCGAAGGCTCGGGTAGAGCGGCGCTTCAGCGCCGCGTTAATGCCGTTTCGACAGCGCCTGGCGCGGCGCTGAAGCGCCGCTCTACCTTGTTTTTCGCAGAAGAATTCGGCTCACGGCTTCTGTCCCCGCGTGCCATTCTGCCACGCATCCCACAGGCCGAAGCCTTTCATCTGGTCGTCGAGGTGTGTCTCTTTGAAGGTCGCCTCAATCTGGCCCCGGGTAAGGCGCGGTCCGATGCGTTGCGGCGCATTGGCCAGTTCAACCATCAACTCCGCAGCCATCGCCTCGTTTTTCTGGAGCTGCGCAAAGTCAACCTTGTCGAAGGTGTCGGAGCTGGCGTGATAGTTGATCAGGTAGTTCGCCTCGGTCTGGTTCGGTAGGATGGTGGGGACGCCTTGCATCATGAAATCGTAGTTGTCGGTGCCCACCGTGGCATCGTTGGTCACCTGGTTGGCGTTCCACTGACCGAATGCCTGCACCATGGGCGTAAGGGCCGCGTCAACGTCCTTCCTTCCGCCGGTTGAGAAGCTGATGATGGGGCCGCTGCCCTCATCCAGCACCAGCTCGGCCACAATACTGTCGAGTTCGTTCTGGTGCGCGCGTACGTACGCGTACGAACCCAGCAGCCCCTGTTCTTCGCCCGAGAAAAGAATGAACCGCATCGTCCGCTTAGGGCGAATGCCCGCGCTCTTGATCGCCCTGAGAGTGTCGACGACCAGGGCCGCATTGCATCCGTTGTCGAGTGCGCCAGTGCCCAGCTCCCATGAGTCCAAGTGAGCGCCCAGAATCACGATTTCGTTGGGCAGCTCAGTCCCCTTCAGTTCAGCCACGACGTTGCGCGTCGTGATCGTCGGCCCGATGCGATTCGGCATGGCCAACGACATCTGGACCTTCTCGCCATGCGCCAGCAACCGGGCAATCCGTTCAGAGTCTTCGCGCGCCAGCAGCACCTGAGGAATGACGTCGATGTTCCCATTCATGGCGTTGATGTGCCGATACAGCAGGTCGTGCTCGCGGCTGGAGGTAAAGGCAATGGCCAACGCCTTGCCTTTGCGCGCCCGGTCAATAATTCCAGGCGCACGGTAGTACTCCTGAAAGAGGTCGTCCCAGGTCTTCAGCACGTCGCTGTGGACGAGCACAATGGCACCCGACACATCACCGGTCTTGGCGAAATCGGCAGCGGTCCCCATGCCGACATCCACCACGCGCGCCGTCGTCGGCTTCAGGGCCGGGGCCCACGCGATCGAGTGCGCACGCACGCGAAATTTCACCGGAGCTACCACTTCAACTTCGGTGGCTCCTTCGACCCAGGAGATCGGCATGGTGAATTCCTCGGTGTGGACCGAGTCGGCGCCGGCGGCCTTGAACCCATCGACGGCCCACTGCGCGGCTTTCTGAAACGCCGGCGTACCCGGGACGCGTCCGCCAATTTCGTCGGTGAGCACGCGCAGGTTTTCTTGCAGCGGGCTCGAAGGGCTTAGGGCCTGCTGCATCACGGCGTCATTGGATTGGGCGAGGCTGATACCGCTGTTGCTTAGCAGGAGCGCAGCGATGAGAAAAGCAATTCGGCATTCACGCATGACGAGGGGAATTATACGCAAGGGCTGGCTGTCGCATGCCAAGCGCTGACGGGACGTGGCATGCCTCGACACGCACGCAGATCACTTGCGATAGGCGATTTCGCGACAGTGATCGAGGGCTGCCGTGGAACCCGCTCCTGAACGTGGATCGGTTCCGAGCTGCCGCTTACTGCAAGGATTGTCCTTGCTCGACGACAAGCTTATACGCGATGTAGTACTTGTAAATATTGCTGACGTATTGGACAGTCGTCTGTCCGACCTTTTGCGACACGAGTAACTCGACGTTGCCGAACCACTTGTTGGGATCGAGTCCTTGGGCTGGTGCTTGCTTCCGAATATCGGCGATGCGATTGGGTCCCGCGTTGTAGGCCGCGAAAGTGAGCAGCAGGCGGTTCATCGGATCGATCTTCGGGTCGTTGAAATAGTTTTCCGCAATAGAGTTCAACAGCTTCACTCCAGCGTGAATATTGTTTTCGGCGCTCCCTATGTCGGGGATGCTGATGGGTGGCGCCGAAGCGGTTGACGGCTTGACCTGCATTATGCCAACCGAACCGTCAGGACTTCTTGCCGATTGATTCAGCATCGACTCCTGATAGCCTTGGGCCACCACCATCAGGTAGTCGAAGCCATACTGCGATGAGTACGTCTTAAAGAAATTGGCCAGCTCATTGAACTTCTTGATTTGTTCTTCGTTGGTTGGGTTGGTGATCCACTGGTTGCTTTCGAGGTATCGCCGCATCAGGGTGTTGCCGAACGACGTTCCGGCGGCGTGGGTCTTGACGAACTCATTCAACAATTCCTTGAACTTCGGATTGTTCTTGCGGACCGCCCACGCCAGGTCCTCCTGGTCCGCAATGACGATACTCGGTTGAAGAGTAATGTTGTGAAAAACGCTGGCCCACAGCTTGGCGCGCTCCGTGATGGTGACGGTTGCGGGAAGTATGCCGGCATTCACCATCTCCAGCAGGTCTTCGTCCAGCAGGTTCTTGTCGGCGCTCTCGATCAGGATAGGCGGCTTGCCCTGCTTCCGTAATGAGTCGTTTACCTTTTCCAAATTCCCGTAGTACGTGGTAATGGGATTTACGAAGACTTTCTTCCCGCCCAAATCCTGCAACGAGGAAACCGGGCCAAAGTCCTTCCCCGTCACGAGAATCTGTTTCACGTCCGTTTGGATAGGGACCGAGAACGCGACTTGCTGTGCCCGTTCCGGAGTCATGGCCACTGGGTACGCGATCAGGTCACCGATACCTTCTTGCAAGTACGATTCAAGCTGATCGGGGCGGACTGGAATAAACGTGACCTGGACGCGCTGCCTGCTGCGCAGCTTCTGATTTACGAACTGCTCGAAGGCTTGCAGCGCCTCGTAAGAAATGCCTTCCGGTTTTCCATCAACATAGAAGAAGCCCGAGCGGCTATACAAGACGAGGGCGCGAATGGTGCCGCGCTTGACCATTTCATCCAGGTCGCCGGTATGGCGCTGGAAGTTCAGAGGCAAGCCGCTGACACCGGACTGAGATGGAGTCTTGTCCACCGCAGCCAGGCATAGTGAGGCGGCGAGGACGAAACTCAGGGCAGCCCAACGCATCTCGTCACTTTACCACTGCTAAGGAGCACCAAAAAGGGGTCGGGAAAATATTCAATCCTCCAACACGAGTCGCCTTGGCCTGATAACTGGCGATAACAGGTCATTGCACTCTTAATCCCGAACCCGGAACGCCTGTCTCCGATTGCTTGCGCTATGGCGATATAACAACAGCAGTCCGAAGAGGATTCACCAGGACGGCATCGAACTTACCGGAGGCCAACGTGACTGCATCGGATACACGGATTGATCGGCGTCAGTTCGTACACCGTGCCACAGAGCTCCAATCCGCATCCATTGGTGCCGCCGTCCTCGGTCGTGCCGTAGAGCTTGCCGGCCGCATCGAAGATGACACCGGCTCCGGGGTGGTATCCGTCTGTGCCGTTCTCGTTGAAGCTGTGCAGGACGGTCTCCGTCCAAATTCCACCCCCTGAGCGCGTCAACTTGAATACCGTTCCACCCGCGTAAATGCCATCACCACCGCCGACCGTGCCATAAAGACTTCCTGCGGCATCGAAGACCAACGGGCCGGCACCGGGACCGGCCCCACCTTGCGGGTTGAAGCTATACAGCACCGACTCGGTCCAGCCCCCGCCGCTGGTTGGCGTCAACTCGAAGACCGTCCCGCCAACGTAGTTGCCGCCATTGGAAGTTGTGCCGTAGAGATTGCCGGCAGTATCAAAAATCAAGCCTCCGGGATCGCTCCCATCCGTGCCGAAATCGAAATTATGAAGCACAGTCTCCGTCCATCCTCCGCCCACTGCAGGAGTCAATTCAAACACTGTCCCGCAGCCCTGTTGGGCCAATATGCTGCAGTTATAGATGCCGCCAGCCAAGGTTGTGCCGTAGAGATTGCCGGTGGCGTCAAAAATCAGACCGGCATAGGGAAGATGACCGTCCGAGCCGCGGCGGAAGTTATACAGCACCGTTTCCGTCCAGGCTCCGCCTACCGTGGGCGTCAGCTCGAACACAGTTCCGCAGCCCCCACCGTCACTAGGACAGTTGAAAGTGCCGCCCAAGGTCGTTGTACCGTAAAGATTTCCGGCGGCATCGAAGATCAGGCTGCCGCCGCCGGGGCCGGCTCCATCCGTGCCATTGCCGAAGCTGTGTAGTATTGTCTCCGTCCAACCTCCGCCCAGCATGGGAGACAACTCGAACACCGTTCCGCCATGGTAAGCGCCGCCACTTCCAGTTGTTCCGTAGAGATTTCCGGCGGCATCGAAGATCAAGCCAGCCGTGGGAGTCCAACCATCCGTGCCATCATTGTTAAAACTATGTAGCACCGTCTCCGTCCAGCCACCGCCCGGCACGGGAGACAACTCGAACACCGTCCCAAAACGGTTGTAAGCTCCACCATTAAAAGTTGTGCCATAGAGATTGCCCGCAGCATCGAAGATCAGCCCGGATGTGGGAAAGAACCCGTCGGTTCCGTTATTGGTAAAGTTATGCAGCACCTTCTCGTTCCACTGAGCAGCTGCCCAGGTCGTCATCGACAGGCTCACTGCAAAGATTGCCAAGGCCCTCAGTCCCATGAAAAATCTTGTCCCTCGCATGGATAGCCCTCCTTTAAGGCAGAATTCGATCTAGGGCCGGTGCCATCTTCGTAAAGGTGGCTGCAATTCTGTACGGGATTATGAGCTATGTAAGGAGGGGAGCACCAGCGAAATCCACCTGCTACGGCCCGGCACAATGGTCGTTGTTGCAAACAGGCCATAGCGTAAACAACACCTGACCAGCGGTCAACGAGTGATAAGGCGATGTTGCGCCACCTGAGCCGCGCGAAGAGTGCCAACGACGCTCGGCTACGGCGTGACCTCCCAAATCGTGCCTTGCTCGTTCGCGCCTGCTGCAACACATACCCCGTAGATATTGCCGGCTGAATCGACGGCTACGATTCCGGCGGGGAATGCGCCATCATCACCGCCGGTGAACTCGTAAAGTTGGGTGAAGGTCCACGAACCATTGACCTGCGACAGTTTGAATACCATGCCGTTGTGATCCTCGTTTTCAGCAGAGCCCGGAGTTGTACCGTAAATATTCCCGGCGGCGTCCATGGTCAAATTATTGACTGGTCCAATGCCAGGAAATACGTACAGCACAGTTTCCTTCCAGGTGCCATCAGCCTGCGGCGACAATTGAAAGAGGGTGCCTGGCTGCCCCTGGTATGCGCCGGCCGTCGAGCCGTATGCATTCCCGGCTGCATCGAAGACCAGGCCACCCACGGGATAGGCTCCATCATTGCCGCCTTGAAAGCTGTAGATCGTTTGCTCATTCCAGCTTTGCCCGGAGGGTGTTAGCTCAAACACCTGGCCGAACGACCCTGCCATGTCGAGCGTTCCGAAAAGGCTTCCCGCCGAGTCGAAAGTAAGTCCGGAGACGCTGTTTTCGGGTGAACCATTGCTCGTAAAGTTGGCGATAATGTGTTCCGTCCATCCATTCTGGGTCTTGACCAGCTGATAGGCCGTTCCGTCGCCATGCAGTCCGCCAAGGTTGGTAGTGCCGTAAATATTACCGGTGGGATCGAATATCACAGGACCGGTGCCCGGGTTGTAGCCGTCGCCAACACCATTGAACACTCCAAACCAGTAGATGCGAGTCTCATTCCAAAAACAGATCGCGCTCCCGCAGGGGCCCGGCGGAGGCTGCACGCTGTAGACGGTACCGCAGGGTCCTAGCTCGAAATAACAAAACGGTAGTTCGCCACCTTGAATAGTCGTACCGTAGAGGGCGCCATCCGGACCAAAGACGACGGGAGCGAAGGGGGCGTGGCCATCATTCTGCGCGTGAAAGTAATAGATAGGCTGGAAGAGCCAACTCGAATCCTCGTGTCTGAGCTCAAAAACACTCTCGACACTGGGGCCGTAATACGTTGTGCCGTATAAGTTGCCAGCCTGGTCAAGGGTCAGCCCGGACAGATCCCCGCCGGGTCGGTCAGTCAGTGCGTACAAAACATGCAGGGTCTGTGCCTGCAGGGATGGCATTCCGATAACTGTCAGCGCGCACAGCAGCGCCAGCGTGAAAGCCAGCAACCGAAAGCGGAAATACAAATTTTTCCTCGAAGTTTCGCCCAGGTTCCTCATGATGCTCTCCTTTGCCACTGCGAGCGTTCGCGATTCGCCGTTTCTCAGGCGGGGATACTTTACGGCAGAATTCGTTTCAGGGCCTGTACCATCTTCCGTGAAGGTGGGTGCAACAGCGTTACGGCATTATCAGCTATGCAAGGAGTGAAACCCTAGTGAAATACGCTTGCTACGGCCCGGCACAGTGGTTGTTGTTGAGAACAGGCGATTGCACTCACAATCCCAAACCCGGAACGCCTGTCTCCGATTATTTGCGCTATGGCGATTTATAGTCCACCATCACCGCTACGGAAAGCTCGGCGGGAGTAACATGTCAGCACTATGAAAACACGTACCAAGGTATTGGCCATTCTCCTGTTCGGTGCTTGCCTGCTGTTTCTACAAAGTCAGACGCCTGCCGCGAACCTAGCGGGTCCGCAGGCCCCGGAGCGAGTTGCCGCCGACACTCCGAAGACGACCGCCATGGGAAACACGTTCATCGCTCCAAAGGACTGGACGGTAACGGTAAAGGGTCCGGCGACGATCATGGAGGCTCCGGAGGGCGGCTCGTGGATTGCGCTGGTGGACGTTGCCGCAAAGGACGATGACGAAGCTCTGGCCGAGGCATGGAAGGCGTACAGGCCGGAGGCGAAGTGGCCGGTGATGGTCAGCAACGATCTTCCCGACCGCGACGGCTGGAGTAAGCGGCGCGCGTATGACTACCTGACCTCGCCGAATGAGAAGCGCAGCGTGGCGGCGCAGGTCCAATACTCGGGAACCGGCTGGACAGTTGTAATCGAAGATATGGCCGACGCTGTGGCCGGGAAACGCAGCGGACAGGTTGGCATAGCGCTGAGCAGGCTGTTGCCCAAGGGTTATTCGCGCGAATCCTTCGCCGGCAAGCAGGCGAACCCGCTGGACCAGGCACGGATCGCGGAGCTGGGCCGCTTCATCGAGCAGGGACAAAGGGAAACGGGAGTTCCCGGAGTCGCGCTCGGGCTGGTACAGGACGGGAAGGTGATCTTTGCCGATGGTTTTGGCGTCAAGGAGCTGGGCGGCACGGCGAAGCCGGATGGCGAGACGCTGTTCATGATCGCGTCGAACACCAAGGCGCTGACCACGCTGATGCTGGCAAAGCTTGTAGAAGAGCACAAGATGAACTGGGACACGCAGGTCACGACGCTGAATCCCGATTTCAAGTTGGGCGATCCGGCGACGACCAGGAGCGTGCTGGTCAAGCAGTTGATCTGCGCGTGTACCGGAATGCCCCGGCAGGATTTGGAATGGCTCTTCGACTACGGGAAGATGACTCCGCAAAGTTCCATGACGCTGCTGGGGACGATGCAGCCTACGTCGAAGTTCGGCGAGCTGTTCCAGTATTCGAACCTGATGGCCGCGGCCGCAGGCTACACCGGTGGACACGTACTGTATCCCAACATGGAAGTTGGCAAGGCCTATGACAAAGGGATGCAGACCCTGGTGTTCGATCCGCTGGGAATGAGCGAGACTACCTTCGACTTTGCCAAGGCGGAGAAGGCAAATCATGCCGGGCCTCATGCGCCAGACATCGATGGAAAACCCGCGAAGGCGATCATGTCAGTGAATTATTCGGTCATTCCGGTGCGTCCGGCGGGTGGGGCGTGGAGCGGCATTCACGACATGCTGAAGTACGTTTCGATGGAGCTGGCCGATGGCAAGCTGCCGGACGGCAAGACCTACATCGACGCGGAGCCTCTGTTGGAGCGTCGCAAGCCGCAGGTGTACATGAGCAAGGACGATTCCTACGGCATGGGATTGATGGTGGATAAGACGTACGGAGTTCCGGTGGTTCATCACGGCGGAGACCTGATCGGCTATCACAGCGACATGATTTGGTTGCCGCAGCAAAACGTGGGAGCCGTGATCCTGACCAATGGCGATCCCGGGTGGCTGATCCGGAGCCGGTTCCGCCGCAAGCTGCTGGAGGTCCTCTTCAATGGACATCAGGAGGCCGATAACCTTCTAGCGGCGGATGCAAAAAGCTATTTCGCTGAGATCGCGGCCGAGCGCAAGCTTCTGACCGTGCCGGCCGACGCCACAGAAAGCGCCCGGCTGGCGAAGCACTACTGGAATGCGTCACTAGGAGATATCGATGTGAGCATGGCGAGTGGGAAGACGTACTTCGACTTCGGCGAATGGAAGAGTGAGGTCGCGACCAAAAAGAATCCCGATGGGACCCTCTCTTTCGTGACCACCGTGCCCGGCATGGCGGGGTTCGAGTTCGTGGTCGGTAGCGGCGCGAAGAAGACGCTGATCACGCGAGATGCTCAGCACGAGTACATATTTGAGGAGAAGTAGCCTGGCGCCGGGTGCCTGATCTCTGGTGTATGGGGATTTCGCGACAGAAATCGCATCGGGTCGGCCCCCGGCGTTCTTCTGTAGTAGACTTCGCCCATGCTCCGTCAGATCGCGCCTCTGTTCTTCACCATGGACATTCCCCGCACCCTTGCCTATTACAGAGAAAAGCTTGGCTTCGAGTGTCTGGGCACGTGGCAGGATCCGCCGGTTTACGCCATGGTTGCGCGCGATCAGCATGCGATTCACTTTCGCTGTGCCGAACCTCCCACGCCCAATCCCAACAAATATTCGGACGAACTGCTCGATGCGTACCTGTTCATTGAAGATGCAGACGCGCTTTACGCCGAGTATGCAGCTCGCGGGGTGGAATTCACCCGCGGGCTTGCGAACATGCCATGGGGCTCGCGTGAGTTCGTAGTCAAGGATTGCGACGGGCGTCTGCTGGCCTTCGGCGCCAACTTGTAGCCTGTCTTGGCTATTCCGCCCGACTGGGGGACGGCCCAACTCTGGGAGGACGTACTAAAGGTAGAGCGGGCCTTCACCGGCGTCCGATCGTAATGAGAATCCGAGTGTCTTTACAGGTCGCTGAAAAAGCCCTCTGAGAAGCGAGTTCGGGTAGTGCGGCGCTTCAGCGCCGCGTCAAGCGGGTACAGTGAAACGGCCTTTAGGCCCGGGGACATTGCATAGAAGGGTCTATTTTAGCGGCATCGGACGAGGTACCGCAGGGGCTAAAGCCCTCTTCACAAAACCGATTGAACGCGGGCCTGAAGGCCCGCACTACCCGAACGGTTGCCAATGCGGAGTTTTTTAGCAGCCTGCTTTTGGCACGGCACAAACTACGCTCGCGGTGCCGCCCCGGCCGGGGCTCCCGCGCGAAGAGGACTGGTTTGACACGAACCCTTCGACTTTGCTCAGGGCAGGCTCTAAAGGTTCGCTCTACCGAAATTCGCAAATCACAATTTCAAACTGAGACACTACCAAACACCCGCAACACTGGATTCAGCATCGCGGAGCAGGTACGATTATCTTCCTCAAAGGAGATCCGTGCGCAAACTTACTCTCGCCATCGTATTGTTGCTCGCCACCATTGCTTCCGCCCAGACTCCCCCGCGTACCGTCGTCCGCGCCGGACGTCTCCTGGATGTCCGCACCGGTCAGGTCTCTAGGGACCAGGCCATCGTCATCGAGGGGGACAAGATCGTCTCGATCGGTCCCGCCGGTGACATCGCGGGCGCCAAGGTCATCGAGCTTCCCAATGCCACCATTCTGCCCGGCTTCATCGATGTACATACCCACCTGACCTACGACCCGGGCAATGTCGGCCTGCAGATCCTGACCAACTCTGGCGCGAAGGCAGCCTTGATCGGCGCGCGGAACGCGCGCATCACGCTCGAAGCCGGCTTCACCTCGGTGCGGAACGTGGGCGCCATGTATTTCTCTGATGTCGCACTCCGCGACGCGATCAACGCGGGAGACGTACCCGGTCCGCGCATGAGTGCGTCCGGTCCCGCGCTCAGCATCGCCGGGGGGCACTGCGACGATAACCTGCTCGCGCCCGAATTCCACGATCAGAGCTTCGGCGTCGCCGACGGCGTCGAAGCGGTGCAGCACAAGGTCCGCGAGATCATCAAGTACGGCGCCGATGTCATCAAGATCTGCGCCACCGGCGGCGTGCTGTCCAAGGGCGACGATCCGCGCACTTCCCAGTTCACCCTGGAAGAGATGAAGGCCATCGTGGCCGACGCCCACCGCCTCGGCCGGAAGGTTGCAGCGCACGCGCACGGCGCCGAAGGCATCCGCTGGGCCTCCATGGCCGGCGTGGACTCCATCGAACACGGCTCCTACATCGACGACGCCGCCATTGCCGAGATGAAAAAGAATGGCACCTACCTGGTCCCGACGCTGTTCCTCGGCGAGTGGTTCCTGGCCAACGCAGAGAAGATCGGGGTACCGCAGTACGCGATCGACAAAGGCAAAGCCGTGCTTCCGCTCGCCCGCAAGAACCTGCAGCACGCCTTTCAGAGCGGGGTGAAAGTGGCGCTCGGCACCGACGCAGCCGTATACCCGCACGGCCTCAATGCCGGCGAGTTTGTGGTGTACGTCCAGCTCGGCATGACTCCGCTGCAGTCGCTTCAGACCGGCACCATCAACGCCGCGGACCTGCTGGGCTGGTCCGACCGCGTGGGCACGATCGAGCCCGGCAAGTTCGCCGACCTGGTGGCCGTCGATGGCGACCCGCTCCAGGACATCACTGCCGTCCAGCACGTCCGCTTTGTCATGAAAGGCGGTAAGGTCTACAAGAACGAGTACGCCAAGTAAGCAGCCAAACGAACTGGCCAGGGTATGGCGCAGATCGTTAGGGAAACTTGATAAGTCGACGGCAATGCCCTCAGGGGCCAAAGCAGTTTCACATCTGGTGTATAGGGTGGAGCACCCGCTTCAGATGGATTATTCATCAGTTTCGGTTGTTTTGAAGGGGCACGGCTTCAGAGGCGCTGAAAAAGTGGTTTCAGCCGCTGTTTTGAAGGGGCGCACCTTCAGGTGCGCCGTTGTGAACTCTTTATCCCTGTCATTCCGAGGGGCTTCAGCCCCGAGGAATCTGCGGTTTCTTTTCGTCGCGGTGACTTTTTCAGCAACCTGTTCAGCCGTGCCGTTGTGAGCGGGAAGAGTTGGGCTTCAGCCCCTGAGGGACGTCTCACTTCCCTCAACCCCGAAGTCCCTCCGTGGCTAAAGCCACCATAAATGACAGCAGCTTTGCGGCACGGCTGAAGCCGTGCCCCTTCAAATTTGCGGACTGCCTGAAGGCGGTCCCTTTCAAAGGAAGACTTGATCAGAGGTCCCTTAGCAACATTCCGTCCCCAGGCGACTAGCCGATCATTTTGCGTTGATCGCCGATGCGGCGCTCGCGTTCGTTTGCGAATCGTTCCACGCCTGCGAAAATCGAATCAGGATCGAGATGCGCTTCCGCGATCACTTCCAGTTCGAGGCCGCCGGTTCTCCAGGAATTGTCGAAGTCGGACGTGAGTGAATACTCATCCGTCAACGGACCGAGGTTGCGCAGCGGCCACACGCGTCGCGTGCCCGTTGATACCACCATCAAATCGTAGCGGGCCTCGGGCGGCAGCACGGAATCGCGATAGGCTTGCGGCTGGCGATCGAACAAGTCCTCGCTGATCGCCGCGATCACCTTCACATTCACGCCGGCGGCTTCGAGCTTCGGCAGCACCTTCACCAGATTCACCGTGGAACTCGATCCTTGCGCGATCACGTAACCGTGGTGCGGCTTGTCCGGCGCGAAATCGCGGATCACGTACAGGCCTTTTGCCGCAGCGCGCAGATCGGTGTCGGCGAAATGGCTGCGGTCGGCCACCGCGAAGTCGGGACGCGCCACTTCCAGCGTGATGATGCCCACATGCGGGTCGCGCGCCGCGATTTCCGCCGCCGCGAAATAGCCGGGCGCGACATCGTTGTAATCCCAAAAGCTCAAATTGATCGCCTGACCGCGCGGGAACAGCTTCCATACTTGCGGCGCGAAGATGCCGAAGTGGGTGCGCGCGTCGGCCGCGGTTTCCGGACCGGAGTGCGCGGTGAGAATATGCAGCACGCCGACGCGGAACTTGCTGTCCTGATTTTGTTGACTCCAGACCCGCGCCGGAGTGTACATCAGCGGCGTGAACGCTCCGTAGGTGCCGCTCAAAGCCCAAACCCCGGCGAACTTTTCAGGATCGACGGAAGCGCTTTGACTCACCAGCCCGATGGCGGTGGAAACATTGCCCGCCTCTTGAATAGGTGCTTTCAAGCGCGTACCCAGCGGATTGTCCGTGGGACTGTAGTGCCCCCACAAACTCCCGTGCTCCACGTTGATCGATTCCGAAAGGTCGGCGGCCACCGTGAAGAACCGGCCGTCGGTAACGTAGTTCATCCACTTGATGATTTCGGAAATCGCGCGCCGAGCGCCGGCCACCTCACCCGGTTTCTTGAACAGGGCAATGCTTACTTGCTTCTCCGCACCGGAAATCGCATTGCGAATCGAGAGCTTCTGCGGCTCTTCCGGGAGCGCCGCCACCCGCAGGCGGTCGTCGAGGAAGGGGTCGCTCGCGGCTGAGATGCGCAACTTCACATCGTCACGCACGGTGTCACCGATTTCCACCAGACGATCGGCGAGGCGATCACCCAGTCCGTCGCGGTCGAGCAGCGACATCACCACGTCCATGTTCGTCTTGAACTGGATCAATCGCTCGCGGTTGTCGCTGACCGCGCCCTTGCGAATTCCTTCGAACTCCACGCCGTAATGCTTCTCGAACGTCTGCGCCAGCGCGAGGAAATACTCCGAGTTCATCTTCAGCGCGTAGGGATGGCTTGGGTAACTCACCAACTGATCGCCGCTGTAGCCGGGAATTTTTCCGCCGACAGCCGCGGGCCAGTAGCCCTTAATGGTCTTGCCGATGGCGACGACGGGACGGCGGTCTTGCGGGTCCACTTCGTCCATGGCTTTCAGCGCCGCGGCCACGTCCCCGTAATCGTTACCGTTCGAGAGCGTGAAGACGTTCCATCCGTACGACGTCCATTGATTCACCAGATCGTAGCCGTCGAACTTTGCGGCGATCACGCCGCCAATCAAGCGATCGTCAATGCCCGCGTTGTTGTCGGAAATCATCACGCGCAAGCGTTTTCCCACTTGCAGCGCCAGCGCCTGCGTCTTCAACTCCTGCGCGTGACCTTCGGTGAGCGCGAATTCGCCCTCCAGCGCGATCACTTTCGGCGACTCCGGCGCGCCCACCACATCCCAGAACGCTGCCTTGCCCGCCGCCGTCGCGATGCCGATGCCCGAGGGTCCGCCGTTCACGTCGTTGGTTAAATCGGTGCTCTCGGCATGTCCCATGAGCGCACGAATGCCCCGGCCCTTGGCTTGCGCGAACAGGGGATGGTCTTCCAAACCCGTCTCCTGCAGCAGCGTCTTCAGCGCGCCTGCGCCGCGCCGGAATCCCAATGCGTCAATCGGCAGCATCGCGACCTTGGGGTCGACGCGATAACGCGGATCGCCGGTCTGCTGATACTTGCGATACAACGCCTGGCCCATGATCATCCACAGCGCGTAGCACGTAGGAACCGAGTGGCCCGCCGCCATCATGAATTTGTCGGAGTAAGGATGCTTCGGCCGGCGGTAATCGTAACGGAGCCCGCCGTTTTCAGGACCAACCAAATGCGCCGCCACGTTGTACGGGGTGTAGGCAAGCGGTCCGCCGAGATGCCCGGTCTGCGCGTAATTCCCCAGCAGCACCAGGGCCATGCAGGTCATGTATCCGACGTCGTCGAGCAGCGGATCGTACGCCAGAGGTTGTTGTGGGGAGGAAGAAGGAACTACGTGAGTGCACGTTGTCATAGATGGTCTCAAAAGAGCTACATCATAATATCTGATGTTGATTTGGGGAAATCGAGGCCACCTCACTCAACAGCTGGGGTGCCCCACTCATTCGCGGTTTTCGAATGAGTGGGATTCGGTGATCACGAGGCTCCGTGTGTTTCATCACCGACCATACATCTGACCAATAACTAAGCTCAGAGTGTGACGAAAGGTCTGGAACGCTGGTACGGCGGACACGATCTCCATTTCATAACCCGTAGCTGCTACAAGCGGCGGCCCGAGCTGGGAACCGGCGCGCGCCGCGATCTCTTCCTGGGCGTTTTGGAGCGGGCACGACAGAAATATCGATTTGTGGTGATTGGCTACGTCGTCATGCCCGAGCACCTTCACCTCTTGATCACCGAACCGGATGTGGGCGATCCTTCCGTCGTAATGAAAGTCATCAAGGAGCGGTTTACCAAGCTGCTTCATCATGGCGGCATCCGCACGGGCTTCTCGGACCCACTCATTCGAAAACCGCGAATGAGTGGGGCACCCAGCTCTGGTGGCGCCGGCTTCCAGGCACATTGAAATTTGCTTTGACATCCTCTCCCGCTGCGCGTAAGTTTTCTCGCCGTATCCCGCATTGTCAACTTTGGAGGACTACCGTGACTACAACGATGCAGAAATATCTGCTGGTCGCGATACTCGTTACTCTCGCCGCCGCCGATCTCGGAGCTATCAACCAGACGGTTACGATCACCAACAGCACCTCTGGGAGTCACACCATTTACATCGGCTTCAACGGGGCGTCCCTGGGCCCTTACAGTCAAAGCGATTTTCCCTTTTGTACGTTTCCAGCCCAGGGAAATCCTTATGCTTGCTCGTTCACGCTCGCCTCGGGAAAGTCGCAGCCTATTCAGCTAACCAAAGGTAACTTCAACGTCGCCATTTCCGTGGACATATTGGTCTGGTCGACGTGCGGAGGGGGCACGGGACTGACCATGGCCGAACTGAACTTAAGTACTCAGGGCAATGACTGGTATGACGTCAGTCTCGTCAATGGCTTCAACTATGGGGTTTCGATCAAGCCGTCCTCCGGCAACGCTATCACCGTGACTTCGGCGACTGGCAATTCCAAGAATCCCGGTGTGTATCCGCTGGGATGCGACATTTGCACGGGACCCTCCAATCCGCCGACAGGTTCTGGTTGTCCGGGCAAGAATTACCCGCAGGAGGGTCATGTGAACACCCAACCGCCGTGCCAATTCAATCAGCCCTCGGTTGCGAGCTACACGGTGACCTTCACCAATCCAACGTGAGGGCGGGTGCCCAACACATTCGCGGGTTTCGAATGTGTGGGAGACCATGAATCAATTGGAGGCGACCGCTGAGACTGGCCGTTACGACAATTCGTCTGCCACTCATTCCAACGTCAGGAATGAGTGGCGACACCCGGCGATTCACGACAGCTACGTCGGTATGTCATTCGCTTGCCGTTGGTAAGATAGGGCGCATGGAGATTCGGGACGACCTCGCGCAACAATATGACGGCATGAGCGACGAGGAAGTATTGCGGCTCGCTCTCAAGCCCCGAACAGCTCACACCCGACGCCAGCACCGCCCTGAAAGACGTACTTACTGTGCCGAGGCATAGACAGTGCGGAACGTCTGCAAGCATTTCGTCATCAGGAAAACGAACGGAAAGAACAGCAGCGCAGGGAGACCGGAACGCTATTTCTCCTCCACCCATGGGGCATCGGGCGCAAACGATTCGGCAAGGCCGAATCCACCTACGACCCACAAACCGAAGTAGAGCGTTTCAAAACCACTGTGTTCGGTTCTGATTCTCTCGGTTCCCCCTGATACCAACAGGCACTTTTCTCGCAGAGCGCAAACGCTCGTTCCTGTCGAATGAAATGAGGGTTCTGGAGAGACTCCCGCTGGACTGGGAACAAGTGATGACAGTGTGGCTGGTCGCAGTCGGGAGCCTACTCGCATTGATTTGGGCGTGGAAGCTCCTTTGGCGCGTTGTCATTACTACGAATACCCACAAGTAGCTGGGTGCTCCCACACATTCGCGGGTTTCGAATGTGTGGGAGACCATGAATCACTTGAGGCGACCTCGCTGAGACTGGCCGGTACGACAATCGATTCCCACTCATTCCAACGTCAGGAAGGAGTGGGGCACCCGGCTACACAGGACTCTGATGCCGCCGGACCCAGTCCAGCCAAAGAACCATGTCACGCACGGTCTGGATCGGCGAGGGCGGATTCGAATCCGTGGAAAATCTCGGGGCATCTGACTGTCTGCCTCGCGAGGTCCGGATCTCTTCATTCCAGCGCAGCCGAACCTCTTCAGACGGCGGCTTCAGCCGCAGCTCCTTCATCAAAAGCGCGGCGTCGTCTTCGACATCTTGTTCGCCCTCGTTGAAAAGACGTTCCAGCGAGCTCGTCGGGAGCAATGGTTAAGATTTCCAAAGAACCATGAACGAGTGTAGAAGTTGTACACGGCCTCAGGAATAGCGGGAGTCGCAAGTCTGCGCGAACGCCCGAACAAACTCTTGCTCGCGACACACCTCGGTGTTTTCGTCTTCGCACATCGAATACCAAGGCTGCAATCGCGATGACGACTCCAGTCCCCGCAAGCACGAGCGAAATTCCAATCGTAAATACTCATGGGTGTTGATCGACGCAACTGTTAAAGAGATAAGCGCTAACGGCAGTGCCGATGTAGGGCAACCATCGCCCCAGAACACCTCCGAACGTAGCGGCCGGGTGCCCCACACATTCGCGGGCTTCGAATGTGTGGGAGACCATGAATCAATTGGAGGCGACCTCGCTGAGACTGGCCGTTACGACAATTCGTCCCCACTCATTCCAACGTCAGGAATGAGTGGGGCACCCGGCTACTTCCGAGCGCGATGTCGAGCGGACAACCCCTCTTGAGCTTGCGATATTCAGACGGCGTTAACCCGATGCGCACAAGCGCGCCTAAGATTGCAATGTCTCGAAGCGCGGGAGTGCGCAATTCCTCACATGCCATTACTGAGTTCCACACGTCGGCCGTAGCTCTGTCCACGAGCATAGGTGCCCGCAACGACGCTGCCGTTCGGATTGTTCCACGTCTGCTGTGAAGAACGTAGAATTCCGCAGAATCTGGATTGTTCGCGAAAATGTTCAAGGCTGAACCACCAAAAGGTGCTTCTGGCGTTGAGGGCAAGCCCGCCAGAACCAACTGCTTGGCGTCAGCTGAGAGACAAACCGTGCGATTGGCTGCCTGCGCGACAGCTGACGTGTGTGAGCACAACGAGAACGAGATACAACGCACTGCGTTCTACCATCGACGGTGCCCCATTAGGCGGATGTCCTACAATAGTTGGCGAAATCAGGCGATTACACCAGCGAGTCACGGCAGCGACATTCAGTCGTAGTACTCCAGCCCCAGATGCGTGATCATCTCTTCGCCCTTCAGGTGGCGCAGGGTGTTCTTCAGCTTCATGGACTGGATGAACAGGTCATGCTCGGGATACAGACCCGGCGCCGTCATCGGCGACTTGAAGTAGAAGCTTAGCCACTCCTGGATGCCCAGGCCGCGCAGCTCCGAGGAGCGCTTGGCCAGGTCGAGGAACAGCACCAGGTCGAGCACGATGGGCGCCGCCAGGATGGAGTCGCGGCACAGGAAATCGACCTTGATCTGCATGGGATAGCCGAGCCATCCGAAGATGTCGATGTTGTCCCAACCCTCTTTGTTATCACCACGCGGCGGGTAATAGTTGATGCGGACCTTGTGGCAGATATTGCCGTAGAGCTCAGGATAAAGCTCGGGCTGCAGAATGTGCTCCAGCACCGACAGCTTCGACTCTTCCTTGGTCTTGAAAGAGCCGGGATCGTCGAGCACTTCGCCGTCGCGATTGCCCAGAATGTTGGTGGAGAACCAGCCGTTCAGACCGATCATGCGGGCCTTGAAGCCGGGCGCAAGGATGGTCTTGATGAGCGTCTGCCCGGTCTTGTAGTCCTTGCCGCAGATGGGCGCTTCCATCTCGCGCGACAGGTTCAGCATGGCCGGAATGTCGACGGTGAGGTTCGGGCGCACCGTTGGCGAACGGCACACCTTCCTTCAGCGCGGCGTAGGCGTAGATCATGGAGGGCGCAATGTCTTCGTGATTGGAGCGCATGCCTTTTTCGAAGGCCGCCACCGACTGATGCACCGGCCCAGCTTCGATGAAGGTCTCGGTCGAGCCACACCAGATCATGACCAGGCGCTGGGCGCCGCTGGACTTCTTGAAGTCGCGGATGTCGTCGCGCAGCTGCTCGGCCAGCTCCATCTTGTTCTTGCCCTTTTTCACGTTGGGACCGTCGAGCCGCTTCACGTAATTCTTGTCGAAGACAGCTTTGCGCGGCTTGATCTTGGAGAGAAAGGGCTTGACCTGGTCCAGCAGCGAGACCTCGAGCACGCCCGCGTTGCGCGCGGCGGAATACATGTTGTCTTCGAAGATGTCCCATCCGGTGAAGACCAGGTCGTTCAGCCCGGCGAGTGGAACGAATTCGTTGATCTTCGGCGAGCGTCCCTCGGTGCGCTTGCCGAGGCGGATGGTGCCCATCTGGGTGAGCGAGCCGATGGGCGCTGAGATGCCCTTACGCACGGCTTCAACCCCTGCGACAAATGTGGTGGCGACGGCGCCCATGCCCGGAATCATGATCCCGAGCTTGCCTTTGGCGGGGGCGAGCTCGCCCTGAGCGGTATTCGTGTTTCCCTGCTTCTTGCTGGTCGGCATGCTATCAGTCCGTTTCATGAAAGAATGTAGAAACAAATATCTTCTCGTAAGCGCGGCGCACATTGCAATTGAACAGGCGCGAACGGACGCGTTTCTGCCCTGTGCGGCAATTTGAAGGATTCGACGGAAAGCCATGGCTGACGAAAAAGTTGCAGTTATCACGGGAAGTTCCAGCGGTATTGGGCTGCTGACCGCCGTGGAATTGGCGCTGAGCGGCTATCGCGTGGTGGCCACCATGCGCAACCTGGGAAGCAGCGGACGGCTGGAGGAAGCGGCGCAAAAGGCCGGTATCCGCGACCGGCTCGACCTGCGACGGGTCGACATCACGGAATTCGACGCGCTGCCGGGAGTGGTTGACGCAATCGTCCGCGACCATGGACGCATCGACGTGCTGGTCAATAATGCCGGATTCAGCGTGGCTGGCTTCGCCGAAGACATGACGCTCGATGAGCTCCGCCATCAACTGGAAACCAACTTCTTCGGCAACGTGGCGATGACCAAAGCTGCGATTCCGGGCATGCGCAAGCAGAAGTCCGGACACATTATCACGGTTACATCGGTAGCAGGACTCTTGGGGCAGCCGATGTTAAGCGCTTATAGCGCGTCGAAATATGCGCTGGAAGGCTGGAGCGAATCGCTCCGCCTGGAGATCCACTCGCTGGGCATTCGCGTGTCGCTGGTTGAGCCCGGCGCGTACGACACCGACATCTGGGAGCGCAACGTGGTGATCGCCAAAGGCTCGCTCGACCCCGCATCCCCCAACAAGGAGCGCAGCCAGCGCTTCGCCGAATTCGTGAAGGGCAGCGCCAAGCATCGTCGCGACGCCCGTGATGTGGCGAAATTGATTGTCAGCATTGCCCGGAATCCAAATCCCAAGCTGCGCTATCTCATCGGCGGCGACGCCAAAATGCAAATCTGGCTGAAGCGGATGGTGCCGTGGCGCAAATATGAGCGGATTATCACGAAGGCAGTGAAGATCGACTGAGTCGCGCACCCGGGCGGAGCGCATTCGGCCTGAGCTCGGCCTCGAGTAGACTGTCTCCACATGAATCCACTCCCAACGGCGGTTGCGAAGTGTGCCTATGTGCTCGCGGTTACGGTTGGTGGTTTGCTTTCTGCAACGCTGGCAGCACAGGAACGGCCCTTCGATGTCACCGCCTGCCAACTCGTGGAGCATCCCGACCGGTACAACGAGGGGATGGTCAGCGTTGATGGGCTGATCACCGTCGGGGCTGAGGAGTTCATGCTGCACGACGCAAACTGCAGCGATGAGCACGGCAAGATATGGCTGGAGTTCGGCGGCGGTGTCGAGAGCCCGGGAGCCTCGCCCAGCACGCATCTCAGCAAGAACAGACCGAGGACTTTCGAGAGCCTGGAACTGCCACTCAACCAGGACCGCGACTTCGAGGCTCTGCAGAAACTCCTGCAAGCGGCGCAGAAGTCCGGCAAAACGAAGATGCTGCATGCCACCCTTGTCGGCAAGTACTTTGCCGGAAAGCCAACGCCAACCGTCGGCGGCGTCGTGCGTTCGGGCTATGGGCGGCTGGGGTGCTGCTCGCTGCTGATCATCGAAGAGGTCGGGACCGTGGGCGCCGACATTGAAGAGCCGGTCGACTTCTCGCCGGTCGCCCAGGTCAGTCCGAAGACGCTCGCCAAGGGGTGCACCATCGCGGAGCTGACTGTCCCGCCACGGGAGGACGAAGATCAGCTCGAGCGCAAGAGTCTGGAGGAGGAGTTCCAGTATCTGCACGACCCGAAGAAGGTGGCGGCGCGAGCCATTTCGGTGCAGGAACAAAGTTCCGCGGAGGACATCGAGAAGCGGCTGCAGACCGAGTCAGCAACCCAGAGCCTGGCGTCGTATACATGGAAATCGGCGGATGGAACAACGTCTTATCGCATCGTGGTCAACAAGCCGTACTGGCTGTTGCAGACCGCGGTCAGCGGAGACGCCGTGATCTGGGTGCCCAAGCAGATCGTCAAGACCGAATGCAGCGGCGCCCGTAAGCCGATGGACAGTCCGTTCCCGCACTAGAGGGCGAACTGGGGCCCCGGGGTCAAAAGTGACGATCCTCACTGACGGAATCCATACGAGGGTTTATGATTCAAGGTTCGCCTGGGAGCCTGCTGCTGCACCGTACGCCCTCGACTCGGACAAGAACCTGGGACGAGTAAACGGGCCCCGAAAAAAGCGCAAGGCGAACAGCGAAGAGCCAACTATGCCCACCGACCGCAAGATCCGCGTACTGGTTGCCAAGCCCGGCCTCGACGGCCACGACCGCGGCGCCAAAGTGATTGCCCGCGCCCTGCGCGATGCCGGTATGGAAGTGATCTACACCGGCCTCCGCCAGACTCCCGAGATGATCGTCAACGCGTCGCTGCAGGAAGACGTGGATGTGATTGGCCTCAGCATTCTCTCGGGCGCGCATAACGCCATCGTGCCGCGGGTGATGGACCTGCTGAAGCAGAACCAGATGGACGACGTGCTGGTGCTGGTGGGCGGCATCATTCCCGACCAGGACGTCGAGGCGCTGAAGAAGGCAGGGGTCGCCGGCATCTTCCAACCGGGCACCCCGATGGATTCCATCATCGAGTTCATCCGCGCCAACGTGAAGCCACGCGGCGTGCCGGCAGGGACGTAACCACCACAGAGACACCGAAGAGGCGCGCCTTCCAGCGCGCCATTGAGAGCCCTTTATCTTCCCGACCGACTTTAGTCGCTGGCAGAACAACCCTTGTGCCGTTCTCCAAGGACTTAAGCTGATTAGCACGCGAGCGCACAAAACTCTTCCTAAGGGTGCCTACCCAAGCTGAACGAGAATCATCCAACCCAAACCACTCAAATCCCCTGGCGCTTCCATATCCTAACTATCTTGTTCGTGGTACCTGCCACGATGGTATTTGCATCAGGCGTCATCGCCAAGCTGCACACGGAGTAATCAGCGGCAGCAAGTGTCCATATCCTATCATTCTGTAGATCGTGAGCCCTGAGTAAATAATTGTCAGATGCGGAAACGACAATGTCCGCATTTGCACTCACAGCAACCAAGTTCACCGATTTGTTAAAACCTGATATAGTACGCAATTCGCAGCCAGCGCTAACGTCCCATAGTTTGATTGTGTTGTCGTCTGATCCCGATACGGCGATTCGTCCATCTTCACTCAACGCTATGCAAGTCACGGTTTTCAAGTGACCACACAACGATCTTATTTCTTGCCTTTTACGAAGATCGAAAACGACAATATCCTTCTTGATTGCATATAATGCAACACTGCTGTCTTTGCTGACAGTCAACGACGAGGTCGGTCCCGAAAACTCCTTCTTGCACTTGTGTGCCATTATTTGCATACCAGTGTCTAGATTCCACCATCGTAACGTTTGGTAATCACAGCCTACCGCAGTATGATTATCGGCCGAGATAGCAGCGTGGTATATCAAATCCACAGTGAACATGCCGGGTCGGCCGGGCAAGGGATCCCCGAGCAGAGAGCGTTTTATTATCGGGTCATGGTCAATATAGAATACCTCCGCATGATCCCCCGAAGCGACGATCCGAGAGCCGTCCGCACTCATTGCGAGGCAGTTTACGCCGCGCATGCCGCGCTGCCTACGGTCGTCCCTCATGCTGAGGGTGCATCTAATTAACTCGCGGCGGCTCTCTACTTCCCAGATGGAGAAGGTCTTATTTTTTGGCATACCCCAAAACTCTCTTGACATAGAGGCTGCCCTGGTTCCATCGTCGGTTATCGCAACGAACGCAACATCGTGGGAATGTCCAGTGAACGCATCGCACTCACGCCATTGCGGTGCTTTGCTTTGACGAGGTACGTATGTCCCGATAGCTGGGACCTGTGAAACTTGAGCACGGTGTAGCGTTCCGAGCAGTTTGGCATAGCTTGCATCGTATGTGCCCTTATCGCCGAGATTAAGATACGCTTTACCCAGTAGCTGATGAGGTGCAGCGTCTTCCCACTTTCCTGTTGGCAAAACCGGAATAAATTTCGTATGGTTTCCCTTTATAAATACCTCGCCCTGTATAATATCCCCCTCGTAGCCAACTCCACCTAAGCGCCCTTCGGATTTGTGCCTGTAGCGAGGCGTACAAATGATTAGAACAAAGTCATTGTCTCGGATTGCACGTTCCATGAACGCTGGAAGCTGCTCGCCAAGGTTTACGTGCCACTGATCCAGGGTTACATCTACTCCATCATTCCTCAACCTTGTCGCGAGATCCCTTACCCAAATCTTGTGATCCTCGCTGTCCCAGCTGTACGAGATGAACACCTTCGGCGGAGCTGTTTGACCCATATGTGCCAAAAGTGGCGACGAAGCACCACTAGGTTCCTCTTCTCAACGTGACGCACATTTTATAACAATCAGGGTCAGAGCTGGAGGTACTTTACCCAAGCTGGGTCGCTTGGGTTGGTCGGACTTTGTCCTTAGGTCAGAGCGTTCCTTCGGCATACGGAAAGCAAATGCGGAAATTCATCTACTTCTTCTTCGCCGGGGAGGCTTTCTTCGAGTCACCGAGATTCGGAACGTCTATCCCAAGCGCCGTGGCCAGATCGATCTGGTGATCCTGCTCGGCAACTAGAATCTGCCGAATCTGTTCGGCCATCGCATATTCGCCAAGCTGCTCGCATTGCCGAACCCGCAAACGATAATTGCGAATCGTTTCGTTTTCATTATCCAGGTCGAAACGGAGCATTTCTTTTGGGTCTTCCGAAGTCTTCACAGGTTTGGGAGTCACAACCGGCATCTTGCCCAGATAGTCAATCTGTCTTGAAATAATAAGGGCATGGTCGAGTTCCTGTTTCGCATGGATCTCTAGCTGATCGGCGATGTTCATGTAGGTCGCGCCTTTCAGCACCTGCGAATAGACGACATAAGCGATGATGGCCTGATATTCGCGCGACAGGTCTTCGTTCAAAAGCTCAGCCAGGCGGTCGCGGGTAATTTCTGGTTCGTTCTCAACGGCTTTAGAAACGGGCATTCACTACCTCCGGGGAAATAGTACCACCCGACTGCGCTTTGCACTTCGCGTGGTACAACTTCTGCGGAAACGCAAGGGGGTCCGGGTGACGCCGGCAACGGAAACGAGGACGTTTTGCCGACTTGAGGGTTAAAGGTTGGTGTCTTGCAAACGGGGTTCTTTTGGAAGAGTGACATGGGCTGATTAGATAACCGTGCCGGCAGGGACGTAACCCATCACCGAGACACCGGGGCATAGAGAACGACAAGGCTTCTAAGAGCTAAGGCAGCACCCTCGGCGGCTAAATCCACCTTCATTTGTTCCACTTTGCGGACCGCCTGAAGGCGGCCCCTTTCAAAGCAGTACTTAGCCGGAAGTTCCCTAAGGCCCAAAAGCTAAGAGCTGAGTCCTTACGCTGGCAAGACAAAACCATCGATGTGCCGCAGTGGCTCTTCCTCCCGCTGCAGCCCGTCCTACCACGGTTCCCTTCATCACCTTCTGAAACGCCACTTGGAACTGGTTCATCTCTTCGCGTGTGCCAACCGTGATGCGCGCGTAGGTTGGCATCACGCGGCCAGATGCGGCCAATGAAGACATTCTGCTGCGCCATGGCGGCGATCACGTCTTTCGCCGGCCGCCTGGTGTCGAGCATGAAGCAGTTGGATACGGAAGGAATGTAGGAGTATCCGTTGCGATCAAGCCACTGGAAGGTTTCGTCGCGGATTTCGGCGTTGACGCGCTTGCGGTCGGGCACCAGCTGCGCGTCTTTCAGGCTCGCCGACGCCGCGGCGACGGCGGTCACGGGCATAGGATTGCCGCCACCGTAATTCTCGAGCTTCTGCATGAGGTCAGGCCTGCCGATGGCGAATCCGCATCGCAAGCCCGCCATTCCATAGAGCTTCGAGAAGGTGCGCAGCACGATGACATCCTGGCCGGCCTTGACCAGGTCGATCGCCGACGGCGCGTCGCAGAAGTGGATGTAAGCCTCGTCCACCAGCACGATGGAACCTTTGGGCTTGTTCTCCAGCAGGTACTCGACATCGGAATGGCTGGTCAGCGTGCCGGTTGGATTGTTCGGCGTGCAGATGTAGAAGACACCCGCGTCGGGCGCGGCGGCAAGCATGGCCCGCACGTCGTGCGCGTAGGTCTTGGTGAGAGGCACTTTGACCACACGCGCGCCGGAACTCTCCGCGGCGTACATTCCGGCCTCGTAGCCCGGGTCGGCGGTCACGTAACTCGCCTTGGGCGAGGTGAAGGTCATGACGGTATAGTGCAGCGGCTCGCTCGATCCGGCGAAGGCCCTGACCTGTTCCTGGCTGACGCCAACGCTTTGCGCAAAAAGCTTGACGAATTCCTCGGTCGAGTCGAAGTGGTAGCGGCCGCCTTCCGGAGTGATGGCCGCAATCGCGCTGCGGGCGGCCGCGCAAGGGCCGAGCGGGTTCTCGTTGGCATTGATCCGCACTCCGGTGGCAGGGGCAGTGGGCCGCGCCGCGTAAGCCAGCATGGGCTCGGTGACAACGCGGAACGCCAGCGCAGCGGACGCAGCCGTGGAAAGATTCAGAAACGATCTGCGGGAAAAAGAGGTCGAGCTCTCAGGGTGGGCCATTGGTTACGGTCCTCTTGCCTTGTGAACGACATCTTAACGCTTCTGGCTAATGGCCGCATTCCTCATGCCGTAAGCGTCGTCAGCGACGATCAGAGGCGCTCGATCGACACTGCAGTTTGCTACCCTAGCTCTCGGTGCATTCCCCTTCTCAAGAAACCCTGTACTCTTGCGAACGGCATGGCGACGGTGTCGTTCTGCGTCTGGTCTCGGACGACGGCACGAACCGCCTGACGCGCGCGCGCGTGCAGGCCCTCACCACCGCGGTCGAGGAGCTTGCGGCGCATCCGCCGGCGCGGCTGGTGATCGCCGGCAATGCGAGGTTCTTCTCGGCCGGGGCCGACCTCAACGAGATCGCGGCGCTGACCGGCGCGGAAGCGTTCCGATTCGCGCAGATGGGCCAGCGCCTGATGAGTGCCATCGCCAGCTTCCCTTCTCCAACCATTGCTGCGATTCAGGGCTACTGTATGGGCGGAGGACTCGATCTCGCGCTCGCCTGCGATCGGCGCATCGCCGGCGCTCATGCGTTGTTTGGACATCGCGGCGCTGCCCTCGGGCTGATCACCGGGTGGGGAGGAACGCAGCGCCTGCCTCGGCTTGTCGGCAAAGGCCGCGCGCTGCAGATGTTCCTGGCGGCCGAAAAGCTGCACGCGCCGCAAGCCTTACAGGCCGGACTGGTGGACGCGATTGCGGACGATCCATTGGCAGCGGCGCTGGAACCAATGTCGCGAAAACCCTTGGCGGACTAAAGTCCGCCCAAACATAAATAGATAATGCTTTGACGCTGGCCTAAAGGCCAGCACTAGCCGGTCCACGTCTGCGTTATGCTCTTGCCATGCGTGTCCCCCTTCCACCTGGCGACCAGCAGCTGGTGCAGATTATCGATGCGGCCCTGGCCGACACGGCCCGCCGCAGCGGCGAGTGGCTGGTCTGCAAGCCGGGATGCACGCAGTGTTGCATGGGAGCGTTCGCGATCAACCAACTCGACGCGCTTCGATTGCAGCAAGGTCTGGCCGAACTTGAAGCCATCGATCCCGACCGCGCTGAGCAGGTTCGCGACCGCGCACGCGCGTCGATTGCACGTCTCTCGCCGGACTTCCCCGGCGATCCGGCAACCGGAATCCTGCATGAGGGTGAGGCCGCTGAAGCGCTCTTCGACGAGTTCGCCAATGACGAGCCATGCCCAGTCCTCGATCCCGGGACCGGCATGTGCGATCTGTATGCGGCTCGTCCGCTGACGTGTCGCGTCTTCGGACCGCCGGTGCAATCCGAAGGCGGATTGGGGGTCTGCGAGCTTCGTTACCACGGCGCCAGCGAGGAAGAGATTGCCGCCTGCGAGATGACGGTCGATCCCGATGGGTTGGAGGCGATGTTACTCGAGGAGTTGGAGCGAACGACACGGGCCGGCGAGGTAGAACCATCGTGGCGTTCGCGGTGGGGTTGCCCTGAAATACGAAGCGGCTTCTATTTCGAGCGCTTCTTTTTCGTCGGCTCGGGAGCCGAGCCGCCCAACTGACCGGTGACGCTGGCCAGCACCTTCTGGAAGGCTTCTTCCTTGGTCAGCTCTTTTCTTGCCGGTCTGGTTGCGGCGGTACTTGTGCTCGTAGCTGCAGGTCCGGCAGCGGACTTTCTGTACTTCGTCCGCTGCCATCGAGACTACGGCGTGGTCGGTGGTGCGCTTGCAACGCGAGCAGTAATCGTCAACGTAATCGCCTAGACGCATGGCAGTATCTCACGCGATTCTATTTCCCTTTGGGCGGGTATCCTTTGAACAACTTGGCAACTGCTTTGTCGAGGTTGTTGATGTTCTTGTTGGAATTGTCAGAAATGGTGTCGGTAGCCGATCCGCGCCAGAGCAGTTGCTTGTTCTTTGCATCTGCAATTTCGACGACCAGGGTGGCCTCCTTGGTTACCCAGGTGTTGTACATGACCGGTCCGCCTCCCCAGCCGTAGCCCCAGCCCCATCCCGGCCCGTAGCCGTAGCCGTTCCGACCAAGGTCTTCTGGTCCTTGATGCTCTTGCTGTACGTTACCCACACGTCGGGATTGGCATTCAACCTTTGTGAATCCCTTGGCCTGCAGTTGCTTGTCGACCGCGTCAACGATGCGCTGGTCCCACAGACCATTCGCGGGGTGAGGGCTCTTCTCCCAGGCGTAGGTGTGGTATTGGGAGAAGTTCGCCTGGCGGTCCCAATCGATGTTGGTTTTCTGCGCAACGGCGGTAACGCAAGCTAGACAACTGAGGACAACGAGGGCAAGAATTCGGCTCTTCATCAGTGCGGCTCCGATAACAAGATTGACGTGCCTGCACAATGAGAATGCAGCAGAACAGCGCTCTCATCGCATGGCTCAAAGATACTATCCCGTCTTCCCGCGCGTCCAGGGGAGCGACTGAAACTATGTCACGCCAAAAACGATCAAACTAGCATGTCCGGCGCACTCCACCTCGCGCGTTTGACCACTCCAACCACCCGCGGCAGGTGCTGGAGACACCTGCGCGGGTTGGTCGAAGTGATGCATCGAGACCGAGTTGGTATCCAGTCGTGGGCCAGCCACAGTTAATTGCGCGATGGGTAAATGCCCGTAAGCGCGATAATCCAGTTAAAGGTGAGATACGGCGAGCGAATGTCGACCGGCTGGTTGCCACCGTCGAAGCAACAGCATTAGAGGCGAGCGTCGAATTGGGTTGTGACGAAGCGTAGATGTCTGGTGCGCCGGCGACGGACGCGCCGGTGCTTGTCGCCAGAAACTGGTTCGCTGGGGACTTGCTGGTGCCTGCGCCTGATACCGTGTTCACGGTGTGATTGTGACTCGGTAACTGAGCGACTCCCAGGGTTGCGGTCTCTGCACCACCGCTTTGGCCGAGTTGATAAGGTTGGAGTCCCGGGCCTTGGCCAGCACTGATCGGGACCCGTCCGCGCAAGTCCGGAAGGGCGAAGGTGGATACGCCATCGCCGCCGTAGGTGGTGCCTAGCAGCGAAAACAGAGCGGTGTTTTGTGAGATGGGCAGTAGCTGTCCATTGCAGAGCGCCCATCCGTTGGGGCGCGAAGTTGTACGGCACGAGCAAGTAGTGAACCGAGAAACGGATCCATAACCGATCTCCTTTCTAAAGTGGATTGGTGAGTGCTGCGAATGCTACTACTCTGCCCTACTCGGCACAACACTGCTCGGTTTTATCTCACTCAGTTGAATTCACAACAGCTGTAGACGGTGAGCGGATTCTTCGATGTAGCCATCATGAGCGCGCAGCCGGTGTGTAGGCGTTTCCGGGAACCATCGCTCTTACGGTAACGTATGGTAGACGGGGTGATGACGATGAGCGGTATGTTGATCTGCGGCTACCTCTGGATTGCCTTCGGTGTTCTTTGGCTGGTTTGGGCGCTGCGCAACAAGCCAACCGTGCGACGGAGAGCCTCGGGTCGCGATTCACATACGTCATCGCCACGGTGGCCGCCTGTTACGCGATGTTCAGCGGCGATGTGCCGCTGGGCTGGATGCACACCCGCATCTTTCCCGCGCGAGCCTGGATCGAAGCGCTCGGAATTGCGCTCACCGTCGGCGGGCATGGCCTTCGCCATCTGGGCCAGGGCCTACCTGGGCGGCAACTGGAGCAGCAATGTCACCGTCAAGGTCGGGCATCAACTGATTCGCACCGGCCCTTACCGATGGGTCCGCCATCCGATTTATTCCGGACTGATTGTGGCCATGATCGGCACGGCGTTGAATCGACGCGCAGGTACGCGGTCTGGTTGCGGTCGTCCTGCTCTGGGTGGGCTTCACCATCAAAAGCCGGATCGAAGAGCGCTTCATGGAGGCGACCTTCGGGCCGGAATACGACGAGTACCGCCACGTCACCGGAGCGCTGGTGCCGCGAGTCAGGTTCTGAAGTCGAGCACATGAACCGATCTAAGTCGTGCCCTGATGCGGACCCGAAACAGTTGTGAGATCAGTTGCCTCGCGACCACGGCGGCTCCCATCCTTGCGGCAGTATCGTGTTAGACTGCCCTGCCAAAGTTCGTGGATCCATTCCTGAGGGGCGCCCACCGATGTTCTGCCGTACTTGGAGTTTGGTTCTTTTCGCAGCACTGGTCTCTAGTTTTTCCTGGAGTGCGCAAAGCGGCCAGGCGGCGTTGCAGAGTTATTTCGTTGGCCGTCAGGTTCGATTGAAGATCGACATGCCGGGAACGGCCAAGGGTGTCGATCTCCGGGTCGGCGCCGCCGACCCAATGGACTGGAAACAATACTCCTCGCGCCTGAAGGAGGCGGGTCCAGCCATCCGCAGCGGCGACCGTTCCACCATCACGACCCTGCTGGTAAAGAAGAACCTCATCGAGTTCCAACTCGACGGCGGCGGCTTCGGGACCTTCTGGGATGACACGGCCACAACGGTAACGCCGTACGAGGTAGGCAAGAGTAATTACGAGAAGCAACTGGAGCGCGAGATCAGAGACACGACCGACCCGGTCCGGAAGCGCGATTTGCAGCGCGAACTGGACCGCGAACGCAGCCGCCGCCGGCGCGAGCAGGCCGCTGATGACCGCGCTGCGATGATTGCCAGCCAGATGAAACAGCAGCAAGTGGCCGACAAGCGGATGCGCGGCGGATCGCGCTTTAACTTGCGGTGGCCGGGCATCGTTCCCACCGAGCAGCTCACGCCCGAGGCGGTGATGAAGGCGCTCGACGCTTACGTCGACTTTGGCGACTTGCAGGGCGAAAATCCCATCTTCTCGCCGAACCCAACGCCGGCTGCGCAGAACAGCAGCAGCGGCTAGCGTTCCGGCGAGCGGCGGATCTCATTCGCCGATGACTCAACTCAAGCGCGGCATGTTGATCGGCGACGTCAGTGCCTTGATGGGCCTGGGCCGGCAGGTGTCACAGTCGGTTTCGGAGGAAGGCCTGAAGACCCAGATTTTCGAATACCTGCCGGACGACTATCGCGTGGAGGTGACCTACGTGGACGGAGTGGTGGTGCGCTATTCCATAAGCTCGCGATAAGAATCCCGAACCTCGAAGTGTCATCCTGAGCGCAACGCTGGCAACGTTTGTCTGACCTACGTTTCTTGCGGGCCGGGCGGAATCGAAGGGCCTACAGCGGCGAAAAACGTCGTGGCTTACCGTCGCGAGATCGAAACGAGATCGACGGGTTATAGGGGTCCCTCGACTTCTCGCTCCAACACCCCAGCGAGCACAAAACCGGTGCTCGCCGGGGACCCCGTTTGCGCTCGTCGCTCGGGATGACACCTTCAGAAATACGTTCCCAATCCCAGGAGCGCCACGCGACGTCGCATTTCGCAACGATCTCTTCATCGCCTCCACCCTCGGGCGCGGTTCCAAAGTCCGCCGCCTTCGCGCTTGGTATGATGCCATCGTGGCCAAGTCAGCGGTGCGCGGCAAGTTCATCAGCTTCGAAGGGCTGGATGGTTGCGGCAAGAGCACGCAAATGGAGAAGCTTGCCTGCGTGTTGCGCCACGAAGGAATCGAAGTGGTCACGACGCGCGAGCCCGGCGGCACCGAGATCGGCGAGCGTATTCGCGCGGTGCTGCTCGACTCCCGCACCGCCGGTCTGGAGGCGCATGCCGAAATGGCGTTGATGTTCGCCTCGCGCGCGCAGCTCATCGCGGAGGTGATCGCGCCCGCGCTGGAATCCGGCCGGTGGGTGCTGTGCGATCGT
Source organism: uncultured Acidobacteriaceae bacterium (assembly GCA_963840905.1). Taxonomy (GTDB): domain Bacteria; phylum Acidobacteriota; class Terriglobia; order Terriglobales; family Acidobacteriaceae; genus Bog-257. The sequence continues at coordinate 490,181 of CAWJAO010000007.1, forward strand.
TTCACCGATTCCACCGAGGCCTACCAGGGCGCAGGGCGTCAGCTTGGCAGCGATGCGGTGCTGCAGATGCACCAGGTGCTATGTCGAGGACTGTGGCCGGACCTCACCATCCTGATGGACTGTGACGTAAACTCATGTGTGACGCGCGCTCGCCGCCGCAATAAAGCTGCCGCGCTGGAGATGCCGGACGAGAACCGCTTCGAAAAAGAAAGCCACGCTTTCTTCACCCGGGTCCGCAACGGCTTTCTGGAGATCGCCCGGCGGGAGCCGCAACGGGTGGCCGTGGTGGACGCTCGCCCGAAGCTGGAGCTGGTGCATCCCGAAATCGTGCGCCTGGTGAAGGAGCGGCTCCTGCATCCGGCGGTCTAATTTGGGCGATAATATACTTGACAAAATAACGGCTGGGCTCTCAGGACGGTAAATCGGCCCGGTTTCTGTTCCCGTTTATTGTGAGTGTAATGGCCTGATAACAATAGCAATGCGACCCCTCCTTGGTAACCCGTTTACAATGTGCAGAAGAGACCATGTTTCGCGTCGGCACTGCTCTAAAGCGTAGAGTTTCGATTTCGCACCGAGGTGGCGCGCTTGTCATACATATCCAGCGCCACAATCAGTGGAAATCTGCAATTTGGTTGCTCTTCTGGTTCACCATGGCCTTTCTGTTCTTCTGCTCCGTGTTCCTAAAAGGCCTGTTCCGCATTCACTCGGCTGCCGACAGCCTGTACGTTTTGCCTTTTCTTGCATTCATATTTGTCTGGTACGGGATGGCAGTGCGAATTGGTTTATGGCGAGCGTTCGGAGTGGAGGAAATTGTAGTAGAAGAGGGACGATTGCATTGGGAACGAACAGCTTGGAAATGGCATCGGCAGTTTGAAACAAATCTTTCCGACATCTCCGACGTGGAAGCAAAAACCCCGTGGCACGCTCTTGCCAATCGAGTGGTGTTCACCTGTAGCGGACGCAGACACACTGTCGGTGACATGCTCTTGCAAGACGAGGCGAACGAGATAGCTGACGAGCTGGCGCGTGCCGCAGGGCTGCATGAGCGCTCCTAAGATAACTGGCGTAATATCGCCATTACACAAGTTATCCAGTCACGTTGCTAAGCATATTATTACCCTGATTTGGGAAAGCCCGTCGCATTTTATAGCACTTATGGGCTATAAACTTGAGCTGCGGCTTCCCGAGAGGCATTTTACCGATTTGGCGATTCCTTTTAACGCCCCTAGAACGCGCTAGGATGCCCTAGGATGGCCGTTAGGCAGTACGGGTACCCCTGAGTATGGCCGAATCGTTCTGCGGGCCCCTGAAGGCGATTTCTGCCAAACTCCCTGCGGCGGTCAGGTTGAGATTTGCATCACATGCTTGCACTTTAGTGCCATACTAAATTAGTCCCTATGCCTTTCTCTGATTTTCACGGCAACGCCGACGTCGTGCACACACTGCGCGAGATGCTGGCGCATGATCATTTCCCGCACGCGGTCATCCTCTCGGGCCCGCGAGGCTCGGGTAAGTTCACGCTCAGCCAGATGGTCGCAAAAGCGATGAACTGCCTGGAGCAGCCGACCACCGATGGTCTGCCCGACTTTTGCGGTCATTGTGCCAACTGTACTCGCATTGCCGGGGCCGACGCGCTGGAAGAACGTTTTGCCGAGGCGGTGGAAGCGCGCGACAACCTGCGCGAGGCCGACAAGCGCGAGACCCGCCTGTTCGTGCAGACCCATCCCGATGTGCTGATTATCCCGCCTGACCCGCCGCAGATGCTGGTGAAGGTGGACCAGATCCGCCACGTCATTCACGAGATTTACTACAAGCCGGTCGAAGGCCGCGAGCGGGTCTACATCTTCAGCGATGCCGACTTCATGAAGGAGGCGGCCAATTCCCTGCTCAAGATTCTGGAGGAGCCGCCGGCAACCGCGACCATCTTCTTGCTGACCGACAACCCCTCGGCGCTGCTGCCGACGATCCGCTCGCGCTGCATGCATCTGAGGCTGGCGCCGATTGCCGCCGCCGAGGTGGAGAGGTATCTCGCAGAGGTGCGTCCGGAGTGGAAGCCTCGCGAGCGGGCGCTGGTGGCGCGAGTCAGCGGTGGAGGGCTGGGACGCGCGCGCGGCTTCGACCTGGCCGCCTACGTCGCGGCGCGGGCTGATGCCTTGGCCCTGCTCGGCCCCGCCATGGGGAGCGCCGACCACAGCGCTTTGTTCCGGGTGACCGATGCCTATCGGGCCGGGGCGGATGGCAAGGCCAAGACGGAGTCGCTAATCCGCACGCTTTATTCCCTGCTGGAAGACCTGCTGTTCCTGAAGTCGGGGACACCGGAGCTGGTCCGCAACACCGACCTGCAGGCCGACCTGCAGAAAATGGCGTCGCAGGTGGAGTTTGAGTGGATTGTCACCGCCACTCAACGGCTGGGAGAGCTGGAGAGCGGCATGCGCCGGAATTTGCTACGCTCGCTGGCACTCGACACGTTTGCAACATCGCTGGAGCGCTCAGGCTGACCTCAGATTTTCGAGGACTCTAAGCTCCGCTCCAGCCGGGACTTCCACTTTGGGACCGCTCTGACTGGCCCCATCGCGCTATCGCCGTAAGTTGGCACATCGTATGGTTGTTTTGCGGAATCGGCTGTGTTAGGGTAATCCCCAAGTTCACACCTTTGACAGCCTGGGACAATTCAAGCCCCGAGTGTACGAGATCCCTGCATTGTGTTTTGCGCTTGAGTTGGTGGCATCCGTAAGGCTGGTGTGCAGACCACCAAAGGAGCAAACACCATGAAAGATTCCATGGACTCCACTGCCGTGGGCCGAGCTCTCGACTCTGAAGTGTTTGCCAACCGCAAGCTGATTCGTCCCGCTCTTAATCGCAACGATCATCCACGCCAGGAAGCTCCAGAGCGCCGCGAACGCAGCGAGCGCTCGGCTCCCATGAACGGCGGCGGCAAGAAGACGCCTCCTCCGGAGCAGACCCACGCCGAAAATTTCTACTATCAGAAGCAGATGCAGACCAAGACGCCCATGGTCCTGGTGCTGCAGGACGGCGAAGAGATCCACGGCATCATCGAGTGGTACGACAAGTACTGCCTGAAAGTGAACCGCACCGGCGCCTCCAACCTGCTGATCTACAAGCCCAGCATCAAATACATGTATAAGGAAAGCGAAGCGGGCGACGGGAAGTAGGAACAGCCGTCAGCATTCAGCCGTTGGACGACGTTATCATCCCGACCGACGGCCGGTAGAGCCAGCCTTCAGGCTGGCGTCCACGACCACCTCACACCAAAGGCTTGAGCCCTTGCGGTCATTGCAATGACCGCAAGGGCTCAAGGGTTCGTTATCGGGTGTGGGCGCGGCGCCGAAGCGCCGCTCTACCAAGCCACTACTTGGTCCTTCCGCCTTCCATCTTCAACTCGGCGCTGGCGCCTGCCTGCGCCGCCGCCAGCCGCGCCGTCAGCACGCGGAACGGCGAGCACGACACATAGTTGAATCCCAGCTGCGCGCAGAACTCAATCGACGAAGGTTCGCCGCCATGTTCGCCGCAGATGCCGATCTTGATCGTCGGACGCGTCTTGCGGCCTTTCTCGACGGCCATTTTGAGCAACTGCCCAACCCCTTCGCGATCGAGCACCGCGAACGGGTCCTGCTTCAGAATGCCCTCCGCAAGATACGTCGGCAGGAACTTGTTGATGTCGTCGCGCGAGAAACCGAAGGTCGTCTGCGTGAGATCGTTGGTGCCGAAGCTGAAGAACTCGGCTTCCTTGGCAATCTCGTCAGCAACCAACGCGGCACGTGGCAACTCGATCATGGTTCCCACCAGGTACTCGACCTTGTGCTCCTTCTCGGCGAAAACTTCCTCTGCGACCCGGCGCACGATGGCCGCCTGGTTGGCCATCTCCTTGAGGCCGCCCGTGAGTGGGATCATGACCTCAGGCTTCACCTTCACGCCTTCCTTGGCGACCTTGACGGCGGCCTCGAAGATGGCGCGCGCCTGCATCTCGGTGATTTCGGGATAGGTAATGCCGAGACGGCAGCCGCGATGGCCGAGCATGGGATTGACTTCGTGCAATTGCTCCACCCGGTTCAGCAGCGTGCGCAGCTCTTTCAGCTTGGGCGATTTCGGCTTGGTGACTTCCAGCTTGCCGATTTCGACCATCAGGTCTTCGCGCCGCGGCAGGAACTCGTGCAGCGGCGGATCGATGGTGCGAATGGTGACCGGGAATCCGTCCATGGCGCGAAAGACACCGACAAAGTCGTTGCGCTGCATGGGAAGCAGTTTGCGCAGCGCGGTGCGACGGTCTTTCTCGCTGTTGGCGAGAATCATCGTCCGCATGTGCGGCAGTCGGTCCTCAGCAAAGAACATGTGTTCGGTGCGGCAGAGCCCGATGCCCTCCGCTCCGAACGCCCGCGCCTGCAGCGCGTCACGAGGAATGTCGGCATTGGCCCGCACACCCATGCGACGGAAGGGCTCGGCCCAGCTCATCAGCTTCTGCAGCTCAGGATCGTCAGGCTTCGCAGCGACGGTATTGAGCTTACCGTTGATTACGCGGCCAGAGGTGCCGTCCAGCGAAATCCAGTCACCTTCCTTCAGCACCTTGCCGTGGGCGCGCACCTCGCGGGCTTTTTCGTCCACATCAATATCGCCGGCGCCGGCCACGCAGCATTTGCCCATTCCGCGCGTAACCACCGCAGCGTGGCTCGTCATGCCACCACGCGAGGTGAGAATGCCTGCAGCGACCTCCATTCCGCCAATGTCTTCGGGAGTAGTTTCGCTGCGCACCAGGATCATCTTCGCGCTGCTGTCTTTGTTGAACTTTTCCACCGCTTCGTCGGCGGTGAAGACGATCTGACCGACGGCCGCGCCAGGCGACGCCGGCAATCCAGTCGCGAGCACGTCGATGTCCTGGCCCTTCTCGTCGAGACTCGGGACGAGAAAGTCGTAAAGCTGGTTGGGCTCGACGCGGAAGATCGCCTCTTCCTTGCTGATCAGCCCTTCTTCGACCATCTGGATGGCAACCCGAACCGCGGCGCGCCCGGTGCGCTTGCCGTTACGCGTCTGTAGCATGTAGAGACGCCCGTCCTGGATGGTGAACTCGAAGTCCTGCATGTCGCGATAGTGCTTTTCCAGGCGCGTGGTGATTTCGCGCAACTGGTTGTAGACGTCGGGCTGGATCTTCTCCAGTTCGGAGATGTGGACCGGAGTGCGAATGCCGGCGACTACGTCCTCGCCCTGCGCGTTCATCAGGAACTCGCCGTAGAACTCCTTCACGCCGGTGGCGGGATTGCGCGTGAAGCCCACGCCCGTGCCGCTGGTCTCGCCCAGGTTGCCGAAGACCATGGCTTGCACGTTGACCGCGGTGCCCAGCATGTCGTCAATGTTGTTGATGCGGCGATAGGTCTTGGCGCGGTCGTTCAGCCAGGAACGGAACACGGCATCGCGCGCCATCACCAGCTGTTCGTGCGGGTCCTGTGGGAAGTCCTGCTTGGTGTGCTTCTGCACGACCTTCTTGTAGTCGGCGATGACTTCCTGCAGCGCCTTGGCGTCGAGGTCGGTGTCGAGCTTGATCTTCTTCTGCTTCTTCTTGCCGTCGAACACTTCCTCAAAGGCGTGCTTGGGAATGTCGAGCACCACCGAGCCGAACATCTGGATGAGGCGGCGATAGGAGTCATACGCGAAGCGCGGATTGTTGCTGAGCTTTGCCAAGGCCTCAACCGACTTGTCGTTCAGGCCAAGGTTGAGGATGGTGTCCATCATGCCCGGCATGGAGAACTTTGCGCCTGAGCGGACGCTGACCAGCAGCGGATTGTCGGCGCCGCCCAGCTTCTGTTTCTGCAGCTGCTCAAGGTGCTTCAGGGCTTCGTCCATCTGGTGATTGACTTCCTTGGAGACGGCATGATGCCGCATGTATTCGCGGCAGGCTTCGGTCTGGATGGTGAAGCCCGGAGGCACGGGGAGTCCGGCATTGGTCATCTCGGCCAGTCCAGCGCCTTTGCCGCCTAGCTCTTCTTTCATCTTTCCGTGGCCCTCGGCATGTCCGTCGCCGAAGAAGTAGACGTATTTGACGGCCTTGGCGTCGGCGGCCGCAGATTCAAGCTCGGTGGTATGAGTGCTCATGATGATAGGTGTCCTTTACTCTCTAAAATTCCAGACAAAGTTCGTCGGTTCGTTTGGTCAATCGTCGTGCCATTCTTCCTGGGATCTTGATGAATCTGATCGTGTCAACCTGAGCGAAGCGCCCGCCCCGAATTTTCGACCTGCTTCCTTTGCGGGTCGGGCGCGTAGCCGAAGGACCCCTATGGCCGCGGCATGGCCAGCTGGCACAACCGAGACTGCTGGCGACTATAGGGGTCCCTCGACTCCTCGCTGCGCTCGTCGCTCGGGATGACACATCAGAAAATGGCCTTACCCACAGCCCGCAGGGCGGCACAATTGAACAGCCGGGGACATGCCTGACATTTTAGACCGGGCACATCCCTGACACTTTCTGATCCAGTTCAGTTGGGGGATGGGGTGCAGGGGAAGGGGGCGTGCCCTCTTCCCCTGCACCATCCGTTTCGAAGTCTTCGTGCTTGGGCAGCGGCAACATACATACCTTGTAGCTGTCGAAGCACGCGATTGGTAAGTTCAGAAAGTACACCCGCCAGAAGCGATCGTCGAGCTGCAGCAGTCCCACCGGCTCGCCCTTCAGTACTTCGGTGAGGAACACATGCTTACATCCTCGCCAGCCGATCTCGCCCCGTTCTTGTACCTTTCGCACCTGCATACTCGAGGGATACTCCACTTCCGGCAGGCGCGCGGGAAACTCGCGTGGCGAAGCCGTGTAAACCTTCGCTGGCGTCTGCATGCCCAGCGCCTCGTGCGGCCGTAGCTGGTTGTACTCGTCACGGAAGCGGTCGAAGGCGCGCTGCTGCGCGCGACGATTGCGCTCCGGTGGCATCGCCGTTTCCTGCTTCAGCGTGCGATGCATACGTTCATGGCGTCCGTTCTGCTCCGGATGTCCAGCCTCGATCCGCTCCGGGTGAATGCCCAGCTTCATCCACCACACCGATAGTCGCGACAGCCCGCGCAGCGCGCGCGAAGCGAAAGGCGCGCCGTTGTCGGTGCGGATCGCCTGCGGCATCCCGTGCTCGCGGAACGCGGCTTCGAAGGCCGCTTGCACCCGCTCGCTGTCGGTCTTCTCCACCACCTGACAGCGCAGCAAATACCGGCTGTGCGCGTCGGAGATGGTCAGCGGATCGATGCGCACGCCATCGCCGGTGCGAAACCAGCCCTTGAAGTCGGCGCACCAGACCCGGTTGGGCCCATCCGCCGCCGCGAACGGTTCCGTGTACGGCGATACCCGCCGCCGCCGCTTGCGCGGAACCACCAACCCCTCCCGCGCGATCATCTCGCCGATGGTGCTCGCCGCCGGCCACGCCTGCCGCGGTCGCTGATCCTCGAGCACTCTCTTCAGCTTCCGTGGACCCCACTTCATGTGCGCGCGGCGGAACGCCAGCACCGCCTGCTCAATCGCCTCCGCCGTCTGGTTGGGATGCCGTCGCGGCGCCCGTCCCAGGTCGCGCAAACCTTCGACTCCGGCTTCGCGATAGCGCCGCAACCACACGTATCCGGTCTCCCGCGATACCCCGTAGATCTCGGCACAGTTCGCTGATCGAGTATTCTCCGCGATCAACTTCCATCACAAATCGCATGCGTTCATCCATGACACTGCTCGTTCTCCAAGGCATGCCCCAGTTCAGCATGCCAGGCTCGAACGAACCAGACTGTCAGCTATGTCCCCGGTTTGATCTGTCAGCTATGTGCCCGGTCTGTACCCAATCGTAGCCCAGGACGTAAGTCCTGGGTGAGCCATATTTCATTGCGACGAGTCCGACAGGACGGCACAAAGATTGTGCCGTCCCTGAAGGGACTCGGGCCTATTTTCCACCTTATCAGCGCCCCACCTGCATCATTCATAGCGATCTCGCGTTTTGAAGGGGCACGGCTTCAGCCGTGCCGCAAGTGGCTATCATCCTCTTGGCTTTAGCCGCTGAGGGACATCGAAGTTGAAACGAAGTGCGAGTTCCCTCAGGGGCTGAAGCCCACTCTCCATGCGTACTTAACGGCACGGCTGAAGCCGTGCCCCTTCAGAGCTTGCTGCTTTCAGCTCTCCAAACAGAGCACATCCGCGAAGCACTGCGCTAAGCTCTTTCGCCCCTTTCCGGGCTCGTTTTCGCGCCTTCCGTCACAATCTCGCTGAAGTCGGCAACGGTTGAAAATTCGTCTAACAAATTGCGCAGCAACGCCAGGCGATTCGCGCGCACGGTTTCATCGTCCACCATGACCATCACCTTGTCGAAAAAGGCATCCACCGGTTGCCGCAAGCGGCTGATCTGCGCGAGCGCCGGCCCGTAATTGCCTTGCTCGCGCAACTGGCGAACCTGCGCCGCAATCAGCGGTATCTCCGTCGCCAGTTTTTTCTCGGAATCTTCCGTCAAAGCGGAGTCGTCGAGCGTCGCCGCAACTGCCTTGTTGGTCTCCCGCGCCTGACGCAGGATGTTCTTGATCCGCTTGAACGCCACCGAGATGGACGCGAAATCTTCCGAGCCGCGCACTTCGCTCACCGCCTCGGCCCGTGCGATGGCATCCACGATGTCGTCGCTTCCGGCGGCGAGGACGGCATTTACCACGTCATAGGCAAAGCCGCGCGCGTCGCGCAGATAGAACTCCAGACGCTCGCGCATGAAGTTCGCAACGGCTTGGTCGAAGTTGACGTCCTTGGCAAAGCGGCGTTCGGCCTCGGAGCCGGCGTACTCCGCGCGCGCGTCGGAGAACAGCTTCGCGACCGGCAGCGGCAGCTTGTGCTCTGCGATGATCTTCACGATGCCGTTCGCCGCACGGCGCAGCGCAAACGGATCCTTCGATCCGGTGGGCTGCAGACCCAGGGCAAACATTCCGGCAATGCTATCGGCTTTGTCGGCGATCGCCAGCACCGCGCCCTCGACGGAACGCGGAACGCTGTCGTCCATCGACTCCGGCTTGTACTGATCGTAGATAGCGTCGCCGATGGATTCTGCCGTGGCCGTCGGAAGTATGGGATCGAGTTGCTGGACCTTGGCGTACAGGCCGCCGACGATTCCCTGCAGCTCGGTGAACTCCTTCACCAGTTCGGTGGTGAGGTCGGTCTTGGCAAGCAGTGCGGCCTTGAAAACAACGCCCGACCGCACCGGCGTCCCCGCATTGCGCAGCGCTTCGGAGATCAGGCTCCCCAGCTTCTGCACGCGCATCGTCTTGTCGAAGTAGCTGCCAAGGTCTTTCTGCAGGGTCACGGCCTTCAGCATCTCCACGCGCTGGCGCAGCGGGATCTTCTGGTCGGTCTGCCAGAAGAAGCGCGCGTCGTTGAAGCGGGCGCGCAGCACGCGCTCATTGCCGTGGCGAATCAGTCCGTCGGGATCGCCGCCGGTATTCAAGACCGCGAGAAAGTGCGGCAGGAGTTTCCCGCTGTCATCTTCCAGGGCGAAGTATTTCTGGTGGTCGCGCATTACCGTGACCAGCACTTCGTCGGCCAGCGCGAGAAATTCAGGATCGAAATTGCCGAGCACGACCGATGGGAATTCCGTGAGATTGACGACCGTGTCGAGCAACGGCTTGTCTTCGCGCCAGCGCGCACCGGGAATGGTTCGCGTGGCCGCGTCGAGCGCCTTACGAATGCGCTGCTCGCGGTCGGCGGCGCTAACAACTACCGAAGCCTTGGCTAACGTCGCCGAATACTCTGCGGGCCGCGCGATCGGCAGCTCCCCCGATGACAGAATGCGATGGCCTTCGGTGACGTGTCCGGCGCGAATGCCGGCAAACTCCAGCGGCACAACTTCGCCGTCGAGCAGCGACACCAGCCAGCGCACCGGGCGCACGAAGCGCTCGGCCGACTTGCCGCGCCAATACATGCTCTTCGCCCAGTAGATGCCGGCGATCTCCTTGGGCAGGGACTCGGCAAGAATTTCCGCCGCCGGACGCCCTTTCTTCTGCACCGTGGCGCCCAGGTATTCGCCTTTGGGCGTCGTGACCTTCTGCAGGGCATCGACCGCGATGTTGAGCTTGCGGGCGAAGGCTTCCGCGGCGGGCGTCGGCGCTCCGTCCTTGTAGGCGACTTTGAGCGACGGACCGGTGACCTGCTCGGTGACGTCCGGCTGCGCGGGAGACACGCCCGCAGCCAGCACAGCCAAACGACGCGGCGTGGAATAGGTCTGCAGCGTGGGAGTTTCGACCAGGCGCTCGCGTTGCAGGAGATCGCCGACGCGGCGAGCCAGTTCGTCGCGGGCGCTGTCGATCATCCGCGCGGGAATTTCTTCGGTACCGATTTCGAGTAGGAAGTCCATAAGAGAGCAATTAGCAATTGGCAACTAGCCGTCAGCTATCAGCCGTCAGCCATCAGCAAAAAATCTTCCAATTTGTTCCGGTCTCGCGAAGGTACGGGTAGAGCGGCGCTTCAGCGCCGCGTCCTGCGTATCCTTCGAGCGTCCCGACAAAAACGCGTGGAAGCACCATTGTGACGAACCGGACGCGATCCCGATGTGATTCGAGTCACACGACGCGAAATGGATTGCGCTGGGTGCCCCATCCTTTCGCCCGCCTGTGGCGAAAGGGTGGGAGACGTCAACAGAATCAACGCCTACGATCGGCTAGCCGCCAATGTCTCCGTCTTGGCCGACTTCTCTTCCGCGGCCGGCTTGTCGTCCTGGGAACTCTGCTGGTTCACGTATGCCTTGGCTACGCCCACCGCCAGGGCTCGAATGCGCGCAATCACGCCGACCCTCTCGGTCACGCTGATCGCTCCCCGCGCATCGAGAATGTTGAACAGGTGCGAGCACTTCAGACACAGATCGAACGCGCCCAGCACCGGGAAGCGCTGACGGTCGAATACCCGCTCTTCGCCGTTCGCTATTCGCTGTTCGCCAGAATCTCCAGCCGCTGGGTGCCCCATCCTTTCGCCTGTCTTTGGCGAAAGGGTGGGAGTCGCTTCCTTCCCGCGTTTTCCCTTCGTCGTATTAGCGGCGTACTCATCCAGCAGCCCCTGGCACTCGGCCTCGTACAGTTCGAGATGTTTCCACGTCTTTTCCACATCGGCGCGCTCGAAGTTGTAAACCGAGAACTGCAACTCGTCCTGCAGGCGTATCTCGCCGTACTTCACCGGCTGTCCGTCGGGGCCGACGACCCACGTTATGTCATAAATACTGTCCACGTCCTGCAGGAACGCGGCAATGCGCTCCAGTCCGTAGGTCAGCTCGGCCGAGATGGGGTCGAGATCGATGCCGCCGCACTGCTGGAAGTAGGTAAACTGCGTGATCTCCAGTCCGTCGAGCATCACCTGCCAGCCGATGCCCCAGGCGCCCAGCGTGGGCGACTCCCAGTTGTCCTCTTCGAACTTGATGTCGTGCTTGCGCAGGTCAATGCCGATCGCCGCCAGCGACTCGAGATAGAGCTCCTGCACATCGACCGGCGGCGGTTTCAGGATCACCTGAAACTGCAGGTGCTTGAACAGCCGGTTGGGATTTTCGCCGTAGCGGCCGTCAGCGGGACGGCGCGAGGGCTGCACGTAACCCACGCGATAGGGCTTCGGCCCCAGCACGCGGAGAAAGGTCTCGGGCGCCATGGTGCCGGCGCCAACTTCGACGTCATAGGGTTGCTGCAGAACGCAGCCGTGGTCGGCCCAGAAATTCTGCAGCCGCAGGATCAGTTGCTGAAAGGTCAGCGGATTTTGTGAGGAAGGCAAAGGTTCGTCCTGGTTAAAGAAACGACGTTGAACCGGATTGCATCCGGACATCTCAATTTGAAGGGGCAAGGCTTCAGCCGTGTCGCGCACAGCACCTAATTGTTGTCATCCCGACCGAGGACTTCAGTCCGAGCGGAGGGACCTGCTGTTTCCGTCCTGTTGCAAAGCCCTTTGCAGTCTCAGCCGCGCATGCGCTGGATTTTCGCCAGCAAGCAGCATAGGCGATTATCAAGTTCCATTTCCAGATAGGCGTCCTTACTCCTTCGCCATTTCACAACTTCGCCAGCATGGCGGCGGTTACCAGCTTCTTCTCAATGTGGCGCTGCAGGATCTGCACCAGAAACTTCCGCAGGTCCGAATACTGTCCCGCAGTCCACGGCTCGGCAGCGAAACTTTCCACCGGAGCTCGAAACATCTGCGCCGCCAGCTCCCGCGAATCCGCCGACAGTTCCGACGACGCCAGCCGCTTGTGTTGCACGCACATCAGGCCGTCGGCCAGCGCATGATAAAAGGCCCGGCTGCCATTCAGCGGCTGTCCGCAAGCACCGCATTCGCTCAGCTCCGGCAAGAACCCCACCAGCCGCACCAGCCAGAGCTGGAAATACGTCAGCGGCATCCAGATGGAACCCGAACGCAGCTGATGCAGCACCGAAACCGCCAGCCGGAAGATGGCATCGTTGGCTTCCCGGTCCGGCAGCAGCTCATCCAGCGCTTCCGCCACGTGTTCCAGGGCGACAACCCGCGGATAGTCCACCGTGGCCGAGAGCGGCGACTCCAGGATGTCGCAGGAATCGAGCCGCGCCAGCTCCTGCCCTTCGCGCTCGTCGTAATACGCCCGGACCCAGGTCAGCGGCTCCAGCGCACCGCCAAAACGCCGCTTTGACCTCTTGGCCGCCCGCGCAATGCCCTTGACCTTGCCCTCGGCGCGGGTGAACAGCGTCACCAGCAGATCAGCCTCGCGCAGCGGATAGGTTCGCAACACGATCGCTTCCGACTGCTTCAGGGACATTGCGTCTCAATCAACGTCAAACTTCGATTCTACTGGCAGCGATTGCGATGTGCAAAGCGCAGCTCGTTCAGATCGTGGTCCAATTGGAAATTCACCCCTCTTGAATCGGCCGGCTTCGGGGTAAACTTGGAGCGGTGGCGGCAGGGAGCCTGTGGTCACGAATGGGAAGCTACTTTGGAGTTGTCTATGTTGCCTTCACGGACGTACAAACCGAAAAATTTTGACCAGGAAGTGAAACGCATACAGGATACCTGCACTGAAATTGAGGATGTTCCATTGGAGTCGGCAACTTGGAAAGACAAAGATGGAAATACCTTCAAGATTGACTATGTCGACTGGACGATAACGGTCAACTAGGAACCTGCACGCGGCAGCGGACCGGTCCGGCTGCAGGGCCATCTCACTACTACGAACATGGTTTCAAACTGCACCACCACCGCAGCTTGGAATCGCTTACCAAGTCTCGTCCGAGGACGGATGCCCTTGCCCAGCGCTGGCCAAGCGCCTTCCACACCCTAACTGCAGAACAGGGCGCCTATTCCCGTTACTTGAGCATCTCCTCCATTCACAGAAAAAGCCCCGGAAGCCATGCCCCGGGGCTGCACAAATGCGAAGCTGTCAGGCTTCAGATTCGCCGGCGCAGAAATCCTGCTACCGCGAAGATCGAAGTCCCAAACAGCAAGAGGGTGGATGGCTCAGGTGTGGTTCCGCCACCTGTCGTGAACTGGAAGTTGTCCACTCCATAGGGATGGAAGCCTGAGCCTGCCCCGTCCCACTCGATACTGGTGATCGTCGGGAAGCTGAGGCTAAGGGTCGACCAGCTGTTGATGTCGCCCAGAACCACCGACGTGGATCCCAGAAGGGTCATACCGTCGAAGGCCGAGAGGGTGATCATGCCGTCAGTCGAGCCGTTGCTGCGCGAGAAATCCAATGAGACAAAACTCACGGGATTATCGAATGTCACCGTCTCGTTATACCCGTTGCCGCCGTTGAAACCGAGGAACTGAGGTCCATTGGTGCCTTCCAAACCCCAATTTCCTGGATCGCCCTGGCTCAAACCTTCCCAGACGCCGGCATTCGTCGGTCCGAATGTGACGCCGAGATAGTTGTACAGGGTGGTTATTGCGGTGCCGTTGTCTCCCGCAGGAAACTCGTCGAAGTTGATGGTGGTAGCCGAGAGGCTCGCCGCGGAAATCAGCAGCGAACCCAGGACAAAGAACAGAAGCGCCCGAAATCGCATAGTTTCCTCCCGAATGCCCGACGCTGGGGTTCTTGGCGTGGAACTATAGCTCCAGACCCCCAAGGCGGTCAATGGAATGAACGGGCCGCCGCAGCCATCAGTTGCGCGGCGGAAACAGGAACTTCAGCATGGGTGCGACGCGCTGCGACCACGCAACTTCGTCGTGGTGTGCGCCTTCGACTTCGAGGTAGCCGAGATCTTCGCCCAGCCGCCATCCCTTGCCGAGCAGGGCTCTCTTCAAGGCGCGAACATCGGGCAGGGCACGAATGCCTTCCTTGGTGCCAATGTCAAGCCAGATCTGCAGGTCAGGCTTGCGTTTGATTTGCGCGACGGTCTTCAGGATGGCCCGACTCCGCCACCACACCGATGGCGACATGGCTGCCAGCTTGCCGAAGACCCATGTGTACTTGAGCGCGAGATAGAGGGTAACCAAACCGCCCAGCGACGACCCGCCGATGCCGCAGTTCTCGACGCCAGGAAGCGTCCGGTAGTGATGATCAACGAAGGGCTTCAGCTCCTCCATCAACATCTGGCCATAGGCATCGGCCCGCCCGCCGCCGAGCCGCTTGTCTTCGACGGGAGTGTATTCGTCGACGCGATGCACTCCGGTGTTGTAGATGCCCACGATGATAAGCGGCTCGATGGCGCCGGTCACGATCAACTCGTCAGCCGTTTCGCCCACCCGCCAATACTTGCCGTGGATGAAGGAAGTGTCGGGATCGAACAGGTTCTGGCCATCCTGCAAATACAGCACTGGATAGCGCCGGTCGGGCTCAGCCTCATAGATGGGCGGGACATAAACGATGAAGTCGTGCTTTTCGTCCAGCAAATTGCTGGCGAACTGCCGATGCAGGTGCAGGCGCGACCTCAGGCTGCTCGCTGTGGCGACGGCTGCGTTGTTCATGTCGTTGATGGACATCCGATGACGTTGCCTAATTAGAACTCATCTCAATCGCTCTGTATCAGGGCACGACTTTTACAGGCTGCTGAAAAACTCCATACTGACAACAGCCCGGGTAGTGCGGGCCTTCAGGCCCGCGTTCAACTGGTTTCGTGAAGAGGGCTTTAGCCCCGGCGGTACCTCGTCCAAAGCCGCTTCTAAATATCCCCAAGCCTAAAGGCGGTTTCACTGTACTCGCTTGACGCGCGCTGAAGCGCCGCACTACCCGAACTCGCTCCTGAGAGGCCTTTTTCAGCAGCCTGTAAAAGTCGTGCCCTGATACAACCCAGAACGATTTACGAGGCGAGTTCTACCTCTCCTGCCTATGCCGCCACAGCAGCCCTCGCGGGCCCACTCATTCGAAAACCGCGAACGAGTGGGGCACCCGTGGGGTTCCGGCCTCGAAAGCGACCACGAGCTCGCACCTATGCCGTGGGCCCACCAAGTCTAGCAATGAACTGGTTGAAATGATCGATCGACGCCTGGCTGTATTGCCCAACTTCGATTATGTAGCCGTCCGGATCGCGCATGTAACATCTCAATTCCCAGCCGTGATTATCGAGCGGTTCGGTCAGGAACTGGGCGCCCTTCGCCTTCCACTGGGAATAGCAAGCCCAAATGTCGGCAACCCGCAAATTCAGAAAGCTGCTCACCGTGTTCAGGTCCCGAGGGGCCTCAAGAAACACCTCTGGCTTATCTGGCGTTGGGCCACCGCCTGAATTGAGAATGATCCATGAGTTGGCCAACTTGATATAGCAAGGATTCTCCGCCTTTACAACCGTTCCCCCGAGGATTCCAACGTAGAATTCCGCGGATCTTGCCTGGTCCGTTACGGTCAGAAAGTGCGTAACGAAGAATCCGTCTTGTGCAACTGGAGCATAGGGCAGGTTCATAGGCGAATCGGTGCTCATTCTGTAGAATTGTGGTTCCTTAGATTACCAAATGCTGTTTTGATCCAACACTATCTCCAACGGAAGAGGCACAAACAACGTGAATCGTGAATATCATCGCTGGTGGTCGCACGACCTGCAGCGCGACATGGAACTGCTCGTCTTCGGCCACGCCGGCACCAAGGTCCTGGTCTTCCCTACTTCGATGGGCAAATACTTTGAGTACGAAGACAACAAGATGATTGCCGCGGTCGCCGACCGCATCGAGGCCGGGCAGCTGCAGATTTACTGCGTGGACGGCGTGGACAGCGAGAGCTGGTACAACAAGCGGGCGCATCCCTACTGGCGGCTGCAGCGGCATCTGCAATACGAGCGCTACATCCTCAACGATGTTCTGCCGCTGATGTGGAACAAGAACTGGACCCCGCGCACCATCGTGACCGGCTGCAGCTTCGGCGCCTATCATGCCGTAAACTTTGCCTTCCGCAATCCTGACAAGGTCACCGGCTGCGTCACCATGGGCGGCTCCTTCGACATCAAGAGCTTCCTCGACGGCTGGTACAGCGAGGATGTTTACTTCAACAACCCGCCGGACTACCTGGCCAACTGCACCGACGGCTGGCGCTATAACCACCTACAGACGGTTCTCGCCACCGGCGAGTGGGACATGTGCTGGCAAAAGAACGAGGAGTTTGCCGCCATTCTGCGGGCGCGTGGAATTCGCCATCAACTGGATGTGTGGGGCGACCAGAGCTATCACGATTGGCCGTGGTGGCGGCCCATGGCGCGGGCCTACCTGGGATAAACGATCTCGTCAAGCAGGGGGCTTTTTCATTCTTCGTTTCTTGCCGTTCGGAGCTTACGAGTTCTTGCTTGAGCTGGATGTAATTCTGGATACTACCTTCGGAGGATTAGAATGCCTTCCCTTTTCTTGCTGACAGCAGAGGGTATTGTTGTGCTCTCGATCGCGTTTGCGCTCGGCTCGGGCGCATATGCCTCAAATACGGTCGATGTCCTGTCGGGAGATGAAATCGTTGGCGCATCATCGTCGGTGCTTTCCGACGGTTGCGCCGACCCAGGCTTCAACACGCAGGCCGAGCAGAATTGCGTGAAGATTGAGGATTGGGGCGAGTGCACCTTCAATAAGAACCCCAAGAAGCCGTGGCGTGTTGACAACGATTGCAAGGACACTCTCGATAAAGTTGTTTTTCGTATGCTGCAATTGCCCGATGGCAAACTGGACATCGTCGGCTACACCGACGAGAAGGAAGCCGTTAGGGAGAAGACTTTGGGATCGCAGCGCGCCGTGAACGTCAAGCACTACCTGACTACGGAGGGCCCGGGCAAGATCGACGCCAGCCGTATCCAAGCTCGTCAAGGCAGCGTCAAGGGCCAGGCCACTCACCTTTATTACCTGACCGAAGGTCCCCTATGCAGCGGGCAGCGAGAAGAGGGTACCGTGGTTGACGAAAAGCAGGTGCGCCCCCGGTAGCCGCGTGCGTTCGCAGACGCTGCTCTATTTCGGAAGGGTAGAGAGATAGGCCTTTAGCGCTCCCGTAGAGGTCAATCCCTGGAACTTAAGTCCGGTAACGTCGAAGGGCGGGAGGAGGGACAACTGCGACAGGTCAGCGGAGGAAAAATCGCACCCCCGGCAGCTAAAGTACCTAGACTGTCCTGCAAGGTAGCTGCTCGCGAGGGTCGCCTTAGAGAGATCCAGATTATCTAGCCTTCCATTGACCATATACGTTCCGCTCAGGTCTTGGCCCGCAACCTTGCCGCTGAGTTGTTGCAAGATGCGGTTAAGCGTCAGGCTCGAGACAGAAATGACCCTGATGGCTCGATCGAGATCGTCCCTACTTTTTGAGCGCTCGTCGACTCTCTGGCTCTCCTTCATTTGCGAACTGAGTGTGACAACGCGTCGACACTCTCTCTGGAATTTCTCGTCAAGCAAGCTGCTTTGGATAAGAGGCAGGAGGTGGAACGTGGGGCTCGCAGGGTCTCCCGCAGGAACATCACCCTCGAAGGGCATCGGAGTGCGCACACCCAGCTCTTTGAGCTCATCCAATTTCTGGTTAACCTCTTTTTGGTTGGCCAAGTTGTGAGAGTTTTCCGAGTCAAACTGGCAACCCTGATGCTGGAATCTGGCAGGGTCGTGAAAGCTCCATGCGACGTAATCAGCCGCGCTCCGTGCGAGTTGCGAACCTGCCCTCCTGTTGATGCTGACAGCGTAAGGTAGAGCGCGCCCGGGCACTGCTACGAGCAGGCCGGAATACTCCTCCAAAATCAAGGAATCGGTTTCCGACGGCAAGCGGGCAGAAACGGTACGTAGTACTTGGTCCACGCGCTGTTCGTCTCGCTCGCGAACGACCTTTTCCACGGCAGAATCGTCGTCCAGGCGACCGATGACAAGACGGCCAAAGCGAAAGCCATGATCGGAGACGGTGGCATCGGTTTTGATGAGAGCGGAAGCACTTTGGACGTAATGGCGAAGGGCCACCGCCGCAACGGCTCGTTGACCAACGTTCGCACTGCTAAGCAGTGCCAGGTTCTTGCTGAAATCTTCGTTCTCTTCCCGGTCCCGTTGCAGTGTGAGCTCAAAACGTTGCTTGTTAGCATCGCTTGACCTCTCGTAAAACTTGCCGATAAAAAATCCAGCAACCGAAGCAATCGACGTGATTATTACGACAAGGCTTTTAAAGTACCAGTCTCTTACGTCAGATTCGAGTTTCTTGTCCTCTAGCTCCAGCCTTCGCGGGTAGTTCTTAGACTCGGCTTCAAGTTTCTCGGCTTCCAGCCTGGCCTTCTCTTTTTCCCAGTACGCCTTTGTGTCTTCGGTTGGAGTACCGTGGCCATTCTGTTCCTGAACACCTTCGGGCTTGTCGTCGTCCATTGGTGGCTCTGGGGGGTACGAGAAACGCTTGTAGGGTCCTCGCTTGTCATCCCACTTTACCGTTACCCGCGAGGAAAGCCAAGGAACTGCCACGCCCCAGTCTCAGATCGCGAGCTAACGCCCCCGGTCGGCCTTTGGCCCAGGTTAGCATTCCGAGGCACCCCGGCGAAGGTCCTCCCGCGCTTCCGTCGGCTTCTTGTGCGTTCCTTCGTTGTCCAAAGCCAGCCGTTCGCGACGGCTCACGGCGTACTTGCCAGCGCTCCTTCGAACATCGACACCATCTAGCGGGTTTCTGCCTGCTTCTTCACTTGCATCTTGTGCCGATGGGCCTCAACGGCCTCTTGCGCCAGGCGAATCAACTCGGGCATGCGACACGTGGCAATGTGCGACATCTTTTGCCCCAGGTCGAACGACCATCCTGCCATGGTGATGCTCATGGCAAACGGCGCGTCGCCGTAAAGCTGTTCGGCCGCGGTGAGCAGCGACGACGGCGTCATGTGGTGACTGAATCCCCCCGGCCCGGGCTCTGGCGAAACCGTGACCCGCATGATCGTCCCCGGCTGCTCGCCGAAGGACGCATCCAGAAACAGGACGAAGTCGCGCTGCAAAATGTCGTCCACCATTTCCGGAGTGAGTTGCTGGGCCGCCATCACTTCCACGCTGGGATCGTTCCAGAAGTGCTGCTCCAGTTCGCGCGCGGCATGACAGCCGATGGCGTCATCTCCGCGCATGGGATTTCCATAGCCAATAATCAGGGTTCCGGGCAATTCTTGGTCTCCATCACTATGGATAACCGTTCCCCGCCGTGAAGGATGTGAGACGCCTCACCTTGTGGCGTGATAGAGGCGCGCGCTTACTTCTTCTTCCCCGGCAGGCCTGCGGGGTTCTCGTGCGTACGCTCGCGGAAGCGCGCCTTCATCCCGGTCGCCATCGAGATGGCTCCCTCTCCGAACTTTTCGCGCATGCGGTCGGCGGCACTCAGCGCCTGGTTCCACTTCTGATGCGTCGTCTTCCCTTCCAGGCTGAGTTGCTCGCTCTCGACCTCAAAGTGCGAGGCACACACTCCCAGCAGCCGGATTGCATCTCCATTCCAGTTCGTCCGGAAGAGTTCGCGCATCGTCGCCAGCACCTCCGAGTCCACCGAACTCGGCTGCTCCAGCGTGCGGGCGCGCGTCAGAGTACGAAAGTCCGAATAGCGCAGCTTCAACTGCAGGGTGCGAGCGTGCAGCGTCTGCTCGCGCAGGCGACGGCATACCATCTCCGACAGCCGCGCCAGCGTCGCCTCCAGAGTTTGCGCGTCCCTGGTATCGACCGAGTAGGTGTGCTCGTGACTGATCGAGCGCGGCCCATCGTCCTCGCCAATATCGCTGTCGAACCAGGCGCCGGCGTCCAAGCCACGTGCCTTGCCGGCCAGCGCCACCCCCAACGCCCCGAAATTCTTCTCCAGCCAGCGCTCCTCGTGGCGGGCAAGATCGCCGATCTTCTGGATACCCTGCTCCAGCAGGCGCTTCTCCATCACCTTGCCGACGCCCGGGATCTTGCGCACATCAAGCGGCGCCAGAAATTCCACTTCCCTGCCGGGCACAATCCACAGCACGCCGTTGGGCTTCGCCTGGTCGGAGCAGATCTTGGCCACCAGCCGCGAGGTCCCAATCCCGATCGAGCAATTCAGCTGCGTCTCGGCTTTCATCGCCGCGTGCAGCGCATGAGCAGCGCGCATCGGCGGACCATGCAGCCGTTCGGTGCCGGTCATGTCCACGTAGGCCTCGTCGATGGAAACCATCTCCAGCTTGGGCGAAAAGTGGTCGAGCACCTGGTAGACCTTGGCCGAATAATCGCGATAGCGCTCGGGATGTCCGTCCACGAAGATCGCATGCGGACACAGTTTGGCGGCAGTGCGCAGCGGCATGGCGGAATGCACGCCGAACTTGCGCGCCTCGTAGGACGCAGCCGACGCCACGCCGCGCTCGTCGCGCTGCCCGCCGACCACCACGGCCTTCCCCTTCAGCGAAGGGTCGAACAGCTCTTCGACCGACACGAAGAAGGCGTCCATATCAACGTGAAAGATGGTGCGCTGGGCCGCGGACATACTGTGCCGATTTTATTCCGCGCCCTTATCGTTGGGGTAGGGCCAAGCTCGGACCGGCGTCCACTTTTTTGAGTTGTCATCCCCACGCCAGCGAAGCGGAGGGAACTGCGGTTTGCCGCCTATTCGGTGACCGGCAATGAGCGAATGTCTTGCACATCTCCTCCGTGACAGCGCGCACTGACAGCCAGGCGTGGTCCGTAGGATACTCACCGCAATGTTGACCTGCCCACGCGGACACCATGGTTCACGTGCAGGCGCGCCCGTCACGAAGCATCCTTAGGAGAACTGTATGAACAGAGAAAGCTCTACTGGCATCTCGGGGCGTTTGTTGGTTCAGTACGCAGTGCTCTGTTGCCTGGTTCTGTTGGCCCTCCCCGGTTACACGTCGTCGATCTATGGTTCTGGCCGCGACGGCACACAGTTGGTAAAGATCGATACTGTGACTGGACTGGGAGTGACAATCGGACCCTTTGGGACAAGCGATACGTACGGGACCACTTTCGGCCCAAACGGCCAGCTCTACACCCTCGTCAACTCTTACACGAACGCCCAGCTCGCAACTGTCAATCTGAACACCGGTGCGGCCACGGTATTTGGGGTTACCACCGGCATAGCCGACATGATGGTAATGGAATATTACGGTGGGACGCTCTACACGGCGAGCTGGGACACGAACATGCTCTATACCATGAATCCCACGACCGGCGCGGCCACGCCCATAGGTTCTCTGGGATTCTCCAACATCATGGACATGGCATTCAACAGTCACGGGGTTCTGTATGCCGTGGACGCATTCAGTCTCTGGACGATTAATCCGCTCACCGGAGCGGGCTCATTCGTCGCGAGTCTTACCGGCACGGACGGTTGTGTTATGGGGTTGGCGTTCGACACAACCGACAGCCTGTATGGCACCTCATGGTGTTCGGACAATTCGCCTCTCTACAAAATCGATCCTGTCACCGGAGCTACCACGATCGTCGGATACACTGGCATTTCAAACCCCCACGGCGGCGACATCTATTCCAGCGGTGGTCCGGTTCCCGAGCCGGGTAGCATCCTTCTCCTGGGCACGGGTGTGCTCGGACTTGCAGGAGTGATTCGTCGCAAGCTGATGCAGTAATCCACTTGAAAGAAATACTGGTTTGCAGGCCGGAGCGTCAACTCCGGCCTTTCTCTTTGGGGTGGGATATTAAGAACGACCCGGCGCCTGCGGAACTCTTACTTGGAACTCGGGCCTCGCGGGATAGTACATCGGAAAAGAGATCGGGTCCCGTAGCCGGGCCCAGCACTTGCCGCTGCACGTGCTGGAGTGGAAAAAGGACGGTACGGTTCTCACCCGGACGCTTACAATCCTACCCGGCTCGCCCACCATCGCAGGACATGACACACCACTAACGAGGGACATCAGAATCCGAGCTTTCTTTCGCCCAGGCAGTCTGAAAATATCTCAAACCTAAACCATGATTAAGAGAGAATGGAGACTGCAGTTAAGTCAAGGACTCATGCAGTAGCAGATAGGTACTTCACCTTGCCACTTAGGCGGCATCACAATACTACTATATCGTGCCATCTATCTGCCCCTAAGTTATACACCTACCGTCTACTACTATTACCTATCTAAGATGGTATGAGTAAACCTAATATTAGGCCACCTAAGAATTGATAGTTGAACACCTATTGTCCATTGACTTTGAGAAATACCGGGGTACACTCCTTGATACTTGGCGGGCCCTAATGCCACCTGCCCCTTCGTCGGGAAACTATCAGCCAGACCATGATAGGTCCCACTCCGGTGGCTCGGTACTCCCCCTGATGTTGACTCTGTAAGTCGCACGTTAAGTCAATATCCAGCGCATAGCCAAACCCCTGAGGCTAGGTGCTTTGTGGCTGTACTACGTTCTCACGATTGCGACACTACAACTGCGACACTACAAAAGGAGAAATCCCATGAAAAAAATAGTTGCTTTTACTTTCGCTCTGGCCTTAGCGATGGCTTTGTCAGTCGGCGCGCAGACACTGGTAACTTTTACCCACCTTAACGGTAACGAGACGCCGACAGCCATCCCTTCTTCCTATGCGGGACTGGACTGGACCAACCTGGACTACGTGAACGCCCTCACATATCCAGATGCTGGTCCGGGTTTCAGCAGTGGCCCGGATGTGATGTTAGCTTTCGGTGGCGGACCTCTCTGCTTTCCCGCCTATGGTGGCCCGCGAAACAATGGCACTCCGTTTAAGCACATATGCGATGCCACTATCGAGGTAGGCCCTGGAAGCCCCAATGCCATTTTCCAGATCAATGCCATGACGGTGGCGGCTGGCTGGCACGCTACCGGAGACTTCATTACCGTGTCCGCCTACAACAATGGGGTACAGGTCGGCACCAACACCCGCTTTGATATCACCACCGGTTCGCAGCGGATAGTATTGCCGCCCTGGGGGCCGATCACGCAATTTGTAATCCACCCCAATCCACTCGGTTCGTTTGTACTCTATGCGGTAGAGTTCCAGTAACAAGCTTCTCCACCATGAAGCTTACGTTACCTGCGTAGGTTAGGCTGCGGGGAGTTGCAGGATAAATATGTCGGGTAGGACTGACGTTCCTGTAACTCCCTCGGCCTTCCACATCAAAGTCGCTCCCTTACGCTATAACAATCGGATCTAACATCTCATCTCCCTGCAAGGAAGGTTGCGAGGGCGTCCGCACAATCTTGCTATTACCAGGGTTATGCACTGGCGCGCTCCAAGGACTATCCTGTACCTTTGCCATTGTCTCTTGCCTATGACCCAGGTAGACGTAACCCTTACCGACTATGCCCTGGCACTGGAGTGTGCCATCTTCACCTTCTTGCTTGCTCCGCTACGCAAGAGTGCGCCGCTGGTCATATCGTGGTTCATGGTCTTCTTCTCCTCCATCGCGTTAGCAGCCCTGGCGGGCGGGATGGTCCACGGCTTCTTCGCCGACACGAGTTCGCTCGGCTATCGCATCCTCTGGCCACTTACGATGGTTCTCGTCGGCGTCACGGCTTTATCCGGAGTTCATATCGGTACAGCGCTGCAGTTCACCGCTTCGACAGCCCGCCATATAAACCGGGCGGCAGCCGGGGTGTTCGTCGTCTATTGCATCGTCGTACTCTGGATCTCGAGCGACTTCCTGGTCGCCATCCTCGACTATCTGCCCGCCGTGGTGTTTGTCGGGGTGGTATTCCTGCTCGGCTATTGCAGGCAAGAGAGGCCCTCTCTCCTGCTGGGATTTTTCGGCATCTGCATCATGCTGCTTGCTTCCGGGGCCCAGCAGGCGCAGATAGGCATTAGTCCCCGCTATTTCAACTACAACTCCGTGTACCACTCCCTGCAGGCAATTGCGTTGTTCCTGATTTTCATCGCGGCCCGGGGTAGCAGCCGCTCCCAGCAGACGTAAGACGGCAACCCATTCCCGCTGGTATCAAACTGCATAGTCATCAATCTGGCGGGCTGGCGTTGTCGGGTTCCTGTCCGCCTGAATTGAGAACAGCTTCCCGCCCTTGGACTCGGTTGTTCTTGTAGGAGAGCAGCTTTGGAGTATTATTTGTCAAGCTCTTATGCCTACAGCCGCTCCCAAGCCGGCAGCTCGCGAAGAGCGACGCGCCTATGGCCAATCACTGCGCGAAAAGGTGGGCCGCGCAAGTCAGGCGGCCTGGGACCCGGCGCACCGTAAGGTCTCCATCCTGGATTTGCTGCGGGCTGCGGAGCGCGGACGCCTCGCCAACCTGCTACCGATCAAGAACGCCCGCATGGCGTTTTCGCCCTTCGGCTTCTATCGGGGCGCCGTCCCCGTCATGGCGGCCGATCTATCGGCACTCCCAGCCACCGGCATTTACGCGCAGCTTTGCGGCGATGCCCATGTCCACAATCTGGGGGCCTTCGAAGGGCAGGATGGGCGGTTGATCTTCGACATCAACGATTTTGACGAGACCATTCGCGGGCCGTGGGAGTGGGACGTCAAACGCATGGCCGCCAGCCTGGTGCTGGCTGGCCGTGAATCCCGCAACACGGAGAAGGACTGCAAAATCGCCGCACTGCTTTTTGCGAAAAGCTATCGCCAGGCGATGGCGCAATTCTCCGCTATGCCCATGGTGGACCTCGCCCGCCATCAGGTTTTCCGTCACCTGCACGTCTCGCCCGTGCTGAATGTTCTGCGTAAAGCGGAACGCGCCACCCCGGCCCACAACCTGGAACAGTTGACCGAGCAGAGCGAGGGCAAATGGCGCTTCCGCGACTACCAGCCGCTCCGCTTCCACGTGTCTCCCGCCACGGGCAAGCAGGTGGTCGCAGGATTGCGCGGCTACGTCGACACGTTATTGCCGGAGAGACAGCACTGGTTCTCCCACTACCGCGTCGAGGACGTCGCATTTCGGGTGGTTGGAACCGGCAGCGTCGGCGCGCGCGATTACATTGTCCTGATGTTTGGCACCGTCAAGGATGATCCCCTGTTTGTCCAGATCAAGGAAGAAGCCCCCTCGGCCTACACCCAATATCTGCCCGGGGCGGAGTCTCCCGCGAACCAGGGGCAGCGCGTCGCCCAGGGACAGCGTGCCATGCAGGTGCAATCGGACATCTTCCTGGGGTGGACTTCCATCGCCGGCCGTGACTATCTCGTCCGCCAGTTGCGCGATCACAAGGCGGGTATAGAGGACGAGGACCTGGCGGGTGGCGGACTGGTGCAGTACGCGCAAGTGTGCGGCGAACTGCTCGCCAAGGGACATGCCCGGACTGGTGACCCCTACGCCATCTCAGGCTACCTGGGCAGCGGCGACAAGTTCGACAAGGCGATGGCTGCCTTTGGCATCGCCTATGCCGACCAGAGTACGAAAGACTACGAAGAGTTTGTCCGCGCAATCAAGGCCGGCAAGATTCAGGTGGCAAAACTCCCGCCCGCGAAGCCCGCAAGACCCACCAAAGGCGTCCGCTCTAAATCCAGGAAGTAACCCGACGCACGAGCTCACCCTTCGAGTGACGTCCTCTGACGCAGGCGGCTGTGGTGGCGGCTGTAACCGAAGTAAATCGCCATTCCCACAATCAGCCAGATGATCAGGCGCAGCCACGTGCTCCACGGGAGGCTCGCCATGAGCGCCAGTGAAATCCCCATGCCGAGGATGGGTACCAGGGGGACCAACGGAGTCTTGAATGGACGCGGCAGATCGGGACGGCGAACGCGCAGCACCCAGACTCCTGCACTGACGATCACGAACGCCAGCAGGGTACCGATGGAGGTGAGCTGGATGAGCACGCCGATGGGAAGCACGCCCGCAAGAATGGCAACGAAGAACCCCACGATGATCGAGGAAATCCAGGGCGTCCGAAATCGCGGATGAACGCTGCCTGCCCACTGCGGCAGCAGGCCGTCGCGGGACATGGAGAAGAAAACGCGGGATTGCCCCAGCAACATGACGAGCATGGTGGTGGTGAGGCCGGCAAAGGTCCCCAGCATGATCAGGATGCTGCCCCAACGGACCCCGGTCGCCTGGATGCCCATCGCCACCGGAGCCGCCGTATTGAGCTCGGTGTAGTTGACCACGCCCGTAAGGACCACGCTGGTTGCTCCGTACAGCAGCGTGCAGATAACCAGCGAGCCCAGAATGCCGATAGGCAGATCGCGCTGCGGATTCCTGGCTTCCTGCGAGGCGGTGGAGACCGCATCGAAACCGATGTAGGCGAAGAAAATCACGCCCGCCCCACGCGCAATACCCGACCAGCCGAATTGCCCGAAGCTCCCGCGGTTGGGAGGAATGAAAGGGTGCCAGTTCACGCGGGGAAGCTCCGGATGGTGCAGCAGGAAGGCGGCCGCAATCACGATGAAGGTGATGACCGTGCCCACCTTGACGAAAACAATCAGGGAGTTGAAATTGGCCGACTCGCGCACTCCAATCACCAGAATCGCCGTGATGATGGCGATGACCAGGTAAGCCGGCAGGTCCAGGATGCCATGCGCTGTGGGAAGTTTAGCTGGATCGATTCCGGCAGCCGCGAGCACCGGACCGATGGTCGCGATGCGTGACCACTGGCCGTTATAGAAAACCAGCAGCGTTCCCGGCGGAGCAGTGATTTGCGGAGGGATCGTAAGGTTGAAGGTATTCAGCAGGGCGATCAGATTGCCGCTCCAACCCGCGGCGACGGCGGCCGCGCCAACCGCGTATTCCACAATCAGGTCCCAGCCGATGATCCATGCAACGATCTCACCCAGGGTAGCGTAGCCGTAGGTGTAGGCCGATCCCGCAATCGGAATCAGCGACGCGAACTCGGCATAGCACAGTCCCGCAAAGACGCAGCCCACCGCGGCAAAGAGAAATGAAAGTATGATTGCGGGCCCGGCAAAGGTCGCGGCGACGGTCCCGGTGACGACGAAGATTCCGGCGCCAATAATCGCGCCGATGCCCAGCGTCACCAGGTTAACCGGCCCCAGAACGCGGCGCAGACCGCCTTCGCTCTCGTCTTGCGCCTCTGCCATCAGAACGTCGAGCGGCTTGGTGGCAAACAGATCGGACAATGGTTTCCCCTTTAGAGACTATGCGAAGGCCTGGGAGCGGGAAGCATTGTACCTCACGGCCTCCATCGCAGACGCGAACGGTGTCAGTGTGGTTAAATGCATGACCTCACCGGCCTTCCTGACCCGCCGGCCGCTGGAACCGTAAGACATGCTCCGGGATCTCTACACTGCCGTCCTGCCGCGCATCGGGCACAGGCGAGCCGGCGCCCAATGCCAGGGGAACTACTCCGGCCCAGACCGGCAGCGCGTAGTCTTCTTCGTCGTCCAGCGGAGGTCCGGTACGAACTTTCGCCGAGGCCTCCTCAATGGAAAACTCCAGCACCGCGGTCGCGCGCAACTCTTTCTCGTTGGGCGCACGCACCGCATCCCAGCGGCCCGCGATCAAGTGCTCGGAGATGACCTGCAGCGCCCGGCTTTTCTGCGCGGCGTCGTCGATTTTTCGTGCGGTCCCAAAGGCCACCACGGAACGGTAGTTCATGGAATGATGAAAAGCAGACCGTGCGAGCACGATCCCGTCCACGTGGGTCACAGTGACGCACGCGGGAACGCCGGTCTCCAGTTCGCGAAGCATCCGGCTGGCAGCCGAGCCATGCAGGTACAGCTTGTCGCCTTCCCGGCCATACAGCGTGGGAATCACGAAGGGCTGCCCCTTCACGGTGAAGCCCACGTGGGCCAGAAAGCCGGCGTCCAGCAGCTTGTGGAGCGTTTCCGTGTCATGCGATCCGCGATTCGGTAGTCGGCGCAGCTCGCTTCGTTCCGTAACGTTCATGGCTTCTCCCGCGTCGCGGTGGATGCATCCGGTATCCGCGTCTGGTCCGTAATCCAGTTCACTTCCCAGGTCTTGCCGCCATCGTCGGAAAATGACTGTTCAAAGTGGGGCGAATTCGTGGTCAGGTCCGTCCAGACATATCGGATAAGGATGGTTTTGCCGTTGATCGTATCCTGGGCAAAAAACTCACCGCGTCCGTTCTTGAATTCGCCAACCTGGGGCGGGTCGAGGACGCCGGTCTTGCTGTTGGCCCAGTAGAGGCGCCACTGGTGGGATTGCGGATTGTAGAGACGAAGAGTCAGGCCTTCGATGTGGAGGTTCGGGCCATCAACCTCGATCGTGTCCAGATTGGCACGACCATCCCAAATCTTGTAGCAGACACCCGTCCCGTCAAGCTCGACCCAGGTATTGGAGCCTGTCAGGGGGTGCAGGCGGCGTTTCAGGTGATACTTCCATGTACCAATCAGGGGATCGAAATCGTGCTGACCATCGCGCTCCTCGGCCTGGGCTGCGGCTTTGGACGAATCTGTTTGCGCTGCGACGTGGGGCGGAAACAACGCGAGAACCAGCGCACCTGGCAAGAAATATCTCCGGATCAAATTCCATACCTGCATTCTTTGTTCCTCCCTTTGATTCTTGCGGTCCGACAGTATCGGGGCCTGCTGCTGACTTCAAGCATGTCCTGGGGTGTGGTATTTTGGAAGCTCCACTTCCTGTGGCATTTCTAATACCACTTTCGAAACAAGGCGGGCCGCTCTTCCGGCAGGTTTACCTCGCCTTGCGACAGGCGATTCTGTCCGGCACCTTTCGTGGCGGCGACCGCCTGCCCTCAACCCGGGAACTGGCCGAGCAGGCTCGGATTTCACGGACCACAGTTGTGCTTGCTTATGACCAGCTGCTTGCGGAAGGGTTCGTCACCGGCCGCGGCGGTTCGGGAACGTATGTGTCCGAAGGGTTGGGCGCCCGTCCTCGGGGAGATCGCAAGCACTCGGCCTCACTCCCGCTATCGCGCTTTGGCTCGTCAGCAGCCGCAGCCGCCTCCAAAGTCAAATTCCCGGGGAGCCGGTCGTCTCTCATTCGCTACGACTTCGCCTACGGACGAAGTCCCGTCGACGCCTTCCCGTTTGAGATGTGGCGGCGCATCCTGTTGCGTCGCGCGCGCAAGACGCCGGTGCGCGATCTCGATTACGGCCCGGCCTCCGGCAGCATCGAGTTGCGCCAGGCGATCTCCGACCACCTGCGGCGTTCCCGCGCGGTGGTTTGCGATCCCTCGCAGGTAATCGTGGTCAACGGTTCGCAACAGGCGCTTGACCTGGTAGTGCGGGTGTTGATCGAGCGCGGCGATCGGGTGGCCATCGAAGAACCTCAATATCAGGGTGCTCGCGAGATCCTTGCCGCGGCAGGCGCCCGCCTGGTGCCGGTCCCGGTTGATCGCAACGGTCTCGATACTGCTCGGCTTCCGAAAGCGGCGCGGGCTGCTTTCGTTACTCCATCGCATCAATTCCCCACTGGAACGATTCTTCCGCTGGCCCGCCGGCTGGCTCTACTGGAGTGGGCAAAGCGCGCCAACGCGGTGGTGATCGAGGATGATTACGACGGCGAGTTCCGCTACGATGGCCAGCCGCTGGAATCGTTGCAAGGTCTCGACCGCGAAGGCCGGGTGGTCTATGTCGGCACCTTCTCGCGTACCATCTTTTCGGCGCTGCGTATCGGCTACCTGATCGTTCCGCCGTCCTTGATTACAGCCTTCGCCTGGGCGAAATGGCTTTGCGACCGGCACACCGCTACCCTTGAGCAGCAGACGCTGGCGGAATTCATCGGCAGCGGGAGCTACGAGCGCCATCTGCGCCGGGTGCGCCGCAGAAACGCGCTGCGCCGGCAGGTCTTGCTCGAATCTGTTCGCCGGTACCTGGGCCGTCGCGTCGAGGTCACGGGCGATGGGGCCGGGGCGCACGTCGTGCTCTGGCTGCGCAGTGAGGAGCCGGAAGCTGCTGTGGTGGCGCGCGCGGCAGAGAAAGGCGTCGGTGTCTACGGGATCGCGGGATACTACCTAGCCCGCCCTTCGCAACCGGCCCTGATGCTCGGTTACTCGCGGCTCAACGAGCAGGAGATCCGGGAAGGAATTCGTCGATTGGGAGAGGTACTCTAGGTCAGTTCTTAGGGAGATTCTGATTAAGTTAGCCGGGGCGGAAGAGACTGTTACCAACTCCAGTGCCGGGGCGGCCGGTGGAACAAAGCAGTCTGCAGCCGCCCTGCGCTGGTGGACAATGCAGTCTGCAGCCGCCCTGCGGCCGGTGGAA
This sequence comes from uncultured Acidobacteriaceae bacterium, assembly GCA_963840905.1. Classification (GTDB taxonomy): domain Bacteria; phylum Acidobacteriota; class Terriglobia; order Terriglobales; family Acidobacteriaceae; genus Bog-257. Next base: position 520,571 of record CAWJAO010000007.1, read on the forward strand.
CAAAGCAGTCTGCAGCCGCCCTGCGGCCGGTGGACAATGCAGTCCGCAGCCGCCCTGCGGCCGGTGGAACAAAGCAGTCTGCAGCCGCCCTGCGCTGGTGGACAATGCAGTCTGCAGCCGCCCTGCGGCTGGTGGAACAAAGCAGTCTACAGCCGCCCTGCGGCGACAGGTGATAGCCCACACCTTCAGGTGTGGGGAGGCATAAGTGAGAAAATACGAGTCCGCTTCAGCGGACGACAGAAGTTTCGTAACAGATTCTTCAGAGGGTGTTGCAACACCTATGGTTCGCTACTGAGGTGGGACAAAATAAGCACCCGCGGCGGCGCGTCGGCCGGTCTTGGCCCACTTCAGAGTCTGGATCTGCGAGAACTCAGTTTCTCTCGTCGGTGTAGGAGAACGCGCGGAAATCGAGCCCCGAATGGGGCGGGAGTGCCGTTAGCCCAGGACGCAGCGCAGCGCAGTCCTGGGTAGGGTCGGCAGAAGAAATTGAGTCCCGTAGGGACGGCAGACGTTTTCAGGCGGAATCGTGATCAACCGTTTGCAGTTGTGGCGTAGGTTGCGATGATTGGAACGCTAATCATTTGCTGAATCCCAGCGCCGTAGGCGAGGCTTAGTCTAGCCCAGGACGGAGCGCAGCGCAGTCCTGGGTAGGGTCGGCAGAAGAAATTGAGTCCCGTAGGGACGGCACGGTTCTCACACGGATTCTTCCGCCCTGATTCAGGCCCGCGCCCACGTTGTGAGGGGCCCTTGTGTCCACGGGAGAAGAAGTTTATGAGCGACGAACCGCAGTCAGCCAACACATCCGTAGCCGCGATGCTCTCGGTCCGAAACGGGGCGAAGGCGATCGACTTCTACAAGGCAGCGTTCGGGGCCCGCGAACTGTTTCGCGTCGAGGACCCGAGCGGAGCCGTGGTCGCTCAGCTTGCCGTGGGGAAATCGGATTTCTGGCTTGCCGACGAAGCTCCTGACCACCTCAACTTCAGCCCTGAGACTCTTGGCGGCGGTTCGGTACGCATGGTGATGATCGCGGAGGATCCCGATGCCGCTTTCGCCCGCGCGGTCGCGGCAGGGGCCACCGTGGTTTGGCCCGTCGGGGACCAGCCCTACGGCTGGCGGGTGGGACGACTGGTCGATCCCTTCGGACATCACTGGGAGATCGGCAAGCCTCTGCGCGATGCCACATGACCGCGCCCGAGCCCTTGAGTCCGATACAATCTTCCGCAAGCCCTCCGGAGGTGTCGATCATGAGCCAGACCGCAGCCCCCACCCGCAGCTTCGGATTTTTCCTGAACGGAAATTGGGTCACCCACGGGCGCGAGGTGGTGGTGACCTCGCCCTACGATCACTCCGTGCTGGCCGTCGTATCGGAGGCGGAGCGCGAAGACGTCGAGACTGCCATCGAGTCGGCGGTGCGGGCCTTTCATGCTACGCGCAAGATGACCTCGCATCAGCGCGCCAGCGCTCTGCACAAGGTCGCCAATGGCATCACCACGCGGCGCGAGGAGTTTGCCCGCACCATCTGCCAGGAGGCCGGCAAGCCCATCAAGACATCGCGCATCGAGGTGGAGCGCGCCATCAACACCTTCCAGATTGCCGCCGAAGAAAGCACGCGCATCTATGGCGAGTACATCCCACTGGACACGCTGGAGTCGACCGCCGGGCGATGGGGCCTGGTGCGGCGCTTCCCTCTGGGGCCGGTCTTCGCCATCACGCCGTTCAATTTCCCGCTGAACCTGGTGGCGCACAAAGTCGCTCCGGCGATGGCCGCCGGCTGTCCGCTCATTCTGAAGCCCGCGCCGCAGACGCCGATCTCGTCGTTGCTGCTGGCCGAGATCGTGCAGGAGTCGGGATGGCCCGAGGGTGGGTTCGCGGTGATGCCGCTGTCCAACGAAAACGCCGCCCTCCTGGTCGCCGATGATCGCATCAAGCTGCTGACCTTCACCGGCAGCGCCGCCGTGGGCTGGCAGCTGAAGTCGCGCGCCGGCAAGAAGCGCATCACCCTGGAGCTCGGCGGCAATGCCGGGGCCATCGTGCACAGCGATGCCGACCTGGAGCACGCGGCCCAGCGCTGCGTTGCCGGCGGCTTCTCCTACGCGGGCCAGACGTGCATCTCGGTGCAGCGCATCCTGGTTCATGGGCCCGTGTTTAAGAAATTTACCGACTTGCTGGTGCAAGGCGTCCGCCGCTTGAAGTCGGGCGATCCCATGAACGAAGAGACCGACGTTCCACCGCTCATCCGCGAGCAGGACGCGGTGCGCACGGTCGCATGGATTGAGGAAGCGGTGAAAGGCGGCGCCAGGCTGCTTTGCGGCGGCAAGCGCACCGGGGCCTTGGTGGAACCTACCGTGCTGACCGACACCAGCCCGGAAATGCGGGTCAATTGCGCTGAAATTTTCGCGCCGGTGGTGACCGTCGAGTCCTACGAGTATTTTCCCGAGGCTGTGCACCAGATCAACAACTCGAACTACGGACTGCAGGCTGGCGTCTTCACCCGCGATGCCGGACTTATCCAGATGGCCTTCGAGGAACTCGAGGTCGGCGGCGTCATCGCCGGCGACGTGCCCAGCTTCCGTGTCGACCAGATGCCGTACGGCGGCGTGAAGGACTCCGGACTGGGCCGCGAAGGCCTGCGATACTCCATCGAGGACATGACCGAGCGCCGTCTGCTGGTGATGGCGGTGCGGTAGGGAGTGCCCATCAAACCACAGAGGCACCGCGACGCAGGAAGGCAGTTGGCAGTTGGCAGTTGGCAGTTAGGAAAACCTCTGGTCAAGTCCTGCTGTGAAAGGAACCGCCTTCAGGCGGTCCGCAAAGTGGAACAAGAATATAGCTACCGGGTTTTGAAAGGGCGCGCCTTCAGCCGTGCCGCAAACATCGCAAGATAAAAACTGGCTTTAGCCCCTGAGGGCACTGCCGTCGACTCAATCAGAGTTCCCTTGGCAATTAGCTTCTGTCTCTTAGCAAACAGGGAGACTCTGATTAAGTCCGGGTTTTGAAAGGGCACGGCTTCAGCCGTGCCGCAAGCATCGCAAGATAAGAACTGGCTTTAGCCCCTGAGGGCATGGCCGTCGACTTAATCAGAGTTTCTTTAGCAATTAGCGCTTTTGACAGTCCTTGGCGGTTTGCTCTCCTCTGTGATTTTTATCCGTGGTTGCTTTACTGTGTCTCCGTGGTGAAAGGTTTTTCCAGGCGAGCCGAGGGTTCGTCAACCCACCTGATAGTAGAAACCATCCCCGAACGGAATTTGCCGGTAGCCGGCGTCGAGATTCAGCGTGGACTCCGCCGATCCCAGAAAGAGATACCCGCCTTTGCGCAGCACCTGTCGCAGCTTGGCGAGGATCCTCTGGCGTGACTCCGGCGAAAGATAGATCAGCACATTACGCAGGAAAACAACGTCAAACCTCTCCATCGGCGGCCATGGAGCCCCCAGATTCATGAAGCGGAAATGGACGCTGTCTTTTATCTTGCGGCTCAACTCCCAGTCCGCCCCGGCGCGATCAAAGTATTTGCACAGCAGTTCCGTCGGCAGTCCGCGATTGACCTCCCACTGGCTGTAACGCCCGCTGCGGGCACGGTCGAGGATCACGTCGGAAATATCGGTGCCCAGCAGGTTCAGCTGGGGGTTCCACAGGCGCGGACAATGTTCGCGAATGAGCATGGCGACGCTGTAAATCTCCTGCCCGCTGGAACAGCCGGCGCTCCACACGCTCAGTCCGCATTCCGGCCCCGGGCGGCGAATTGCCTCCGGGAGAATGACCTGCCGCAGGGCCTGGAAAGGATAGCCGTCGCGAAAAAACCAGGTCTCGTTGTTGGTCATCGCGTCCACCACCCGGCGATGCAGGGGGCTGTAGCGGTCGCGGCGGAGCGCCTGGGCGAGTTCGTCCAGGCTGGTCAGGCCTTCGGCGCAGAGCAGCGGCGTCAGCCGGCTCTGCACCAGGTAGTCCTTGCCGGCATCCAGCACGATGGACGACTGGTCATGCACCAACTGCGCCAGGTATTCGAAGGTTGTAGTCGAGACGCTCATGAAGTCGCCCTGCGGCTGCCGCTGGGGCCCGCGCGCAGACCGCGGCACCGTCCGGCCCTGCTTCCTTCATCGTCAGCTTCGCCGGACTCTTGAGCCTGTTCACCACGGAGGCACGGAGGGCACGGAGTCTTGGTTGCTATGGAGATTCCTGTGTCGATCTCGCGCCTGGGTGACGAATATTCTCGCCGCGTGTATGGAATCAACCACAGAGACACAAGGAGCACAGAGAAAACGTGAAGACAAAAAGAACTCCGTGCCCTCCGTGCCTCCGTGGTGAAAAGAAGCCCTCCGTGCCTCCGTGGTGAAAAAGAGCCCTGTGCCTCCATGGTGAATGGTTTTCGAGAGCCAATCTGGCTAGAAGACATGCAGCCGCGAGCGCATCTTCTCCGCCATGTCCTGCACCAGGCGGATCTTGGCCACCACGTCGTCAGGGATGGCCGGCTGCCGCAAGGCCAGCTCCGAGGTCAGCAGGATGCCGGTCACCTCGCCGCGCAGCTGGTTGCGGAGCAGCCGTTCCGCCGTATTCATCGCCCATTTCTTCTCTTTCTCGGCCCGCCGCAGGGCCACCTGGGCCTCGCGTACCACCCGCTCGCTGCGGTGCAGCGCCAGGTTGACGTAGATGGGCAAGGCCGTACCGGCGTGGTTCAGCAGGGTATCCAGCGCGCGGAAGTCGGCCTCCAGCAGCGATTGATCGATCGCCAGGGCATCGTACTCCGTGGCCTGCAACCGGGCCACCGCGTGCGGCACCGAGTTGGCCACCTGAGTGGGGTGGCCGGTTCCCTGTTCCAGCGCGGCCGCGCACTCCCCGGCGCGGGCAGATGTGGTCACCAACAAAATCATAGGTTCCTCCCTGCCACCCTGCGCCGGGCACACTTCACCCGTGTCCGCCGGGCGGCGGTTATCGGTGCAACAATCCTGGCCATGACGCTGGTGCCGGCCGTCCCGGGCGTGCATTACACGCGAGACGGCGGAGATCAAGGCGCCGTGCCGTATTCCTTTAGTTTGCGGTAGAGCGTGGTCTTGCCGATTCCCAAACGCCGCGCCGCCTCCAGTTTGTCGCCGTGCAGCACCTCGATGGCGTGCAGGATGGCCTGCTTTTCCAGCTCCGCGATGGAGGTAATGACCTCCGGATCGGAGACCGGGACCGCCGTCTTGGCGGTCGACTGGAAGTTGCGCAACTGCGTCGGCAGATCGGCAAGGTGAATGGTGGGAAGAGAGCAGGTCGTGCAGGCGCGTTCCACGCAGTTCTCCAGTTCGCGCACGTTGCCCGGCCAATCGTAGTTGAGCATCAACCGCAGGGCGTCGTCGCCCATGCTGTGCTGCATCTCGGTCGCGCTGTTGATTCGCTCCAGCACATTGCCGATCAGCAGAGGAATGTCCTGCTTGCGCTCGCGCAATGGAGGGATGCGCAAGGTAAGCACGTTGAGGCGGAAATAAAGATCACGGCGGAAGGTCCCCTGCTGCACCGCCACGTCCAGGTCGCGGTTGGTGGCCGCCAGGATGCGCACGTTGATGGGGATGGCGCGCGTGCCCCCGACCGGACGGATTTCCTTTTCCTGGATGGCGCGCAGCAGCTTGGCCTGCAGGTCCACCGGCAGCTCGCCCACCTCATCGAGAAAGATGGTCCCGCCTTCGGCGGTGGCCAGTAATCCGTCTTTGGCCCGCGCCGCGCCGGTAAAGGCGCCGCGCACGTAGCCGAACAACTCGCTTTCGATCAGTGTGGGCACCAGCGAGCCGCAATCCACGGGAATAAAGGGCCGGTCGCGGAAGGGCCCGGAGAAATGAATGGAGCGTGCCACCAGCTCCTTGCCGGTCCCACTCTCCCCCAGGATCAGCACGGGATGGGTGCTGTGGGCGGCCTTGGCGATGATGCGATACAGCTTCTCCATCTCCGGCGCGTGCCCCACCAGCGATCCGAATCCGTGCTTCGACTTCAACTGCTCCCGCAGCAGCCGGTTCTCGGCGGTGAGCTTCAGGTGGGCCGAGGCCCGCTCCAGCATCAGGCGCAGCTCCTCGAAATTGAACGGCTTGGTGACGTAGTCATAGGCGCCCAGCTTCATCGCCTGCACCGCCGACTGCACCGTGGCAAAGCCGGTCATGACAATCACCAGCGCCTCCGGACGGCGCTGCCTGATCTCGCGCAGCACCTCCAGACCGCTATTGCCCGGCAGCCGGAGGTCGAGCAGCACGACATCCGTGCTGTAGCTTTCCAGGGCCTGGTAGGCGTGTTCCGGCGTATCGGCCACCCGGCTGTTAAAACCGAGCGAATGGGCCACCTCCCGGCAGGACTCGCGCATGGAGCGCTCATCGTCAACGATGAGCAGGTTCAGTCCAGTGTTTTCGCAGGTTGGATCGTCAACCGCCACCTTCTCAATGGCATGCACGTGGAACATCCCTTCTGCGGCGGGTCCGCACCCAGGCGGCAGCGCCGGATTGATTTGGGTCTTGTACTCCATACCATCATCCCTTTTTGGGAAACGTGCTAGTGCAGGCATCACATCCTGATGTGAGTTCACGGTTCGGGGCCGGCGAAAAAACAGGAGCCGGGCGGGTATTCATCCGGGGCGGCAGATTCACCTTACTCCCGGAGTCGACGCCCGGCTCCTGGGCCGTCACCGCATCGCTCAACTCGTTTCCGGGGCCTGGACCCGTCTGTTGTCTGGTCCGGTCCACGTTCTCCGCCGCAGGGCGTTCGGGCGGCCGGGCGTCTGCGCGCATGGCATCGTCCCCGCCCGTCTGGGCGATGGTCTCTGCCGAGAGGCGGCTCAGCAGCCGTTTCATCAATTCACCGCCCCGCTGCGCGTTGCGCTCGATTTCGCGCAGTGGCCGCTTCAAGCGGCTGTAGGGAGGGAGTCTCCATCCCAGGACCTGCGCACCCACTAGCACTGCGGTCGTGGTGTTGGCCAGCTCGTGCACCAGGTCGGTACAGTCGCTGCGGAAGGCGCGCGAGGAGCGCGGATTTCCCGGATCGCACCCCTCGCGTCCTTGCTCGGCGGAGGACATCTGGTCGATTTCGTCATCGCAAGGGGTCGCCGGGAAGTGGCCGAGCCGGCTGCCGGCAATTTCGCTTTGGATTGTCCTGCTGCCCACAGAGTGGCTAGCCGTGTTCATGATCCAGCTTCCTTCGTTTCACCTTGCTTACGCCCTTGTGTAGAGCACGGCTCCTGCCAAACCCCCTCAGGGCCCTGAATCGCTGATTCAATTGGGAATTTCCCAAATCGCCGTGCAGCCAGAACCCCGATTGTCGAAGCGAGAGTTTCAGAATGAAACAAGTCTTGATTGGACTGGTGTTCAAGTGCGCGTCGAATCAGGGTTTGGAGGCTTTCCGGTTTGCGGAAGGAAAAATCTGAATCGGGAACGGCGAAGAGAAGGAAGCAACTAGCAATTAGCAATTAGCACTTAGTGACGTGACCAGCGATCACGCGCGACGCCAGACCGTGTCACGCCTTGCCTAATAGAGTGCACATTACCAAATGCCGAATGCTAAATGCTAAGAGCTAGTTGCTATTGGCTAGTTCCTCATTCCGTCGGCCGCTCGCGCAGGATCGCCGCCGCCGTCTCGGAACTGACGGGCGAGTAATACACCTCCTTGAAGGTGTACGACTTCGCCTTGGCGCCGAGGATGGGCAGAATCTCGATGTGCCAGTGGTAGTCGTCTTCGATGGTCTTCCAGAAGCCCAGCGTCTCCGAGCGGTGCATGGTGTTGGGCGAGGTGTGCAGCACCATGTGGAAGCCGTCGGCGATGGTGCGGATGCGGTAAAGGGTACGCCGCAGCAGCGCCGCCAGGTCGCGCATTGCGCCGGACTTCAGCGCCATGCGCTCGAAATAAGCTTCGTGGGTGTGGGGAGCGATCCAGGTCTCGTACGGCACGCGCGGGGCGTAAGGACAGCAGGCAATGTAGTCGCCGCGGACTTCGATGACGCGCAGCTTCTGTTCCTGCTCCTGCCGCAGAATGTCGCAGAAGACGCAGCGCTCCTTCACCTGATAGTGTTGCCGCGCCGCCCGCAACTCGTACAGGACGCGCCGCGGAACAAACGTGGTGGCCACGACCTCTGAGGTAGGATGGTCGAACTCCTGGCCCGAGTGGGTGCCGAAATTCTTGAAGACGCTGACGTATTTGAAGCGGACATCGCCCTTCAGGTCCTGGATACGCTGGCCGCAGAGCGCCAGGTACTCCTCGATTTCCCGGTCATCGGCATTCCACAAATGCCGGTCGTGGCGGGCATTTTCGACAATCACCTCGTGGGCGCCAATGGGACGCATCTTGTCGTACAGACCGTTGCCCGTGCGCGACGGCTCGCCATCAATTCCGTACAGCGGATGGGGATGGACCACCGCACGCGCCGACCAGGGACTGCCATTTACCGTCGGCGACGAGGCTATCACCTGGAGCGGCTGGCCCGACTCCGGGCAGAAGGGGCAGAAGTAATCGGGCGAGGAGCCGTCGTCGGGCTCGTCGCCGCAGATGACCCAGGAGCGCGTAATGGGATCTTTGCGCAATTCCATCGCTCTTTTACTTTACGTCTCGGGATGGGAAGCAAGCAATCGAGCAATCAGAACCATCGGATTCAGGCCAGTTCGCATTTGGCACTGGACTTGGCACTTGGCATTGGCAGTTTAGCTCTTGGCAGAGCGCGGTCACGTGACCTGCCACCGACAAGAGATACCAGGATGACTGCGATGCGAGTCGATTGCTAATTGCTAATTGCTAACTGCTGACTGCTAAATGCTAACGGCCGCTTCTGACTGCTAAAATGAGACATCGTGAAGCGCTCAATACGCCTCATCGCCATCGACCTGGATGGCACTCTGCTGGACTCTGATGTCCAAATCTCCCCAGCCAATCTGCAGGCGTTGCGCCGCGCCCACGAGGCCGGCATTGAAATCGTGCTCGGCACCGGACGCCGGCACAGGTTTGCCCTGCCCATCGCGGAGTCGCTCGGCTTCGATTTGTGGATGATCAGCTCAAATGGGGCAGTGACGCGCTCCACCCGGGGAGAACTGTTCCATCAAGACCTGTTGCCCAAGGAAACGGCCATCAAGCTTTGCCGGCACATGGTGCAGTATCGCAACAACACGGTGCTCACCTTTGACCGGGAAGGCATGGGAGCGATTGTGTGCGAGGACCGCGAGCGTCTGTACGGCGTCATCCAGCGCTGGATGGAGAAAAATGCGCCCTACATTGAATACGTCAGCCCGATTGTGAAGGCGCTGACCGAGGATCCCATCCAGGCCATGTTCTGCGGCCCGGTCGAACTGATGCAGGCAGGCGCAGCAGGACCTTCTGTCCTGCGATTTCACCGAGAGTTTCACCATGCTGCGCACGCAATATGATTTGCGCAACCTGTGCATCGTCGACATCCTCAATGCCGGCTGCTCGAAGGGGCACGCGCTGGAGCGCTGGGCCAACTACCGCGGCATCGATCGCTCCGAGGTGATGGCCATCGGCGACAATTACAACGACATTGAGATGTTGACCTTCTCCGGCCATCCCGTCATCATGGGAAATGCTTCGGACGAACTGAAGCAGAACGGCTGGACCATCACCGGGCACAATGACGAAAGCGGAGTTGCAGCGGCCATCGAACAGGTTCTCGACGCTAATGCCGCGAGCGTGAATGCGTAAGTTCTTACAACTCGGGTTCCTGACCTTGCTGGCTGGCGTCGCAGCTGCACGCTGCCGAGATTGCCAACCTGCGCAACGGTTTCAGTATTCGCCACGATCGTCATGAGGTGGTCGGCGACACGACCCGCCTCTACATGAGCGCGGAACCGAGCAGTGGATACGTCGACGTGCCGACCGCGCAGATCGAGAGCTTTGAGCCGGCGCCGCCGGAGCCACTCAGCGTCTGCGCTTCCCAGCCGGCAGAGCTCCATGGATCTGAACACCATCGTGAGCGATGCCAGCACGCCGCAGCCAGGTGGATGCCGACTTCATCGCCAGCGTGATCCGGGCGGAGAGTGGCAACAATCCGCACGCCGTGTCGCGCAAAGGCGCGCAGGGATTGATGCAGCTCATGCCGGGCACCGCCAGCAAGCTGGGGGTGAAGAACAGCCTTCGACCCGGCGGAGAATGTCGATGGCGGGGTCCGCTACTTGCGCGAGCTGCTACTGCTTTACAACAACGACATGGTCAAGGCGCTGGCCGCGTACAATGCCGGTCCGCAGCGCGTGCAGCAGTACAAGGGCGTGCCGCCCTACCGCGAGACCCACGCTTACGTGACGCGGGTCATCAACGACTACAACCGCAAGAAGCTGGCCCAGCGCAAGCACCAACGAAGCCACCCGGCGAGCGCAGCTGCGGCCAAACCGGAAATTGCGCAAAGCGCGACACGTTCCACGGCGGACACCGAATAGCTCCGGTTTGACCCCACTCATCCGGTCATTTACCTTGACCTCTAGGCTTCGGCGGCGAATCTACATGACCTTCTCTTCCATGAACAAGAAACGCGTCCTGATCTTCGGCATTGTCCTGATTGCGCTCTGCCTTCTGATTTATCTGCAGATTCGCGCGTGGAAGACGTTCGACTGGCACATGTTCTGGAGCCGCACCGAACACATCGACTGGCTCTACGCTTTCTACGGCCTGGCGCTGACCTACTTTGCCTACGTACTCCGCGCGGTGCGGTGGCGCATCTTCCTGAAGCCGGTCCGCAAGACGACCACGGCCTGCGTCTGCTGGCGCCGCAATTCGTCGGCTTCGCAGCGCTGGCGCTGCTGGGACGCGCGGGCGAGATGATTCGCCCCTACATCATCGCCAAGAAAGAGCGCCTCACCTTCACCTCGCAGATTGCGGTCTGGGGAGTGGAGCGCATCTTCGATATGGGAGCCTTCGCGGTGCTTCTGGCGCTGAGCTTCCTGTCGCCGGATCTGCGGGCGCTTCCCTTCTATCACGGCCTGCGCGAGGCTGCGTTCGCCCTGATCGTGCTGGTGGGCGGTATTGTGCGTGGGGGCGTTCGTGGTGCGACGCTGGGGCGATCGCGTGGGCCAGTTTCTGCACGATCTGTTCGCCGGCTTCGCTCCCAAGTTCGCACACCACCTGCGCGAGAAGGTGCGCTCGTTCAGCGACGGGCTGGCGACGATCCACGACCTCAGCTCGGCCCTGCAGTTGACGGCGGTCTCCATTTTCATGTGGGTGCTGATCGCCTTCGCTTACTACGCAGTGACGCACGCCTATCGCGGGCAACTCCGCGACTCTGACGCTGCCTCATCAGGTAGTGCTGATGGGCTCCAGCATGGTGGGCTCCATGCTGCAACTGCCGGCCGTCGGCGGCGGCTCGCAACTGGCCACCATCAGCATGCTGAGCTCAGGGTTCGGCATCGAGAAGGAACTGGCTGTAAGCTGCGGCATCCTGCTGTGGGCGATCACCTTCATGTCGGTCATTCCGATGGGATTGCTGCTGGCACGCCGCGAACATGTTTCGATTCGAGCGGTGGCCGAGGCGGAAGAAAAGGAAGCGGCGTTGATTGAGTAGAGTCGGAATGGAGATCAGAGGTTATTCGAGTCGAGGGAACAGTGTCGTCCCCGAAGGGACTCGTGTGTTTTTTCCCACTTTACCCAGCACTCCGCTGCGGCTCCGTGCTGGGCTAACATGCGCTCCGCGCCTACGGCGCTCGATATACGCATCGTCCCGGCTTCGGGGCTGCGTTTGCGCTATCGTCCCGCCGGTCGACGGCAGCATCCCGCCCTTTCGGAACTAGATGAACATCTCGTCCGACGGGCCGCCGTTGCGGCCGCGTCTCTGGCTGTTGAAGAACGTGCCCACTCCCACGCTGATGGCCTGCACAATTCCCGACACATGACGCACCGGCGACATGACGGAGTGCTGCACCTTCTCCGACGTTTCTTCCACGCGATCCAAGGTGTGGGTCACCATCTCATCGACGCGAATCACCTGTAACCGCAGGCGATCCAGCAGGTCATGCAGCGTGGTGTCGACGCGCTCGACGTCGGTCCGCGCGGTGGTGGTCACGTGCGCCACGATTGTCCAGGATGACGTCGATCTTGGGACGCGAAGTCTCCAGGAACGACTTGATTTCCTGCTGCATCACTTTGGCGTTGTCGAGGACCGGGATCAACCGCGACTGGGTCTCGTCGGTAACCGCTTGCAGCTTCTTGCTGAGTTTAAACATCACCACGCACATGACGAGGAGAATGAGCATCTGCAGCACCACGGCGGCTGCGGTAATGGCGATAAAAAGCGTCAGATTGTCAGACATATTCATTTTGCTGGCCCGCGTGCTAGTTGCGCGACGCATCGCTCGCACTACGGAACGTTGGGCGTGGTGCCCTCGACATCTTCACTGGTGGCTTCGCGGTAAGCCTGGCGTCCAGCCTCGTAGGCAGAGCGGATCTGGTCCTTTTGCTGGTTCAGGTAGTCGCGTCCCTTGTCAGCCCAGCTTCCCGCCTGTTCACGGGCCTGACGCGCGCGCTCTCTGACCGAGTCGCGGCCCTCTTCAGCAACCTCGCGAATGCGCTGGCGCGTCTCATCGCCGGGCTTTGGGAGCATACAGAATTCCCACCGCCGCACCGATACCCAGGCCAGCCAGGAACCACAGGAAACCACTTCCGTCGCGATCAGACATGATTGCCTCCTCAAAAAATCTTCACGAGTCCGGATGGTAGCACCCGTTTTGCAGAATTACAAACCTGCCTCACGCCGACTAAAGAGCTGCTTCCGGCAGCGAAATCAGCCTTGATTCATGGCCTTAGCCAGCAGGGCGATTTGCCCGGCGTGATACACATTGTGTTCGATCAGTCCGTGCGCCTCGTCGTAATACGATCGCTTACCGGCCGCCGACAGCTCATCCAAACGGGATGGAGCCAATTCTTGCAGCGCCTCCCGGAATGCTTGGTTGGATGCACGAAACTGGTCAAGTGTCTTCTGCCAATTGGCCTCGGTGGCCTCGGGCGCGGCGGGAAAGTTACCTTCTTCCTCGAGCCCGGCGCGCAAACCGCCCAGCCGCTGCGCCGCCACGCTCTCCCAGAACGCCATATGCCCGACGATTTCCCAGATGCTGTGCGCGTTGGCGATCGGGCGCGCCGCAGCCTTTTGAGCCGAGATGCCGTCGAGAATCTGCCAGATGGGATCGCCGTGCCAGGCGTTAGCCATTCATCACGCGAGTCATATTGATCGAGTATGCGTTGCACTTCGTTCATAGTTCCTCCTAACCTCCAAATAGTATATTACAGGTTAGGAGATACTGCAGCGTTACGGGCTTTCTGCGTGGGACGCAGCAAGCACCTCGCTGATGAACGATTGCGGCTCCTGGGTCACCAGCATGGCGACGGCGTGCGCCACATCGTCGGGCTTGAGCATTTTGCCGGTGTCTTTGCCGCCGCGCCGCGGGCTGAAGTCGGTGTCCACCGAGCCGGGACAGATCACGCTGACCCGGATATTCTGCGCCCGCAACTCTTCCGCGACTCCGTAGCTGAGCCCATTCAGTCCCCATTTGGAAGCGGAATAGGCAGCGCCGCGAGGCAGCGGGTTCTTCCCTGCCAGCGAGGAGATGTTGATAATGTGGCCGGCCCCGGCTTGCGATCATCAGAGGCACGACGCTGCGCAGCATGTAGTACACGCCGCGCAGATTGGTGTTGAAGATGGCGTCCCAGTCCTCGGGCGCAAGTTCGTGCAGCAAGCCCGACGGACCACCGATGCCGGCGTTGTTCACCAGAATGTCGACGCGGCCGTAGCTCTTGCGCAGACCGTTCACCCAGGGCTTCCACGCTCTCCAGACTGGTGACATCGCATGCAATGCCTTCCGCCCGATGCCCCCGCGCCTCCAGGTCACGTGCGACCTGCTGCACCCGGGTTTCATCGCGCCCGGTGAGGACGACCGTGGCACCCATCCCGGCCAGCCTGGTCACAATGGCCTGCCCGATTCCGCGTCCGCCCCCGGTCACGACGGCGACGGACCCTGAAAGCGAAGCGAACTCCTTGGTCTGCATGTCAGCGTCTCCCATACGTTGTTTGCCAGCCGCGCGCCGTGTCGCGCCTGCGTGTCAAAATGCGCCCATCCGAACAACTGTCTTTCCAGCATCTCAGGACACGGAAAATTGTGTAAAGTTGTAAGTAGCTTGCCTTAACTCGATGTGGGTACTTATAATCCCGTCTCCGCATGATTTGCACATCAAGGTGACTTTCAGGGGCGGAAATGCGGAAAGTTGAACCTGTTATCATGCAGTCCCGGCAGGATTAGCCGGGCTGAGATTCCTGCGCGTACGTGAACGTGTCTGGATGAATATCGTCACCAGTTCCCAGAATCAAGGAGCCAACAGAATGAAGAAGTCGCTAGTCACCATGTTGCTGGTGCTCGCTACCGGAGCGCTGGTCCAGCAATCGGCAGCTCAGGGGGCGGCGCAGCCCGCGCAAGGCGGTCAGCCAGCTCAAACGCAGAAGAAGGAAATCAAAGATCCGGCTGAATACAACGCGTACGTAAACGCGATTCAGCAGACCAGTCCGCAGGCCAAGGCGCAGGGACTGGAAGCGTTTCTGCAGACCTACCCCAACAGCGTGATGAAGGAAGACGCGCTGGAACAGTTGATGGTGGCGTACCAGCAGGCCGACGACGCGCAGAAGACGATCGACACCGCGAACCGGGTGCTGCAGGCCAATCCCAATAACATTCGGGCCCTGGCGCTGCTGACCTACAACTATCGTGCCGCGGCCTCGCAGGGCGGCCCGCAGATGCAGCAGAACCTGCAGCAGGCCCAGAAATACGGTCAACAAGGGATTGCAGGCGCTGCAAAACATGCAGAAGCCGGACGGCATGAGCGACGCCGATTTCACCAAGCTGCACAACGAGACGGGCGCCATCTTCGAAGGCGCGGTCGGATTTGCTGCCCTGCAGCAGAAGGACTATCGCCACCGCGCAGAAAGACCTCGCGTGAGGCGGTAGGCGAAGAGTCGCAGCCGAATATCATGGACATTTATCCGCTGGCCACGGCCGACCTGGAAGCCAAGCCCATGAACCCGGAAGGCTTCTGGTTTATCGTCAAGGCCTCGCAGCTGGCCCAGGGAACCGGCCAGTCGCAGATCCTGGAATATGGCCGCAAGAAGTACATTCGTTATCACGGCTCGGAAGATGGCTGGAGTGACGTTGTGAAGCAGGCGCAAGCGTCCCAGAGCATGATGCCGCCGGCGGGCTTCACCGTAGCCGCCGCGCCGCCGCCGCCGTCGCCCGCCGAGCAGGCCGCCGATCTGGTGAAGAGCAAAGACCCGAAGCAGATGAGTTTCGCAGAGTGGGAGCTGGTGCTTTCTTCGGGTAACCAGCAGGCCGCGGACACGGTGTGGAATGCGATCAAGGACAAGGCCGTGAAGTTGGGCGCCAACGTAATGAGCGCGAGTGCGACCAAAGTCAGTCTGGCGGGCAGCGACGGATGACATCGACGACAAGAAAGCCGACATCGCGCTGACAATGGCGAAGCCGATTCCCGCCAAGCTGGTGCCGCGCCCGGTTCGCATGATGCAGTTTCAGGGAACGGTGTCTAGCTACACGCCTAACCCGTTCATGATGACCATGACCGAAGGTGTCCTGCTGGACAAGAACGGGAACCCAGTCTCCACCGCGGCGCCCGTGCACCATACGACGACACACAAGAAACAGTAGCAAGTCGTCCAATACGATCGCGAGACCATTGGGGAGCAGCAAACGCTGCTCCTTTTTTCATTGCTATCAATCCTGCACTCGCTGGCGTAAAGCCGCTGTTATCTTTGTCAATTGCGAAATATTCGCTGCCCGGCACGGAATACGTCGACGTATGCCTTCACCGCAGCGTCGGTTGCACTGAGGAATTCGTCGGGGGTGTAGATTCCGCGCAGACTGCCGTTCTCCATCAGTCCGATTCGGTCACCCAGCAGCAGGGCCTCGCCGACGTCATGGGTGACAAAGACGACGGTCTTCCCCAACTTCTGTTGAAGTTTCTTGAATTCCATCTGCAATTCGGCGCGGGTAATAGGATCGAGCGCGCCAAAGGGCTCATCCATGAGAAGGATGGGAGGGTCAGCGGCCAGAGAACGTGCCAGTCCAACACGCTGCCGCTGTCCGCCGGAGAGCTGGTGAGGATAGCGGTCCGCGAACTCCGCGGCGGGAAGGCCCACCAGCTCCAGTACCTCCTGAACCCGCGCGTCAATTTTCTGTCGCTCCCAGTTCTCCAGCTTCGGTACCAGTGCGACGTTCTGCCGCACCGTGTAATGGGGAAAGAGGCCAACATCCTGGATGGCATAGCCGATTCTTCGCCGTAGCTTGATTGCGTCCCACTGCCCGACCGGAGTTCCGTCCACGAAGACTTCGCCTTGAGTCGGCGCGAGCAGACGGTTGATCATCTTCAGACACGTGGTCTTCCCCGACCCGCTGCGACCGAGCAGGGTCAAGGTCTCGCTGCGGGAGACAGCGAAGGTTTACTCCCGAGAGAAGGGTCTTCCCTTCTGCGACGCGGAACTGCACATCCACGAACTGGATTGCAACGGCAGGAGCACCGCTCATTTGAACTCAACTGGAACGCGGTTACAGCGTACCAGAGTCGTGAGGCGGCAGGCCGGCTGGGCAGAGCTCGTCCAGCCAAAGACTTTCCTTGTGAGGCTGTTCCCACATTTTTTCGTGTGGCTTACATCTGTTAACAATTCCTACCTATGCTACATTGTAAGAATGAAGCAGAGCTACTCACAAGTCAGTAGCAAAGGCCAGATCGTCATCCCTTCAGAACTTCGAAAGGCCTTGCAAATCGGGCCGGGCACGCAGGTGGCCATGCATCGTGAGGGCGAGGTCATTATCCTGCGTCCGGTGACCGCCGAGTTCATTCGTAGCCTGCGCGGCTATTTCGGAAAGGAAAAATCGCTGGGTCACATCCGCGAACAGGAACACAGGCGAGACCGATGAGGTACGTGCTCGATGCCAGCAGCCTGCTGCGTTTTCTTGACGATGAAGCCGGGGCCGGACGGATTGAGGATTTGCTCAACAAGGCGAGGATGGGCAGGACCGAATTACTGCTTTCAGCAGTAAATTGGGGAGAAGTCGTATACGTTCTGGCACGGGCGCACGGTTTCGAGAAAGCCCAGTCCGTTCTGAACGGCTTGGCCAGCCTTCCCTTGAAAATTGTAGGCGTGACTGCGTCGCATGCTGAAGAAGCCGCCTGGTTCAAAGAGCAGTTCAAGGTCCCCTATGCCGATGCCTTCGCCGGAGCGCTGGCCCGCCGTGAGAACGTCGTGCTTGTAACTGCCGACTACGACTTCAAGGTCGCCGGGGCTGCGATCAGGGCCGAGTTTCTGCCGGCCAAGTAATCGGCTGTGGTGAGTTTTCTGCACAACTCGTCCAAACAAGAATGCCGGAGCCAGCCCCGTGAGGCAAGCACCGGCATGATCTTTAAGGTCGCACGGCTCTCGTGAGCCAATCAGCTTACAGGCGAGATAACTGCTAGCGGCCCCAACCGCCGCCGCCACCACCACCACCGCCGGAGCGTCCACGGCCACCACCACCGCCGCCACGTCCACCGCCGCCGCCAAAGCCGCCACGGCCACCACCGCCGCCACGCGGACGGTCGGTCTTCGGGCGTGCTTCATTCACGGTCAAATTGCGGCCTCCGAGGTTGGTCCCGTTCAGAGCTTCCATCGCTTTGCCGGCCGATTCGTCGTCAGACATCTCGACAAAGGCGAATCCGCGCGGCTGCCCGGTATCGCGATCCGTAACGATGCTGACCTTGTCGACGGGGCCGTAGGCTTCGAACAGCCCGCGCACCTGGTCTTCCGTCGCATCGAAGGTTAAATTACCCACGTAGATGTTCTTCATTGGATCCTCGCTTTTAGAGTATGCCGCTTGCTGACCGAACATCGATCGCGCGGGCGGACGCCCTGCTGGGTGTTGACGACCAAAGACTCAACTGATGACTAGCCGCGAAAAAACGGAAGGGCAGCATCTGCCGCCCTTCGGTTGCACTTCTGTTTAGAGCACCTGAACGTTTTCAGCCTGCCAACCCTTAGCTCCACGCTTCACGTCGAAACTAACGGCCTGACCTTCCTGCAGCGAACGAAAACCGTTCGACTGGATGGCCGAGAAATGGACGAATACATCTTCGCCGTTCTGACGTGAAATAAAACCAAAACCTTTGGCATCGTTAAACCACTTTACTGTTCCTTGTTCCATTTGTTTCTTTGTATATCCTTCTTGTTGATGTTGCGCTGAAGTGATCGGAAGGTTGCAGGCAGAAATCGCTCGAAGACAGGGAGGGATGGCTGCTAGACGCGCCGTTCGCACATACGCACCATCATCATACATGAATCGGCCACCCTGCGCCATTTCAAAACTCCTACGTTTCTTACAAGGTTTCCCCAATGTGAACAAAGCAACGTGATGTTGGAAATAATGTCAAACTGCCAGGTAGATGACGCTGGATAGTGGATGAAAGGCTAGTCGGAAGGTGGTGTAAATGAGGGTAATGATTATCGGAACCTACGTGTAATAGACTCGCACCTTGGTGCAAAGACCCTCTACTGCAAGCTCCCAATTCAGCAATCGGCCCCTGCAATTTCGCGGGATTTGCTTGACATCCAACTCTGACCACAGCAAAATTGCGGCCAACTACCTTGCGCAATGGCGACAAGCCGCGCTGTCGCCCAAGGAATTCCACAGGCTGCCCGAAGTGGTTGGACAGCCCTCAAAATGCGTCCGCAACCCGGCGTAGGAAAGAAGTTTACACATGCGATCAGGAATCAACCTTCGGAGTTTGGTATTTGTATCTGCTCTGGCGGCAATGTTGGTGGCCACGTCGGCTGCCCAGCAAATCAGGTTCGAGGATTTTTCCTCGGTTAGCAACCTGCAGTTTAACGGCAGCCCTCATCAGGCCACTTGGCAATCGCAAAGGGTCCTTCGCTTGACCGATGGATCGCTAACCCCGCACGGAATGCCGCAGGCAGGGTCGGCCTATTTCAGCGTTCAACAACCGCTGACCAGCGGTTTCACCAGCTGGTTTGAATTCCAGATCCATAATCCGACGGTGTGCTGCAATCCGGGAGACGGATTTTCATTCATCCTTCAGAATTCCACCGCCACCGATCCGAGCTACGGAGCCAGCGGAGTTGGTCTCACCGCCCTGGGCGGCGGCAGAGGCCCGAATCAGGGTGGAGCGATGGGCTATGCCGGCATCAACAATAATCTGGCCATAGAG
The DNA here is from genome assembly GCA_963840905.1 of uncultured Acidobacteriaceae bacterium. GTDB lineage: Bacteria > Acidobacteriota > Terriglobia > Terriglobales > Acidobacteriaceae > Bog-257. The sequence continues at coordinate 539,755 of CAWJAO010000007.1, forward strand.
TTCGATATTCATCAGGACCTCTGGGACCCGAATAACAGCCACATTGCGGTGCAGAGCTGCGGAGCGGATACCAACACTCCTGTGCATGATACTGCTCACGATTACACCATCGGAACGCACCCGCATGTCCCGGATTGTCTGTACATGCATGACTTGACGAATTCAATCAAACCCGTGCCCACGATGGGCGGCAACTGCGCCGGATTCACATGCACCAACGGCTCGATGCATCAAGTAGTCATCGAATACACGCCTCCGACCGGACACCAGCCGTCGGGAACGTTAATGGTGTGGCTCGACCCAACATTCATGCAAGGTACGCACACCCCCGCGCCAGGCGCAGTTCCAGTCATCAACGTGCCCTACACCATAACGGCGCTGACGCTTAACAACGGGGCCGCGTGGGTCGGATTCACGGCTTCGCAGCCTCCTCAGGGAACGGCGCAGGACATCCTGGCTTGGGAGTTCACGCCGCACACTCCGACTCAGATCACGCAAGTGATTCCTCCTGGCGGAACGCAGGCGACTTATCCCTTCGGTGGGCATGAGATGGCGGTCACCTACCCCGCTGGATTCACGAATCCAGACCAGATCACGATGACCGTGCTGGCAACGCCGACGAATCCCACGACCTTCTTCCAGCAACGTCTGCTGGGAACGCAATTCGCCAATGAGGCCTGCGTTTTGTATCTGGGAACGGGCGGGAATTGTATCGTGTATTCGGTGACCTGCTTCGACCCTGTCACCGGTTCGACCGTGTGCCCGCAGGAGCCCCTATGCAGTCCTGAGCAGCAGGACCAATGCATTGACATCGACTCGACCTTCTACACGTCGAGTCCGGTTTCACCAACCAATGCGGACTTCCTGGAGGCCGATCCGATCGGCTCGAACAACTGGACGAGCATTTTCTTCTCGTACACGACCCTGCCGATCGACGGTACGGTGTCCGGTAAAGGCAAAGGCTTCTCGGACATCGTGGCCACCTTCGTGCGAAATAAACCATGATCGGTTAGAGCGGCGCTTCGGCGCCGCGTCCTACCTAAGGCGAATAAGCCGTTGCGGTCACCGAGAGTCACCGCAGCGGCTTAAGCTTTTTGGAGCGGATACGGTGATGTTCCGAAATTCGCGGTATGGTCTGCTCGAATAGTGCGGGCCTTCAAGCTCGCGTGGGTTTGTGAAGAGGGCTGAAGAGTAATTGCCAGAACCGTGCCGTCCCTAAAGGGACTGACTAATCTTCCCACTGTACCCAGGGCTCACGAGTCTGTGTGAGTACCGTGTCGTCGTCCCCGGGGGACTCGGACCTACTTCCCACCTCACCCAGCACTCCGCCTTCTCACCCCAATTCGCGCAAAGGCGGCGCGAATCGGGGACCCCGTCGCGGCTACGTGCTGGGCTATTATTATTCCGCCCTTCGGGCTCGATTTTCGCTCGATCCGTTCCACACGCGAACCAAAACTCTTGTTCTCACACAGACTCTCACGCCCTGGGCTAAAGCAGTTCCACCCTTGCGGGGCTGGATTTCTGTGCGTTCTACTCCACTAGCGAAAACAAGACTGACTTCTGTCGCAAGGGCTGCTCAGGACTCCGCTACGTTCCGTCCTGGGCTAGACTGAGCCGCGCCTACGGCGCTGGACTTACGCCCCAGCGCCACATCGCCCGGACTTCGCGGAGGGTAATTCGGACAGTTTTCCAGTAGCGCTTACGTGCCGCCCTGGTAGGACTTAGACGCGTCGCGGTACATGTCCTTCAGGTCAGCGCGCTCTAAGACGCGGGTAGCGCCCTCTTCCTTGCTGATCGACTCCAATAGCGCTACTGCCTGACGGTAATGGGGAACGGCATCCTGCGGCTTGCCGCTCTTAGCGCTGGCATTTCCGAGAAAGAACTGCGCCCGCGCCTGTTCCACGCGTAAGCCCAGCTTTTCAGCCCGGCCAAGCGCGGTGTCGAGTTCCCGCGTGGCTGCGTCTGCCTGATTGGTCGCCAGCAATGCCTCTCCAAGATAAACGGAGGCCTCCACCGACTGGGCCTTCAGTCCCATCGAGTCGGCATCCTGAATGAGTTTCTTCAGTACCGGGGCCGCGGCCTGCGAGCGCCCTTGAGCGACGTCAAGCTTGGCGAGGTTCAGCTTCGAGATCACAATCTGCTCCGGCAAGGCCGCCTTGTTGGCCGTCTGTAGCGCGCGCTCGTATTGCTGCCTGGCAGACCCGTAGTCACCGCGATAGAAGTAGCTGTCTCCCAGCGCGTTCAAGGCCTCGGCCACCACGGTATCGTTCTTCAGTTCAGTGGCCAGCTTAAGCCCGTCGTCGATGTATTTCTGGCCTTCGTCTTCCCTGCCCACGGCCGACAAAACCTCTCCGTAGCGGGACTGGGCCTCCGCCATGAACCAGGTGCGGTCCTTGACTTGCTGGAAGCCCTGGACTGCCTCCTGCAGCACACCGACGGCTTGTCCATACTTGCCTTGGGTGGCGAAGAGCGCGCCGATACTGCTCGACTGCAGCGCCTCTCCCGACTTGTCTCCGGCAGCGCGGAGGACATCTTTCGCCTTCAAGTACTGGGACAACGCGGTGTCATACTGTCCCAACTTTACGTAGGTCTCGGCCAGATTGTGGAGCGACTCGGTTGGGTCCTGCTTCAATCGGTCCCGAATCTGGTAAGCCTGCTGGAAGTAAGTCAGGGCATCCTGGTATTCGCCCTTGTTGAAGTGGGCGCTGCCGATATTATTCAAGCACTGCGCCTGGTTGAGCTCATCTCCGGTATCGCGGTAGAGCTGCAATGCCTCGCCACCAAACTTGAGAGCGTCGTCGTACTTGCCGTGGTCGTGGTAAAGCGTGCCCAGGTTCATCAGGTTGCGAGCCAAACCTGTCTTGTCGCCGATCTTGCGGTCGACCTCGATCGCCTCTTTGTAGCTGGCCAACGCGCCGTTGAAGTTACCCTGCATGTCCTGCAGCTGCGCCATTTGGCCGAGGGTAGAGGCGTACCCTCGTTGATCTCCCACGTTCTTTCTGATTTCAAGTGCCTGCTGATAATTGCGCAAGGCGTCGTCGAGTTTGTTGAGATCCTGATAGGCGACGCCCATGACAGCCAGGATGTTGCCCTTTTGTTCCTGATTATCGAATTGGATCGCCAGGCTCAGGGCTTTGTTGAGGGGATCCAGAGCAGCCTGGTCATCGCCCGCTCTAACGTCCACACGGCCGCTGGCGAGCAACGCATTGACATTCTTGGGATCGGCAGCCAGCACCAGGGCCAGGCGCTTCTTGGCCGCGTCGTAATTGTTGGCGTCTTCATACAGAGTCGCCAGCGCAAACTGGGCATCGATATCGGTCGGATTTACTTTGGTGAGGTTCTCATACGCTGCGATGGCCTTGGCCGTGTCGTGCGTGATGCTGGCGTGATTGGCTTCAATCAGGTAGCGGTCCTGCACCGACAGGTTGTCGCTCAGCGATACCGCCTTGCGCGATGCCGACTTCCGCCTTATCGTCATAGCCGAGGGCGGAATAAGTCTGGGCCAATTTTGCATAAGCCATGGCAAAGTTCGGATCGTCGGTGGTGGCCTCCTCGAACTTGGTAACTGCCTTGGTGTTGTCACCCACGCGCGCCAGCGCCAGTCCCTCGTTGTAGGCCCGCAGCGCGGGTACCGACGTGGTGGAGACGTGCTGCGAGTGCGCCTGCAGCTCCTTCAAGATCTCCGGCGTCGTTGCCAGTTTCTGACGGACCTGGTCGGCCAGCTTGTCCAATGAGGGGAGCAGTTCTTTCTCGTTGGCGGCGTCGGTCTGGATCTCGCTCTTGCGGTCCTGCTTCAGATCAAGCACGGTTGAATTGATCCGCACCTGTTCCCCGAACTTCTGATACTCACCGAAGACAACGGTGTCGGCTCCAACGAAGTCGGCCACACGTTTCAGGGTGGAGATGTCAAGTTGTGACTCGGGAGAAATGTGCAGATCACTCAAAACCTGCTGCAGGCGCCCCGGAGAAACGGAACGGAGGTGAGTGGACTGGCCGATATCGGAGCTCAACGTTTCCGCCAGGCTGGCGCCCATCCAATTCAGTTTGGGATCTCCAGTACCGTTGTAGAAAGGAATAATTGCAACCGAAGTCACGGGGCCCTGCACCGCGCCGGAGTCCGATCCGCGATGCGTGGCATAGCGAATTCCAAGACCGGTGCCGGCAAGCAGCACGAGGGCGGCAACCCCTATTGCGATCCACTTCCGGGGGGACAGCTTACCTGAGGCGCCGCCGGAAGGAACGTAGGACGCCAGCACGGATTGTCCGGCTCGCGTCTTCTTGCCTTGCCAGACTTCAAGCTCGTCAATCAACTGCTGCAGCGAAGCGAAGCGCGCGTTGGGATCACGCTCCAGGCACTTGCTGACCACACTGCTCAACACCGGAGGGATCGTCGTGTCCACATCCACCAGCGGGACTGCCGGTTCCTGCGTGCGCTTCACCAGGCTGGCGATGGCGCTCTCCGCATGGAAGGGGATGAAGCCGCTCAGCATCTCGTAGAAGATGAGACCGACGGCGAACTGGTCGGAACGCGCGTCCAGTTCCTTTCCCATCGCCTGTTCCGGCGACATGTACTCCATGGTGCCGACCATCATGCCGGTTTGCGTCATGCCGTCGCCTTGCACCGTGCGTGCCAGGCCGAAGTCCATGATCACGACGCGGCCAGCCGGGTCGCGCATGATGTTGCTGGGCTTCAGGTCGCGATGGATGACTCCCTCAGCGTGTGCCGCCTGCAAGCCGGCGCAGACCTGCAAAGTGATGTTGGCGGCTTCATCCGGAGGAAGTTTCCCCTGACGCGTCAGAATCGAGCGCAAGTCCTCACCTTCGATGAACTCCATGGTGATGAACTTCACGCCGTCCGCTTCGTTCAGGTCGTAAATGCGAATGATGTTCTTGTGGGTGACCTGGCGGGCCAGCACCAACTCCTGCTTGAAACGCGCGAGGATGGCGGGATTTCCAGCCAGATCAGGGCGAATTACTTTGAGGCCGACGACGCGCTCGACCTCGATGTCGCGGGCCTTGTAGACGGCGCCCATGCCGCCCATGCCGAGCAATTTCTGAATTTCGTAGCGCCCACCCAGGACGTCGCCTTCGTGGAAGACGGTCGCGCCAATGTGCGAGAAGATGGGATGCGCAAGTGAGCCTTCGCCCGAGCTACCAGTAGGGACAATGGTCGGCGCATCCGAGGGATCGCTCTTGGGGCCGGAGGATGAAACGTTTCCTTTTGACGGAGACGGAGGCTCGCCAGTACCCGGCAAGGTAAGATCAGCAGCGTTAACCCCAGGCAGGGTCATGCCGTCGGAATCCAGCGCAGGCTTGGGCGTCGCAGCCGAACTTTCACCGCTGGACACGGCTATGCCGTCTTGCGCTCGACGCGCTGCGCCTTCTCTGTCCCCAGCCATTTCTCCCTTCCCCAGGGCCGTGCTAGTGAGGGTATCTGTGTTGGTGGGCTCCCACCTGAGCCATCTTCCGAGAGTATACCCTGATTTTGTGCTTTGTGAGCCTATGTTTCTATAGGAGTTAGCCGCAAATCTTGACCCCGAAAGGAGCACGGCGCGAGAGCACTTTTTGGCGTGACAGGACTTGGCACCTAAAAGCCATCTGCGAAGACAATATTGACCCGACCTCACAAGAAAAATGCCGGCGCCCGGAAGAGCGTCGGCAAGTCAAGTGATTACTGTTTACTAGTGGGTACTTCCCACGTAGGTGATTCTCGGGTTCGGATCAGCCGCGCCGCTTGGGGTTGCAATATTGAGCGACGCCCACTTGTTGTTCGTGTAGTCCGGCGACCCGCCCGTGACAGCGGCGGCCGCAGTAATCATGTAGACGACGGCCGTGGGGACGGGACTTCCGACCGCGGTCAGGATGAACTTGCCGGTGGTCCCGCCGTTGGCATCCAGCGTGTACGCAGACTTCAACATCAGGCTCATCTGCGGTCCACCAGGTCCGCTGGTGTCATAGGTCACGACCAGAGTGCCGCCGGGCGCGGGAATGATAGTCGAATCAGCCTCGTTGGTTACGCTGGTCAGGGTTGGCGTTATCGTCGCTCCCGCATAGCCCAGCAAGAAAGATCCCGAGGCTGAACGGTCCACCAGTTTGCGGCTCGAATTGCCCCTCGGTGGCGGAGCTGTCGGTTCCGATCACAAATCCCCGGTTCGAGTTCACCAGATACCACACCGGCGCTGGGCTGATGCCCGACACTACAACGCGCCCGGTGTTCACATCTACGCTGTAATTACCGGTTGTCGGTTGGGCCGTGGTTACCGACCCGCCGTTGTTTTCGTCCAGTTGGAAGAGCGTGATGCCACCCTTGGCGTCGAAGTTAGCCACCCCCAGCGAGACGTCAGGTAACGGACCGCCGGTGCTGTTGGAAACTCCGTTCAGCATCATCACGGCGGCAGAATTCAACGTACCATCGCTGAAGCTGCCGTTGGCCGATCCTGGCAGCTGCTTCAGGCCGGAGACCAGGCTCAGGCCACTCGCAGCTGCATCGGTTTGCACCGCGACGTATTCGGAGGTCGAACTCACCACGTAGAAAGCGAAGTGCTGGGCGCTTCCATTTACAGTCAGGGTTTCGGTCCCCCGCCCGGTGGTAGGATCGGGCGCGGTCCAGGAACCACCGGTGATCGGTACCATGCTTTGCACGGTCCCGTTATCGTTGGTGTCCTCTATTCCGCTGGTCACGGTTCCGGAGTTGTTGACCTTGTACGAACCGGCGCCGGCAGAACGCTTGCCGTTAGCATCAACTCCGAAGAAACCGATGGAGTAATTACCGGCCATGGCTCAACAGCGAAATCTTGGATAGATCCTGCGCTTTGATGGAGCCAGAGCCGTAAATTAGCGGGTAGTTGGAATCGGCCAGGATAAATCTCAGGGCTCCATTCAGGGGCACGGCCAGGACGTAGTTGTAGGTGACGTTGTTCAATCCTGGAATGGTGAACGTCATGGTGCCCAGGCCGTTGGCGCTAACGCTATAGGTTCCGGTGAAGGGAATGTTGGCAACCGGGCCGTTCACGGGATCGTTCTGGTCGAGAACGCCGCTCAGGCTGCCAGTTCCGTCGCCGATAAAGCTACCGACCATGTAAAACGGGTTCCCGTTGTTAAACCCATTGAACGAAAAAGCGAATGTCCCCTGTAATTTTCCCTTGACCGTGATGCTGACGTTGGCGCTGGCGGTGTTGGAGTCGGCGTCGGTCACTTGGATCGTGAACGGGTATGTCATGCCTTGCCCCGTAGCTGTGCCAGAAATGGTGCCTGCGTTCGGGTCCAATGTCAGCCCTGGAGGCAAGGACCCCGCGCTGATACTCCACTTAAACGGCGCAAGTCCGCCACTGTTCGTCAAAGTCGTGTTGTAGGCTACGCCCAGAATTGCGTCAGGAAGAGTGGTGGAGGTCACTATGGGAAGCGGATTGATGGTGATGGAAAAGGCGCCCTTCTGATAGGCGGCGGTCGGGGTCTGCGAATCCGTTACCCGCACTGTGAAGTTGTACTTTTTCGCGGTTCCGTCCGAATTCAAGTCGGTGGTAGGCGGTGTGCCGCTGATGACTCCGCCGCTGCTCAAGTTCAAGCCCGGAGGCAGAGTGCCGGAGTCGAGCGTCCAGGTGAAGGGCGCCAGGCCTCCCGTGGGAATTAGAGTGACACTATAGGGAGACTGCACCACCCCATCCGGGACCTTCTGATTGGCAATGTTCAACGCTCCTGGGGGGTTGTGCGGGGTTCCTCCGGCGCATCCGGCGAGCACGGCGCACAGGCAAAGCGACAACACGAGAAACGGAAACGGAAAAGGCTTAGACCCTTTCATGCAACTCCTTAATGTGTTCTGAAAGCTGGTTTCTTTTGGACGCCACTCCCCGGTAGACCGGCCGACCTTCCCGGCTCCCGGTCCGGCACGAGCACCTGCGCTGAACGGCGGAAGAGGTCCCTATTACAGGGCAGGGTAATTCACCCGTGCTTAAATGCAAGCTTTTTCTAACCTCAGCGCGCCAACCCCGCGCTCCTTAGCGTTACCTGATTTTCTCACAGGACGCGGCGCAGCGGCGAGGCGGATAGCGCATCTTGTGTACCCCACGGTCTCTGTTAGGCTAGTCCCGGTTAATGTCCTCTTCCGTATCCCTTTCCGAGTATTTCCGCCTCACGCGCGAGAACCACAATTTTCGCAGACTGTGGCTGGCGCAGATCGTCAGCGAGATCGGCGACTGGTTTTACACGCTTGCCATCTACAGCCTGCTACTGGATCTCACGGGGCGCGCTTCTTCGGTGGCACTGGCGCTGGTGCTGCAGGTGCTGCCGCAAACCTTCGTGGGCCCTCTGGCAGGGGCGATCAATGACCGCCTGAGCCGGCGCCAGGTGATGATCTTCGCCGATCTCATGCGCATGATCATCGTTGCCTCCATGCTGCTGGTGCGCTCCGCACGATTTGTCTGGGTGATCTATCCCCTGCTCTTTCTTGAGACGGTGATGGCGTCGTTCTTCGAGCCCGCGCGCAACGCCATCATTCCCAGCATCACCGTGGAAGAAGACGTTATCGTGGCCAACACCATGGCGGCCAGTACTTGGTCCTTCAATCTGGCTATCGGTGCGCTGCTGGGCGGACTGGTGGCGGCATTGCTGGGTCGCGATGCCGTATTCGTGCTCAATGCACTGTCGTTTCTGGTGTCAGCGGTGCTGATCGGACGCATGCATTTCCACGAGGCGCACCTGGTGGCGGCGGGCCCAGTCCGCATTCGCGACCTGTTTGACTATTCCCCCATGCTCGACGGACTACGTTACATCTCGCGCAATCGAAAACAGCTGGCCATGGTTTCCCTGAAAGGCGGCATCGGCATCATGGGTACGGCATGGGTGTTATTCCCCGTGTTAGGGCAGCGGGTTTTCCCGGTGCCGATGGCCATCTCGCATGAGCGCGCGGCGCTGTTTGGCATGAGTCTGCTGATGGGCGCTCGCGGACTGGGTTCTCTCATTGGGCCCCTGGTGGCGTCGCATTGGGCCGGACGCGGGCAGCGACGAATGCGCTACGGCATCTTTCTGGGATTCCTGCTAGGCGGCATTGGCTATGTGGCGCTCGGACTCACTGGCAATCTGTGGATCGCGTGTGCAGTCGTCATGCTGGCCCACACCGGCCAGTCAACGGTCTGGGTGTTCTCCACTACCCTGCTTCAGCTCAATACCGAGGACAGCTTCCGTGGGCGCGTATTTTCCGCTGATCTGGGGATCGTCATGCTGATGGTCGCCATCGCGTCATGGACGGCCGGACAAGCCATTGATCGCGGCGTTGCGCCTCAGACAGTGGCGATTGCAACCGGAGTTGCCATGCTGATACCGATTGTCGCGTGGGGGTTTGCGCTGCGGTTGTGGCGCGGGGAGTCCTGATTTTTGCCGACCTCTCTGGACGATTGGAAGAGTTATCTGCGTTTCCATGTTGCGAACTCGCGCTCGCAATTCCGCTCTTCGGCTTTTGTCAACGAGACCTTCGCCTTCTACCGGCAGTACCTGTGGGAGGACGCCATGGCGTTGCGTATCCAGCAATTGGATTAGATAAGTTCGGAGACCAAGCAGCAGGCGGTGCAAGGTGTGGTGACGAGAAAAAAGGTGTTCATGAGCGCCAGACTTTGGTACGCATCACATCGAAGTGGTGGTCGTAAGTCCAGACCTGAATGCTCAACCGCGTCGCCAGCACTGCGAGAGTCGCATCAACAAGCGTGATGGATTGATCCGGAAATGCGGCAAGTTTGGTCGCCGCGGCCAGATAGTCTTCCGGGCTGGGATTGATAAGTGTTCCGCGGAGCAGTACCTCTGCTAAGAATGTAGCCGCTGTCTCCCTGCCCAGCCTGTACAACGAAAGAGAGTAGGCCTCCAGCAGAATGGGGTAGGCAACGCTCACCTCCCAATTTTCTCTCGCAATTCGTCTCAACTCGCTTACTGCGCGTTTGTGGTGGCGGTCGTGATGATCGATAGCGGCATAAAGAGGACCGGTATCAGCAAGGATGGTTTGACTCATCGCTCCGCCAGATAGCGGTCGTGCTCGATGCTAATATCTCGTCGGCCGCTTCCGCGCTTAGCGGGAGTGAGTTGAAATGGGCCAGCGGGCCGCAGATAGCCGCGCAGTGCTAAATACTGACGCAACGCCGCCTGCACCACAGCGGTGAGCGGCGGCGGGGCTTCCTGGTCTCGAACGTAGCTTTCAACGGCATCGGCCAGGTCGTCGGGAATCGTCACGGTTGCGCGTTTCATAGGCAAATGTATCTTAGCACCAACTGGTGAAGATGGTGCAGCAATGGGGCGGCGGCTACCCGAACACCCGCATCAACCCTTTTGCCGGCAGGTCAGACACCTGGAATTTTCGACCGCTCAACGCCTCCGCGGCGCCGTAGCCGCTGCGCACCGCGCCCTCCATGGTTGAGGGCCACCCGGTCGCTGTCCAATCTCCCGCAAGAAACAAGCGCGGCCAGGGGCTCATGTGCGATGGACGAAAGGCATCACTGCCTGGTGAGGGGGAGAAGGTGGCATGAACTTCCTTGATGACCGTCGCTTTCGTCAGCTTGGCCTCGCGCGCGACTGGGAAAAATTCCCCCAGTTCCCTGACGGCCATCTCGATAATCTCGGCTCGCGATTTGTCGACCAGCGTCTTCGACGAACTCACGACCAGCTCCAGGTAACTGCCGCTTTCCGCCGAATCCCTACGCGTGGCCAGGATCTTCGACTTCTGGAACATCCACTGGATGGTGCGTTCCAGCAGCACCGCATGTTCCAGCGGGGTGATCTCGCGGTCAAACCATAGATGTATTCCGGTGATCGGAGAGGACGCAAAGTTGCGCAACTCATCCCGCAGCGGTGCCAGCTGCGGAGCATCGGGCAGCAGCTTCTCCACGCCGCCGAACGGTGTTGCGAGAATCGCGTAGTCGGCCCGCACATCCTCGCCACCAATACAGAGCTGCACACCATCGGCATCGGCGCGAACCGAATCCACCGCGGCACGCGTATGCACCTTGCCTCCGCGCCCTTCGATGTACTCCGCCGCTGTCCCATAAAGCTGCGAGAGTGGGACCGACGGAACTCCCATGCGTCCCGCCTCGGCCGACTTCAGAAACGATTCGCGAAAGACTTGCGCCGCGTAGCGGACCGAGACGCGGTCCAGATCTTCGTTAAGCGCGCTGACCAGCACCGGCATCCAGAAGCGATTGATCGCCTTCTGCGTCTGGCCGTGCCGCAACAGCCACGACAGGAAAGTTCTCGCCATCATCCTTGGGAAGGCCGGGAACGAGTGCCATCATGGCGCGCGCGATGGCCAACTTGTCACTCAGATCGAGCACGGACGAACCGAGAAACGATGGCCCAGCGTGCAGTGGCGCCGGCAACGCTCCCGGCTTCAGCGTCGAGGAGCGCCCGCCGGGGAGGATGAAGGTGATCTCGTCGTACCAGCGGATTTGCTGTTCGACACCGAGGCGGCGATAGAACTCGATGAGGTTGGTGCAACAGCCGAGCAGCACGTGCTGGCAGTTGTCCACGACCTCGCCGGTGCCCGGCAACTCGTAGGACGATGCCCGGCCGCCCAGGTAGGGACGCCGCTCGAACAATTCAACGTGATACCCGGCCTCAGCCAGCGCGCTTCCGGCGGCAAGGCCGGCGAGTCCGCCGCCGATAATGGCGACGGACTGAACGCTGCGGGTTTGGCTGCGCAGCGCTCATGTCAGCCGCTTCCAGAATCCCTTGCTCAGCACGGCCAGCTTTTCGGCGGTGCTCAGCCGAACGCGTTCCGAGAAAACGTCGTAGTTGCGCGCCGCGATGCGGTCCAGCAGCCGCCGGTAAATCTCGACCAGCGTCCACAGGGCCGGCTGGCTCTCTTCGTCCACCAGCGGCAGAAGCTCGTCCGCCGAGCGATAGAATTCGCGCGCGCGGGCAGCTTCGAATTCAAGCACCGGGCGTAGCGACGTAGACGCGGTACCGTTCGTCAGCGCGTGGACCTCGAACTCCGAAGCGCACCATGTCTTCTCTGGGCAGGTAGACGCGCCCCATCTCGGCATCTTCTTTCACGTCGCGAAGGATGTTGGTGAGCTGAAAAGCCACTCCGGTTTGCTCCGCCAGCTTCTCGGCGCGCGGGTCGCGATAGCCAAAGATGCGAATGCAGATCAGGCCGACCACCGACGCCACGTGATAGCAGTAGTCGTAGAGCTGATCGAAAGTCTCGTACTGCAGTTGCCCAGTTCCCGCGCCCGGCGCGGCTTTCGGAACCCCGCTGGGTCCGGGCACATCCATCGCCGTGCCGTGCACCAGCTTTTCCAGCAGGTCGATCGGGATGTTGAAAGTCTTCTGCGAGTCGGCCAGGGCGAACAATACCGGATCGTCGGTGGGCTCGCCGGCTACCACGCGACGCAGCGCATTGATCCATTCGTCCAGTTTTTCGCGACGCTGCTCGCGCCGGCATGGAAGGATCGTCGGAGATGTCGTCGGCGTGACGCATGAAGGCGTACACGGCCGACAGCGCATTACGCTTGCGCGCGGGAAGAACCAGAAAGCCGTAATAGAAATTCTTGGCGGCGGAGCGCGCGATGTGACGACAGACTCCGTAGGCGGCCCGCAACTGTAGCGGGTGTTCGCTCACAGCAGTTTTCCCACGGCCGCCCGCGCGAGCAGCCACAGCTTGCGCGGCTTGGAGATTACCGGGCGTCGCCGCAAGCACGTCGTACCGTTGCCGCTCGATGGCATTCAGGATCTCCAGCCCGCCGCGGCTGAACAGTTCGATGTCGAGCGCGAGATGCTTGTCCACCATCTTCGCCAGCGGCAGCCCCATCTGAAACCACTCGCGGGCGCGCGCAACTTCGAACTTCATCATCTCCAGGAATGCGGGCGTCGCTCGACGCTGCGCAATGTCGTCTTCGCTCACGCCGTACTTCGCAAGGTCCTCCAGCGGAAGGTAGATGCGCCCCTTGCCGTAGTCGACGGCGACGTCTTGCCAGAAATTCGCCAGCTGCAAGGCAGTGCAGGTGTAGTCGGAGAGCTTTTGGCGCTCGGCGTCGCGATAGCCGCACAAGTACAGCACCAGATGTCCTACGGGATTGGCGGAATATTGGCAATAGCCGAGCACGTCGGCGAACGTAGGATAGCGGGACGTCGTCTGGTCCTGACGAAAAGCGGTAAGCAGATCGGCGAATTCGTGTTGCGGAATGTCCAGCTCGCGCACGGTCTGCCGCAGAGCGACGAAGACCGGATGCCGCGGCTCGCCCGGAATAGCATCTGCTGCAGTTCCGCTTCCCACTGATCGAGCAGACGCCAGCGACTGTTGCGGATCACCCACCTCGTCGCCCAGATCGTCCGAGATACGGCAGTAGGCATAAACGTTGTAGAAGTGCTGATGGAGATGTTTAGGCAGGAACCAGGTTACGACCGAGAAATTCTCGTAGTGCGAGTGCGCCAGGCGGGAGCAATATTGCTGGGCTTCCTGCAAGGGAAGGTGCGCGCTCGGGAATGGCGTACTCGGGCGGTAAGGATTGCCAGCCCGTAAGAACCCGATTATCGGTTGAGACAGGGGACATCTAGAAGAATTGTACCGGGTAGCAGCCGTTTCGTGGCGCGGTCGAACCGCAGATCCCTCACCGACTAAAGTCGGTTCGGGATGACAAAAATAGAAGGTCATTTCGGCCGGCCTGAAGGCCGTCCCCTTCATATCAGGAGTGCCGGAGCAAAATCACTCTGCCGGAGCAAAATCGGACCGCCGGGCATCGGAATTCCGACCGCAACTGACAACTGGCAACTGACAACTGGGTTTACGTCCCCGGGATGATGGCCGTCTTGATGTCACCGTTGCGGTTGAGCATGTGCCGCAAGACCTGCTGCAAGCGCGAGAGCGGGGCCTCGCCGGTGATGTAGTCCGTTCCCTTGATCTTCTTCTCACAGATCAGAGAGAACGCCTTGCGCACGGTTTCAGGCGTGTGATGGAAGGTGGCCTTCAAGGTCAGTTCGTTGTAATGCAGGCGTTGCGTATCCAGCGCGACGGTGGTCCCACTGGCGCAACCGCCGAAGAAATTGACCGTGCCGCCTTTGCGGACCATGTCAATGGTCCACTCCCAGGCTTGCGGGCGGCCAACCGCCTCGATGACCACATCGCAACCACGGCCCTCGGGAGTAAGCCTGCGCACAGCCTTGACCGGATCGTCCACGGTGGTTATCTGGACGGTGCTGTCGGCTCCCACGCGGCGAGCGCCGCTCACCTGCGATTCCCGTTTTACCACTGAGATCACGTTGCAACCGGTCAGCTTCGCTACCTGCACGAACATCAAGCCGATGGGACCGGCGCCGATTACGGCCACGGAGTCGCCAATCTCCATCTTGGTTTCGTGCAAGCCGCGCAACACGCAGGCCAGCGGTTCCACCATCGCCGCTTCTTCAAAGCTGACGTGCTTGGGAATGGCGAGCATGTTGGTTTCGACAATGCGCCGGGGAATGCGAATGTACTCGGCATAGGCGCCGTTGTTGAACAGCAGGTCGGAACAGAGATTTTCCTGGTGCTTCGAACAGTAGAAGCAGGTGCCGCAAGGCGCGGAATTCAGCGCTACCACTCGCATGCCTTTGCGGAAACCTTTGACGTTGGGCCCGACTTCTTCGATAACACCGGCCAACTCATGGCCAAACAGGGCCGGAGGCACAATCATGCGCGCATGGTAGCCGCGCTGATACACCTTAAGATCGGTGCCGCAGGTCAGTGCCACTTGTACCTTGACCAGTACTTCCCCTTCATCCAGCTTGGGGATCGGCACCTGCTCGATCTTGACGTCCTCTTTGCCATAGAGGACCGCCGCTGTCATGTGTCCGTTCACTTAATGGTCCTTCCATAAGCTGCCCGGCTGAATAACCACTTTCATCGAGTCCGGTTTGGGGTGGGCAGCCAAATCCAGCGCTTCAACCGACTGGGCCAGCGGAAAGCGGTGACTGATGAGCCGCTCCAGTTCCATTTCTCCGCCTAGCACAAATCGCGCTGACTCTTCCTGCAAGTCCACGGAAGCGCTGTACGATCCCAGAAGACTCTTCTCATCGACGCAAACCGCTGCCGGATCGATGGTTGCCTCACCGTGCTGCGTCTGCGCAAACAGCAATACCCGCCCGCCAGGACGCGTAGCATCCATGGCCGTACGGATCAAAGCGTTGCCAGCTACTGCAAGTATGACCGCATCCGCCCCCCGGCCCTCCGTCAATTCCTTGATGGTTCCTACCGCATCGGAGGTAGAAGCGTCGATGTTTTCGTTCAGACCGAACGTCTGGCTTATTGTATGCCTCTGGGGGAACAAATCGGAAGTTATTACCCGCGCGCCGCAACGGCGGGCCAGCACGGCGAGGATAATGCCGATCGGCCCCTGGCCAATCACCAGCACCGACTCGCCCGGTGTAAGCCTCAGCGTTTCAATACCTTTCATGCAGGTGTTGACGGGCTCGATAAAAGAAGCCTGCTCGAAGGAAACGCCCTCCGGAATTCGAACGACTCCCTTGCGGACGATCCACTCCATCACCCGAACATATTCGGCAAATCCGCCTCCACTGGGCTCGTAACCAGCGGTCGCGCCGACTTTCTTGTAGGTCGGACACTGGGCGAAGACCTTGTGCCGGCAGTAATAGCACTCGCCGCAGGGGATGTGATGGAACACCATGACCCGGTCGCCGATTTCGTAATCGGTTACATTCTCGCCCAAGGCGGCCACCACTCCGGTGGTCTCATGGCCGAAAATCCGCGGGGCAGAGTGGGAGCCTGTGGCAATCTTCTTTAGATCGGTACCGCAGATGCCGCAGGTGTGAACTCGAACCAGTAACTCTCCCGGCCCGATCTTGGGGACCGGCACCGTCTCCAGGCGGACATCATTGACGCCTCGATACACGGCCGCCTGCATCGTCGCAGGAACTGCGCGCTGACCACTAGAGATTCCGAATTGTGCGGCAACCGACATTCTGCTTGCCCGAACTTGACGCGGCGCTGAAGCGCCGCACTACTCGAACCAGCTCACTGGACACTCTCTTAACAACCACTCAAGCCAAGGAAGCATTCGGCTCTCGCTGCGAAGCTGAATACTCCAGAATTAGATGTACTACGGCGGAACACAGGTTCACAGAGGCAATGCCGCTATTCTTCCTTATTTTTCCCAGTGCGGCCCACCACTTCGGACGTAGCGCCACGTAGACCAGAAACCGCTTCGTCTCAAATCTTCCGTTGGCGTCAATAAATCGGTTCATCGGCGGCATCACGAACGAAGCGTCATCGGAAATGGCCTTCACCGCAGCGAATTCCAACCCGCGCTCCTTTGCCACCTGGGCTTCCGCCGCGCCTTCCATATCCACGACGTCTGCTCCGTATTTCGTCAGTAGGCTTTGCTTCTCGGCGGCATTGCTTACTTCCTGCGAAGTCGCCAGCACCCACTCGCCTCCGCGTGTCAGATAGCGATCGCCCGTAGCAACATCGACCACTTCACGGATCCGGCCAACATCCCCCACCTTTAGCCGTGGCGAGATCGCGCCGGCCATGCCCGCGGAAACCAGCAGCTTCGGCTGCGCGTGCTCGATCACCACTTCAGCGGCATGACGCGCGCGCGCTTCTCCGATACCGCCAATCGCAACCATTGCCTCCGGCAGTTCGAAGAGTGCGACCCCATCCACCTGCTGCGAAGACAACCCTCGGAGAAGCGGCGCCAGTTCCACCGGCATCGCCGCCACAATTGCGATGGGCTTACGCGGCATAGCCGTTCGCCCGGAACCACTCCACCGCGCGGCGCAAAGCGTCATCCACCGGACCTGGATTCCAGCCCAACTCGCGCTCGGCCTTGGCACTGGTGATAAACATTTTCTTGCGGCCCATGCGCACCGAATCCAGTGTGACCCGCGGCTCGCGCCTCCTTATCGTACCGCTGATCAGCGTGTCCACCACGCCGGTCGCGTACGCCACCGCATACGGCAACTTCACCTTGGGTGACGGCAGGCCGGTAATTGCCGCCAGCTTGTCGAGGATCTGCTTCAACGTCAGGTTCTCACCGCCGAGGATATAGCGCTCGCCCGGTACCGCCTTTTCCATCGCGAGCAAGTGTCCGCGAGCGCAGTCGGTAACATCCACCAGGTTCAGCCCCGTGTCGACATATGCGGGGAATTTGCGCTTCAAGAAATCAACTACGATCCGGCCAGTCGGTGTGGGCTTAATATCGCGCTCGCCGATAGGAGTCGTGGGATTCACCACTACAACATCTTGCCCGCCGCGTCCCGCCTCAATGGCAAGCTGTTCCGCCATGAACTTGCTGCGCTTGTAATCGCCAATCATATTAGCCAGCGTGACTGGCGTCTTCTCGTCGGTGAGGCGGCCGTTGTTGCCGAAGCCCATGGTGGCAACGCTGCTGGTATAGATAACCCGCCGGACACCCGAATCTCTCGCCGCAACGAGGACGTTGCGGGTGCCTTCAACGTTGGAATCGTAGAGTTCCTGTCCGTTGGGCGTCCAAAGCCGGTAGTCCGCGGCCACATGGAAGACAAACTCGCAACCTGCCATGCCGGTCTTCAAGGATTGGGGATCGCGCAGGTCGCCAACCACGCGCTCGGCCGCGAGGTCGGCAATGTTATCCAGGCGGCTGGTGGGACGCACCAGCAGGCGCAGCTCCGCACCTTGAGAGAGTAGTTGACGGGCGACGTGGCTTCCCAAGAATCCTGTCGCGCCTGTGACGAAACACTTCATTTTTCAGTTGTCAGTTGTCAGCAGCCAGTTGTCAGTAGTGGTTTCTTGGGTGTCATCCTGAGCGACGAGCGCAGCGAGGAGTCGAAGGAACTCTTTGACCGCCGTGATCCAGACTTGTCGCTGCTGACAACTGGCTACTGACTACTGCTTCTCCGAGCGATCCGCATCTGCTCTTCCTGCGCGGCCGCCGCTGCAGCTTTCGCATACGTAGTCAGCGCAAGCAGCGGGAAGTATTGCCGGTACATGTAATACATGAGGTAAAACACACGAGGAAATCCCGTGCCCGTGTAGAGCGTCTCATCCCATGAGCCATCGCGGCGCTGCGTCTTCAACAGGTAAGCGATGCCGTGCTGCAGCGAATCGTTGCGGGTGTCATTGGCAGCAAGCAATCCCATGACCGCCCACGCGGTCTGCGACGGCGTGCTCGGGCCCACTCCTTTGCTGTTGGGATCGTCGTAGGAGCCGCAAGTCTCGCCCCAACCGCCATCGGGATTCTGCATCATGCGCAGCCACTCGACGGCTTGCAGCACATAGGTCTCGTGATGGTCCACACCGACCGCCTCCAGGCCTCGCAGCACCTGCATGGTTCCGTAAATGTAGTTCACGCCCCAGCGTCCGAACCAGGAACCGTCCACGGCCTGCTCGCGCTTGATGAACTCCACCGCGCGCCGCACCGGTTCGTCTTTCAGCGAGTAGCCATAGCTCGCGAGGCATTCCAGCACCCGGCCGGTAATATCGACCGTCGCCGGATCGAGCATGGCATTATGATCGGCGAAGGGAATGTTCTGGAACACCATGCGGTTGTTGTTCTTGTCGAACGATGCCCAACCGCCGTTCTTGCACTGCATGGAGAGGATCCAGTCCAGTGCGCGTTGCGCCGACTTGGTGTGATAGCTCTCGTTGTTCGTCTTGACCCGGCTGAGGGCCAACATCACCTGCGCGCTGTCGTCCACGTCGGGATAGAACTCGTTGTTGAATTCAAAGTACCAGCCTGCCGGCGCGGCCTTGGGATTCTTGACGCACCAGTCGCCTTTGCGGGTGACCTGCTTGCGCAGCATCCACTCGCACGGCCGAACCAGGCGAGGATCGTTGGCCGCCACTCCGCTTTCCGCCAGGGCAAACACGGCATACGCGGTGTCCCACACCGGCGACATGCAGGGCTGCATGCGGAAGGTGGTCTCTTCTTCGATGCCGAGCTTCTCAAATTCATCCATGGCGCGGATGAACTGGGGATCGTCCAGCGAGTAACCCAGGCAGCGCAACGCGATGATGGAGTTCATGACGCCGGGATAGATTGCGCCCAGCCCATCGCTCATCTCCATACGTTCCAGCATCCACTTCTCTGCGACCTTCAAGGCGAGCGAACGCAGCGGACGAACGTGGATCCGCTCCAGCAAGTGGACCATGCGGTCGAGCACCAGGAAGAAATTGCGCCAGCTGATCAGCTTCTTGGCCCACCGCAGACGCAGCTGGGTGCGGGTGCGTCCGCCCACAAAAAGCTCGTCGATTCCCTGTTCGGCAGGAATCTTCTTGAACGGCTTCTTGGCGTAGGCGATGGAGAGCGGCACCAGAATGGCGCGCGACCACGACGAGATTTCGTAGATATTGAACCAGAACCACTTGGGAAACAGTACGATCTCGGGTGGGATCGCCGGAACCGCGTCGTAATCGTATTGCCCGAGGAAGCAGAGGTAGATCTTGGTAAAGGTGTTGACCTCAGTCACACCACCCAGAGTTAGAATGCGCTCGCGGGCCTTCCGCAGTTGAGGATGATCGGGGCTGTAGCCCGCCATCTTGAGCGCGAAATAGGCTTTAACGCAGGCGCTGACGTTGGAAGGACCGTCGTTGTAGATCGGCCAGCCGCCGTCCGGGTTCTGACGGTTCAGAATCTCGATGGCGCACTTCTGCGTGCGCACCGGATCTTCCGTGCCCAGAAGGCGGTGCAGCAGGATGTAATCGGAAACCAGGGTGGTGTCGGCGCCCAGCTCGCCACACCAGTAACCCTCTTCGCGGTCCTGGAGCGAGAACAGATATTGCCGTGAGGCATCGATGGCGGCAGCCATCCGGCTTTTGATGTCATCGATTTTGCCGAACCGTACTTCGGTTCGATCGGAAGAATCTGCCATTCCCTCTCTACTCCGCCACCTGCACCCCATCACGCGCAAAACCGGCGCGTGCCGGGGACCCCGCTAGCGCAGGCGCAGCGCCAATGGCCTCGACAATCTCCGAGGGCAGTCCGAAGCGCACATGCTCGGGCATGACTTCGATTTCACGCATGTTCGTGAAGCCTTGGTCTTCCAGGAAGGTAACCGCCTCTTGCACCAGGATCTCCGGCGCCGAAGCTCCCGCCGTCAAACCCACAGTCTTGACGTTCTCCAGCCACTCCGGCTTGATCGAGCGGTAGTTTTCGATCAGGTGCGATTGCGAGCCCAGATTGCGGGCGACTTCGACCAGGCGGTTGGAATTCGAACTGTTGTCGGAACCGACAATCAGAAGCAGGTCGCATTCCCCGGCCACTTCTTTCACCGCCGTCTGCCGGTTCTCGGTCGCGTAGCAAATGTCCTGCGCGTGCGGCCCTTGAATGTTGGGGAACTTCTTCCTCAGCGCCGCGATCACGTGACCGGTTTCGTCAAGGCTCAGCGTGGTCTGCGTCAGATAAGCGACCCGGTTGGGATCGGGAACTTCGAGCGCCTCCACGTCCTCCGGCGAGTCCACAACCTGCGTGACGTCGGGCGCTTCGCCGAGGGTGCCAATCACTTCATCGTGGTCCCGATGGCCGATGAGGATCAGCGAATAGCCTTCGCGCGCAAACTTCACCGCCTCGACGTGGACCTTGGTCACCAGCGGGCAGGTCGCATCGATCACTCGCAGCTCACGCAGCTTGCTGGAGTCACGTACCTCGGGAGCAACACCGTGAGCGCTGTAGATGATGCGCTCGCCGGCCGGAACCTCGTCGACGCTGTCCACGAAGATAGCGCCCTTGGCGCTCAGCTCGTCCACCACATAACGGTTGTGGACGATCTCTTTGCGAACGTAAATCGGCGCTCCGAAAGTTTCCAGGGCGATGCGCACGATGTCAATGGCGCGCACCACACCGGCGCAGAAGCCCCGCGGCTTCAGTAAAAGTAAGGTTTTGGCGTTACTTTGAGTCATTCTTTATGGTGTCCAAGTATACGAGGAGAAACCCGCTTTTCCCCACAATTACTCTATTGTAGCAGCGCTGGAATCACCAAGGTAACGCCCTGAAACGGCGCATTCCAGCAGCCTACGGCAGATATTTCGCAGCCAATGGGGGAAGGAAATTCACCACGGAGGCACGGAGAAGACTTGAAGTAGAACTCCGCACCCTCGGTGCCTCCGTGGTGAACAAGTTTTTCATGCAGCGGATATCACAGGGACTGCGGCTTGCGGCAAAGGCAAATCAACCACAGAAGCCCTGAGATCACAGAGAAGACTTGAAAAAAAGTGAAAACTCCGTGCCCTCCGTGTCTCCGTGGTGAACAAGTTTTTCCACCCTGTACAATTCATCCGAGGAGAGCTCGATCATGACCGGCACCGAACTCGCTAACATGTACGAATTCAGCTACGGAGCCATCAAGCGCAACCTTGAGGACTTGACCAACGAAGAGAGCCTGGTCCAGCCGCCGGGTGCGGGCAACTGCCTCAACTGGGTCCTGGGGCACGTCGTCGCTGCCCGCAACACAGTGCTGAAACTTGCCGGTCGCCCGCCCTTGGTCGGCGAGGAGATCACCTCGCATTACGTTCGCGGATCCAACCCGCTCCAACCCGGCGATAGGGTTCCCGACCTCGCAACCCTCCGTGGCCTTCTAAGCGACACGCAACAGCAACTGATTCCGGCCCTCGCGGCGCTGTCCGAGGATCACCTCGCTCAGCCGGTGCCGGAGCAGATGCGCCGCCCGCCGCTAACCGGTTCGGTCGGGGATGCGCTGATCCGCCTCCATTATCACGAGGGCTATCACAACGGCCAGATCGGCCTGTTGCGCAGGCTGGCTGGGAGAGAAGGGGCGATCAAGTAAGACCTAAGGGGTGCGGCTTCTTTTATCGGTTTGCAGAGGCGCGGCTTCAGCCGCGCCGTACGGACTGTTCCAAGAATTGCTTCAGCCCCTGAGGGATTCGCCTTCCTCAAGGTCCTGTCGCAGGCTGAAGCCGACTCCGGGAGAACTCCGAAGCTAATGGCGCACCTGAAGGTGCGCCCCTTCTTGTCTAAGGCTTAGGGTTCCATAACGGGAAACCAGCCAAGTAAAATAGCACTTAAATGCTATTAACTACTGATATTTTAGTGTAATCGCCAGATCACCTCAAAGTGCTAGTACAACCTCCCACCATAAAGCCTCTAAAATGCCATAGGAGGCACGGAGAGCCACGGAAGGTACTCAGGTAGCCCCAAACATCCTCCGCTCAGCCTTAGCCTCAGGAATCGCTCGCTAGGGCCATCTACGCACGTTTCGGCACTATCGTGGCGCTTTTGGGCGACCCAGAATCTACGGGACCAGCTTCCAGACTACGCCGTGCCCCGTCGAGTCGCCGATGCTCTTCGACGTCCTTGCCTGATCTGAACATTGATGGCTGCCCGAATCGTCGGCTGCCGGATTAGCGTCCAACGAAGGAACGGCAGCCTGCGTTCCATACATTCCGAGCTTCGCAGCATTCTAAAACGCCCTTCTACACAAGGAGAACAAATGCAAAAACGCAAACTTGGAAAAAGCAACCTGGAAGTTACCGCTCTAGGTCTTGGTTGCATGGGTATGAGCTTTTCCTACGGCCCGCCCAAAGACAAGCAGGAGATGATCACGCTGCTGCGGACCGCCGTGGAGCGTGGCATAACCTTCTTCGACACCGCCGAGGTGTATGGCCCGTATACCAACGAAGAACTGGTTGGCGAGGCGCTTTCGCCCATGCGCGACCGGGTGGTGATTGCCACCAAGTTTGGGTTCGATCTGGGTGGTAGCGATAATCGGCCGGGAGCCCCAGGCTTGAACAGCCAGCCGGAGCACATCAAGCAGGCCGTCGAGGGTTCGCTCAAGCGCTTGAAGACCGACGTCATCGATCTGCTCTATCAGCACCGAGTCGACCCAGACGTGCCGATCGAAGACGTAGCCGGAGCGGTGAAGGAACTGATACAGGCAGGCAAGGTCAAACACTTCGGCCTTTCGGAAGCCGGAGCCAAGACCATCCGTCGCGCTCATGCGGTCCAGCCGGTCACCGCCCTGCAGAGCGAGTACTCGCTGTGGTTCCGCGACCATGAAAAGGAAGTGCTGCCGACCATCGAGGAACTCGGAATCGGATTGGTTGCCTACAGTCCTCTTGGCAAAGGCTTCCTGACGGGTAAGATCGATGAAAGCACGACCCTGGAAAGCACCGACTTCCGCAGCACCTTGCCTCGCTTCACGCCGGAGGCGCGCAAAGCCAACAAGGCTCTGGTCGATTTGATCGGCGCAATCGCAGAACGGAAGAAGGCGACGCCGGCCCAGATTGCGCTCGCCTGGGTGCTGGCCCAGAAGCCGTGGATTGTTCCCATTCCAGGCACCACTAAGCTGCACCGCTTGGACGAGAACATCGGAGCGCTCGCCGTCGAACTGACAGCGACGGATCTCCGCGAGATCGAAAGCTCTGCTGCGAAGATCACTGTGCAGGGAGAGCGCTATCCGGAAAAGCTGCTGCGAATGACCGGCCGCTAAGCGGCGGCAGGCAAGGTGGTCAACTGGATGGAGCAGGTCAGCGATGAGCAATACCACAGGTAAAATCCGGCGACGCCGCTGAAAGAATCGCAGGAGTGAACAATGCCCCATCAAAACGACAGTCTGAAGGACCGCCTCTCCCGATATCGCGAGATCAAAATCACGGTAACCGGAAGAAAGTCCGGCCGCCCGGTCTCCATCCCGGTCTGGTTCGTATTCGAAGACGACAAGCTTTACCTTCTACCGGTGCAGGGGTCGGACACACAGTGGTACAAGAACGTGCTCCACAACCCGAAGATTCGGATCGATGCGCGCGGCACGGAAGCTGAATTCCAGGCCGTTCCTGTCACCGACGCCAAACAGGTCTCGTCCGTGACGGAGAAGTTCCGCGAAAAGTACGGGGCCGGTGATGTGAAGAAGTACTATTCGAAGTTCGACGTTGCGGTCGTCGTAAAAACGCCCTGATGGTGCGCCGCGTTGGCGCGCCTTGATTCCGTTCAACAGTTCACTGGATGCGCTGGATAAGCGTAAAGTCGAGGCGAGCGGTTTAGCCTTCAAGAAAGGACTACGCCTTGAACCCGAATCGAATCGCGGTACTCGTAACTCTGGTCTTGGTATCGGCCGTTGGTGGTTATCAGGTGAAGGCGCATGCGCAGGGGCAATATTCCAAGCCTTGCAGCGTCGTAGTTCCCTCCGAATGGGGCAAATACAGGGGAACCTCCACCGGAAGCGGTATGGTGTTTGAAGATAAGAACGGTACCCTGCGCGTCGTCTCCGAACTTCCGTGCAGCATTGAGGGAGGTTATTTCAACACTCCCCGCGTACTGGTGGAAATCCGCCGCAAGTGAGCCGGTACGAACCCGAATTACGAAACCGGAACCGGATTTGGCACCGTATCCAGAGCCGCCCAGGTCTTTGGTCCGACAATACCATCCGGAGTCATGCCATGGCTCCGTTGGAAAACGCGCACTGCGGCCTCGGTTTTTGCTCCGAAGTCGCCGTCTACAACCACTCCGATTTTTGCTTGCACCTGCTTCACCAGCGGACCGTTCGCAGGACGACGCAACGTGGGCCGGCCAGCAGGAGCGCCTGGCCGCGCCGGAGGCTCGGCCGCCGGGATCAGCGTTGGGGCAGGAGCGGTTCCTCCCAGGATCGCGGCGACGGCTGCACGGAACGTATTCATGTTGAAGTTCGGATCGTCTTTGCGACCGGCGGGCAAAGCATATTCCTTGTGTCCGGCGCAGAAGTCAGCGGGCCGTCCAATGTGCTTCAGAATGGCAGCTACTCCGCGCTGATAGGCATCTACTTGCACGGCTGGCCAGGGAGAATCGTTCGACAGCCCGGTATTCTCCGCCTCAATGCCGATGAAACTGGAGTTGCCGGTGGTCACTCCTTTCCACGAGCCTGCCCCGGCGTGATTGCACCGCCCGGCGGCGATCACAAAGAACGTACCGTCGCGGCCAAGGCCAAGTTGAGCCAGAGGGCCCGGAAGGTCGGGGCGCCCCTGGAGAAGGGTGCCCATGCTTGGCATGTTGCCATTCCTAGGCCCTGCGGTGTGGTGGCATATGACGCCCACGGTAGTGCTAACATCGCCACGCCCACGGTTCTGCCAGCCATCAACCAGCGCGACTTTCAGACCGCCGTCCTTCAGCGCTTGCGGTAACCAAAGCAATGAAAATGTCATGTCAGGCCTCGCCTCCTTCGCTCGCAGGGAGATCTTCATCGGAGGTTGCGTGTTCGACAGGGACATCACATCCATCCAGATCGTCGTCCCCGGGGGCAGGCGATGGAGTCGCCGCTCCACTTGACGGCGTCTTGAGTTCGAGCGCGAGGTACGCTGCGGATACTGTGCTGTACGGCACCCTGATTTCTTCTAAACCAACTGGTGTAGTTGACATCGGTAACACTCTTTCTCTTGTGGAGCACGGTTCGAAGCAACGAACAGCCAAATCGCTTCGGACAAGCTCTCCAAGTCGCCCCAATTTTCAAGCCTTGCCACTGGCGTGACAGACTTCTTGACTGACACTCTACACCGCAGCGCAAACGATGCAAGAACAAATAGCAGCACGGGAGGCTCTCGCCACTTTGGTGTGCTGGCGCGAATCTCCCTCTCCATAGCTCGGCATCCAAAGGAAGGACGCGAACTTGACGCACGCTTGCTCCAACTTCTGTTACAAGATGGAAATCCCGCGTGAGACTCTATCAACTTCGACATTCCGTAGTCCTAACACCGCACAGTTTGGTAGTGTCTCAGTTGAAATTGTGATTTCTGAATGTCGGTAGAGCGAACCTTCAGAGCCTGCCCCTGAGCAAAGTCAAAGGGTTCGCGTCAAACCAGTTCCCTTCGAGCGGGAGCCCCGGCAGGGGCGGCAGGCGATCGTAGTTTGTGCCGTGCCTAAAGGCACTCGGATTCTCCTTACGTTTGGACGCGGGCCTAAAGGCCCGCTCTACCGTTAAATCGTCTTCCCAGATCTCAAATTGAGCCTGGGATTACCGCCAAAAATTCCCTTGCTTTCCGCAGGAAATCGTCACAAAATTTGTGGCCGTAACCACATATCCGCTTCCTGACGTAGAAGACTTGGCAATGCGGGCCTGTGCACAAAAATCCGAGGCAACTCGCGACCGTGCGTTCGCCAAAACGGTGGAGACAGACCCCGCCGGCCCTGTTCACCCGCTTCATCTTCTGGGACACGCTATTGGCAATCAAGCCCTGCTGCAACTGCTCCGTGCTCAAATTGCCAGAGGTGAAAGCCTCGTCACTTCTGAGAGAACATGGCGCCCGGCTCATGTTCCGGGTCATCTCCCGACGACTTCGAACTTCGGAGAATCAATTCAGCCCAAGCTGACGATCAACACTCCCGGAGATTCCTACGAGCAGGAAGCGGATCAGGTCGCTGAGCAGGTGATGCGCATGCCCGAGCCTCAGCCTGTGGCGTCGACCATCGCGTCCGGGCGTACGGAGGGTGTGCAGCGTGCCTGCTCCTGCGGTGGTGAATGCGACGAGTGCAAGAAGAAGCAGCACGGCGTACAACCGGTAAGGGTGCAATTGAAATCCGCGAGATCGACAAGTGCCGGACTCAAGGAGGCCCCATCCCTCGTTCACGATGCCTTGCGCTCGCCCGGTCAGGCTCTCAGTCCTGCAAGCCGTGCGTTCTTCGAGCCGCGCTTTGACCGCGACTTCAGCCAGGTTCGCGTGCACACCGGACCTGTTGCCGCCAGTGCTGCCGAGTCCATCTTCGCCCGCGCCTTTACCGCGGGAAGCCACATCGTCTTCGGCGCCGGCCAAGGCAGCTTCGACAGCTCGGAAGGCAGGGGCTTGCTGGCTCATGAACTTTCTCACGTCGTGCAGCAGGGCGGCCACACTGCCTCGGTGCAGCGCGATCCGGATGACCGTGGGAAGAACGATGTAAACGCCGCGCGTCACCGCGCCCAGGCCATGGTCGAGAGGATACGAAGACACGGTCTGCTCTCACGCGAGGCCCGCGCCAAAATCAACAGCGAGCTCCAGTATTTCGAGGGCCCGGCCAAGGACGCCTACATCGACATCGTAGGGCCGGTGCTGCGATCCGTCGCTACCATTGAGATGTCAGGGGAGGAACCACAGGATAAGCCTGCCGCGCCGCCGCCTCCCCCGCCCGTACCCGAGAAAAAGACTGACAAACCTGCTGTCTGCAAGCGGCTGCCCGAGGCCGGGCCCGGCAAGAAGTGTCACTTTTTCGTTTACGACAGCACCCTGCCGGGTATGTTGGGCAGACTGTGGAAGGCTGCCGCCTATGCGGACGCCTCGCCCAGACCCTCGACGTACGTCATCCCCTCCGGTGACAACATGGAAGAGCTGTTGGAGACGCTGTTGTCTACCTACGCCGAGAAGGAGTGCGATTGCACGGATGAAGTGCAGTTCTGGAGCCATGGCAGCGCCGGCAATGGCGCGTGGATTTCCGAAGCCAAACACGGGACAACGGAGATTGTATCCGGAGACTTCAACATTCCTGGCCTTGATAAATTCGGCGATGACACCACCCAGCCCGGATACCAGCAGTGGAGAGACGGCCTCTCCGCGTTTCAGCGCCGATTGGTGCTGCTGCGCCGAACCATTTGCGATTCCAACTCCACCATCTACTACCGCTCTTGCCAGGCATTTAAGGGAGAAAAAGGTATCGACTTCGCCAAGGCCTCTTCCGAGTTCTGGCGGTGCGACGTCTCAGGCCATACTAAGAGCATTGGACTGACTCAGCCCGGCAAACACACGCTTTCGCCGTGTGAAGAACCGGACTGGCCGGTGTCCGAGGGCGCCGACGAAGAAGGCAAGAAGGGTAAGGACGACCTGCGCGAAGCGAAGCCTCGATAACGCGTGGATTTTCGCCTTCAATGTTGGGTGGCCCTCGACAAGAGCGAAGGCGTTGTCAACCAATAGTCATCCGCAGTGAGTGAGTGCTGTGCCCTGGGTTCTCCCTTCTTTTGGGCTAACCCGGGATCAGTACGCTCGACCTTCACCGGGCTCCACGGTTGTCACGCAGCGACAGGCTGGGCCAGACCTACCGGTTTGCCTTCAGCATCTGCTCGGCGTGCTTCAGCGAGGTATCCGTCAGCTTGGCGCCGCTCATCATGCGGGCGATCTCTCGCGTGCGCTCTTCGGCATCGAGCAGCCGCACCGAGGTCTTCGTCCTGCCGCCCGACTCGCGCTTCTCGATGAGGTAATGCTGGTCGGCGAAGGACGCAATCTGCGGCAGGTGGGTGATGCACAGGACCTGCTTGGTGCGTGCGAGCTGCTTCAGCTTCTTGCCCACCGCTTCGGCAGCGCGTCCGCCGATGCCGCTGTCAATCTCGTCGAAGACCACGTCCGCTGCGAGACCCGATTCCTGTCCCCCGTTCAGTCGGCAGAGGTGGCGCCCCCTCCGTTGCGGCCACTTCCTTTCGTCTGACCCCGCCTCGACGCTCGGTCTTCAGCGCCAGCATCACCCGCGACAGTTCGCCGCCCGACGCGATCTCCTCGACCGGGCCCAGGGGCTCGCCGGGATTGGCCGAGATCAGGTACTGCACCTGGTCGAAGCCGCGCGCGCTCCAGTTCGCTTCCTCGTCCGAGCCGCTGACTTCGACTTTGAAGCGCGCCTTCATGGCCAGCTCGTTGATCTCGCTCTCGACCAGCTTCTCCAGCTTGCGCGCCGCTTCGTAGCGATGGCGCGAAAGACCGCGCGCCGCCTCCAGATACTTCGTCGCGGCGCTCGCCAGCTCGATCTGCAGGCCGCGCAGGACCTCGTCCTTGTTCTCCATCTCGTTGAGCTTGCGTTCGAGCTCGTCGCCAAGCGCGATCACATCGTCGAGCGACGGCCCGTATTTGCGCTTCAGGCGGTCGAGCAACGCCAGCCGGTCTTCGACTTCGGCCAGCCGCTCGGGAGAAGCCTCGATGCCCTCGGCGTAATCGCGCAGCGTCTGACCAATGTCCTCGACCGTGATGCGCGCCGACTCAAGCTCAGGCAGCGACTGGCGGAATTGCTCGTCGAAGCGCGACAGCTCCTCGATCTGCCGCGTCGCCACGCGAATCGAAGCTGCCGCTGACGCATTGCTCTCGTAGAGCGCGTCGTAGGCCGCCATCGCGGCGGTGAAGACCTGCTCGGAGTTGGCCAGCACGCGCTTCTCGGCCTCGAGCTTCGTGTCTTCTTCCGGCTGCAGACGCGCGTCGGCGATTTCCTTGCGCTGGAAGCTCCACAGGTCCAGCAGCCGCAGGCGGTCATGCTCGTCGCGCTCCAGATCGGCGATGCGATGGCGAACCTGGTTCCAGTCTCCGAACGCCGCGCCAGCAGCGGACGTGTCGACTCCGGCGAAAGCATCCAGCAGCGCCAGCCGCGACGCCGCATCGAACGCCAGCACCGCTTCGTTCTGCGCGTGGATCACGGCCAGGTGCGGCGCCAGTTGCTTGAGAACTGCCACCGTCGCCGGCTGGTTGTTCACGAAGACGCGACCCTTGCCGCCGGTTGCAATCTCGCGCCGCAGGATCAGTTGACCATCGTCGGAATGGAATCGAGGCCGTTGGCTTCCAGCACCGCGTCGAGGCGCTTTGGATTCGTCCTCGAAGACCGCCGAGACGACGGCCTTGTCCGTGCCGTGACGAATCGCATCGGTGGAGGCTTTATCGCCCAGCAGCAGGGCGAGCGCGTCGATGAGGATGGATTTTCCGGCGCCGGTTTCGCCGGTCAGCAGATTGAGACCGGGCGCGAACTCCACGGCAACGTTTTCAATGACCGCGTAGTTTTCGACCCGCAGTTCCAGCAGCACGTGAGATCTCGAGGCGACGAAGTTATGCCGAAGTGTAGCAGAAAGCCGTCAGCCATCAGCTATCAGCCGTCAGGAAAATCGCTGTTCGCTCTTCGCTTTTCGCTCTTCGCTAAAGACCTCCGTGATAATGCCGCTACCTTCCTTCTCTGAAATGGAAGACCGTGAAACGCCTTTGCTCCGGCCGGTCGCTCGGCAACGGGAAGGAGCGCTCCGACGAGAAGAGCGAACAGCGAAGAGCCTTAGCTGGTAGCTGACGGCTGACAGCTGACAGCTCCATTAACTCGCGAGGAACCTGCTTCCCACCATCCTGCCGCTCGCGCGTCAAATGCTTATAATGCGGAGTAACGAAAGTCGAGCCTGTTCCATCCAATGAATGTGCCTTATTTCTTGTTTGCCTCGGCCATCGGCGGTGAAATCTCAGGGCTTATTGAATCGAGCGGTCTCGTCGCCAAAGCTGTCCTTCTAATTCTTCTGGTGTTCAGCGTCGCCTCGTGGGCCATTATTTTTTCCAAGTGGGGTCTGTTCCGGCGCGCGCGGGTGCAGAGCAATCGTTTCATTCGTGCCTTTCGCAAATCGGAGCGGCTGCAGGATGTGGCCGCCGTCGCCGAGCAGTTCAAGCCCAGCCCGCTGATCGCCGTTTTTGAAGGCGCTTACGACGAACTGCGCAAGCAGGCGCCGCAACCCATCCGCATGATCGGCGCTGCAGCGCGCCACCCAGATTGCATCGTCGGAAGAATTGAGCCGCCTCGAGAGCCGCCTGCCCTGGCTGGCGACCACGGGAGCGGTCACGCCATTCATCGGCCTGTTCGGAACGGTGTGGGGCATCATCGACGCTTTTCACGGCCTGGGAACCGCCGGCGGCGCAACCCTTCGCGCCGTGGCACCTGGCATTTCCGAAGCCCTGATCACCACCGCAGCCGGCCTGTTCGCCGCGATTCCCGCCGTCATCGCCTACAACATGTTCACCCAGCACATTCGCGAGTTCGGTGCGCGCATGGACGACTTCACTCTGGAACTGGTGAATGAAATCGAGCGGGCCCAGGCGGGCAGCCCGCGCGCAGTCGAGAGCGTGGAGCGTCGGTAATGGCGTTCACCAATGCACGGGGACGGACCCAGACATCACTCGCGGACATCAACGTCACCCCGCTGGTCGACGTGGTGCTGGTGTTGCTCATCATCTTCATGGTGACCGCGCCCATTCTGCAGTCAGGCATCGAGGTCGCGATTCCACATACCAAGACCGTCAAGGAGATCACCGAAGAGCGCCTGGTCATCACCATCGACCGCGACCAGCGCGTCTTCCTGAACAACGATCCCATCAACATCAACCAGATCGGCGCCCGTCTGCACGAGAAGATTCGCGACCCCGAAGGCCAGTCGGTTTTCGTGCGCGCCGATGAAAACGTGCCCTTCGGCGCTTTCGCCACCGTGATGGACGCCGTGAAGCAGTCGGGCATCACCAACGTGAGCATCGTGACTCAGCCGCTGGAGAAGAATGGCAGCCGACGTTGACATCTTTTCGACCGAGGGCAATGTTCGCGGCCCCTTGATCGGCTCGGTGACATTGCACGTCGCGCTGTTCGCCCTGGCTCTGTTCGGCTATCTGATCCCCAG
The DNA here is from genome assembly GCA_963840905.1 of uncultured Acidobacteriaceae bacterium. GTDB lineage: Bacteria > Acidobacteriota > Terriglobia > Terriglobales > Acidobacteriaceae > Bog-257. The sequence goes on from CAWJAO010000007.1 coordinate 571,030, forward strand.
CAGCCGCGGCGAGAGTTGGGGAGGCACGGGTGGCAATGGCGGCGCGATGAGTGCCACGCTGGTGAGCAGCCATTCCGTTGCCTGTGCCGCCGACGCAGACCCAGGAACGTACTGGCTAACGAGTCCAAGGGGTTGACGCAATCGCCGCCGAAGGAAATTCCGAAGGAAGAACCGAAGGCGATCCCGATTCCAGCGCGAGACGCCAAGAAGCAGGGACCCAGGGAGTCCACGCAGAAGAAGCCGCCGCCAAAAGAAGTGGCGAAGGTGGAGGACAACAGGATTCCGTTTGGCGAAGGCGGCCCGGTCAGCGGCCCTTATGGTTCGTTCACTGCGGGCGGAGCCAAAGGCGGCCTCAGCTTCACCGGAGGCACACGGAGATTTTGGCAGCCGCTTCGGATGGTATGTCGATGGCGTGCGCCGCAAAGTATCGGAAAACTGGCTGAAGTATGAAGTGGATCCGAACATTGATACGGCGCGTAGGGTTTACATCTATTTTGAGATCACGCGTTCGGGACAGCCGGAGAACATACGTGTGGAGCAGTCGAGCGGCATTCCGTCGCTCGATCAGTCCGCGACGCGGGCGCTGCAGCGCATCGATACATTTGGTCCGCTGCCTCCGGAGTACGCAGGGCGGTATGTAGCCGTCGAGTTCTGGTTCGACTATCGGCGGTAAGGTGCGGATGGGGTAGGGCCGGCCTCCAGAGCCTGCCCTGAGCTTGCCAAAGGGCCCGCGTCGAGGTGGTTATGTGGAAGAGGGTTTTAGAGTATGTGTGAATACTCAGTTTCGTTTTCGCAGGTGGAGTAGAACGCGCGGAAATCGAGCTCCGTAGGAGCGGAAGTGAAGTTAGCCCAGGACGGAGCATAGCGGAGTCCTGGGTAGAGTGGGAAATGAGAGTGAGTCCCGTAGGGACGGCACGGTTCTCACATAGACTTGTAAGCCTCGACGCTACTTCGCTGGCAGCTGCTCAATGAGCGACTTCTATGAGATGTCCCAGGGCCTAAAGGCCGTTACGAAGGGGACCGAGGAACGCGGCGCTGAAGCGCCGCACTACCCGAACAAGGCACGGATACGACTTTTTTGGCACGGCTGAAGTCGTGCCCCTTCAAGTCGCGAGATACTCACGAGGAATGCTGCTTGCGCGGCCACGCACGGAACTTTTGGGGAACCACCAAGCATGAAACGATACCAAGCAATCCTATTAATCTCATTCGTATTTTTTGGCATTATGCGTCTCTCGGCCCAGGATTGGATTCGTACCGGCACCGGACTCGGCGTGGAAAAGGTCCGTCTCGCCGTGCCCGACTTCAAACTGGTCACCACCGATACGGGTACTCAGAACCTGTCGGCAGTCTTCAATGTCACCCTGTGGAACGATCTGCAGTCGGCGGGAATCTTCGACATGGTCTCCAAGAGCTTTTATCCGCTCTCGGTGCCAGGCGCTCCGCAGGAAGTGCATCTCAGTGACTGGGGTGGCCCGCCGCCGAACGCCAGCATGCTGGCCTTTGGCAATCTCGGAGTTCAAGCCGGATCGCTGAACGTGCAGGGCTGGCTCTACGACACCAAGAATCCGCAGTCTCCGCAGGTACTGGGCAAGCAATACCGTGAGGCTGCCAATGAAAGCAATGCCCGCCTGATCGCCCATCGCTTCGCCGATGAGATCATTCTTCGCCTGGGCGGTGGCATCGCCGGCGTTGCCGAGACCCGGCTGTACTTTGTCAGCAACCGCAGCGGCTCCAAGGAAATCTGGCAGATGGACTACGACGGCGCCGATCAGAAGCAGCTGACCCACATGGGGAGCATTGCGCTCTCGCCGCACGTCTCGCCCGACGGGACTCGCGTGGCGTACTCAGGCGTCACCAAAGATGGCTGGCAGATCCTGATGTATTCCCTCGAACTTGGACGTGGCGTGAACTTCCAGCACTTCGGGGGAGACAATTATTCGCCCGCGTGGTCGTCCGATGGGCAGACCATCGCTTTCTCGTCCTCGCGTAGCGGCAACACGGAGATTTATTCCGTCAGCTCCGCCGGGGGCACCGCTCGCCGCCTTACGGAAAGCAAAGGGCCCGATGTTTCACCCACTTGGAACCCGAAGACGAATGGGCAAATTGCCTGGGTTAGTGGACGTACCGGGCTACCCCAGATATTCACTATGGCATCTGACGGTACGAACGTGGCCCGCGTCACCGATCAAGGCTATGCCGTATCGCCGTCCTGGTCGCCGAATGGCCAGTTCCTGGCGTTCGCGTGGGTACGCCACTATGGGCCGGGCGCACCCGGTGTCCAGCGACATCTACGTCATGGATGTCGCCAGCAAACAATGGGCGCAACTGACCCATGACGGCGGGCGCAACGACTTTCCGTCGTGGTCGCCCGACGGGCGGCACATCGTGTTTCAGTCGAGCCGCACTGGCCGCGTCCAGATCTATTCCATGCTGGCGGATGGGAGCGAGGTGCGGCAATTGACGACGGCGGGCGAGAACACGCAGCCGAATTGGAGTTATAAGTAATCTTAAGGCCTTGCACGCTTATGGGCGCGGGAGGAGCACACTTCGGCCCTGCTATGAACTGATGCGAGTGCTCTCGCGGGAAAGTGGAGGAATAGAGTTGAAGCTAACAAGGAGTCAATGGATCCGGATCATCGTTGCACTGGCTGTAGTGCTGGCCGTCGGTGCCTGCGGCAAGAAGAAAGTGGCCCAGGCGCCCCCGTCCCCACCGCCGCCCCCACCCCCGGTGCCTACTGCCTCGTTGACAGCCAATCCCAACACCATTAACGCGGGCCAGGCGAGCACCCTGACCTGGAGGACCAACTACGCCACCGACGTCACCATCGACCAGTTGGGCAAAGTGGATGGCAATGGATCGCGTGAAGTGATGCCGACCGAGTCCACCACCTATCACCTGGTGGCGAAAAACGAATCCGGAACGCAAGAGGCCACGGCGCGCATCACCGTGACCCAGGCTCCGCCGCCTCCGCCGCAGCAAGCCTCCAACGACAGCGATGCGCAGTTGTTTTCGTCGAACGTGAAGGACGTGTTCTACGACTACGACAGCTACGACATCTCGAGCCAGTATCAACCGGTCCTGCAGGCAGATGCGCGCTTCCTGCAGCAGCACAAGGGGATGAAGTTCACCATCGAGGGCCACTGCGACGAACGGGGTTCAACGGAGTACAACCTGGCGCTCGGCGACAATCGTGCTAATTCGGCGAGGCAGGCTTTGGTGCAACTCGGCATCTCTCCCGATCGCATTCGCACCATCAGCTACGGCAAGGAGAAGCCGTTCTGCACGGAGAGTAATGAGTCCTGCTGGCAGCAAAACCGGCGCGCCCATTTTGTGTATCAGAAGTGAGCGGCGAGGAGCTGGATAAGACGGTTGCGGTTGAGTTGGAGCGATTTGGTATTGCAGGGCACGGCTTCAGAGGCTGCCGACGACATCCTCTGAGAAGCAAGTTCGGGTAGTGTGGCGCTTGAGCGCCGCGTCAGGCAAGTGACAGTGTGACAATGGCCTAGGCCGGGCGAATTTATTGAAAGCGGCCTATAGGGCTTCGACGAGATACCCCAACGCCCAAGGCCCGGAATGCTTGTGATCACGGACGGCTAACAGAATGCTACAAAACTCGAATTTGGACGTGTTGAAGGGGCGCGCCTTCAGGCGCACCGTCACAAGTTCTTTAGTTTCGCATCCGAACCGACTCTAGCGGTGAGGGACCTTCAATGTCGAGGCTTCAGACCACTGGAAGCCGCGCCCCTGCAACTCACCTTTTCGCGCTGGTGTACCCTTTTCACCAGCGAAAACTCAGGAGCAGGAACAGCATTATGCGACTTCGGAACAATGCGGCGTGGCTGACAATCGCGGCTTTCATGCTGGCAGCGGTAAGCCCGGCAGTCGGCGCGAACAAAGAGATGATCCAACTGCAAACCCAGGTGCAGGCGCTCCAGGACTCGGTGGCACGCCTGCAGCAATCCATGGACATGAACATGGGCGTAGTGAAAAACCTGGTCGAGCAGAGCTCCGACAGCGTCAACAAGATGAACGCTGCGGTCGCCGACCTGCAGCAAAAGATGCAAGGCCAGGCCAGCGACACCAACGGCCGCATGGAGCAGATTTCGGGCCAGGTCCAGTCGCTGCACGACACCGTGGACGAGTTGAAGTCCCGCCTGGCCAAGGTCAGCAAGCAACTCGACGAGATGCAGCAGGGCGGGCAGAACCTGGCCGCTGGACAGCCTGGCATGACCGCCTCTGCGGGTTCACCCAATCCGGCAGCGGGGGGCGGCGAGTCCAATGCGGCCCCTTCGCAGGCGCCTCCGGCGGACATTCTGTATAACAGTGCTCTGCGCGATTACAACTCGGGAAAATACGATTTGTCTGCACAGGAGTTCAACGAGTACGTCAAGTTCTATTCCAATACCGAACTTGCCGGGAATGCCCAGTTCTATGTCGCCGACATTGAGTATCGTCAGGGAAACTTTGCCGCTGCGGTGAAGGACTACGACAAAGTGCTGGAGCAATATCCCGGCGGCAACAAGGTCGCCGCTGCTCAGCTAAAGAAAGGTTATGCACTGCTCGAGCTCGGGCAGCGCGACGCCGGTGTTCGCGAGTTAAACAGCCTCATTGCCCGCTATCCCCGATCCATCGAAGCCTCGCAGGCGCGCGATCGCCTCCGCCGACTGGGAGTAACCACCGGAGGTACCACAGTCCACAAGTCGGCCACACCGCCGCCGCACTAGAAGCGGGTGGCCCACCCAACTATTTTGCGGGTGCCCCATCCAAGCCGGGTTTGCTTGGGTGGGGATTTTCCATGGCGTCGCACTACGGCGTGATCTTCCACACCACACCGTACCCAAAACTTCCTCCCATAGAAGCCGTCCCATAGAGGTTTCCATCGGCATCGAAGGCTACGCGGCTGAACGGAGTTCCGCCGTCATCTCTGCCGGTGAAGTCGTGGAGCGAGGTATAGGTCCAGGTGCCGTTCGCGTACGTTAGCTTGAAGACGGTTCCCTGTCCGTACTGCCCGTCGCCTTGCGCCGTCCCATAAAGACCGCCGTCGCTGCCGAGCGTAAGGCTGTTGCTTGGTCCGTAACCGATACCGTTAAAGTTGTAAATGATGCTGTATCCGCCACTGCCATCGGGAGCCGCCAACTCGAAGACAGTTCCGCTTTGGGATGGACCACGCTCCACGGTCGCGCCGTACAGGTTGCCGGCCGGATCGAACACCAGGCCGGCTAACGGGTATTGTCCATCGCTGGAGCAGGCAAACGAATGCAGAATGGTATCGGCCCACCCTGACTGGCTCGGATACAAGCGCACCGCTGTCCCGCAGTCCGCCCCGCCGCCCTCCATCGTCGTGGTGTACATGTTTCCTGCCGGGTCGAAGGTCACGTTCGCCCAGGGGAGCGCGCCGTCGCCGGACAGCCCACCCTGAAAGCTGTAGACCACACTCTCCGTCCATCCACCGCCGGGAATCGGCGTCAGTTGGTACACCGTGCCGAGAGAGCGCGCTCCGCCCGTGTAGGTTGTGCCATAGATCCGCCCTTCGGCATCGAAGGTCAGGTCGCCGACACCGGGATTGATTCCGTCGTCTCCCCCGCCGAAATTCCAAAGTACCGTTTGGTTCCACGGGCAAATCGCGGTTTTGCATGGCTGCGACGGCTGCTGCAGCCTGAAGACCGTGCCGTAATCTCCATAGGTACCGCCGGCAAGAGTGGTGCCGTACAGCGCACCGTCGGGACCGAACACTACGCGCGCCAAGGGCTGCCATCCCTCGTCGTGATGAAAGCCGTAGATGCGATTCAGCACCCATGCCGGCCCCACTGGCCTCAGCTGGAACACCGTGCCGCAGCCGCCCCCACAAGGCGTGTAGGTCAAACCTCCTGCGACCGTGGTGCCGTAAATATTCCCTGCATCGTCGAGAACGACTCCGCCATACGGTCGGGCGCCGTCTTGCCCGCCGGTGAAGTTGTGGAGCACGCTGAACGACTGTGCACGTGCAGGGGGTGCAGTCCACGGCAGCGAGCAGATCAGCGCAACGCCCACTCCGGCAGCGATTAATTTGATTTTGAGCAATGAGGGGACAAGGGGCGACCAGTTCGTCATAGTAGGTCTCCTTGACTGAATTGGAACCCGACGGTTTGTTGGCCGGAGCTACTGTACTGCGAATCCCTGCCGATTTCCAGCGCCTCGCCGCTCATGCGGCAATGCAATTCAGTCCGGTGCCCCAACGTTCGCGTGCTTCTCTCGGACGCCAGCAGGGACGAGGAGTATTCGAGCAGGACCGTGGACCGTATTGCCCCGTTATCGCCGCGAGTCCGGTGGCACCAGGTTGTTCGCACGGTAGTAGACCACTAGCTGGCCATAGTGCTCGGCGCTGTGCTCGATGGCGAACGTCCAGATGGCGGCGTTGTGGGCCAGCCGGTTGCCGAAAAATTTCGTCGTATTGTCCAGCCCCGCGTCGCCTTGCTGTTGAATCACTTTCGCTCCGTCGGCGACGGCCTCCTGTACGAACTTGACGATGTCGGCCTTGGTTTTGAAAAGGTCACGCGTAGGATTGTCGCCCTCGCCGAAGTCGGGCCCGACGTTGGATCCGGAAATCCTCCGTATCAGGATGAAATCCAGTGCCGCGGCGTGCAGAAGATTCAGGGCAAAGGTGCGCTCGTCCTTCTGCACCTTAAAGTCGTACTTGTCTTCGGGAAAGTCCTGCGCCATGGCGATCAGTTTGTTCCCGATGCCGTTCCAGCTCTCCAACATCTCGTCGGATCGAGAGCGCGCAGGACTCGGAGGCTGGTTCTTCGTTTGGGCCTGACTGGGAAGACTCATTCCAACGGCAGCAAAGAGAATGACCGCAACTAGCGCGAGTGCAGACCGATTCATTGTAGGTTGCTCCTTATCTTGATCTGCTTTCAGAAATTCCATCGGGGGTTAGACGCAGCACGATTCCCAAAGTTTGAGCCAGTTTAGGACCAGAAACTCCAAATCTCTCTCGCCGTACTTTGCGCTTGGGATGAACTTTGATTTCTCCGATGTTCCATCCTGATGGATTGCCTCACGACAATCCGCGGCTGGTAATTTCCTGCGCGGGCGAGCCACCCGTCATGCCCTGGGCGAGTACCAGCTCGCGGGCTTCTGCGCGAATCGACGGCAGATGTCTGCCGAACCATGTTGCCGCCGCGATGGACGCCAGCCCTCCGACCGCGACTGTCCAGGGAGCACCCAGATGGTTGGCGAGGGCCCCTGCAAAGAAAGCTCCCATGGGCGCCATGCCCATGAACATCATGGAGTAAACCGACATGACCCGGCCCCGGAGGTGATTGGGCACCATGGCCTGGATCAGCGTGTTGGAAGAGGCCATCTGCACCATCATGCTGAAGCCCACCGGCACCAGCAGCACGGTCGACAGCCAGAAGATCCTGGAAAATGAGAACAGGATCAGGCTCACGCCGAATCCGCCCGCAGCAAAGGCGATCAGCTTCCCCAGCCCCTTAACATTGACCCGCGCAGCCAGGCTGGCCGCGCCCAGCAGCGCACCCACGCCGGTAGCAGCCATCAGAATGCCCAGACCTCGCGCGCCGCCGTGGAGGATTCGGTCCGCGAAGACTGGCATGAGCACGGCATACGGCATGCCCACCAGGCTGATCAGTCCGAGTAGCAGCAGGATGGCGCGGACCGGACCGGTGTTGCGTACGAAAGCGAATCCTTCGAGGACGTTCTCCAACGGCGACCCCTCGGTCGCCAGATTCATAGGATGGCTGATACGCATCAGCAATAGGCCAACGATGACCGCGATATAGCTCACTGCATTGACGGCGAAGCACCAGCCTTCGCCGATGGACGCCACCAATATGCCGGCGACGGCGGGACCGATGATGCGGGCCCCGTTGAACATGGAGGAGTTCAGCGCAATCGCGTTCAGCAGGTCTTCCCTGCCTACCATGTCGATCAGGAACGCCTGACGGGCAGGAATATCGAACGCATTCACCAAGCCGAGTCCGGCGGCCAGCATCATGATCTGCCAGACCTGGATGCGTCCCGACAGGGTCAGGACCGCCAATATCGAGGCCAGGAGCATGGAGGCGATTTGCGTGCACACCACCACGCGCCGCCGGTTGTTGCGGTCGGCAACGATGCCGCCAATCGGCGCCATGATGAAGACAGGTATCTGGCTGGCAAAACCCACCGTTCCCAGAAGCAACGTAGACCCGGTCATGCGATACACCAGCCAGGACTGGGCGACGGTCTGCATCCAGGTACCGATCAGCGAGATGGCTTGGCCGGCGAAGAATAGCTGGAAGTTGCGGTGGCGCAGGGCGCGTACGGCCAGGCCCAGCCTGGATTTCTGCGACGCTGGCCGCGCAAATTCCTGCTTCTCCTGCTGCAGGGTGTCGCGTAGCAGGTCGCGTTCGGATTCCCAGAAATGCTTGGCCATAATGCAGGGACAAAATCGGCTTTGGGGACCGAAAATGTGGCCGGGCGGGCGCCACCACCCAGAATACTTCAACCCTCATTAATCTGTTTGCAATGTGATGAAGGTAAGGTGAAACAGAGTGAGGGACTCCCTCGGCACGTGCAGTTGCAAAGTGCCGGAGTGGCATCTATCTTCCTAAGTTCGTGGTTAAGACGTCACGTGCGAGAAGATAGGGCAGCCCCAGGACCAGCCCACCACTCCGCGTGCCAGAACGGTTTCCGGCTGCGAAGCTCGGGTAGAGCGGCGCTTTACCTGGATTATTCATCGGTTTCGGTAGCTTTGAAGGGGCACGGCTTCAGCCGTGCCGTTATGAGGTCGGAGAATTGGTCTTCAGCCCCTGAGGAAAGTCGCATTTCGCCTTAACACCGAAGTCCCTCAGCGGCTAAAGCCATCATAATGACAGACGCTTACGGCACGGCTGAACAGGTTGCTGAAAAAGTCCTCTCAGGAGCGAGTTCGGGTAGTGCGGCGCTTCAGCGCCGCGTCAAGCGAGTACAGTGAAATGGCCTTTAGGCCTGGGGACATTTGTTGGAAGCAGCCATACCAGCGGCTTCGGACAACGTACCTCAGGAATAAAGCCCTCCTCACAAAACTAATTGAACGCGGGCCTGAAGGCCCGCACTACCCGGGCTGTTGTCAGTATGGAGTTTTTCAGCAACCTGTGAAGCCGTGCCCCTTCAAAGCGACAGAAGCTCAGGAATAACTCCTGGACCCGGGCTAATACGGTACTTGGAATCTCATGCCAACCTTTGCTGCGGTTGATATCGGCTCGAACTCGGTCCGGCTGAAGATTGCCAAGGCCGTGCGCGGGCGTCTGCAGACGCTTCACGAGGACCGCGAGGTCACGCGTCTTGGCGAGAGTGTCTTTGCCAACGGCACGCTTGATCCGCAGGCCATGTCGCAAACCTTGCAAGTGTTGCGACGCTTTCACCGCGCTGTGCAGACTCATGCTGCGGACCGGGTGCGCGTGGTCGCGACCAGCGCCTTGCGTGACGCCCGCAACAGCCGGGCCTTCCTCGATTGGGTCCGCAGCGCCACCGGCTGGAAAACAGAAATCATCTCCGGACTGGAAGAAGGCCGCCTGATCCATCTCGGGGTGCTCTCCCATGCACGCATCGCCAACAGCCGCGCCCTGCTGATTGACCTGGGCGGCGGTAGCTGCGAGTTGACCATCTCGATCTCGGGCCATATCGAGGACATGGTCAGCCTGCCCATTGGGGCGGTACGCCTGACCCAGACCTTCCTCCATCACGATCCGCCCAAGAAGAAAGAGCTGCAGCAGTTGCGAGGGTTCATCCAACGCGAGGTCTCGCGCATCCAGAAGCGGATTTCCAGTGCGAAGCTGCAGATCTCGATCGCCACCTCGGGCACTCCGGCAGCGCTCTCCGGTTTGTATGCCGCCAAGGTCCGCGGCTACAACGAAAACAAGCCGCAGACCGTGCCCAAGGCCGCTGTCGCGACCTTGCTGAACACCTTGAGCCGTCGCACCCTGGCGCAGCGGCAGGCCCTCCCCGGCATCGGACCGCGACGCGCTGAGATCATCATCGCCGGCGCAATGGTCTTTGCTGAGCTCATGCAACTGGGCAACCTGCGCAGCTTCCGCTATCTGCCGCTCGGGCTTCGCGACGGCCTCCTGGCGCAGATGATGGCCGACTACAACGGCAGCACCGTCATGCGCGAGCGCGTGGAATCGGAGCGCCACGATGCGTTGCTCGCCGCGGCCAAGCACTACGGCTCCGACCTGCCATTTGCCCAGCGCATTCGCGGGCTTGCAATGCAGCTGTTTCGCCGCTTGCAGCCGGTACACCAGCTGCCGCCGCAGTACTCCGATTGGCTGGAGGCAGCGGCCATGCTGCACGAAGTCGGCGCTTATATCAATCGCTCCGGACGGCGCCGTCACACCTACTACGTCATCGCCCACTCGGAGATCTTCGGCTACACGCCCCTGCAGCGGCGCATCATCGCTGCAATCGCCCGCTACGTCGGCAAGTCTCTTCCCTCACCCAGCGATCGGGTGATGGGGCTTCTGTCCGGGATCGATCAGATTCACGTCGCCAAGGCCGTGGCTTTGTTGCGTCTGGCACGCGCCCTCGATCAAGGCCGGCGCGGCTCGGTGCATGAGCTGCAAGTCCGCGTTCATCAGGACGGCCGCGTGCGCCTGATGCTGACACCCAACCCATCGGAAGGAATTGAATTGGAGTTGTGGGCCGTGGAGCAGGAGAAGAGCTATTTCCGGACCGTCTTCGGACGCGAACTGCTGGCCGAGGCCTGCTGAATCGAACGCACCACCTTGGGAGGCATACACCAGCGCAGGACGGCAGGCCTTCGGCCTTCCTGCTCGACCTTGGCCACCGCACCCTTCTTCAACTCGACAACATTCCTTGAGGCGCCGCCGGAAATCAGCCGATTCAGGAATTCCGTCATGCTGGGATTGTGCCCAACTACGAGAATCGCGTCCTTGCGGCTGTAGCGGCGAAGCAGGTCCTGAAACTTCTCATAGCTCGCTTCCGGCCGCAGCGCGGCGTCGGTGATTACTTTATCTTCGTGTCCCAGCTCATTGGCTACCACCGCCGCGGTCTGGGTGGCACGCCGTAAAGGGCTGGAGAGGATCACGTCGGGGCTCACATCCAGGGCCGCCAAGGCACGTCCCACATCGTGGGACTGCTCAATACCCAGCTTGTCGAGGGGACGTTTTTCATCCTTGGCTGGATTGACCTTCGGCTCCCCGGCGTTGGCGTGACGCAAAAAATAAATCTCCATGAGGACTATTTTGCCCTAACCGTCCGCCGAGTGCTACGTGGACGATGAGATGGCAGCGCCGGGATGGCATCCAGGGTGACTTTCCCCTCGCAGAGTGCAATCAGGAATTCCTGGGCGCTAAAGCGGATGCTGCGCTTTCCGGAACGCGAGGTCGTGCCGACGCGGACGTACGATCCGTCCGAGCGCAGCAGACTTGCCTGGGTGTTGTCGGCCAGATATGCCTCTAGAATCTCGTCGCGGATGCGTTGCTTCAACATCACATCCTTGACAGGAAAAACCGTTTCCACTCGTTCGTACAGATTTCGCGGCATCCAATCGGCACTGCCTAGGTAAATTTCGTCGTCTCCGCCGTTGGCGAAATACAGTACCCGAGTGTGTTCCAGGAACCGTCCCACAACGCTGCGCACCCGTATGTGGTCGCTGATGCCGCGCACTCCGGGCCTCAAGCCGCATATCCCACGTACGATGAGATCGATTTGCACGCCTGCCTGCGAGGCGCGGTAGAGCTCGCGGATGATGTTGAGGTCGAGCAGCGAATTCATCTTGGCAATGATCCGCGCCGGACGCCCGTGTCGTGCGTGATCGGCTTCGCGCGCGATCAGGTTGATACAGCGCTCCGCCAAATCGATGGGCGCCACCAGCAGGGGATCGTAATTTGGCCGTTCCGCATAAGCAGTTAGGAAGTTAAACACCCCGTGCACAGCCGAGGTGATTTCCGGGTCGGCCGTCAGCAGGCTCAGATCGGTATAGTAGGTCGCCGTAATCGAGTTGTAGTTTCCCGTCCCCAGATGCGCGTAAAGCCTGGTCTCGTGGTCAGGATCTTTGCGCACCATCAGCGCCAGCTTGCAATGGGTCTTCAGGCCCACCAGACCGTGAAATACCTGCACCCCGGCATCTTCCAGCGAGCGCGCCCAGCGAATATTACTGGCTTCGTCGAAACGCGCCTTTACCTCGACCACCACCGTGACTTCCTTCCTGGAGGAGGCCTCAATCAACGCCCGCACAATAGGCGAATCCTCACTGGTGCGATAGAGGGTCTGCTTGATCGAAAGCACGTCCGGATCGTCGGCGGCGGCGCGAATGAAGCCGACTACGGAGTTATAGGAATCGTAGGGATGGTGCAACAGAATGTCGCGATGGCGGATTTCTTCAAAGATGTCGCGCGACTTGCGGTTCAACTGCAGCTCGCGGGCCACGAATGGCCTGAACTTCAAGTCCGGCCGCTGCGTCTCCTCGTAGAAATGAAAGAGTCGTGACAGGTTGACCGGGCCCTCGGTGCGATAGACCTGCCAATCTTCCATCTCGAAGTAGCCGCGCAGACGCTCCACCATTTCAGGATTGGCATCGGCCTCGATTTCCAGACGCACGGCATCGCCCTTGCGACGGTTGTGCAACTCGGTACGCACCGATTCCATCAGGTTGCGCGACTCTTCTTCCTGCAAATACAAATTGCTGTTGCGCGTCACCCGAAAGGCGGCCTCGGAGATGATCTCGTAGCCGCGGTACATCTCCATGGTGTGCGAAGCCACCAGGTCAGCAAGAAAGATGTAGTCCGCGCTGCCATTGCGGGGCGGTAACTTGATCAACCGCGGCAGGACGCGAGGGACGGTCACCACTCCCATGTAATTCGTGGACGCGCGGCGCCGGCGCCGCAGCAATAGCGCCTGGCATAACGCCTTGTTGATGACCCGTGGAAACGGATGGGCCGGATCGACGGTCACCGGAGTCAGCAGAGGGTCAAGCTCGCGCTCGCAGTAATCGTCCACATAGGACCGCTGCTCCGCTGTCAACTCTTTCATCCCGACGACTCGAATGCCCTCCTGGGCGAGGGCGGGCCGCAGAGCATGGTTCCAGCAACGGTACTGATCGCGCATGAATTCATGGGTCAGGCGCGCCACCAGCCCTGCCTCTTCCTGCGGAGTCAGGCCGTCCGGACCGGGATCGGTTTGGCCGTCCTCAATCCGCTGCATCAGCCCGCCCACTCGAATCTCGAAGAACTCGTCGAGATTGCGGGCGGTAATGGCCAGAAACTTGACCCGTTCAAGCAGGGGGTTGCGGGGGTTCTCGGCCTCCTCCAGCACGCGGCGGTTGAAGGCCAGCCACGAGGCCTCGCGGTTCAGCACTAGGGATGGATCATCGAGAGAGCGGCGGACCATACGATTTTGCCACCGCAACCGGGCGGCAGGAACGACAGGTTCCCTATGTTACACGAAGGTTAATTCTGTCGTTGACGAAATTGAAACCTCGAATGGTGGGTGTGCTTCCGCCTTGCAGGATGGGACCTTCACCGGTCAGCGTCCCTAAGACAAACGCAACGAAAACTTTACGGGCTGCTGCTGATCGGGGAGATCCCGGCACACTTCGTTTCTCACCCTCGAAGTCACGTCGGGCTAGAGAAAAAAGTTAGGGTAAGTCCATCTCCCATTAGAGGGAGACGAGGGAATTACCCGTGTCTCAGAATGGTCCAAAGTGCAATTTTGGTTTACGGGAAGCGTCTGCAAGCGTATGCTCTTATCACCCCTAGGAAAACAGCGGTTCGATGTGCGACTGGTGTCTGGCAAGAACTGGTCCGCCACAGATTTACATTCGATGGCTAGCCAAACTGAGCAAACAAGAACCGCGACTGCGAGTCAGGTGTTTGACGCTGTGCCCCGGAGGATCGTGAAAATCCGGATTGTAGTTGCAGATACCAACTTATTGTCATGCCGTCTGCTTTCCGAGTCTCTGGAAAGCCAGCCGCAATTCCAGGTCCTGGCCTCGGTGGTGGACAACGAAGGCCTGATCGAATCGCTGCGCCAGTTGAGTCCTGATATAGCCTTGATCAGCGCGCACTTACAAGAAGGCGCGCTCACCGGGCTTACCCGGCTGCGGGAAATTCGCAAGCAGTTTGCCAACCTGCATGTCATCGTCCTGCTCGATCGTTCCGACCCCGAGCAAATTGTGCAGGCCTTTCGCGCGGGCGCGCGGGGAGTCTTCTGCCGCTCCGAATCGGAGCCGAAGATACTCTACAAATGCATCAATCGCGTCTTCGAAGGCCAGATCTGGGCAGACACCGCCCAACTGGGCTACGTTTTGGAGGCGCTCTCGAAGGAATCGACCACCCTCGCCGCCGCCGGCAACTCGAATTCCATGCTCACCGCGCGCGAAAAAGACGTGGTCCGACTGGTCGCGGAAGGACTGGGTAATCGCGAAATCGCCCAGCAGTTGAAGTTGAGCGAGCACACCGTAAAGAATTACCTGTTCCGCATCTTCGAGAAGCTCGGATTCAGCAATCGCGTGGAACTCGTGCTCTACGCGATCGCCCATTTGAGCCAGCGTTCCAGCGAAACCTAAGACCATTCCCTGCTGATTCAGTATTCGCTATCCTGCTCGGATGAGCGACTCCGAAACCAGAGACGTCGTCGAGCTGCAGACCCGGCTTGCCGAAAAATTGCGGACCTTGGGATTTGGCGAGGACCCGCACGCCCACGAACTGGTTCACTACCTCGCCGAGATCGTGGCCCGCGGCCGTACCCTCGATCAGCAGGTCCTCCCGCTATTCCTCTCGTTACAGGACGAACACCGCCGCCCGACAGCAGAATTGACCGTGGCCATCAAGGGTCATCTGGATGCCATCCAGGATTCGATTATGGACGTGCAACCCGCTCTGCGAGCGTTCACGGACTTCCTGCTGCGAGAGATGTCCTAGCGAAGCTCTTGATGAGATCCCCTGCTTCAGAGTCTGTTACGAAATTCCTGTGCCCGGGCGATTGGTGGAACGAAGCAGTCTGCAGCCGCACTGCGGCGACAGGTGATAGCCCACACCTTCAGGTGTGGGGAGGCATAAGTGGGAAATTACGAGTCCGCTTCAGCGGACGACAGGAGTTTCGTAACACACTCTTCAGCAGGGGGAAATGGACTTCAGTACAACGGACAAACGCTCAACCGGGCGCCGCGATTTCGCGAACAGCGGAGGCTCCTACCGAAATCACTCCCTGCTCCGGATCACCGCGCCGCGTCTCCCCGGACAACCGGCTGTTTCGCCGGACTCCACTCGCTGTAAGAACCGTCGTACATGGCGGCATCGAATCCCAGATACCTTGCAACAAAATAGGTATACGAAGCCTGGTACCCGACCTCGCAGTACGACACGACCTTCTTGCCGTTGGCGACGCCGGCCTTGGTATACATCTGCCTGAGTTCCTCTGGAGTTTTCAGCACGGGATTCTCCGGGCTCACGAGGTTAGTCTCCCAGAACATCGGTACGGCCCCGGGTAAATGGCCTGCTCTGTACCGCTTGATCGGCCGGGCGTCAATGATGACCACGCCCGAGTTGCCGGACTCATCGGCCACCACCTTCTTCATCGCATCCATCTTCTCTACGATCTCGGGGTGCAGGTGAATCGTGAGCGTTCCCCGGGTGATGGCGGGGTCATCGGTTGAGGTGGGCCGTTTCTCGTGAAGCCACCGGTCCATCCCTCCATCGAGCAGGGCTGCGTGGTCGCCGTGTCCCAAGTAGTCGAGCGTGAAGAAGAGCCGGGTCGCCATCGGGTCCCAGTCGGGAGCGTAGTACACCACCCGGGAGTCATCGCCGATACCGATTTCTTCCAGGTTTTTCTTGAGCTGCTCGGGCGGCAGCAGTTCGGTCCCCGGCGGATGGTCGTCGATTATCTTGTCCATCGCCAGGTAGTGTGAGCCAGGAATGTGTGCTGCATGAAAATCCTCCGGCATGTGACCGACATACACGAGGACCAGGTGCGGATCGGACAGGTGGTCGGCCAGCCACTGGGTCGATACCAGCAGTTGTGGATTCGCCGGTGCATTGTCCTTGGTTTGTCCGGGACCGGCAGAAAGCGCCGGTAGCGCAGCGACACATCCGACGAGCACGACCGCAAGAAAGATGGCTAACCGGTTTAGATGGCGTTTCATTCTTGTCTCCTTACTTTGACTCAGTGCAGCTCATAGACGTTCATTTGGCCGATTTGCCCGCATTGGTGGGCGCATCCGAGACCACGAGCGGGTTGCCGGCTGCGTGCACCCACTCGTAGACCGAGCCGTCGTACATGGCGGCTTTGTATCCCAGATACTTGGCGACGAAATAGTCGAACGAAGACTGCACCCCGGTGCGGCAGTAGGTGACAACCAGCTTTCCCGGCGCAGCCCCCGCGTTGGCAAATTGGCGTTGCAGTTCGGCGGGATCGCGAAGCGCCGGAACGGTCTCCGACTGAACCAGTTGCTTCCAATACAAACTGCGGGCGCCGGCGATATGGCCCGCGGCAGGGATAGCCTCAGACCGCACCACTCCGGCGTACTCCTGGGGAGGACGGGCATCGAGCAGCACGTACTCCGATGAAGCGCCGTTCGCGACGGAACGGCTGAGTTCCTGCATCTTTGCGGTCGTGATCAGAAGATCGGCCTGCACGTGCGGCGTAAATGTCGCCCGCGCGGGATGGGCTGCCTCGCGACTAGTCGGCCGGCTTTCAGCGTTCCACTTCTCCAGCCCTCCATCGAGTAACGCGACCTGCGCGCCGTGTCCGAGATAGTCCAAAGCGAAGTACAGCTTCGCGGCCAGCAGGCCGCCGCCCTCGCCGTACAGCACCAATCTCGAATCATCCCCAACCCCAAGGCTCTCGAACACCGCCTGCAGGGCCGCTACCGGCGGAAGCGCGTTCAGAGATTTCTCGTGCTGCTCCACCAATTCATCGAACTCAACAAAGCGCGCACCCGGGATGTGCCCAGCATCGTATTGATCGCGGCTACGGCCTACGCACAGAACCACGAGACCAGGGTCGGACAGGTGGGCCTGCAGCCACGCCGTGGTTACGAGCATGCCGGAGCGATCAGCCGACTGCTCCGTCTGACCCTGGGCGACCGCGCTGAGAACTGACAAGCCCATCAGGACTACTACTGCCGATACTGTGGTCACATTCCACATCCTTGCGCCCGTCATTCAACCTTCATCAACAGGGTCGGATCGAGCTTCGCGATCCGGGTAAGCGGCACGAAAGACGAGGTCATCGCCACCGCCACCAGCAGGGCCGACGACGCGGCAAAGGTCAGCGAATCCCGGGGCACAACGCCGTAGATCAGGCGCGACATCGACGTGGACATCATCCAGGCCACGGCGAAACCAAAACCCAGACCGGCGACGACGATGGCCAGGATCTGTCCCATCATCGAGCCGATAAGACCGCGCGGCGTGGCTCCCAAAGCCAGCCGGATGCCGATTTCGTGTTTGCGCTCTCCCACCTCCAGCGACATCAACCCGCTGATGCCAGAAGCCGTGATGCCCAGGGCCAGAAGCGCAAACAGGCTGAGGAAGATAGCGGTGCTGCGCCGCGGCGCCAGTGAGTTCTCGCGCACCTGTATCAATGGCTGCACATCCGTAATGACGGCGTTCCGATCAAGGTCGTGGACAATCCAGGAGATTTCCGGCGCCAGCTGGGCGGCGGTACGCGAGCTACGCACCAGCAGGCTCATGGCGGCGTGGGGTGATTGTGCGAATGTGCCGTACACTTCATCGACCGGGTTCTTGTCCAGCCCATCCTGCTTCACGTCACCCACAACACCGACGACGGTGAACCAGTGGTCAGGCTCGAACGAAATCTGCTTTCCCAGCGGGCTTTTCGTTGGCCAGTAGTGCTTCGCCAATTGCTGGTTGATGATGACGACTCCCGGAGCAGTTAACTGGTCGTCGCCGCTGAAACCGCGCCCGCTGATGGTCGGCATACCAATCGTCCGGAAGTAATCCGGCGTGACGACGCGTAGGCTGGCAGGCTCGCGAGTCGAGGCCGCAGTGTGCGATTCTCCTCGCACTTCAAAGGGAGCGTCCATCTGGGTACCCCGGGAATACAAAGGAAACGTGCTGGAGAGCGCCACGGATTCAACGCCTGACAAGTGGCGTGTGCGTTCGACCAAAGCATCGAAGAAGGTGGTGAAGTCCGAATTCAGCACGTAGATGCGCGCGGTCACAACTCCTGAGGAGTCAAAGCCGCCATCCATGTGTTCCAGGTGCACCAAGGTCCGCAGCGTAAGGCCCGCCCCAACCAACAGAACGACGGAGAGGGCCAGTTGTGCCGCCACCAGGATTCCCCGGGCCCGGGACCTGATCCGGCTGGAATTGGCGGCGCTCCCGAGTTGCATGGTGAACAGCGGAGTCTGCCGCAGACCGATCGCCGGGACCAGCCCAATGACAAAACCGCAGGCGATGGAAAGCAGAAAACAGAACGCGATCACCGGCAGGCTGATTCTCAGCTCGGAAGACAAGCTGGTGAACTTTGCCGTAAATCGCACCACGACATCGAGGCTCCAGAGGGCGAGCAGCAAGCCGCCGATTCCACCCAGGCCCGCCAGCAATATCCCCTCCGTTACAAAACTGCGGACAATGCGGGTCCGGCTCGCCCCCAGGACGGTGCGCACCGTCAACTCCCGCGAGCGCCCAAGTATGCGCGACAACATGAGGCCGGCCACGTTGGAGCACGCCAGCAAAAGCAGCAACCCGGCAGCAGCAGCCAGGGCGATGAGCACCGGCCTGATGCCGCGCGACAATTGTTCGTGCACCGGCACGATGGCTATGTCATACCCTTTGGCTGAGGGATAGGCGTCAGGATAGGTGGTACGCAACCTCTCGGCGATTTTGCGGAGGTCAGCTTCGGCTTGCGCCAGCGACACACCCGGCTTCACCGTCGCAAAAGCACTCATCAGCCTGGCTGTGCGATCGGTCAGCAAGCGCTCGCTGGACCGGGTCGGGCATGCCGAGGTCGGCATGTAAACATCCACCTTCTCCGGGAACTGCGGCATCGGCGGTAAAACCCCAACCACCACATGCTGCTTGTCATTCATCGAGTACGTCCGGCCGACCACATTGGGATCGCCATCGAAGCTTCGTTGCCAGAACTGATAACTCAGGATAAGGACCGGGTGGGCGCTGGGCCGATCGTCCTCATCAAGGAATCCGCGGCCGTAGAGCGGCGTAACCCCCAGCACGCGGAAGAAATTAGCTGACACCACAGCCGTGTCAACACGCTCCGGCTCCCGGCCTCCGAGCAAGCTGAAGGTCATCTCGTGATACTCGACGACGGAGTCCAGGGTATGGTTCTCGGCGCGGTAGTTCTTGATTTCCTGCACGGAAAACGGCAGGTCATCCACGCCCACACCGGGTTGCTGCTGCTTGAGTTCCACCAGTCGATTGCCGTCAGCGAACGGCAGGGGTTGAATCAGAATGGCGTTGGCAGCGCTGAAAGCTACGGTGCCGGCACCGATGGCGAGCGCCAGCACAACTACGATTACCAAGGTGAACGACCGGTCCTTGCGCATCATCCGTAGCGCGTAGTCGACATCCTGCGCAAGGATTTCGCCATGCTCGCGGACTGCCGTGGTTACCAGGCCCTTTGCGGATTCCCACCAAAAGCGAAGCTGCGAGACTCGGCCCTGCTGCTGCACGTCGTGCTGCTGGTCGCGGAAGACGGTCTCCATCTCGGCGCTAAAGCGCTCGCGAAATTCGCCGGGCAGCAGACACAACAGCGCCCCAAACACGCGCTCTGGGAACGGCTTTACCGGGTTATTGCTTGTCGCCATGGGACGCTCCTACGCGCTCTCCGGGCCCAGGACATTCATGGCACGGGCCATGGCGAGCACGCGCTCCATGCGCTCTGCTTCGGCTTCCGCCAAGGCATGGCCCAGCCTGGTGAGCCGGTAGTAGCGGCGACGCTGGTCGTCGAGGCTGAAGTCGGGACGGGCGTCCGATTCCTCGATCAATTCATCTTCGAGCAGCCGCTTGATAATTCCGTACAGCGTTCCTGCACTGAGCCGAACTTCATTGCCTGTCCTGCGGGCAATTTCCTTGCTGATCACATAGCCGTGCTTTTCGCCATCGGCCAGCGAGAGCAGCACATGGAAAACCGCCGGGCTCAGGGGCAGATACGATTCAACCAGTCTTTTCTTTTCCAAGGAGGCTCCCTCCGCTAATTCCGTTGAACTTTACAGTATTACGTTCGTATGTTTACTAGTACGCTTGACGATATATACAACCGTGTGCGAGAGTAGTCAAGCAAAAAAGGAGACGGCATGGCAACTTTCGTGTTACTGGCGATCGGAGTCGGCATCGGGGTCATATCTGGACTGGTCGGCCTGGGTGGCGGCATATTTCTCATCCCCATCCTGGTCTATGGATACGGTATGGACCAGCACCGCGCGCAGGGTACCGCGGTCGCGACCCTGCTGCTGCCCATCGGTGCGCTGGCCTTCTGGAAGTACTACAGCGCCGGCAACGTCGACATCGGGATCGCCGCACTCATGGCGGTGGGGTTTTTTCTCGGCGGCTATTTCGGCGGTGCCTGGGCGCAACACCTGCCCACCCTTCTATTGCGACGAATATTCGCTGTGTGCCTGGCTGCCATCGCCATCAAGATGTTTGTGCAGAAATAGCCTGTCTGCCGGTCACCAGATCGCGTTTCCAGCCCTCCTGCTCTCCGGAATGGGAGACGTCTCGATTCCGGCGAATTGACCCAACACCCTGCATCATCCGTCACAGACAAGCGCTGACCAGACGCGGGATGATTGAGTCGAAGGTAGGCTCAACACCGGGAATTGGGCGCAGCCAGCCGAGCGCTTGATCTGGCAGATCGAACCGTAGCCATCCGCTTGCTGAACTCAATGTCGCCGCCAGCCTGCCCACATTCGGAGGGCACTCTCATGAGAAACGTGCTCATTATTTTCTGGCTTATTGTGCTATCGGCTGCGATGCAACTCGCGGCGCAGGAAAAGTCGACCATTACCGTGAAGGGCAGCGAGCTCAATAACGGAGTGGTGATTCTCACCGTGCAGCAGGCAGGTACTTCAGAGCAGGACGCAGGGGCTTTCGTCCTGCATTGCAATAAGGGCACGGTCAACTGCACCAAGCTGGAGGCGGGAACCTATTTGATGGTGCGCCTGCCCAAGAATTGGGGGATCTACGACTGCAATAACGTCGATCTTTATCCGACTACGGCTGATCCGGCGACCAGCGAGAAGCTTGGCGAGTATTGCTTGATCAAGAAGTAAGTGCAGGTCCGGTTCGTTATCGGCTCTGCATTTCTACTTGCTCTGCAGCGTCGTTCCACCTGGTCTCCGCAGCTGCTGGGATGAAGCTCATCGCGCGTTCCGTTAGCGCGGTTATCGTCAAGCTGGGATTGACGCCGAGATTGGCTGCGACCACGGATCCGTCGCACACGTACATATTCTTATATCCAAAAACCCGGTTGCGGTAGTCGACCACGCCGTTCTCCGCCGAGCTGCCGATTACACATCCTCCCAGGCAGTGAGCGGTGCCGGGGACATCGAACAGAATCTCCGGCAACATGCTCATGGGCACGCCTCCGGCAATTCGCGCGAACTTCTCGGCAAACTCGTTGGCCTTGGGAATATAGGTGGGCACTCTCTGACCGCGGCTGACCAGGAACTTCCTGAATGGCCAATAGACGTGCCGCTCCCATCGCATGTCGATGTGACCGTCAAGCGCCTGCATACAGAGGAGAATTACGGATTCTTGCGCCCATTTGACCGGCTGCAGAATACGAAACGTCTTGAGCGGATGCTGCAGCAATGAGATCAAAAGGCTTCTGATCCACAGCCCGATGCGCCCTGGACCGGGACGCCCGCCGGTCAGAATGGTTGCCAGCATCCCCATCGTATCGGAGCCCGCCGGATATCGGACCGCTTCAATGTGGGTGTGCTCGTCGATGTAAACTCCCGATCCAATCGCCACACCTTTGGACAAGTCTTCACTGGAGCGAGGCACGCGCACCCCGATGAGCGACTCGGAATTGGTGCGAACGCGCTTGCCCAGCTGCTCGCTGATTGCCGGCAGCGAGCCTTTTTCCTTGAGATGAAAGAGCAATTCCATCGTCCCTAGCGACGACGCCGAAAAGACCACCCCGCGGCAGGTGAAGCGCCTGCGATGGCGGTTGAACGGGGCCGTCGACTTCACCGTGGAAACTTCGTACCCGTGGCTGCCGTCGTTCATGCCATCGAGCGGTTTGACATCCACCACTCTGGTCTCCGCGAAGACTTGGGCGCCATGCTTCTCTGCCAGGTAAAGATAATTCTGGTCGAGCGTGTTCTTGGCCCCGTGACGGCATCCCATCATGCAGCCGCCGCAGGCCATGCAGGTCGTACGCTCCGGCCCTTCGCCGCCGAAATAGGGATCTGGGACCGTCTTCCCCCCCGGCTCTCCTTCGGGAGACTGAAAAATGGCTACATGAGTCCGATAGAAGGTATCCGCGATTCCTGAGGCCACGGCAACTTTCTTCAGCAGAAGGTCAGCTGGTCCAAGGATGTTATTCTCCGTAACCCCAAGCATGCGCGAGGCGGTGTCGTAATGCCGAGGCATCTCCGCTTTCCAATCGGACAGCCCCTTCCACGATCCGTGGTCCCATATTTTGTCAGCGGGCCGAAGCAGGGTGCAGGCATAGGTGATGGATCCACCGCCGACCGCACAGCCATGCAAAATGGTGACATGCCGGAAGAAGCGCATGTTGAAGAAGCCCCGCAACGCAAGACTGGGACGCCAGAACCAGCGGTGAAGGGACCAACTTGTACGAGGAAGGTTCTCGGGTGTCCACCGGCGGCCCATCTCTATTACCGCAACCCGATACCCCTTCTCTACCAGCCGGTGAGCGCTCACGCTGCCGCCAAAGCCTGAGCCGATGACGATGAAATCGAAGTCCAATTCGCTGGTTTGACGCGGCATGGCGCGGAGGCTCCTGTCCGGGTTACCGATGCTCCCGTCTGGCGTGGCAACGGCCAACAGCGCATCGGCTAACCGTCTCCTCCACCTTCTCACAACGACATACGCGCCAGCGAGGACTTGGGGAAATCGCAGCTTAATCATTCCCAAAACGGGAATCACACCTAACTGGTTCGCTCGTCACTGCATCCCCGGTCATGCCTATCTCATGATGAAGAGTCGCTGTTCCCTTTTTGAGAATTTGAGACGGGGTGACCGCCCGAAAACGAAGCATAGTTGCCGTAAGGCGGATTCGAAAGGAAGATAGAAGTATGCCAGAGATTGTTGCAAGTCTCAGTGAAGAACGGATTGCCTATCTCGAAGGACTCGTCAGTCAGGCCCGTACCGCGGCTGCCGTGTTCACGCAATACACGCAGGAGGACGTCGATCGCATTGTCAAACCGATGGTCCTGGCCGGACTGGAGCAGGCCCAGTATCTGGCCCGCCTTGCGATTGAAGAAACCAGGCTTGGGGTGGTGGAAGACAAGGCCCTCAAGAACATGGTGGCCACGGAGTTCGTCTACAACTACGTCAAGGACAAACGAACCGTTGGCACCATTCGCGAGTTTCCCGAGCGCAATCTGGTAGAGGTGGCGGAACCGATCGGGGTCATTTTCTCGCTCACTCCGATCACGAACCCCACTTCGACGGTGCTCTTCAAATGCATCATGGCGATCAAGACGCGGAACGCGGTCATCTTCAGTCCGCACCCCAGCGCCGGGCACTGCTGCTACGAGGCCGTCCGGATCATGTACGAAGCCGCCCTGAAGCACGGCGCACCCGAAGGCGTCTTCACGTGCCTGGAATCGCAAACCCTGCAGGACAACGCCTACCTGATGCACCACAAGGATGTCGGCCTCATCGATGCGACGGGTGGGCCGGGCATGGTGAAGGCCGCCTACAGCTCCGGCAAGCCGGCTTTGGGTGTGGGTCCGGGCAATACGCCTGTCTACCTGGAGAAAACCGCCGACCTGAACATGGCCGTGGTGGACATCATCACCTCCAAGACGTTCGATAACGGGACCATCTGCGCTTCGGAACAGACGGTGGTGATCGATGACGAGATTTACGACTCCGTGCTGCAGAAATTTTCAGAACTCGGCGCGCACATCTGCAATGAGAAAGAGACGGAGCTTCTGGGACGCACGGTGATCGATCCCAAGACCGGATACATGCAGCCCATGGCGGTGGGTCAGAAGGCCACCGACATCGCTCGCATGATCGGCCTTGCGGTCAAGCCGCATACCAAGCTCCTGATTGCGCCCATTCCCGGGGTCGGCCGCGACCAACCCCTCTCGGTCGAGAAGTTGTTCCCGGTGCTCTCTGTCTATCGTGCGCAGTCCGTCGATGAAGCGCTCAAAGTCTGCATAGACGTGAATCATGCCGGCGGAATAGGACACACGGCGGTCATCTTCTCTCGCAACGACGAGATCATTGAGAGGTTCGGCGAGGTCATCAACGCGGGGCGGATCATTGTGAACTCTCCCGGGTCCATCGGGGCCCTGGGTGGCGTTTACAACGACATGGTACCCACCTTCTCCTTCGGATGCGGGACCGGCGGCGGCAACAGCACCACCGATAACGTCAACGTGTACAACTACCTCAACATCAAACGCGTGGCGCGAAGGACACAAGCTCATATGTGGTTCCGAGTTCCCAATCAGATTTACTTCAACCTGAACGCCGTGGAGAACCTGCGCCACTTCCCGTCGCGCTCCACCATCATCATCACCAATCCGGCCATGGAGCACATCGGCCACGTAGATACGGTCCGGCGCCACATTCCGCCGGAAACGCACGTCCACGTCTCAGTGATTCCTGACGCAGAACCTGAAGTCAAAGTCGTAATGCAGGGAGTGGAGGCGCTCAATTTCTACAAAGCGGACCAGATCATCGCGCTGGGCGGCGGTTCGGTGATCGACGCGGCGAAGATCATGAAGCTCAAGTACGAGTCGCCGCAGGCCGACCTGGAAGAACTGGCAGCGCCGTTCCTGGATCTACGTAAGCGCGTGGTGCAGTACCCAACCGAAAAAGTGGCTCAGGCGCGGTTGATTGCCATCTCCACCACTAGTGGAACCGGCAGCGAAGTCACTCCGTTTGCCGTTCTCACCGACAAAGAATCCGGTCGCAAAGTTACACTCGCCGACTATTCGCTAAGTCCGGATGTAGCGATCGTCGATCCGCAGTTCGTCATGTCCATGCCGAAAGGCCTGACCGCCGATACCGGCATCGACTGCTTGACGCATGCCCTGGAAGCCGGCGTTTCGATCTACGCTTCGCCTTATACCGACTCCAATGCGATGCAGGCGATTCGCATGGCCTTCAAGTACCTTCCCATCGCGTATGAGAATCCCAGCGATGAAGAGGCGCGCACCATGATGCACAACGCCGCCTGCATTGCGGCGATCGCGTTCTCGAATGCCTCGGTGGGCGTGAACCACGCACTGGCCCATGCCTTCGGCGCACGCTTCGGCGTTGCCCACGGCCGTGCCAACGCGCTCATGTTGCCCCACGTCATCGCCTTCAATGCGGGAGTACCCACCAAGTTCATGCCATCGCCCAATCAGCGTGGGTATATCGCACACAAGAAATACGCGATGGTCGCGGACCTGCTGGGTTTGGGCGGTACGACGATTGAAGAAAAGGTAAAGAACCTGGTGATCGCGACCGAGCAGTTACTCGACAGACTGGCGATTCCCCGCTCCATCGCGGAGTTAGGAATTTCGAAGGAAGAGTTCGAGCGTGCCATGCCCGATCTGGTCAAGATCGCCTTCGATGATCCTTCCTGGCGCTCAAACCCGCGCATGCCGTTGCTGAGCGAATTGGCCGAGCTGTTTTGGAGTGCTTATAACGGTCGTAGTCTGGCGCCGGTGGCCAAGGCATCACAACATCAAATTGCAGAAGAATGGTCGTGTGTATGACAACGAGTGCTGAGTGGCTTGAAATTAATGGCGAGTGTGCGGTCCAGTCCCTGCAATCGGCCCGCGAGGCGCTGGGCAGTGCCAAGGGTGATGTAGTCCTGGACTTCACTTCCGTCCACCGCATCGATCCAGGTTCGCTGAAGGCGATGGAAGAGTTGGCCGGTGTAGCCGACGAGAAGGCCGTCAAGGTCGTGCTGCGCGGCGTCAACGTCAACGTTTACAAAGTACTGAAGCTGGTGAAGCTGACATCGCGATTCTCGTTTCGGACCTGAGTCTCTTGGTGGAAGCTCCCAGGAATCTGGGCTTTAGAGTCTGGGTAAGTACTCAGTTTTCGTTTCGCCGATGGAGTAAAACGCACGGAAATCGAGCCCCGCAGCCGGGGTCCCCAGTTCGCGCCGCTTTTGCGCGAAATGGGGTGGAGGAGGGGCGGAAGTGCCGTTAGCCCAGGACGGAGCGCAGCGGAGTCCTGGGTTGGGTGAAAGAGGAGATCGAGTCCCGTAGGGACGGCACAGTTCGCCCGCACAAATGCGAAGGCTTCTACTCCGCAAGGAAGCTTGGAAGAAGGTAGCAACATATGACGAATGGGGCCGACCACAATTCATTTTCCTGGGGTGACGCGCTGTTCCTGCACGTCGAACGCCCAGGCCAGCCGCTCAACATCGCAGGCGTGAGCGTATTCGACGGCGAGATAAAGCTCGCGGACTGCCGCGCCTACGTCAACTCGAAGCTTCCTCTGATTCCACGCTATCGTCAGCGGGTGGTGCTTTCCCCGTTCGATCTCAGTCTTCCGCACTGGGAGTTCGATCCCCAGTTCGACATCCGAAACCACATTCGAGAGGTGAAGCTCAAGCATGGGACCGAGGACGAACTGAAGGCGCTTGCGGGAAAGATCGTGAGCGAGAGTCTGGACCGGGAGCGTCCGCTGTGGGACTTCACTCTGGCGCGGCTAAAGGGCGGGCGCACCGGAGTCGTGGTTCGGCTCCATCATTGCCTGGCCGACGGAATCGCCGGAGTTGGGGTGATGAATGTCATCATGGATACCACTCCGAACGTGCCTGCGAAACCCGGGCGTAAGAGGCAACGGATAGAGCCTCCGCCGACGGCGCCACCCAGGGACCCAGGCGCGGCCATCTTGGACGGACTCGCCAAGTCTTACCTCTCCCTCGTCAACGGCGTGCAGACTCTGAATACGGGTTTGCTTAGCATGGCCCAGGTAGCCGTAGCTGGTCCGTCAGGCGCTCCTGCGGAACTGCTTCGGGTTGTGTCGGAACTGGCCTCCCCGGCAGAGCGATTGCCTTTCAACGTGGTCTGCAAAGGGCCGCAGAAGTTTGCCTGGACCCAGGTGCCGCTGGCCGACATCAAGGCCATCAAGAACGCATGTGGTGGAACAGTCAACGATGTCGTCCTGACGCTAGTGACGATGGCATTTGGCCGTTACGCCCAGGAACGCGGCGTCAACCTCAGTGGACGCTCGCTGCGAATTGTGGTCCCAGTTAATGTGCGCGGCAACGGAGACGCCACGGAACTGGGCAATCAAATCTCCTTCGTGCCGGTGCCGCTCCCCCTTGACATACCGGATCCCGTGAAACTGTTGGCCGTAGTAACCGAGCGAGTCGAGTTCCTGAAGCGTACTCGCGCGGCGGAATTTGTGGGCTTGCTGGGCGGCGTTTTGTCTACTCTGCCCAATGCATTCTGGAAGAGTATCGGACCGGTTGCCAGCCAGCTCCCGCTTAGCCTGTGCAATATCATCTGCACCAATGTTCCCGGCCCGCAGGTGCCTCTATATCTGATGGGTCACAAGATGTTGTCCTGGTACCCGTGGGTGCCGATCGGCGGCTTAATGGGCATCAACTGCGCCATTCTTACCTACAACGGTACAGCGTTTTTCGGCTTCACCGGCGATGTGCACGCCGCCCCTGACCTCGAGCGGCTGGAGAAATTTGTGGACCACAGTTTTGCTGAGCTGAAGGCCGGCGCAAGCGCCGCGGCCGAAGCCAGCGCTGCTCCGCAGACGCCCAAACGCGCAAGGCCGAAGGCAGAGATTCCGGTCGCGAAGGTCCCTGTCGTCAAAAAGCGCACGCCTCGCAAGAAATCGCCGCCGCCGAAAGTTTCAGGATCTCAGGCGGTGGCGCCGGTTGCGTCTCCGGTCCAGTCAGAGCAGCAGCGGGAAAAAGCGCTGGCCATCGGGGCGTAGGTCAGCTTTCGCATTAGTACAGTCGCAAAGGCACGGGTAGAGCGGCGCGAATCGGGCCCCCAGGCTGCGCCGCGTTTGGGGCGAGTGACAAACCTCGAGACTTCGTGCGATAACTGATCACTGACCACAATCCAGTGACCACTTCATGATCACCGACTGCCACATCCACATTCAGCCCATGGAATTGTTCAAGCCGGAAGCCCTGGCGCTGATGAAGAAGTCTCGCAAGGATTTCGATCAGGTGGCGGAATATTGCGCCTCCCCAACGGCGTTTCTCAGGTATCTCGACAGGATTGGGATTGATCGCGCCGTGCTTATCAACTACGTTGCGCCTGAGGTGATCGGCTTCACGCCCGCAGTCAACGAGTTCATCGCCAAGTATGTGAAGGAAGATCCAAAACGCCTTATCCCCTGCGGCAGCGTGCATCCCCGCCACACACAAAACGTTCTTGCCGACATGGAACACATCGTGCGGCTGGGCATCAAGCTCATCAAGATCCATCCGCCGCACCAGTTGCTCTATCCCAACGATTACGTCAACGGCGTCAAGGAATTGGAGATCATCTATCGCGCGGCCGAGGCGAACGGCATTCCCGTCATGGTGCACACGGGAACGTCGATCTTCCCCGGCGCCCGCAACAAGTATGGCGACCCGCTGTACGTGGATGATGTGGCCATCGATTTTCCCCGGTTGAAGATTCTACTGGCGCACGGCGGACGCCCGCTGTGGATGGACACTGCCTTTTTCCTGGTGAGGCGACATCGCAACGTCTATCTCGACATCAGCGGTATTCCGCCAAAAACCCTGCTGCAATATTTCCCGCGGCTGGAGGAGATTGCGCAGCAAGACTTTGTTCGGCACCGACTGGCCGGGTCCCGGTGTGCCCGACATTGAGAAAAATCTGGCCCAATTTCGCGCCCTCCCGCTAAGTGAAAGCGCGAAGGAACAGATCCTGAGCAAGACCGCGCTTGAGATCTGGCCAATCTGAGGAGCCGCCTGCGGCGATCCGGGTCGCTTACGAACTGGTTTCCTGTACGCGCCGAGTTCCAGCTTCGTCGATCTTTGCAGCCGCGCGAATCGCTGCCCATAGTTCGTCATATCCCGCGCGCGACTTCGCTGAAAACGGTATGACTTGCGAAGGCAGGATCTGCAACTGCGTCGCAGAGTTTGGGCAGCGACACGCGCAGTTGATTATTCGAAATTCGGTCGGCCTTGGTTGCCACCACCATGAAATGCCGATCCATGTGACGCAGCCAGTCCATCAACTGCAAGTCGAGTTCCTGCGGAGGAATCGTTACATCCACCAGCGACAGGCACAGCACCAGCGACTCGCGGTTTTCCAGGTATGGATTGATGAACTGCGCCCATTGCGCAGTC
The DNA here is from genome assembly GCA_963840905.1 of uncultured Acidobacteriaceae bacterium. Lineage (GTDB taxonomy): Bacteria > Acidobacteriota > Terriglobia > Terriglobales > Acidobacteriaceae > Bog-257. The sequence goes on from CAWJAO010000007.1 coordinate 600,485, forward strand.
ACTTCCTTGGGCGCCCGCGCATAACCGTAGCCGGGAAGATCGGCAAAGACGAAGTCGGGATGCGGCTTGCCGGGACGGCGCACCTGGAAGAAGTTGATGGTCTGGGTACGGCCGGGGGTGTTGCTGGTCTTGGCGATCTTGGCGCCCACTAGCGAGTTGATCAAGCTCGACTTGCCCACATTTGACCGGCCAAGAAATGCGATCTCTGGCGCACCCGCAGGCGGGAACTGCAGCGGGGCAGCGGCGGAGGTCACAAAGCGGGTCAACACCTTCATGCAATCAATATCGTCGCAGGGGCACGAAAGTGCAAGTGGACATTTGATGAAAACCGCTGGCGGACACGAACGGAGTTGCGGAACCTGCAAGCCCCCGAACGATGCCAGAACGCACGGCAAAACAAAAGGCCCACACGCGCGGGCCTTCGTTAACAAGAACTGGTCAGCAACTATTGGTGAGCCGGCGCGGGCTCCGCGTCGGGCGGCAGCGCCGCGATTCCCGGAGTCTCGTCAGGTACGTCAGGCAGCGGACGCTCCAACGCGTAGGCAAGCACGTCATCCATGGTATTGACGAAGCGCAGCTTCATCACGTTGCGCAAGTTCTCCGGCACGTCGGCAAGGTCCTTCTCGTTGTCAGCCGGAAGCAGAACTTCCAGGATGCCCGCCCGGTGGGCTGCCAGCAGCTTCTCTTTCAACCCGCCGATGGGCAGTACCTTGCCCCGAAGCGTGATCTCGCCGGTCATGGCGATATCGCGCCGCACCGGAATATGGCTGAGTGCGCTGGCGATCGCGGTCGCCATGGTAATGCCGGCCGAAGGACCGTCCTTCGGAATCGCACCCTCGGGCACGTGCACGTGGATATCGAGATTGCGATAGAAGTCGCGCGGCAGTCCCAGCCGGTGCGCGCGTGAGCGCACGTACGACATGGCCGCTTGCGCCGACTCCTGCATGACGTCGCCCAGCTTGCCGGTGAGCGTGAGCTTGCCTTTGCCGTCGACGGTGGCGACCTCGGTCGTGAGAATCGAGCCGCCGACCTCCGTCCAGGCCAGGCCGGTAACCAGGCCAACTTCGCTGCGCTCGTGTATCTCACTGTCGCGGAACTTCATCACGCCCAGATATTCAGAGACATTCTCCGCCGTGAGCTCAACCGCGTACTTGTCGCCTTCCTTGACCACCTTGCGTGCGACCTTGCGGCAAATGTTGCCGATCTCGCGCTCCAGGTTACGGACGCCGGCTTCGCGTGTGTAGTTCCGAATGATGGTGGTAAGCGCTTCGTCGGTGAAGATGATGTTGGTCTCGGTCAGTCCGGTCTGCAGCCGCTGTTTGCGTACCAGATACTGCTTGGCAATCTCGACTTTTTCCGGCTCGGTGTAACCGTGCAACCGCAGCACTTCCATGCGGTCCTGCAGGGCCGGAGGAATGGTGTGCAACACGTTGGCGGTGGCGATGAAGAATACCTGCGACAGGTCGTACTCCACGTCGAGGTAATGATCTACGAACATGAAGTTCTGCTCGGGATCGAGTACCTCGAGCAACGCCGCCGAGGGATCGCCGCGGAAGTCCATCGACATCTTGTCGACTTCATCCAGCATGAACACCGGATTCTTGGTGCCGGCCTTTTTCATCATCTGGATGATCTGGCCCGGCAGCGCGCCGATGTAGGTGCGACGGTGACCGCGCACTTCGGCTTCATCGCGCACTCCGCCCAGCGACATGCGCACGAACTTGCGGCCCGTGGCCTTGGCGATACTCATGCCCAGCGAAGTCTTGCCCACGCCCGGAGGTCCGACGAAGCACAGGATCGAGCCCCGCGGGTTCTTGACCAATTGCCGGACCGCAAGAAATTCGAGAATGCGCTCCTTGATTTTCTCCAGCCCGTAGTGATCTTCGTTAAGTGTTTTCTCGGCGATATCGATGTTGCGGATTTCTTTGGACCGTTTCTTCCACGGCACGGCCAGCAGCCAATCAAGGTAATTGCGCGATACCGTCGACTCGGCCGACATCGGCGGCATGGCTTCCAGCTTCTTGAGTTCCTGCAGCGCCTTCTCGTGGGTTTCGCGCGGCATGCCGGCGGTGTCGATCTTCTTCTTGAGCTCGTCGAACTCGCTCTTCTCGCCGCGGCCCAGTTCCTTCTGGATGGCCTTGATCTTCTCGTTGAGGTAGTACTCTTTCTGGGCGCGCTCCATCTGGCGCTTGACGCGCGACTGGATGGTGCGGTCCATGTTGAGCTTCTCGATCTCGACGTCGAGCACGTCTCCGATGCGGTTCAGGCGCTCGGCGGGATCGAAGATCTCCAGCAACTCCTGCTTCTCTTCGATGGAGAGTTGCAGGTTGGCGGCGATGGTGTCGGTCAGCTTTGCCGGGTCGTCGTTGCGGACGGCGGCGATCATGGTTTCGTAGTTCAGCGACTGACAGAGCTTGACGTACTGCTCGAACAGACCTGTCACGCGCTGTCATGCTGGTTTCGATCTGCGGCGTCGGCTCAGCCGAATACTTTGCGGTGCGTACCGTGGCCTCAAAGTAGCCATCGGTATCGACCACCTGGAGAATCTTGCCGCGCTCCAGGCCTTCCACCAGGACCTTGATGTTGCCGTCAGGAAGCTTCAGGCTCTGGACGATGTTGACCAGCGTGCCGACCTGGAAAATCTCGTTGGGCTTGGGCTCGTCGATGCTGGCGTCGTGCTGGGTGGCAAGGAAAATCTTCTTGTCGCCGGCCAGCGCCTCTTCCAGTGCGCGCACGCTCGACTCCCGGCCCACCACGAAGGGCGTCATCATGTACGGAAAGATGACGACGTCTCGAATCGGCATCATGGGGAGTTTCTTGGTTTCGAATTTCTCGCGCTGGGTCACCAATACCACCTTGTCGTTCAGAGGGGCTAAGCCACTCTGAGGAAGAGAGTTGAGTCGCTTGCGCCGCGTTCCGCGCCGTCGCCCGGGCGGAACCCAAGTTCACACTAGGATAACACGCGAAACCAGGGGCAGAAGCAGCGGAATTACCCGGTCCTGGGCCGTTTCCGATACTTATTCTTGATCACCATTTGAGGAGGATCGGTAGAGAGTAATGAACTCGTACATACTTGGATGCCACGATCATCACTTGGGTTCCGGCCCGGCACGGACTGAGAGTCACTGTGCAACCCTCTTAGCGCTGGCCTCAATGTAGGTTTGAAATTGTTCCGGCTTGTCGGGCGGCGAAATCTCAAACTTTAGGCTTACCGTGTCCTGCTCCTTACCGATGTAGCTGAGCCGGTAGCGCGGTGCTCCCGCAGCGGGTTCGCTAAGGAAGATGGCCGTCCTCGCCGCGGGATTGACCCGCACTTCGTAGTGAATAACACGCCCTTCGTTGTCGAAATAGATGGCGCGCGTCGGACTTTCGAGCGACTCTTGATACACGATCATCAAGTCATCGTGCCTGGACGCGGGCCGATTCTTTGTGGCCGGGTAATCGGCAAAGTTTGTCCGCACCAGGACCCGCCGCTGCAGGTCAGGCTTGAAGGTAAATCCTCCGGTGGCTTGACCGGGCTGGCCCTCACCGACACCCTTCCACTCACCGAGCAGGAAACTCCAGTCCTGCCAACCGGTCGAGTGGGTCTGCTGGGCGATCATCGGCAACGCGCCGGCGACTAGTAGGCTCCAGCACGCAACTCGCAAAATAGACGACTTTGTCGATCGCATTGAACCAAGCCTCCCGGGACGCTCCTGCTGCCGCGCGCCATTCAATAGAAACGGTGCGACCAATGGCCGCACCGGGTATACGGATAACTAATTTCCCTCACTGACTACTGGCTACTGACAACCGTTCCCGCTATCCCGCCTTCTCCATGATCGGGCAGGTTCACGTTGCGCTTCTGCACCATCTCCGCCGTGACCTCGAAGTCCTTAACTCGCTTTTGGCCCGGCAGGTTGTACATCAGGTCGAGCATGAGTTCTTCCAGGATCATGCGCAGTCCGCGGGCCCCCACCTTTGCGCAGCATCGCCTCTTTGGAGATGCAGCGCAGGGCGTCATCGGTGAAGCGCAGCTTGACGTTTTCGAACTCGAACAGCCGCTGGTACTGCTTCACGATGGCGTTCTTCGGCTTGGTGAGGATTTCGATCAGTGCGTCTTCGTCGAGATCGCTCAATACACCGACCACCGGCAGGCGGCCAACAAACTCGGGGATCAGGCCAAACTTGATGAGGTCTTGAGGTTCGACTTGCGCCAGTAATTCGGTATCGCGCTTGTTGCTCTCGGTGAAGGCGGCCTCTTTCGCCTCGTCGGTACGGAAGCCCATGGAGCGCTTGCCCAGCCGTCTTCCGATGGTGCGCTCGAGTCCGACGAACGCCCCGCCGCAGATAAACAGGATGTTGGTAGTGTCGACCGGGGTGAATTCCTGGTGCGGGTGCTTGCGTCCGCCCTGTGGAGGAACATTGGCTACGGTGCCTTCCAGAATCTTCAGCAGCGCCTGCTGCACGCCTTCGCCGGACACGTCACGGGTGATGGAAGGGTTCTCGTCCTTGCGGCCGATCTTGTCGACTTCGTCAATGTAGATAATGCCGGTCTGCGCGCGCGCCACATCTCCATCGGCAGCCTGCAGCAGCTTGAGGATGATGTTCTCCACATCCTCGCCGACATAACCGGCTTCGGTCAGCGTGGTGGCGTCCACGATGGCGAACGGAACGTCGAGCATCTTGGCCAGGGTTTGCGCCAGCAATGTCTTGCCCGTTCCCGTCGGGCCAATCAACATGATGTTCGACTTGGCGAGTTCCACTTCGCCGCCGCGCTGCCGGTTCATGTAAACCCGCTTGTAGTGGTTGTAAACCGCCACCGCGAGTTTCTTCTTGGTTTGCTGTTGCCCGATGACGTACTCGTCGAGGAAGGCCTTCACTTCAACCGGCTTGGGAAGCTGGTTGGCAGTGGCTGCGGGTTGAGCTTCCGAGCGGTCGTCCTCCAGAATGGAGTTGCAGACGGCGACGCATTCGTCGCAGATGTAGGCGCGCGGATAGTCAGTAGGAGACGAGATGAGCTTGGCGACGGCGTCCTGAGACTTGTGGCAAAACGAACAGCGCAATACTTCGTCGGAACCGGTCCTGGTTCTCACGGAAAAACTCCTTTACCTCGCACGCTGCCAGCCGGAGACTCGGAGTCTCGGTGCTGCATTCCCCATCCGTTCGAAACGGGCAGGAGCCGTGATACTCCTGTGAGAAGTCCGCCACTATCGGCCATTGGCGGCCCCTCGGAATTCCAAAGTGCTGCTGCACCTGCACTATTCAACCACAATTCGCGCGCCCGCAAGGCACCATCGGTGCCAGATCGGATACAACTTTCGAAGCAGTGCCGGGCAAAGTCTTCCGCACTCGGGAAGTTTCCCGGTCGGGCACCTTACTTGTGTTTGAAAATAATGTCGTCGATTAAGCCATACTCCTTCGACTGTTGCGCGTTCATGATGAAATCGCGCTCCACGTCTCGCTCCACCTTTTCCAGGCGCTGGCCGGTATGCTTCGACAGCAACTGACTGGTGATCTCGCGCATGCGCAGGATTTCGCGCGCGTGAATGTCGATGTCGGTGGCCTGGCCGGAAAGGCCCGACATCAGCGGCTGGTGAATCAGAATGCGCGACGTTGGCAGGGCAAAGCGTTTCTTCGGAGCTCCCGCCGCCAGCAGCAGCGCAGCCATGCTGGCCGCCTGACCAATGCAGATGGTGGTCACGTCCGGACGGATGAACTGCATGGTGTCGTAGATCGCCATGCCCGCGGTGATGGAACCGCCGGGCGAATTTACGTACAGCGAAATGTCCTTCTCCGGGATCTTCGGCTTCGAGAAACAGCATTTGGGCGATGATCAGGTTCGCGACATTATCATCAATAGGAGTGCCGAGAAAAACAATATTGTCCCGCAACAGCCGGGAATAAATGTCGTACGCCCGCTCGCCCCTGCTGGTCTGCTCAATCACCATGGGCACAAGCATTGTTTGCGGCTCCTTACCTCGCCCACACTTCTTCCCGAAGGGTCAAAGGGGGGAAAGTGGAATGCAGCCCGCCCTATGCGGACCTGCGGTACAGAGAATCCAAGGTCTTCTCGTTGCGGATGCGATGCCGAATTCTATCCAGCCCTCCATCCTGCGTCAAACGAGCGCGCACCTGTTCGACGGTCTGTTTCGACTGCGTCGCCAGCGCTTCCAGTTCGCGGTCGAACTCCTCGTCACTGACTTCGATCTTTTCCTGGTCGGCAATCTGCTCCAGGATCAATGATGCCTTGACCTCGCGCAGCGCGCTGTCGCGCTGTCCGGCCCGCAGACGGCCAAAGTCCATGCGCTTCATGTCCTCGGTCCGCATGCCCTGAGCGGCGAGCGCCCGCAAACCGCGTTCCAGGCGAAGATCAATCTGCTGGTCCAACATCGCTTCGGGAACCGGGAAATCGTTACGCTTCACCAGTTCCTCGACAATCTGGTCCTTCCCCTGATGTTCGGCCTCGTGTAGTTTCTCCGCCTTCATGTTCTCGCGCAGGCGGTTGCGAAGCTCACCTAAAGAATTGAAGTCGGCGCTCAGCTCTTTGGCGAATTCGTCGTTCAGTTCGGGAACGCTGCGGGTCTTGATGCCCTTGACGTCCACTTCGTACGTCATGGTCTTGCCGGCAAGACGCTTGTCGG
>CAWJAO010000008.1:0-446550 GCA_963840905.1 uncultured Acidobacteriaceae bacterium
CATTCCCACCGCACGACTGCGACTGCGGTCAATCTGAAAACCAATCAGTCTTCAAGCCGATTGCTGGAGACCATCACTTGAGTTACATTAACTCGAAAACATCCGGTAAATCCGGCACAAACCGAACCACGAGGCCGAAATTTCCAACCTCCTGCGGCATAGTTTTCCGGGGCGGGTGACAGGCCGAAATTTCCAACCTCCTGCGGCAAGTTTTCCGGGGCGGGTCACAGGCCGAAATTTCCAACCTCCTGCGGCATAGTTTTCCGGGGCGGGTCAAAAACCGGGATTCTCCAGTTATGAATGGATGAGACCTTGGGGGCAGGTCACCTCAGCTCTGACCGTTTCCGGGAATCTGTCCAGACTGGCAAAGTCTTTAGCTGCTTTTCCGGTAGCACTACGAAAGAACTCATCCAGAAGCGCGAATAGCTCCCGCTGCGTTGCTATTGCATCGTTCATTCAACCATCCTAAACGAGAGTGTAGTTACACGTGGCGCTAACTTAACCTGGCGGTTTACGGAGCATTCGTATGTCCTTCTTTGAGAGGTAGTTTGCACCAAAGAATGCTTCGGTCTCCTGGGGGCCCCTGAAATTTTCAATGAGGTTTTCTCGGACGATCTTCACCAGGCTCTTACGGATTATGAAGCTCGCGGTTTCAGCTAGGGCAGAGGCGAGATTGACGCGCTCTGCAAGCCCCTCGCGCATGGTTTCGCCAGACTCGGATCGTACTTGTCTTTCAGGTACTTCACGGTAATCGTTGGGCGATAGCCCCCACGACGGTTGCGGTCTGAGCTCGGAGAAGTTCGCAACTTGGCGTAACATCGCCGCATTGTAAATAACCGCCGAAGATGGTCACTCTTCACCCCAATGTGACGGAGAACATCCTTTCGGCAATCAAGAATCCTCGCAAGGCAATCCAGTTCCCGAAGGAGTAAGAGTGTACATTCCGTACAAACAACAAGCTGACGGCAACAACCCCGTAGCCATTAAACTTCACCAATAATATCAACGCTCCAATGTTGACCTGCGCTGCTCCGCTCAAAACAGGAAGTTTTTCTACGATCTCCTAGTGCTGTTCACCGGCATCGTCAGCTGAAGGTCCATAAATGCTCGGGACTTTGCCGCCCATCGGTCGAATACAGGTGCTCAATTGTCCGCGATGATGAACACTATCGAACAACGCAATCCACAACAGCCCACCCACAGTGTCTTTGAGCAGAATCTCCTCTGCGCCCTGTATCAACCATGCTTGGTGGTTCCAACCGTTGTCGTCCAAGGAATGCAACTGAATTGCAAGGGTGGCATGGTCGCGCTCGTAGGCTGAGATCATCTGGTCGAGATGGCCGAAACTCTCGGGTTCCTGCCAGCGCAAGCCGCTGTAAAAACTTTTCCGGCTTTTGCAAAGCTGAATACAACTCTGCTGGGCCGAAACCAGCAGAGCGACCAGTTCTCCCGCCGAGCGCGAGCGAGGATGGGGCCGGTAATCGAGACGATTCGCTGGCAGTGCTTTGAACACCCTAATGAAAGCCGAATACTCTTGCTCCCATCTCTGAACGAAGAACTCTCGGTTGCTAAGCTCCCTGCCAAGCGATTGTGTTGCCATGAAAGAACCTTTCTGTCTCGCTAATTCTAATCCCAAATACTGCGAGCGTGGTGGACTGCCGACCGGGGGCCGGGGAGCACCACGGTTGCGAAGGCTGTGACGGTGATGCTCCAATCGTCCACGTCGCTTCTTGGGGTGCCTAAGCCGACCCTTTTTTCTTGTGTCGCCAACATAGAAGTTCGTAGCAAACGGGGAGGTTGTGTCGTCCTTTGTGTCTTAACCCCGTGATTCCTACCGGAGTCTGTCTATGTGCGTGGGTATTGCTCTATGACAAGCAAGAGACGGCGAACCGCGACCAAGGCCGCTTGAACCCTGCCTCTCGGTATCGCTGCATCTCACTCGGTATCGTCAGGCTTCACATCGGGCAAGGAATTGACACGGTAGAGGTCAGGAGTTCGAGTCTCCTCGTGCTTACCATTTCTTCTTTAGATTCAGTGCCTTCACGCCGGGCCCGACCGTGAGCGCTACCGCAACCCGTCACCAATTGCGCCCGCAACACGCTCATAACAAATGCTAAGATTCGCCTGATTCCTCTTTCTTGACCTCAGGGAGCGGCCATGGCTGAGGTGTTCATCTCATACGCGCGCACAGATCAGGGATTCGCCCGTGACCTCAATAACGCCTTGCAGAAGTTGCAGCGTGACACATGGATTGACTGGCGCAGCATACCGGAGTCGGCCAAGTGGAGGGCGGAGATCTTTGCGGCTATCGAGGCCGCTGACAACTTCCTGTTCGTCATCAGCCCCGACTCCGTCAAGTCATCGATGTGCGGGCAAGAAGTTTCTCATGCCGTTGCCAATAATAAACGGCTTATCACCATCCTCTATCACTCGGTTGAGCCTAAGGCGCTACATCCGACGCTCGCGGAGATTCAATGGATTGATTACCCCAATCTGGGCTTCCAGCAGACGTTCGAGCGGTTGACTGCGGTCATCGACACCGATTTGAACTGGGTGCGTAAGCACACCCAGTTGCTAGTACGAGCCACGTGAATGGGAATCCAAGGCTCGTGATCAGGGCTTTCTGCTGCATGGGATGGAATTGAAAGAGGCGGTCCATTGGCTGGAGCAGGCGGTCGCAAGCAAACGCCGCAAGCCGACGGAGCTTCAAGAACGATACATTCGAGCGAGTGAGGAGTGGGAAGCGGGGGAAATCCAGCGCCTCAAAGATTTGAACGCAGAGAGGGAACGGCAGGCGAGGATAGCGATCGCGCGCGAGCGGGTGGCGTTTTCTACTCTCAGTCTGGAGGAGGACCCAGAGCGCAGCATACTGCTGGCGATGCATGCAGTCGATGCCACGCGTTCCGCCGACCAGACGGTGATTCCGGAAGCGGAAGACGCGCTCCACCGCGCCATTTGGAGATCGCAAGTCCGGCTTACTCTGCGTGGCCACAAGGGTCGAATCGAATCGGTGGCGGTGACTCCGGATGGAAAGCTGGCAGTCTCGGCTTCGAGGGATTCTACGCTGAAGGTATGGAAGCTGGCCAGCGGGCGCCCATCACGCACGCTTCGAGGCCATAAGAGGGCAGTCACAGCCGTCGCGATAACGCGGGATGGAAAGCTGGCGATCTCGGCAGCAGGAGATTTTCTAGACCCTAGAAGAGAGCTGAAGGTGTGGGATGTGGCCAGCGCGCGCGCGTTGCGCACCCTCCAAGGCCACTCCGGACCTATCAACAGCCTGGCATTGAGTGGGGACGGGCGGCTGGCGGTTTCTGCTTCTTCTGACCACACGCTGAAGGTGTGGGATTTGGCCAGCGGGCGGAAGCTGCGCACTCTGAAAGGCCATTCCGAAACTGTCAATGGCGGCGCATTGAGTAGGGACGGGCGTCTAGCGGTCTCCGCTTCTTGGGACAAAACTCTGAAGGTGTGGGACGTGAACAGCGGGCGGGAGCTGCGCACCCTCGACAGGCCACTCTGAACGTGTCCTTGGCGTGGCATTGAGCGGGGACGGGCGGCTGGCGGTCTCGACTTCCCTTGACGCTACGCAAAGGGTGTGGGAGGTGGACAGCGGGCGGGAACTGATCACTCTGCGAGTGCACGAAGGAGCGGGATTCGGGGGTGCTTGGAGCAAGGATAGCAAGATCCTTCTGTGTGCTGCAGCTGATGGAGTCATCCAAGTGTATGCCATGGACATTGACCTGTTGATGTCGCTGGCTCGTAGCCGTGTCACCCGCAATTTGACACCTGAAGAATGCCAAAAGTATCTCCACCTCGACGAAGTCCCGCCAATCCCGTGAGGGCCTGCGTGCGAGCGGTTGGCATCAACCTCCCGGCATCGTTGTTAAGGGTACTCAAACTCGTCACCAACTCGTCACCAAAAACGGCTGACTATTCCTCGGCGGGTTAGCCTCCACCAGAGCCCGCTTCCGCTTCACCAGCCGAGGAGCATTCTGAAGAAGAAGAGGCTGTTTGAGTAGAAAAATCCATGGAACGGCAAGTGTGCCAACCGAGGATTGTCTCAATGAAGGGGTTCACCCCATTCCACTGTGCCCAAAATGTGCCCAGCAGGACGATATAGGACATAACCGAACGTTACCGAACGCAACGCTCGCTTGTCGCAAGTCTCTGCAAAGCCTGGTAAATGAGGGGTTTAGGAATGGACGTGGAAGGTCTCAAAATCCGCCGGGCTTCGGCCCTTGGGGGTTCGATTCCCCCTCCCGGCACCATTCAACTACTCCGAAAATTCAGATCAAAGACTCGGGTGGCACGCCGGCATGTATCGAGGGTTCGATGCTCTTGTCTAAGTCGCGCCAATCAGCGCGGCCTGTTACTCAGGGAAGATTCTGTTGGAACTCCCATAGGCAACCCAGTCGCCCGAACGAGAGTGGCTGGTTGACCGGACAGGTCACTGTTCGCCGGAGCCACCTGGTGGAGATCCAGGAGCAGAATTCTACTGTCGGAGTGGTAGTCCTCTCCGGACGCAGTTTGCGCGCGAAAGACTGGATCGGCACCACGCAAGTACTCTTGCCGGGTAACGGAAGAGGCTTCCGTAAGGTTGGCCCCAATGAAATCGCGTTCGGCATCCACCTCGGGGTCGATCCTATGATTGATCAAACGCCCCCGCTTGGCGATTTCAATGGCAACGTCGTGAGTGGCGGCCCCTGCCCAGATGGGCTTTCCGTTCACCGTGTAATCGGTTTTCCAGATGCGCAGATGATGACGCCGGGTGACGATTGCATCCGGATCGGGTAAAGCGTACGAGTAGTCCTGCACTCTTCCAAACAGGTAAAACCTGGCCATCGGAACTTGGGCGTCACTCGTCCGATGCTGCAATAGATGCCATACGAAAATCGGGTTCCATTTGTCAGTCTTGACCCACCCCGCACGCTTAAAGGCTTCCTGCAAATCGTCCGGTTGGGCAACAAAAACCAGGTTGACCATGTCGCCCTCGAGACCTTCCCCGCTGAAGACGCGTGGCGGCAGATACTCCATCATCTCGGCCAGCTCCGAAGAACCTGCTCGCGACCGTTGTAACCCTGCTGACAGGACCGGCGTGGCGCCATCGACTTTCGCAGTGATTTCCGTACTTTTCACGACGGTACTGGTATGGCCACGAGTGAGCAGGAAAACCGGCGTGGCGGGCAGAAAGATCAAGGCGGTGGCAATCATGGCGGCAGCCATCAACTTGGTACGCGAGCCGCCCTTTACCTCCTTGCTACCACTCAACTCGACGTGATCGCCGTTGACCAGATCTACAGAATCGATTTTCAGAGACACTTTGCCGCCAATTCCGAGGATCCGCCGCCCCCTAACTCCGGTAACAAAGCCGCGTGCCATAGTGCCGGCCGGAATGACGTTGAGGTCCCCAACATTCACATCTCTCACCACGATAAAGTCCAAGAGGTCTCCGGCTCGGGCGTGGGCGGAGGAAACGCTTTCGGCAAGCCTGAGGTTAATGGGGGTTCCGTCTGGAATGATCACTCGTGGAGGAGTCGTGCTGGCATCCTGGGCCGAAAGACCAGGCACAAGAAATATCAGCAGAACGTAAGCTGGTATTTTGCGGAGATGCTCGCTGAACAAGAAAATGCCGCCTTTACTCGAGACCTGGCTCTTTATCCGCGACGGCCAGCGATGCCCGGCAATGGCGTAGTGGATAGTGGAGTGTATCGCAGTCGCGAGATTTCCGTATGGTCAAAATTGCACACTACGAAGATGTCCTTAGGACCGGGCCGAGAAATGGAAGGCTTTTTGTGCACTGCGGCTCGCTCAGATGCCTTAGGGAAGAGCCCTTTGCTTCAGGTCCTGAGCAGCTTTGACCAAACTGTCCTGCGTCCCCAGATCGCGCCAGTAATATTCGTCAGCTTGAAAAGCAAGAATCCTCTCGTCGTGGCCTGCGAGGCGCAGGTAGCAGTCGATAATGGAGAAGGTGCCTTCTTCCGTCATGCTCGCGAAAAGACGAGGAGAGATTACGTGGACGCCGCAAAAAGCCACCGTTTGTGTCTGGCCTGAAGATCGAACAACCTCAGGCTCGCCGTGGTTCCCGGATCGCCGGCCGCAAAGCTGCAGCCGATCATCGAACAGCAGGTATCGGGAAGTCTCCCGGGTTTGCACTGCAAGCACGGCGAGGGCCTTATTTTCAATGTGAAACTGCACCATGCGCCGCAGATCGATAGTGCTGATGACATCGACATTGTGCAAGAGAAATGGCTCGTCTAGATCGCTGCAGCCCTGCAGAAAGAAATGGGCTGCCCGTTTCAGTCCACCGCCAGTGTCGAGCAAGATTTCCTCGCGAGATACCTCAATGCGCATTCCGAAGTTGTCGTTCGCTTTTAGATAGTCGAGAACTACGTCGGCAAAGTGATGTGTGTTAAGAATAACCTCCTGAATCCCGAACGTACGCAAGCGAGACAGCGTGATCTCCAACAGGGTGCGACCGCCGACTTCCACGAGCGCCTTGGGGCGGTCGTCGGTGAGTGGCCGAAGGCGCGTGCCGAGCCCCGCGGCCAGAATCATGGCTTTCATTTGCCTAGGTTCTCCAACTCGCGGTGGTGCAACACCACTTCCACTCCTTCTCTCCCGCGCAGGCGTTTCGCCAGCTGCTCCGCCAGGTACACCGACCGATGCTGTCCGCCGGTGCAGCCGAATGACACCATCAAATTCTTGAAGCCACGCCGCTGATAATCACTCACGCTTGCATCCACTAGCGCCATGGCGTTGGAAAGAAATTGATGCACGCCCTCTTGCTGATTGAGATAGTCAGCCACCGGCTGATCTTTGCCAGTAAGGATTTTGAAGCGCTCTTCACGCCCGGGGTTTGGAAGATTGCGGGCGTCAAAAACGAAGCCGCCGCCATGGCCAGTCTCGTCCTTCACCGGGCCCCGGTGAAACGAAAAACTATGGATCCGCACCGTTATGTTTTCAGTACTGGGAGCCAGGCTCTGTAATTTGTCGGAGCGCAGAATGCTCTGGAAGGCATCCATCAGTGTCGGCAGTGCTATGGGTAGCTCGACATTGTGAAGCAGCCAGCGCACATTTTTCAGCGCGTATGGGACACTCTGCAGAAAATGAGCTTTGCGTTCATAAAAGCCGCGAAATCCGTAAGCACCCAACGCCTGCATGATGCGAACGTAAACATAGGCATAGAAGTGCTGCATGAAGGGCCCGCGGTCGAGTTCAATGAATCCGGCAAGCGCGTCGAGGTAATGATCCAGCAGTTGCTGACGCATCTCCGGCGGCAGATCGGCCTTGGCATCGTACAAAAGAGAAGCGATGTCATATTGCAGCGCGCCCCGGCGGCCGCCCTGGTAATCGAGAAAAAATGGATCACCTTCACACAACATGACGTTGCGCGATTGGAAATCCCGATAGAGAAAGTAATCCCGGGGAGCGCTCAACAGAAATTTGGTCAAACGGCCGAAGTCGACCTCGAGCGCCTGCTCGTTGAATGGGATATTGGCAAGCCGGAGAAAGTAATACTTGAAATAGTTTAGGTCCCAGGCGATAGACTGGCGGTCGAAGCTGGCCCGCGGGTAGCACACTTTGTAATTCAAGTCGCGACCGGCTTCGACTTGGAAGCGCGGTAACGCCGCGACTACTTTGCGATACGCTTCCACCGCCTGCGGAGCAATTGCCGCTTCGCCGCGATTTCTCGACAAAAACCCAAAGAGTGTTGTGTCCCCGAGATCCTGTTCAAGATAGGCACCGTGGGCCAGGTCTTCAGCGTAGATTTCCGGTACTGGGAGCCCGTGCCTGAGAAAATGCCTCGAGAACTCGAGAAAAGCGACGTTCTCTTCGCGGACCGCATACAAAATTCCAATTGCACTGCGGTTTCCGCTGACCAGCCGGACGATATTACGCCCGGAGCCTCCTAGCTGGCCCTGCAGCGGCTGCATCTGTTCCACCGGTAAGCGGAAATGCGCCTCAAAAAGCTTCTTGAGAACATCCATGAAGTGATCAGGTACGAGATTTTACCGCTCAAAGATGAGTCGGATTATGCTTATCCTGCGAAATCGAAGCGCCGACTGACTGTGAATGATACGGACCGCCGCCTCGGTCCGCATCTGCTTCGAGAAGTTGGACGCCCTATGTCTTCGCGGGCGCCGCTGATTGCATCTCTTCGTCATCGTCGTTCCAATTGATGTTGGCCTGATCGGGGCGGTCGAGAACGGGATCGCTGCGCACTCTACCCAGATAATCCCATGCCCATTCCACGAAAGCCCCGACTCTCGCTCGGTTGGTGGTCAGCAACGCAGCGTGCACACCAAGCCAGGCAGCGAAGGCAACCGGACCCTCGAGTTCATGGCGATGCTTGCCGACTTCAGCCACGGCGGCTTCGCGTCCAATCATCGCCATAATTCCTTTGTCGATGTAGTGAAACGGCTTTCTCGACTCTCCGGCAATATCCGATTCGATGTTCCCGGCACACCATTTGCCGGATTGTTCGGCTACTGACCCAAGCTGCGGCAACGGCTGGCCATCGCTGCCGGTGATGTTGGCGAAGTCCCCGAGGGCATAGACGGTGGGAAACCCTGGCACAGTGAGATCGGCTTGAACATCGATGCGGCCGCCATGCCCGGTTTTGACTCCCACATTGCCGGACAAGAGAGCTGCCTTGAGCCCGCCAGCCCAGATCACGGTGTGAGTCAGAATCTTAGTTCCGTCGGACAGGATCACATGTCCCTCGCCCACCTCGTTCACAGTGGTGCCCAAACGCAACTGCACTCCTCTCTGCTGAAGGATTTTGGCGGCGTATTTCTGGGCTTTCTCGGAAAACGCGCTCAGCACGGCGTGTCCCCGATCGACGAGGAAAATTTGGGCCTTATTCACTGCCAGGTCTTGAAACACCCTTTTTGCCCCGCTGCGGGCCATGTCGCCAAATGCGCCGGCCGTTTCTGTGCCGGTGGGACCACCCCCCACGATGACGAAGTTCAGCGCGCCTTTGTCAATTAGCGAAGGGTCGCGGTCGGCGGACTCAAGAACCGCCAGGATGCGCGATCGCAGAAGTTCAGCATCACGCAGCGAGTACAGCGGATACGCATGTTGGGCGGCGCCGGGTGTGCCGAAGAAGTTCGCCTGCGACCCGGCCGCCAGCACCAGGAAGTCGCCCTGATACTTTGGCCCCTGAGCGGTCTCGACCGTGCGCGTGTTCAGATCGACAGCGGTGACCTCTGCCATCTTGATGTCAACATTAGGGTGGCCTTGCAGCACACCTCGCAAGCCAAAAGCAACGTTGCTGGCCGACAGCGCGGCCGTGGCGACCTGGTAGAGCAATGGCTGAAACTGCTGATAGTTATTCTTATCGATCAGCGTGACCCGAATATCAGCACGCCCAGCCAGCTTAAGAGCACAGTGCAATCCGGCGAAGCCGCCACCGACGATGACTACATGTTTCACTTTGTTCGACTCCTACGCGAAGGATTTCGCCGGTCTCGATACATCTCGAGGGTATAGGGACAGTAAGATTGATCGGCAAAATTTGCAACTGGAAAGATTATCAGACGATCTTCGAAACGGTACGTGTGAAGCGCACGGAAGCGAACCCTATGGTTCCTTATCCTCAACCTGCTGGATGGGGTTCTCCTTGAAGCGGGAAACCATGGCCGGCTGCCCCGCGAAGAACTGAAACGGCACATGGAGGCGCTGGCCCCAATCGTGCTCCGAATGACCGGCATTGGGAAAAGCGAAGTAGAGGAAGTCATGCCCATAGCGGTAACCGCGTTCGGCGAGCGCCACCGCCATGGCGAGTCCCACCTCGTAGTTGTCGCCCGGCCAGCCGGTGTCGATGTAGAAGCGGACATCCCGGCGGGGTTCCACCAACACTCGCTCCACCAGGTCGTCCTTGTGGGTGAAGGTGCTCGAGAGGCAGCCGACCCCTCCAAACACTTCCGGCCATTGCCAACCCATGTAAAAGGAAACGACTCCGCCGAGCGAAGAGCCCATTACGCCCGTAGCCCGCCGGGCCGGCCGCGTCCGGAAGTGAGAATCGATGTAAGGCTTGATCTCCTCAACCACCGAGCGACCGTAGGCCTCGTATCCCGGGCTGGTATATTCCTGCATCCGATCAGCCGAGTAGATGCCGACGATAATCATCTGTTCGACCGCGTTCATCCCGTTCAGCAAAGACAGCTTGTCTTCGACGCCCCAATCCTGTCCTAGAAACGCCTCCTGGGGAAAGAAGAGATTGCGTCCATCCTGCATGTAAATAACGGGAAAAGTGCGGCATGTGTTTTCGGTGTAACCCGCAGGCAGGTACACGCGAAGGCTATGCTGCCGCTTCAGAATCTTGGATTCCAGCTTGATGACGTCGAGGATGTTTCCTTGCTCCGGGGAATGAAAGAAAGGGTATATGTCGCGTGCCTCCTGCCTGGTAGCCACGATAAGGCGATTGGCGCCCTTGGCCCATAGCACTTCCGAGGGCGTACGCAGGCATGGTTTTAGATAGACAAATGGGTGCGTGGTTTCGAAGCTGAACTCGGTGAATAAACCCTTGGGATCGATCACATTTGGCAGGATGTCCTTGTCCCAGTCCAGGTCAGCGCGGAGAACCAACCGATCGGAAACACTCGGGTAGTGGACGCGAAGGCGTAGCTCGCGTGCTTCGTGGAGCGAATACATTTCCGTGGACGATCCAGGTTCCGACATGATTTATCTGCTCCCCCACCGAAGAGACACTGCGGCCGATCACTCTTCGTAACAAGAATTTAACAATCCATGCCTTCGATGACCGACTGAGCGTCCGTACCCGGCAGGCCTTCCGATGCGCCTTTTGCAGTAAGGCTTCGCGACTCTATCATCGGATTTCGCCAGCGACAACTATTTACCAGTTGTAGGTTTGAGCCGGGACTGATAATTTTCCAGCGCGGCAGGTTTGAGGGGAAAAGGCCGGGCTGCGGGGCGGAGCTTTGTCGAGCCTCAAGGAGGAACATGAGGATAGGAATCGCGACCGATCACGGAGGATATGGCTTGAAGGAGGAGTTTGTCGGCGAGTTGAAGGCGGCCGGGCATGAGGTGGTCGACTTCGGCGCGCACAGCTTGAATCCACGCGACGATTATCCCGACTTTGTTATCCCGCTTGCCGAGGCGGTCGCCGCCGGAAAAGTAGAGCGCGGCGTAGCGATCTGCGGCAGCGGGGTCGGCGCTTCCGTCTGCGCCAATAAGGTCCAAGGCATTCGTGCCGGCCTTATTCATGACCACTTCTCGGCCAAGCAGGGAGTCGAAGATGATCACATGAACATCATCTGCATGGGCGGACGCACGGTTGGTCCGGCAGTGGCATGGGACCTGGTGCAGACGTTTCTAGCGGCGCAATTCAGCCAGGCGCCGCGTCATCTGCGGCGATTAGGGAAGGTGGCCGCATATGAAGCAGCGACACGAGCAGGCGCGCCTGCACCGCCCAAGAGTTGAACCGTTAGCCTGCACCCTTTGCTGGCAAGTACTCGGAATTCGGAAACCTAACCAAAGCGGATCATGGGTTCGCATATGATCGAAGGCTTTAAGGAGAAGCAGTATGAGTACCACGCAAGTTTCCAAAGCAATGACCGGCGCAGAGCTTGATCAGCTGTGCATCAACACGATTCGCACGCTCTCGATCGACGCCGTGCAGGCCGCCGACTCCGGACATCCGGGCACGCCCATGGCGCTGGCGCCGCTGGCCTACATCATCTGGAACCGGGTCATGCGCTTCGATCCCAAGGACCCGATCTGGCCCAATCGCGACCGCTTCGTGCTGTCGAACGGTCATGCCTCCATGTTGCTGTGGTCGGTGTTGCACCTCACGAAGACGATGGCGGTAAACGCCGAGTACGAGCTGGTTGGCCAACCTTCGGTGTCGCTTGACGACATCCGTCACTTCCGGCAGATAGGGAGCCACGCGCCGGGGCATCCTGAGTACCACCTGGTCTCGGGAGTCGAAACCACGACGGGGCCGCTAGGGCAAGGAATTGCGACGAGCGTGGGCATGGCCATTGGCCAGAAATGGCTCGCAAACCGGTTTAACAAGCCGGGCTTCGACGTCTTCGATTACAACATCTACACCATCTGCGGAGACGGCTGCCTGATGGAAGGCATCGGCTCGGAAGCCGCGTCACTGGCCGGCCACCTGGAGCTCGACAATCTTTGTTGGATCTACGACAACAATCACATCACCATCGAAGGCAACACGCGCATCACCTTCACTGAGGATGTCGCGGTGCGCTTCCTGGCGTACGGATGGAACGTGCTACGGGTCGGCGACGCCAACGATCTTGAACATATCGAAGATGCGCTGACCACCTTCCGCGACACCAAGGGTCGGCCTACTTTCATTGTGCTCGACAGCCACATCGGCTACGGATCGCCGCACAAGCAGGACACCTCAGCCGCACACGGCGAACCGTTGGGCGTGGAAGAGGTCCGCCTGACCAAGCGCGCGTATGGATGGCCGGAAGATGCGCAATTCCTGGTCCCGGATGGCGTCTACGATCACTTTGCGCAAGGCATCGGCGCGCGTGGCGCGGAAGCGCAAAAAGAATGGAACGAGCTTTTCGCCAAGTACAAAGCGCAGTATCCCGAGCTCGCGAATGAAGTTGACCTGATGCAGCGCCGCGAACTGCCCGCTGGTTGGGACAAGAACCTTCCCGTGTTTGCCGCCGATGCTAAGGGCATCGCAGGGCGCGATGCGTCGAACAAAGTGCTGAATGTTCTGGCGCAGAATATCCCCTGGTTCCTTGGAGGCTCGGGCGACCTCGCGCCATCCAACAAGACGTCGCTTACCTTCCCCGGCGCAGGCGATTTGCAACCCGACAACTACGGAGGTAAGAACTTACACTTCGGCATTCGTGAGCACGGGATGTGCGCCACCGTGAACGGACTATCGCTCTCGAAGCTGCGGGCTTTCGGTGCTACCTTCTTCATCTTCAGCGATTACGCTCGCGGCTCAATTCGGCTTTCCGCACTGATGGAAATCCCGTCTATCTTCATCTTCACGCACGACGCCATGGGCGATGGCGAAGATGGGCCGACGCATCAGCCGATCGAGCAGCTCGCGTCACTGCGCGCCATGCCCTGGATGGTCTTGTTGCGCCCGGGCGATGCCAACGAAGTCGTCGAGGCGTATCGCTATGTCATGCAGCTGCGTCATCAGCCCGCGATATTGGTGCTATCGCGTCAGCCCCTGCCGACGTTGGATCGCAGTAAATATGCACCTGCGTCGGGAGTGGCCAAGGGAGCTTACGTGCTCGCCGACGCGCCGGGCGGAAAACCCGAAGTCATTCTAATCGCAACCGGCAGCGAAGTCAGTCTGGCGGCGCAGGCGCACGAGATGCTGATTGCACAAGGTGTCAGCTCGCGCGTGGTCTCGATGCCGTCGTGGGACATCTTCGAACGCCAGACGCAGGAATACCGCGACAGCGTTCTGCCGCCTGGCGTGAAGGCGCGCGTGGCCGTGGAACAGGCTTCTACCTTCGGATGGGAGCGCTATGTCGGCGATGCTGGTCGAGTGATTGGCATGAAGACGTTCGGGGCCTCGGCGCCGCTGAAGGAATTGCAGAAAAAGTTTGGATTTGAGCCGGAAAATGTAGTCGCTGTCGCCAAGGAACTGCTAGGGAAGAAGTGATCTCTCAGTCGCGGAATTGAGGATTCGCGCATGAACATCTACGACACCAAAGAAGGTGTTCGGCTAGTCATGATCGAGCAGAAAAAGGGCCACTGGAATCGCTGGGGCCCATTTTTGTCTGAGCGCGCCTGGGGTACGGTGCGCGAGGACTATAGCGCCGATGGCGATGCGTGGGATTACTTCCCATTTGATCACGCTCGGTCCCGGGCTTACCGCTGGAACGAAGACGGCCTGGCTGGGATAAGCGATCGCCACCAGTATCTGTGTTTTGCGCTAGCGCTGTGGAATGGCCGCGATCCGTTCTTGAAGGAGCGTTTGTTTGGCCTGACGGGTAGCCAGGGCAATCACGGCGAGGACGTCAAGGAGTATTACTTTTACCTCGACAATACACCCAGCCACTCGTACATGAAGTACCTGTACAAGTATCCCCAAGCCAGGTTTCCGTATGAGCAACTGTTGCAGGAGAACCAGCGGAGGACCCGGCTGGAGCGGGAGTACGAACTCGTCGACACTGGGGTCTTCAACGAGGGCCGATATTTTGACGTTGAAGTGGAGTACGCGAGGGTCGCCGCGGAGGACCTGCTGGTGCGCATCAGTGTCAGCAATCGTGGTCCCGACGCGGCGTCCCTTCAGATACTGCCGACGCTCTGGTTCCGCAACACCTGGAGTTGGGGGCGCGACGATCGTCGGCCCTCGATCAAGGCGGCGATACCGCCTAAGAGCAAATTGAAACAGCTTATCACCCGGCATTGGGACTTAGGCGAGTACGTCATGTACTGCTCCGACGCCGACGAATTGTTGTTTACCGAGAACCAAACCAACAACGAGCGCATTTATGGCGTGGCATCCGCTTCGCCTTACGTGAAGGATGCCTTCCACGAGTACGTAGTGCATGGCAAGCAAGAGGCAGTTAATCCGGCCGCAACCGGCACAAAAGCCGCCGCACGTTACAGCCGAACTGTCGATGCCGGGAAGACCATTACTCTCGAACTCAGACTTGCGGCTGCGACCGACGAACACCTGCTGGAGGATCCGTTCGCGGATTTCGAGGCTCTGCTCACCCAGTGCAGAGAAGAGGCCGATGAATTCTACGAAGTCGTGTTGCCAAAGCAACTCTCGGCAGACGAGAAGCTGGTGGCTCGCCAGGCCTTCGCGGGAATGCTGTGGACCAAGCAGTATTACCATTACGTGGTCTCCGATTGGCTCGATGGAGATCCGGGCCAGCCACCTCCGCCTCGGCAGCGCCTGGAAGGACGCAACCATGAGTGGAGACATCTGTTTGCCCGTGACGTAATTTCGATGCCGGACAAGTGGGAGTTCCCCTGGTTTGCCACCTGGGACCTCGGTTTTCATTGCGCTTGTCTGGCGCACGTTGACCCTTACCTTGCCAAGCAGCAAATCCTGTTGATGTTGCGCGAGTGGTACACCCATCCCAACGGCCAGATCCCGGCGTACGAGTGGGACTTCAATGACGTGAATCCGCCGGTTTTGTCGTTGGCCGCCCGAACCGTCTTTGAAGTCGATCGCGGCATAACAGGGGTTCCCGATTACTCTTTCATCGAGCGTGTCTTTCAGAAGATGCTCATCAACTTCACGTGGTGGGTGAACCGCAAGGACGCACTGGGCAACAACATTTTTCAGGGCGGTTTCCTGGGGATGGACAACATCGGCGTATTCGATCGCGACAACCTCCCGCCGGGATACCTGCTTGGGCAGGCAGATGGAACCAGTTGGATGGCGGCGTTTGCCAAGAGCATGTTGTCAACCGCCTTGCTTCTGGCAGAGCACAACCCGGACTATGAGGACGTCGCCAGCAAGTTCTGGGAGCACTACATCTACATTGCGAACGCCATGAACAACCTGCGCGATCCGAAGAAATCGCTTTGGGATGAGGAAGACGGGTTCTTTTATGACCAGCTGATTTCTCCCGACCATGAGCAGACGCCCGTCCGCGCCCGGACCATGGTGGGATTTGTACCAATGTTCGGCGCCTCAACCGTCCCTATCAATACCTTTGATCGCTACCCGGATTTTCAGCGCCGCCGCCAGTGGTTTATCAAGCACCGGCCTGATTTAATTGACAGTGTTGAGCCGATGGTGGTGGGCGGGCCCACCCATCGAGTGATCCTGGGATTGGTGCGGCCGGATCAATTGCGGCGCATGCTGGGTTACATGCTGGACGAAGACGAATTCCTTTCGCCGTATGGGGTGCGGGCGGTCTCCCGCTACCATCTCGAGCATCCGCTGATTCTCAAACTGGCGGGTAAGGAGTATCGGCTGGATTATGAGCCGGGCGAGTCCACCACAGACCTATTCGGCGGAAACTCGAACTGGCGTGGCCCCGTCTGGATGCCGGTGAATGTTCTTATCCTACTGGCCCTACAGGAATATCATCTGCACTACGGCGACACGTTCAAAGTTGAATGTCCTACGCGCTCCGGCCAGATGAAAAACCTGGCGAGAAGTGAGGGACGAGCTGGCACGGCGTCTGGCGAACATTTTCCTTCGTGACAAAAATGGTAAGCGGGCGGTTTTTGGCGACTGCGAGTTGTTCAATACCGATCCCTATTGGCAAGATCACATTCCTTTCCATGAGTACTTTCACGGCGACACCGGACGGGGCTGCGGAGCGAGCCATCAAACCGGGTGGACCGGCTCCATTGCCCAGATATTGATGGGCATGCGGGGCGGAATGCCCCTATTATGGTCGAACCTGCCGTGAGCTTGCCGGATCCAGTAGTCTTCCTGGTCGATGTCGACAATACCCTGCTGAATAACGACCACATTCAAGACGACTTGCGCCAACACTTGGAACGTATGTTCGGTGCCGCGTGCCGCGACCGCTACTGGGCAATTCTCAATGATTTAATGACCGAGTTGGGCTACCGCGACTATCTCGGTGCCCTTCAGCGCTACCGGGTCGAGCACCCAACTGACATTCATCTCCTGTCGATGTCATCGTGGCTGGTGGACTATCCGTTCGCGAACCGTCTCTACCCTGCTTCGCTGGATGTCCTGGCGCGGTTGCGCGCGTGGGGACGGACCGTAATTCTTTCCGACGGCGATGTCGTCTTCCAGCCGCGCAAAGTCGAACGCTCCGGCATTGCAGAGACTGTGGAGCGGCATGTTCTCATCTACATCCACAAAGAAGCTGCATTGGATGATGTTGAACGACGTTACCCGGCGCAGCACTACGTCATGGTGGATGACAAGTTGCGCATCCTAACGGCAGTCAAACAGATTTGGGGAAATCGGGTGACCACTGTATTCCCGCGACAGGGCCACTATGCCGGTGACCCGGAGGCGCTGGCTAAGTATCCGGCGGCCGACATAAGCATCGACCGCATTGGCGATTTACTTGACTATGACCTCAACACCCTGAACGCGGAGTAGAGGCATCCTGGAAAAGTCAACATGGCCGCCCTATTATTTCGCGGGGGCGGACTGCAGTAAACGCTCCATCGCCTTGGCAAAGCCTTCGTCTTCATTCGAAGCAGTGACGAAGGTCGCGGACTTCTGCACTTCGGGACTGGCATTGCCCATAGCGATGCTGACGCCGCTTTTCTTGAACATGAGCACGTCGTTGGGCATGTCGCCGATGGTCGCGACCTGACTGGGAGGAATGTTACAGAGTTGCGAGAACATCCCCACCACTTCACCCTTGTTCGCCTTCGGATTGGTGACATCGAGATAGTACGGTTGCGAACGGGCGGCGGAGACCCGGCCTTCGCTCCACTGTTGTAAGTCCTTCTCGCAACGCGCCACCGCCTCCAAATCGTCGCTGACGCCGGTTACTTTCACCACATTGTCCGTCAGCGAATCGAAATCCTTCACCACCGTTGGCTGGAACTTCACGGTCCATGCCTCGCGCGCGACGTGCGGCCCGTCGGCCTTGCTCACGAACCAGTCGCGATCGGTGTAGAGGAAAATGTCCAGCCCGTGCTTGACGATTGATTGCAGAACCTGGGCAGCTACATCGGCAGGAAGCAGTTGCTTCGAAACTGGCTCCAGATCGGGCGTGACGACCACGCCGCCGTTGAAGCCGGCGATCGGTTCCGTGATCGCCAGGGGCTCGATGAGCATTTTCATGCCGCGCGGAGGTCTGCCGCTCGTGACACCAAACAGAATGCTGGCATCGTGCAGCTTCTTGACCGCCTCGACAGCGCGAGGAGTAAGGACCTTGTCTTGTGTGACGAGCGTGCCATCGACATCGGCGATGACGAGACGAACGGCGAAATCTTGCGTGGATTCAGAACTCATAGAGGCCTTTGGCTTCTCCTTGGTCCCGGCTACAGGCCGGGACTGCTCTGCATAATTCCACCGTCAGCGAAGATGGTCGTCGCCGTTATGTAACTGGCGCCGTCTCCGGCAAGGAAAGCGACCACGGTGGCGATTTCCTGCGGTTTGGCCATGCGGCCCATCGGAATTGCAGCATCCAATTTTGCCAGCAACGCGGGGTCTTTCATGGTGGACAGATTAATCGGTGTGGCAATGGCGCCCGGACCGACGCCCACGACGAGGATGTTATGAGGAGCGAGTTCGACCCCGGCGGTGCGGGTCAACATGCGCATGCCGCCCTTGGACAGGCAATACGCGGTGTTGCCGGGCATCGGCCAGTCTTCGTGCACGGAGGTGATATTGATGATCCGCCCACCGCCGCCTTGCTTGATCATCTGCTTGGCGGCGAGTTGCGTACCGAAGAAAGCGCTCTTGAGATTAATGTCGAGCACCTTGGTATATTGCGCTTCGGTGGTTTCGAGGACCGAGGTGCGAGTCTCGACGCCGGCGTTGTTCACCATTATGTCCAGGCGGCCGCATTGGCCCACCGCCGTCTCGATGAGCCGTTGCAGATCAGGGACTTTGCTGACGTCAGCTTCTACCCCAATCGCCTGGTCCCCTAGCGCGCAAATTTGCTGCTCGAGTTCTTCCGTGGCCTCAGGGTTGGAAATGTAGTCAATCACGATGTTTGCACCCTGGCTGGCAAGCTCGAGCGCGATCGCTTTGCCGATACCGCTGTTTCCGCCGGTGACAATCGCAACTTTGTTCTTTAGTGACATAGACACCTCATGAATTTCGTGCAGACAGGCAGGTGGCTGCGTACCAGCACACCAGATTAAGTCACTAACCTTAACATTTATGCTGTGGAAGGGGTATCAGGGTATGGAGAAATTTCCCGGGATTTCACACTTCGTTTCTCGGCGCTCAGACGGCCAAGAAAAGGGGGCCGAACCCCCGCCCGAGGGTAACGGCCCGAAGTGTTACATTGGCATAGATACTCAGCCACTCCCCTCGCCAGGCGGGAGCCAGCAGTGCCCTACTTCAACCACGGGAACATGCTAGTAGCGACTCCTCTCTACTACCAGAGACCGTAATTGCCTGTGTGTGCCAAATAGCAGAACGTTTATCGCTCGACTTTCTCTTTCGCCAGCGCAGATGTTGTAGAAATGTTTGGCCCGAGGAGGAGGGTTGCACGTCTCTGCCGCGGCGGCGCAAACTAGACCTGACTTGTTCGCCCTGATGATCGAGGAGTTCCCAAGGGTTCCAGGACCAAGGATCAACTGTGCATACCAAGGGCTTCGCTCATACGCGATTGCGCTATCTCGTTCTCGCTTTCCTTGTTGGATTCGCGCTTGCCGCTCCCCGGTTGGCGCTGGCGGCCGATTCTCCACCGGCTACGACAAAAGCTGCTTACGCTGCAGCCAATGAAGCTCCCATTGAGTTCTGGAATCGCCAGGTGGCAGTGATGCGAGGCACCCTGGCGGGCGCCGACCCCCGGGACCGCGCTGACCGCGCCGAGCAGCGCCTTGATGAGCTTCCGCTGGGTGCTAATGCAGCCGACATCGAGCTGTTTCCGGTCAAGGTTGAGGACCAGGACGGCATCGGGTTCACCTACAACGGAAAGGTGCTGTTCTTCCTCGGAAAGAACGATTTGGACAAAGAGGCCGGGGAGACACTTGCGCAGGTCTCCAAGCAGACGTTGGCAAGGCTAGACGAGGCATTGGAAGCTCGTCGGGCCGAGCGATCGTGGCCGGTTATCCGCGGCGGTCTGCTTTTCAGCCTTGTGGGCTTCGTGCTGCTCGTTGCAGCGATCTTGTTCGTCTCGAACATTCACCGGCGGGTGGTGGCGTTTCTGCGCAGTAAAGAACACTCGATTCCCGCCCAACTGCGATTGTTCGGAGTGGACCTGCGGCCCCACCTCGCGGCCCTGGTATATGGCGTGGTGCGCACCGTCGCATGGGTCGTCGGTTTCTGCGTTGTCTACCTGTGGCTGACCTTGTCTCTGCGTCGATTTCCCTACACCGAGCCTTGGGGACGGCAGCTGGGCGGCTACGTCATACGACTGTTGCAGAATTTCCTGGGCTCGGCGGTCCATGCCGTGCCGGGTATCTTTGCCGTAGTCGTCATCTTCCTGATCACGCGTTGGATTGTTCGCGTCGCCAAAGGGTTCTTCGAGCAGGTGGCCACCGGCAGTATTCGCACCACGTGGATGGATGCTGACATTGCGCGCGCTACGCAGCGGATCTTTTCCGCTATTGCATGGATTTTCGCCCTGGTTGTCGCCTACCCATACATTCCAGGATCAGGCACCGACGCCTTTAAGGGCATCAGTGTCTTCTTCGGCTTGGTGATTTCGCTTGGCTCCACGGGAATCATCAACCAGATCATGAGCGGACTCTTCGTGGTGTACTCCCGCGCCCTCAAGTCGGGCGACTGGGTGCGGGTCAACGATATTGAAGGCGAAGTGCTGGAGGAGGGACTGCTGGCCGCCAAGATTCGAACCATCGAAGGACAAGAGGTGACCATCCCCAACTCCGTGCTGGTTAGCTCTGCAACCACGAACTACACGCGCCTGGGCTATCCCGATGGCATGGTGGCCAGTTCCACGGTGACGATCGGCTATGACGCTCCGTGGCGGCAGGTCCATGCGCTCCTGCTACTCGCCGCCGAGCGCACTCCCAAAGTCCGCAAGCAGCCGAAACCGTATGTGTTGCAGCGGCAACTCTCTGACTTCTACGTCGAGTACACGCTGATTGTGCGACTCGAAAACGAGAAGCTGCGCATTGAAACACTTTCCGATCTGCACGCCCAGATCCAGGATGCCTTCAATGAGTTCGGGGTGCAGATCATGTCGCCGCACTTCATGATGCAGCCCGAGGGCAGCATTGTGGTACCGCCTTCCAAGTGGCACGCGTCGCCGGCTGCGCCCGGCCTCGGCTCGGCCAAGGCCGACAAAGCCAGGCACTCCGAGGCAGGAAGTTAGCGGTCGGCCACTCCCAGAGGTGCGAGAAGCTTCTAGAGCAGGCCCGGCTGCAGATATTTCCCAGGGCTACTGCGGGTTTCCCTCCGATGGCTGGGCTGCCCGCGTCGCCGCCGGTTCTTCCGAGGGCATGTTGTATTCAGGTTTTGCAGCACCCATCAGCCATTTGTCGAACCAGCCCACGATGTGGTCCAGTCGCTCCACGCGGTGCCACGGCTGTCCCGATCGCGATAACTCGTGAGACTCGCCGGGGAAGTGCACCATCACAGTTGGCTGGTGCAGAAACTTCAACGCGCGGAACATCTGCTCTCCGCCGCTCTGCGGAGGCGTACGGAAGTCTATGTCACCGAGGATGAACATCATCGGAGTGTCGACATTCCTGACATAGGTAATCGGCGACCGGCCTACGTAGTCCTGAAAGTCGTCGAACGGAGGCGCCTTGAACCAGTGCGCCTGGAACAATGTGAAATCAGCTGTGTACCACCAGGATGCCCAGTCGGCGATATCGCGCTGCGCCACGGCGGCGTGAAAGCGATGCGTGTGTCCCACCACCCAGTCGGTCAGTAGGCCACCACCGCTGCCACCGGTTACCCCTAGTTTGGCCGGGTCAATGTAGCCCCGCCTCAGTAGTTCATCGACCCCGGCCATCAAGTCATTGTAGTCGTCGCCGGGATACCGATACTGGATGATATTTCCGAAGTCCTGACCGTAGCTGGTGCTACCCCGAGGATTGGGATAGAGCACGACGTATCCCTTGGCGGCCATCCATTGGAACTCGTGGTCGAATACCCAACCGTAGGCCCCGTGCGGACCACCGTGAATGTTTAGGATCAGCGGATATTTCCTGGTTGCGTCGAAGTCCGGCGGCTTCTGAATCCAAGCCTGAATCTTCTTGCCGTCGAAGCTGGTGTACCAGATCTCTTCCGGGTCGGTCAGGTTAAGTGTAGAGAACAGCTCGTCGTTGACGTGGGTAATTTGCCGCTGCGTGCCGTCATGGTTCAGCACAAACAGCTCATCGATCATGGTGGGCGTTGACACGTTAATGACTAGACTGTTGCCGTCTGCCGACGCCGTGAAATCGTCCACCGCCTGATTGCCGCGCGAGATCTCTTCCACTTTCCCGCTCGTTGCATCGATGGAGACCAGAATCGAGCGGCCCTGCTTAGCGACCACCTCGAGCAGGTGTGACCCGTCTTTGCTCCACGCTGGGGCCAGGTGCCCGGCAGCTCGAGGCGCGCGGTTGTCGCCGAACACCCCACTGTTCACGTCGAAGTCGTAATCGGCGGTGAGGTTCTTGGGAGCCGCTCCTGGCTGTAGATCGAGTACCCACAGGTCCGGCTGGCTATAGGAACGCACCGGCTCCTCCACCGAAGCTGCAAAAGCGATGCGCTTGCCGTCGGGAGAGACGGTCATGCCACCGATTCCGCCGAGCAGTCCGCCCAGGTGTACGGTCGCCAGCAACTGAACCGCGCCTCCAGCGGTGGGCACCGACACGATTTCGTTAGTCGGCAATTCGTAGTAGGGTTCGGCGTTCTGGTCCGTCTGAAAGATGATCCGGCTTCCATCCGGAGTAAAGGAAGGTTCACTCTCGTCGAAGTTGCCCTGGGTAAGCTGTTTTGGCGCTGTCTTCACATCGCTGGCCGCAGGTACTTCGGTAATCCAGATATGTACATGGTGAGTCGGGTCGAGATAGCCGGCGTCATTATCGCGATACACCGCTCTGGTGATCACCCTCACGTCGCTCTCATGCTCCGCCTCGCCGCCAGCATCTTTCTTCGTCTTCTTCGTTAGGTCATCAGTGTTCGCGTCGCACAGGAATGCTATGTGTTTTCCATCCGGTGACCAAAGTGGGTTGGCGGCTGTCCGCGGCAGGTCGGTGATGGTTCGGGCTTCGCCACCCTCCAGCGACAGTAACGCGATCTGCGACAGTGCACGCTTGCCTTCCTTGGGAGGCTCGCCACTTCCGCGCACAAATGCGATCCACTTCCCGTCAGGAGACCACCGCGGCGACGAATCGTGCTTCCCGTTGGTCAAGCGCACCGGAGCGCCCTGCCCATTCGTTGCCACCTTCCATAACGATGTTTCGTAACCGTCCTTCTTCTCGTTGACACTCACCCGAACGAAGACCACCTGCGATCCATCGGGTGAAACCCGCGGATCGCCGATCCATTGAAAACGAAACAGGTCTTTGTCCGTGATCGAGCGTTTGGTTTGCGTTGATGACGCCTGAGCGCCAGAAATAGACATGGCGGCGATGAGCACCACGGCAAGGAGAAAGAGTCGACGCACTCGGCAATCACCTCGAAGAGCAAGTGGCAAAGCTTCACAGAAAAGCGGTCGTCTGCACGACCATTGTGTTCGTGTTTATCGCTTTTGACAAATTATTTGAAGATGGCGAATGGCAGGCGCTGTTCGATAGCAGGAATTGGTAAGAGTCGGGACATTCGTTGATGAAAGGCAGTGGCGCCCGTGAATGCGGGATCCTAGCGCAGAGCGCCGGTCTGGGACTCGCTTGTGCCTGGCGGATGGAACGTACGGCGTCGCTTTTCGAAGTGTGAAATGTCTTCCTCGTGCAGCAGCGTCATCCCAATCTCATCCAGCCCGTGCAAGAGGCGATGACGGCGGAATGCTTCCACGACGAAGTTTTCTGAGAGGCCAAAGTCATCGGCGATCGTCTGTGCTTCAAGATCGATCGTCAACTCATATGGGCGGTCAATCTGCGCATGTTCGGCGATGCGACGAACCACCGCATCGTCCAATTCGATGAGCAAAAGGCCATTATTGCCAGCATTGGTGCGGAAAATATCCGCGTAGGATGGGGCTATGATTGCCCTAAACCCGAACTCCGACAACGCCCAGGCTGCGTGCTCTCGCGATGAGCCGCAACCGAAGTTCTTCCCCGCCACCAGGATGCTTGCGGACTGATAGTGCTCCTGGTTGAGCACGAAGTCGCGGCGGTGGGTTCCATCCCCGTGGAAGCGCCAGCCCGAGAAGAGATGGGCGCCGAAACCGGTGCGTTCGATACTCTTGAGATGCTGCTTGGGAATGATCTGGTCGGTGTCTATGTTCTCCCGCAGCAGCGGCGCAACAGTCCCGCGATGTTGGCGAAACGGTTCCATCTTCTACTCCTTGTAATGCCATCCGCGCACGTCAACGAAGTGCCCGGCCACGGCGGCTGCCGCCGCGGTCGCGGGACTTACCAGGTGGGTGCGTCCTTCGCGGCCCTGGCGACCTTCGAAGTTCCGATTGCTGGTGGAGGCGCAACGCTGCCTGGGCGCCAGAATGTCGGGATTCATCCCCAGGCACATCGAGCATCCGGGCTCACGCCATTGCGCACCCGCCTCGGTGAAGACGCGATCGAGCCCTTCGCGCTCGGCGGCAAGCTTAACGCTTTCCGAGCCCGGAACAACCAGGGTGGTTACACTGCCATGGATCTTGTGTCCGTGGAGCACCTTCGCTGCTGCCCGAAGGTCTTCCAGGCGGCCGTTAGTGCAGGAGCCAATAAATACGCGGTCGAGCGAGATGTCTTCGATATGCATGCCTGGCTGTAAGCCCATGTAATCGAGTGCAGCAAGGATCGCGGCACACTCAGAGGCATCACGGGCATCGGCGGGCTGCGCCACGGTCCCGGTAACCGGCGCTGCCATGCCGGGGTTCGTGCCCCAGGTGACGATGGGCTCCAGGCGTGAACCGTCGATGCTAACCTCCTGGTCGAACTGCGCGCCCTTATCCGTTGCCAGTTGCTTCCATCGATTGACGGATTCGGCCCAGGCATTCCCTTTGGGGGCGTACGGCCGTCCCAAGAGGTAAGCGAAAGTGGTTTCGTCAGGAGCTACCATTCCCGCGCGGGCTCCGCATTCGATGCTCATGTTGCACAGGGTCATGCGCTCTTCCATGGTCAGGCTGCGAACAGCTTCCCCTGCGTACTCGATAACGTATCCTGTACCGCCATCGGTCCCCAGCCTCCGGATGATGTCGAGTATCAAGTCTTTGGATGACGTTCCCACCGGCAGCCTCCCCGAAACGGTAAGGCGCATGCTCCGCGGCTTCATCTGGGCAACGCATTGTGTCGCCAGCACATGCTCGACCTCCGAGGTCCCGATGCCAAACGCCAGTGCGCCAAAGGCGCCGTGAGTGCTGGTGTGGCTGTCGCCGCAGACTACGGTCATGCCCGGCTGGGTAAGTCCTAGCTCCGGCCCGATGACATGCACAATGCCCTGCCGGCCCGATCCAACGTCGAACAACGGAATGCGTGCGCTTTCGCAGTTGCGGCGCAAGGTGGAAATCTGTTGCGCCGCGACTTGGTCTTTGATATGAAAACGCTCGTACGAGCTAGTGGGGATGTTGTGATCGATGGTTGCGAAGGTGAGGTCGGGCCGGCGCACCTCACGGTTCGCAAGCCGAAGCCCCGCGAATGCCTGCGGAGAAGTTACTTCATGAACCAGATGGAGATCAATGTAGAGAAGGACGGGCTCGCCTTCCCGCTGCATCACGGTGTGCGAGTCCCATACTTTTTCGAATAGCGTTTTCGACTTCTCCATTGGCAACCTCAAACCGCGTGGTAGGCCATTTGGCTTTGCAGCAGGTCCGCTGCAGTCTCGATTACAGCCTCGCCAATCGCGTCCGTGCCAGTCGTTGTCCGCTTGCGACGTCCAGCCAAGTCAGGAGTTACCAGCCCACGAGCGAGTGTTCGCCGCACCGATTCCTGTATCTGCTCGGCTTCCTCGAACAGGCCTGCGGAATACCGCAGCAGTAAGGCGGCTGACTGGATTGCGCCACAGGGATTCGCTACACCACGTCCCGCGATGTCGGGTGCCGATCCATGTACCGGCTCGTAGAGGGCAACGGGGCCGCCGATGCTGGCCGATGCCAGCATGCCCAGCGACCCGCAAATGACCGCGGCCTCGTCCGACAGGATGTCGCCAAACAGATTCTCGGTGAGCACCACGTCGTAGCATGCAGGTGTGGTAATCAATTGCATGGCGAACGAATCCACGTAAGCGTGCTCCAGCTTTACGTCGGGATATTGCTTCGCGATATAGGTAACCGTGCGCCGCCACAGTTGCGAAGTTTCCAGGACGTTGGCTTTGTCGACCGAAGTAACCTGTCTGCGACGCAAGCGAGCTTCCTGGAACGCAACGTGGGCCACCCGCTCGATTTCATCCACGCTGTAGCGCATGGTGTTATGGGCCGAGAGGCCGTCCTCCTCAAGCGCGCGTGGTTGCGCGAAGTAGAGCCCGCCTAGTAGCTCGCGCACAATCAGAATGTCCACGCCTTGGATTACATCCTCTCGCAGCGGGGAACAATCGGCGATCGCATCGTAAGCCTGCACGGGACGAAGGTTGGCGTATCCGCCGAGCGCTTGCCGCAGCGCCAGCAGTCCTGCCTCCGGACGCATCGTGCCCGTGCAGTGGTCGTACTTGGGTGCGCCAACGGCTCCTAACAATACAGCGTCAGAGTCGAGGCACGCGCACAACGTTCGTTCTGGCAGCGGGGTACCGTCCTGCTCGATGGCGATTCCGCCGATGCGATGCGACTCAAACTGGAAGTCGTGCCCACAGACGTCCGCTACGGTGCGCAGTACGCCTACTGCTTGGCGTGTAACTTCGGGGCCAATCCCGTCACCGGGCAATACTGTTATTCGCAGCTTCATGACGTTCTCATTTCCGGGGCCGCGTGGGGTTCATAGGCTCCCGCACGCTGCCCGTACAGGATCGACAGGAGGTCCTGGTCGTATACATGTTTCTTGCGGTCCGCGAGACGGATAAAGTCCTGGTAGACGCGGTTGATCTCTTCGGACGACAGTTCGTGGCCCATCTCGTTGAGCTTATGTGCCAGCGCGTGCCGCCCCGAGTGTTTACCGAGCACGATGCGATCAGGCGGGACGCCCACCGTTTCTGGCGTCATAATTTCGTAGCAGAGCGGATTACTCAGGACGCCATGCTGATGAATGCCCGCTTCGTGCGCGAAGGCATTGCGTCCCACAATTGCCTTGTTGGGTTGGGTTTGGAATCCCAGGATCTTCGAGAGTAGGCGGCTGGCCGAATAAATCTGCTCGTGGTGAATTCCGGTCTTGACCGGATAGCGCTCTCCGCGCACGTGCAGCACCATCGCAATCTCTTCAAGTGAGGCATTGCCGGCCCTCTCGCCGATGCCGTTGACGGTGCACTCGACCTGTCGCGCACCGGCTTCGATGCCGGCCAGCGAATTGGCGACAGCCAAACCCAGATCATTGTGGCAATGCACGGAGATAACGACGTGTCCCGCGCCATGCAGTCGCTGACGAATGGTGCGGATCAGCTCCCCAAACTCCGGGGGCGTGGTGTAGCCGACCGTGTCGGGAATGTTGAGCGTGGTTGCTCCCGCTTCCACGGCCGCCTGCAATACCTCACACAAGAAGCCTGTGTCGGAACGGGTAGCGTCCTCAGGGGAGAACTCGACATCTGCGCATAGCGAGCTGGCATACGCGACCATCTCCGCGACCTGGCGAAGAGCTTCGTCGCGCCCGATTCTAAGCTTGAATGCAAGATGAATATCGGAAGTCGCCAGAAAAGTATGAATACGCGGCCGCGAGGAACAGCGTACGGCTTCCCAGGCCACGCGAATATCCGTCTCGACGCAGCGGGCCAATCCGGCGATGATGGGACCCTCGACTTCGGCAGCTACCCGCCGAACGGCCTCGGCATCGCCAGTGGAAGCGATAGGGAATCCAGCCTCGATGATGTCCACTCCCAACCGTTGCAGCTTGCGCGCGAGCACCAGCTTTTCCTCGGCGTTCATGCTGCAGCCGGGGGCCTGCTCGCCGTCACGAAGAGATGTGTCGAAGATCAATACGCGGTCAGGTTCCATGCCACCTCCCGTACTCACGAAAGGTTAGGAGGCGGCAGGTTAATTAGTCCAACTAATAATAATTGTCGATACATTAGTAACTATGATTGAATAAGCAACATGGGTCTTGATTTGAGAGAGGACTGATCTATGGAACTGTTTCAGCTGGAGACGTTTCTCGCGGTGGCGAAGGAGAAAAGCTTCTCGCGGGCCGCGTCGCGCCTGCACCGCACGCAGTCGGCAGTCAGCCAAACCATCTCCAAGCTGGAAGATGATCTCGGGGAGAAACTATTCGATCGCTCCTCGCGCGACGGCTCGCTCACCGACGCCGGGCGCGTCCTGCTGGCGTACGCCGAAGAGTTGCTGAACGTGCGCGAGGAGGCTCGTGATGCGCTAAAGGAACTACGCATGCTGCACCAGGGCAAGCTGGTGATGGCGGCGAACGAATTCACCTCCCGCTACCTCCTGCCGGTGCTGCACATGTTCCACCGCATGCATCCCATGATCAAGATCGAGGTGCGGCGGGGACTGGCACGCGAAATACCGACCAGCGTGCTCAATCGCAACGTCGAATTTGGGGTGCTTTCGTTCCGTCCTGACGACGAAGAACTACGATCGGTTGTGATCTATCGGGATGAGTTGGCGCTGATCGTTTATCCCCGGCATCCCCTGGCTCGAGCCGGCAACGTGGGCATCAAGGACCTGGTGGCAGAGTCGTTCGTGGCCCACAGTGTGTTGTCCCCCTATCGCGAGCGGGTGATACAAACATTCAAGAAGCATCACACCGCGCTGCACATGAACCTTGAACTGCCGACGATCGAGGACATCAAGCATTTTGTGCGCATGGAAAATGGAATCGCGCTGGTCCCGCTGATCGCGGTTGAAAATGAAATCCGCAGGGGCGACCTGGTCCATGTCCCCTTGCATGAGCTGGCGTTCGAACGAAAGTTGCGCATCGTCTACCGCTGCGGAACCGTGCTTTCACACGCGGGACAGGCATTCCTCAAGACGTGTAAAGCGCTGGCGCAAGTTCCTGCGGAGCGATACATGTGGCACGTGGAGCACTAGAGCGGTTCGCCACCGGCTATCTTGGCGAGTTGTTGGCAGAGACGTTCTGGCTGGGCTGATCGAGGTCCACCAGTTGCGAGCCCGGCGGCTGCTGCAAGGCGAACTGATCGTCCTTAATCGGGTCGTTGATCACCAGCTTTTCAACTGTCAGCCGTATCGAGTATTCCTCTTGCGGCCGGTCAATCTCGATCACGGTGGGGAAGCTGACCCCGTTGTAGTCCCTGTAGACTTGATAGGTAACGTCAGTAGCGACCTCGCCTGCGGTATCGAAGATAATCTGATGATGGGGCACCAGATTCACCCGCTCGAATAGGATCTTGCGGTACAGGTACCAACCGGTGTCCGAGTCAGAGCGGCGGATGATATCAATGACGTAATCCGGCTGCTGCACCAGCTTCCTTGTCTTTGCATCGACGACTGTTTCCGTGTCATTCTCCAACACCGCAATTTCATTCTTGTCGATCTCGGGCAGCAACAGAGCGTTGTAAATGACTTGCGGCCGGAGGTTCTCCAGTGGGTTGCTCGCCGGTTTGGTAACCGTGGCGCTTCCAACGTAGAACTTGTTCTTGGCCGGGATGGAGAGTTTGAAGCGGTTTCCGTCGCTTACCATATCGAACGCTTTGTTGCGCACGATGGGGAACAGGCCGATCATCCGCAACATGTCTGGCTTACGCACCAGAATGTAGCCGGTGACTTCCTGGTAATCGGTGACCTTGCCCTTCTTTTCGCCTCCTATCGAGGGAGCAATTTCCACAGTGGCATTCAGGGTCTTGATCTGTGACGCGTCCCGGTTGATGCGGTCCACCAACTCCTGCTTGGTGGCTGTCTGCAGCTTGGCTGTGCTGGTCCGCATCTCCACGGTGCGAGTGCGGAAGAGACATCCATTCGCGCCGATCAGCAGTGCGGCAAGGAACGGCGCGGCCAGGATGTGGGATCGTCTCATAGGGGATCGGGGCGGAACCGACCGACGGGAATTATCCAGTATAACGTGCGGCGGAGGTTTAAGAGACACTAGCACGAGCGTTGCGTCCGCACGCCAACTCTTGCAGTGGCGCTACTGTGGAGCAGCGACGGCACGGCGGTAGGCTGCCACATTCACAGCATGTTCTTCGGAGGTGCGCGCGAAGCGATGGTGGCCGTTATTGTCGCTGACAAAGTAGAGGAACTCGCTCCGTGCCGGATGCATAGCGGCCAATAGAGAGGGAACTCCCGGATTGGCGATGGGCCCGGGAGGCAGACCGGGATACTTGTAGGTGTTGAACGGCGAGTCGAATTGCAGGTCCGACTGATAGATGGTGCCGCGATAACGCCCGGCCAGCAGAGCTGCGTAAACAACCGTGGGATCCGCCCCCAGCGCCATGTTCTTGCTTAGCCGGTTGTAGTAAACGCTCGCCACGATAGGACGCTCTTCCTGGACCGCGGTCTCTTTTTCCACGATCGACGCCATGGTCACGATGCGGTGCATGTCGAAATTGCCCAGCAACCCGATTTTCTGAGTTTCCTGACGAAACCGATGTACCATCGCCGCAGCTATGTCATGGGCGCTGTCGATGCGGGTGAACTGATAGGTGTCGGGGAAGAGATATCCCTCGAGAGACCTGGCATCGGGATCAATGTCGCGCAGAAGAAACACATCTCCCTTGGCCGCAGTAACAAAATCGGCTGCCGGGCCCAGGCCCGCCTGCTCGACCGCGGCCGCGATATCGAACAAGTTGTAGCCTTCAGGGACGACGACGGTACGCGCATAGACATCGCCGCGGACCAGTCGCTGCCACACCTGTCGAGCGCTGGCCGCCTCATCGAATTTGTACTCGCCGGCCTTGAGGGTTTTCATTCCCTCAGCGTATTGCAGCATAAGAAATGCCGTAGAGCTGCGAATGATGCCGTCGCGCTGGAGGGTTTGCGCGATGTGACGTGTGCTCCAGCCCGGACGCAGCAGCACGAACTTGGTTTCGGAGGGCTGCACGGGCAGGAGGGCGGCCCACGCAAACCAGAGAGCAAATGCCAGTACAGCCAGCGCCACGAGTGTGAAAAATGTTCGCATGGAATAAGGCAGTTTAGATGATGGGAGGAGCTAGTGCACTGCCCGGTTCATCCCGGTTGATCCGTGGTTATCGGGTTTCTGTTCTTTCGGAATTCCAGAAACGATTGCAGAATGAGCACGGCAGCCAGCTGGTCTACCACACCCGCACGGTGCCGCGTGCTCATGTCAGTCTCACGCAACAATCGATTGGCTTCGACTGAAGTCAGTCGTTCGTCAAACAGGTGGACCGGAAGCTTGAACTTGCGACGCAACTCTTCGGCGAACACCTGTACCTTCTCCGATTGAATGCCCTCGCTTCCGCTCATTCGCAAAGGCAGTCCCATCACCAGCTCAGCAACATGGAATTGCTTGATCACTCGCCGCAAATAGTCAAGATCATTGCGTTTGTTGCTGCGGCGTAGAGTAGGCAGACCCTGGGCTGTCACTCCCAGCTCGTCGCTCACCGCCAGGCCGATGTTCCGTGCGCCAAAATCCAACGCCAGGACGCGGAGCGGTTGATCAACTGGCTGCGTCGTCGTGAAAGTATTTTCCATCGGGGACACAGCAAAAGTATCATGTTCGGAATCTGAGAGTTATGCGAGTACCATAGGCAAAATGTCAGAAAAGCTGCTAGACGACGCAGAGCCCTACCCGACTGGTGAGCGCGATGCCGACGTGGATGCGAACGCGGCAGGTGGTCCCGCCCCCATTCCGCAGGTCGCGATCAGCCGTTCCACGGTAGCCGAACTGGAGCGTCGCCGCATCATGCGAATCCAGGAAACCGCGCTGCTTATCCTGGCGGCAGCCGCTGTCCTGACCATGCTTTACATCGGCAAGTTGATCATTGTCGTCATCCTGGTCTCGATTCTCATCGCATTCGTCCTGGCTCCGCTAGTCGACCTGCTGGTCCGATTCAACATACCCAATGCCCTGGCGTCGCTGATCGCCGTGATGATCCTGGTGATTGCTGGAGCGGCCGCAACTTATCTTTCCTATAACCGGGCGTTGTCGTTCATGCAGGAGTTGCCCCAATACAAGGCGAGGATCCAGCAGATGATGGGAGGGCTACGCGAGGAAGCCGAACAGATTCAGCGAACCACCGAGACGGTGCTGCCCTCGTCGGAAGCTGACCAGAAGACGGTGACCGTTCGCCAATCGAGCGACTGGACCGACTTGGTCAGCAAGAACGCCAGCTCGGTGTCGGAGTTAGTGCTGACGATCACCTTTGTACCGTTTCTGGTTTTCTTCATGTTGAGCTGGCAGGACCATGTGCGTTCTGCCTCGGTGATGCTGTTCAGCATGGAGAACCGGAACACCGCCTACGTCATGCTGGGTCTGATTGCCCGCATGATTCGGTCGTTCATCGTCGGCAACTTCATCATCGGGGTCTTCCTGAGCGTGTGCAGTATTGCTGTGTTCGGCATGATGGGACTCCCCTACTTCTACTTCCTTGGGGCCATCAGCGGATTCCTGAGCCTGATTCCTTATCTTGGCGTTCTTCTCGCCGTTATTCCACCGCTCATCGCCGACCTGGGACACTTGACGACCGCCACATTTCTGATCGTGGTCGTCGTAGTTCTGGGGCTGCACCTGATCGCGATGAACGTGCTCTATCCCAAGATCCTGGGCAAGCGCCTGCAATTGAACCCCCTGGCAGTCACGATCGCGTTGCTGTTCTGGGGATGGCTGTGGGGAGCGATGGGGCTGATTCTGGCGGTACCGATCATGGGAGCTTGCAAGATCATCTGCGATCACATCGAGCGGCTGCGGCCCTACGGTGCATGGCTGGGCGAATAGCACCGGGCGCTGGTGATGGATGCGGAGATCGATCACCGGGCAGTCCCCGAGGGTGCGCATTGCCCCTCTGTAGCACACAGGTAGGAGCGGCGGAAGGCATAACGGCCCCCGGAGGTGGGCAGTGGGAGCCGCCACCATTGCCCAATTGCTTTCCACCGTAACTACCCCCATAATCCGTTCGTCGATCTCACACCCAAGTAAGAGCAGCAAGAGAGTTTCGATGGAGGCGCATCCGCACGCTAAATTGCGCCACCAACCTTGACTCTTCAGGCCTGTCCGTAAGCACTCCCAAGATTTGAATTTGAGAGGACGTCAGCAGTGGAGGTGACGCGCTGGGCAAGCGACCGGTGTGCGACACGTAAAGCATTTTTTGGACAGATACGCGGTCTTAACTAAATTACGGAGGACGATACGTTGAACAGGAAATTGTGGCGAGTTCTTGCAGGACTATGCACCCTCACGATGGCCGCTGTCTGGGCTGCGCCGGCAGGGGCGCAGATGTCAGACGTTAAGGAGAAACCGCCGATGTATTCCTACGTCGGCAATTGGAGCATTCCCCGCGCGCAGTGGGCCGACATGGCCAAGGCGGACGAGGCTGATCAGAAAGTCTTGGAACAGGCCATGGCCAGCGGAACCATTGTCGGATATGGCAGTGACGTGAATTTGGTTCACCAGCCCGACGGCCCGACTCACGACGATTGGTGGTCAGCAATGTCCATGGCTGGACTGCTCAACCTGTTGGACCAGTTCTACAAGTCCGGCAATTCCACATCTCCGGTCCTGGCCAGTGCCACAAAACACTGGGACAACATCTACGTTAGCCGGTATTACAACTGGCATGCCGGATCGTGGAAGGATGCATACACGCACGGAGCGTCCTACAAGCTAAAGGCGGACGCACCGAACGACGCGGTGGAGATTCTCAGCAAGAACCTGATCGTGCCGCTGATGGAAAAAATGCTCGCCGACGGCACGATTCATGAGTACGAAGTTGACACCGAAGCAATCCACACCGAATCGCCCGATTCGTTCTGGGTGTTCTACATCGCCGCCAACGCGGAAGGCTTGGACAAAGTGAATGCGGCGCTACGAGACAGGATGAAGGCGAACCCGCTAGGAGGTCCGGCGTTTGCTTCCATGGTGGATCTCACCCCGCATCGCGATTATCTGGTGCGCACGAACGCTACGTACAAATAGGTCGCGACGTTTGCCTTCCGGTCCGTGAGCGGATGCCAGTGTTGCATCGCCGCTTGCGGACCGAATTTCTGGCTGGGCGGTCATTCTTGCATGAGATCCAGAAGCTGCTCTCGACACGAAAAAAGCCGCAGCCTGGTCGGCTACGGCTTAAGAACTGACTTGTAGCAGGTTAGCGGTTCAACTTCCGACGAATGGCGCCGAATGCTCCAACCAAGCCGGTGCCGAGCAATAGCAGTGAGCT
Source organism: uncultured Acidobacteriaceae bacterium (assembly GCA_963840905.1). Lineage (GTDB taxonomy): Bacteria > Acidobacteriota > Terriglobia > Terriglobales > Acidobacteriaceae > Bog-257. Next base: position 34,043 of record CAWJAO010000008.1, read on the forward strand.
AGGCTCCGGGGTCGTGCCACCGCTGCTACCGGTCAGGATGTCCATGCCGCCCAGGGTGTTGCCGGGAAACTGGTTCCAGCCGCTGCCCGAGTTCTGATCGAGCTGTCCAACGGCGCCTGTGTCGTTCCAATCCCAGGCGTCCCAGGTGCTGCTATCGGCTTCGATTACGACGAAATACTGTTGTCCCGCGACAATGGGAGTTCCAGCAACCGACACCGTCGTCAGCTGGCAGCAGCCTCCAGCGGGAGGGCTGGGGGGAGCACTGATGAACCCGGACAAATTCACGCCCGGGGCGCCGCCAACGTCGCTCCAGAGACTGATTGTGGCGCCGTTGTCGCCCGACACAAAGGACAACGCGACGTCAATCTGATTGACATTGCCAGTAACAAGGGAGGTGAACAGCTGGGCGTCCTCGACGAGTCCCACGAGAGAACTCGAGCCGCCAACGGTCCAGCCAGCGCAGCAATTGTAGGTACCACTTTGCAAATTGGTGTAGGCGGTATCGGCCATCGCCGGTAAACTGCCGACGCATACGGCGAGAGCCAACAAACACAACATCCATCCAAATTTCTTGTTCAAGTTTGTGTCCTCCGCGGTTAAGAATCGTGGGGCGAAATTGCGACTGAACTCGAACACCTTGCGGTGCTCACAGGGGGTCGGTCATTGCGCAAGGAGAGGTCGTTGAAAAGGATCGCTCATTGCCCTGGGCGCTCTCGAGAGTTGCGAACTTAGAACTGTCCTAGGGGCGCACTCCGAGACAGACCATTGGATACCATGTTGCAATTTTGTCTCCGCGATAACTCGTTGGAAAATATAAGGCGCAAACCTGCTGAGGTGCACAGACTTGCACCAGGGTGCTAAATTGCTTACCCGTTTCGTGATCGATGCAGGTGGCGGATTCTCGGCTTGGGCAACCGGAAAACACGGGTTCGTCAGCCGCCGGCAATGGCCCCGATAATAAGGAAAGGCTCCGCGCCGGACACGACGGCGTCTGGTAAGGGTGCGTCGGGCGCCTCATGCGAAAGGTCTTGCTCGCAAGCGAAGAACCGTAGGAACGGGCGACGCTGCTGCGTCACGTGGTCGCGGATGGTGCCGCGCAACATCGGGTAGCGGGCTTCGAGCGCGTCGAGGACCGAGCGCTGCGTGACCCGGCCCTCCACTTCCAGCTCCAGATCACCACCGACATGCGCCAGCGTCCGCAGATGAGCCGGCAGAATGACACGGATCATGGCAGTGTCTGCACCTCGACCGAGAGCACGGCGGGAAGGTCCCGGACGATGGGGACCCAACTGTCACCGGCATCGGCCGATGCGTACACCTGCCCGCCCGTGGTGCCGAAATACACCCCACACGAATCGAGCGAATCCACCGCCATTGCATCGCGCAACACGTTCACATAGCAGTTGGATTGCGGCAGACCCTTGGTTAGCGGCTCCCACTCGTTTCCACCCGTACGGCTGCGGTACACACGCAGTCTTCCGTCCGGCGGGAAGTGCTCGCCATCGCTCTTGATGGGGACCACGTAGATGGTCTCTGGCTCATGGGAGTGAACATCGATCACGAACCCGAAGTCCGTGGGCAGATTTCCACTGACCTCTTGCCAGGTGTCGCCGGCGTTGTCACTACGCATGACGTCCCAGTGTTTCTGCATGAACAGCACACCCGGGCGCGATGGATTCATCGCGATATGGTGAACGCAGTGTCCGACTTCCGCGTTCGGGTCGGGAATGTACTGGGAACGCAGTCCACGATTGATCGGCTTCCACGTCTTGCCGCCGTCGTCCGTGCGGAACGCTCCTGCCGCCGAAATGGCGATGAAAATCCGGCCGGGGTCGCTTGGGTCCAGGATCACGGTGTGCAGGCACATACCTCCCGCACCCGGCTGCCAGTGCGGTCCGGTGCCGTGGCCGCGCAGTCCGGCGAGTTCGTGCCAGCTCGCTCCGCCGTCGGTGGAGCGGAATAGGGCCGCGTCTTCAACTCCGGCGTAGACTGTGTCGGGATCGGTGAGCGACGGTTCCAGATGCCAGACGCGTTTGAACTCCCACGGGTGCTGGGTGCCGTCATACCACTGGTGCGTGGTAAGCGACGCGCCGGTCTCCGGCGAAGTATCGTAAACGAATTTGTTGCTCGCGCCCGCCGGCATGGCGTCGGGCGTGGGCTTTACTTCGCCTCCCGGCGCCTCCCATGTCTTGCCGCCGTCGTTAGAGCGCTGGATGACCTGCCCAAACCAGCCACTGGTTTGTGAGGCGTAGATGCGGTTTGGATCTACGGGCGATCCCTTGAGGTGATAAAGTTCCCAGCCTGCGAAATGTGGACCACTCACGTCCCACCGTTCGCGCTTTCCGTCCGATTCCAGAATAAACGCACCCTTGTGCGTGCCAACTAGCACTCTGACCTTGCTCATACCTGGCTCCTCCTCACCGCGCCGCGGGCGGTGTCACTCTATCGACGATTGGACCAGCTCAAGATCGACACGCCCGGGGAAAAAAGCGCGTTAATCACCGGCTCCGCATCGAATAGGGCGGCGATTCCCGACCCATGATATTCGTCCAATCTTTCACGAGAACGCGACGAATTCAAGGGCCAGCGTCCCTGCCGGGTGGGTATTCGCATTATCGCTATTTGGGTTCTGAGGCTGCCGCCGTTAGAATCAACGGTTGGCACTGGCGAATAACAGGAGTTCTTGATGGCACACATGGTGAAGTGCGTAAAGATGGGTCGCGAAACGGAAGGTCTGGACGAGCCGCCGTTCGATGGCGAGCTGGGACAGCGCATCTACGACAACGTCTCCAAGCTGGCGTGGGAGCAGTGGCAGGAGCACATGAAAATGCTGCTCAACGAATATCGCCTGCAGCCGTGGAAGAAGGAACACCAGGAATTCATCGTGCAGCAGATGGAGGCTTACTTCTTTGGCGAGGGGGCCGAGAAGCCGAAGGAGTACGTGCCGCCGACCCACTGAAGTTCAACCCCAGAGCATTCAGCTGGCTTGAACTTGACGGGCCGTCCGCAGCCACGTTATGCAAATCCAGGACCTCGAAATCTTCCTTGAATATCTTGGCAAAGTCCACCAACGTACCGTGCGCGTAGTCCGATGCATTCCAGAAGACAAGTTGGAATGGTCCTATCGCAAGGGCAAGTTCACGCTGGGTGACCTGGTACGGCACATTGCCGCCATCGAGCGGTATATGTTCGTCGAGACGATTCAGGGTAGGCCGAGCCGTTATGCGAGATGCGGCAAAGAATTGGCAGACGGGCTGGAAGAAGTCCTAGCCTTTCAGGAAACGATGCACCGCGAATCGATCGAGATCATTTCCCGTCTGGGTGCAGAAGACCTCAATCGCAAATGCGCAACGCCCGACGGGGCGTCCATCACGATGTGGAAGTGGCTGCGAGCGATGGTGGAACATGAAATCCACCACCGAGGCCAGATCTACATCTATCTGGCGATGCTGGACGTACCAACCCCGCCCTTATATGGTCTGACCTCGGAGCAAGTGATAGACCGCAGCGTGAAGGCGTGATGCCGACTTGGAATGGAGCAAGCCCGCCCAAGCAAGACTGGCTTGGACAGGGCATTTCACAACAATCTCCTCACTGGCTGAGAATTTGAACCTCTAACGGAGCCAAGGTCACCCGAATCGAGCAGAGGGGTCCCGTCCCCACTCCGCCGTCGGTTTCCTGAACGCTGACAGAACCCGGCGGCTTGCCTCGCACCGGCTGTGGTTTGGTGGAGGTGGACTTGTTGCTGTAGAGCACCTGGTACTGGTCGCCGGGCTGATTCAGCGTGCTGTCCACGACTACATCGAAGTTTCGTGCGCCGGAAGTGCTGCAATTTGCTGCGACTACGACCTCCTGATCCATCAGGATTCTCGAAAAGGCGACGATTCCCTGGGGATCGGCGGACACTCCAAAATGCTCTCCATCGCCCGAGATCGGGCGGAAGTAGAACCTGCCGTATCGTAGCGCTGGATGCGAAGCGCGAACCTTTGCGATCTGACTGATTGGTTTGTAGAACAGGCCATCCGCGGGGAATCCCGGCCCACCCCAAATGGCCTCGCGCACCGCTGGATCGCTGCCAACCCCATGAAGACCTTGCTCGGTCCCGTAGTACAAACAGGGAATGCCGGGAAGGCTATAGAGACACGCCAAGCCGAGAGTCACCTGGTCGTCGAATTGGTGCTCATTGCCGGGCTGAACGAAACGGAGTCGCTCCTTGACGTCGTGATTGTCCAAGAAGGTCACAAAGAAACGGGTGGCATCCCCGTGCGAGCTGAGCACGTCGGCCTCAATACGCTTGCGCGTCTGGTACATGCTCACCAGGTCGGAAGGCGCCGAGAAGCCTTTGACTACGGGCTTCAGGTTAAAGAACAGGGGATAGTCCAGCGCCGCGTCTACACCAACCATGTCGGACTGGTCGCTGGTTGTGCGGCCGATGAACCGAGCGATCTCCTCCTCCGCATCACCTACAAACACTTCTCCAAACGTAAAAAAATTCTTCTTCCCGATGCTCAGGGCAAATTCCCGAACCGAATTTCCGAAGAGCTGCGGCAATCCCCCTTTGAGGTATCGCAAGGTATCGATACGGAATCCATCCACATCGAAGCGGGCGATCACATACTGGTACGAGCGAATCAGGAATTGTTGCAGTTGGACGAGGTCGGTGCGGAACTGCTTCAAAGATGCGAAATCGCCGACCGTATCGTCGCCGGAACCCGGATTTCCCTGGCGGCGAAAAAAGGAGTTATCGTGCAGTTCGCTGGGCCACACCAGCGCGTTGCTAGGCGGACTGAGAATGGCCGCAATATCAGGCCAGTCGGAGCGCGCATTCCCGTTCTCGTCATTCCATCGAATATCACGTGCGAAGGGCCGAAAGTCCGCTTCGGCACCGGAGTTATCCAAACAGGTTTTCTCTCCGGGGTCGCATTGATAGGTGAATACGTTGCCGGTGTGGTTCAGCACAATGTCGAGAATCACGTACAGACCCTGCTGATGGGCGGCATCAACCAGAGATCGAAGCTCGTCATCGGCGCGCGCGGGATCTTTGGCAAAACGCGGGTCGGCCCGCAAGAAGTGGTGAATGCCGTAACCGTGGTAGGTGCCTTCCTCGAAGGGCAGGTTCTTCAGGACGGGGCTGAGCCAGATGGCGCCTGCGCCAAGACCCTTGATATAGGGCAACTGGTCCTGAATTCCGGCGAAGTTGCCACCTTGGAAGCCGAAGAATCCGGGATCGTCGAAAGGCACATGTCGCGGCGGTGCTGCGGAATTGTTGAAGCGGTCGACCATCAAGAAGTAAATCCATTGGTCTCGCCAATCGATGGGAGAGGGAAACGCGGTAGGCGCACCGGTGTCCCGGGCCTGCCCAAAAATTGATTGAAATTCAGGCGAGAAGAGTGAGTCCGGCATGATGCCCTCCTGTCCGTTCCCGGTTGGGAGAAGGGTAACGCAAGTGGCCGCACAATGCAGTGATAAGGGATGAAAAGTTGGTGAAAGCGAGCTAGGCTCTTGCCGATTGCTCGTCCGGCCCCAGCGGCAGGAAGTACTGGGTGCCGCGAATGGGCTCGCTGACCCGCCGCAGTAGCGCCTGCAAGTCTTCGCTGCGTTCCACGAAGTCGATCTCCGAGGTGTTCACGATCAGCAGGTCGGACGAGGTGTAGTGAAAGAAAAAGTGCTCGTATGCTTTGATCACCTCTTCGAGATAGTCGTCGCTGATGGCCTTCTCGCCAGGCGCGTTCTTTTTCTTGAGCCGCTTCTTCAGCACTTCGGGCGTGGCCTGCAGGTAGATGACGAGATCGGGCGTGGGCACGTTCTGCCGAAACAGCTCGTAGTAGCGGTTGTAAACGTCGAGCTCCGCATCGCCCAGATTGAGGCAGGCGAACAGCTTGTCCTTTTCGAAAATGTAATCGGCAACGTAGGTTTTGTTGGGGTTGCGTTTAACGTCAAGACTGCCCAGCTGCTCGTAGCGCGCGATGAGGAAAGCGAACTGCGCCTGGAAGGCGGCCCCATGCTCGCCTTCGTAGAACGATCGCAGAAACGGATTGTGCTCGGGTTCGGTAATGCGCTGCGCGTGCAGGGTTTCTGCAATGACCTGGCAGAGGGTGCTCTTGCCGACTCGAATTGGGCCTTCGACTGCGATGTACCGGGGTGGTTCGAAAGAGGTTCGCCATGGGAGTTGAACGTTACGAACCGCAGAATATCTTGCTCGCGGTCTGCGCGCAATTGGCGGGATGGTAAATGTTGGCGCGAGTTTTCCACCGGGACTGCTCTTCGCTGCTCGCCTTTCGCTCTTCGCTCTTCGCAGACAACCCGCGCCTCAGTGCGCCGCATAAGAGTTAGGGTAGCTAACCGGCCACCAAGAGGTCCTCGCGTGCCCCAGGAATGCCCCAGCGAAGAGCGAAAAGCAAATAGCGAAAGTCGACGAGCGCGGCCTCCCAGCTACAATTGACGCAATGCTTACGCAACTCATCGGCGGAGTGGGGGTTGCGGGCCTGGCCTGCCTGGCGGGCTACCACACCATGTCGCCCACCTCGCAGCTCTACGGCCGGACGTTCATCGGCCTGGGACCGGGTCCTCGCCTGCTGGCGCTTACCTACGACGACGGCCCCAACGATCCCTGCACGTGGCGCATGATGGAAGTGCTGGAACGTCATGGCGTGAAGGCAACTTTTTTTCTTATTGGTCAATACGTCCAGCAGAAACCGGAGATCGCGCGCGCCCTGGTGGCTGCGGGCCACGTCATTGGCAGCCACACGTGGAGCCATCCCAATCTGATCTTTGAGCAGGTACCCGAGTTGCGCAGTGAACTCGTGCAGACCAGGCAAGCCATCCTCGACGCCACTGGTGTCGAAACCAACCTCTTCCGGCCTCCGTTCGGGGGGCGTCGACCGGCGACCCTGCGCACGGTGAAAGCGTTCGGGCTGCAGACGGTGATGTGGAACGTGAGCGGCCACGACTGGAATGCGAAGTCGGCCGATGAAATCGTCGCTCGTGTTGAGCGTCAGATTCGCGGCGGCGACGTCATCCTGCTGCACGACGGCTCTCATGTGCGTATGGGCGCTGACCGCAGCCGCACGTGGAAGCCACCGACCGCATTCTCAGTCGCTATCTGGGCGAGGGGTTCGAGTTCGTGACCATACCGGAGATGATGGAAAAGCGGCAGTCAGTAGTCGGTCATCTGCAATCAGCTAAAGAGTTGGAAAACTACAGCAACGCCAACGCTTCTCGCGCCGCAGCGACTGTGTCGTCGATATCGCCCTGGGTGTGGGCGATGCTGAGGAATGCGGCTTCGAACTGCGAGGGCGGCAGCCAGACTCCGGCGTCGAGCAGGGCTCCGTGGAAGCGTCCAAACTTGGCTGTGTCGCAGGTGGCGGCGGTCTCCCAATCGGTGACCTGTTTGTCAGTGAAGAAGAACGTGAACATCGACCCCACGCGGTTGGCGGTCATTGCCACTCCCGCTTCCTTTGCCGCCGCGGTGATCCCCGCCACCAGTTTGCCCGCCATGTCATCGAGTTGCTTGTAGAACTGCTGCCGGTTGGCCTTCAACTGGCACAGAGTCGCGATGCCTGCCGCCATCGCCAGCGGATTACCGCTTAGCGTTCCCGCTTGGTACACCGGACCCAGCGGAGCGACTAGGTCCATGATCTTTGCCGGTCCGCCATAAGCACCCACCGGCAGGCCTCCGCCGATGATCTTGCCCAGCGTGGTGAGGTCAGGCTTGATGTTGTACAGCTCCGACGCGCCACCAAAGGCCACGCGGAAACCAGTCATGACCTCGTCGAAAATGAGCAGCGCCCCTTCTCGCGCGGTGATTTCGCGCAGAGCCGCGAGATAGCCCGGTTGAGGTGGAACGCAACCCATGTTACCGACCACCGGCTCGACGATAACGCAGGCGATCTGGCCCTTGAACTTGCCGAAGGCCTCTTCAACGGCGTTGCGATCGTTGTAGGGCAATGCGAGCGTGAACTCGACAAATTCCTCCGGTACGCCTGCCGAGCCGGGAATGCCAAGCGTCGCCACGCCCGGAGCCTGCCTTGACCAGGAGCGCGTCGCTGTGTCCGTGATAGCAGCCTTCGAACTTCACAATGAACTTGCGCTTGGTGAAAGCGCGGGCGAGCCGGATAGCAGACATCGTCGCTTCGGTTCCGGAGCTGACGAAGCGGACCTTCTCGACTGCTGGAAAGGCCTCAACCACCAGAGCGGCGAGATCTGCTTCTGTCGGAGTGGAGGCCCCAAAGCTGGTGCCGTTGCGCGCAGCCTGGACGATGGCCTCCAGGACCTCGGGCTGGGAGTGGCCGAGGATCAGCGGTCCCCAAGAGCCAACGTAGTCGATGTACTGGTTGCCATCAGCATCCCACACGTGCGCGCCCATCCCGCGCACCAGAAACGGCGGGGTGCCGCCAACGGACCGGAAAGCGCGGACCGGGGAATTGACTCCGCCGGGAATGAGCTGCTCGGCTCGTTTTTGCAAAGCGCGGGATTGGTCAAGACTGCGGGACATGCTACCTCGGTGAAGGGATTGAACACAGGAGTCTATCAGCCGGGACGACAGGTAGTTGTGAGGAAAATCACACGGGGATATGTCTGCGGAATCTCGACAAAGCGCACGATTTTCGTGTACACTATCATCGTATGAAGAACATTACTCTCAGTGCCGACGAGGAGTTGATCGAACAGGCACGGCTGGTGGCGCGAGCCCAACACAAGACCCTTAACGCGGCCTTTCGGGAATGGTTGGAGGCTTTTACGGTCCACGCGGGGAACGGGCAAGAGGTGGATGCATTAATGCGGCGCCTTCGTCACGTCAAGGCCGGCCGCCATTTTAGCCGGGACGAAATGAATGAACGGTAGGTTCTTTCTGGACACGAATGTTTTCGTGTATTCCTTCGACACGAGTGCAGCGGCGAAGGCCCGCCGGTCCACGCAACTCATCCGGCAAGCCGTGGCGACGCGTAAAGGAATAGTGAGCTACCAGGTGGTACAAGAATTTTTCAACATTGCTCTACGTCGCTTCGTTCATCCGATGACCGCTGGCGAAGCTGAACAGTATCTCGGCACCGTGTTTCGTCCGTTGTTGGCTGTCCATTCTTCTCAGTCCCTATATGGGGAGGCGCTGCGCTTGCAAGACAGGCACCGCCTATCCTGGTACGACTCCCTAATCATCGCCGCAGCCATCCAGGTGCAATGCAGCGTTCTCTATAGCGAGGATCTCCAGCATGAGCAACGATTTGGCGACCTGCGAGTTATGAATCCCTTTGTTTAGAGCGCGCACTTCGGGCGGGAACTGGGAAGCTGGAAGAGCTGCGAATTGCTTTCAGGCTTACGATTCGCCAGCTTGGCACGTCCAACCGATTAGCGGGGGGCGTGAATTGGCAAGATTTAGCGATTTTCCCGGAACCTTGCCACCGGGCCAGCATCGAAACTGAGGTAGAATGGGAGCGAGAGTTCCCCTCCCACCAGCGAATTACATATGTCAAAGACCACCAAGCTTATCGTTCTCGGCCTGTCCTTTCTGCTTGCCACATTTGTCGTGGTCGGCGGACTGGGGGTTCGAGCCAACACCAACGACGACGGTTCTTACCGCCAGTTGGGCGTCTACAGCGAAGTTCTGTCGCGTGTTCGTACCGAGTACGTCGAGGAACCGAACATTCCGAGCGTGACCAACGGCGCCCTGCATGGGCTGCTGGAATCGCTTGACGCCAACTCCAGCTATCTCGATCCTACGGAGTACAAGGATTACAAGCAGCGCAAGGAAGGCAAGGCCGGCATTGGCGCAGCCGTGTCGAAGCGCTACGGCTATGCTGCGGTGATCTCGGTCATTCCGGGCGGGCCGGCCGACAAGGCGGAGATTGAGAGCGGGGACATCCTCGAGGCGATCGAAGGCAAGACCACGCGCGACATGTCGCTCGCGGAGATTGACGGTCTGCTGACCGGGACACCGGGATCGGTGGTGAACGTTTCCGTGGTGCGTCCGCGACGCGCGCAGCCGGTGAAGTCGGCGCTTACCCGCGCGATTGTTACCGATCCGCCGATCAGCGACAAGATGATGGAAGAGGGGATTGCCTACATCAAGGTGGATGACTTCCCCAAGGGACGTTCGCAGGAGATCGCCAACAAGCTGAAGGCGGTGCAGAAGGAAGGCGCCAAGAAAGTCATTCTTGACCTGCGCAATTCCGGCGATGGCGAAGAGAGTGAGGGCATCGCGACCGCGAACCTTTTCCTGAATCACGGCACCATCACTTACCTGCAAGGGCAGAAGTATCCCAAGCAGACCTTCAACGCCGATCCTGAGAAGGCGGTGGCGACCAACTTGCCGTTGGTAGTGCTGGTGAACCGCGGTACGGCGGGGCCGGCGGAGATCGTGGCTGCTGCCGTGATGGAGAACGCGCGCGGTGACGTGCTCGGCGACAAGACCTTCGGTTCGGGGTCCATCCAGAAAGTCATCGACATGCCGGACGGCTCGGCGCTCATGCTCTCGGTGGCAAAGTACTACTCGCCCTCGGGCAAGGCGGTCCAGGACACTGCGGTCACGCCGAATATTCTGGTGGCCGACAGCAATGATGACTTCATCGCCCCGGACGAGGACGAGAACGCGCAGGACGACGCGCAGCAGGACAAGCAGAAGGCCAATCAGCCCGACGATCAGTTGAATCGCGCAGATCGAGGTGCTGAAAGGCCAGGGCAAGAAGGCGTAAGACCCGAGTGCGCAACCATGACACCGAAGCACGGAGAATTTCTCCGTGCTTTCTTTTTTGGCGATGCCTCAGGGGACTCGAAGAAACCGCTACCGGGATGACAGCGTCTTGGGTTCTGGAATCGCTGCTACTTGCCTCTACTCCGTCCAGCGCTTGAACACCAGGCAGCCGTTGGTGCCGCCGAAGCCGAACGAATTGGACATGGCGTAATCCATGGTGACCTTGCGCGCCGTGTGGGGCAACGAAATCGAGATCGCAGCCTTCGTCTGGGATTGTCGAGGTTCATGGTGGGCGGAACGATCTGATCGCGCAGCGCCAGCACCGTGATCGCTGCTTCCAATCCGCCGGCGCCGCCCAGCAGATGACCGGTCATCGACTTGGTCGAGCTGACCAACATCTTGTAGGCATGATCGCCGAAGCGCGCGCTTGATCGCGGTGGCTTCCAACTCGTCACCCAGCGGGGTTGAAGTGCCATGTGCGTTGACATAGCCGATCTGTTCCGGCTGAAATGCCGGCATCGCGCATGGCATTACGCATCACGCGGTAGCCGCCTTCGCCTTCCGGCGCGGGCTGCGTGATGTGGTTGGCGTCGGCACTCATGCCGTAGCCGACGACCTCGGCGATGATGTTGGCTCCGCGCTTTCTTGGCGAACTCAAGTTCTTCCAGGATGAGAATGCCGGAGCCTTCACCGATGATGAAGCCGTCGCGGTCTTTGTCCCAGGGGCGGCTGGCGCGATGAGGATCGTCGTTGCGGGTGGAGAGCGCGCGCATGGCCGCGAATCCGCCGACGCCCATGGGCGTGATGGCGGCTTCCGTACCCCCGGCAATCATCACGTCGGCGTCGCCGTACTTGATGACCCGGGCCGCGTCGCCTATGGAGTGAGCGCTGGTGGTGCAGGCCGTGCAGGTGGCCTCGTTGGGGCCTTTGGCGTTGTTCCGAATACTGACTTGGCCGGCAGCAAGGTTGACGATGGCCGCAGGAATGAAGAACGGCGAGATCTTGCGCGGGCCGCCGTTGAGCAGGTTAGAGTGTTCGCGCTCGATGATGTCGAAACCACCGATGCCGGAGCCGATGTTCACCCCGGTACGCTCGGCCATGTCTTCGTTTTCGACTTTGTAGTTGGCCATGCGCAGGGCTTCGTCGCTGGCGGCGATGGCCAGATGAATAAAGCGCGCCATCTTGCGCGCTTCCTTCTTGTCCACAAACTGCAAGGGGTCGAAGTTCTTGACCTCGGCGGCGATCTGACAGGCAAACTGCGAGGCATCGAAGGCGACGATCCGCTCCACGCCGCTCTTGCCGGCGAGCAGGGCTGACCACACCTCTTCGGTGTTGTGGCCGACAGCGCAGATGACTCCGATTCCCGTTACGACGACACGACGACTCAATCTACTTCGATCCCTTCGCGTGCGAGTTGATGTAGTCCACGGCGTCCTTTACGGTGCGGATCTTCTCCGCATCCTCGTCGGGAATCTCGATCTCGAAGGCCTCTTCGAAGGCCATTACGAGTTCCACGGTGTCCAGCGAATCGGCGCCCAGGTCGTCCACGAACGATGCGTTAGGCGTTACCTCTCCCTCGTCCACTCCCAACTGCTCCACGATGATTTGTTTTACGCGTTCATCTACGGATGCCATGAGGTCAGCAATCTCCTTTCGACCCGCCTGCCAGGGCGAGCGAAAAACTTGGTATGTCGGTTGGCCGGGGCCAGGCCGCTCCGCTGGCGCGCGGACCGGGGCGGGTGGCCGGACTGGCGGCTACTTCTTCGCCTTAGCGTGCTGGTCGATGTATGTCACGGCGTCCTGCACGGTGCGGATCTTCTCCGCGTCCTCGTCAGGAATTTCGATCTCGAAGGCCTCCTCGAAAGCCATGACCAGCTCGACCGTGTCGAGCGAGTCGGCGCCGAGGTCGTCTACGAACGAAGCGCTGGGCGTCACTTCCGCTTCATCCACGCCCAACTGCTCCACGATGATCTGTTTCACCCGTTCTTCAACCGAAGCCATCGATTCCATCTCCTGTCGCACGCCTTGGCGTCCGCCGCGGCGGGCAAACCCGTAAGTCTAATTGCAGTTAGGAGGCCGTGTAAAGAAAGCCGAGCGCTCTCCAGACCGCCGAAGCACACGATTGGCTTCGCGAGCGCCTCAGATACATGATGCCCGATTCATCCTAAACGGTGGCCTTTGCAATGGTCAACGCGAGAGTAAATTCTCTGCGGCGCAAATGGCGGCCCGCGGTGTCTAACCTTCGGCGGCTGTGGTACAACCCTGCCATGCGAGCCGTGGTGCAAAGAGTGAGCCGGGCGTCGGTCAAGGTCGGAAACGAGATTGCTGGAGAAATCGGAACAGGCCTGCTGGTGCTGCTGGGAGTCGGGCAGGAAGACGCGGAGGCTGATGTCGACTATCTGGCGGAGAAGGTGGCGGGATTACGGATCTTTGAGGATGAAGCCGGGAAGATGAACCTTAGCGTGGCGGAGATAGGTGGGGCGGTCTTGGCGGTCTCGCAATTCACGCTTTTTGGAGACGTGCGGCGCGGCAAGCGGCCTTCGTTCGATGCGGCCGCACGACCGGAGCATGCGCGAGAGTTGTATGAGCGGTTCGTAGAGGCGATTCGCGCGCTTGGCCTGCGCTGCGAGGCGGGACGCTTCCAGGAAATGATGGAAGTTGAGTTGGTGAATAGCGGGCCGGTTACGATCTTGCTGGATTCGAAGAAACTGTTCTAGGGTTTGGGGTATCGGGCCGCGTGAAGCTACTGATTTCGGGCTGGGCGACCCGCCGGGGTTGCTCTGCTTCTGCTGTTGTTGCTCCTCACGTTGCCGCTGTTTCTCTTTGCTGACCGGCGTTTTCTCACTGGGCACTGTGCATTGCTGCGAGAGTACCTCCGTTGCGGTCACTCGGAACCGGCGCGCTGCCTTGGCATTCGGCTGAGGGCTGGCCTCCCAGGCACCCGTCAGTTTGACCTTGGTGCCTATATCGTTCTTCAAATCGTCGGGGCCAAGGACCTCCACCCCGGTACGGTGTTGCATGCTGGTCAGCACAAGCCGGCCTTCCGGGTTGGGTCCGCTTAGACAACCAATCAGCGTAGTACCTTTAGCTTCGGCAGGCTTCGTTGCCTGATCGCCACGGGCGCCACTGGTGTCCTTGATCGCGCTGGCTGCGTTGCTCTGCTGTTCAACGGGAGTGTTAGAGGTGGAGGACGAACTTTGCGGGGTGGTGGCGGGCTCTTGGGCCAATGCGGAGATGCTGATAGCGGCTGCCAGCATCAGGAGATTGAGGAACGACTTCATCTGCAAGCCTCAGGTGAATCTTGAGGATACCTGAGACGTTCGACGCGGCGCAGCAACAGATCGTTGGAGACAGGAAACGGAATTCACCCCAGGGACACAGAGGCACGGAGAAACCTTGCAGCGTTAGGAGATAGTGGTCGCACCGGACATACACTGAAGCCGGTGAAGCTTTTCCTGGCGGCATTTGGAACTACGGTTCTCCGTGCCTGTGTGTCTCTGTGGCGATTAGCCCGCCTGTGTCTGGAATGGAGACAGGCCACGGACTGTGGAACTACTTGTGCCGGCCCAGACCGAGGCATTCAGGCAGGCGCGACTCAGTCATTACTGCAAGACCTTCCTATTGTCTGGACTGCTCGTCACAGCGGATAGTCCACATGCACGAGAGCTGAGTTGCGTGAGTACTTGGGAGGCGACGAGGCGTCGTATTGCCTCAGGTAATAGCCTTGCACGCGGGAGAGGCGCGGCAGGGTGAAGGATTGCGTGGTGAAGCGGCCGGCGAGATTGCCGTCGCTTCCGGCGCCCCAACCGCCGTTGGAGCGTCGCACCTCAATGCCGCCACCAGGAGGCGGAGCGACCCCGGCGTCGACGGTAATTTCGGACGCGATGATGTCAGTGACTTGTGCTGCCGTAAGCGCCGGGAGGTACAAAGACGATGACGAGACTGTCGTCGTGAACACCGTTGCAAGCGGTGCCGCCAAGGTCATCGTGTCGAACTTGAAGGCCAGCAGCTTCAGCGGCATCATTGGAGAAACGCAGCAAGTACTCGGAGCGATCGTCGCGGAGCGAGACCACTTGTAACTCCACCTCGCGGATGGTGGCGGTGAACGATGCTCCCCTCGATGGTGCCGAGATTTGTATTGCATTGGCGGGGATGATGTCGCCAGCGGGGAGGAAGTCGCTGATGGCGCGGTATTCCCCAGCCCAGGCAGATTGCACGGTGTCATCGTCGAGCTTGAAGATCGCACGATAATAAGTGCCCGCAGGGCTGGCTCCGGTGTTGGGCGCGAGGCTGGCGTTGAAGCCGCCGCCGGCATCGAGTGTGACGGTGAGCGAACCAGGGGTCACCGCCTGTCCGGCAGCGGTGGTGAAGGCCGGCCAGGAGATCAGGGCGGTGCCTTGCGCCGGAGTTCCGTCGGCGCGATACACAGTGTCCGAGATCTGACACAGCGTGGGAGCCGGAGACAGTTGATGCCTGGGGCCCTGGGCAAGGAGCGGTGTGATGGCGAGAGCGAGTGGAATGAGGACAGAAAAAAACCGCCCGGTGAGGCGGCTGATGGTCGGCATAAGTCATGCCTCTCTGCTGCCGGCCGAAGCCGGCGGAAGGTAAAGATCGTTGATCAGAGTAATGTCCCACATTGTGGGATATTTACGATCGGGATTGCCTGGATCGTGCGTAAGAGGTGTGGCGTCCCAAGGGACTCGGGACCATTTACTGCCTACCCAGCACTCACGTGCTGGGCTAAGATTGTTTCGCCCCTTCGGGGCTCGCGGTCTGATAGGTGCGCATGAACTCCTCGACGCTGCGCACGTACACATCGGCGAAGTCCACCACCGGGCGCCGCGCCTGGATCATGTCCATGGCATCGTCGAGGCCGAAGCCAAGGGCGCGCAGCACCGCCAGCGTCATCATGGGAGCACGGTGCACCCCGGCCGCACAGTGAATGAAGACCTTCGTCTCGGCGTCGTCCAGCGCCTCCAGCGCAAAGTCGACGCCGCGCTGCAGTAGCGCCGGAGGCTTGAGCTTGAAATCGTCGTCGGTCGGGTTCCACAGCACCTTCACACCGTAGGGCTGGGCGAGGGCGGTGTCGTCCCATTCGATCTGCATGTCCACGATGTGAGTCACGCCGGCGCGAACCACCTCGATCATTTTTTCATCGTTCCAGATGCCGCCGCCCAAGGCGATGCGGTCGGTCACCCACGTCATGTCCATGCGTCAGGAGCTCCTCGGCGGAGCCGGCCGCCGAGGCGGAAACTCCACTGATCATTTTACAAGGCGGGGCAGCGCAGGCGTCGAAAAGCGGGCAGTGAGTTAGAGGTATAGGGTTCCCTCGGCTCCGCCCGTTCGCAAGCGAACGGACTCCGCTCGGGATGACAGAAAATCAAGACATTGGGCGCATGATTCAGGCGGCCACGTCAGGCTCAGGCTCTTCGTCCGACAAGGGATCGAGTCCCAGGCTCTGCAGAAAGGCTTCGACGCGATTGACCGTCGGCGCGGGCTTCTCCATCGCCAGGGGAGAGGCGCGGCTCAGTTACAGGTGCAGGCGGAAGAGCGCTGGGCGCAGCTCGTCTTCCAGCGGTGGCAGGGAGTACACGCCGGCAAACTCGAAGAGGGTGCGGGCCGCCAGGTAGCTGCCCGATTCCGCCAGCTTGATGACCGCGCCGTTGATCTCCTGCAGGTGACGCCAGACCTGCAACTTGGCGCGCTCCACGGCCTGTTGCCGCGACTTCAGCGAGGAAAAGGCCGCAGGGTGGCGCTTGGGCTTCTTCGAGGCGCTCGCTGAAGCGCGCGGCTTGGGGCGGCTTGTCTTCGAGCGGCGCCCTTGTGGACGGTCTTGGTCTTGACGCCGGCGCTACGAGCGGCGCCGGCGCAGGCTTCTTAGGCGGACTGGGTTACGCTGGTCTTGAGTGGCATGTTGGTTCTCCTACCGGGGAGGTTCGTGGGCAGCGTGATCGGCGGCCCAGGGGTATGGCGGGTGGAGCAGGACGTTCAAGCCCCGCAATTGAGCACCGTCGAGGACCGACCTTCAGGCCGACGGGATACCTGCTTTCCGCTGGCCGAATCATATGAAGTTTCATACCCGGGATGAGGTACCCGAGGAGCTGAAGACCTAGACGGCGATGACCGCTCAATTGGAGGCGCACCGGCCTCCTCCACCCAAAATGCATGCAGAAACGCGAAAGCCCAGCCGAAGCTGGGCACGGGCCAGAAATGCCCGGTGAGGCGGCAGATTGGCCCAGAAACACGAAAACCCAGCGATTGGCTGGGTTGCTCTCAGGAAGGCGTACAGAACCGCTTCCCAATCTCTAACTCTAGTTTCAATATAGCACATTTCAGGGGTATTTGGACACGATTTTGGAGATTTATTTCTGGTTTGTTTTCTGCAATTTAGGACATATTGTTGTGTTTCTCACTATTGACATGTAAGAAATACCATGCGAAACGTGAAAGTGGTAGCACGACGACTACAAAATGAACCGAATTGGGAAGGAGGTAGTCGCCAGCGATAAAGAGTCTGTATGAGAACCGGTGTCGTCCCCGGGGGACTCGGACCTACTTCCCACCTCACCCAGCACTCCGCCTCACCACCCCAATTCGCGCAAAGGCGGCGCGAATTCGGGGAGCCCGTTGCGGCTACGTGCTGGGCTACTATTATTCCGCCCGTCGGGCTCGATTTTCGCTCGATCCGTTCCACTCGCGAACCAAGACTTTTCTTTTCACACCAGACTGAGAACCTGTGTCGTCCCCGGGGGACTCGGACCTACTTTTCACCTCACCCAGCACTCCGCCTCACCACCCCAATTCGCGCAAAGGCGGCGCGAATCGGGGACCCCGTTGCGGCTACGTGCTGGGCTATTGTAATTCCGCCCTTGGGGCTCGATTTCCGCGCGTTCTACTCCACCGGCGAAAACGAAACTGAGTATTCACACAGACTCTTCAGATCTTCGCCCGGGCGATGGAACCCACGGTGGCGCGGGTGATGCGCAGGTAGTCGGCAGGAGCGAGGAGGACCTGCGTGCCACGGACTCCGGCGGAGATGGAGACGACGTCCCACAGGCCGATGGTCTCGTCGGCGTAGACGGGATAGTCCTTCTGGGCGCCCAGCACGGTGACGCCGCCGCGAATGTAGCCGGTGAGTGGTTGAACTTCCTTCAGGTGAACCAGTTCGATTTTGCGGTCGCCGGTGAGCCGGGCGAGCGCTTTGAGATCGAGCTCGGCGTCTCCGGGAACGACGGCGAAGCACGGCCCGTTGCGATCGCCGCGGGCCAGTAGCGTCTTGAACACCTGCTCGGGAGGCATGCTGATCTTCGCGGCCACGGTCTCGGCGGCGAGGTCGTCGGGATCGACTTCGTATTCGCGCAGCTCGTAATTCACGTTGAGCGAATCGAGCAGGCGCACGGCGTTGGTCTTCATGACGGCAGTGGTTAGTGGTTAGTAGATAGTGGCTAGTGGATAGGCCCACCCTTCGCAACGGAGGCGAAGAAGGGGCACCCAATGTGTTCAGTTTAGTCAGACGGCGGGGGAAAGTGTAACCCCAGATCGCTCCACTCCGGTGGGGCAAAATCGGGCCGCCTGCGGTCGGGATGACAAAACAGGCGAGGATTAGCGCGCTCGCCGCCGTGTCCAAGTTCCGGGAGCATACGGTGGGTGCTCAAAATCCTTGACGGCGCTTCTTCAGGATGACCAGGATTTCCTGCAAGCCTTGGCGGACTTTCTTCAGCTCCGCGGAACGCTGTTTGGGGAATGGCAGGCCATCCTGGCGATGCGCGGGTTTGAGTTCGTCTTTCAGGTGCTGGCGGGCGCCGGCGATAGTGAAGCCCTCGTCGTAGAGCAGCTGACGGATGCGCAGAACATTTTCCACGTCACGCTGGCGATACATGCGCTGGCCGGTGCTGCTCTTTACCGGCTTGAGTTGCGGGAACTCGGTCTCCCAGAAGCGCAGCACGTAGGCGGGGAGCCGGCAAAGCTTGGCGACTTCACCGATGCGGAAGTAGAGCTTGTCGGGAATGATGGGATCGGAGGAGCCGGTCGCCTTGCTGCGTTTTTTTTTCTCGCCAGGCATCGGTGGTGGTAATTGTCGCCCGTATGAGACGCGGAGTCCAGCGGGTTGTGTTGGATGAGTCAATATTCGATCGGGAGTGGCGTCCCCGAGCGTACCCGGGGAGTTGCCGAGTCTGTGTAAGAACCCTGCCGTCCCTACGGGACTCACTCTCATCTTCCACTCTACCCAGGACTCCGCTGCGCTACGTCCTGGGCTAACTTCACTTCTGCCCCTCCTCCACCCCAGTTCGCGCAAAAGCGGCGCGAACCGGGGACCCGGCTGCGGGGCTCGATTTTCGCGCGTTCTACTCCACCGGCGAAAACGAACCTGAGTATTCACACAGGCTCTTGACGTCCTTGGCTACTCCGCCCGCAGGGCTTGCACGGGATCCACTTTCACGGCGGTGCGCGCGGGCCAGTAACAGGCCACGACCGCAACCAGGGTCAGTCCCGCACACACGGCGAGGTAGGTGAGCGGGTTGGTGGGACTCACGCCGAAGAGCAGGCTGGCGAGCACGCGCGTCAGAAGGAAACCGACGGCCAGTCCGAGCAGCATGCCGGTTATCGCCAGCTTGAGTCCGTAGGTCATGACCATGCGGACGACATCGCCGCGGCGCGCGCCCAGCGCCATGCGGATGCCAATCTCATGGGTGCGCTGCTGCACCGTCGAGGTCAGCACGCCGTAAATTCCGACTCCGGCGAGCAGCAACGCCAAGCCGCCGAAGATCGCCATCAGGAACGAGTCGAAGCGGCGCTGCCCGAGGTTGTCTTCGACGACCTGGTCCATGGTCTCAACCTGATAGACGGGCAGGTCCTTGTCGAGCAGCCACACCTGGTGCTTGATGGCCGAGGTCAGCGAACCGGGATCGGCGGCGGTGCGCACGGCCAGCGTCAGGTTGGTGTAGTCCACCATGGGCCGCAGCACTTCGGGGCGCGTTCCACTCTCCAGCGAAACCTGGTGGGTGTTGCCGGCGACCCCGATCACGGTGAGGTCTCTGGGTTCGACGCCGGGGCGCGCCACGGTGCGGATGGTCTTGCCGATCGCGTCCTGGTCGGGCCACAACTTCTTCGCCAGGGTTTGATTGACGACGATGACAGGCAGATTGTTGTTGATCTCGTCGACGGTGAAATTACGTCCCGCGTAGATCGGTATGCCGAGCGTCGGAAGGTATGCCGGCGAACTGATGCCGCGCATGTCGGCGGTGGGCTCGCTGCCGCGCTGGGGAAGCGGCTGGCCGTCGACGGTAAACTTCATCATGCGGATGCGCGTCATGGGCAGGCCGTCGGAGAAGCTGGCCGACTTCACGCCGGGCAAGGCCGAGACATGCTCCAGCACCTGCCGGCAGAAATTGGCGAACTGCTCGTTCTTCGCGTAGCGCGACGGGGGCATGCTGAAGTTCATGGTGAGCAGATGATCGGCGCGGAAGCCGGGATCGACGCGTAACACCGAGACCAGGCTGCCGATCATGAACACGGCCCCGATGAGCAGCACGAATGCCAGGCTGACTTCGCCGACCACCAGCGCGGCGCGCAGCCTGCCAGGATGGCGCGCGTTGGAGGTGGAATCCTTCAGCACGCTGTTGACGTCGGTGTTGGAAGCGTAGATGGCGGGGATGGCCGCGAAGGCAACCCCGGCGACGATGCCGATCGCCATGGTGAACAGCAGCACGCCGAGGCTGAGGTGAACTTGCTCGGGACGTTGCAGATCGGCCGGCTTCAACGCCAGCAACAGCTGAATTCCAAAGTGCGCGACGACGATGGCAAGCAGGCATCCGAAGAAGCTGAGCAGCAGGCCTTCCACGATCATCTGCACGATCAGGCGCGCGCGGCTGGCGCCCAAGGCTTTGCGAATGGCGAGCTCCCGCTGCCGCGCGGTGGCGCGCGTGAGCATCAGGTTGGCGAGGTTCGCGCACGCCAGCAGCAGGATGAGTCCGACCGCCGACAGCAGGACCATCAGGTTGCGGCGCAGCTCTTTGCCAACATCTTCCACGTAGACGGCGAACACGTTGATGCCGAATCCGGCGTTAAGCGTGGGGTTCTGCTCCTCCAACCGCCTGGCGATGACGTCCATCTCCTGGCGGGCTTGCTCCAGCGAGACGCCAGGACGAAGCCGCGCGAACACTTGCATCTTCAGGCGGTTCAGCTCCGCCTCGTTACGTTGCGCAGGTGGTTCGTAGGGAATCCAGATGTCGGGCTTGCGTTGCTCCGAACCTTCGCGCGTCGCGGGTAGATGGAAGTTGTCCGGCAGCACACCTACCACAACGTAGGGGATGTCGTTCAGGGTAAGAGTTTGGCCGACAACGCCGGCACTTCCCCCAAAATGGCTCTTCCAATATCCGTTGCTCAGCATCGCCGCGTGGTTGTGGGTGGGGTCGCGCTCCACGTAGTCGAAGCTGCTACCCGCCTCCGGAGTAACGCCGAGCACGCCGAAGAAGTTCGGCGTCACCCGCGCGCCCGCAATGCGCTCCGGCTCGCCAGTGCCGGTGCGATTCAGGCTGACATCCTCGAACCCGGCCATGCCGTCGAACGAGTGGGCCTGTTGCACCCACTCCGCGAAGTTGGTGTAGGTGGAGGGGACGCGGTCGCCTACCAGCGCGCCCAGCGTCGGGTTTTTCTCCCAGACCATGACCACACGATCGGGATCGCGGAAGGGCAGCTTGCGCAACAGTACGGCATCGACCACGCTGAACACGGCGGTGTTGGCGCCGATCCCAAGGGCCAGCACCAGGATGACGATCAGGTAGAAGACGGGCGACTTGCGAATCAGTCGCAGGCCGAAAATCAGGTGCTGCAGAAAGCTGTTCATAAGCAAGCGTTATTACCGTGCACTATTATCCACCGAACTCTGAAAGAAGTTCGAGAATCACTGCCACATGGTGGCGATTTACCACGCGTTTTACAACTTTTGTCGCGTGCATCAGACGCTACGTGTGACGCCTGCAATGGAAGCCGGACTCAGCGACCACGTTTGGAGCATTGAGGAATTGTGCTCACTGTTGCCACAGGCCGACGCGGTTCCCAAGTGTATTGACAAGCAGCTTATCCTAAAAGCAGTCAAAGAGAAGTAGGACATGAAGCTATTTGAGATTATCTCGCTTGTCCTATCCACAATCGCCTTTGCGTTCTCGTGCTGGCTCGTATTCTGGACAAACGCAGCGGTTAAGTTCGCCCGCAGACACAATTACGCCGAAAGCAAATTCCTCCAAAGACATCCGTTTTCGAGCATTGCTTCGAAGTCTTGGTATCCGGTGTATCTGCGTTGTCAAGGAATCTGGATGTGGCTCGTTATTGTTGTCCTTCTGTACCTTGTATTCAGAAAATGAGCTGCTATGGGCCTGTGAAAATCAAACTGACTCACTACCAGGAATATTCCAAATGCGTTCTACACTGGGCTAATGCAGTCCGACAAACTTTATGTGGTGTTGGTGGCGCCGCGGAACCCGCTCAACATCGGCGCGGCAGCGCGAGCCATGAGCAACTTCGGATTTCTCCACCTGCGGGTGGTGAATCCCTACGAAGTCGCTTTTCGCGAAGCGCGCTCCGCGGTCGGCGCCGCCGAGTTGCTGACCAACGCGCAGGAGTACGAGAGCCTGGCCGACGCCGTCGCCGATTGCACGCTGGTGGTCGGCACCACCGCAGTCCGGCATCGCGAGCTGCAGCATCCGCTCAAACGTTTGGAACATGGGGCGCGGGCGATCCGCAAACAGACTAAGCTCCGGCCGCGTGGCGCTGGTGTTTGGCACGGAGAAGTTTGGTCTGTCGACGAAGGACCTCAGCCACTGTCACTGGCTCATGCGCATTCCCACCAGGGACGAGCACATCTCGATGAACCTCGGGCAGGCGGTGGCGGTCTGCCTCTACGAGCTAAGCCGCGATGCCAGGGCGGTGCAGCAACCGGTGAAAGGGAAGAGCGCGACCGCGGGTGAAGTCGAGCGCATCAGCGCAGTGATGCTCGAGGCGCTGCGCGACAGCGGGTATGTGAAGCCGCGCACGGAAGCTTCGACCGAGGAGAAGGTACGCCGCCTGGTGCGGCGCCTCAGCCTGCAAGCGGGAGATGCGGAGGTGTGGCTGGGAATGTTGCGACAGATGTTGTGGAAGATTCGGGACGGGGGAGAACAGCGCTGAGCAGTCTCAGAGTTGCGGCATTTCAATATCTGGCGTGAGTGGATTCCGGCCTGTGTCAGGGCATGACTTCTAGAGGCTGGGTCGAAAATACACCGTAAGTCGTTGAAATTGCGCTCGCCGGTCTGGGGGGATTTTCATGAGTTCTCGCGGGCCGCAGGCCCTGGATGACAGCTGAAAAACTCCATACTGACAACAGCCCGGGTAGTGCGGGCCTTCAGGCCCGCGTTCACCTGGTTTTGTGAAGAGGGCTTTAGCCCCGGCGGTACCTCGTCCAAAGCCGCTAATAGAGCCGCTTCTAAATGTCCCCAGGCCTAAAGGCCGTTTCACTGTGCTCGCTTGACGCGGCGCTGAAGCGCCGCACTACCCGAACTCGCTCCTGAGAGGACTTTTTCAGCAGCCTGTTTAGTCAAGACTATCCCCTGAAACAAAGCGACGTTGGTTCTGCTGAAATCGTTGCGGCTTTTCATGGAAGATTTGGACCCGAGTTTTCTGCTGCGCGATTGCCGGACCCAAACAAAAAGAGCGCACCCGCGCGGTGCGCCCTCGTCTCGATTCTGGATGGCGCCTAACGCCCGAAATACTTGGCGTTGCGCTCGGTGTACTCTTTCCACTTCTCCGGCAGATCGTCCAGCGCGAAAATCGCCGAAACTGGACAAACCGGGACGCACGCCCCGCAATCAATGCACTCCACCGGATCGATGTACAGCATCTCTTCGGAGGCAAACTTGTCGCTGTCCTTCTTGGGGTGGATGCAGTCCACCGGGCAAGCGTCCACGCAGGCCGTGTCTTTGGTATTGATGCAGGGTTCTGCGATTACATAGGCCATAAAACAGTGTCTCCCTAAAAGTCTCTCGTATGGAGAAATTCCGGCTGGAGTAATAACCTACGATAGTATCAAAAACTGCAATTGCGCGACATCCAGCGCTCGCCTCGTCCGGCTAAGACGCCTCTCCAGTACTTGACAAGAACGTTGCCTTCCCAACGAAACCGGGGTATCGTACCAGTCGCTCGGGAGACCGAGGTCCCACGAAAATCCATACACAAAGGAACCTACCTACCCATGAGACGCCCAGTTTCGTTTGCCATCGCCACTTTGCTGTTGTCGGGCTGCGTTATGCCTGCGCCGGCGCAAAACTGTTTTCCCACGCGACGCATCGGCTCGACTGCCATGCAGATGCAGGACGGTGCGAAAGTGAAGCCGTCCGACTCCAGCCAGCAGTCTGCGGTTCGCATCAAACCTAACTTGCAGGTTTACCAACGCTTCGAGGGTGTGGGAGACCTGCCGGTGGGCGGTCCCCCCTTCTCCGGATTCTTTTTTGAAACGCCGGCCTCCCTGGCCTGCGTTTACAAACTCGTGACCCCGGTGGCGGGCTGCAATCCCAACACGTTCACCACGAACCCAACGGGCGGAAGCCGGGCGATCGCGATTGTTGAACCGTTTGACGACCCGTACGCCGGACCCGACCTGGCTTACTTCTCGGCACAATTTGGCCTGCCATTTTCCACCTCCCAGTTCCAGGTGGTTTACGAAGATGGCTTTCCGCCTCCGCCGGATTACGAGGGAGAGGGCGCAGGCGAGCTGCGCGAGATTGCGGAAGTGGAATGGGCCCACGCCATGGCGCCCAACGCGAAGATCTACCTGGTTGAAGCAGAGTCCAATACTTTGATCGACCTGACCCAGTCCATCAAAATTGCGAACAACCTGATCGTGTGCGGGCAAACCACTTGTCCGGGCGGCGGAACCGGCAAAGGCGAGGTCCTTACCAGCTCGGCCTTCCCCGAAGAGTCGGACGAATCGACTTGCGACCAGTACTTCAACACCTCCGGGGTGGTGTATTTTACGTCAGTTGCCAGTGAGTTTTTCCAGCCGGCGCTCCAGACCTCTCCGGGAGTGACCTACCCTTGTGCCTCTCCTAACGCGATCTGCGTGGGCGGCACCGGCACCACTCGCAATCCCACGACCGGCGCTTTCGTAAACGAGGTCGCCTGGCAGGTCCCCACTGGGGGCAAGAGTCTCTACGAACCACGGCCTTCTTTCCAGAACGGAATTTCGAGCATTGTGGGCTCCGCCCGCGGGGTGCCCGACGTAGCGTTTGATGCTGCGGGAGACACCGGCATGTGGGTTTGGGACAGCTTCCCCCTCGTGCTGGAGCAGTACCCATCGTGGTATGCGGTTGGAGGTACTGCTATGGGCACCGCCGCCTGGGCCGGCATCGTGAATGCTGCCGGACAATTTCACACGACGACCGCGATTGAAGTGGGCCTGATGTACAACAGCCGTACCAACCCAGCTGACTTTACCGACATTGTCTCCGGAACGTGCGGCCATTACCTCGCCAGCGTCGCCGGAGCAGGTTGGGATTTCTGCACCGGTATCGGCAGTCCTGTGGGCTACGGGGCAAAGTAAGCGCCACGCAGCCATGGCAAAACAACGCCCGCCCGGGCATGTGCCGGGGCGGGCTTTCGCAGCGTTTATCTATCACTCGAATTTGGCTGGGGTTCCAGAACGCCTTCACACTAGGAAGCCTGGGCCACGGGAGTCATTTTCAATGACTGCAGTGGCCTAGGCAGTACGTTTCTCCGACGCGAACGCAGCCCGGAAGAGTCTGTGTGAGAACCTGTGTCGTCCCCGGGGGACTCGGATCTACTTCCCACCTCACCCAGCACTCCGCCTTCCCACCCCAATTCGCGCAAAGGCGGCGCGAATCGGGGACCCCGTTTCGGCTACGTGCTGGGCTATTATTATTCCGCCCTTCGGGCTCGATTTTCGCTCGATCCGTTCCACACGCGAACCAAAACTCTTGTTCTCACACCGACTCTGAAGCGCGGCTCTACCGGGTCTACGCTAATCCCGAGACCGATCTAGGCCACACGGGCGGGTTCGCGCGCGCTTGCCGGTTCATACTCCACGATGTAGCCCGCGATGGCGCTGGCCGCGACGGTCAACGGGCTTGCCAGATACATCTGCCCTGGTCCGCTGCGTCCCGGGAAGTTCCGGTTCTGCGCGCTGATGACCACTTGGTCGGGACGCGTGGAAACACCCGGGCCGGCGTTAATGCAGGCCCCACAACTGGGCTCAATGACCTGCGCTCCCGCCTGGTTGAAGATGTCGAGGTAGCCCTTACGCACGCAGTAATCGCGGGTCTCTTGTGACCCAAACTGGAGATAGAACTTGCAGCTTTCCGCAACCCGCCGGCCTTGCTTCAGGGCATCGCTGAGCACCCGCGCGTACATGTCCATGTCTTCGTTCTTGCCGGCGGTACAGGTGCCGCCGTAGGCGATCTCCACCGGGACCGGCGTGTTCAGTTCGCGCACGAACTTGCCATTGCCAGGATCGCCGGGGGTCGCGATCATGGGGTAGATTTCCGCGGCGTCAAGCTCGATCACATGCGCGTAGTGCGCGTCGGGATCGCTATACAGGCCTTCGACCAGCGTCGCGGCTTCGTTCTCGCTCATCCCGCGCCGCTCCATCAGAAATTCAACCACCTTCTGATCGGGCGCTACGATGCCGGTGAATCCGCCGATCTCCGCCGCCATGTTGGTCATGGTGGCGCGTTCGTCCACGCCCAGCGCCTCAATGGCTTCGCCGGAATACTCGATTACCTTGGCCAAGGCATGTCCATGACGGATGTAGTCCAAGGACAGCAGCTTCAGGATGAAATCCTTCGCAGTAGCATTCTCCCGCTTCTTGCCGCGAATGATGACCTTCACCGACTCGGGCACCTTGACGCGAACATCTTTGGTGAACCAGGAGTTGAAGACATCGGTGGTGCCGATGCCGAAGGCCACGCATCCCATCGCGCCTACGTGCGGTGTGTGCGAATCGGAGCCGACGTTGAGCTGTCCGGGCAGGGCATAGCTCTCGGTCACGATCGAGTGGCAGATTCCTTCCGAGCCTTTGCGGTCGCGCAATTCGCCGTGCAGTTTGATACCGCGCGACTTGGCGAAGTCTTCCTGCTTCAGCTTCAACTGGGTCGCAAGGTCCAGCAGGCCCATCTTGCGCTTCTCTTCCGAGAGCACTTCATCCAGAAACGTGAGGTGGTCGCGGAAGAACATGATCGTACTGGCGTCGGTAACCGGCGCGTCCTTGCCTAGAAAATGCTCGAAGAAAATTGCCGCCATCGGCGTGACGTATTCATGGCTGAAGCGCAAGTCGGTGCGAGCGAATCCGGTGTCGCCCGGCTTTACGGCCTCGACGCCAACATGGTTGGTATCGCGCAGCATGTGACGCGCGAAAATCTTCTCCGCGATGGTCATGGGGCGGGGCTTGGTATGGATGGGCGGCAGGAAAACCTTGCCCTGCAGGCGCGCCACGTTGAACGGGAACAGGCCACCGTATTCGATCACCTGGCGGGTGATCTCGTCTTCGCCCTGGGTGAACTCTGTCAGCGGAATTTCCTCGCCACTGCGGACCTTGTCAATCAGGCTGAAGTCGGTCGCAGTCAGCACGCCAAGATTCTGGCAGTTCTGCTTGTAGATGCGCTCGATGTTTTCCGCGATCACCAGCTTGATCCCGGCCGACATCTCGGCATAGGGCGACTGTTCCCGGCTCGATCCCTTGCCCCGCCGCTTGCCGCTCACCGCGCACACGAACCCGCCGCGCTTCACATCGCCGCGTTTGATGGGCAGGTCGTTGCCGCACTTCAGTCCGGTGTAGGGAAATTCTCCCAGCGTCTCATCGAAGAAAAAGCAGATGTGTGCCGGGGTAATTTCGTCGGTGGAGATGTCATCGCGCAGCTTGGGATTGCGCTCGGGATGTTGCGTGTCCCAGGGCAGATCTTCGCCTGCAAGCTGGCGCTTAATCAGTTCCGGGTCTTCGGTGAGAAACAGAATGCGCCCCTGGAGACGGACCATGTCGGGACGCTTGGTAACGGTGCGGTTCAACAGCGAATTGTTCACTGTGTAATTTTACCGCAGAAACGGGAGGGACACGGGAGACAAGCCGTCCGTGAAGAGGGCACTGGATATCATCCGACGATCTGGAATCGGTGCTTACGCAAGGCGTGAAAATGGCCGCGCAACCGCGGCAACTCCGTCTCATAAGCGGTAAGTTCTGAGACGAAACATGGGGCCACTGAAATCAAGGGCTTGCGCGTCTCACAATTCAGTCTCAAGTCCCGATCCGTTGAACTCCGTTGCGTCACAGATGGCTTTTCCCGTACCCTGAAGGCCATGGAAGTACATTTCACACCTGAGCAGGAAGCGCAGCTTGCGCAAAAAGCCACTCAAGCCGGGACCGTCCCCGAGCGGTTGGTGACGAATGTTGTTGCCCGGTATCTCGAGGAAGAAGCCCGCTTCCTTGCCGCCGTGGAAAAAGGAATAGCGGCAGCCGAGCGCGGCGAGTTTATCGAAGAGGAAGAAATGGACGCGCGCCTTGAAGCCATGTTCAAGGCCTGATGCGCATCCGTTGGACCGTCCCTGCCGCCGACGATCTGCAGAACATCAAGAACTATCTGCAGGAGAACTACCCGCATTGGGCAGAACCGGCCGTGCGGACAATCTACCACCGTATCCGTTCCCTGAAAACTTCACCTAATCGGGGCCGCCCCGGCCACCGCAGCGGCACAAGAGAACTTGCGATTACGCCGCTCCCCTACGTTGTGGTCTACGCGGTGAAAGCTGAAGCCGTCGAAATCCTGCACATCTATCACGGAGCGCAAGACTGGCGCTGATGTTAGGAACCCACGGCCGCACCACCCAGGAGAACGGTGGAGCGGGCTGCTTTTGCTTTCAAAACGGTTAGTGCGGCCCGATGGCCGGGTCAGGCGCGCCGAATGCCGACATTCCCAGGTTACGGGGTAGCTGCCTTCACGATCGCGTCGTAGACGCTGCTCATGACGAGCATGGCTGGCGCCGATTGCGGCTGGAATTGCGTGTAGGAGTCGCCCGCAAGCCACGTATTGTCGCCAGCTTTCAACAGCGAATACCCGACGGAATAGCTGAACCGGCCCTGATTTCCGGACGCGCCCGGTTCCGGCTGAAAGGAGTTCTCGGCAGTGTAAACCGGGGAGTCCTCGGGGCCGTGAACCGCCGAGCTCCGGTACCAAATCTGGACGACGTACTCGCAGCCCATTTCACGCGCCTGGGCGTCGATACCGCCGGACGTCATTGTGGTGAGCGGAACCGCCTGCAACTTAAACGGGCGAGCTTTGGGGGGCTTGTGCTGATTGAGGTAAGTGACCAGCAGATCACGTTGCCACCGAGCGTTCGCAGTCCAATTGACCCGGGTCGTCTGGTCGAGGTATTGCTCGGCAACCACTCCGACGCGTACCACGCGGACTGGTTGAGCGAGCGCGAGGGGCGGCAACATCACCAGGCAGGCAAGAAGGCAGCCGGACACTGTCCATTTCATCAGAGCCTCCTAAGCTGGCGGAGATTTCCACCAATTTAGTAGACACTCTTAGCCCCGCAAGAGTAGCGCAATTCCAGGAACAAAAAAATCGGAATTCCTATTCCCGGAATGCCGGTGCGCCCTTCTTCACTTCGGAAAAGACTCGCGTGGCGATGCGGCTCATCACCTGAGCTACGACCTCGGTTTCCATGGTGGCTTGCTGGTTAGTGAAGGGAGCACCGGAGACTGGCGTGCCATCGGCCCGGTAGAGCTTGTACTCCACCGTGGCCCGGTATTCCGGATCCATAGCCTGCGCCCGCGGATTGCCCGGATTGCTCCACACCCCGCCCGGATTAGTCTGAAGCCCGCCCGGGTTGGTTTGAATGGTGCCGGGAGTACGTTGGTACGGGTCGGAACTGGTGCTCAGCTCAATCAGTGTGGTGTAGACCACGAAGTCGCACTTCTTCTGCTTGGCCTCCTCGGCGACCTCGTCGGCTGTGGTGCCGTCGAGCGGTACGCCCCGCACGGCCAGGTGCAGCTTCTTGTCAGGCTTCTGCTGATTCAAGTCGCTGACCAGCCGGTCGCGCTCGAGATTGGAAGGCACGCTGCGAGTCGCGGCATTTTTCATGAGCGGCACGCCCACCAGAACGACGCGGTTCTCCTGAGCGAGCGCACAGAGTGACAGCAGGCAGAGTAAGAGGACCAGCGCCCAAGCCGAGGAACGATGCATCTCGAGGCCTCCTGAGGTATTGAACCCGATACCGAGGAGCAAGACGCGGCTATTTTCGCGACTTTGCGTACTCCACAGGGGATGGCAGCTCTTCCAACCCGCGACCGGCAAAAATCTCTGCGAAGTTCTGCATCAGCTCGTCGTGGATGAGTCCATTGCTCGCCAGCACCTCGCGACTGTCCAGGCGAAATGGCGATCCGTCAAAGCGGGTCACTCGTCCGCCGGCCTCTTGAACCAGAAGCACGCCCGCCGCCGTGTCCCACGGATTCAGATTGAATTCCCAGAAACCGTCGTAGCGTCCGCAGGCGACGTTGGCCAGGTCGAGCGCCGCCGATCCCGCACGCCGCACGCCGTGCGAGCGCAATGTGATCTGGTGATAGAAGTGGATGTTCGGATTCTTGTGCCGCTTGTGGCTGGGAAAGCCCGTGCCCAGGATCGATTCCGCCAGCTTCGCGGTCTTGGAAACATGAATCGGCTTGCCATTCAGCGTCGCGCCCTGGCCGCGCTCGGCGGAAAACATCTCGTCGCGCGTCGGATCGTAAAGACGCCAACCTCGATCTGCTCATCCTTTTCACCGGGGTCCCCAGCAAGCGCCGGTTTTGTGCTGGCTGGGGTGGCGTTGCGCACCAGGGCAATTGAAATGCAGAACACCGGATAGCCGTGGGCAAAATTGGTGGTGCCGTCCAGGGGATCGATGTACCAGCGGTAGTCGGCGTCGGGATCGCTGCGTGCGCCTTCTTCGCCGACGATTCCGTGTTCGGGCCAGCGCGAGCGCAAGCGCTCGACAATCATCTTCTCCGAGGCGCGGTCGGCCTCGGTCACCAGGTCAACGTCGCCTTTGTACTCGATGGTGACATGGTTGCGAAGTAACCCATGAGAAGCGCCCCGGCCTCGCGGGCAATCGCTTCTACCTCTGGCAGGTACTGCGTCATTCCGGACCAGTGGCGGAGTTGCCGTCTCTTGGCCGGCGCATCCGCCGTCAGGACGCGGCTTGCGTCCCGTGTCCTCGGCAATGTATGCAATCTCGTGCTTGAAGATGAACAGGTTGGGCGCTCCGTCGCGGGTCAGACGCACCATGCGCCGGTCGTAGTACTCGATCCAGCCACGGACAATTTCGCCGTCCATCAACTTGATGCGCACCGGACGCTGCTTCTCGCCCAGCATCTTGAGGTAAGCCGATTCCTGGTGAGTGTCGTCGGGCGGTGGAGACTTTACCCTTGCGTGAGTTGGCGTCGTTGCTGGATCCACGAAAGCCCATGGCTCGATTCTACACGCGGGACGTCGATTGGTTAGCCGGCAACGGGTGTAAGTGTTTGAATTCAGTTGGCGGTGGCCACCAACCAATCCATTACCGTGATCACAAATATTTTGGGTGCCACCCAAGGCGGGTTTGCTTGGGTGGGGGTTTTCGTCACAGATTCTTATCCGGTAGCAAGCGTATGCTGCTCTCGTGCCTTGGGGATTGATGCGCTACCAACAGGCCGCGATCTGCACTTCATCACCTTCAGCTGTTATCGGCGGCAGCCGTTGCTGGCCTCGGCCGCGCCAAGTGATGGTTTGAAGTTGCGCTCGAGCAAGCACGCCGCCAGTACGGCTTCTACGTGACCGGATATGTGGGAACCGTACATTTCTGGCAGGCCCGCTACTACGATTTCAATGTTGGACGGCGAAGAAACGAATCGAGAAATTAAGATACGTACACCGCAACCCGGTGAAGCGGGGCTTGGTGGAGAAGCCGGCGGGCTGGATATGGAGCAGCTTTCGCCATTACGCGACGGGATTGGAAGGCGTGGTGGAAATCGAGTCGGAGTGGACCGGGCGCAAGCGAGAGCGCATGGGAATGCCGTTGCGAGTGAAGGTCGTGGGAAATCCCCACTCAAGCAAACCCAGGCTTGGATTGATTGGATAAGAGAGAAGGCTCGCTTCGATCCGGTAGTCTTGGTTTGAGGACAAGACACTGGGGAAGGAAGGAGCCTTCCATGCTTATTGTAGGGTGTGATTACCATCCGCGGTGGCAGCAAGTGGCTTGGTTCGACCCGCAGACCGGAGAAATAGGAGAGCAGAAGCTGATGAACGGCAACGGCGAAGCGGAGCGTTGGTATCGGCAACTGCCAGTGCCGTCGTTGGTAGGTCTGGAAGCCACGGGCAACAGTCAGTGGTTTATCGATTTGTTAAACCAGCTAGGCCATGAAGTGTGGGTGGGGGATGCCGCCGAAATCCGCGCCAGTTATGTACGCCGGCAGAAGAACGACCGACGGGACGCAGGGCATGTGCTGAAGCTGTTGCGGGAAGGCCGGTTTCCGCGGCTATGGGTGCCGAGCGCGGAGCAGCGTGATCTGCGGCAGTTGCTGATTCATCGCCACAAACTGGTGCAGATACGCAGCCGGGTAAAGAACGGACTGCAACACCTGGCGATGAACCAGGGCATGCAGAAGAAGTCGCGGCTGTGGAGTGTGGCGGGACAGAAAGCCTTTCGCCAGTTGCCGCTGATGGGTTGGGCGCAGTGCCGGCGTCAGGACCTACTGCAGTTGCTGGTCTACCTGGATCAGCAGATTGCACCGCTGGATCGAGGCCGCGCAACAGGCGGCCGAGCAGGATCCGCAAGCACGATTGCTGCTGACGCAGCCGGGGGTGGGGCCGATCACCGCCTTGGCGTTCGTGCTGACCATCGGCAACGTCACCCGCTTTGCGCGCGGCAAACAGGTGGCCAGCTATGTGGGACTGATTCCGCGCGAGCACAGTCTCGGGGGGACGACAGCGGCTGGGCGCCATCAGTAAACAAGGCAATGGTTTTCTGCGCATGCTGTTGGTGGAAGCGGCGCACAGTGTGATTCGGCTGGATGCAGGGTTTCGTAAACAATACGCTCACCGCTGCCACAGCAAGGCAAAAGGTATCGCCAAAGTGGCGGCGGCGAGACGGTTGGCGGTACGACTCTACTGGATGCTACGCACCAATCACACCGTATCCAGAGATCGTTCGCATCGAGAGCAGCCCGCGGGTGCCCCTGGTCGGCGCAAGCTAGACCGTTGAGATTGATTGGGCGCTCTCGCATCCAGACGGACCGGTGCAAAAGACGGCCTGCGGCCTTGGAAAACGAAAAAGCCGTTTTCCACTTTCGCACCGGCGACGGCGACTGGATGTTCGCATAGAAGAATCATGGTCGAACGTTTGAGGCCGAATCGATGGTTGGTGGAACGATGCAGGTTCCACTGCAAACTGATCAATCGCGAGATCTCCTGTGTCTTGCTCCTCAGCGAGGCTAACTCAGCGATGAAGCCAGCGGTGCTCACCCACCGCCCAGGAGAAGTTTCGCTTGACAACGCCTTCTCTCTGATCGAGGGGCAATCGAAAGGCGTAGGATGGGCACCCGCCCAGCCGGTGTTTGTGCACGGCGATTGCTCTCCTGTGAATTCTTGAGTGCACGCCTCCGGCAAATTCATCGGGCGGACACACTTCTTAACAAATCTCTGTCGCGCATGTCCAGAAGTAATCCGCTGCGTGTTTCACTCCATCGCGGCGTGCATCACGAGATCGGCGCGTGCATCTTATTCAGAACGTGCCGCGAATTGAGAATGTGCCGCGCGTGTCACCACTTTGATTCCATTCCGGTGTTAGGAAGCTAAGCCAACTGCAAGCTCTGAACGTTATGCATCTGCAATTTTCTCCAGCAGTGTTGGAAACCCCGGTCGTGGTGCTGCTGCTATGCCTCGGATTCGGGCTCGTGGCCTATTTTGGTCTGCGCAATTTCACCAGAATGGCGTTTGCGCTATCGCGCAGCCGCTCTCAGTTGTTTTCCGTGGGCGTGGGCATCGCGCTGCTGGTGGTTGCGTTCCAGATGCACGACTGGAACCGGACCCAGCCCGCGGACTCGAACGGCGAAGACTTCATCGCCGCGTCCACCCCATTTGCGGCCAGCGGAGCGGCACCGGTTGACCATGCCGCTCTGACCGCGGTCAGCACCTACCACAATGACAATGCCCGCACCGGACAGTACCTCAATGAAACCGTACTGACGCCGGCAAACGTGAATCCCGCGCGCTTCGGCAAGCTCTATTCCTATCCGCTCGACGGCTATGTTTACGCGCAGCCGCTTTACATGCCGCAGGTCGCAATTCCGGGAAACGGTGTTCACAACGTCGTGGTGGTAGCGACCGAGCACGACAGCGTGTACGCGTTCGATGCCGATTCCAGTTCGGCCACGCCGCTGTGGCGAGTCAACTTCCTCAATCCCGATGCCGGCATCACCACCCTGACCCCGGCGGACGTAAACGCCAGTGACATCGTGCCGGAGATAGGAATCACCAGCACTCCGGTCATTGATGTATCCAGCAACACGATCTATGTGGTGGCCGCTACCAAGGAGAACGGCGCTTTTTACCATCGCCTCCACGCTCTCGATCTGGCTTCGGGCGCGGAAAAGTTCGGCGGGCCGCAGGCCTATCCAGGCGGCCTATCCCGGCACCGCTCAAGAAAGCGTCGGACGGTCGTTCTCACCTTTGACTCCCGCTTCCACTTGCAAAGGGCCGCGCTGCTGCTCGACCACGGCCGGTTGTACGTTGCCTTTGCGTCCTACGGCGATTTTGGCGCCTATCACGGATGGGTGATTGCCTACGACGCGACCACGCTGAAGCAGACCGGAAGTTGGGTCTACCACCCCCAACGGCTACCAGGGAGGCATCTGGATGAGCGGTTGCGGGATCTCTGCCGATGCCGACGGCAATCTTTATTTCTCGGTTGCCGAATGGCCCCTTCGACGCCTTCGGTGAGCAGCCCGGAGTGGACTTCAGCGACAGCGTCGTGAAGTTGAAGCCCGGCGCCCGGCGGTTTGGCGTTGCTGGATTACTTCACTCCGTTCAATCAGGCAAAAATGGCGCGCGATGATCTCGACCTGGGATCGGCCGGCGTCGTTCTGTTGCCTGACCAGCCCGGCCCTTATCCTCACCTGGCCGTCACCAGCGGGAAGAACGGTCACATCTACCTGCTCAACCGCGACGCCTCGGCGGCTACCGGGCGGATGGAAATCGCAATTCGCAGGTGGTCCAGGAAATCTCCGGACTCCGCGAGCAGATGGGTACGCCCACATACTGGAATGGCTACGTTTATTTTGGATCGGGGGTCAGCTCGTTCAAAGATTCGATACGAGCGTTCAGCCTCCGTAATGGAATGCTGTCGCGCCCGGCAGCCTCGCAGACCCAGGCCATCTACTCTATGACTCGCAACACGGTGAGCGTTTCGGCCAATGGCAACAAAAATGGAATCGTGTGGGCGGTGCAGACCGACGCGTACTACGCCCCAAGGCACCGGGGCCCGCAGTTCTGCACGCCTACGATGCCAGGAATCTGGGACGCGAGTTGTACAACTCCAACCAGCGACTGGCGCGCGATAACCCCGGTCCAGCGTCGAAGTTTACCGTCCCCACGATTGCGAACGGCAAGGTGTTCGTCGGCACGGCCAATCAATTGAGCGTTTACGGATTGTTGTCGGGCGGCGGCAACTAGGCAGGCTCATCCGCGAGCGAAAACGTGACCGGTTGCACTCCGCACCGCGCGCAAGGTGTCATGATGAATGCAGCTGACTTTGGCCAGATCCACGTTATGCATTCAAGGCGTTTCACTCTATTCATCGCGTTGCTGCTGCTTGCCGGCCTGCTCGCTCCGCCACAACTTCCGTGGGCGCAACAATCCGCGGCCACGGCGACTCCACCCCGCAAAACCAGCACGCCCTACACCGGCGATCTCTCCATCTTCGAATCCCCGGGAAGGGACGAAAAGCTTCACATCAATCGGGTGATGGACGCTCTCTCCATCGCGCCGGGAAAGAGGGTCGCTGACATCGGCGCTGGTTCAGGATGGTTCACGGTGCGGGCGGCCAGGCGGGTGACCGACACTGGGGTCGTCTATGCCGTCGACATCAATCCCGAGGCGGTCCGTCATATCTCCGACCGCGCCCAGCAGGAACATCTGCGCAATGTGAAGACCATCCTCAGCCAGGCGGACAACCCCGAGCTCCCCGCTGACACTATCGATGCTGTGCTCTTGCTGAAGACCTATCACGAGGTGGCGAATCCGGTCGCATTGTTGCGCAACCTGCACACTTCGCTGCGACCCAACGCGCGGGTCGGCATCATCGATCGCAGCGGCAACGGAGAAGACCACGGGGTGGAGAAGGCAGTGGTGCTTCGTGAAGCCGACGAGGCCGGCTATCGTTTGCGCGAAGAGCATGATGACCTGGTGAAGGCCGACAAGATGGATTACTTCCTGGTGCTGGAGGCAAAGTAGAGCGCCTGATCGGTTTTCGAATTGGTGGGAGCCCCCGCATTCATGCGGGGGAAAGAGCGCTGCAGCGCTCTGGAAGGAGCTCGGTTTTAATCGCGCGCTTTAGCGCCGGTATCGCGAATGCCGCGGCCGAAACCGATTTCTGATATCGCGTCCCGTGATATCGTTTGGCGATGAGCATGAGAACCGCCGCCGTCTTGACCGTCAGTGACTCCTCCGCGCGAGGCGAACGCGCCGACCGCTCCGGCCCGGCCACCGTCGAGCTGCTTCGCCAGGAGGGCTTCGACGTTACCCATCACGAGGTCGTGCCCGACGATCAGCCGACGATTGAAGGGACGCTGGTTCGCCTGAGTGAGCAGGTCCAACTGATCGTGACCACCGGTGGCACCGGCATTGCCGATCGCGATGTCACCCCTGAGGCGACGCGCGCGGTGTGCTCCAAGCTGATTGAAGGCATTCCGGAGAAAATGCGCTCCGAGGGCACCACCAACACGGCTTATGCCATCCTGAGCCGCGGGGTCTGCGGAGTGCGTGGGCGGACGCTCATCCTCAACCTGCCGGGCAGCCCGACCGGCGCCTCGGAGTCGCTGCTGGCCGTGATCGGGATTCTGCCCCACGCGCTCGATCTGCTGGCGGGCATAGTCGGGCATGATGATGAGCATCCGCAACCGGGCGAGTAGATATCCCCCTCACACTTTTGATTGAGAAACTGTCGGTAGGGCGGGCCTTCATCTGGTGATCTGGAAAATCAAGTGTCATCGTGAGCGCGCGTATTTGTTGGTGGGAGCCCCCGCATTCATGCGGGGGAAGGAGCGCTTCAGCGCTCCGGGAGGAATTCCGGCTTTGATCATGCGCTTTAGCGCCGGCGCGTAGCTCCTGCCAATCCCTCGCCTGCGTACAATAGCTCTCTTGCTGTGCCGAACATCACCCGAGGAACGACTTGGATCCTGTTACTCATTTGCTGACCGGCGGATGCCTGGGGCGCGCGGGCTTCAACCGCAAGAGCGCCCTGGCCACCGTGACCATAGTGCTGGCCGCTGAGGTTGCCGACATCGACGTGTTGTGGGAGTTCAAAGGCTCCATCGCCGCCCTGCAGCATCATCGCGGAATCACTCACAGCTTCGTGGGCGTACCCTTCGTCGCGGCCGCGGTCTTGCTCCTGGTGTACCTGTGCCATCGGCTGAAGCTGCGGCTGCGGCCGCCGCCTCCCCGCTCCGCTGATGCCCCGCCGCGAATGCCCATCCGCTGGGGCTACCTCTACTTCTGCGCGGTGCTGGCGGCACTCAGCCATTTGCTGCTCGACTACACCACGGCCTACGGCATCCGCCTGTTCGAGCCGTTCAACTATCGCTGGTACTCCTGGGACATCGTCTACATCGTTGATCCCGTGATTCTGCTGGCGCTCACCGCCGGTCTGGTCATGCCTTCGCTGTTCGGCTTGATCAATCAGGAGATCGGCGCGCGCAGCAAGGGTCCACGAGGCCGCAGCGGGGCCATCTTCGCTCTGGTGTGCCTGCTCATAGTGTGGGGCGTCCGCGACTATCAGCATCGCCGCGCGGTCAACGCCATGAGCTCATTCACCTATCACCAGGCCGCTCCGCTGCGGCTGGCGGCGTATCCGTACATGATCGATCCCTTCAAGTGGCATGGGGTGGTTGAAACTACGGACTTCTTCGAGACGGTGCCGGTTAATTCCTTGGGACCGGAGGTCGATCCCGAAGCGCGCGGGCAGCTTTATTACAAGCCGGCGGAGACGGATGCCAGCCGGGCCGCCAAGTCGTCGTACCTGGGACAAGTGTATCTCGACTGGGCGGTGTTTCCCTTTGTCGAGGTGCAGACCTTTCAGGGCGAGCACAGTGGTTAT
Source organism: uncultured Acidobacteriaceae bacterium (assembly GCA_963840905.1). Classification (GTDB taxonomy): domain Bacteria; phylum Acidobacteriota; class Terriglobia; order Terriglobales; family Acidobacteriaceae; genus Bog-257. Next base: position 72,096 of record CAWJAO010000008.1, read on the forward strand.
CTCGCCGAGTTCAGAGACCTGCGCTACACCTATCCTGAGAGTCGCGGCAGGGGCCCGTTGACCGGCTACGTCGTGCTCGGTCCCGACCTGCGCGTGCTGGATGAGGGGATGAACACCAGCCAATCGCCCTCGGTGGACAGCCTGGAGCACGGCCCCGCGGAACGATGAAAAATCGCCGCGGTATTTCGGCTCTGCCTTGGAACGGGCGATCTGTCATCGGAACAGACGATCTGTCATCCTGAGCGAGCGTAGCGAGTCGAAGGACCCCTATAGCGGCAGGATCGTCGCCAGCGTAGGGGGCTGGGATGACACCTCAAGACGAGCCGCCCGGACGTTGCGCCGTTTTCCTCAAATGTCAAAAAGTTATCTCGACAGGCGAACTCCTCTTGACGGACGGTGACGCAACGTACAGAATCAAAGGACGTTCTCGATTGAGGTGATCATGCTGGCGTATATCTTCGTTTTTCTTGCCGTGGCCGTGCATCTGCGCTTTTTCGCGATGCCTTTCAGCTTCACTCCGGTGGCGGCTGCCTTACTGTATTTCGGCGCTCGCATGCCCCGCAAGCAGATGTGGATTCCGGTGGCCTTGTTGATCGCCTCCGACATCTACCTGACGCGCGTGACCTACGCCTATCCGCTGACGGCCGATCACTTCGTTACCTGGGGTTGGTATGTCGCCATGCTGTTCCTCGGCGGCGTGATGATCAAGGGCTTCTCGGCGTTGCGCATCGGCGCGGCTTCGCTGACCGCCTCGGTCTCGTTTTTCCTGATCAGCAACTTCTCAGTCTGGTTGGTGTGGCGCGATATGTATCCGGCGACCTTCAGCGGCCTGATGACGTGCTACGCCGTAGGTCTGCCGTTCTTCCGCACCGGAGTTGCGTCGGACCTGCTGTTCTGCGCGGCCTTCTTCGGAATCGGATACCTGGTGAGCCAGCATGCAACAGAACCAGCGTCGGTCCCCGTCAGCCGCAACCTTCGCTAAGATCATTGTCAGTGTCAAGCAGAAGCCGGACAAACTGTCCGGCTTTTTTCTTGTGTCTCAGTTTGAAATTGTGACTTGTGAATTTCGGTAGAGCGAACCTTTAGAGACTGCCCTGAGCGACGTCGAAAGGTTCGCGTCAAGCCAATTCTCTTCGAGCGGGAGCCCCGGCAGGGGTGGCACGTAGTTTGCGCCTCGCCCAAAGCTGTTCAAAAAAAGTCAGAGCATGACTCGCGAAGTGTACTTCTTGGTGGGAGCCCCCGCATTCATGCGGGGGAGGAGCGCTTCAGCGCTCCGGAGAGTTTTCGACTTTGATGGCGCGCTTTAGCGCCGGGATTGCGAAATGCCCGCGGCTGAAGCCGACTCCCGCCATGGCACGCTTGTTTCGCTGGACTGAAGTCCAATCTCCCCCCTGCTGAAGCAGGGGGCTCCTACCAGGAAAACCCCCGCTATTTCGGCGTCTCCGGGAATTTGAAGCCTACGTACGTTCCCGAACTCAGCCCCATCAAACCCAGCAGCGTTGCATCGAAGGTCGGCATCGTGAGCTGGGTGTAAACCCCTCTTATGAACACCATCGACAACACCAGGGTCCACACCGCAATTTGAAAACGGTGAAAGCTGACGCCGTCGCCATCCCGCAAAATGTCCTTAAGAAACCCCATGCTAATGGCAGGCTGCGGCGCGGGTGGCAGTTTTGCCATGGCGCCGCTCACCTCGAACAGCCGGGCGTTTTTTGCTTGTAGCTCGGTATATTGCGGGGAACCCGGCGTTGGATTTGCAGCTTGCAATTCCGCAATTCTTGCGGTCAGGGTGGTTTTTTCCGCGTCCAGAGTTGCCCGCTGCGCTCCCAAGTCCGAATACTTCTGTTGGTCCACAAAGACCGACGCCAGCCCGGTACCGGCGCTGATTCCAATCAGTCCAAGAATGGAGGCATTCAGGCTGTTGGTGCCTCCAATTACCATCCAGATGTAGAGGTAGGCGCATACCACCAGAAAGAACCAGCATGCCATCTGCACCCGTCCCAGGCTGTAGGGCGACAAGACCGGGCCCGCTGGTTTGCCGGTCGTCGTGTCTCGCAGCAAGTTCGACTTCCAACCCAACGTAAGCAGGGCCAGCAGCAACAGCCCCAGCAGAGCCAAAACCAGAGACGTGTACCAGGGGTATACATTCAGCGTCGTGTAGACGTGGGACGTAAACGGCTGATACTTACCCTCAACTCCAACCGATACTGGAATGCGACCTTCTCTCGCCCGCCGGGCGACATTGAGAACGTCGATCCAGACTTGCTTTTCGTTTTGATTTGCATTCTCCAGGTCGAGTTTGAAATTCAGGTATTCCTGCTGGATATTGACCACTAATACCGGCGCACTGCTTCCCAGCATCCGGCCGGCCAGGAACAAGCGCAGGTTGAGAGGGTTGTTATCCGCGCTGGCCTTGGTCCAGGCGCCTAGGCCACAAATTGGCACCGTGAGGACACTCCCCGACTCGACCCAGGTACTCATCTTGACGTGACCGTTGTTGTACACGATCTCTGGTGTGTCCTTACCAACACAGCCTGGGTTGGGCGGTGGTACGGATGGAGGCGGCTCCTGACAAAAACATACTGTGGCGGCCAGGCTCAGAAACAGGACCAACGCTGAAGTGCGCATGGGGTTTCCTAGCTGATGCAGGAATGGCAGGTATTTTACAACGGCCGCCGTACCCACACACTGGAAAAGCGGCTGCCGATGCTCGCAAGGGCGCAGTTTGGCGCACTAAGGAGAGAGCAAACGCACCGCGCCGATGCGGTCCTACTGTCTTACATTGGCCGCCAGTTGACCATTGCGTGCCGACTTCAACTTTCGCGTTCGCCAGATCCACCAGCCCACGAGGCACGCCGTGGCCACTACGGCGATCACGATTCGCCAGTGGTCATGCACCATGCCGCCGAAGAAGCCCACGATCTGCGGACCATAGCGGATCACCAGGAACGACAGCAACACGAAGCGCAGCAGCCGTCCGAAGAAGATGGCGCTCAGGAAGTGGCTGAACCTCATCTCGGCCATGCCCGCGGACAGGACGAACAGCTTGAAGGGCGTCGGCGGCGGCAGCATGGAGGGCAACATGATCGCGAGAAATTCGTGCCGGTCGAATGCGGCCTTGATCTTGTTGAAGCGCTTCTCGCCCATGCGCTTCACCAGCAGCACCTCGCCGCCCTTGTACCCGATGACATACCACACGATGCTGCCCAGAGCCGAACCGGCCGCCGCCATCGCCGAGTACAGCAACAGGCGATGCGGGTTGGCCCAGACGTAGCCGGCGACGATGGCGTCCAGCGGCATGCCGAGGAAAGCCGCGTCCACCACGGCGAATCCCAGTACGCCCCAGAGGCCCAGCGGTTTCAGCACCGCCAGAATCAGCAGGGTCCATTTGTGGAGAAGGTGCTTCAAGGCAGTTGTCAGTTGTCAGTTGCCAGTGGTCAGTGGCCAGTTGTCAGTTGTCGGAGTCAGTTGGCAGAATCTGCCGTCCGCTGACGGCAGAGTAGCGCCAGTCTTTCGGCCAGGACCGCAGTTGATGCGGCCGGAGCAGCGAGTCGGAGAGAGCTGCTGTCGAACTTCACAATTCGCCGCTTCCGAGTTAACTCCTTGATCTTTGTCATGCCTCGACCGAGGACTTCAGTCCGAGCGGAGGTGATCTGCCGGCCCGAAGGCTCGCTAACAAGTTTAGCCGCCAGGACTCATGTCCTGCGTCGCTCGAGAATCGATCTGCAGAAGGTCTCTTCGGGACGACACAATACCGGCATCTGACAACTGACAACAGGTTACTGACAGTACTGACCACTGACTCCTGACTACTGGCAACCGACTCCTGACAACTGGCATAATTGCTCCATGCCCGTCGCCAAAGATGCGCAGCGCCAGATCGACGCGCTGCGCGACAAAATCCGCCACCACGAGCACCGCTACTACGTGCTCGACGATCCCGAGATCAGCGATGCCGAATTCGATCGCCTGATGGACGAATTGATCGAGCGTGGAATCGAAGCATCCTGAGCTGGTAACGCCCGACTCTCCGACCCAACGGGTCGGCGGACAGGTCGAGCGGTCAGTTCGCCAGCGTGCAGCATTCCACGCCGATGCTGTCGCTCGCCAAGACTACCAGCGAAGCTGAGCTGCGCGACTGGGAGCGCCGCGTGCACGATCTCACCGGCGTGACCAAGGTGGACTACGTTTGCGAGTTGAAGCTGGACGGCATGTCGATGGCCCTACGTTTCGAGTCGGGAACGCTGGCGCTCGGTATCACCCGGGGAAACGGCACGTCAGGCGAGGATGTCACGGCCAACGTGCGCACCATCCGCAGCATTCCCCTGAACATCTCGGCGCAGCGGCTGAAAGAAGCTGGCTTGCCGAAAGCTTTTGAAGTGCGCGGCGAGCTGCTGATGCCCCACCGCGTCCTTCGCCCGCATGAACGAAGACCGGAAGCAGAAGGGCCTTGCCGAGGTTCGCCAATCCGCGTAATGCCACCGCCGGGACCGTGCGGCAACTTGATCCACGAATCACCGCGCAGCGCCGCCTGGACTTCTTTGCCTATGGTCTGCTGGCCGACGGTCACACCATTTTCGAACGGCATTCGGAAGCGCTGAAAGCCTTGCAGGTTGCCGGCTTCAAGGTAAACATCAACCACCGGCTGGTGCACAGCATTGAAGACGTGTGGGAGTTCATCACCCAGTGGGAAGGCAAACGCGACAGCCTGCCCGTACGAAACCGACGGCATCGTCGTCAAGGTCGACCGCATCGCCCTGCAGCACGAACTCGGCTACACCGGCAAGGCGCCGCGCTGGGCGATTGCGTACAAGTACGCCGCGCACTCTGGAGTTACCCAGATCGAGGACATCCTGGTGCAGGTGGGCCGCACCGGCAAGCTGACGCCTGTGGCCGCGCTCAAGCCGGTCTCCATCGGCGGCACCACCGTGAGTCGCGCCACCTTGCACAACATGGACGAGATCGATCGTCTGGGCGTGCGCATCGGCGATTGGGTTGCGGTGGAGCGCGGCGGCGACGTCATCCCCAAAGTTGTGAAGGTGCTGGAGGACAAGCCGCGCGGCCATCGCCGCTTTCACATGCCGGAGCGCTGTCCGGTGTGCGGCGGACATGTGGTGCGTGCGGAAGGCGAGGCCGATCATCGCTGCGTGAATGCCAACTGTCCGGCCAAGCTGCGCGAAAGCATTCGCCACTTCGCTTCACGCGGAGTCATGAACATCGAAGGCATGGGCGACGCGCTGGTCAACCAGTTGGTCGAGAACGGACTGGTAAAAAACGTCGCCGACATCTACCAGCTGACCGGGGAGAAGCTGCTCACGCTGGAGCGCATGGGCAAGAAGTCGGCGCAGAACATCCTCGAAGAAATCGAGAATTCGAAGAAGCTGCCGCTGGAGCGGGTTATCTACGGCCTGGGCATTCGCTTCGTCGGCGAGCGCACGGCGCAATTCCTGGCCGAAGCCTTCGGCTCCATGGACGCGCTGATGGCCGCCAGCGAAGAGGAGCTGCAGCAGGTCAATGAGATCGGCCCGCGCGTCTCCGCCGCGATCCGCGAATTTTTCGACGAGCCCAAGAACGTGGCGCTGGTCGAACGTCTGCGCGAAGCCGGGCTCACCTTCAAGGGCCACAAGAAGCAGCGCGCCACCACGCTGGCCGGGAAGACATTCGTGCTCACCGGAACTCTGGAGCGCCACACGCGCGACGCAGCCAAGAAGCTGATCGAAGATGCCGGCGGCAAGGTTGCCGGATCGGTGAGCAAGAAGACGGATTACGTGGTCGCCGGAGCCGAGGCCGGATCGAAGCTCGACAAGGCCCGCGAACTCGGCGTGGCCGTCATCGACGAGAGCGAGATGGAAAAGCTGGCGAAAGGATAGCAATCAGCCGTCAGCCCTCAGCCGTCAGCCGTCAGCCGTCAGCCTTCAGCCGTCAGCCGTCAGCCGTCAGCCTTCAGCACTCAGAAGCCAACTCATAAATCGAAGCAGGTCAGGTTTGTGTCAGGGCACGACTTCCAGTCGTGCCGTGGGCGTGGTTTAAGATCACGGCTTTAGCCGCTGGGGGCGGGGGCTAAGCCCGGCGAAGAAGCAGTCTTTCGGCACGGCTGAAGCCGCGCCCTGACACAAATCGTAACTTCAGGCGATTTATGAGATAGCCGTCAGCCGATCTTTTCGTCTGTCATCCTGAGCGAGGCCGCGCAGGGGTTGCGCGGCCGAGTCGAAGGACCCCTACCGGCAGGCAGTGGCTAGTGGCTAGATAAAGCCGACGGGACAACGTCCGCTGGTTAGCCAAAAGCGAAAAGCGAAGAGCGAATCGCGAAAAGCGAAGAGCGAATCAGCGAAAAGCCACCAGCCTCAAGCTGACGGCTGATAGCTGACGGCTGACAGCTGACTCTAGAACTTCGTCTTCAATCGCTGGTACGTCGTCTCCAGCGCCTCGGGCAGGACGCGCGTCTCACCGATCACGGTCATGAAGTTCGCGTCGGCCACCCAGCGCGGCAGGACGTGCATGTGGATATGGCCCGCGATGCCTGCACCCGCGGCCTTGCCGATGTTCATTCCGACATTCACTCCATCGGGACGATAGAGCTCGATCAGGGCGGTTTCCAGCCGCTGCGACAAAGCCATCATCTCGGTCGCCGCCACGGAGGGCAGCTTGTGCAAGCGGTCAAGATGCTCATAGGGCACGATCATGCTGTGCCCGGAAGTGTAGGGAAAGGCGTTCAGGATGACGAAGTTATGCTCGCCGCGGTACACGATCAGCGACTTTTCGTCATCGCCGGCGCGCAACAGCTCGCAGAAGATGCACGCGCCCGGTTCACCGGCGGTGATGTAGGTGTAGCGCCACGGCGTCCAGAGATAATCCATGCCATCAGGAGAGTATCAAACCAGCTCCACGACCTCGCATTGCTGTCACCGTGTCCAGTGATCAGGCACTCTTGACAGCGCGCCACATAATCCTGAAAAACCTTGTAAAATCAGCGTGAATATTGCACTTAGAGGTTTGACACTGCTCCGCTACGGTTGTTATATTCAGAATAGTTCCTCGGAAGCGAAGCGCGCTTCACTGGATCCGGCCGCTGGGTTGTCCAAACCCGCCATGACGCGGGCAATCATACCTGAAGATTCAAGCCAGCAGTCCGTTCTCTATAAGGCTCTCGGCGTGTTTTCAAAACGCTGAGTGGACGTAAAACGCAACCAAAATGTCTTTCGAAGAAACCCACAACGCTCCGACTACCCAAACCCCAGACTCCGGCGCTCCCGAGCAGCCGCAAACCCAGCAGGCCTCTGAGCCCAGCACGACCCCAGAGCAGCCGCACCTCGAACAAGTTGCTGAGCCCAGCACGCCCCCCGAGCAGCCGCACATCGAACAAGTTTCTGAGCCCAGCACACCTGCTGCCGAGACGGCGGCGCCTCGTTCTGAAGAGCCGCCCACTCCCCGGCCCGAGAAAGAGCCGACCATGGAAGATTTCGCCACTGCTCTTGAGACTTTCGAGCAGGAACAGGCCCAGACTGAAGCCGCGCTCAACGAGGAACAGATCGTTACCGGCACGGTGCTGAAGGTCACGGCGCAGTACGTGGTCGTGGACATTGGCTACAAGTCGGAGGGCGTGGTTCAGGTCGCGGAATTTACCGACCACGAAGGCAACGTCACCGTAAAGCGCGGCGACGAGATCGCCGTCATGCGCGAGCCCGGTCACACCGAAGAGGGCTACATCCACCTCTCGCATGAGAAGGCGCAGCGTCTGCACGCCTGGGATGAGATTGAGAAGGCCTACAACGACAAGGCTTCGGTCAAGGCACGCGTCATCGATCGCATCAAGGGAGGCCTGACGGTCGATATTCTGGGCGCTCGCGCCTTCCTCCCTGGTTCGCAGGTCGATCTGCGTCCGGTGCGCAACCTCGACGGCCTCAAGGGCCATGAAATCGATGTCCGCATCATCAAGCTGAACAAGAAGCGCGGCAACATCGTCGCCTCGCGCAAGCAGCTGCTCGAAGAAGAGCAGTCGGAGAAGCGGACCAAGACCCTCGAGCAGTTGCACGAGGACGGCATCCTCACCGGCACCGTCAAGAACCTCACCGACTACGGCGCATTCGTTGACCTGGGCGGCATCGACGGCCTGCTGCACATCACGGACATGTCCTGGGGACGCCTGACGCATCCGCGCGACCTGGTGCAGGTCGGCGACCAGATCCAGGTGAAGGTGCTGAAGTTCGATCGCGAGAAGCAGCGCGTCTCGCTGGGCTTCAAACAGCTCACTCCTGACCCTTGGCTGGACGCTGCGGAGCGTTATCCCATCGGCGCGCATGTCAGTGGCCGGGTCATCAGCGTGACCGACTACGGTGCGTTCGTCGAGTTGGAGCAGGGCATCGAAGGGTTGGTGCACGTCAGCGAGATGACGTGGTCCAAGCGGATGAAGCATCCCTCGAAGCTGGTCAACATCGGCGACCAGGTTGAGGCCGTGGTGCTGAACGTGAATCCGACGGAACGCCGCATCAGCCTGGGCTTGAAGCAGCTGGAATCGAACCCCTGGGAGAGCTTGCACGAGAAATTCCCGGTGGGCGCGATCGTGGAAGGCAAGGTCCGCAACCTGACCGACTTCGGAGCGTTCATCGAAATCGAAGACGGAATCGACGGATTGGTCCACGTCAGCAACCTGAGCTGGACCAAGCGCGTGAAGCATCCTTCCGAAGTGCTGAAGAAGGGCGACAAGGTGAAGGCCATCGTGCTCGCCATCGAGCCGGAGCAGCGCCGCCTGTCACTGGGCGTAAAGCAGCTTCAGCCCGACGTGTGGGACACCTTCTTCGAACAGCATCGCGTGGGCGATGTGATCCACGGCAAGGTACTGCGCCTGGCAAGCTTCGGTGCATTCGTCGAAATTGCCGACGGAGTGGAAGGCCTGTGCCACAACTCCGAAGCGGCCGACGCTCACGGCCAGCCCATCAAGCTGGAACCCGGCCAGGAGTTCGAGTTCAAGGTCATCAAGATGAATCCGGCCGAAAAGAAAGTGGGACTCAGCATTCGGGCGGTTGGCGAAGAAGCTACCCGCTCCGATGTCGAGGCCTACAAGGCTCCCGCTGCCACCTCTTCTCTTCCGGCAGCGGCTCCACGATCGGCGAGTTCATGTCGTGGAAGCGCGCCAGCAACGAAAACAACTAGCGCGTAGCTTCAAACTGAATTGAGAAGGCCGCCAGCGATGGCGGCCTTTGATTTTGATGACGCCGCACCGCAATTCGGGAAGCGTAGAGGTCCTTCGACTCCGGCGCGCAAAGGAAGCGCGCCTCCGCTCAGGATGACACATGAAATTCGGATTCATCTTGCGAAAGGCGAAGAGCGAAAAGCGAATAGCGCTGACGGCTGACGCTTCACGCCTACTTAATCCGCAGCACGATGTTCGACTTCTGTCGATCGTCGAACTGACTCAAGGTCTTCGTGTCACTCTTCTTGCCGTCGCGCTGCGCGTAAACTTCATAGTCCACATTAGGCGAGAGCTCGGGAAAGCGGTAGGTGCCGTCGTTCGGCGGCGATGACCGTCTTCAGCGCCAGCGACTTCATGTTCTTCAGGTAGACCACGGCGTTGCTTACGGGAGCATCACTCTTGTCGAGCACCACCCCCGTCAGAGTGCGGGAGGTGACGCGCGTGGCCTTATGTGAATCCGAGGACGACGATCCCCCTAGAGGCAGCGTTAGTTGCCACGCCAGACAGTTCAGTGCAAACAGCAGTACCGCGACCGTGCCGAGTGTCCTCTTCATACCGTTTCCCTTCGGCAGTCTCAATGGGCGAGAGTGTCTACTTGGTTAGATGCAGGCTGACGTCTTTCCGCTCATTATCGTCGATGTGGACGGTGATCTCAGGCTTGGGTTGCCCCTTGGGCACCTTGATATCGGCCTGAATGATGTAATCCTGGCCGCCGGCCGGCACTCGCTGGGCAAATTCCCCCCGGCTGTCGGACATCAGCTCCCATTTCGCCTTCTTGCCGGAGGCCCGCCGAATGGTGATGGGAACGCCCGCCGCCGGAAGGTCGTTTGCTCCCCACACCGTGCCATAGATCAGGGCATAATCATTCTTGGGCGTTTGCGAGGCGGATTGAACAAAGTGAAAAGCAGGCTGGACCGCGGCAAGCCCGATGGCGCCAACCAGAATTCAGGAACAGGAAGGAAGCACAAATAACCAGCGCTCCTCGTCTGAGGACGCGCGACACCTCAGTAGTCACCATCGTCCTCTTCTTCTTCGTCCTCGTCCTCGTCTTCTTCGGCTTCATCTTCGACGCGAGTCAGTTCGAGAGGCTCCACGGCCACGACTTCGAAATCGGTCCCACACTCAGGACAGGAAACGATTTCTCCCTCGTCTACTTCGTCTTCTTCGATATCCAGATCGCTTTCACATTCCGGACAATAAACCATGATGAGTGCCTCCCCTGTTCTCGATCTTTCCACGCTACCAGAATTACACCGACGCCGCTCTGCATTTATATTTAGAATCTCTTTATAGCAGCGTCAAGTAATAGACGCATCAGCCTCGCTAAAGTTCCTGGAGCTTCGATGCCCATTCTGAATTCAATCCTAAATGGAATCGCGGTTTTGATGCTGACCGCCGTCTTCGCGGTTGCTCTTTTTCTCAACCAACCGACAGCGCCACTTCAGCTCCCGACCCTCAGATTGCTGCCGCCCTGCGCGACGTCTCGGCCGGCCGCATCCAGCAGACCATCGAGAAGCTGGTCAGCTTCCACACCCGGCAGACGCTCTCGTCCGACACGCCGCCCGGCAGCGATCAGGGCATCAACGCAGCGGCGGAGTGGATCCACGAGGAATTCGAGCGCTATTCCCGCGAGTGTGGCGGCTGCCTGGAGGTCAGGACCGATCAGTTCATTCAACAACCCGGGCCTCGCATTCCCACGGCGATCCAGATCACCAATGTTTACGCGGTGCTGAAGGGGACCGATGCCGCCAATGCGGGCCGCATGTACGTCGTGACCGGTCACTACGACTCTCGCAACAGCGACATCAACGATGCCAAGGGGTTCGCTCCCGGCGCCAACGACGACGCCAGCGGCACCGCCGTCAGCATGGAATGCGCTCGCGTGCTCAGCAAGCATCGTTTTCCCGCCACCATCATCTTCCTCACCGTGGCGGGAGAGGAGCAGGGACTCGACGGCAGCGCCCACTTTGCCAAGATGGCCAAGGCGGTAGGTTGGGACCTTGACGGCGTGTTGAACAACGATATTGTCGGTGGCGATCGTACTCCGGGAGACACCTTGCGGGACCCGCATGTGGTGCGCGTCTTTTCCGAAGGCATTCCCACCACTGCCGACGAGAAGCAGCTTAAGGCTGATCCGGGCCCTCGGCGGCGAGAGCGATGGCCCTTCGCGGCAACTGGCGCGCTATATCGCTGCGGTTGCCCAGCAGTACCTTCCGCCGGCGACCCTCAGTCCTCTGCTGGTGTTCCGTCACGATCGCTATCTGCGCGGCGGAGACCATTTCTCGTTCAACGAACAGGGATTCGCGGCGGTGCGCTTCACCGAATTTCGCGAGAACTACAACCATCAGCACCAGAACGTGCGCACCGAGAATGGCATCGAATACGGCGATCTGCCGAAATTCGTGGACTACGATTACACCGCGAATGTGGCGCGGCTGAATGCGGCGACGCTGGCTTCGCTGGCCTCGGCGCCCGCGCCACCGGCCAACGTGCGTCTGCTGACCAAGGAGTTGCAGAACGATTCCACGCTGGCGTGGGAGGCTTCGCCCGGCGGGCTGGCCACCGGCTACGAGGTCCTGTGGCGCGATACCACAGCGTCAGACTGGCAACATGTTAAGCCCGTGGGTAATGTCACCAAGGCCACTTTGCCGCTGTCGAAGGACAATGTAGTCTTTGCTGTACGGGCCATGGATGCCAAAGGCCATCGCAGCCTGGCGGTCATGCCTATGCCGGAACGCTAAGTAGAAGTGCATTGAGATGGGTGAATTACATTTGAGAAGTGAAGACTTTTTGTTTGTCATCCCGACATGAACAGCCTTTTGATTTGTCATCCCGAGCGGAGCGAAGCGGAGCCGAGGGATCTGCGGTTCCGTCCGTGCGAAAACAGCGCTTAGTCCGCTGGGGTGAGCATACCTTCAAATAATCAACCCCCGAAGGGGGCGGCTCAGTTTAGCCCAGCATGGAGCCGTAGGCGGAATGCTGGGTAGGAGTGCAAGAATAAGATCGAGTCCCTTCAGGGACGGCCCTGTATAGAACGGAGTAATCCAATGCCACGCGGCTCCTCGACCATGTCCTTGAGTTTCCCTCCGTTCACCCGCGCGGTGAAGGAGCTACTCATCGCCAATGGCGTCGTCTTCCTGCTGTTCTGGTTCCTGCGGGCCTTTAGCGCCACCGCCCTGTTCGGCGACTGGGCCTACTACCATCTCGGGCTGGAAGGCGCTGCCGTTGTACACGGCGAGATCTGGCAGTTGGTGACCTACTCGTTTCTGCATTACGGCGTGCTGCACATCCTGTTCAACATGCTTGCGCTGTGGATGTTTGGCGCGCAACTGGAACAGGATTGGGGCTACAGTCTCTTCCTGCAGTTCTACTTTTTCTGTGTGATCGGCGCCGCGCTGGTGACGGTCGCCGTTTCCTTCACCGGTCTGCTCGGGGTTTCGCCGCGCACTCTCACCGTCGGCGCTTCCGGCGGCATCTACGGACTGCTGCTGGCCTTCGGCATTCTGCACGGCGAGTCGCAAGTGATGCTCTTTCCGCTGCCTTTCCTCATCAAGGCCAAGTATTTCGTCATCGGCATCATCGCCCTGGCGCTCTACGGCGCGTTGTCGTCCGCGCAGGGCGGAGGCCAGTCGATCGCCTACATGGCACACCTTGGAGGAGCGCTCTTCGGATACATCTGGCTGAAGTTCGTTCCGCGCCGCGGTTTTGGTTATGCCACTTCGGAGCGCGCATTTGGGCTGCGCAACTCCTATTACCGCTGGAAGCGCAAACGCGCCGCCCGCAAGTTCGAGGTCTACATGCGCAAGCACGATCGCAGCGACTACCGTCACGACGACTACTTCGACGAGCACGGCAACTTCCGCGATCCCGGCACCCGCGACGTGCGCAAGAAAAACGGCGACTCCACGCCGCCTGGGTGAACTGAGAACGCCTCGCTGCAAAGCGCGCAGAACTGGCGCATGAGCCGAGCCTCGGGTAGTGCGGCGCTTCAGCGCCGCGATTAAAGGCTCTGCTAGCTTTTGTGTCATTCCCCGAACCGACCTTTAGCTCGGTGAGGGACCTGTGGTTCGGGGTTTTTCAGCAAACTGTTAAGCCTGCAGAGATTCGAAGAATCTCCCTGTTCCTAGCGCGCCATTTTCGGTTATTGTGTATCTCTATAGCGACATCCTGGATCAGCGGCGCCACCAAGATGACCCGTACAGCACAACTCATTCTGGCTGCGACACTCGTGTTAGCGACGGTCTGCGGTCGAGCGCTCGGCCAGGCGGCAGCGTCTGCGTCGACGGTGCAATCGCCGCTTGCGCTTTCTGTGCCCGCGCCGTCGCAAAATCAGCCGCCGGAAAATCCGGCTCCCCTCTTCGACTTCAAAGACTCCGACATTAAGTTCAATTTGTACAGCTTGATGAACGTTCTTCGCGACAGCCGCCACGAAGGCTGGGTACTGGCGGCCTATCCCGATCCCAAGACCAGCCGTCCGCTCATTGGCGCAGGATTCAGTCTGGATGTTACGGCCACCGAGCACCCGCAGCGCGATCCGCTCAATCCTCATCCCTTCCTGGAGCCCTCCACGGCCCAACTGTGGCAGGCGGCGGGGCTGGATTCAGCCAGGCTGCAAAGCATCCTCGACCAGTTTGATCGTCAGCTGAACGCGTGGAAGAAGAAAAACTTCCGCAAGAAGATCAGGACTCATGACCTGTCGCCGCAACTGACGGACGAGGAGGCCACGAAGTTACTGCGTATCTCCGCCATTCAAGCCACCTACAACGCCCGGGCCTACTGCCGTTTGTTCGATCAACTGACGGCGTCACAGCAGATGGCGCTGAGCCAGCTTGTGTTCCAGATGGGCGTGAACCTCGAGGAGTTCACTCAGTTTCTGAGCGCCGTGAACGATGACGGCAGCTCCCGTGATTCCTTGCAGCTCGTGAGCACCGGCGACCCGGCGGCCGAGCACTGGAAGATGGTGCAGAGCACCCTGATCCAAAGCCAGTGGGCCCGGCGCTATAGCAGTCGCGCGATATCCGTCATCGCGATGTTCGATCCGGCGTACGCGAACGACCCCAAGGCCGCAGAGCGCAAGGTGCAGGCCACGCTTCATCCCAAGACTACGCACCATCACAAGAAGGCTCATTCCGGTTCTGTCCGCGCGGGGAACAACGCTGGCCACAGCGGCAAGCCGTCGCGTAGCGGAGCCTAGCCGCACTGCAAAATAGGTCGCAAGAACTTTGTTGATTTGTCATCCCGAGCGGAGCAAAGCGGAGTCGAGGGATCTGCGGTTCCGACTTTCGCGGCCACTTCACCTGCCAATCAGCGATGCCTTAGCTCTCGAACACTTTCTCCAGGCTCTCGTAGACAATCGGAATGACGCATAGCTCCGGCAGCATCTGCCAGTAGCGATGCACGTCGGGATCGGCTTGCGCTTCGCTGCGCATCTCCGGCGACGTCCAGCGCCGCAGATGCAGAAAGCGGTCGGGCCGCGATGCGTCGCAGTGCAGCGAATCGCGACAGTAGCCCTTGGCATGCATCATGGTGTACAGCTCGCGTAACGTCGCCAGCAATTCTTCCTGCTTGCCAGGCAGCGCTTCCAGCATCGCCATGGAAAGGATTTCTTGCGCCATAATTATCGTCGCCTCTCAGCCCTGAAATTAGCTTCGCCTTGCGGGCTTGGTGTGTTTCTTCTTCGAGTGCGCTGAAGTTTCACCTACCGTGATCAGCCGCATGAAGTTGGTGGCCCCGGAATAATTGGTGGTCCCAGCGACCAGTCCGAACACGTCGCCGCCCGACAGCGCCCCCCTTCGCACCAGTTCCGCTTCGGCAAATTCGGCCATCTCTTCGGCCGACAGGCTCCCACCGCAGCACAGCGGCGCCACGCCCCACAACAGGTTCATGCGGTTGCACACGGTGCCGAACTGGGTAAACGCATAGATGTCGGCGGCCGGCCGGTGCTTGGACAGCATTCGCGCGGTGGCTGCGGTCTCGGTGAAGACTGCAATCGCGCGGATATTGAGGTCCTTCGCGGCATGCGCCATGGACTCACAGATGGTCTCCGCAACCGAGAGGTTCTCCGCCTGGCGATGACCAGGCAGCAGCGGATTAAAGGGGTGCGCCTCGGCTTCCGCAACGATGCGCGCCATCATCTCTACGGCCTCACGCGGAAATTTGCCCATCGCGGTCTCACCCGAGAGCATCACTGCGTCGGTGCCGTCGAAGATGGCATTGGCGACGTCGCTGGCTTCGGCGCGCGTCGGGCGCGGGTACTCGGTCATGGACTCCAGCATCTGGGTAGCGGTAATCACCGGCCTGCGAAAGTCGAGCGCGCGGCGAATGACAAATTTCTGGATCAGCGGCACCTTCTCGGGCGGCACTTCCACACCGAGGTCGCCGCGGGCTACCATCACTCCATCGGCCACTTGCAGGATGGCATCCAGGTTCTCGATCGCCTGCGGCTTCTCCAGTTTCGCCACCAGCGGAACGCTGCGGCCCAGGGTCACCATGGCACGCTTGGCGCGCAAAACATCTTCGGCGGTGCGCACAAAGGAGATGGCCACCACATCCACCGCCTGCTTCAAGCCGAATTCCAGGTCATTCTCGTCCTTCTCGGTGAGCGATGGGATGCTGACGTTCGTTCCCGGCAAGTTGATGCCCTGGTGCTCGCCCAGGGTCCCGCCGTTCAGCACCTCGCACACCACGTCGGAGCCGCGAATCGCCTGCACCACCAGTTCAATGCGTCCATCTGAGAGCAGTATGCGCTCGCCCGGCTTCACATCCTTCCCCAGGCCCTTGTACGTAGTGGCGATCAGGCTGGCCGTGCCCATCACGTCCTTGGAGGTGATGGTGACCTTTTGCCCTTTCTGCAAAGTGACCGGGGTGCGTGACTTCAGCCGTCCGGTGCGGATCTTGGGGCCCTGCAGGTCTTGCAGGATGCAGATGGTGCGGCCCAGTTCGGCTGCGGCCTGGCGCAGACGCTGTATCACCTGCGCGTGCTCTTCATGCGTACCGTGCGAGAAGTTGAGCCGCGCGACGTTCATTCCACGCAGCATCAGCTCGCGAATCATCTCCGCGCTGTTGCAGGCCGGTCCGATGGTGCACACGATTTTCGCCCTCCGCCGCACCGGAGTGGGGCTGTGCAGCGGATCTTTCGGGCGTTGGACCATGTCGTGCATTTCGTTGTTCCTGCTTTACCTTAGAGCGACCGTACCCTTCGTGCGTTATGAGCACAGGAAGTTTGAGTGTGTCATCCTGAGCAACGAGCGCAGCGAGGCGTCGAAGGACCCCTATAACCGCCGTCAAACCCCGATTTGTCGTCGTGCCGGAACTGCGACACATGATCTCTGCGGCATACGGGGGCCTTCGACTCCGCTCAGGATGACACGCGTGTTTTGTCAATGATCCACGTACCGCGTCCAGCCTGCTTTCGAGAATGGAGCGGCGCTCCACCCGCATACCGGGCGCGAACCATCATCACGACGCCGGAACCCTCTTCCGCGTGGCGGCAATATCCGAATGCGCCCCAAACAGAAAACGGGGATAGCGCAGCGCATTGAATTCCGCTCCAATGAGTACCACCATCGACACGATATACAGCCAGATCAGCAACGCGATCGCGGTGGCCACCGAGCCATAAATCACATCGTAGTTCGCGAAGTGGCGAAGATAGACGCCAAACAATACGGTGGAGACGAACCACATCACCGTGGCCAGCGCCGCGCCCGGCAGCACGCGATGCCAGGGCTGCGTGCGCGGCACGCCATGGTGATAAATCAGCCCGATAACCGCAATGCTGGTGAGCGCCGCAATGATCCAGCGCAATGCCGTCCACAGTCCCACAATGTAGGGCCCGAATTCGTGGCCTACATGGTACGCGATCCAGGTTTCAATCTGATTACCGAATACCAGCAGGGAGGACGAGAAGGCCATCGGGATCCCGGCCAGCACCACCAGCAGGAACGCGATCATTCTCTCCTTCACCAGTCCCCAGACCTTGGGCATCTGGTAGGCATTACGAAAGCCCTCCATCCAGGAGATCATCGTGCCCGATCCCGTCCATAGAGTGATGACGGCCAGGGTAATCAGTGATCTCAGGCTGGCAGGTTTCGTCCCGCTGAAGTATTGCAGAACGGCCTCGCTCGTCCCGGAAGGCAGAATCCGCCCCACGGCGTGCCCGATCTCGAGAATGAAGGCCGATGTCTTGTGCGACTCCGAAAGCACCGAGGCCACCAGCAGAACCGCCGGAAACACGGTGAAGATGGCGGAGAAAGCCGCTCCCTTGGCCACGGCGAAGGCGTCGTGCTCGAAAGCACGCCACAGCGCGTACCGAAAGTGCAAAAGGAACCGGGACATGAGGTAAGAGGAAGTCTAACAGTTGTCAGTTGTCGTTTGGTGCCGGCAAGCTAGAAGCGGTGGAGCGCCAAGCCAGTAATAAGCTCGATTCTAGAGAAGTCATGGTCCAGGGTAAAGACGGTAGCTCGATGTTCAAGCGCAATGGCCGCAATCAGGGTGTCAATGGTGGTGAGCGATACGCCCCCTGCGCGCGCCTTGCGGTAGATGGCAGCCGCGGCGCGATAGGTCTCAAACCCTCGGGCATCGAGCATGTCGAACTGGGACAAAAACCGCTCAATCGCGCGGGTGTCCCTGATAAGGCCCTGCAGAATCTCGGCTACCACCACTCCGGTCAGCGCGAGGGGTTCGCTGTCCTCGATCATCCGGCGTAGCTCGCCACCGCCGCGACCGGGAGAGGAGCTGAAGAAGTCAATCCAGACGGAGCTGTCCACCAGAATCAAACACGATTTCTCCGGGAGGCCTTAAGGTCGCCCTTCCAGATACCGCTTCCGTAGTAGCGAAGAATGCCTTTGCGGCTCTCGGAACGGACCAGCAGCTGGAGCGCCTTGTCCACAATCTGGCGCTTGGTCTTGAGGCGGGTGAGCTTGCGCGCCTTGCGAATCAAGCTCTCGTCGATCTCGAGATTAGTGCGAGCCATAAGACAATCGAATGATACACCATCTCCGGAAAAACTTGTGTATGAGGATGTCGGCGTGCCCATTCAGGCCCGGTTTTAGCCTTGAGTGGGAACATCGCACCGCATACCGGCACGATGATCGATGACTCAGTTCCCAGCTCTCGAACCCCGCGAGACCTGGGCCACCCAATCCCGCTCTCACATCCAAAATCAATCGCAAGAATGAGGCCCGAGCTTGCGCCCGGGCCCAGTCGGTGTCGCCGCTGAAGCGGCTCAATTCAGATGGTGGCCGCCTTCGGCACGACTGAAGTCGTGCCCTGACACAAAACAAAAGCGGGTGATGCACCACCGAAGCGGTGCTCCACCGAGCTCTACCTTACTCCGTCGTCAGTTCCTCCGGCTCGTTTTCGCCTTCGTGGCGGAGCAGTTCCAGCGCGCGTTCGGCTTCCTCGTACGCGGCCGTGACTTCCTCCTGCACCCTGGCTGCGGCCTCCTCCATCTCCTGCGAGAGCCGGACATTGCGGTAGTACTCCATGCCGGTGCCCGCGGGGATGAGACGGCCCACGATGACGTTCTCCTTCAGGCCGCGCAGGTGATCGACCGCGCCCTGGATGGACGCTTCGGTCAGCACGCGCGTGGTTTCCTGGAACGACGCCGCCGAGATGAACGAATCGGTGGAGAGCGAGGCCTTGGTGATGCCCAGCAGCAGCGGACGGCCGGTGGCCGGCTTGCCGCCGTTGGCAATCGCCTTCTCGTTCTCTTCGCGGAAGCGGAACTTGTCGATCTGCTGTTCCAGCAGGAACGAGGTGTCGCCCACGTCTTCCACTTTCACCCAGCGCATCATCTGGCGAACGATCACCTCGATGTGCTTGTCGCTGATGTTGACGCCCTGCAGGCGGTAGACTTCCTGGATTTCGTTCACCAGGTAGGCCTGCAGTTCCTTCTCGCCCAGCACGGCAAGAATGTCGTGCGGGTTCAGCGGACCATCCATCAGCGGCTCGCCGGCGCGAATGCGCTCGCCTTCCTGCACGTTGATGTGAACGCCGCGCGGCACCTGGTATTCCTTCTCGGTGCCGTTGTCGGCCACCACGTAGATCTTGCGCTGGCCCTTGGCCACGTCGCCGAACTTCACCACGCCATCGATCTCGCTGATGACCGCGGTTTCGCGCGGCTTGCGGGCTTCGAACAGTTCGACCACGCGCGGCAGACCGCCCGTGATGTCCTTGGTCTTGGTGGTTTCGCGCGGGATCTTCGCCAGCACATCGCCCGGCGTGACCGTGTCGCCATCCTGCACCATCAGGTGAGCGCGGGAAGGCATCAGGTAGCGCTTGCTGCTCTTGCCTCCCTTGATGATGATGGTCGGCTGACGCTTCTCGTCCGGCGAGTCAATCACCACGTGGCGCGACAGGCCCGTGACCTCGTCCACTTCTTCGTGCAGCGTGAGGCCTTCCTGCAGGTCCTTGAACTGCACCGTGCCGCCGATTTCGGTCAGGATGGCGAAGGTGTACGGATCCCACTCGACCAGGACATCGCCCAAGCCGACCTGTTGACCGTCTTCCACCTTGACCTTGGCGCCGTAGACCACGGCGTAGCGTTCTTTTTCGCGGCCCTTGTCGTCCAGGATGGCGATGGAGCCGTTGCGGTTCATCACCACCAGGTGGCCTTCCTTGGAGCGTACGGTCACCAGGTTGATGAAGCGCACGCTGCCGTTGTTCTTGGCATCGAGGCGCGACTGCTCGCTGACTCGCGAAGCCGTGCCGCCGATGTGGAAGGTACGCATGGTGAGCTGGGTGCCCGGCTCGCCGATGGACTGCGCCGCGATTACGCCCGTGGCCTCGCCCAGCTCGACCAGCCGGCCCGAAGCCAGGTTGCGTCCGTAGCACATCACGCACACGCCACGCTTGGACTCGCAGGTCAGCACCGAGCGAATCTTCACCCGCTCGATACCGGCTGCCTGCACCGCACCCGCCAGGTCTTCGGTGATCTCCTGGTTGATGTCGACGATGATGTTGCCTTCGTAGTCCTTGATCTTCTCCAGCGAGACGCGGCCAACGATACGGTCGCGCAACGGCTCGATGATCTCGCCCGACTCCACGATGGAGGTGACGTAGATGCCATCGACCGTGCCGCAGTCGTATTCGCTGATGATCACGTCCTGCGCCACGTCGACCAGACGGCGGGTCAGGTAGCCCGAGTCCGCCGTCTTGAGCGCGGTATCGGCCAGTCCCTTACGCGCGCCGTGGGTGGAGATGAAGTACTCCAGCACGGTCAGGCCCTTCGCGGAAGTTCGCCGTGATCGGCGTCTCGATGATCTCGCCCGAAGGCTTGGCCATCAATCCGCGCATGCCGGAGAGCTGACGAATCTGCTGCTTCGAACCGCGAGCGCCGGAGTCGGCCATGACGTAAATCGGATTGATGTCGCCTGTCTTGTCGTCCTCCTGCATGGCGCCGAACATCTCGTCGGCCACCTTTTCGGTGATCGCCGACCAGATTTCGACCACCTTGTTGTAGCGCTCGCCGTTGGTGATGGCGCCGTCCAGGTACTGCTGTTGCACAGCGATGGCCTGCTTCTCGGCGTCGCGCACCAGGCCTGCCTTGCTCGGCGGGATGACCATGTCGTCGATGCCGATCGACAGGCCCGCCGTGGTGGCGTAGTGGAAGCCGAGCTGCTTGATGCCGTCGAGCATCCGCACCGTGGTCTCCAGGCCGAAGCGCAGGTAGCAGTAGTTCACCAGGTGGCCCACGCCCTTCTTCTTGAGCAGGCCGTTGATGTACGGCATGCTCCGAGCGCCGCGCTTCAGGTGATCGTTCATGATGGCGCGGCCCACCGTGGTCGAGATGAACTGCCGCTCGAAGTTGGTCGGCTCGGTGTGGATCACGTCCTGATCGTCGTACGCCGATGGTGAGGTCGATGACCTCGCCCGAGTAGCGCAGACGAATCGGGGTGAGCGTTTCCACTTCGCCCGCTTCCTTCGCCAGGATCACTTCGTCGATGTTGGCGAACGCGCGGCCTTCACCCTTGGCGCCCGGCTTGGCTTTGGTCAGGTAGTAAATGCCCAGCACCATGTCCTGCGTAGGAACGGTGATCGGCTGGCCCGACGCCGGCGACAGGATGTTGTGCGAGGCCAGCATCAGCACGCTGGCTTCCACCTGCGCTTCCGGCGACAGCGGAATGTGCACGGCCATCTGGTCGCCGTCGAAGTCGGCGTTGAACGCGGTGCAGACCAGCGGGTGAATCTTGATGGCCTTGCCTTCCACCAGCACCGGCTCAAATGCCTGGATGCCGAGGCGGTGAAGCGTGGGAGCGCGGTTCAGCAGCACCGGGTGGTCCTTGATCACCTCTTCCAGGATGTCCCATACGATGGGCTCCTGCTGCTCCACCATCTCCTTGGCCTGCTTGATGGTGGTGCAATGCCCGGTCTGCTCCAGCCGGTGATAGATGAACGGCTTGAACAGCTCCAGCGCCATCTTCTTGGGCAGGCCGCACTGGTGCAGCTTGAGGTCGGGACCAACCACGATCACCGAACGGCCGGAGTAGTCCACGCGCTTGCCCAGCAGGTTCTGGCGGAAGCGGCCCTGCTTGCCCTTCAGCGTGTCGGAGAGCGACTTCAGCGGGCGGTTGTTGGCGCCACGCAGCACGCGGCCACGGCGTCCGTTGTCGAACAGCGCGTCCACCGCTTCCTGCAACATGCGCTTTTCGTTGCGCACGATGACTTCCGGCGCGTGCAGGTCCATCAGCTTCTTCAACCGGTTGTTGCGGTTGATGACGCGGCGATACAGATCGTTCAGGTCGGAGGTCGCAAAGCGGCCGCCATCCAGTGGAACCAGGGGACGCAGCTCCGGCGGGATCACCGGAATCACGTCCAGGATCATCCACTGCGGCTTGTTGCCGCTCTTGCGGAAGGCCTCGACCACCTTCAGGCGCTTGGCGTACTTCAGGCGCTTCTGCACCGAAGTCTCGCTGCGCATCTTCTCGCGCAGTTCGACCGGACAGGCTGTCCACCTCAACCCGCTTCAGCAGTTCCTTGATGGCCTCGGCGCCCATCATGGCCTTGAAGCCGCTGGCGCGATGCGCCTGGTCAAGCTCGCGGTACTTGGTTTCGTCCTTGATGACTTCGCGTTCTTTCACCGGAGCTTCGCCGGCCTCGACCACGACGTAGGCCTCGAAGTAGAGCACCGACTCCAGGTCGCGCAGCGAGATGTCGAGGATGTGCCCGATGCGGCTGGGCAGTCCCTTGAAGAACCACACGTGCGAGCAGGGCGAAGCCAGCTCGATGTGGCCCAGGCGCTCGCGGCGGACCTTGGACAGCGTGACTTCCACGCCGCACTTGTCGCAGATCACGCCGCGGTGCTTCATGCGCTTGTACTTGCCGCAGAGGCACTCCCAGTCGGTGACCGGCCCGAAGATGCGCGCGCAGAACAGGCCATCGCGCTCCGGCTTGAAGGTGCGGTAGTTGATCGTCTCCGGCTTGGTGACTTCGCCGTGCGACCAGCTGCGGATCTTTTCCGGCGAAGCCAGGCTGATACGGATGGCGTCGAAGTCGGCGATGGCATTTCCGAGATCAAATGGACTCGAGCGGTACAAATTGTCCTCCTCCCCTGCGGGTCTCCGTCGTGGCAGGCTGCAGGGACCTGCGGCCTTTGCGCAGCCGCTGGCGGCTCCCGGTGTTTCCTGTTTCCCTGGGTGCTGCCTCCCGCGGGAGCGGAGGAGGCAGCTACCCCAATTCTTCTTCGAAAGGGCACGCCTTCAGTCGTGCCGCTGATGCACTAGTCGGCCGCGACTGGAGCTGCCGGCGAGCGGCTTGCGCTCGTTGGTCTTGATCAACTCCACGTCGAGGCACAGCGACTGCAACTCGCGAATCAGCACGTTGAACGACTCCGGCACACCCGGCTCGATGGCCGCTTCGCCTTTGACGATGGCCTCGTAAATCTTGGTGCGGCCATAGACGTCATCGGACTTCGCGGTGAGCAGTTCCTGCAGGATGTAGGCTGCGCCGTAGGCTTCCAGCGCCCACACTTCCATTTCGCCGAAGCGCTGACCGCCGAACTGCGCCTTGCCGCCCAGCGGCTGCTGGGTGATCAGCGAGTACGGACCGATCGAACGCGCGTGGATCTTGTCGTCGACCAGGTGCGAGAGCTTGAGCATGTAGATATAGCCCACCGTTACCGGCTGCTCGAACTTGTCTCCCGTCATGCCGTCGTACAGGTAGGTCTTGCCCGACTCGGGCAGGTCACCCTGCGCCAGCAGCGACTTGATCTCGCCTTCCTTCGATCCGTCGAACACCGGCGAGCCGAAGTAGACGGCATCTTTCATGCCGTCGGCCACGTGCTCCAGGGTCTCGTCGTCGAGGTCGACCAGCTTGTCCACGAACGGCGTGTCCTTGAACATCACCTTGAGTTCCCGGCGCAGACGTTCCGCCTTCGAGTTCTCCTTCAGCAGCTCGCCGATCTTCTGCCCCAGCGCGTAACCGGCCCAGCCCAGGTGGGTTTCCAGAATCTGGCCCACGTTCATACGGCTTGGCACGCCCAGCGGATTCAGCACGATTTCCACCGGCGTCCCGTCTTCGAGGTACGGCATGTCCTCTTCCGGCAGGATGCGCGCGATGACGCCCTTGTTTCCGTGGCGTCCGGCCATCTTGTCGCCGACGCTCAGCTTGCGCTTCATGGCGATGTAAACCTTCACCAGCTTGATCACGCCCGGCGGCAGTTCATCGCCCTTCTGCAGCTTCTCGACCTTCTCGCGGACGATCTTGCGCAGCACGTCGATCTGGCGCGAGGTCATCTCTTCGATTTCGTCGATCTGCTCGTTGATGCGCGGGTCCTTGTCGGGGAACTTGATGCGCTTCAGGTTGCGCGTCGAGATGCGCTCGATGGTGTCGCGGTCCAGCATGACGCCCTTGGTCAGCAGGCGCTTGTTGGTGCGCTCGTCGTGCAGGTCGGCCAGCACTTCCTTGCCGCCCAGCAGCGCTTCCAGGCGCTTCAGACGCTCGTCGGTCAGGATTCGGATCTCGTCCGCCAGGTTCTTCTCCAGCTTGGCCACCTGCTCGGCCTCGATGGACTTGGCGCGCTCGTCCTTCTCCTGTCCCTTGCGGGAGAAGATCTTCACGTCCACCACCGTGCCCTCGATACCCGGAGGGCAGGTGAGGGAAGCGTCGCGAACGTCGCCGGCCTTTTCGCCGAAGATGGCGCGCAGCAGCTTCTCTTCCGGAGTGAGCTGGGTCTCGCCCTTCGGCGTGACCTTGCCCACCAGGATGTCGCCCGCCTTCACGGTCGCGCCGATGCGGATGATGCCGCTCTCGTCGAGATCGCGCAGCGCCGATCTCGCTGACGTTGGGAATGTCGCGCGTGACTTCTTCCGGTCCCAGCTTGGTGTCGCGCGACTCGATCTCGAACTCCTCGATGTGGACGGAGGTGTAATAGTCCTCCTTCACCATCTTCTCGGAGACCAGGATCGCGTCCTCGAAGTTGTAGCCGCGCCACGGCATGAAGGCCACCAGCACGTTGCGGCCGAGCGCCAGCTCGCCCATGTCGGTGCAAGGACCGTCGGCGATGACCTGTCCCTTGGCGACGCGCTGCCCCTTCTTCACGATGGGCCGCTGGTTGATGCAGGTGTTCTGGTTGGAGCGCTTGAACTTGGTGAGCTGATAGATGTCGCTGCCCACCTCGCGCGAAAGCTGCATGGGATGATGCTCGCCCTCGACGCGCACGATGATGCGCTCGGAGTCGACCGAATCGATGATGCCGCTGCGGCGTGCCAGCACCACCGCACCGGAATCGCGCGCCGTAACGCCTTCCATTCCGGTGCCGACGATCGGCGCCTGCGCGCGCAGCAAAGGCACCGACTGGCGCTGCATGTTGGCGCCCATCAGCGCGCGGTTGGCGTCGTCGTGCTCCAGGAACGGCACCAGCGAAGCGGCCACCGATACCAGCTGCTTCGGGCTGACGTCGATGTAGTCCACTTCGTCGCGGTTGACCAGCACGAAGTTGCCGGCCTTGCGGGCGTTCACCAGTTCCGCAACGATGCGGCCCTTGTCGTCGATCTCGGCGTTGGCCTGCGCGATGACGTGGCGGTCTTCTTCCCACGCCGACAGGTAGAACGAGAACGGCTCGAAGTCGATGAGCTTCTTGCGGCGCTCCTTCAGATCGGCGTTGGCCTTGAGGACTTCCGCCTTCTCCATGTGATCGCCGACGCGGTAATCGCTGTCGCCGGCGTTCACCACGGTGACGAAGTCGAGCACGCGGCCGCTCTTCACCTTGCGATACGGCGACTCGATGAAGCCGTAGTCGTTGATCCGCGCATAGCAGCTCAGCGACGAGATCAGTCCGATGTTCGGACCTTCCGGCGTCTCAATCGGGCAGATACGGCCGTAGTGCGTCGGGTGAACGTCGCGGACTTCGAATCCCGCGCGCTCACGCGACAGACCGCCCGGCCCAAGGGCCGACAGACGGCGCTTGTGCGTGATCTCCGACAGCGGGTTGGTCTGGTCCATGAACTGCGACAACTGCGACGATCCGAAGAACTCGCGGATGGCAGCCATGACCGGCTTGGCGTTCACCAGGTCGTGCGGCATGGCCGTCGACATTTCCTGGTACACGCTCATCTTTTCCTTGATGGCGCGTTCCATGCGGACCAGGCCGATGCGGAACTGGTTCTCCAGCAGTTCGCCGACCGCGCGCACGCGGCGGTTGCCCAGGTGATCGATGTCGTCCACCGAGCCGATGTTCTTGCGCAGCTTGAGCAGGTAACGGATGGTTCCGTAGAAATCGTCCGGCTCCAGCGTGCGGTTGTCGAGGTTGGTGGCGTCTTCGCTCTCGAACAGCTTGATGTTGAACTTCAGGCGGCCCACGCGCGAGAAGTCGTACTTCCGCGGGTCGAAGAACATGCCGTGGAAGAGCGAGGTCGCGGTGTCGAGCGTCGGCGGATCGCCCGGACGCAGCTTGCGGTAGATCTCGATCAGCGCTTCCTGCGGCGTCTTCACCGAATCGCGGCGCAGCGTGGCGCTGATGACCGTGCCCACATCGTCGCGCTCCGGGAAGAAGACGTGCACTTCGGCGACGCCCGCTTCCATCATCTTCGACAACTTGTCGGTCGTCAGCTCGGAGTTGGCTTCCAGCAGCACTTCGCCGGTGTTGGTGTCGACCACATCGGCGGCAACGAACGCGCCTTCCAGATCGCTGAGGTCAACTTCGATCTCGGAAATCTTGTGCTTCTGGATTTCCTTCATCACCGCAGTCGTGACCTTGCGGCCGGAGTGGGCGATCTCTTCGCCGCTCTTGGTCGCGATGCGTGCGCCAGCTTCATGCCCAGCAGGTTGGTCGGCCGGTCGACGCCCGGATCCAGCGTCCAGTAGAGCTTCTTGTCCTGCAGCGCGATGCGGTCGACGGTGTAGAACGTGCGCAGGATGTCCTCGTCCGAACGCAGGCCCAGCGCGCGCAGGAAGATGCTGCCCAGGAACTTGCGCTTGCGGTCGATGCGCACGTACAGGATGTTCTTCTGGTCGTACTCGAACTCCACCCACGAACCGCGGTAGGGAATGATCTTGCCCAGGAAATAGGTGCGGTTGTTGGCGGTCTCGAAGAACACGCCCGGCGAACGGTGCAACTGGCTGACGATGACGCGCTCGGTGCCGTTGATGATGAAGGTGCCGTTGGCCGTCATCAGCGGAATGTCGCCGAAGAAGACTTCCTGCTCCTTCATGTCGCGGATGGAGCGGTTGCCGGTCTCCGGGTCCTTGTCGTAGATGGTGAGGCGCATGGTGACCTTCAGCGGGGCGGAGTAGGTCATACCGCGCTCTTCGCACTCGGCCACGTCGTACTTCAGCTGCAACCCGACCGGGTCGCCGCACTTGTTACAAAAATCGGGCGTGTTGGCGTTGTAGGTGCCGCACTTGGTGCAGAGCACGTCGCCCAGGTGGAACGGATCGGTCTTCACCGTCGCGCCGCAATTCCGGCAGGTGGTGCGCAGGTGGTTCAGCCCCTTGAGGTGGCCGCACTTGCACTCCCAGTTGCCGATGGCGTACTCGACGAAGTCCAGCTGCGATACGTTGCGGAAGTCGGTGATGGGAAACACCGACTGAAACACCGCCTGCAAACCGGCGTCATCGCGTTCGCTCGGCAGCGCATCCATCTGCAGGAAGCGGTCGTACGAACGCTTCTGCACCTCGATCAGGTTGGGAATCTGAATGGTCGCCGGAATTTTGGAGAAATCGAATCGATTTCGATTGGCAGTTTTCTGTTGTGCCATGTATAAAGCTCCTATATCAGTGCCGGCCGCGCTCGCTCAGCGTGGCCATGCAAGCCGCTAAGGCGGATGTGCGACGGGCAGGACTGCCGTCGCACAATGACAGGTCGGTCGAAGAGAACGGGCTGCTTAGGTTATGCGCAAAAACACGAGTGCGCCCGCAGAGACAGAAGTCCCCGCAAGCGCCACTTCAGGCGTTCTGCAATCCCATGACCATTTAGTCCGGGATGTCGGCACATTTCGTGCCGCGATGTTTTTGCTTCCCGCGCCAGTATCTTCAGGCCTTGTCCTCGGCCAGCCCTACCGTCGCGCCTGAGCTGACGCGACTCCGGTTGAGCTTGCCGCCTGCCACTACCTGTTTGATGCTCCAGACTCCAATAAAGAATCTGGCCCAACGATGCCCGGGAATTCCGCAGCCCCTGCTGAGCAGGACTGCTCTACTTCCTCGGCTTCATCGCGCCTCTCCACGACCGCTCCGACGTGAAGAGGAACGTAGCCACCGCCCCAACTGCAGGCGGCAGCAGCCTTAACTCCGGTCAGCGCGCCGGAGTAATCGCCCCGCTTTTCCCGTGCCTGGGAAAGCGCCAATTAACGCTTCCCAGAGCAGGGGGCAAAGCGGGACGGAAGCTTATTTCACCTCGACGGTCGCGCCGGCCTCGGTGAACTTCTTCTTGATGGTCTCGGCTTCGTCCTTGGAGACGCCTTCCTTCACGGTCTTGGGAGCGCCATCGACCAGGTCCTTGGCTTCCTTCAGACCGAGGCTGGTGACTTCGCGGACAGCCTTGATCACGTTGATCTTGTTGGCGCCCACCGCGGTGAGAACGACCGCAAACTCCGTCTTCTCTTCCGCCGGGGCCGCAGCCGCGGCGCCCGCGCCGGCTCCGCCTGCCATCATGACGGGGGCCGCAGCCGCCGCCGAGACGCCAAGACGCTCTTCCAACTTCTTCACCAGGGCCGCCGCATCCAGAAGCGACAGGCCTACGATTGAATCTTCCAACTGCTGCAGATCCGCCATGTGTTTCTCCACCTGTTCGTTATTCGTTGTGTCACCGGGGCCCCGACACGCGCCGTTTTTGCGCCGTTGGGGTGGTCGGTGTGTTGATTTCGTTATCGAGCTCTGAGGCTTCCAGTGTGCCGACTTTTCAGTCCTCCCGCATGCCAGACATCACACGGGAAAAGCACGCCTCACAACGGATAACTCAATCCCTAAGGAAGCGCTTTCGCACTCCCAAACTTGGGCTGGTAGAGCGTGGCCTGAAGGTCAGCTCTACCCGAAACTCGCCGGGCCTACGCCTGCGCTTCGGCCGCGGCGGGCTCTGCCGCCGGGGCTGCACGGCGCCGCCGCTTCCGGCGCGCCACCAAACTTGTTCTTCTCCACGCCCTGATTGATCACGACCGCCAGGTCGCGCCCAATGGCGTTCATCACCGTCACCAGCCGCTGCGCCGGAGCGTTCATCAGGAACAGCAGCTTGGAGTAAATTTCTTCCTTCGACGGCATGCTGGCCAGCGCGTCGATGTCCTTGATCGCGATGACGCGGCCTTCGACAATGCCGGCCTTGAAGGTGTACTCCGGGTTGTCCTTGGCGTACTTGCTGAGCGCCTTGGCCAGGGCCACCGGATCGCCGCTGGTATAGGCAATGGAGGTGACTCCGGCGAGACCCTTCATCGCCTCCTCCACCTTGGTTCCCTGGGCCGCGCGTTCCGCCAGCGTGTTCTTCACCACGCGATAATGTCCGCCCGCGGTGCGCACTGCCTTGCGCAGCTCGAAATCCTTCTCCACCGTCAGCTTGCTGAACGTGCCCACGATGGCGTGGCTCGCGCTCTGAAACTCCTGCGTCAGCTTTTCCACCTGCTCGATCTTCTTTGCTCTTGTGACAGCCATCTTCGAATCCTTCTTCGGGCGCGCTCACGGGCGCCACGCAAATTTTCCGGTCACTCTTCAGCGCGAAACTCTACGCCCGCGCCGCTGCTTCCACTGGCGCGGTGTCAATGGCAACACCCGGACCCATGGTGGAGCTGAGATAGCAACCCTTGATGTACTTGCCCTTGGCTACCGACGGCTTGGCCTTGATCACGCTGGTGATCACGGTGGCGGCGTTCTCCACCAGCTTCTCCGGCGGAAACGAAATCTTACCCACCGGCACATGCACCAGCGCCGTCTTGTCGGTGCGGAACTCTACCTTGCCGGCCTTGGTTTCTTTGACCGCCGCAGCCACGTCGAAGGTCACGGTTCCGGTCTTCGGGTTCGGCATCAGTCCACGCGGACCCAGCACCTTGCCCAGACGGCCCACCGACTTCATCATGTCGGGCGTGGCAATCACGGCGTCGTAGTCGGTCCAGTTTTCCTTCTGGATCTTCTCCACCATGTCTTCGCCGCCCACGATGTCGGCGCCCGCCGCTTCGGCCTCGCGCACCTTTTCGCCGGTGGCGATGACCAGGACCTTCTTCGTCTTGCCCAGTCCGTGCGGCAGAACCACTGTGCCGCGGACCATCTGGTCGGCGTGCTTGGGATCGACGCCCAGGCGCATGGTCAGGTCCACCGTCTCGTCGAACTTGGCGAACTTCACCTTCTGCAAAAGGGGCACGGCGTCCTGAAGCGTGTACGACTTCGCTTCGACCGCCGCGCGCGCCTTCTCGATGTTCTTTCCGGATTTCTTCATTGCTCTCCTTGTCTCCCACCGCCCACCCTTGTTGCCGGAGGGCCGTGGTATCTACGACTGCGGCCGGGAGGCCGTTACGAATCCCACACTGTGGGACAAACCTACGCTGTAACTTCAATACCCATGGAGCGCGCGGTGCCCTTCACGCTCTTCACCGCCGCTTCTACCGAGGCCGCATTCAGGTCGGGCATCTTCTGCTTGGCGATCTCCAGCACCTGCTTCTCGGTGACCTTGCCGACCTTGTCCTTGTTCGGCGTACCCGAACCCTTGGCCACACCCGCGGCGCGCTTCAACAGAATCGAGGCCGGAGGCGTCTTGGTGATGAAGGTGAAGGTGCGATCGCTGTACACCGAGACCACCACCGGGATGATCAGGCCGTCGAGCTCCTTGGCGCTGGTCCGGGCGTTGAACTGCTTGCAGAACTCCATGATGTTGATCTGCGCCTGACCGAGCGCGGGACCAACCGGAGGAGCCGGAGTGGCCTTGCCCGCCGCAATCTGCAACTTCACCGAACCTGTAACTTTCTTTGCCATTTAAATTCTCGCTCTTCGCTATTCGCTCTTGGCCCTTCGCCAGATCATTCGCGCCTCATACGAAGAGCGAAAAGCGAAAGGCGAAAAGCGGCTTTTCTACGTAACAACTTTCTCGACCTGCCCGAATCCCAGTTCCACCGGAGTGGAGCGTCCGAAGATGGTGACCATCACCTTCAGGGTCTCGCGATCTTCGTTCACCTCGTCCACCACGCCGGTAAAGCTGGCGAAGGGACCTTCGCTGATGCGCACCGATTCGTTCTTCTCGAACTTGACCTTGAGCTTCGGCTTTTCCTTGCTGTCGGCGACGCGGTACACGATCTGCTTGACTTCTTCTTCCGACAGCGGCGTGGGCTGCTGGCCGGTACCGACAAAACCGGTCACCCGCGGCGTCGACTTTCACCACGTGCCACACGTTGTCGTCCATGTCCATCTCCACCAGCACGTAGCCGGGATAGAACATGCGCTCGCTGGTGTACTTCTTGCCGCCGCGAACTTCGGTGACCGACTCGGTGGGAATCAGCACGCGGCCGATCCGGTGCTCGAGTTCGGGATAGGCGCGCACCCGCGACTCCAGCGACTCCTTCACCTTGCGCTCGAATCCCGAATAGGTGTGGATGATGTACCACTTCATATTCGGGTTCTGCGGATTCGGCTGGTCGGCGGAAAGCGGAGCCGTAGCTTCCTCTCCGCCTGGCTGCGGCTCGGCGCCGTTACTCTCCGGTTTGATTTCTTCTTCTGTCATGTGTTCCGCGCATTAGCGGTGCGTCAAAAACTTCAGCAGGCGGTCGAGGGACGAACCCAGAATCTTGTCGACGACGGCAGAAGTACAGGCCGAACAGAAATACCGTGATGATCACCACGGTCGTCGTACCCTGTACTTCCTTGCGTGACGGCGTGGTGACCTTCTTCATCTCCGTGCGCACGTCGTTGTAAAAACTCTTGACGCGCTGCGGCCACGCCTTGATCGTGCTCAGCTTATTGTCGCCCGCTACTTCGATCGCTGCTGACTTCGCCATCGGATACCTTCCGGCGCCCGTCGGCGCCTTACTGCCTTCATTCCCGACCCGGCAACGCTTGCGCTGCGCTTTCAAATACTGGCAGGGGCGGAGGGATTCGAACCCCCAAGTTCGGTTTTGGAGACCGACAGTTTAACCGTTGAGCTTACGCCCCTGTTAAAGCTGTCAGCTTCAGCATCAGCCGTTAGCTCTTAGGCCATCTTGCCTGCCGGAACCTCCGCAGTCACATCTCGCACACCAAGTGCTAAATGCTACAGCTGCCAACTTACTTCACTTCCTTATGCGACGTGTGCTTGCGGCACTTACGGCAAAACTTGTTGAACTCCAGCCGGCCCGTCGTGGTCTTCTTGTTCTTGGTGGTGGAGTAATTGCGGTTCTTGCAATCACCGCACTGCAACGTAACAATTTCGCGAGGCATTGACCTGTTTCCTTTTCGTTTACTTCGCGGCTTAGTGCCCCGAAGCCTTGTCCGCATCGAAGCGCGGATATCAGCGAGGCTCAACTTGCTCCGCCGAGAACAATTCTGGGTGCCCCACTCATTCCAGCTTTTGGAATGAGTGGGACTGAACATTACGCAATAATTTCGCTGATGGTGCCGGCGCCCACGGTGCGTCCGCCTTCGCGAATCGCGAACCGCAAGCCCTTCTCCATCGCCACCGGCGTGATCAGCTCAATCTCCAGGCTCACGTTGTCGCCCGGCATCACCATCTCCGTGCCCGCCGGCAGCGTCGCCACTCCCGTCACGTCGGTCGTGCGGAAGTAGAACTGCGGCCGGTAGCCCTTGAAGAACGGCGTGTGCCGTCCGCCTTCGTCCTTCGACAGCACGTACACTTCGCCCTTGAACTTGGTGTGCGGCGTGATCGAGCCCGGCTTGGCCAGCACCATGCCGCGCTCCACGTCTTCCTTCGCCGTGCCGCGCAGCAGCAGGCCGGCGTTGTCGCCCGCCAGACCTTCGTCCAGCTGCTTCTTGAACATTTCCACGCCGGTCACCACCGTCTTGCGGGTCTCGCGGAAGCCGACGATCTCAACATCCTCGCCCACCTTCACCTTGCCGCGCTCGATACGGCCCGTCACCACCGTGCCGCGTCCCTGAATCGAGAAGATGTCTTCGATCGGCATCAGGAACGGCTTGTCGATGTCGCGTGCCGGCAGCGGTACGTTCTTGTCGACCGCGTCCATCAGCTCGTCAATCTTGGCTTCCCACTGCGCTTCGCCATTCAACGCGCCCAGCGCCGAGCCGCGAATCACCGGCAGATCGTCGCCCGGGAAGTTGTACTTGGTCAGCAGCTCGCGGACTTCCATCTCCACCAGGTCGATCAGCTCGGGATCTTCCACCGCATCGCACTTGTTCAGGAACACCACCACGTAGGGCACTCCCACCTGGCGCGCCAGCAGCACGTGCTCCTTGGTCTGCGGCATCGGACCGTCGGTGGCCGCTACCACCAGAATGGCGCCGTCCATCTGCGCCGCGCCGGTGATCATGTTCTTGATGTAGTCGGCGTGACCGGGACAATCCACGTGCGCGTAGTGCCGGTTGGCGGTCTCGTACTCCACGTGCGCCGTGGCAATGGTGATGCCGCGCTCGCGCTCTTCCGGCGCATTGTCGATCGAGTCGAACGAGCGGAACACGATCTTGGGATTGTGCTTCTGCAATACCTTGGTGATGGCCGCCGTCAACGTCGTCTTGCCATGATCGATGTGCCCGATCGTGCCTACGTTTACGTGCGGCTTGCTGCGGTCAAATTTCTCTTTCGCCATAACTTGTTCCCTAGTAGTACCGGTAAAGTTTGTTGTACTTCTCGCGCAGAGACAGGTCCACCGCCTCCAGCGCCGTCAAATAAAATTCGCGCACCTGCGACTGATCGCTCACCGGCAGCGCGCTCATACAGCTGCTGCGCCGAGCTTCCGGCCTGTGCCAGCTTGCGGTCGGCCTGTTCCAGCAGCTTCTCGCGCAATACGCGATCGAAATCGCGGATTGGAACTCCCTTGCGTTGCAGCAGCCGGAGAAAATCTTCCACCGCACCCGCGGCAAAAATCCTCGCCAGGGCGGAGCGAAACTGCTCAAACTCGTCCAGCTTCTCGATGCGAAGCGCAGCCTGCTGAAACGGTATTCGCGGGTCCGACTGTTCCATCGAAATATTCACTGAACCGGAAATCCATCCTGCCCGCCTGGGCGGGCCTCGCTTAGCCCAAAATGCTGGAGCTGATGATCGGGATTGAACCGATGACCTCTCCCTTACCAAGGGAGTGCTCTACCAACTGAGCTACATCAGCCCGTGCTTTTCAACAACCGATCCCTCACTTACGTTCGGGATTTCGCCTGCGGGCTCCCGCTACGCTCACGCCCGCACAGCGGCTCAATTCCTGGAGCGGGAGACGGGAATCGAACCCGCGACCAACAGCTTGGAAGGCTGTGACTCTACCACTGAGTTACTCCCGCGCATTCCCAGCCAAAACCTGTGCCGTCCCTACGGGACTCCGATCTCGTTTCCCACCTTACCCAGGACTCCGCTGCGCTCCGTCCTGGGCTAACTGCAACCCACCCCTTCGGGGTTCGAGCAATACTTGTTTGCACGACCTCGCGAGGTAAAAAACGTTTCTGAGTTTCTTCCCTAGTCTTCGTCGCGCCGGTCGCGTTGCTCACGCTCTTGCTTGCGGCTCCACGTCCAGGTACGAACGGCGAACATCGCCAGAACCGCCACCGTCGCCAGCCTGAATTTCTGGTCGTCGATCGTGTTCCATGCCAGCAACGCCAGCAACGCAAACAAGGCCAACGCCGTCCATAACCGCTTCATCTCAACCACCCCATCGCACGCAACCCCGGCGCGCGCTGGGGACCCCGGAAAAACCTGGTGCACAGGGGAGGATTCGAACCTCCGTAGCTCGCAAGGAGCGGCAGATTTACAGTCTGCTGCCATTAACCACTCGGCCACCTGTGCACATTCGACCGAGTCCCGCTCTCAATCGACCGCTTGAGAGCCCGGCGTCGCCGTAGGCCCGGAATCGCCAGTCTCTACTGTCAAAGAACCACGCGTGCCAAACGCCGCTCGGCAATCCCGGCAAAACTCCGCATCTGTCACGCGGCCCTACTTCCGCGCGCGGTCTGCGATTTAGGAAGCTGCTGCTGGAATCAGTTCTCTAGGAGAGCTGCGCGTCTCGTTTGGCTTACTCCTGCTACGCCTTGCGGCGCGCTCACGGTCACGATTCTGGAGCTGGCGAAGGGATTTGAACCCCCGACCCTCTGATTACAAATCAGATGCTCTACCAGCTGAGCTACGCCAGCACTGCAGCATGGCTCGACACGTCGGCGCCGAACCAAGCATGATTCTTCCTGCCAGCCGGGACAAACTATGAGGTTAACACAACGGCATGACGCGTGCAACCAGCCCTTCCGGCCGCTGACGAACTTTTCCTTTTAACAACTTACCTAAAACCGGGGACCCATAACTCGCCACTCCCGCGGGCCTCGTGGCTGGGGATTCTGCAGAGCGTATCGGCGTCGCCAACACTGGTATTGCGGTCGCTTCATTCTACCGAATTCCCCCGAGATTGGCCACTGCGGGTGAGCCGTTGTCCGGACGCTCTGGGGTATAATCGCGGCGCCCAGAAGCCACCATGAGAGCCCCACTCGCGCCGGCACCGTCAATCGCAAGGAACCCTCAATGAAACGGACTGCCCTGGCAGTTCCGCTGATCGCCTTCCTCACGCTGGTCGGGGGATTCTCCACCCAGCTCAACGCCAGCGACGATTGCGATAATCTGGGCTGCATGTCGGTGAGTCGATTTTCCGCCAATCTTGACAGCCAGCTGCAAGGTAAGGTTGTCGGTTATGTTTCCATCGTCGGCCCCAGGATCGTCGAGTATGGCGTGGCCAGCACGGACGCCGATCCGCCCAGCCGCAAGATGTCGACGGACGTTCCCATCAATGTTGCCAGCGTCAGCAAAGTTCTCACCACGATTGCGGTTTTGCAATCCCTTGCCAGGCACCACTTGTCCATCGAGAGCCCGATCGCGCCGTTCCTCCCGCCCGATTGGGTCCAGGGACCGAACGTCAGCTCGATTACTTTCCGCCAGCTGCTGACCCATAGCGCCGGGTTCCGCGATAACGGCGGCAACACGAGTTATGAGGGGTTGCAGCAGCAGATCAAGCGCGGTGTCCTGCCGGCGAACCAGCAGAAACCTGTCTACAACAACCTTAACTTTGCCATCTTCCGCGTGCTGCTGCCGTACATGGAAGGCTTCAGCGATCCCGGACCAGACACTCGCCCGCAGGCAACCGCCGACTTCTATATCGGCTACATGCGGCAGCATGTCTTCCAGCCCGTAGGTGTGACTGACGCGGACTGCAAGCCGAGTGGCGACCGCGCCCCGGCCCGGTACTACCCGTTTCCCCCGGGCAACACGCGTGGCATCGAAGCCGGCGATTGGACGCTTCTCTGTGGTGGTGGCGGATGGGTACTGAGCGCATCCGACCTGTTCAAAATTGTACAGTCCCTCATCCGTAACAACGTCCTGCTGACCAAAAAGCAGAAGAAGCAAATGAACGACGACTGCCTGGGATGGGACTGCTCGGTCACCGCACAAGCCGACTATCGTGGCAAGGACGGAGCTTTGCTCTATGGCAACGTGTCGGAACAGACCTTCATCGGAATTTTCAAAGGCAAGGTTGGAGTTGTCCTGCTGATGAATTCGCACCCTCCGGTCAACATCTCGTCCGTGGTGCTGAAGGCATTCAAGGACGCGGCCCAACCCTTTCATCGAGGAGGGACGGCGCCGGCGTTGGGTCGCAAGTAACCCTGCCGCGAGGATGCGGGCCGGACCGGGAAAGCTGACAGCAACGCCAACTTTTCCCGTATCATTGGTTGTCATTCCATGCGAACGCGACGAAAGCAGTTGTGGGTTGCCTTAGCGGTTGTCCTCGTCATCGCCGGTGGCATCGTTACCGCTGTTCTGCTGCGAAAGCGCGCAGCGCCGGATGCCGCCCGCCTGCTGCCCGAATCGGACGCCGTTCTCTACATCAACTTTGAACCCATCCGCCTGTTCACCGATCTAGGCAAGCATCCGGTTAAAGACCGCGATCCCCAATACGAGGACTTCGTCCAGCAAACTGGTTTTGAGTTCGAGCGCGATCTGGATAAAGCAGCTCTGGCCATTCACTACGGTGCCTCCAGCCGCGGCAAATCCACGGAGACGCGCTACAGCGAGATCTTGCAGGGACGCTTCGACAGTGGACGGGTCGAGGCATACCTCCGCAAGCTGGCCGCCAGCGTCGAGCACTATGGCAACTTCGACATCTACATCATTCCGCTGGAAGGCCGCACGGTTCGCGTAGCGCTTCTGGGAGTCGACGTTGCCGCGGCATCAAATACCGAGGGCCCCGCAGCCATTCACGGCATGATCGACCGCTATCGTCAGGCGGCCCTGCCCTTCGCCGGCCCGCCGCTGGTAAGCGAATATTACCGCCTGGTGCCGTTGGGCAGTATCGTCTGGACCATCGCACGTCCGCCGGCCGCCGGCCCCACGGAAGCTCACGCGGAGTTGCTCCTGCCGGGAGGGTGGAGCGGGTTGTTGCCTGCGAACAGCACCGTGATCGCCTCCGCCCGGCCGCTCAACGAGGTTCACCTGCGTGCCCAGGTCCTCACGCACAGCGAATCCGAGGCCAGCGGTTTTACCGATCGCGTCAACACATTTTTCGCACTCTTCAAGTCGCTCGATATCTCGATGGATGCAGGCGGCCCCGACCCGGATGTGAAGGCTGCCTTCGACAGCCTGGAGATTCATCAGGACAAGGACCAGGCGGTGCTCACCGCCAGGGTCCCCTACGCCTTCTTCAAGAAGGTGCTCAGCGAGCCGCCTGTGGAGTTGGGACCGGAAACAAGAAAGCCGCCCGAGCAGAACCCTCCGGCGGCCAAGAACCCCCAAAAAAAATAATGCGGCGGATCAGTTTTCGAACTCGTGTAATCGCGAAGGCACGGGTAGAGCGGCAATGATGCGGCGGATCAGTTTCGAACTCGTGTAATCGCGAAGGCACGGGCAGAGCGGCAATGATGCAGCGGGTCAGTTTTCGAACTCGTGTAATCACGAAGGCACGGGTAGAGCGGCGCTTCAGCGCCGCGTTTGAGCCATTTTTCTGAAGGGAGCCGGCTTTCAGCCGGCGACACTCTTCCGCAACCCGACCACACCAAAAAACTAAACCGCTCTAACCGGTGGGCAGTCCTCCGGGCTTGATGGTCGTCGTACGCAAGAATTTGTGCGGATTCACCGGCGTGTCATGGATGCGAACTTCGTAGTGCAAATGAGGTCCGGTGCTGCGCCCGCTGAGGCCGACGTACCCGATGACCTCTCCGCGACGCACGCTCTGTCCATCAGCGATGGCAAATCCTGACAGGTGTCCGTAGCGGGTGGTGATGCCGTTGCCGTGATCAACCTGAATCATGCGGCCATAGCCGTTGTAGAAGCCTGCGTACGTCACCACGCCGTCGGACGGAGCCAGTACCGGCTGCCCGTAGTGGCACGAGATGTCGACACCCGAGTGGAACGCGCCTTCACCGTTGAACGGATCGACCCGTTCGCCGAAGGAGCCCGTAATCGGACCCATCACCGGCCACAACACCGGCGCGGTAGTCGCCCGGACCCAGTCGGTCAGGGTCGCCGCGTGGGTGAGGCCCAGCCCAAGTCCCGCTGTCGCCGCACCCGTAAGCGCTGAGCTGCGCAAGGCATAAAGTTGATCCATGGACGAGGTCACCTGCTCAGGCTTCATGGCGCCTTCGCCATCGTTCAAGAGCTTGGCGTTGGGCTTCAGACCGTAAATGACGGAAACCTCGTTGGCCAGCGAGCCCAACGAAGCTACTTGGATGTCTTTCTCGTGGTTGACCTGTTCGAGCTGTTTGTAGCGGGTCTGGAGGGAGTTCTTCTCGGAGCGTAGCTGGTTGAAGCTGGCCACCTTCCACAGCATGCGCGTGTAGGAGCCCGCCATGCCTGTGATGGTGAACATGCCGATCAGGGCGCCGGCCATGAAGACGTACAGATAATGAATAGGGATGGGGATTTTTCGTAGCTGGCCTTCTGCATCGCGAGCTACGAAAAGAATATAAAAGCGTTTTCGCAAAACAAATAACCCTCGGTTAAAAATGGTTCCGGAAGGTGAAACAACCAAACTATGAAAATCCGGAACTTCAGTCCTTGCCCGGTCCGAACTGCTAACTTGCTTACGGATCCCTGGATTGCCGTGGGTTAACGGTTCTCCTCCCAACCGCTAACCGAACGGCTCGCTGGCTGGGTGCATGGCTGGTTAATGAATGACATCAAACCGTAACAGAGCGAGAGTAACCATGTCAATGAAATCCGGTTAAGTTGCTGATACTAAAGTAGTAGATGCCTGGTATCCATGCGGCGTGGCCGCGAGTATATTGGGCTGATTACGCTTCGCGGAGAACCTGTGCCCCTGATAGAAAAGTTGCTGATCGAACGGATTCGCCGCGCGGCGATGAGGGAAAAGCGCCGGCTCGGCCAAGGCATCGGGGACGACTGCGCGGTGTTGCCGCTTCCTCGCGGGCAAGAAGCGTTGGTTACCACCGACTTCAGCCTGGAGGGCGTGCACTTCCGCCGCGACTGGCATCCGCCCGATGCCGTGGGTCACCGCTGCCTGGCGCGGGGACTCAGCGACATCGCCGCCATGGGAGGAATCCCGCGGGCAGCCTTTCTCTCCCTGGCTCTGCCGGAAGAGCTGCCGCAGAGCTGGGTGGACAAGTTCATTGCGGGATTACTAAAGCTGGCGGCCCGGTTTTCCGTTTCGCTGTCTGGAGGCGACACGGCGCAGTCGCCCGACGGCGTCCTGGCCGACATCGTAGTGCTAGGCTCGGTCCCTGCGGGAAAGGCAGTTTTGCGCTCGGGAGCGCGACCCGGGGACTTCATTTATGTCACAGGCACGCTCGGCTCAGCAAGCGCAGCCCTTAACCAACTGCGTGACGGAAAGAAGCTCCGGCCGAGGTCGCATCCCAAGCACTTCTATCCCGAGCCGCGAGTCGCAGTGGGACAGTTCTTGCGCGAGAAGAAACTGGCCTCCGCCATGATCGACATCAGCGACGGACTCTCCACCGACCTCGGCCACATCTGCGACGAGAGCGGCACAGGGGCCGTCATTTATGCCGAAGCTTTGCCGACCGCCTCCGGAGGCTCTCGAGACCATGACCTTGTGTCAGGGCACGGCTTCAGCCGTGCCGTGCGACAGGCAACAAAGACCGGGGCTTTAGCGCCTGCTTTGGCGGGGGCTATAGCCCGTGAATCTCAATCCGTAATCTTCGGCACGACTGGAAAGCCTGCCCTGAGCTTGCTGAAGGGTCGTGCCCTAATACAAAGCAGCACGACGCATCAGGCGTTT
Organism: uncultured Acidobacteriaceae bacterium; assembly: GCA_963840905.1. Taxonomy (GTDB): domain Bacteria; phylum Acidobacteriota; class Terriglobia; order Terriglobales; family Acidobacteriaceae; genus Bog-257. Next base: position 112,068 of record CAWJAO010000008.1, read on the forward strand.
TCTAGTCACGCTGGCGATCTAGCTCTTATTTTGCATGGCGGCGACGAATACGAATTGCTCTTCACGGCATCTCCGCGACGCGAAATCCCGACGCAGATCGCCGGTGTGCCGGTTACTCGCATTGGTGAGGTCCTGAGCGGGAGAAAGCTGATGTTGGCGACTGCCGACGGCAAAACCCATCCCCTGAAGGCCGCAGGTTGGGAACACTTCGGGTGATGAAGTCGCAAAAGACGGAGCCTGGAGGGCGGAAAGAGGACGCAGCCCCAGAGGGCGGAAAAAGGATGCAGCCCAGAGGGCGGAACAATGATAGCCCAGCGCGTAAGCGCTGGGTACACGCGCTAAATGGACTCGAGTCCCGTAGGGACGGCACGCCTACGGTAAGTTGTGTAATGGCCTGATTACGGCTAGCCTCAACAGAAGAGCCGCTCCCGTGAGCGGCTCCTCTTGGTTGGCCACGTTATGTTGACTACTGCGCGACTCTGATCGCCGGTGGTTTCCACGAACCATCAATGATTGAGGGCGGAGTATCCTTCGGCCAGTACAGACGCATCATCGGAATGAACTGCGCTTTCGGAGCGGGCAGCCAGTTCGCTTCTTTCGCTTTTCCTGGCGAGTCGGCTTGCAGATACAGGTCAACCGAGCCATCCGGATTGGCGACCAGCTTGTTGCGTGCGCTCAGGGTGTAACGGTTCAGCGGATTCGGGACGAAGAAATAGTCCTTGTCATACATCGTGATTGACCAGAAGCCGTTCACCGGTGGCATCTGGCCTTTGTCGAAGTGGATGACATACTTCTTGGACGCGCCGTCATACTCATGACCGTCGGCGTCTTTCTGGGTCGTGGGATAGATCGCATCCTGCGGCCGGTTCGCACCTAAGCCGATGGCAGTAACGAGTGCCCTTTGGATGTAGTTCGTTCCGTATACACCGATGTCCTTGGTAAGATACGTCCAGCCGTTCACCGGCTCTGCCGCCTTCTTGAAGTACTCCATGATTTTTACCTGCGCCAGTTTGGGCACGCCCTTAATGACTTCTTTGTCGAAGGCGCCCAGCTTGCTGGGGTCGAAGTCCTTTCCGGGCTCAAGACCAATGGCCTTCATCTTCTCAACCATGGGCGCATCGGCAGCGGCGGGTGGGTTCGTCTTCATCAACCGTGCGAGATAATTGAAGTAGTCGTTGACGCTCAGTGCGTCCACCTGGTCGCGTACACCCGTCTTCATGTCGAAGCTGGCATCCACGGGACCGGGCACCGGCGTGTAGGGCTTGCCATAGGAGCTAAGCGGCACCAGCGAGAACTTGTCCTGCAGTGCGTGGACTTTGTTGTAATCGTCTGCCGTTCCGGTGCAGTAAATGCGGCCGAGGATCCAAACCAGACCGGTCGGCGACTTATACTCCGTGACTCCCTCGGGCAACGTGCCTGACCAGCCCGGCCCGGTGATGGCGTACTTCTGCGCCTTGCCGCCGGTGGTGCGCTTGCCCGGAACCTGGAACACGTCGGTCCAGCCGCTCAGCATAGGCAGCAGGTAGTAGCGGTCACCCATGTCGGGGACAGTGAAGATCCATGGCTCGTTCGAAACATCGAGCCAGGCAGTCGTGTAGAGTGTATCGGCGTTGGGAGCGGTAACAGCGTGGTAGTCCACCGCAGGATAGGTGCGCATTCTGACCAGCTGACCCATCGGCGCGTGTCCGGCATCGGGCATAGCGACATTGGTCATCTGACGGCGCGTCATGTCCATCGTCACTAACGGATAGCCGTAGACGTAAACGTCCACCGCGTCTTGTACCGCTTTCTCGGCCCCCGGCGACGATTGTCCGCCGCCCGAAGATGCCGGTCCTGAGCTGCAACCGATCAATGTGGCTAGAATTGCAAGGGAAAGACAGCACAGCAGCTTGCGGTGCATAAACCTCCTTGAAATAGCAAAATAACAGCACAGATTTGTGCTAGGAGAACAGTTTAGGGTGAGAGTAACAGCGGGCGAAACTAGCACTATTCGCAGGACGTAAGGGAAAAAGTGCCAGAGGCCTTGCCGGGCACGAACGAATGGAACACCCGGTTGAGGGCGTAAATTCCCCATTACACTCGTCTCGGCCAGATGTTAGCCCCGACTGTCGATAATCGCCCTATCCCAAGTAGCCGTCTCCTGCACGTTGTCTTGTCCCAGCTGGAACTCTGGCCCGAGCAGGGCGGCAAGTACCTTCGTCACAATCGTGCGTGAGCCTGCAATCGCAAACTCTCACGGCCTCAGGCGTCCTGCTGGTTATAATCCCTCCCATGAACCTGGAACAGAAGCTGACCGAACTGAAGCGCCGTGACTCGCTGGCCGAAGCCGGCGGTGGTGAAGAACGCCGGGCGCGCGAGCACAAGCAGGGCAAGATGTCGGCGCGCGAGCGCATCGAGTTCCTGCTCGACGAGGGCACCTTCGAGGAGACCGACAAACTGGTCACTCATCGCTGCACCGACTTCGGCATGGAAGAGCAGAAGTATTTCGGCGACGGCTTCCTCACCGGCTATGGCCGCATCGAAGGCCGGCTGGTCTTTGTCTTCGCGCAGGACTTCACCGTGTTCGGCGGCTCGCTCTCGGAGACCAACGCGGCCAAGATCGTCAAGATTATGGACATGGCGATGAAGGTGGGCGCCCCGGTCATCGGCCTGAACGATTCTGGTGGCGCGCGCATCCAGGAAGGCGTGATGTCGCTAGCCGGATATGCCGACATCTTCTTGCGCAACGTTTTGGCGTCCGGCGTGGTGCCGCAGATTTCGGCCATCATGGGGCCGTGCGCGGGCGGCGCCGTTTACTCTCCCGCGATGACCGATTTCATCCTGATGGTGCAGAACACTTCCTACATGTTCATCACCGGCCCGGAAGTCATCAAGGCCGTCACCCACGAAGAAGTCACCAAGGACGAACTCGGCGGCGCGATGACTCACAACGAGAAGTCCGGTGTGGCGCACTTCATGGCGCACGATGACGCCGAGTGTCTCAGCATGATTCGCGAGATGCTCAGCTTCATCCCCTCAAACAACTTGGAAGACCCGCCGCGCAAGGCTTGCACCGATCCCATCGATCGCGCCGATGAGCATCTCGACACCATCGTTCCTGCTGAATCGAACCAGCCCTACGACATCAAGGACGTCATCAACTCCGTGGTGGACGACAGCTACTTCTTCGAGGTGCAGGAGCACTACGCGAAGAACATCGTCATCGGCTTCGCCCGCCTGAACGGCAAGCCGGTAGGCATCGTCGCCAACCAGCCCGCGTTTCTGGCGGGCGTGCTCGACATCAGCGCCAGCGTCAAGGGCGCGCGCTTTGTGCGCTTCTGCGACTGCTTCAACATCCCGCTGATCACATTCGAAGATGTTCCGGGATTTCTGCCCGGCACGCAGCAGGAATACGGCGGCATCATCACGCATGGCGCGAAGCTGCTTTATGCGTTCTCCGAGGCGACGGTGCCCAAGATCACTGTGATCACGCGTAAAGCCTACGGCGGAGCCTATTGCGTCATGGCCTCGAAGCACATCCGCACTGACGTGAATTACGCCTGGCCGACCGCGGAGATCGCCGTCATGGGCCCTGAAGGAGCAGTGAACATCGTGTACCGGCGCGAGCTGGAGAAGTCGGAGAACCCAGACACCGATCGCAAGGCGAAGATCGAGGAGTTCCGCGAGCGCTTCGCGAATCCCTACGTCGCCGCCGAGCGCGGTTACCTCGACGCGGTGATCCGTCCGCGCGACACCCGCCGCAAGCTGATTCAGGCGCTCGACATGCTGGAGAACAAGCGCGACAAGAATCCGCCCAAGAAACACGGGAATATACCGTTGTAGAGGAAGCCGTCAGCCGTCAGCTCTCGGCCTTCAGCTAGGGCACGTATCAAGGTGCCTTACCATGATCTGGCTTTTGCTTTGTGCCCATCGCTTCAAACAATGTTGTCATCCTGACCGAGGGCTTCAGCCCGGATGGAGGGATCTGCGGGACGCGGCTGATGCCACTGTCACCTGCCGACGTGGCAGCGGTCACTGACGGACGTTCACCGCAGGCGTGAAATTCTGTTGGGTGTCTCGGGAGAAGATTTCCCGGCCTTTTTCCCACCCACTCCTGTCGAGTTCGCGCGCGAAATAAGACCCTCGAGCTTCCTTCTCCCAGGCATCCGAGTGCGCCTATGCCACCTGGCTCATCTCAAATCAAGCCACACACGGGAAGGAGAATTCAATGCATACCAAGGGGCGATTTCCTCATGATCTTTTCGGAGCAAGCCTGCGACCGGACTCTGCGGCGCTCGCCGTTATGATCCTGCTGCTGTTCCTCATCTTCGTATTTCTGTTCCTGACTCTCACAGCGCAACCGGCGCAGGCACAGACTTACAAGGTGATTTACAACTTCACGGGCGGTGCGGATGGGGCAGGCCCGGTGGCCGACCTAACGATTGATGGGGCAGGAAATCTATATGGAACAACTTTACAAGGTGGCTACCTCGCCGGTCCTTGTCAGAATGGTGGATGCGGCACTGCCTTCAGACTGTCGCGCCAAGGTCCTGGCTGGAACATCACCACGCTCTACGCGTTCACTGGAGAAGGTGATGGGGCCCTTCCTTATGGCAGAGTTGTCGCGGGGCCATACGGTAGCCGTTACGGCATGGCGGCGAACGGGACGGTTTTCGATGTGAGAGTCGGACCCAGCGCTTGCCAAAACCCGCCCTGCGCGTGGACGGAAAGCGTTCTCTATGTTATCGGCGGCGACGGAGGCGACATAAGTGCTGGCGAGCTGACATGTGACCAAGCGGGAAACATCTACGGCGCGAGCGCAAACCAGAGCAATGTTTACGAACTAACGCCTTCCGGTGGCAATTGGACGCATAACATCCTTTACAGTTTTGCAGGAGGCAGCGACGGGTGGTGGCCCTTTGCAGGCGTCATTTTCGACAGAACTGGCAACCTCTACGGCACGACCTTGTACGGTGGAGCTTACAATTGGGGCACAGTCTTCCAGCTAACGCCCTCCAGAAGTGGATGGACCGAGAAAATCCTCTACAGTTTCCAGGGAAGAAGTGACGGAGGTCTGCCCATGGCCGGTTTGGTGATGGACAACTCCGGCAATCTTTATGGGGCCACCAGCAGCGCCGGCTTCGGGAGCGGCGGCACGATTTTCGAACTCACACCCTCAGGTGGCAACTGGACGTTTACCCTTCTCCACGGCTTTTCTGGAGGCTTTTACTCAGGTCCTGAAGCCAGGCTAGTCATGGATTCAGCGGGCAATCTCTACGGGACGAAAGCATGTTACCTGAACGGCTGCGGCGGCAATTACGGATACGGTGCAACTTTTAAGCTGACACCTGGAAGCGGCGGTTGGAGTTACACCTCCTTGCACAACTTTGCAGGCGGCACTGACGGGGGGGACCCGCGCGGAGGCGTGATATTTGCCGCCACCGGTAATGTATACGGCACTACGAATGTGGGTGGAGCGTACGGCTATGGTGTCATCTATGAGATCACGCCATAAGTAAAATCATGTTGGTTCGTGGCGGCCCGGCATCGTGGATTGGCGTCGGCCGTCCCACTTGAACAGCTGACCTATTCCCCCGCCACCGTCACGCCGTCAATCCTTAGCATGGGTGAGGCGATGGCGCCGCGGAATTCGAGGTCGTTGCCGATTTCCGCGATGTTGAAAAACATATCTTCTTAGTTACCAGCGACGTGATCTTTTCCACGGGATGGGTATTCCCCGTCCCGCTGGCCCAGCGCGAAGAGTTGCCGGTTGCCAGCGGTTGTCACTTGCCGCTGCCCCATACGTCACTGACAAACCGATCGCCGCAGGAGTGAAATCCTGTTGGGTGTCTCGGGAGAAGATTTTCCCCGGCCTTTTTCCCACCCATTCCTGGCGAGTCCGCGCGCGAACAAGACCCTCGAGCTTCCTTCTGCCCGGCGTCTAAGTGCGCCCGTCCCCAGGTCTAGTTCATGTGAGCCACACGAGGAGGCAAGCCCATGCACCGCAGACGGCAATGTCAGAGTTTGTTTCTTGGCAGGAGTTCCCTCGCGGCAATCTCCACACTGGCGATGGCAATCGGGTTCGCGCTAGCAGTGAGTCCAGTTCTGGCCCAGAACACAGCTTCACCTAGTGCGCGGCAGGCAGCGGCATCGCCCGCCTTTGCTTCGAGGCTCCATCCGCCCGCCGGTGGCGGGCACTTACTCAGGCCCCCTCACGCTCGCCGGACTCAAGGGTTGCCGCAGGACGGGGTGATTTACGACAACGGTCCCTACAACGGCACGACCGACGCATGGGATATCAACTTCGGCTTCTCGGTTAGCGATTCATTCACGGTGCCGCCCAGTTCCACCCTCACCGGTCTTCACTTCGTCTATTGGGACGCTTCCATCAGTGATCTCCTGACGTTGGTGGATATGGCCATCGGGTCAACTTCGTTTGGTGGTAGTGTCCAGACGTTGAGAGGCGTAACCAACACCTTCCTGGGAATCAACCAGTACGGCTATGCTCTGTATCAGGCCGACTACACGCTCAGCGGCCCTTCATGGTCAGGACCAGGGTACATAACTCTGTCGAATGCCTGCAGCACCTCGGGCTGCTCGATCAGCAATCCGATCTATTGGGATGAGAACGGCGGACCGTCTACAGCGTACGAAAATACCTTGGGAAGCATTCCTTCCGAAACGTTCAACATTACGGGCACCAGCTACGGAGGCCCTCCGGAGGACTGTTTTACACCGGGAGACGGTGGTGTGCAGGTCATCCACAACTTCACCGCAACAGAAGGTCATCCAGATGGCGTGGTGAACGATAAAGCAGGAAACCTCTACGGGACGTCGGATGGCGGCATCAGTCTATTTGGCGTGGTTTATAAGCTGGCTCCGAACGGCCAAGACTGGATTTTAAGCCCTCTGTATAAATTCTCAGGTGGCGATGACGGGAACTATCCTTCGCCAGTCCTCCTCGGTCCAGAGGGTCCAGAAGGAGGTCTATATGGGACTACGTACGGGGGAGGGATAACAACCTGTGAAGGCATCGGGTGCGGACTGGTTTACCGGCTCACACCGGCACCCAAAGCCTGCCTTGCGACATCGTGCAATTGGACGCAAAGCGTCCTGTATCGCTTTACAGGCATCAACAACGATGGATGGTATCCAAATGGCAATCTTGTCTTCGATCGGGCCGGCATCCTGTACGGAACGACGGATGCGGGCGGTGCACAACGGGAGGGAATTGTCTACGCCCTGGCACCTTCCCCCGGAGGGTGGCCGGAACAAGTCGTGTACAGCTTCCCTATAGGATTCCCGCAAGCAGACTCATATCCCAGCGGACTGTTAGTGGGAACGGACGGCAACTTATACGGTTCAACCACATTCGGCGGCGACCTTTCCTGCGACCCGCCGTACGGTTGCGGCAAAGTCTTCCAGTTGGTGCCATCAGGAGGTGGTTGGATAGAGAACGATATTTACACCTTCCAGGCACAAGACGACGGGGTCCAGCCCAGGCACTTGGTTCAGGATAGCTCCGGCAATCTCTACGGCACAACCTATAGCACAGCGTTCATGCTGTCGCCCTCCATTGGCGGATGGACGTTCCGGCTGATCGGCCAGTTCGGCAGCGAACAATACTCCGAGGACATTAACAATTTGGCAATTGACACGGCGGGAAATCTCTACGTCACCACCAGTCACTGGGCGGGTTGCGGTTGGTCCAACTGCAGTTCACCAGCGGACGACGACAGAGCCTTTGGCGCAGTCTACATGCGGCCGCCGGGTGCTAACGATTTCATTCAAATCGTTCGCGTCGGCGGGGTCTTTGACAATACCGGCCCCTTGGCCATTGATGGCACGGGCAACCTGTATGGCACCACTCGCACCTGCGGGAGCAACCAATATGGCACACTTTGGACCCTGCCGCACTCGGCGCGCTTACCTAAGTGAGATTTTGTGGATCTTTAGCGGCCGGCATCCTGGGTACTGGGCCATTGCCAGTTTCGCCACTATCACTCACATGTGCACCACACGTCACTGACAAACCTTGGCCGCATAGAGTGAAATCAGGTTGGGTATTTTGGGAAAGGATTCCCGGCCTTTTTCCCACCCCGCCACAGCGCCCACGCGGCGAGAAAATTGACCCATCGAGCCTCCCTTTCCAGCCCCTTTCGACGCGCCGCTTCGCTTAGGCCAATTCTGGCATCGAGACCTCACCGGAGGTAGAGCCTATGTCCATTCGTCGCACTCCTCAGTCTTAATTGTCTGCATTGTCTGCGCTGTTTCGCGAATGAGGGCGGCGTGACGCAGGCGATTAGGGGACAGTGTGTCCGTGCGATTGCAATAGCGAGTCGTCTGTCCCTCTACGTATCGAAATCCTAGTAGTCCCGCGGGCCGGTCGACACTGGCCGTCCCTTAACCTCAACGATAAACCGGCCAATTCATAGAAAGGGAGATCGTGAAAAACATCATAGGATCACTCGTGATGGTGTTGCTCTTGGTAGGTGCAACTACGGTGTTCGCATCTCCGGCCGTCAACACCAATTCCCCGGCGGTAGTAACAGTACCGCCCAATCCGCCAATTCAGCCGCCCGGACCGAATCCGCCGCGGCCGATGCCGCCGAATCCGCCCCGGTTCGTAGCCGCCTCGACGCAGGCGCCCATCGTGCCACCGGGACCGAGACCGCCGCGGCCGATGCCGCCGAATCCGCCCCGGTTCGTAGCCGCCTCGACGCAGGCGCCCATCGTGCCACCGGGACCGAATCCGCCGCGGCCGATGCCGCCGAATCCGCCCCGGTTCGTAGCCGCCTCGACGCAGGCGCCCATCGTGCCACCGGGACCGAGACCACCGCGGCCAATGCCGCCGAATCCACCCCGGTTCGTAGCCGCCTCGACGCAGGCGCCCATCGTGCCACCGGGACCGAGACCACCGCGGCCAATGCCGCCGAATCCACCCCGGTTCGTAGCCGCCTCGACGCAGGCGCCCATCGTGCCACCGGGACCGAGACCACCGCGGCCAATGCCGCCGAATCCGCCCCGGTTCGTAGCCGCCTCGACGCAGGCGCCCATCGTGCCACCGGGACCGAGACCACCGCGGCCAATGCCGCCGAATCCACCCCGGTTCGTAGCCGCCTCGACGCAGGCGCCCATCGTGCCACCGGGACCAAATCCACCGCGGCCGATGCCGCCGAATCCACCCCGGTTCGTAGCCGCCTCGACGCAGGCGCCCATCGTGCCACCGGGACCGAATCCGCCGCGGCCGATGCCACCGAATCCACCGCGGCCGATGCCGCCGAATCCGCCACGGCTGGCATAGCGTGACAGTCGCGCCCAGCTCTTCACCGGGCGGCGTCGGGTCAAGCGAACAGTTGACCTCTCTCCCCTGACAAAGCCGGTGAAGGCGCGAAGATGGGGCGACCGGGCTGCAACCGAGCAGTCTGTGTGCCGCCCCATCATTTGTTCTTGATCCACCTACGGCTGGCGCTAAGCGAAGACTTGCCGGTCGGCTGCCCTTATCACTCCCCGCTGCCCCATCCGTCACTGACAAACTACGCACTACGGTGTGAAATCCTGTTGGGTGTCTCGGGAGAAGATTTCCCCGGCCTTTTTCCCACCCACTCCTGGCGAGTCCGCGCGCGAAACAGACCTTCGAGTCTCCTTCTCCCCGGCGTCCCAGCGCGCCCTTTCCCTTCGATCGATCTCGATTTGGCCACCTGACTTAGGAGGCAAAGAACATGCACACCAAAGATCAATTTCGAACTTCAGTTCTCCGCCTAACCTCGCCCTTGGCTATGGCTGCCTTGGCGATAGTGATCTCGGTTACCCCGCTTACGGTGCGGGCCCAATCGACGAATATCGCACCTATGCGCATCTATCTGGGCGCCATTGTCACCGTGGATTCACATGCCGGGCCGTGGCTTCCAGCCCTTAATCCGGCCTATGACTATGGCTTCCACGACAACAGCAATCCCACCGTCGTGAACGAGGCGGACAGCGGGATCAAGTTCACCCCGGGAACGTCGTTGACCATTACCTACCTGTCCGGTCTGGTTAGCGCGGGTGGTGCTTTGCCGTTTACGGATGCCAACGGCGATACGACCAGTCCCTACGGGTGCGGCCCCGGCTTGACTGACCCGCCCAACGGAAAGCGCCTGCCTTGCGATTATGGCGACTTGAGCAAGCAGACCCACTTGATGGCACTGATGGGAGCATTCACCGACAGCAATGGAGTGATTGTCGGGAGGCCGTTCACCATCGGCGATGGGCCCTACCCAGTTGTAATACCCGTGGGTGCGACGCAGCTCCAGATGGGAGTGACCGACGACATTTACTACGACAACATGGGTAGTTGGGCGATTCAGATCACTCACTACGGCCCCACAGCATGCGGCCTGTAGCCAATACGAGCAACTGGCTTGTTGCAGCCAGTCCGGTAGCGGCTTCGGCGGCCGAAGAACTGCATGTCGGCACTGGTATTGTCTATCACCTCGCCATGCGTCTGGCGTCACTGACACAACGCTCACTGCTGACGTGAAATTCTGTTGGGTGCCTCGGGAGAAGATTCCCCCGGCCTGTTTCCCGCGACTGTTGTCGAGTTCGCGCGAGAAACATCGTCGATCTTCCTCTACCCGGTTTCCGAGTGCACCCGTCCCCGGGTCATGTAACTCGATCTCCACGGCAAAAGAGGTGAAGGCAATGCGCAGCCAAGACCACACTCAGGCTTTCTCCCTTCGGACGATCTCGCTCGCAGCTACGATCGCGCTGTTCACCACGATGGCGATGATCTCCGCCTTGGCGCAGAATGCGGTGCCGCGCACGGCGCGGGAAGCAGCCACGTCGCCGGCATTCGCGCCCCGGCTTCATCCGCCTGCTGGCGGTGCACACCTGCAGAGGCCTCCCTCCCCGCGCGGTCCAGCCTCTCCACAGGATGGGGTGATTTACGACAACGGGCCGTACAACGGAACGACCGATGCCTGGACGATCAACTTCGGCTTTGCCGCCACCGAATCTATGACAGGTAGCGGGCTTATCACCGGCGTTAGCTTCGTCTACTGGGATGCCTCAACCAGCGACCTACTGACCTCGGTAGATATGGCAGTCGGGTCCACTTCGTTTGGCGGAACGTTCCAGACCCTGACGGGGATAACCAACACTTTCCTCGGTATCAATCAGTTCGGGTACGCCCTGTACCAAGCCGACGTCCAGGTTCCCGGTGTTTTAGCCGACGCCTACATCACGCTGCAAAATGCCTGCACTACTTCAGGCTGTTCGGTCAGCAACCCAATCTACTGGGATGAAAACTCCGGCATCGGCTGTACCTCGCCGGGCTGCCCGTCCCTGGCCTACGCAAGCAACCTGGGAAGCATTCCTTCCGAAGCCTTCTCTGTCAGGGGCGGCCAAGGCTTCTGCGGTGTCAGCGACACCAGTTGGTTCCGAGCGGCGCGAGCGCTGGTGCAGACTGTCGCGCAAAGCTTCAACGTGATCTACAGCTTCACGGGTGGACGGGATGGGGCGGTCCCCGAAGGATTGACCATAGACAGCGCAGGGAACTTTTACGGAACGACCCGAGATGGCGGCAACACAGCTTCGCCCTGCTTCAGCCCTGGATGCGGCACAGTTTACAAGCTGTCACATCAGGATGGGAACTGGTTCTTAAGGACGCTCTATCGTTTCAGCGGTGCGGACGGAAGCGGGCCGTCCTCTCGAGCGACTTTTGGCCCAGACGGCACGCTCTATGGAGTGACCTGGCTCGGAGGCAGCGCCAACAACGGCACAGTCTACAATCTCAAACCACCAGTCAACGCGTGTCCCAATGCATTGTGCGATTGGAAAGAAGCTGTGCTGTATTCGTTCCAGGGATTCTCTGGCCGTGCGGCGTCGTGCAGTTTGCAGAAGCCACTGGATCGGCTCACGCGCTCACGTTATCTGTCGATCGAAGCCAGTGATGGATCGGAGCCCAGCGGCGATGTCGTTTTCGACCGTGCAGGGAACCTCTATGGCACGACGACATTCGGAGGGACGGGAGGAAGTTGCGGCTGTGGCTTTCCCTGCGGTCTCGTCTACAAGCTGACGCCATCGGGTGGGGGTTGGGGAGAGAGCATTCTTTACATGTTCCAGGGAGGCGACGACGGAGGAACTCCGGAGAGCGGCGTCATCCTTGACACTGCCGGCAACCTCTACGGGACAACCATCGCCCACGGTCTCGGCGGCGGCACGGTATTTCGTCTGACCTCACAGGGACTCGATGTTCTACACCAGTTCGCATACTACGATCGCCATGGATCGCGACCCACAGGCGGCCTCATCCACGACCAGATCGGCAATTTCTACGGAACTACCGCCGAGGGAGGAATCGGTTGCGGGGGCTGCGGCTGCGGTACGGTGTTCGAGTTGGCAGGTTCTGACACGTTCACCTCGCTGTACAGCTTTGCCGGATCATCCGGCGCTTTTTCTGGCCCTTCGAGCAGCCTGGTCACGGATGCCGCCGGCAACCTCTACGGAACTACGGCCTTCGACGGCGCTCATGGACTTGGTTCCGTTTTCAAGCTGACCCCCAGCATGGGCAGCTGGATATTCACCGACATTTACGACTTTACGGGAGGCGCGGACGGCTACGATCCATCGGGCCTGACGATGGATGCGAATGGCAACCTGTGGGGAACCACAGGTGGTGGCGGGGCCCACGGACATGGTGTCATCTTCGAGATCACGCCATAGAACCGTTGTCATGGCCAGTTCAGGGTGTGCAGTGCCGGAGTCGTTTTTCCTTATCACTCCCCGCTGCCCCATCCGTCACTGACAAACTACGCACCACGGTGTGAAATTCTGTTGGGTGTCTCGGGAGAAGATTCCCCGGTCTTTTTTTCACCCACTCCTGTCGAGTCCGCTGCGCGAATAAGACCCTCGGGCTTCTTCTCCACGGTGTCCAACTGCGCCTGTTGCATCACGTTCACTTCAATCCGAGCCATTTGGCAAGGAGGAAAATCAAATGCATCACAAGGTGCGACTTCCACATGTGCATTTCAGCGCGAGCTTGCGACCGGACAGTGCGACGCTCGCCATCCTGGTCCTGCTCCTGTTCCTCTTGTTTGTATTTCTGTTCCTGACGCTGACAGCGCCGCCGGCGCAAGCGCAGACCTACAACGTGATCCACAACTTCACCGGCGGACTTGATGGTTCTGCTCCTAACGCCGGCCTCACCGTGGATCGAGCCGGCAACCTCTACGGAACAACGGCGAACGGCGGAGCCGGTTTCGGCACGGTGTTCAGGCTGTCGAACAAGAGTTCCGGCTGGGTCTTTACGCCGCTTTACGTTTTTCGCACCGACGATGACGGAAATCAACCTTTCGGGAAGGTTACCTTCGGCCCGGACGGCAGCCTCTATGGCACAACTCTGACGGGAGGCGGAGCCGGCTGCGGCATAGTTTTCAAGCTGACCTCCCCAACGCAAGTCTCTCCCAACGCCATGGGGGGCTGGTCGGAAACCCGGCTCTACCGGTTCACCGGAAGCGGCGATGGGTGCGGGCCGAGTGGTGACCTGGTTTTCGACCAGACGGGAAGCATCTACGGGACGACGGTGTACGGAGGCATTAACCTGGATTGCGACGGTGGAAATGGCTGCGGAACGGTTTTCAAGTTGACGCCCTCCGGTGGCGGCTGGACGGAAAGCTTGCTTTACAGCTTCAACTTGGACGATGGCGCGGAGCCGTGGTACAGCGGCGTGATCTTCGATGGGAGTGGCAATCTCTATGGCACGACCGTGTACGGCGGCAGAGGCGGCTGCGAGTACGGCCCTTGCGGCAATGCTTTCCAGCTGACGCCATCAGGGTCCGGCTGGACGCAAAACGTCGTCCATAATTTCCAGGGTGGCAGCGACGGAGCCCAACCTGTCGGCGGCCTGGTCTCTGACCAGCATGGCTATCTTTACGGCACTACCGCAGCCCACGGAGCGCGTGGGGGCGGAACCGTCTTCGAAACGTGGCAAGGCCAAGGCTGGGAATTCCAGGTGCTCTATAGCTTCGCCGGAGGCGAGTTCGAGGGACCTTACGCCAGTCTGTTTGTGGACGCAGCCGGGAATCTCTACGGCACGACTTACCAGGAAGGCGCGTACCGCCTGGGCTCGGCGTTTAAGCTGACTCGAGGGTGTGCAGGATTCAGTTACACATCGCTGCATGACTTTGCCGGAGGCCAGGACGGGGCCTATCCCATTAGCAGCCTGGTTCTCGACGCAAACGGCAACATTTTCGGTACAACGTCGGCAGGCGGAGCCTACGGGCAAGGGGTCGTCTTCGAGATCACACCGGCAGCGGGCTCCAAGATTACACCGGCAGACTCGTCAGAATGCTCTAAGGGCCAGTGACTCATGAAGTGAGTTCACGCCCTCACTCGCATCTACGGATTTACAGCGGCCGGCATCTCTTTATTTTGGATGCCGGCCTTTTCTCGATTCCCCGCTGTCACTGGCTCAAACCAGCTCGATGCGAAGGTCTCGCCCGACCGCCCGAGCTGCCCGGCACAATGTCTGCAGAGTTACCGAGGCATTGCCCGGGTCGAGTAGCCGATCCAGGGCAGCGCGGCTGGTGTTCATGCGCCGGGCCATCTCCACCTTGTTGATCTTCTCCCGTTTCATCGCTTTTTGCACCTGCCACGCCAGCGCCTCTTTGAGCGCTGTCGCGCGGCTTTCCTCAAGAATACCTTCCTCTCTCAGAAACTCATCCAAGAAGGAGCCAATATGAGGATTCTTCTTTTTCATCCTGTCACCTCCTTCATCCGCCGTTTTGCGAGCGCGAGGTCCTCGATCGGTGTCTTCTGCGTTTTCTTGATGAAGCCGTGGAGCACGACCAGCTTATTCTCGTGGAAGCACAACAGCACGCGGGCAGTCCGCTGGCTCGGCAATCTTGAGCGCACCTCCCACAGGCCTTCCTTCAGACTTCTCACCAGTGGCATTCCAACAGGCCATCCCAATTGGGCCCGCATCAGGTCCAGTCCAATGGCGCGACGGTCTTCCCGGTTGAGGCTGCGTAGCCATTCGAGCACAGGCTCGCTGCCGGCAGCGGTCCGGTAAAAACGCACCGGAATTTCGGGGTGCGGTCCCTTGGCCATCCGCCTCTCCTAAGTATGTACCAAACTTGGTACTCTGTCCAGTTTCAAATAGGAGAATCGGTCGCGCCTATTCCCCAGCCACCGTCATGCCATCAATTCTCAGCGTGGGTGACGCGATGGCGCCGCGGAATTCGAGGTCGTTGCCGATCTCCGCGATGTTGAAGAACATGTCTTTCAGGTTGCCGGCGACGGTGATCTCTTCCACGGGATAGGTAAGTTCTCCGTTCTCGATCCACAGGCCGCTGGCGCCGCGCGAGAAGTCGCCGGTCACCAGGTTCACGCCGAAGCCCAGAAACTCGGTGACGAACAAACCTTCCTTGATGTCCGCGATGATTTCCTGCAGGTTCCTGGCTCCCGGCTGCAGAAAGAAGTTTCCCGGCCCGATGCCCGGAGTTCCCGCCAGCCCGCGCGAGGCGTTGCCGGTGGTCTGCAGATTCAACTTCTTCGCGGTGTAGGTATTCAGCAGGTAGGACTTCAGGACACCATTCTCGACCACAACGGTCTTGTGGCTGGGCACGCCTTCGGAATCGAACGGGCTGGTGCCGAAGCCGCCGCGCATGGTGCCATCGTCCACGACGGTGATGTTGTCGCCCGCAATCTTCTCGTTCAGCTTGCCGGTAAGGAACGACGCGCCGCGATAGATCGAGTCGCCATTCACCGCCTCGAAGATGTGGCCGACCAGCGCGCCTGCAACCGTGTGCTCAAACACGATGGGGACCTTCGCCGTCTTGACCTTGCGCGCTCCGATGCGCCGCAGGGTGCGCTGCGCCGCGATCTGGCCGACTTCTTCCGGCGACTCCAGCTTTTTCAGCGTCATCGCGACCGAGTACCAGTAGTCGCGCTGCATCGAAGAACCCTCCACCTGCGCGATAGGCACCGCCGAAACCGAACAGTAGGAGCGCCAGTAATCGCCGACGAACCCATTGGAGTTGGCGAGAACCTTGTAGCCAATGGCCGCGTCGAAGGTGCCACCCTCGGAGTTGACGATACGCGGATCGGCGTCGAGCGCCGCCTTCTCGGCACGGCGCGCATAATTTATGCGATCGGCGGTGGAAAGCGAGTAAACATCGTCGTAGTAAAGATCGAGGTCGCCTTCCAGTTTGCCCAGCTGCGCGGGCTCGGGAATTCCCGCGAACGGGTCCTCGCTGGTGATCTTCGCCAGCGCCAGCGCCGAGTCGACCAACTGCTTCACACCCTCCGGAGTCAAATCGCTGGAGTAGGTGCTGGCGGCACGCTGTCCAAAGAAGACACGCACGCCAATGCCCTTGGAGCCGGACTCTTTCAGGGTCTCCACCTCGCCAAGACGGACCACCGTGGAGAATTCGCTGCCGTCCACGGCAACCGCCTCGGCGGCCGTGGCCCCGCCTTGCATGGCGCGGCGGACAACGTCGACAGCGATTTCCTTCAGATCGGGGGATGCGGTTTGCGCAGATCCGGGGTGTTCTTGAGTTGAAACAGTCATTGCAGTGGGTCCTATTATGTAGAGTCCTACGTTGTGGTATGAAGAGGCAAGCGTCTTCGGATATAGAGGTCCTTCGACTGCGGCAGCCAAAACCAGACGGGGAAGTCGCAACGGGATTACCCGCCGGTTCCCCCGACCGTCAGCCGGTCCACCTTCAGCGTAGGAATTCCCACGCCGACGGGCACCGACTGTCCATCCTTGCCGCAGGTTCCGACGCCCTCGTCGAGTTGCAGGTCGCTGCCTACCATCGACACCTTGGTCAGCACGTCTGGGCCGTTGCCGATGAGCGTAGCGTTCTTCAGCGGCGAAGTAATCATGCCGTTCTCGATCAGGTACGCTTCCGAGGCTGAGAATACAAACTTACCGTTGGTGATGTCCACTTGCCCGCCGCCGAAGTTCGCGGCATAAACGCCGTACTTCACAGACTTGATAATGTCCTCCGGCGAGTCCTGCCCGGCGAGCATGTAGGTATTGGTCATGCGCGGCATGGGGATGTGCTGATAGCTCTCGCGCCGGCCATTGCCGGTGTTGGGAATGCCCATCAGGCGCGATGACAACTTGTCGGAGAGGTAGGCCTTGAGAATGCCGTTCTCGATGAGCACCGTGTTCTCGGTCGGGTTACCCTCGTCGTCCACATTGAGCGAACCACGACGTCCCTCCATGGTGCCGTTGTCTACCACCGTGCATTTGTCGCTGGCGACGCGCCGGCCCAGCATTCCGGAAAACGCAGAAGTCTTTTTGCGATTGAAGTCAGCTTCCAAGCCATGACCAATGGCTTCGTGCAACAGGATACCCGGCCATCCCGGACCGAGCACCACTTCCATCTCACCCGCCGGCGCTTCGCGCGCGTCGAGTTGAATGATCGCCTGCCGCGCCGCTTCCTTGGCGAAGTGCTCCGGTGACGCATCGCCTTGGAAGTACTCCAGGGGTACGCGCCCGCCGCCCCCGGCAGTGCCGCGCGCGGAGCCGGAAACCTCGTCCTTGGCGATGCAGAAGACGCTCATGCGCGCCATAGGCTGGGCGTCCTCGGCAAAGCTGCCGTCGGAACCGATCACCAGGATGCGCCGCAGATCGTCGGCGTAGCTCACGCGCACTTCATGAATACGCGGATCGTAGGCACGCGCCGCTTTGTCGGCACGTTGCACCAGGTCAACCTTGGCCAGAACGTCAGCCTCCACGGAGGGCAGCGGCACCGGATAAAGGTTGTGCGCAGGCTTGTCGGTCAGGCCGACCACCGGCTGCTTCGCGGGACCACTGGCGATGAGCGCTGCTGTCTTAGCGGCGTGCAGCAGGCGCTCGGGCGAGAGGTCGTCGGTGTAGGCATAGCCGGTGCGTTCGCCTGACAACACGCGCACCCCGCAACCCACCGAAATGCCTTGCGTGGCCGACTTCACCATGCTTTCGTCGAGCGAGACCGAGGTGGAGGTCTCGTACTCAAAATAGAGATCGGCGAAGTCGCCGCCGGCGGAAAGGGCCGCGGAAAGATAGCGTTCTACGTCGGCTTGCGCCAGTCCGTAGCGGTCGAAGAAGAACTTCTTGTCCATAGTCACATTCAATTGGATGTCCGGCCGCCGCAGAAGACGCGGAGGACGGCCGAGTCCGAACCTTTGATTATCACACAGGAGTGTGTCGAGTAGGGCTGCAGGCTTCTTCGCGTTGGATTACCCTTTCGGTGAAAACCGCTCCCTCATGCCTAACGGCGCCATATCGCCGAAGTATCTGGCTCAGGTCCTGGAGCAATTCCTGGCTGACGCGCCCCAGGCTGTAGCCATTGAAAACGGCGAGATACTGTTTGAATTTGCCAGCGCCAGGTATTCGGTGTCCGGCGAGGGCAAGTGCATTCTGCATCTATGGTCGGAGGAGCGCAACGCCGTGCGCCGGGTGCTCGACGCGGAGCTAAAGGGCAGCACCCTGCGGCTTACCGTGATGCGCTTCGGGCAGGCGAAGACCAATGTGCTGGAGATATGCGCCGACCGCGACCGGCGCAAGGGCGTCGCCAGGCACATGGCCCGTACCCAGTATCAACAACTGCTGGAACGGGTCCTGCTGCGCGAATATCCGGGAATGAAGGTCGAGCATCTGAGCGGCAGCCCGGACCTGGAACATTCGTTCAGCCCGGTGTACGCCCGCGCTGTGCTGCGGTCAGGTCAATCGGCGTTTGCGGTACTCGGGGTCAATGCGGAAGAGACGCAGTCGTCAGTGGATGCGGTGCTGACCTTTGGCATTCTGTGGATGGATTATCAAAGGCAGCAGCTTGCCGGACGCGCTCACGTGGAGGGGCTGAAACTCTTCTTGCCGCCCGGGCGATCGGAAATTGTTCGCCAGCGGGCCGCCCTGCTCCATCCCGAGGCCGCCAAGTGGCAGCTCTATGAGGTCGACGAGCGCTCCGAGTTGGCTGCGCCCCTCGACCTGGCCGATACCGGCAACATGGTCACGCGCCTAACGCATGCTGTGGACGTGGGAGGCGCGCGACAACGCTTCGCGACTTCCATCGCACGCATTCACGCCCTGGCGCCGTCGGCGGAGATCACCGTGGCCTCTGCCTCGGAGATCGTGTTCCGGCTCTTCGGCCTGGAGTTCGCGCGCGCCCGCCTGACTCCGGTGTCCGGATCGTTCCGCAATGCGGAATCGATCCTCTTCGGCATCGGCTCCGCAGAATATGTCCTTGATGAAACTACGGAAGCGCTGTTCGTCGAACTGGTGAAGGGCATTCTGGAACAGCGTCACGCGGGGGGCTCGCCCACCAACCTGTTCTTTCGCCTGGCTCCCGAGCGCTGGCTGGAAACCCTGGTCACGCGGGAGGTTCGCGTCATCGACGAGCGCCTCGATGGCCGCTTCGTGTACTCGCAAGTGCCGGCGTTCGCGGCTTCCGATCGCGCCATGCTCGACGTGCTGACCTGCACGCTCGACGGAAGGCTGGTGGTCCTGGAGTTGAAGGCCAACGAGGACATTCACCTGCCGCTGCAGGGGCTCGACTACTGGGCGCGGGTGCGCTGGCACCAGCAGCACGGCGAATTTGTGCGCAATGGATACTTCGCCGGACGCGAACTCTCGAGCGCCCCGCCGTTGTTGTTCCTCGTCGCTCCCGCGTTACGGGTACATCCCGCCAGCGACGTCGTGCTGCGCTACCTTTCGCCGCGAATTGAATGGACGCTGGTGCAGGTGGACGAGCGCTGGCGTGACGGCGTCCGCGTGGTGCACAAGAAACACTCTGGAACAAGCGCGCATTGAATTTGTTTCACTAGCACCATGAGGATGGGTGCGGGAAAAACTTTTCCCGGGATATCTGCCGAGGTCCTTCATCATCTGCACCGAGTTGAAATGCTAATCAGGACGAGAAAATCCCCACCCTTTGCCTGGCAAAGGATGGGGAATGGGGCTGAGCCTACTGCGAAACCCTGACCTCGGAGCAGTTGCTGCTCTCGAAGTTGGCGTCGCCCTCTTCGGAGTCGCTGATGCTGACGAAGTACTGTCCGGGATCGAGCCCACTCGGCAGCAGGAAGGATGCCAGCCGGCTATCGCCGGAACCGCTCACCAGGCTCACTGCTGAAGTGGTGGCGTAGGCGGCGCCGTGGCAATCGGCGGCCAGTTGAACGACAACATTCGCGGGATCGATGTTGCCTTCAGGGAAGCCGGAACCGGTAACGCTGACGTAATTCACGTCAGCCGCTCCGCCCTCTGGTGAGGTTGATGTATCCAGTTTCACCTGCTGCTTCTTATTCGGCTTGGGGAACATCGTGATCTTGTAGATCACGCCCGGTCCCCAGGTCTTTTTCCATCCCGCCCCGTCGAAGTTGTTGCGGAAAATGCCCTTGTCTCCTGCTACCCAGCCATTCGGTTTGGCGGGAGGGCCGACAAACGACACACTGCGCAGGGTGCCTGCCATCTCATAGGTCAAGCCGTCCACCCGACTCCAGTCCTGCTTTGTCTTTCCCCAAGTTGGATTGCTGAGCATAAAGGAAACCGGCAGTAGGGGCGGCGTCTGGCTGGTTCCGATTACCCAGACGTTCTGCTTGTCTTTGTCTTTGAGGGCCTGAATTCCGGCAAATCCTCCGAACCCGAACTCGCTCCAATTCCAATCCTTCTTGGGATCCTTCGCGCCGTTGGTAGTCCATAGGATTCCATCGCCGCTGGTAAACCACCAGGTCTGCGCATCGACGATCGAGATGCTGCTGAAGTTTCGAGGTTGCGCTCTTTCCGGCACGGGAAGGGTTAAAGACTCCCAAGTCTTACCGCTGTCGGTGGTGCGCAAGATCGTATTCTTATCACCCACAACCCAGGCGTTCTTGTCGTCGAAGAAGAAGACATCTCTCAGAGTTTTGTCCGTCCAATTCGTTTCTTTCTTTTCGTCCTTGTAACTCCGGATCCACTTTCCAGCATTTGCCCAGAAAATAGTTCCATCCTCGCCGACTGCTATGCCCTTCTTCTCACTCCTGACACTAATGGCGTTCAAGGTCAACCCAGTCCTGAGCTGCATTTTCCACCCCGGGTCCTTTTGCAGCGGCTTGTCGCTGGAATAGATTCGCCAGTCGTTCGTGACATTGTTCCGCACTATCACCGAAAGGTAACCGGCCACAAATGAGAACGAGAGAATGTCTGCGTTCTGGTCTGGCGGCGTCGCCGTTGTCCATTTGTCGCCGGTGGTCGTGGTCAGGATGGTGCCACGCTTCCCGACCGCCCAACCCGTCTGCGCGAGTGCGCGCGGCGCGACTGACGAAATCATCAAACTCCATAGCGCTACCGTGATCGCCGCATTCTTCGCATGGTTCATAGCGCAAGTAATTTTTACGGTTTTCATGGGTGACCTCCTTTGGTCAGGGTTGTGGCGGCGTGTGCGACTGTCTTCAGTGAAGGGGCAACCAGCCGCGTAGCTGCCCCTCACCGGGAAGCGCGGCAGTGCGATCGCGCTTCCTGTTCGGCGGCGCCGCTCATCGCGAAACGTAACGGGCCGCTAGAACTGCTCCGCGCGGGGCCGTCGAACTCTGCCACCAATCGCGACTGGCCCATGGATGGCCGTGATGCAAGGTCAGCAGGAGCGTCAGGAACGGGCCCAGAGTCATGGCACGCGTAAAGAAAAGCTGGTGGGTCCTGTACGACGGCTGCTGGCGGCTGTCTGCGGCTGGGTCGGCGCAGTTCCGGCGACTCTCCCGCAGAAACTGGCACGTGGTCGGCCGTCTCGGCGTCGTCCTGGGCTGTCAACGTCAAAAGCAAACTCAGGAACGGCCCCAGCGTCGTTGAAGTTGAAGGAACCACTTGGGATTTCATGGGACCTCCTACCCCGCTACCCGGAAGCGGGATTGTTTCCCCGCCTCCGGGAGCGTTCCCCCTAAGAGCAGTTGATCGAGCCCTTGCTCGTCCCCGCTCTCAAGCGCACAATGCGCCGCTTTGTTCTCAGCTTCAATGGTTAGCGGGTGATTTGTGGGTGACTTGGAGATGATCGGCTAAGCCTCTGATACGGAGAGGGTTGCCCTGTAAGATGATCAGGATTCATAAGGGCGGGAGAACGCGTCACAAGGTATAATCCCTTTCGCCCTCGCACCTTCTTAAAGGCGGTTGAGCTTGAGCGCAACGCAGAAGTTACTCCGTTTCGGAGTCTTCGAGCTAAATCTCGCGACCGCAGAGATCCGCAAAGGCGGAACGCCGGTCAGGCTGGCGCCGCAGCCCTTCCGACTTCTCGTGTTGCTGGCCAGTCACGCCGGCCAGATCGTGAGCCGCGAGGAAATCCAGCAACAACTCTGGGGTGAAGAGACCTACGTTGACTTTGAGCAGGGCATGAACCACTGCGTCAAGCAGATCAGGAATGTTCTCAACGACAATGCAGACACACCCCTTTACATAGAAACGCTTCCCCGACGCGGATATCGCTTTCTTGCTCCAGTTACTTCCAAAGAGATTCCCACGCCGGCGCCGCGGGTAACCGAATCAAAGTCGGGAGTGCAGAGCGGTATTGCCGCCGCCGTGCTGGCGAGACAGGCAGCGGTCGAGGCCCCGCCTCCTGCGAACGCGCCTGCTCCCATTAATGTAGTTTCCACTCCCGCTCCTGCAGCGCCCGCTGCTTCGCAACCTACGGCTGTTACTACTGTTGCGGAGCCGCCCAGGCCGGCTTCACGAGTTTGGTTGATGTGGGTTGTAGTTGGGTTGCTGGTTGTGGGGGGAGCCGCTCTGGGTTATCGGTTGTTGCACAACTCGGCCAACGGTGGTCAAGCTTTTCATCCGTCGGCAGTCAAGCAACGGCGTTCCGTGGCTGTATTGGGCTTCCAGAATCTTTCCGGCCGGGCGGACGAAGCTTGGCGTTCCTTGGTGCTCTCCACATTCCTGCATACGGAGATGGCCGCCGGTGACCAGTTGCTCACGGTCCCTGATGAAACCGTCAGGCAGATGAAGATCGACCTGGCGCTCAAGGATACGGACGGTTACAGCTCGGAGACCCTGGCCAAGATCCGCAAGTATCTGCACGTGGATGACGTGGTCATAGGCTCATACACTCCACTGGGCGACGGCGATCTCCGGCTGGACTTGACGCTCCAGGATGCCGTAAGCGGTCAGACCATTACCTCGTTCTCGGAAAAAGGCAACGAAGGGCAAATGGATGTGTTGGTGGGCCGCGTGGGTGCGACGCTGCGCTCGAAGTTAGGCTTAGGAGCGATTTCTGAGGAGCAAGCGGCCGCCGTGAGCGCTTCGATGCCAGTTACTACGGAAGCGGCCCGGCTCTATGCGGAGGGCCTGGAGAAGCTGCGCCTCTTCGATGCAGCCGCGGCCCGTTTGCTTCTTGAACAGAGCATTGCCGCGGAGCCTAAGTATGCCCTGGCGCATTCCGCCCTGGCGGAGGCCCTCACGTTCCTGGGTTACGACAAGAAGGCGCAGGAGGAGGCCAAGAAGGCCCTCGACCTTTCCGACAAGCTCTCGCCCGATGACAAGCTCTCGGTGCAGGCCCGCTACCTCGAGATGGCCGGACAATGGGCCGACGCGATCAAGCTGTATCAAAGTCTGTGGCACGACAATCCCGATGACCTGGAACTCGGTCTGCGGCTGGCCCGAGTGCAGAGAGACGCCGGGCAAGCCAAGGACTCGCTGGCTACGGTTGAACAGATGCGGGCGCTTCCCCAGCCCAGCAGCGACGATCCCCGAATCGACCTGGCCGAAGCCTACGCTGACAATATTCTAGGAGATTGGAAGCCGGCAGAGGCGGCCGCTCAGAAGGCCGGACAAAAAGCGCAAGACCAGTCGAGACGGCAATTGCTGGCGCAGGCGGAGTCTGAGAAAGCCGCGTCTCTGAGTGGACGGGGGGATTTCCCGGCCGCAATACATTTGTACGGACAGGCCCTCGATATCTATAGGCAGAGTGGCGACAAAGGCGGCGAAGCCTCTACCTTAAACAACATCGCAAATGCGTTTCAGACCCAGGGAGACCTGGCAGCGGCGGAGAAAAATTATCGCGATACCCTGGAGATCTATCGCCGGATCGGCAATAAGAGACAGGCGGCCAATACCCTGGGGAACGTGGGCGCTCTTCTGCAGCGGCAGGGGAACCTGGATGGCGCCGAGAAGCTTTACGAGCAGGCGTTGGACATTCACCGTGAGCTGAAAAACAAGAGCAGTGAGGCGATCACGCTTAATAATATGGCCGAGATCCTGCGCGATAAGGGAGATTTGGCGGGCGCTCGAACCAAGTATGAGGAGGTCCTGCCGATGTATGACCAGCTTGGCGATAAGTCTGGTTCGGCGTACGCTCGCTCCGGGTTGGGCCAGGTCCAGGCCGAACAGGGTGATCTCGCCGCTGCCCGCGCCAGCTACGAGCAAGCTTTGAAGATCAGGGAAAGCATCGGTGAGTCTACGGGAGAAAACCGCTTGGCGCTGGCTGCCTTATCACTCGATCAGGGTCAGCTAAAGGACAGCGAGAAGAACGCACGCGACGCCGCTGAGGAGTTCCGGACAAAGAAGATGGTCGACCGGCAGGCCGAGGCAGAGGTGGTTCTAGCCAGATCGCAGCTTGCGCAAGGTGATGTCGCCAAGGCCAATGAGTCCATCGCACAGGCCGGCAGTCTTGCTCGACAAATAAGCGATCCCGCGCTTCGGCTGCCGGTGGAGATTGAGGTCGCCATCACCGCAGCGCGTATACGGGATGCTTCGCACAAGCAGAGCGATCAGAATGCGGCGATGACGAGTTTGGAGCAAAGGCTGGCCGAAGCCACCAAAGGCCATTTGATGGAGCTTCAATTTGAGGCGGCACTGGCGCTGGGGCAAATCGAGATCGAAGCAGGGAAGACGAGCGCGGGACGAACGCGATTACAGGCCTTGGAGAAAGATGCGACCGCTCACGGCTTTCTCCTGATTGCAAAAAAGGCCGCTACGGCCAGGAAGCAGGCAACCGGCCCAGGATAGGGAGTATCCGTTTGTTTTATTCGCAAGGCTCGCAGGAGGGCGCCTAACCCCGGCGCTTCATCACTCCGAATTTTCTAATCCGCCGCACTACTAACGGAACCAAGCCGCCCAGGAAAAGACCCAACGTGCCGGGCTCCGGGTTAGCGACCGCCTCGAACTTTCCACCCGGCGCCCAGCCCGAAGTTCCCAGGTCGATCAGGAACTCTTCACCTATCTGAATTCCGGGCCCCCCCGAAAAGTCGATTAGGGCGAAGTTTCCCGGCTGCGGCAGCACTACACAGGTGGCAAACAACTGACCTCCGCAGGTAATGACATCGAGCGGATCCGGCGAAGGTGTGGCGAATTCCAGGAAACTCCAGTCCTCAGTGGTGTTGTTGATGAAACAGAACGAGCCTCCGCCGGAATCGTTGGCACTGAAGTTGAAGCTTAGGCTCGTTATCGAAGTGCATCCGTCGCCGGGGGCATAGTGGGTGTTATTGATGATGAGGCGGGGATCAGGCGGTGTTGGGCCAGCCTGCACGCAAACGACACAAGCCATTACGAGGGTCATCAAAAGCAGCACGCGGAAACGCATCATCCGAGCACCTCCCGACAGGATGCCGAGGTCAATTGCTGCCAAGTATAACCCGTTTTTGCGAATTCCGAAGCTGGGATTCTCGATGGCGGAAGAAATATCCCAAAATGCAATTCACGGCGGCTCCCCGGGGAGAGTTCCATTAGTTTTGCGGAAGCAGAATGTAAGAACTTATCTCCCCCGAGCGGGTTTCATCCATCGTAGTTAAAGATGAAACACTCGACTTGCGATGAGGTAAGCGTGGCGCGCATTTTGCGAAAACTCGGGGATGTCTGGATGACGATGACGACGTCGAATGCGCCGCTCAGTGCTGCCACGGTATACTTGGCGGCGCTTATCATGCAACGAGTAACCAGGAGCGTTGGACGATGAAGAAGAACCTTCTGCACGCAGCCGTTTTCTTGGGGCTGCTTGCGGGCAGTACCGCGGTTTACGCACAGATGGGTCCGGACCAGAGCGGCGGTCAAATGGGTCACGGTCCCCGGCCGATGTCAGCCGATCAGCGGCTGCAGCGCATGACCAAGCAGCTGAATCTGAGCGATGCGCAGCAGCAACAGATCAAGCCCATCTTGGAGAACGAAGAAAAGCAGATGCAGGGCTTGCACGCGGACTCCTCCCTTTCACCAGAAGACCGCATGAGCAAGATGCAACAGGTCAGGCAGGACACTGCGAGCCAGGTCAAGCCGATCCTGAATGCCGATCAGCAACAGAAGTACGAACAGATGATGAGCCATCCGGGCCACAGTCACGGCGGACCGGGACAGTCGCAAGGGCAAACTCCGCCGACTCCGCAGTAGTTAGCAGCAAACGAGTAAGCAGAACGATGGCGGGTGGCGTTCGAACACAGGGGGTATGTGGAAACGCACCAGCCAGGCAATCGCGCACGGGGCGGCAGCTCTGTGCGCGACTTGTCGTTTTTGCTCCCCTCGCGGATCCAGCAAGTGAACCGGCCGCGGGCCGGGTTACGCTACCGCCGATCCCATTTTCATCCTAAAATCTGCAGCAGAGAAAATCTGTCATGAGCCGCAGTGTGCCCATCCTTGCCGTGCTGTTCCTGCTCTTTCCGCTCGCTATCTGGGGACAACACGAGGGAAGGCACGGCGCCACGACGGGCACCAGTGCTCCGCCCGCGGTGCCGGCGGAAGATCCAGCCATTGCGACCTTCAACCACGCCATTGCAGTGCAAGCCACCGGGCTGCAGGTCGACCAGTTTCGATTGATGATGAAGCGTACAGAGGCCGCGCAGCAGAGCGCTCTTGATCTTCAGCGCGTGGGCGCGAACCCAAATGAGTCAGACAACTTGTTCAGCAAGCTAAACGGCTTACAGGATTCGGCCGAGGAAGCGCAAAGTGAAAATCGAGCGTTCAGGCGGTCGCTCTCGGATTCGCAAGAGGCTGGGCTGAAGAACCTGACCAGGAAGTTGGGGAAATCGGACGCGGCTGTCAGCAAGGCCGTGAAGGCCATTGCCCAGCAACTGGATCAGGGGACGCTCGACCCGGGGAGGGTAGTGAACGCCGCCGCGACCCTGGAGAAAGCGCTTACGTCGTTTCGCGCGGACCAGTTGAATCTCGGAAAAGAGATGGGAATCCAGCCCCACTGATCGCTTCCACAAACCCCATCATGATGTTGACGCGGCGCTGAAGAGGCTGTTACGAAACGGTGTCGTCCCCGAGGGACTCTTGTGTTTTTTCCCACTGTACCCAGCACTC
Organism: uncultured Acidobacteriaceae bacterium; assembly: GCA_963840905.1. Lineage (GTDB taxonomy): Bacteria > Acidobacteriota > Terriglobia > Terriglobales > Acidobacteriaceae > Bog-257. Next base: position 139,264 of record CAWJAO010000008.1, read on the forward strand.
CGCCTGCGGCTCCGTGCTGGGCTGTCATGAGTCCGCGCCTACGGCGCTCGTTCTTGCGCTTTGTTCCACCGATGCAGCAACGAACCGAGTTTCGTAACAGCCTTCTGAAGCGCTGCTCTACCCGTAGCCGCACATACACCAATTTCGAAACCAATCATTCATAGCGCAGCGCGATCAACGGACTGACCTGGGTGGCGCGGCGCGCGGGCACCAGGCAAGCTGCCAGGCCGACCGCGATCAGCACGAAGATCACACCCACGAAGGTCAGCGGATCATTGGGTGAGACGCCCCAGAACTGACTGGCGACGAGGCGCGTGAGCCCCACGCTTGCGATCACGCCGAGGGCGATGCCCAGCCCAATCAACCGCAGCCCCTTGCCCAGCACCATGTTCAGGACGTTGCTGGCCGGTGAACCCAGGGCCATGCGAATTCCGATCTCGTGCGTCTGCAGCGACACCGAGTAGGCCATCACGCTGAAGACCCCGATCGCCACCAGGACCAGTCCGACGGTGGCGAAGATGCCCAGCAGCATCAGCCCGAACTGCGGCCCGGCATAGGAGAACTGTTGCAGGTACCCCTGCAGCGTGCCCGTCAACGTCAGAGCGACATTGCGGTCTACCGACCAGATTTCACGGCGTACGTTCATCAGCATCGACATTGGCTCGACGGCGGTCTTGATCAGGATTCCGCGTTCCATCGCACCGGTGACGGTGTAGGGAAGGTAGGCCTCAGGAGAAATCGATTGCTGCAGCCCGCGGTTCTTGGCGTCGGCGACGATTCCGATGATCTCGAAGTACTGGTCTTTGGTCGATTGCGGCAGGCGATCGAACAGCTCGAACTTCATCTTCTGCCCGAGCGGATCCTCCTTGCCGAAGTAGGTGCGTGCGAGGGTCTCGTTGATCACGGCCACGGGACGAGCGGAGTCGACGTCGGTCTCCGACAGCAGCCGCCCCCGCACCAGGTGGCGTCCCATGGTCTTGAAGTAACCTTCGCTGCATAACTGGAACATGGTGTCCCAATTCTCGGAGTGCGTTTTGCCAGGAATCACGACGTCGCTGTCAGGGCCTCCATAGGGGGGCAGCGAAGATGTTTCCGTCGCCGCAATCACTCCCGGTAGCGCAGACACACGCTGCAACACCTGGCTGAAGAACAGCTTCTTCTGCGCGGCGGTCTCGTAACGGCCCTTGGGCAGCGGCAACCGCGCCACCAGGATGTTGACTGGGTTCAGCCCGAGCTCAACGTGCTGTAGCGCGAGCAGGCTGCGCATCATCAGGCCGGCGCCCACCAGCAGCACGATCGACAACGCAACTTCGGAGACGACCAGACCCGAGCGGAACTTTCCATGCCGGAAATTCGCATTCACGCCTTTTCCGGTATCTTTCAGCCGTCCATGCAAGTCGCCGCGCACGGCGTGGATGGCGGGAGCCAGTCCGCACAGAATCGTCGTCAGGAAGGTGACGCCGACGGCGAACAACATCGCGGGAATGTTCAGCCGCAGTACGGCTTCCACCGGAATGGTTTGCTCCGGCATCGCCGCGGTAACGCCCTTGAGTCCGGCATAAGCAAACAGGCAGCCGAGCAGGCAGCCGCCCGCGGCCAGCACCAGGCTTTCCACCAGGAGTTGTCGAATGATCCGGCCGCGGGACGCGCCCATGGAGGTACGAATCGCAATTTCCCGCTCGCGCGCCGTGGCGCGGGCCAGCAGAAGGTTGGCGACATTACTGCACGCGATCAACAGCAACATGGTCACCGCGGCCAGGAGTGTGTAAAGCGTCCCTTTGAAATGCCCGACGACATCGTCGGTCAACGTTTTCGAGAGCACGGAAAACTTCGTGGGATATTCCTTTGGATACTGCTTGGCCAGTCCCTTGGTAATGACCTCAAAATCGGAGACCGTCTGCCGCAAGGTGACGCCGGGTTTCAGCCGGCCCAACGTCCACAGCGAGATCATTTGATTCGCGGGATCACTGCGGTTCAAAACAATCGGGACCCAGATGTCGTCATTGAACAGCAGAAAACGCGGCGGCATGACGCCGATCAAGGTGCGGGCTTCGCCATTCAACAGCAGCGTGGTTCCCACGAGGCTGGGATCGCCATTGAACTGCTTCTTCCACAGCCTATAGCTGATGGAAAACACTGGCGGCGCGCCGGGCTTGCCGTCGTCGGGTACGAGGTTCCGGCCGAGCAGAGGTTTCATCCCCAGAAACTCGAATGAGTTGGCGGTCACCCACGCTCCGTTGAACTGCTGCGTGCCTTCGCGGTCCTGGTACAGGATGTCGAGCGGCGCAACTCCCATCACCTCTTCAAAGACGTGGTTCTGATCGCGGATATCGAGGAATTCCGGAACCGTGTAAAACGATTGATCGAAGTCGGTGGGCTTGGTGAGGTCGTGGACGTATACGAGAGCGAGTCGATTGGCGTCCCGATAGGGGAAGGGCTCGATCAGCACATTCTCGATGACGCTGAAGATGACGGTGGTTGCGCCGATACCGAGTGCAAGCGCGAAGATTGCCAGCAGTGCGAAGCCGCGGTCTTTCCTTATCCCGCGCACTGCAAAGCGTACGTCCTGCCAAAACCAGTTGAGCTTTTCCATCGCGCTCTCCCTGCATCAAGGTACGAATCTGCCGGGCAGGCAGTTCCACAGAACTTCTTGCATCTCCGGCGCTTGATGCGGCTACAGACTCCGGAAATGTAGCCAAGGTTCATCGTATGGGAGTGAATGCCAATGATCAGTGACGAAGGTACGGCCTGGTGTGATGGGAGTGATCTTTGCTCTTGAGACATGCATCCGGGTAGAGCGGACCTTTAGATCCGCGCCCAAGTTGCGTCTTCCAATTCTTGGCCTGCTCTACTGCGCCGCCCAGATCGACCCAAGCTGCCAAATCGTCAGCGACACAACTTTGCCGCCGCTCCCTCGTGAATACAGCTCGATGCCGCTGCTGCCGGGCGGAGGATACACCCGGTCGGTCATGACCTTTTCGCCATCATTGGCGAAGACCTCGACGCTGGAGCGGTCGACGAAGATGTGCAGCTTGACGCGCTTGGCGCTGTACAGAGTTGTCGAATATCGCCCCGGGAAGTCTTTGCTGAACGAGACGTCTCCCGAGCGGGTGCGGTCGACAAACAGTGTCTTCGTGGACGGAACTACGGCCAAGACCGTTTCGACGTTATCGCCTTTGCGCAGCCGGAATCCGATTTCCTCCGCGCCTTGGGTTTCGAACTCAGCCTCAATCTCGTAGGTCTCGCCCTTAATGCCGGCTTGCGCGAGCTTGCGATTCGCATCCGCGACGGAAGCATCGTTGACTTGGAACAACTGCCCACGCAGGCTCTCCACTTCACGCACGGGTGTTTGTACCAGGATAGTTCCGGCCGCAGTCCGCCGGAGCGTCAGGCTCCGCGGAATCGACTGTGCTCCGCGCCACAGCACCGTTGGTTCATCCTTCGCGTACAGCCAGTTGCTGGTCCAACCCATCCAGATCTTGCGGCCGTCGCTCGAGGGCATGTCGTTGAAGGAGTTGGTGGCGTAGAAGTCTTTTCCGTAGTCAGCCCACAATTTTGTCTGAGGCGAGGTCTCGCTGGTGAATTGCTTTCCGTCGAACGTTCCGACCAGATAGCGCACGCCGGTACCGCCCGCTGGCGCGCCCGGATTGCGATTGACGATCAGCACCCACTTCTTGTCGCTTGTCCCCTCGACGGGAAGCTCCAGCAGGTCGGGACACTCCCATTGACCGGTGTCGTCACCGGCAGGGCCGAACTTGCTAAGCACGTTCCATTTCTTAAGGTCGGTGGAGTCGAGAAATACCGCCTGGCGCTGGTCTGCCAGCACCGTCACCATCACCCACTTCTTCTGAGGCGCGTACCAGAACACTTTGGGATCGCGAAAGTCGGGCGCGTCAAGGTCAACCACCGGGTTGCCGGAATAGTTTGTCCAGGTGCGGCCGCGATCGTTGCTGAAGGCAATGTGCTGCTTTTGACGGTTTTTGTAGGCCGCAGCGTAAATGGCGACGAGGCAGGAGTGGTCTTGTGGATCGGGATTCCGGCAGAGGCCACTTGAGTTGTTCCAGTCCACCACCGCACTGCCCGAGTACGCCATGTACTTGGGATCTTCCGGAATGGCCACCGGGAAGTTGCGCCAGTGCACCATGTCGGTGCTGATGGCGTGGCCCCAACTCATGTGTCCCCAGAGGTTGCCTTCGGGATTGTACTGGTAGAAGAGGTGATACTCACCCTTGTAGAAGACCATGCCGTTGGGATCGTTCATGAAATTCTTCGGCGGGGTGAAGTGGTACTGCGGCCGCCACGGTTGGTCGTAGCTGTCCTGTGCGTCCAGGTGAGTTGTGCCTCCCAGAGAGACAACAACCGCCAACAGACCAGCCCATCCGCGTTTTCTCATCCTTGCTCCCGCGTTGCCGGAATCGCCGGCTTTATTTTGTCGCCCGCCATGCGGCATTGTCATCAGAGAACTTGCTCCCATGTCGGGTATTCCGCAGTTACCCGTCACCGGGCCAGTTGAACTGGAGGTCTTATGTCTCTTCGGCCAGTGAAGCGATTAGCCACCGCCAAGCCCACTCTTGAAGGAGCAGGCGTCCATCTGCGCCGGGCCTTCGGTTTCGGCAACACTTCCGACTTCGATCCATTTCTTCTGCTCGACGATTTCCGCAACGATGTCCCCGACGACTATCTGGCAGGCTTCCCGTGGCACCCGCATCGCGGGATCGAGACCATTACCTATGTGCTTGCCGGAACGGTGGAGCATGGCGACAGCATGGGGAATCGGGGCGCCATCGCCGCCGGCGACGTGCAATGGATGACGGCCGGCAGCGGCATCATTCACCAGGAAATGCCGAAGGGCGATCAGGCCGGCCGCATGCACGGCTTCCAGTTGTGGGCGAACCTTCCGTCGTCGCTCAAGATGACTGCGCCGCGCTATCAGGAGGTGAAGTCGGGCGAGATCCCGGTGGTGAAAGACGATGACGGTACCGAGGTGCGCATCGTGTGCGGCAGCTTCTGGGGCAAGAAGGGCCCGGTGGATGGCATCGCGGCCGATCCCATCTACCTCGACGTCACGGTGCCGCCCGGTCGCAGGAAGACCCTTCCGGTCGAGACCACGCGCCAGGCTTTTGCTTACGTCTTCTCGGGAGCGGGGAAGTTCTGCAACGCTTCCGGCCCGCTGGAGGTGCCCACGGAATCGGTCGGCTGGCTGGACACCGCGCCTCCTGCACAGGCAGAGAACCGGTCACTGGTTCTGTTTGATCGCGGCGACGAGCTTATGGTGCAGGCCGGGGCGGACGGAATCCGCTTTCTGCTGGTCTCGGGAAAGCCGCTGCAGGAGCCGGTGGCCTGGTACGGCCCCATCGTGATGAATACGCAGAAGCAGCTGCAGGAGGCATTCACCGAACTCCGCGAGGGAACGTTCCTGAAAGAGAAGGGGCACGAGTAGGACGCCGAAAAATATCGGGATGTGTGCGGCACGGCTGAACAGGTTGCTGAAAAACTCCATGCTGACAACAGCCCGGGTAGTGCGGGCCTTCAGGCCCGCGTTCAATTAGTTTTGTGAAGAGGGCTTTAGCCCTGAGGTACGTTGTCCGAAGCCGCTGGTATGGCCGCTTCTAACAAATGTCCCCAGGCCTAAAGGCCGTTTCACTGTACTCGCTTGACGCGGCGCTGAAGCGCCGCACTACCTGAACTCGCTCCTGCGAGGACTTTTTCAGCAGCCTGTGAAGCCGTGCCCCTTCAAAACCCAGACTTAATCTGAGTCTTCCTAGAACGTGAACTTGGCGGCGAACTGAATGCCGCGCGGGCCGCCTCCGCCGAGGAACGGGTTGCCGATGCCAACGTCACCGGTGGCCGTAAGCGGCGTAGATACCCGATACCGCGCCCGTTGCTGGCAATGCCGTTGACGCCCGGATCGGCGATGAAGTTGGGCAACTCCGGATTGGCGAAGTTGGGATGATTGAAGAGATTGAAGAACTCGGCGCGCAGCTGCAGGTTGACCCGCTCGGTGATCGCCGTGTCCTTGAAGACCGAGAAGTTGAATTCCTTGAAGCTCGGCCCGACCAGCGAGTTGCGTCCAAGATTGCCAAAGTGACGCGTGCCGGCAAGGCAGTTGCTATCGCCGGTGGACGAGATCGCGGTCGTGTTTCCGAACGTGCAGGGAGCCTGGAAGTTGGCCAGGTTGAGGAAGTTGTTAGGAGCGTTGCCGTACTGAATCGGACCGACGATCTGAGGACGATCGAATCCTTCTCCCGAACCGGAATAGTCGCCTTCGAAATTGTAGTTCAGCGAGAAGGGCTGGCCGGTTTGCACGGTGGCAACTCCGTCGATGCCCCAGCCGTTCTTCAGCCTGGCGTAAGACCCCGTTGACTTGGGGAACTGGTACACGAAGTTCCAGCTGAAGCGCTGCCGAATGTCGAAGTTGGAATTACCGCGCTCGGCCTGGGGATCAAGACTGTTGTTCGGCTGCGAAGCGTTGGGAATGAAGTCTTCCAGGTCGCTGGCATTGTCGATGGAGTGCGACCACACATAGTTCGCCTGGGTCGACAAGTCCGTGCCAGGAAGTTACGTGCAGGCTGACTTGGAAGCGAGTTGTAGATCGAGGCAGCGGTCGACTCTTCCTGGTTGACGTAGAAGAAATTCGGGAACGCCGTCCGGGGCACGTTGCCGCCAGTGTCGAAGCCCGCGATGGGGCAATTGGGCGGCGTAAAGCCGCCTACGCAACCGCCCGTCGAACTGGTGTCGTAGGCGGTAATCTGCGCCTGACTGGGCTGATTGATATCGCGGAAGCGGAAGAGCTTGGTCCCCTTCGAACCGACGTAGGCAAGCTGCACCATCACCTTGTTGGTGATCGCCTGCTGAATGTTGAAGTTCCAGTTCTGGACGTAAGGAGTGCGAATGTTGGGGTCAACACCGAAGAAGCTGCCCAGCGGCGAAGGACTCGACATACACGGGCGAGTCGGCGGCTATCGGCCCGGAGGTCGCACTGGCGAAGGAAATCGGCGCTATCCCGATGCCGACGTAGGCAGGTCCGGGACAGAAGGTGCAGTTGTACGGTATGTGGCCGAGGAACATGTCCTGAGAGAAGGCGTCATAGAAGACGCCGTAGCCGCCGCGAATTACCGTGGTCCCTTTGCCGCCTACGTCGTACGCGAAGCCGAAGCGCGGAGCGAAGTTATTGTAGTCGGAGCTATAGAGACTGGAGGGTCCGCCGGGAGCTCCCACTTGCACCAGGGTTCCGCCGTCCGCAGGCAGCAAGCCGGTAGAACAGGTTGTTCTCCTCGCCGGGCACGCCGAAATAATCCCAGCGCATACCAAAGTTCAAAGTCAAACGCGACGTCCAGCGGAAGCTGTCCTGCACGTAGAGTCCCTGATTGTTTTCGTATTCGTGGCGTCTGGTGTTACCGGCGGCCTGACTTCCGCCGGACGGAAGGCCTTCCAGGAACGAGGTGAGATCGTCGAAGCTGAGCTTACCGCGGAAGTTGGAGTCCTGCGTGATCGCAATCGAAGTTCTGCGGAACTCATATCCGAACTTGATGTCGTGGCGGCCAATCTTCCACGAATAGTTGTCGATGAAGTGCCAGTTGGTGTCCACGCGCTGCCGAGGCACACCGGCGCTGGCGCCAATCCTGGAAAAGCCGCCGACCGAGATGAGCGGTAATCCGCCATCGAACGAGGAGGTACCAGTATTCAATCCAATGGAAGCGGGATCGAAGCTGCTGTCTTGCGGGAAGAATCCCTCGGCGAAACGGTTCCATCCGAAGCGCGCCTCATTCACCTGCGACGAGTTAACGATCTTGACCCATGAAAGAGCGACCAACTGCACGCGCGTCGGAGTGACGGTATTGAATCCAGGCAGCAGTCCGCCCGCCAACTGCGCAAAAGGAAAGCTCTGATTGCTGTTGCCGTAATAGTAGCGGCCCGAAATGTTGTTGTTCAGGTTGGGATTGTAGTCAACCTTGGCGATCAGGCTGTCCACGTTGTTAAGGAAACGGGTCGACGTCGCCAGGTTGGGCGTGGGAGCATCCGGTCAGGTCACTGCTGGCTCCGGCGATGTTGGGCGACGGCCAGGGATTGCGAGCCAGCAAGTTGAGCATGGGCTGACTGACAGCTGCTTCCGAGAGCTTGCTATGGTTTGCGCAACCAGGTTCGGATCGGGAACACAGCTCAGACCGGCCTGCGCGCCGCTTTCGCGTTGACCTTCGTAGTCGAAGAAGAAGAACGCCTTGTCTTTTACGATCGGACCGCCCAGCGATCCGCCGAATTGATTGTTGGTGAAGGGATTTTTCGGCTGATCGACAAAGTTGAAATAGTTGCGCGCGCCGAACGCGCCGCTGCGGTAGTACTCCAGCGCCGATCCATGCCACTGGTTGGTGCCGCTCTTGGTGACGATGTTGACGATGGCGCCACTGTTGCGTCCGTACTCGGCCTCATAGTTCGAGAGCACGTGCAACTCACCGACCGCGTCGATGGGAAGAATGGTCGCCGGATCGCCGAACACGCCAGCCTCGTTGATTGCCGGATCGTTCCGGTAGCCGTCGTTCATGTCGGTGCCATCGAGCAGGTAGTTATTCGAACGCCCGCGTGAGCCGTTCATGGAGAATTCGCCGAAGGAGCCGGGCGAGTCGCTGATCTGGTCGGGCGAGCCCGCCACTCCGGGATTGAGGTAGATCAGTTTGGTGTAATCGCGTCCGTTGACCGGAATGTTCTCGATCGTTTGAGCGGTGAGTATGCCGCCCAGCACAGCGCTCGTGGTATCGACCTCGGCTATTTCGCCGGTCACCTCGACGCGTTCCGCCACTTCGCCAGGTTCGAGCACGACATCCACGCGGCGATCGCTGGCGACATCGACCACTACGCCGTTGGTCACCGAGGTTTGAAAGCCGCTCTGCGAAACCGAGACCGTGTATTTTCCGAACGGCAGCTCGGGAGCGCTGTAGCTGCCATCGGCGCTCGTCTGGGTGGTGCGCTCCAATCCGGTGTCGACATTGCGTACCTTGACCGTAGCGCCGGAAACCACGGCGCCGGAGCTGTCCGTAACGGTTCCGAGGACGGTTCCGCGAAAGGTTTGCGCGGGATACCAGGCTAGCTGCCAGTAGCAGCATCAGGACGAGAAGCACGAAACGCTTGCAGTTCATGATTCGCCTCAGATGTGGTGAGAAGCTATTGGGCGACGATTATAAATAACGGCGGCGCTTCGCCAACAGAAATCCGTTAGCGGCACTTCCGCGATAAACAGCAACGCAGGTGTGCGGCTACTAATGCGTGCGATTCGTACGGCCGCTGCCTGGGTCAGTTCAGCGGTGGATGCTTGCGATGCCAGTCGGTGCGCGACTGATACATCTCGGCCGCTGCGATCACTGCATCATCGCGCAGCACCTGGCCGAGGAATTGAATTCCGATTGGCAAGCCGCCCTCGTGAACCCGCAAGGAACGCTTTGCGCCGGCAAGCCGCACAAATTGCCGATGCCGCCGATTGGATCGGCGAAGGACAAGCCGGTCTCCAGGTTGGTATCGAGGGTGGAGGCACCGATCGGTTGCGAGGGCGCGATCAGTACGTCGAACTGCTGCGAAGATCACGTCCATCTTCTGCTGGAGAATGCGGCGAATGCGCTGTGCCCGGATGAAGTCCTGCGAGGTCACGGTTTGCGCTGCGTAGCCTCCGATGCGGCTCAGGGGATCGCTGAGTTGTGCCACGTCTCCGGATTCGATCAGCTTCGAGAAGGCGGAAGCTGCTTCAACGTTGATCACGATGCCGCCGGCCGTCTCGAATGGTCCCTCGGGCAACTGAACGCTGCCGATCGTCGCTCCCGCATTTTGCAGGACGCGCGACCGCCTGCTCGAATGCCGCGGCAACATCGGGATCGGGCTTTTCCCAGGCTTTCTCGATCCGCGCGATGCGCAACGGCTTCGTCGGAGGGCTGTAGCTGAAGCGCGCTTCGGCCTCGGGCAGCGAGCCAGCGTCCAGAGGATCGTGGCCACTGACGGTAGCCAACACCAGCGAGCAGTCATCCGCCGTGCGGCACATGGGACCGATCTTGTCCATCGAGTAGGACAGCGCCATGGCGCCGCCGCGTCCAACCCGGCCGAAGGTGGGCCGCAATCCCGAGACCCCGCAGAAAGCTGACGGACAAACAATCGAGCCCCATGTCTCGGTGCCAATCGCGAAGGCCGCCAGTCCGGCGGCGACGATTGCACCCGAGCCGCTGGACGATCCGCAGGTCCAGCAGTTCATGTTCCACGGATTCTTGGCCGCCCCGGTGGCCGACGCGGCTGCGAAGCGATAGCCCAATCCGCCGGCCAACTCGATCATCGCAGCCTTGCCGAGCAATATCGCGCCGGCGTCTCGCAGCTGGCGAATCACCGTGGCATCGTGCAGGAAGACCTGATTCTGGTAAGGCCGCGTCCCCCACGTTGTGGGATATCCGGCAACCGCCAGCAGGTCCTTCGCAGCATAAGGAATACCGTGCATACGGGCCGCGATAGTGGCCGCCGTTGATTTCTTCTTCGGCCTCGTGAGCTTGTTGCAGTGCGAGATCGGGCATCAGCATCGCGAAGGCATTCAGTTGATGGCCGTATTTCTTGCAACGGAGAAGGTAGGCCTGGGTGAGTTCCACGGGCGACAATTGGCGGGCACGAATGCGGTCGCCCAGTTCGCGGACCGTGAGATAGAGCACTTCGTCGCTGATCGCCATCAGTCGTCACTCTTGGCTGCGGAGCTTCCCGAGGTCGGTAAATTTGAGGACCGTAGCCGGCATGTTTGCGTTCTCCAGCGGAAAGGCGCGAAAAGCCGCCAGCGGCTTTTGCCCCTCCATGACCAGCCTGCGGAGGTCTTGCTTCTGTTCCTCATTCAGTCGCTTGCCGTAGGTCTGAATGATCCACTGATATTTCAGCTCACCCTCGGCCTGCAGCTCAGGCGAGAGCGCGCTCGCAGGCGATGCAGCCTGGTCGGAGACGGCGTCGGCTTCGGCGCGGCCTCCTGCGACAGGAGCGAGTTGGGCAAGACCACAGCGGTCGTCGCTGCGAAGGCAGCACGGCGAGCAAATTCACGGCGCGAGAGCTTGCTGTCTGGAGATGTATCGGGAGTTTCTTCTGGCGACAGTTCCGGCATCGGCATTCTTCCTCCTCGACTTCTTATCGGTGCAGCGGGAAGTGCGAAAGCGTAGCGGAAGGCGGCGGAGCTAGTCAATCGCGCCGCTACCCAGTTCTCCAGGCGAACTCCAACCAGAATGGGCGCAATCCCCGCTATGCCCATCGTGGGAATTGCAAACACACATTTCAATGATTTGCTTGGACTCCTGGCTCGCTGCAGAGAAACAATGGCCCTGGTAGGCATTCTCCCACGCCGTTGACCTTTTGGGCCGGTTCCCGCCGACCGTCCTTCTCAGCCGGAAGAGTCGCAAGCGGCAATCGACCCTCCACAAGAAAGTTCCCCTACGTCACAACAGGCTGCATTGCGCGAAAGGCATTTGCGTCCTGTTCTGCCTGATGCAAGCGGCGCCCGAGTGTAACTGAGGGTGTTGCGGCTGGCGAAGGCATTGATGGCGACCGAAGGTCCCTCCGAGGAGAAAGTTCATGCCCACGACGCGTCGTATCGTTCCGTCCGTTCTCATCTGCATGGTCCTGGCAACCTCTCTCTTGGCGTTTGCACAAAGCCCCCTGGGTTTCGTGCCGGTTACTCCTTGCAGGGTGGTTGACACGCGCTGGGCAAACGGCCCACTCGGCGGACCTTCGATTTCCGCCAAAGGGTCCCGCGATTTCATCATTCCAAACCAGGCGAGCTGTGGGATTCCCAACACTGCCGCAGCGTATTCGCTGAATGTGACTGTGGTTCCCCACCCGACACTGGGATACCTGACGGTATGGCCTACTGGACAAGCGCGGCCAGTGCTCTCCACCTTGAATTCTCCTGATGGACGGGTCAAAGCCAATGCCGCTATCGTGCCCGCGGGCGCCAACCAAGCCATCAGCGTCTACGCCACCGATACCACCGACGTCATCCTGGATATCGACGGCTACTTTGTTCCCGCGACGACCTCTACCTTGGCGTTCTTCCCCCTGACTCCCTGCCGGGTGGCGGACACCCGCTGGACGCAAGGGCCACTAGGCGGCCCCACGCTGCAGGGCAAGACGGAGCGTGCTTTTCCGGTCCTCTCGAGTGCCTGCAACATCCCCAACAGCGCACAAGGGTATTCCCTGAATTTCACCGCCGTGCCCAGACCCACGCTGGGCTATCTGTCGGTATGGCCGACGGGAAAAGCGCAGCCGGTTGTCTCCACCTTGAATGCAGTCACAGGCGTGGTAACGGCGAATGCGGCCATCGTGCCCGCCGGAGTGACCGGGGGCGGGGCCATCAGCGTTTACGCTACCGACAACACCGACCTGGTGATGGACATCGACGGGTACTTCGCACCTCCAAATTCCGGCCCGGATCCCTTGTCTCTCTATGCTTTAACGCCGTGTCGCGTGGTGGACACACGCAAGGGTACCGGCACCTTCAGCGGTATGTTGCCGGTCACGGTCCTCGCTAGCCCCTGTAGTGTTCCGAGCGCCCAGGCCTATGTGTTGAACGCGACGGTAATACCGCAGGGCGGACATCCGCTGGGTTATCTGACGTTGTGGCCCGACGCAGAAAGCCAGCCGCTGGTCTCCACCTTGAACGCAGCCGACGGAGCTGTCACTTCCAACATGGCGATCGTGCCTACCCTGAATGGCTCCATCGACTCCTACGCCACCAACCCCGCGAACCTGGTGCTCGATATCTTCAGCTACTTTGCACCCATTGCGTCGCTGGGCATCACGACGACGTCGTTGCCGTCGGGAACCTTGACGTATGGCTACAACACCACGTTGGGGGCGACGGGCGGTGTCACTCCCTACACCTGGAACACAACTTCCGGCAGCTTGCCGCCCGGGTTGAGCCTGGACGCCACCAGCGGGATGATCTCCGGCACGCCGACGATGGTGGGAGGCTATCCGTTCACGGTGCAGGTCTCTGACTCGCAATCGCCGCCGGCAACCGCGTCCGCGCCGCTCAGCATTGCCGTCAACGCGACCCTCGCGCAGTTGAGCATTGTGACGACATTGCTACCGCCGGGCATACAGAACCAGACTTACAGCGCCATGCTGGCGGCTACAGGCGGAATTACGCCGTACAATTGGAGCCTCACGGGTGGCAGCTTGCCCGCAGGCTTGAGCTTGAACGGCAGCACAGGCGCTATCACCGGCACGCCCACAGGAGGCGGGACCTCCAGCTTTACCGTGCAGGTCGCCGACTCCCAATCGCCGCCGGTAACCGCGACCGCGCAATTGAGCATCACCATAACTTCGGCGGTGCCCTTGAGCATCACGACGTCATCCTTGCCATCCGGCACCACGGGCACAGCCTACAACGCAACCGTCGTAGCGATTGGCGGAGTCACTCCCTACACCTGGAGTGTAATGTCCGGCAAATTCCCGACGGGCTTGAGCCTGAACAGCAGCACCGGCGCAATTACAGGGTACGCCGACTGTGGTGGGGACGTCGGACTTCACGGTGCAGGTTGTCGACTCCGAGACACCTCCGGTGACCGCGACGGCGCAACTCAGCATCGTCGTCAAGTATCCCGGGAGGCGGCGGTGATCCCGGGCTTCTCAAGGGAAACTATGCATTCTTCTTGAACGGCTTCAACTTCGAGACCGGTGCATGGACCATGGCAGGAAGCTTCATCTCCGATGGTGCCGGGAATATTACCAGCGGCGTGTTAGACACTAATTCGCTTGGCGCACAGCCGTTCAATACAACCCTTACCGGCACTTACTTCATTGGGTCCAGCGGCTTGAACACGGTCACCATGCAAGGGCAATCGTGGGGACCAATGACGCTCGCGTTTGTTCTCGACGCCACCGGCAACGGAAGAATGATCGAGTACGACGACACGACCGGCCAGGGCAGCAGGGGCTCAGGAATGCTGCGCAAAGCTGACCCGACCGCGTTTGCTCTCAGCAAGCTCAGTGGAGGCTACGTCTTTGGGATGACCGGGGCCGACAACACAGAGGCGCGCATGGTTAACGTGGGCCAGTTCACACTCACCGGCGGGACCATTTCCAACGGAGCATGCGATATCAACGAGGGAGGCAATTATGCCACCTGTACCTTCTCCGGAACGTTGTCGGGCGTTGATGCACAGACCGGGCGCGCTATCAGCACGGTCCAAAGCACGAACGGCACCAGTCATCAGGCAATTTACGTGGTTTCCGCGGGCGAGCTAGTCATGGAGCAAATCGACTCGGTTCCGGACACCCAGGTTCCGTTGCAGGTGGGCTCGGTGAGGCAGCAGAGCGGCCCCTTCAGCAAAGCTTCGCTCAACGGTAATGCTGTGTCTTACATGCAGGACATCCACTTTGGCGATGGGGCTGACCAGTCGATCGCTGCCATCTTCAGCTTCGATGGCAATGGGAACTTCAACATCGTCGCGATGGATGAAGACCTGGCCGGCACGATTACCCAGGACCAGCCGTCGCACGGCACCTATACCGTGCAAGCCAACGGGGCGGTCGACTTCGGGGCCGGAAACCCCGCGGGCTTCCTGATCAGCCCGAACAAGGCCTTTCTTGTAGGCCGAGGCGCCAGTTCCATCTCCGGGACCATGGCGCCGCAGACCGGCGGTCCGTTCTCCAACGCATCCATTCAAGGAACGTATGCCGCAGGGCTCGCTGGCGCCGCTCGACTACGCAAACGGAAGTAACGAAGTGGATGTGGGACCGGCGGACGGCCTGGGTACGCTCACCTTGAGCGGATACTCCAGCCAACCGTGGGGGATTGATCAGTGGTTTGGGACGGCCATTACCTACTCGATCGCTTCCAATGGCAGGGGAACGGGAGAGGCTCAGGGTGACCATAACCCAGCTGTGGTTTACGTGATCTCCCCCACAAAATTCATTGTGCTGATGCCACAGACAGATGCGGAATTGTCTGTGTTTGAGCACTAAGCGACAGTGATCGATCGCCTTGGAACTAAGACCGGCGTCTTCGGACGCCGGCCGTGGTTCGATTGATGCCTGACAGCTAAGAAGTAAAAGCTAAGAGCTAACCGCGGGAAGCGAAAAAGCAGCTCTTAAATCACCACCGTCTCGTGGTACTCGCCGTACACGTGACGCATGGCGTCGGAGATTTCGCCGACGGTGGCGTTGGCCTCGACCGCTTCCACTATCGGCGGCATCAAGTTTCCTGCGCTGCGCGCGGTGTCCTCCACCTTCTTGATCGCTGCCTGCCACTTGGCCTGATCGCGCTTGGCGCGCAGGGCGCGCAAACGCTCTACCTGTTTGCGCTCCAGAGATTCATCAATGTGCTGCAGCGGAATGGGTTTTTCTTCCTCCAGTTCGAAGGCGTTCACCCCCACGACGATTGACTCCAGCTTGTCCACCGCCTGCTGATATTCGTACGCGGCGTTTTGGATTTCCTGCTGTATGAATCCACGCTCAATCGCCTTCAGCGTCCCGCCCATGGCGTCGATCTTATCGAGGTACTCGCGCGCCTGAGTTTCGATCTGGTTGGTCAGCGCTTCGATGTAGTACGAACCGGCCAGCGGATCGACAGTCTGTGGCGCGCCTGACTCGTAGGCGATGATTTGCTGGGTGCGCAGTGCAATGCGCGCCGACTGTTCGGTGGGCAACGCCAGCGCTTCATCAAACGAGTTGGTGTGCAGCGATTGCGTTCCTCCCATCACGGCAGCCATGGCTTGCAATGCGGTGCGGACGATGTTGTTTTCAGGCTGCTGCGCGGTCAGCGTCGACCCTGCAGTTTGGGTGTGGAAGCGCAACATCATGGATTTCGGGTTCTTGGCGCCGAAATGGTCGCGCATGATGCGCGCCCACATACGACGCGCAGCGCGAAACTTCGCCACTTCTTCCAGAAAATTGCTGTGCGCGTTGAAGAAGAACGATAGCCTCGGAGCAAAATCGTCCACGCCAAGTCCCGCGTCAATGGCCGCCTGCACGTAACTGATGCCGTTGGCCAGCGTGAATGCCACTTCCTGCGCAGCCGTGCATCCTGCTTCGCGCATGTGATAACCGGAAATAGAAATCGTGTTCCACTCGGGCACGTGTTCGTGAGCGTAGGAAAAGATGTCGGTGATGATGCGCATGGCTTGCGCCGGCGGATAGATGTAAGTCCCGCGCGCAATGTATTCCTTCAGCACATCGTTTTGGACTGGTGCCTGACAGCTTGCGCACATCGCGGCCGGTGCGCCGCGCCGTAACGATGTAGAGCCCCAGCAGAATGGATGCCGTGGCATTGATCGTCATCGAGGTGGAGATCTTCTCCAGGTTGATGCCGTCGAACAGCCGCATCATGTCCTCGATGGAGTCAATCGCCACGCCCACCTTTCCGACCTCGCCCATGGCGAGAGGGTTGTCGGAGTCAAGCCCGATCTGCGTCGGCAGGTCGAAGGCGACGCTTAGCCCCGTGGTGCCATTGCTCAGCAGGTACTTGTAGCGGCGGTTCGATTCTTCAGCATCGCCCATGCCCGCATACTGCCGCATGGTCCACAACCGTCCGCGATACATGGTCGCTTGTACGCCGCGGGTGTAGGGGAACTGTCCTGGGAAGCTGAGATCGCGGTCGTAATCCCAGCCCTCAAGGTCGGCTGGAGTGTAAAGGGGATGAACACTGATATGAGAAGAGGTTTCTTGCTCGGGCGCCAGCTTGGTAGCCACCGCCCCTTTATGATTTTTGCCTTCGGGCATAGAGGAGGCCCTCGATATCTATGAAAGAGATGCCTAAGTATGAACTCTAGAAGGGAACACGTGCTATGACATCGGTCACAAATTTGTTCGACCTATCGCTGCAACCGTTATCTTCGGGTCTTACGCCGGGACCTGGAAAAAGAGCTCACGCCGAAATACAAGAAGAGCAGCGCGAAGAGGCCCGCCAGGATCACCCTGCCGACTCCCGCAGTACCGTCAATGTGACGGTGATATTCGCGAACGGCGGCTCCGGCGCCCACCAGCGCAAGCGTCAGGAAGAGAAGCCCGGTGACTTCCAGCCAGAGCGTATGCAGCACGCGGCCCGCGCTGCCCAGCGTGACACTGCCTCCCCGGTATAACGCCCGGACCCAACGATTCTGCCCGGACCTGCGGCCCGCAACCCGCAGAAATGCCCGGCCTTGAGTACCAAAATTGCGGGATGACACACTTGTTACCTCGGCGCGGCTGCCCGCGCGTAACCTCCATTCTAGCAGCGGGATTTCGCGATGGTGGCCTTGCGAATGGCCGCCGAGCAGCCAGGGTCGCAAAACTCCGATCGTATAGGGCGCATCCAACCGTGTGAAGCTGGGGAGACCAGGCCGGTCAAGGCTTCGGGGCCGTCGCAGTACGATTCAGAGTCCCGGTCGCCAGCCGGCATAGGTGCCATTGTGGATCAGAGACTAAGAAACCTGATGGAAGAGTTGGGCGAGGCAATCAACAACTCGCTTTCGGATTCCGAGCAGATAGCCGAGGTCATCACTCGCATTAAGGCCGGCGGCTACGACGTGTTCCTCCTGCTTGAGGCGACAGTCGGATTCAACGAGCGCGACGACGCTTCTCAGTCGGCTGCGGTAGACGACAAGCGCTCGTCCGCCGACTTTTCGGTGACGCCACAGGATGTCAGGTTCCTCAAGTCGCTTCACATTCGGGTGGACCAGCAGAAGTAGTCTGGAGTCCAGGTCACCCGGCCTGAAGCATTTCCAACGTGTGCTAACATTCCAGTTCGCCTGTGGGTGGGCACGCGCCACCAAGGCGCAGTCAGCCCTCCAGTTCGCAAAGCGCTCTTAGATTTCGCCGGAGAATTCGTACTCAGGACGTTACTACATGAGAGAAACTCTCGGAGTCTTACTGGCAGGGGGAGCCGGAGAGCGTTTATATCCGCTGACCCGCGATCGCGCGAAGCCGGCCGTTACCTTCGGCGGTATCTACCGCATCATTGACATCACTCTTTCCAACTGCATCAACTCGGACCTGCGCAAGGTCTACATCCTGACGCAGTACAAGGCGCTCTCCCTGAACCGTCACATCCGCGAAGGTTGGGGCAACATTGTCGGACGTGAGCTCGGAGAGTTCATCGAGATCCTGCCCCCGATGAAGCGGGTCAGCGAGAACTGGTATATGGGCACCGCCGACGCGGTCTACCAGAATCTTTACTCCATCGGCTCCGAGCAGCCGCGCTACGTGCTTATCCTGTCGGGCGATCACATTTACAAGATGAATTACGACCTGATGCTGCGCCAGCACAAGGACTCAGGCGCCGACGTTACGCTGGCGACGATCCTGGTCGAGCCGGCAGAAACCAAGCACTTCGGCGTGGTCGAGATCGATCGCACCGGCCGCGTGGTCGGCTTTCAGGAAAAACCGGAGCAGACCGATCTGCGCTCGCCCTACGACCCGCAGATGGTTTCGGCGTCCATGGGCATTTACCTGTTCAACGCCGAAGTGCTGATTCCGGTTCTGCTGAAGGACGCGGAAGACGCAACTTCGCGCCACGATTTTGGGCATAACATCCTGCCTCGCATGGTGGACGACTACAAGGTTTACTCCTTCAACTTCATCGACGAGAACCGGAAGGAGGCGCTTTACTGGCGCGATGTCGGGACCCTGGAAGCCTACTACGAGGCCAACACGGACCTGGTCTCGGTAGCCCCGGTTTTCAACGTGTATGACGCTGCGTGGCCCATTCGCACTCACATGCGGCAATATCCACCGGCTAAGTTTGTCTTCAGCGATGTCGGCCGGACCGGAGAAGCGCACGATTCGATCGTCTCGATGGGCTGCATTATCTCCGGCAGTTCAGTTCGCAACAGCGTGCTCTCGCCCGATGTGCGCGTCAACTCCTACTCGGAGATCGACGCCAGCATCGTTTTCTCCCATGTCAATGTCGGTCGCCACTGTCGCATTCGCAAGGCCATTATCGATCGCGACGTGGACATCCCCGAGGGCACCGTCATCGGCTACGACACCGAGGCTGACCGTCAGAAGTATCACGTCACCGACAGCGGAATAACGGTCGTGACGCGCGACTATTCGCTCTTCGAGAATCCCATCACCGTGGACTACTTCACGTCGGAATGAATTGTGTAAGCATAGGCTGACAGGGCGCCAGAGACGTCCGCCCTATCAGGATGCCCGTTACCGGCGCGGAGTTTCTTGACTCAGGTCACTGGGTGACCATGTGGGCTTTCGCCGTCACCGCCCCCACACACCACAGCAGCGCGTCTTCCACGTGCTCCCGCAGAGACGGATTGGTGAAGATCGTTCGCAGCGTCGCACCCTCGGTCAGGCGGGCCGCCAACTCGGTCAGGATGCCCTGGTACCGGTCCGGCATATGGAGCTTGGTCGCACGCACCAGATCATCGAAGACCAGCAGGCAGTCCAGGATGACGCCGTCCGGATCGGCTTGCTGAGAGTTGACCCGATACAGGGCCTCCGCGACATCGCAGAACGTTTCCACGGCGTCGGGCGGGGGACCGATCCTTGCCATGCTGGGATCGAGCGCGAGCGCCTTCGCAGCTAACTTTGGGTCGACGAAAAATACCACGCGTCCGTCCGACGTAATGGGCCGTTCATTGTCGCTGCCCACGGCCAGCAAGGTGTAGAACTGCGGACCATCATGGCGGGCGTCCACACGGAAGGCGACCAGGAGCAGTTCTTCGTGAGCCCGGGGGTGAAGAACGGATAACTCAGGCATGGGGAAATAGTACAGTTGCCGGTTATCAGTTGTCAGTTGGCGCGCGTCGAACTGCCCGTTCCAGCCGGAAATGGAATTTGACCTGTTGCCGCCAACGGGTACGGGCGGTTGAATTTCCGCAACTACGCGGAGCCGCCGTCATCTACTCAAGTGAATATGGGAAACACATTTAAGACAGCGTTACTGCTTACCGCACTGACGCTTTTCCTGTTGTTTATGGGACAAGTCTTCGGCGGACAGCGTGGCATGGAAATCGCCCTGGCGCTGGCCGTTATCATGAATTTCGTTTCGTATTTCTTCAGCGACAAGATCGCCCTCGCAATGTACCGCGCGCAGCCGGTCACGCGTGAACAACTGCCGCGCGCATACCAGGTGGTGGAGCGGCTCACCCAGAAGATCGGCATCCCGATGCCGAAGATGTACGTCATTCCCACCGATTCTCCCAATGCGTTCGCAACCGGCCGCAACCCGCAACATGCCTCGGTCGCGGTCACCCAGGGGATTCTGGACCTGCTGACCGATGAGGAGTTGGAAGGCGTGCTGGCCCACGAGCTGGGCCATGTCAGAAACCGTGACATCCTGATCAGTTCCATTGCGGCGACCCTGGCGGGCGCCATCACCATGCTCGCGCGCATGGGCTATTGGGCTTCGCTATTCGGGGGCATGGGAGGCCGCGATGATCGCGACCGGGGCGGCGGTGGTTTCGTAGCGCTGCTTATGTTGATCCTGGCTCCCATCGCGGCGACCCTGATCCAGCTGGCCGTATCCAGGTCGCGCGAGTACCAGGCTGACGCGACCGGTGCGCAACTTACCGGTAATCCCTATGCCCTGGCTAACGCGTTGAAAAAGCTTGACGCGTACTCGAAGCAAATCCCGATGCGAGCCTCGCCGTCGAATGCGCACCTGTTCATCGTCGCGCCGCTGTTAGGCGGGGTTAGTTTTGCGAACTTGTTCTCGACGCATCCCCCGATCGCCAAGCGAATTGAGCGGCTGACTGGGCGCCCGGCGGCGTTGGACTACTAGATGCCGGCGGCCCTTTAAGTCGGCTAGGATCTGTCAGTTAGATGGCCCCTTGGTGCCATACGAGCACCGTAGTTCTTCCCATTTTTTGGGCCGCAAAGGGAAACGGAATTCCTGTACATTGCAACTTTCTGCACACTAGGCCCTCAACTTCAGCTTATCTCCTTTCTGTTCAATATTTTCCCGCTTTTTAATATGGTGCCAAGATTGCACTATACTTTGCAGCCGCTTTGACGAGACCCATTAAGGAGGGCTTTCGCTTGATCAACAGATTGATTCGTATAACTCTGGCCGTAACACTTCTGATGTTCGCTACTTCCGTGTTCGCCAATACCGCCCAGGTAATGAATGGCGGATTTGAGACTGGCGATTTCACGGATTGGACGCAGTTTGGAGATACCAGCTTCAACTTCGTGTGCGACGTTTCGAGCTGCCCAGGAATCGCGCCGTACGCCGGCACCTATTCTGCAGCGTTTGGACCGGTGGGTGACACCGGCGGTATTTACCAGGACATCGACACCGTTGTGGGGCAGCAGTACACCATTAGCTTCTTTCTTGCGCTTCCAGAGGGCGGAACTCCCAATTTCTTCCAAGTTTCATTTGGTACCGGTAGCTTGAGCCTTACGGACTTCCCCGGAACGTTCCAGTGGGGTGAGTTCCAGTTCACCGACGTTGCCACCAGCACTACGACCCGTCTGACTTTCACCTTCCGCGAGGATCCTGCGTACTGGCTCCTCGACAACGTGAACGTGACCACGGGCGGGGGAACAACTCCTGAGCCGGGAACGCTGGTACTGCTCGGCAGCGGACTGGTCGGAATCGCCGGCGTAGCTCGCCGTAAGTTCCGCGTTTAGCTCAGTAGGGTTCGTCTATCAGTGGTGAACGGGCCCGGGTTTACGACCGCGGTTGACGGTCAGGCGTAGAAGCAAAAAAATCGAAGTGTGCTATTACGGCACCTGCCTAAATCGGCAGGTGCCGTTCTGCTTTTAGTGGCTACTATTGAGTCCAGGTTGGTCATCCACTCGGGTATGTCTCCGCATCACAGGTCAAGTTCGCAGTACCCCGCCGGCCATACCGACATCTGACATCAGCGTGCCAGTCCGCTGCTCGATCTCTCGACTCCAGACAAAGTATGCGAAAGACTCCTATCAGCCAGGGCCTATCTCATGAATCGCCAGGGTCGGGTTTGTACCAGGCATGACTTCAACAGGCTGCTGAAAAACTCCATAATGACAACAGCCCGGGTAGTGCGGGCCTTCAGGCTCGCGTTCAATCAGTTTTGTGAAGAGGGCTTTAGAGACTGTGTCGCAACCGTGTCTTGGTTCGCCACGGTGGAATGAAGCGGTCAAGAACGAGCCCCGAATGGGGCGAAAGAGCTTAGCCCAGCGCTTCAGCGCTGGGTAAGGTGGGAAATGAGACCGAGTCCCGTAGGGACGACAGAGGTTGTGACACAGTCTCTCTAGCCCTGAGGTACGTTGTCCGAAGCCGCTGGTATGGCCGCTTCTAACAAATGTCCCCTAGGCCTAAAGGCCGTTTCACTGTACTCGCCTGACGCGGCGCTGAAGCGCCGCACTACCCGAACTCGTGTCTCAAGCTTCTTTCGCACCCTCTTTCCCCGCAGACAACGGCGGTAGCGACCCGGCCGAGGAGCAGCTTTTCGGCACGGCCTTACACTGTCAAGCTCCGGAAAGTTACTGCCAGCAATCGCGAAACCCTTCGCCTTTTAGTTTCTTGAGCTTGGCAAAGAAGTAAGGGTGAGGCAATTTTCTGGCCAAAACCCCAAGCTGCCGCGATGTTCTGTCTACCATTTACAATCGCGCACTCGCAGTACATAATTATGCTTTAGCAATCGTCGGATCCAAGGCGCTCACTTCCCTAACTTACATTCGTGATTTGTTTCGAACGTCCCACATTGTGGGAGGAGAGTTATGACACCCAGTTCCGACAGCACTCCTGATGCCAACCATCGCGAACGTATTTGGTTTTTCCCTGACAAGTTCTGGCAAGCCACCAAGAACATGCCTCCGGACCAGACTGAAAACCTGATGGCGGAAGTTGAGGCGTACGCCGCCGCCGGTGATGTGCAGTCGCTGCGCAAGTATCCTTTTGTAGTTGTAGGAGACCCCTACAAGAAAAAAAAACGGTCGCCTGATTTAGATCAAGCTTTGGTCAGCGAACCGGCTGCGCATTTCACGCGCGCGTCTCACGACGTGGGATGCAACCGGTTTCATCGCCTGGGGACGAATCAGGACTGGGAAACCGCACGTAGTCTCCAGCAGGTAGCGCGCCCGAGCCAGCCGCTCCGCAACCGCGCTGATTTCCTGCAGTCCTCGCCCGTAGACGATTACCATCCCGTCGCGCCGTTCGACGCGAGCTGGTCGGATCTGCCGGTCATGAGAAAAATCGAATGCGTCCGCCAATCTCAAAATTCCGGTGATCGGTAGGAGGGCCGTCTTCCGTTTTGGGGTGAGTCCCACAAACGAGGAGTTGGTGGTTTGCGGAAGCGCGCCGGCAATGGTAGCGGGCAATCACGGCGACGCACTGAAGCTCTTCTGCGCTCCATCCTAGCGGAGGCTTAAGCCGCCGAATCATGGAATAAGCCTCGTTTGCGATGGGCTTGAGGGCCACGGCTTCGCCCCACCTCATGCAAATTGGCTGCCGCTTCCAGAATGCGGCGGTATTCCGGCGTCAGGCACTCACCACTCCCTGCTTGGACAATCCGTCGTAGAGTTGCAGCGCCAGCCGCGTCACATGCACCGAGTGGCTGACGTCAGGATCGAGAAACGAGGCCCAAGTCCTCAATTTCTCCATAGCAGCCTTCTCCAATGCAGGACCACTGGGCAGCTCCGCTCGCCACACGCCGCCAGAGCGAACTCTTGCCCAGCATCTTCTGGCGGTAAATATCCAGCCGGTGTTGCCGTTCTCCAGCGATCGTTTGTTCCAGCGCTCGCGATCTTCGGTCGCGAATGCCGGGATGCGCCTTGATCATCGCCTTCAATACGTCGAAGTCATGGACCTCGCCGAGCGCATCCTGCAGTTGTCGCAGGTCCTTGGCCCACTTCTCGTGGCGTTCGGGAGGAAGTTTTCGCACATGTAGCGAAAGCGCTTAATGCCGATTCGCAACTGGTGGTAGCCGACTTGCGTCCGGTTGCGCAATGCCTGGCGGTGCAGGTCATGCGCCTCCGTCCAGCGCTCCAGAGCGAGATGCTGAAACACCAGCCCTTCCACGTGGAACTCGACCGGCCCGTCCGGGCTAGTCTTGCATTTAGCGTCGTCCAACGTTTGCGGTCGAAGTTACGGAGCGTCTCTTGCGCGGCAGCCTTGAGCTGGCTCTCCTTGCTGGCCCAAGGTGTCGAGGAGAAGCTGGCGGACCGGATCCTCGGGTTCGGAAAGACGAGCGACCCACTCCATCATGACCTGTACATCGCGAAGCTCGCCCAGGCTGCTGAACACCGTCTTGCCCAGCTTCTTCATTTCCTTCCATGCGGGGTCCGAGTCGACGGAGAGGAAGCCGTCCGCCATCGAGCGGCAACGGCGAATCGCGACCCGGAGGTCGTGCACAGGATCGGGAGCAAATTCCTGACTGGCTTTGTCGCACTCTTCCAGCACACGCTGCGCCCAGTAGGCGAGTCCAGCCTTCTTCTCGTTTGGAATTGGACGAAAGCATAAGGGGATCTTACTCAGTTATACCGCTGTCGGACGGATGGCGGGCAGAGAAATGGTAGCGCAAAAGCTCATACCGGCTATTAAGCAGAGATCAATTCCGTCCGGCGACTTAGCCAATCACTTGTATCAGTAAGCCAATCATGAGAAGTGCCGCATAAACCGCCGCGGCGAGAAGGAAAACGGCCAGAAATCTTGCCCCACCGCGCAAGCTCTGCGGCGGTGCATCAGAAGGTCTGCAGACAATCGTATGTGCCCATTCATCGCCATGGCGCTGCTCTTGGGGAGTCTTCTTCATGGCCAGATACCCGACCAGTCCAAAGAAAAAGCTGTCTATGAAATAGGCAAGTGATCGGATAGCCGCTGGCCATGGCCGGCAGGGTGTACCGTCCTCTTGCACGACAACCATCTTGAACACCAGTTTCCCCAGCGTGCTTCCATGCAGACCTTCGCAGAGGGTGTGATACGCCACCATGCCCAGTAAAGCGAAAACGAATACCGCAAACCTGCTTTCCCTTTGCCGGGCAAGCAGCGGAGCCGCCGATTGGCCAGTCATGCTGGCCGCTATGAGCACAAGAACTGCGAAGATAAGACCAGCGACGAATCCGATCACTCCGCCTACGTTATGTCGATGAAGCGGGCGCCCACGCGCGGCCAGAAACCGACGCCCGGGATGCCTCCCGGCTGTCCCAAGTAGCCACCGAGAGACGGCGGTTCGATATTTACAGGGATCGAGGGAGGGTCAGGCGCTTCCTCTGACATGGGGTATCTTCCAGGATTCCGAGGACTATATCATAGGTATATCCGCTCGGCGCTGCGCAGAGTGCGATAGCGCTGGAAGACCCTCCAGTCGCTTTCCAGCCCGAAGAGCCGATCTGATTGAAGACCCGCGGAAGGTGTGCGCCAGCATCCTCCACCAGTTGCGCAGAACGAACAGCGGTTCATGGGCAATCACCGCCGGGATGTGCCTGGTCTTCATCCATCGCTCGGCGCGCCATCTCTCGTACTCGATCTCCTCGGGCTGCAGATGCTGCGTGGCCACCACAGCGGTGGTGCCGTCGTACTCTTCCATCTTGTCGATGACGATGAGATTCCGCGCGCGAAAATCCTTGGTCATCGGCGTTCCGGGATAGGGGGTCGGATGCTGGATGTACGGCCAGTCCACGTATTTGCCGGCAAACTCCAGATTGGCCCGGATGGATTCGCGGGTGTCGTCGGGGTTGCCCGACGATGAGACCGCCGACCACGTACATTTTGTTCTTGTGCAAATGCTCGATGGCGCGAAGAGTCGCGTTGCCGGTGACGTGCCCTTCTTCGCGGAACTCATTCTTGGCCGCCGCTTTCAGGAAGTGCAGATCATCTTCCAGGATGTTCTCGATACCGAGGAAAACGTAGCGGAAACCGGCCTGGCGCATCAGGGGCGCGAGAGTATCGCCGTGCATCGCGATGGGGGATGTCATCGCCTGCACTGTGTAGTCGATGTCGTTCAGGCCCGCATCGATGATGGCGCGGCATAGCGCCTCAAAGCGGCGGATGTTAAGGCTGATGTTGTCATCCACGATAAAGATGGAGCGCGCGCCATGGTCGCGAGCATCGCGAATGTCAGCCAGGACACGATCGAACGAGTAGGTGTGGAAGTTGCGCCCTCGCATCTCGATGATCGAGCAGAATCCACAATCGAAGGTGCATCCGCGCGAGGTCTCCACCACGTCAACCCCGCGGCCGAGCATGGTGTAGCCGGAGAGCACGCGGGCATCACGCTTGGGTAACCGGATTTCGTCTCCTTCGAGGGTGTGCACCGGACGCGGCACGTTCTCATGCCATCCGTCGTCAGTGCGGTACGAAAGCCCTTGAATCGCAGCGAAACTTTCGCCGCCTTCGATCGCGCGCAGGAGTTCGCGGAAGGTAACTTCACCCTCGCTGCGGACGATGAAGTCAATGCCGCATCCCTCGTCCATGTAGGCTTCGGGCGCGAGGCTGGGATCATAACCGCCCACGACCACGCGAACCCCAGGGCGCAACGAGTGCAGCAGTTTGATGATGCGGAACGCCGTCTTGCGCTGGAAGGTCATGACGGAGAGGCCGACTACATCGGGTTCGACCTCGCGCACCAGACGCTCAACGGTCTCGCGTACCGCGTGCTGGACCAGAATCAGGTCGGCAACAGCCACTTTGTGGTGCGAATCGATGTTCCCCGCCAAGGAGCATAGCGCTCCGTTGGGCATCCGCACCGCGACCGTCGGCATGTGCTCGAACGAGTCGGGCATGGAAAGAAGGAGAACATTCATGGCACGGCTCCTGCTGACACGGCGGTCCCCACGACCTGGAACATCTAGTTGGCATACATGCTACACCGAAATGAGGGTCAACCGCCGGGGAGAGTTGCATCGAGGGAATAGAGCAACCGCGACTCTATCAACGATTCAAAGCCTCCTTTCCAGTATCCCGGTCGCCTGTGACCGTGCGCTACGGCCAGCACTTGGATGGATCGCTCTTTTTCGCGGTAAATAACAGCAAAGGGAAACCGATTCAATACGAACTTACGAGTTGCATGCTCATTGATCGGCCATCGCCGTGGTGACTTGGTCACTGAGTCGACGGCACGATCCAACTCGGCAACAAAATTAAGAGCTGCGGCTTCGCTATGCTTAAAATACCAGGCCAGTGCTTCTTTGAATTCTGCCAGTGCCGCCGGATGGAACTGAAGTGTCTTAGCGGCCATTGAGAATGGCTGAGATTTGACGACGGGCCTCCGCCCAGGGGACAGGCTTCACTTTGCCGGAATCCAACTCTCCGATGCGGCGCGCAATCTCTTCTGTTCCATTCTTCCTCCGCGCCCTGGTCGACGGTCTCATCGAGACTCTCGAGAAGCGAACCAGCTAATGCGGCGCGCGCCTCAGGGGGAAGCGCGAGCGCCTTTTTCAGCAATTCGTGAACGTCAGGACTCATGGCCTATTCTATCTCCGAACGCTCTCCATGGTCGGCGCAAATTTAGGACCTCTCCTCGACGCTCAAAAGCCTCGACGCGCCTATCCACACTCGGTTGCTCAATTGCGTCGTCAAACCAGGACGCAGCCTTCCAGCGAGCCGGGCCTGCACCTCCTGATAGGGGCCCACGAAGCGAATGCTGTCCGGCAGGCGAC
Source organism: uncultured Acidobacteriaceae bacterium (assembly GCA_963840905.1). Classification (GTDB taxonomy): domain Bacteria; phylum Acidobacteriota; class Terriglobia; order Terriglobales; family Acidobacteriaceae; genus Bog-257. Next base: position 166,783 of record CAWJAO010000008.1, read on the forward strand.
GATAGACCTTAGGAAGCCAGCGCACGGCGCACGCTGCGGAGAGCTCTTCTCTGCTTTTGTAGGGCAGGGCAAACTCGTCGCGCAGACGCGGTGGAAGCAGATAAGTCGTAAGCGCGCGATACCAGAACGGCGGCCGCAGCCACGACCCCGTGCCTCGTTGAAGCTGGTGTGCCATGTGGCGAGCATCCGAACTCACCGCCAGCAAATCCGAACTGCGGGTTGATTCGAAGTACGACTTGAAATCCTGCCAAAGCAGAGGCAGGCAAGCGCGGGGAATGCCGAAGAGCGCCGCCATGATCTTGCTTTCTTCGTAATATTGCTCCCGCTCCTTCTCGGTCAACGGGGGCAGGACAAGCTCGTAGGCAACCAGCGCACTGTCCACCAAAGTCGCGTAAACCCAGCTGAGGGCGGCAATCTCATTTGCCTCGTAGCGGGACTCTGGGGAGAAAAGATCCACTGCCTCCGGTAGCGTGCCTCGAATGCTGGAGTGGCGCCGGTGCAGATGTCGCGAAGCCGTCAGGGCCTGCTCAAGCGAGCCGAAGACCATGGTGAACATCACGCCGAAGGTCCGGTGAAAACGGCCCACGGGATCGTCGAGTGTGGTGGAATGCTCGGAGATGGCGGCCGCGACCCAGGGATGCGCCAACTGCAACAAGGCTGCCCGGCCTGCCGCCAGAAAGAGCGCAGACTCGCGGTTGACCTTCCAACTAATTGAACCGGGACCAAATATCCCGTGCTCCGTTCGCGATGCCAAGGCTCGTACCTCATCGAGCGAGCGCTCCAAGGCCGCTTCGGAGACGATGGATGTGAAACTATTCGCCATGTCTTCTGTATGTTAACTGGCGCGGTGGCGGGAAAGTGCGAAAACCCTCTGGGAGCCTCTGACGACGCCTGTCTAAGATCGCCCCTATTGTTTGGGGATGCACGGTCCCAAAGATTTCCGTCCCCTTGGGGCTGCCGGAAGGGGTACCATATCGCGGGTTAGTCACGTTTCCGGGTGATAGGGGTCACGGCGGGGCTGCCCGGGTTGGACTGAAATAGAACCGGCCTCAAAATTAAATCGTTCCATCAGAGTCGCATACACGAACGATTCCAGTTTTTAGCACGGCCCTAGAAAGAAAGCTGCAAGGTTCGAGGAGGACCTCTATGAGTGTCGTAACTACATCCCAGCCTGGAATCAAGACTCCGGGCAACTACATTAACGACGTTATGACGCTGGTGAAGACGAAGAACCCAGCCGAACCTGAATTTCATCAGGCAGTACAGGAAGTGACTGGAGTCGCTGCGCCTGGTGCTGGAGCGCCACCCGGAATACATCTCGGCGCGCATCCTTGAGCGCATCACCGAACCCGAGCGCCTCATCATGTTCCGTGTGCCCTGGTTTGACGACCAAGGCAATATCCAGGTCAATCGCGGCTTCCGCATCGAGATGAACAGCGCCATCGGCCCCTACAAGGGCGGCCTGCGCTTCCATCCGTCGGTCAATCTCGGCATCCTGAAGTTCCTGGCCTTCGAGCAGGTCTTCAAGAACTCGCTGACCACGCTGCCCATGGGCGGCGGCAAGGGCGGCTCCGATTTCGATCCCAAAGGCAAGAGCGACAACGAAGTGATGCGCTTCTGCCAGAGCTTCATGACCGAACTCTGCCGCCACATTGGACCGGACACCGACGTTCCGGCCGGCGACATCGGCGTGGGTGGACGCGAAATCGGCTTCATGTTCGGCCAGTACAAACGCATCCGGAATGAATTCACCGGCGTGCTGACCGGCAAGGGCCTGAACTGGGGCGGCTCGTTGATTCGTCCGGAAGCCACTGGCTACGGCTGCGTGTACTTCGCGCAGGAAATGCTGAAGACCCGCAAGGAGACCCTCGAGGGCAAGCTCTGCCTGGTATCGGGAAGCGGCAACGTTTCTCAGTACACGGTGGAGAAGCTGCTCGATCTGGGCGCGAAGCCGCTGACGTTCTCCGACTCCGACGGCGCGATCTACGATCCCGACGGCATCACTCGCGAGAAGCTGGCGTGGGTCATGGAACTGAAGAACACCAAGCGCGGCCGTATTCGTGAGTATACGGACCAGTTCAAGAAAGCGATCTTCATGCCCACCGACCTCAAGCTGGGCTACAACCCGCTGTGGAACATCAAAGCCGATTGCGCATTCCCCAGCGCCACTCAGAACGAAATCAACGCCAAGGACGCGACCAACCTCATCAACAATGGGTGCAAGGTGGTTGCCGAAGGCGCGAACATGCCCAGCACGCTCGAAGCCACCAAGCTGTTCCTGGAGGCGAAAGTCCTCTATGGTCCGGCCAAGGCTGCGAACGCTGGCGGTGTGGCAACCTCTGGCCTCGAGATGTCGCAGAACAGCGCACGGCTGAGCTGGACTCGCGAGGAAGTGGACCAGAAGCTGCACAACATCATGATCGCCATCCACAAGACCTGCTTCGAGACTGCCGAAACCTACGGCACTCCGGGCAATCTGGTGAACGGCGCCAACATCGGCGGCTTCCTGAAGGTCGCCAATGCCATGCTGGACCAGGGACTGGTGTAGTCCCTCAGTTTCAGCGTGAGTACGATGCGGGGTGGAGCAGTCCACCCCGCATTTCTTGTCTGCAAGAAGGGCCATCCGGAAGCGCTTGCGCGAAAGGACGCAGTTACCATGTGCTGCATTACCTGAAATTCCCCATTTTGTTGTTATGGGATTGATTCGGACGTGCCCGGAGTAAAAGCGCCTCAAGATTATGGCGCATTCTGGCGGAGGGAACCTCGTAGGCGCTCAGATAGGACGCGACAAGCTTATGTTTGCGCGCCGTTTTCTCTGAGAGCTTGGGGCCGAACCGCACAGGCAGCAGGGACAATCCCAGCGGGGTACGGGTGTCCCATGCTGAGTTTCACAGTGGCAGCCACACCAGGCGGTTTTCCCACTCCGATGCTTCCGATGTCAGCCAAATAATCAGGAGTTCATCGATTGCCGTGGCAAGGCTGAGGCTCTGCGGAACGAGAAATACGCCCGGGCTATATCTTCCAGCGTTCCTGAAAGCGCGAAAATGGGCCGGCATTGTGCCGACGTCGTGTGAAACGAGTACCCGCTGTTGTTCCGCCGCCAGCGCCAGGAGCTCGGAATCAGTCAGGCGGCGCAATCCAGCCGCATGTGCGGTCAGGAAGTCCACCGCTGGCTCACGGCGCAGGACTCCGGTCACGATGGCTTTGTTGAGATCGGCGTCGGCGAGAAATCGGACCTTCACGACGGTCGAGAGGAGTGCAACTCGTCGCGAGCGCGCATCAGTCTCTCGCGCAGATCGACTGGAAGCGGTTCGGCATGGCGCCTCTCTTCCGCCCACTTCTCGTTCTGCCGAAGCAGATAGGCGTCGATGTCCCCCTGGTGTGCGAGATAGTATGCAATCGCGCCGTAAACCTCTTCCAGCCGAAGGACCTCGAAATTCTGGCAAATAGCTTCCGCAGATTCGCCGTGGCGGAAAGCGTGCACGATGGAATCCAAGGAGACTCGCGTCCCTGCCACGTAGTAGTTGCCATTGCGCTCTTCGATATACTCCTTTGTCATTGTGTTCCATTTTACTCCCTTGAGGCTCGTCAACTTTAGTCACCGAATTTCACAAGTGGGTGTTACCGGGAAGCAACGATCCGCGCATAGACTCCGCAGCGCTGCGAACCATAGACTTGGAGTTGGAAGCTCTGCAGGGGAAGGTGGAAAAACTGGAGGGGAAATGAGTGCCGCCGAGTGAAGGTGGCTAATGCAATGTTGAATCGGGGACTCGTGTAGCCCTCGCTTGCAGCGTTTGAATGACAAACTTGGTCAGCAATCCACTCGGCGCCCTGTCCGCTAGCGAACACGGCTTCCGGAATCGAACAACGACCCCTAATTGTCACCTGATCGTCCCGCTCGTATCTCCTTTTGTCCCTATCACCTACCGAACTCGACGAGTGGCCGTCCAAACGCAAGCCGTTAAGGGGCCGTCTCCGCGAGGTGTGGATGCAGACCTTTCTACAGGATCTTCGTTACGGGCTTCGCCAGCTACGGATGAGTCCGGGATTCACCGCAACTGCCATTCTCTCGCTCGCGCTTGGCATTGGCGCAACCACGGCGGTGTTCAGCGTTGTCTATGCGGTTCTACTCGACCCGTATCCCTATGCCAACTCCGATCGCATGGTCCACCTCTACGCCAAGGACAAGGCCGGCGCAGACCGCTGGGTTGGCCTGACGGGCACCCAGTACCAGCAGTATCGCAACGCGCAATCGGTGGAGAGCGCTGTCGCCGAAGACGAGTGGAGCCTGACCGTTACCGGCAGCGAGCTTCCCGAGGATGTGAATGGCGTCTACTTCTCCGGAAATGCTTTCAATCATTTCGGTGTGCCGGCCTTGCTGGGGCGAGGCTTGATCCCCAGTGACGCTCCCGACGGCCAGGACCCTCAACCGGTTGCCGTGCTCGGATACAACTTCTGGCAGCGTCATTACAACGGCGAGCCCGACGTGGTGGGCAAGACGATCCAACTCGTTCACAAGAACTACACCATCGTCGGGGTAGCGCAGCAGCGTTTTACCTGGGGCGATGGCGATGTCTATCTACCGCTGAAGTTTTCAGCTGATCCCAGCCGCAGATATCAGGTAGATACCCGGCTGAAGCCAGGCGTCAGCCACGCGACTGCCAACGCGGAGTTTCAGTCGTTGTTCCAGCAATTTGCCAAGGAGACGCCGGCCCATTTTCCTGTCGACGGATTCAGGGTGGCCGTCCAGGGACTGAATGAGCGTTTCGTGAAGGAACTGGGAAGCACGCTGGTTCTACTGTTGTGCGCCGTGGGACTGCTCCTGGCTATCGGATGTGGCAATGTTTCGATCCTGCTGCTGGCCCGTGGGACCGCACGTGAGCACGAATTTGCGGTGCGCTCGGCGGTGGGCGCCACACGAATGCGGGTGCTGCGGCAGTTGCTGACGGAATCGCTGTTATTGGCGGTAAGCGGCGCCGCTCTGGGTGTATTGCTGGCCTATCGGACCGTCGCGTTCATCGTCACGCTGTTGCCGGAGTTCTCATTTCCGCACGAAGCCGCCATTCGGATTAATCTGCCTGTACTCGGTTTCAGCGTAGCCCTCGCGATTCTGACGGGCGTCGTTTTCGGGCTGTCGCCAGCCATGCAGTTCAGCCGTCCTGAAGTTTCGCAGGTGATGCAAGCCAGCACCAGGAAGGTGATCGGCGGTGTTCGCGGCAAACGGACTCACAACACACTTATTGCAGGACAGATTGCGCTGACCTTGCTTTTGCTGGCCGGCGCAGGTGCGGCGATCCAGGGCTTCTTGCAGGCTGAATCACAGCCATCTCGGCTACAACCCGCACAATGTGATGTCGGTTGGCATACCGGTACACGACAACACCTACACCACGTGGGAGAAGCGCTCGGCTTACTTTGATCAACTGCTGCAGAAGGTGAGCACCATGCCCGAGGTGGTCTCCGCCGGCCTCTCGACGAATGCGACGCCGCCCAATAATGGCTTCGACAATAAATTCGAGATCATGGGCAAGCCAGTCCTGGCAGAGCAGAGGCTACGCACTAATTTGGTCAGCCCGGAGTACTTTCCGGTCCTGCAGATACCGTTGGTCGCCGGTAGAATCTGGGACCAATCGGAGACCAGGCGCGGGGCCAAATTGGCGGTGGTCAACGAGACCCTGGCGAAGCAATACTTCCCCAGAGGCGACGCGGTTGGCCAGCAGATCCGCATGCCGGATTTGAAGGGCGAACCGCCTTTTACGTTGGCGGTGCCCGGAAGCGATGGCTGGATCCAGATTGTGGGGGTCGTGGGGGACGCGATCAATGATGGCTTGGGTAAGCCGATCAAGCCGGCAGCCTACATTCCCTACACGGTTGGTATGCCGATGTGGACGCAGATTCTGGTGCGTACGACAAGGTGCCGCCGCTTTCCATTCTGCACAGCGTGCGCCAGCAGATTCATTCGGTCGATGCGGATCAGCAGGCTGAGGGGCACGTCCGCAACCTCGAAGAATGGATCACCATCCAGCCGGAGTGGGCACGGCAACACCTGATCGCACTGCTGTTCGGCGCCTTCGCCGCTTTGGCGCTGATGCTGGCGGCGATTGGCTTGTACAGCGTCGTGTCCTACAGTGTGGCACAGCGTACCAACGAGTTCGGAATTCGCATGGCATTGGGAGCACAACGCAAGGACGTGCTGCAGATGGTCTTGCTCTCCACAACATTCAGCGTGGGCGCGGGCTTCTCGCAGGCGTCATCTTGAGTCTGGTGCTCAATCGCGTGGTAGCGCACTGGGCGCAGGGCGACTCCATCCATTTGCCGGTTCTGCTGGGAGTGACGGTATTGCTGATCGGCGTTGCTGCAATGGCGTGTCTCTTGCCCGCTCATCGTGCGTCCACGGTGGATCCGATGCAGGCACTGCGTTACGAGTAGCACCGCTGGTTATTGATCGTTCCACTCTGGGGAGAGACGATGCTCGGCGATTTTCGTTATGCCTTCCGTCAGCTGAGGAAGTCACCGGTTTTTGCGGCGGTGGCCATTCTTACGCTCGCGCTCGGCATCGGCGCCAATACGGCAATTTTCAGCGTCGTCAAGTCAGTGCTGCTCAACCAACTGCCCTATCGCGAGCCTGACCAGTTGGTTAAAATCGCGGAGGCTGATCCCGACACGCCTCTGCCCCAGACGATTGACTTCACTACTACCGCAGATTTGCAGGCCCGTGGCCACTCATTCCAAAGCATGTCTTTGTATCGCGACGGTGCGGGCGCCATTGTTGAGCAGAACCAGCCCGAGTTGCTGCAGGGCATGCGGGTGAGCCACAACTACTTCGACACCCTCGGCATAAGGATGCACCTCGGCCGCCCCTTTCACGTCGACGAAGACCGGCCCGAGACTCGCTACGAAGCGATTCTCACCTACGGACTGTGGCTGCGGCGTTTTGGAGGCGATCCTTCGATCATCGGCAGGGCCGTACGGCTGAGCGACCGCACTTTCACTGTGGTCGGCGTGCTGCCCGCGAACTTTCAACCCTTCATGCGAGCGGACAGGTCAATTCAGCCCGAGATCTACATGCCATTGGGCTATGACCTGAATCAGCCGAGTGCGTGTCGTGGATGCCAGCATTTACAGCTTATCGGCCGGCTGAAGCCTGGCGTGTCGGCAGCCCAGGCGAACGCCGAGCTGAACACCATCATGCGCGACCTCGTGCGCGAGCATCCCAAGGACTACGATCCGCGGACTGTTATTGCGCTGATGCCGCTGCGCGATTACATGGTCGGCCGGGTGAGTACCGCGCTTTGGGTTCTGCTCGGGGCTGTCGGGATGGTGCTGCTGATCGCTTGCGCGAACGTCGCCCATCTGGTCTTGGCTCGCGCTCAGAGCCGCAGCCGGGAAATCGCTGTGCGCTCCGCCCTGGGCGCGGGACGGGCGCGCCTGATGCGCCAGCTGCTTTCAGAGAGTGTGCTGCTGGCGATCGTCGGCGGTCTAACGGGAGTTGTGCTGGCATGGTGGGGTACCGCGACCCTTACCGGTCTCGGTCCTAAAGAACTTCCCCGGGCGCACGAGATCCACATGGACGTGCCGGTGCTGCTGTTCGCTCTGTGCGCGAGCATTCTGACCGGCCTTCTGTTCGGAATCGTGCCGGCTCTGCGCGCATCGCGTATCGATCCCAACGAAGCTCTCAAAGACGTGGGAAGAGCTACCGAGGGAGGCTCGCGTCACCGCTACCGCAATATTCTGGTGACGCTCGAACTGGCTCTGGCTTTCGTGCTGGTGATGGGCGCGGGCCTGCTGGGCAAAAGCCTGCTGCAGTTGCTCAATGTGAATCCCGGTTACGATCCAAACAATGTGCTGACCGCCGGAGTTTACGTTTATGGCGAGCGGTATCGGAAGCCCGAGGCCGAACTGAATTACTACGATCAGGTCATGGAGCGTCTGCGTGCAACGCCGGGCATCGAGAGCGTCGCCATGGTCAGCACTTTGCCACTGGCCAGTTCCGATCGCCGGGGCCTGCACATTCAGGATAGGCCTCTCACGAATGAGTCGGAAGCGCCCTCTCCCGATGCGTATTCCGTCTCGCCTGACTACTTTCAAGTGATGAAGATCCCCTTAAAGCGGGGCCGGCTGTTTGCGGCCAGCGATCGACGAGGCGCTCCCGGGGTGGCGCTCATCAGCGAATCTTGCGCGCGAGCCGTGTTCCCCAATCAAGATCCCCTGGGCAGGCGCATTCAACTTGGAGGGCGGGACGACAGCAAGGAGTGGCTGACGATTGTGGGCGTAGTCGGCGACGTGCGTCAGTATGGCTTCGACCGGGCATCGAGCATGGAAGTGTACATCGCTGAAGCCCAGAACATCGATTTTGGCTTCAATCTGGTGGCCCGGACATCAGGGGACCCACGGCACTTCGAATCCTCGCTGCGCCAGGTTTTTCTCTCGGTCGACAACACCCAACCCATCTCTCAGGTTCAGCCGCTGGAAGATTACGTGGCGGACTCTCTGGCTACCCGCCGATTCACCCTGATGTTGTTGGCACTGTTCGGCGGGCTGGCCCTGATGCTGGCGGCCATCGGAATCTATGGCGTCATCTCCTACGCGGTTAGCCTGCGGACACGCGAACTGGGAATTCGCATGGCGCTGGGCGCAGCCAGGGGCAACGTCCTGAGCATGGTGCTGCGGCAAGGTCTGCAGTTGATCGTTACGGGGCTGGTCCTGGGTCTTGCTGTCTCCGTGGTGTTAACACGGTTTCTTTCGTCGCTGCTATTCCAGGTCCGCCCCATGGACCTGATGACCTCGCTCGCCGTTATCGTCGCGCTCACGGCAGTGGCCTTTCTGGCTAACTACATCCCCGCCCGCAAGGCGGCCATGGTGGATCCAATCGTGGCACTGCGCTGTGATTAAGCAGCGCCGCCTTTTCCTTGGAGCAAGCGAAGCCGCGGACTGTGACGCGCTCACATTGAAGTGTGACGAATTTCTTCGGAACTGAAGCCTGGCGGACGTAGAATCCTTCCGAGCACAGTGACCACCGCCCGCCCAGCCACACGACGAACCCCAAGCCGAGCGCCAATTCGATGGCTTCGAGAACCTGATGCCGTTCCGCGTGAACGACATCCTGCTGGTCTCCAGCCTCTACGACTCCTTCATTCTGCGCGAGGACGGGCGCCTCAACGAGCTGCTGATGGGCGAGTCGCTGGAGTTGGACATTCATCAGGTCCCCGGCATTACCCATGTGCCCAGCGGAGCGAAGGCGCTGGAACTGGCGCGCTCCCAGCCGCGATACAACCTGATCGTGACCAACTTGCAAGTCGGGGACATGGATGCCGGCGCAATTGGCGCGGGAAATCAAGGACGCAGGTCTCGACGTTCCGGTCATCGTTCTGGCCTACGATTATCGCGAGATCAAGGACTTCGTCGCGCGCAATCCGCAGACCGGCATCGAGCGGATATTTCTGTGGCAAGGTAACGCGCGCATCCTGATCTCGATCGTCAAGTACATCGAGGACAAGCGCAACGTCCAGCACGACACGGAAGCCATGGGCGTCCCGGTGATGCTGGTGGTGGAAGACGACATTCGCTATTACTCGCTGTTCCTGCCGGTCATTTACACCGAGCTCATCAGCCAGTCGCGGCGGCTGCTGAGCGAAGGACTGAATGTTGCGCACAAGCTGGTGCGGATGCGGGCCCGCCCGAAGATCCTGCTGAGCTCCAATTACGAGGACGCGGCGAAGCGGGTCGCGCGCAAGTATCGCGATCACTTGCTGGCGGTGGTGTCGGATGTCGAGTTTCCGCGCGGCCGGCAACTTACGCCCGAAGCCGGCTTCGAGCTGGCGCGCATGGTGCGCAGACCTCGTGCCTGATGTGCCCATCGTGCTGCAGTCCAGCCGCACCGGAGTTCATGGAGCCTGCGCACGGGAAGAATTTGAGTTTCTGCAGAAGCGCTCGCCGACGCTGCTGGGCGATTTGCGGCGCATCCTGATTGACGCAGGTCGGGCTTTGGCGATTTCATCTTTCCGCCTCCCGACGGAAAGACCGAAGTCGGCCGCGCCAGCGACCTGAACGCGCTGGAGACCCTGCTGGCCACGGTACCGGCGGAAAGCATTGAGTATCACGCCGCAGCGCAACCACTTCTCGCACTGGCTGATGGCGCGCACCGAGTTTGCCCTGGCGCAGAAGTTGCGGCCGCGCAAGGTCTCCGACTTCGAAGATACTGAGCACCTGCGGCGCGACTCGATCGCATCCATCGCCGATTATCGCCGCGAGCAAAGCCAGACGCTCGATCGGCGAATTCAATCCGGCGACATTTCAGCCGGCAGACGCTTTCTTCCTTCAGATCGGCGGCGGTTCGCTGGGCGGCAAAGCGCGCGGCCTCGCCTTCATACGGCACCTGCTGCACCAGCGCAGCGTGATGCGCAGGTTTCCCGGCATTCGCATTGCCGTGCCGCCCACCCTGGTGTTGACCACCGACTTGTTCGACAATTTCCTGCGCGAAAACAACCTGCTGGACTTCGCGATCCACAGCACCGACGACGAAGAGATCGTGCAGCGCTTCCTGGCGGCGCCACTGCCGATCGCCGTAATCGATAAGCTCCTGAGCTTCTTGCAGGAGGTGCGCTATCCGCTGGCAGTCCGGTCTTCCAGCCTGCTGGAGGATTCGCAATACCAGCCGTTCTCCGGTGTGTACGAAACCTTCATGCTGGGGAACCATCAGGCCGACATCCAACTGCGGCTGGAGCAGCTTCTGGAGGCGATCAAGCGGGTGTACGCCTCGACCTTCAGCCAGCATGCCAAGTCCTACGTGCGCGCCACGCCGTATCGCCTGGAAGAAGAAAAAATGGCGGTGCTGGTTCAGCAGGTGGCGGGCGCGACCCATGGCAACCGCTTCTATCCGGATTTTTCCGGAGTGGTGCGATCGCGCAACTTCTATCCCGTTGAACCGGTCAAGGTTGAGGATGGATTCGCCGCCGTCGCCTTGGGGTTGGGACGCGCCGTGGTGAGCGGAGGAAAATCGCTGACGTTCAGTCCGCGTCACCCTCGGCACCTGGTGCAGTTTTCGTCTGTGGAAGACATCCTGGCGAACTCGCAAACGGAATTTTGGGCGCTCAATCTGGATCATGCGGCAGATCCGGCCGATCCGGCTGCCGAGCTGCGGGAGGTGGCGTTCGGACTCAACGCGGCCGAAGCCGACGGGACGTTGCAGATGCTGGGGTCCACTTATTCGTTGGACAATCACGCGGTCTATGACGGGCTGAGCCGGCGCGGTCCGCGCATCGTCAGCTTCGCGCCCATCCTCAAGCACGGCCTGTTCCCCCTGCCCGCCATCCTCGATCAGCTTATGAGAATCGGTGAGGACGCGATGGGACGTCCGGTGGAAATCGAGTTTGCGGTTCGGCTTCCGCGGCAGCCGAACGAAGCTGCGGATTTTGCTTTCTTCAGCTGCGTCCGCTGGTGCTCTCGCGCGGCGGCGAAGAGATTCGCCTGGAGAATGTGGAGCCGGACCGCCTGGTGTGCCAGAGCTCGCAGGTGCTCGGACACGGTCGATTGCAGGACCTGCGCGACGTAATCGTGGTTGACTTCCACCGCTTTGAACGCGCCCGCAGCCACGACGTGGCCCAAAGCGTCGCTCACTTCAATGCCAAGCTTGCGCGAACGGAACATCCCGTATCTGCTGATCGGAGTAGGCCGCTGGGGATCGACCGACTCGTGGCTCGGAATTCCGGTGGCCTGGGACCAGATCTCCGGGAGCACGGGTCATTGTGGAGTCGGGATTCCGCGACCTGCGCGTGATTCCGTCACAGGGCAGCCATTTTTTCCAGAACCTCACTGCCTTTCAGATCGGCTATTTCACCGTCAATCCCGATGCAGGTGAGGGCTTCGTCGATTGGCAGTGGCTGACGGCACAACCTGCAGTCGAGGAACACGGCTGCGTCCGCCACTTGCGATTCACCATCGCCCTTGATGGTGATCATGAACGGAAAGACCAGCGAGGGCATGATCTTCAAGCCCGATACCGAGCCGGCAGTGAAGTGCCCCGCCCCGGCCGGATGAGGGCCAGAACGGGGCCCGCGGCCAGATGAAGATTGACTGGTTACGGCTCGATCGCAACCAAGGCCGGAACCAGGACGTCGACTCTTGGGCGAACCGATTCCAGTCACCAAGTCGTAGCCGGCAACCGCCGTACACTGCGCGCCACAGCCTCCGTTGGTTCCGGACGTGATGTCATGGAAGTCGGCGTAGTGGGTCGAATTGTAGAAGGTATACAGATCGGGAATAGCGCGTGCTGTAGCGTACCTTTGCCCGCACGTTACGCGGCTGGAATTCGCGATCGCAAAGACCGCGCTCCAGTCGGGTGAAGAGACGCTGGTGCCGCCGACTTGAATCCACTGCGGGTAGCCGTAGGTGTCGTAGACAGGAACGCCGGTACCCGGGTTGGCGTCGGACGAAATGTCGGGAACACAGCGATGTCCGGTGCTGCCGCAACCCGCGAAGATACCGTTCTGATAGGACTGGCCGGGCTCGAACGAGCTGATTCCACCGCCGCTGCCGCCCCACGCGGTCTCGTTGCCATAGTTCGATCGCCCGCGGATTCGCCAGCGGACGCGCCGTGGAGAGGACCAAGGTCGTTCCACCAACGGCAACTACATAAGGAGATGCCGCGGGATAGCCGACACCATGTCCGTTGTCGCCGGTGGAAGCCATAAAGGTGACGCCCGGAATGGTTGAAGTGGAAGTCGTAACTCTGTTCTCCGCTGAAGTCCGCCACCGCTCCAGCTCATCGAAATCTGGGTGGCGCCGTGGGCGACGGCCACGTCGACTGCCGCCAGCAGATCGTCGAAGCTGTTGCTGTTGGCTTCCACCAGTATGACTTTCGCTGCCGGGGCGAGAGAGTGGGCCTGCTGAACATCCAAGATTGATTTCGAGTCCCCAACCGGTGTCGCCGGGAGGATTGCCAACCTTGATTTTGGTGAAGCAGCCGTTGCCGGTGGTGCAACCGGTAGGTTGAATTGAGTGTCGTAAACCTGAAGGTCGGATTCGGCATTGGGATTATCGAAGGCATCGACGATGCCGATAATCTGTCCCTGTCCCTGGTTAGGAGTGTTATTGAATCCGTAGGCTGCTTTCAATTGCACGGGAAAGAGACCGCTGCGGCGTAGCTGCTGTCGTGCTGCACGTCTGCGATGCGGATTGGCGGATACGCAAAGATGTGGCTGCCGATAGGCCTTTGCGCTGCCAAGGGCAGGGCCACAGCTACAAGAACCAACATGCTGAGCAAGAACAAAGCAATTCTTTTCATTCGAGTTCCTTATAGGTTCGCTGTATCGCCTGCGAAAAGCGCGATCGCCGTTGCAGGATAGCGGCTCTCGTGGCTGACTGGGACGGGAAGGATCGATCTCTGGTGTGACCTTCCACTTCGCGATATCACCTGGAAATACCATCTCGGAACAGCTCGCCCGGGCCTTTTCCTGCAAGCCCCTGAGTCGTCAATCGCAATTCCCATAATTGACTAGTGCAAGATGTAATTCCTTGCTGGCATAGTGCATGCTCTCTTCCACAATTCTTCTAACCATGCAAACGACTTAGAGCGTGTCCCAATATGGTTGCCGCAATCTGTTGCAGCAAAATACCTCCAGTAAGTATCCAGACTCTTAGCCAGTCTGAAATTCAGCGATAGTAGGTGGCAGTAGTTGGCTTCTAGTTCCTATTTCGGGATAGATGTTCAGACTAGGATCCAGACGAAACCCTTGTCTCTTACTGCAAGTGTTGATGGTGAGAATCAGGATGTGCTTCTCGGTGAGAGCCTGCGCATCGATGCGGGGGAAGGAGTGGAGCCTGTGCGAGAACTGTGCCGTCCCTACGGGACTCGATCTCATTTCCTATCCTACCCAGGACTCCGCTGCGCTCCGTCCTGGGCTAACTGCACTTCCGCCCCTGCGGGGCTCGATTTCCGTGCGTTCTACTCCACCTGCGAAGACGGAATTGAGTATTCACACAGATGCACAGACAGAAGCGTTGGGCGAAGATGTTTCGTTCCTTCGGGACTTAATTTTAGGCAGTTTGAGATCTGCTTTCCCCACCACAATGTCGATACTTGAGTTCTCACACACACTCTTTAGCCCCGGGGATACCTCGTCCGAGGCTGCTAATATAGCGTCTTCTATGAAATGTCCGCAGGCCTAAAGCCCGTTTCACTTTTAGTCGCCTGGCGCGGCGGTGAAGCGTCACACTACCCGATACTAGCTTCTCAGAGATAGACTGTGGGCGTCGAACGGCGAAGCTCGAAAGGAGGATACAAATGGCTCAGTTTCTTCCGGCGATTCAATATGTACTGGTCAATGAAGGCGGCTTTACCAACAATCCGAACGATCCTGGCGGCGCCACCAATTTCGGCATCCTGCAACGGGATATGCCGGGCGTGGACATCAGGAACATCACTCGCGATCAGGCCATCGCGTTCTACCTGCCGAACTACTGGGACAAGGCGCTCTACACCGATATCACTTCGCAGCAGGTAGCCACCAAGATATTCGACACGCATGTAAACCTGGGGCTTGTTCCCGCGGTAATGATCGCGCAGCATGTTCTCGGGTTCCAAGGTACGGACGTCGACGGCGATATGGGACCAATGACCGTGAAGGCGATTAACGCCGCCGACAAGGCTTCATTTCTCGCCGGCATGGTGAGCTTGATAATCACTCACTACAAGCTGCTGGAGGCAAGGAATCCCAAGCTGCTGGTATTCGACCGTGGCTGGATGGCACGGGCCAACAAACTTCCCCCGCCCGATCCGAGTCCCGTGGCGGCTGCCAAGACGACCGGAAGCTGAGCGCGCGCGAGGTAACCGAGAGTTCGACGAGCGTAGGCTGGCATTGAGTACAATCTGGCGATGGCTACCAATGCCGAGGATTCTGCCGTCTCCCTCCTGAAACGGGTGCCGATTTTTTCCAGCCTCTCCGATCAGGAGTTTGCCTTTCTTACATCCCACCTGGTCCAGCGGAAGTTTGGAAGCGGCGAGCTCATCTTTGCAGAAAGCGAACCGTGCGCCGGACTCTATGTCATACAGACGGGCAACGTTCGCATCTTCAAGAGCTCAGTTGGGGGACGCGAGCAGGTGCTGGCGATCGACGGCCCCGGCAGCTCGATTGCCGAACTGCCGGTCTTTGATGGCGGAAGCTATCCCGCCTCGGCGCAGGCGGTCACCAACTGCAGCCTTTTCTTCTTCAGCAAGCAGGACTTTCAAACCCTCTGCCTGCAACATCCGCAGGTGGCCCTCAAGGTCCTGCGCGTCGTGGGGGCGCGTCTGCGCAGGCTGGTCGGAATTATCGAAGAGCTATCGTTCACCACGATTCGGCACCGCCTGATAGCTCTGCTGGTCCGGCTTGGCCAATCGGGTAAGCACAGCGGCGATGAAATCTCAGTCGAACTGCCGGTCAATAACACCGAACTGGCAGCGCAGATCGGCACCGTGCGCGAGCTGGTTTCCCGCAATCTGAGTCGGCTCCAGGCTGAGGGCCTCATCCAGATCGATAATCGCATGGTCGCCATACCGTCGATCCGCAAGTTAGAAGCCGAGCTGGAGACGTCGGGATCGGGCTGATCCCGAGCGGGACAGTGCTCTAAACATTCCTTATTTTGCCCCCCGTGACAGAAGTCATAGTGCCGGCCCAACTGTGTCGCTAGAGTTGGGTCATCGCGGCAAACTAAACCGTCGCAGATCCGGGATCACGGATTGCACAGGCCGCCAAGGAGAACCGAGATGCCAATCGCAACCACCACGACTGTAGGCGAGATCGCTGTCGAAGTGCCGAACGCGACCCGTGAATTCGAAAAGCTGGGAATCGATTACTGCTGCGGCGGAAGCCGTACCCTCGGCGAGGCTTGTGCTGATGCCAAGATCTCCGTGGAGGAAACTCTGGAACGGTTGCAGAAGAGCATGGCGGCCACGCCACCGCAAGGTCAGCAGGACTGGCAAGCGCTTCCCCTGTCTGACCTGATCGCCCACATCACTAGCACGCATCACGTGTTCGTGCGCGAGGAGTGCCCGCGCATCGAAACGCTGGTTGCCAAGGTCTTGTCAGTCCACGGGAAGAACCATCCCGAACTCCTGCAAGTGCAGCAGGTGTTCTCGGGACTGGCCGAGGAGCTAAGTGTCCACCTGATGAAGGAGGAGCAGGTCCTCTTTCCTTACATCTTCCGGATGGAGGAGAGCGTTCTCTCGGGCGAGCCTGCGCCACCCGCGATGTTCGGAACGGTTGTGAATCCGGTACGGATGATGATGCAGGAGCATGATGGAGCAGGAGACGCCCTTCGTTCGCTCCGTGCAATTACCAACGATTACGCCGTTCCCGGCGATGCCTGCATTAGCTATCGGACGCTGTTCCAAGCCTTGCAGGGATTCGAAGCCGACCTTCACCAGCATATCCACCTGGAGAACAACATCCTCTTCCCGCGCGCCGTGGCGTTGGAAGCGAAGAAGTAGCGCGGGCGCGAGATGAGCGTGGCTCCTCGTTATTGAGGACGATTCATCTGCCCCGAATTGCACGGAGTGACTGAACGATAGGCCTTTAGGTACTGAGGAACCACACTTACTCGGACGATGCCTGTTCCGTATGGCTTGGAGGCCACTCGTCATTCGTTGCCTGCCAGGACTTATCCGGGTTGTACAGCTCCATTTGCTTGACTATCTCGAGGGAATTCGGCCCGAGGTCCTTCTGGTACACGGTGCCGTCGTAGTTCACGATGAAGGTCTTGACGCCAGTCACCCGGTACTCGGCGGGAACGGCCACCAAGGCAAAGCCGCCAATCATGTTGCCTTCGATGACATAGTTGATTGCGCCGCCCGGGGCCTTCGGCCCCTGGCCCTTCAGGATCTTGAAGTAGTAACCGTGAAAGCCCGCTTTGCCGGTGGAATATCCTTCCTCGAGTGCTTTGGCCACAGCTTCGCCGATTGGTCCTGCCGATGTGCCGTCCGGATTCTTCCAATACAAGCCATCCTGTTTGCCGGGAGTGCTGATGATTCTCTGCGCATACTGATTGACGCCGGAGTCGTCGTGAATTACGGATGCGTATTCCAGTTGCGCCGAAACATATCCGCGGCAAACCGTGATGGCATCCAGTTCGTTGGCGCCGATGCGGCGATAGAGAATGTTTGCCGTCCCACCTTGGCGTCGAAGTACCACTTCCCGTTCTTCTTGATCAGGGGAACCGGAAAGGGCCACGCCTCTTCACCAACGATAATGACGGCGCGATTTTGTGCCGGAGCACTGGTTAGGGTAGAGCTCCCGGTGTTTTGGCCGACAACGTTGATGGACTGACCCGGTTTCGAGCTCTCCATCGTGATGGAGTACTTGGCCTGGGCCTCTTTGGCGAAGTCGATGGCGCTGTTCTTGGCCTGCACCGGATCGCCACCGGAGACGAAGTCTTCGCCATCCGGACCGAAGATCGCCATCAGTTGCGGCACATCATAGTCGCCAGCCGCTTTGATAACGGCATCTGCGGCCTGCTGCGGAGTGTCGAATGCTTTCGGCCCGTGTGCCGACGCTGGTGCTGCGGCCTGGGACTGCCCCGCCGCAACACCCGGCAGAAGGCACGCGACCAGGATGAAAGTAATAGCCGGTGCGAAAGAGCCAAACCATCTTGATCTCATATTTTCCTCACTCTTCATGATTCGCATGGTCTACCTCCTCCTCCCGCCACCACCACCACCGCCGCGCGAACCGCCGCCCCCACGCGAGCCTCCCATGCTGGAAGAGCCGCGCGATTGACTGGCTCGAGCCCCGCTTCCGCTCGTGCCCGATCCGCCAAATGCGCTTCTGTTGCTTCCGCCGGGGGTGTTCGGCACCCGTTGGTTACCAACGCGGTCGCCACCACCTCGGCTTCCATCCATGCCGCCCGCGCCCCGGTTGCCCATGTCGCGAGTGCCTGCACTTGGACCTGCTCCGCGATTCGCCGATCCACGGTCGCCAGCGCCTGGCTGCCGATTTCCGAAGGTGCCGGCCTGCTGCTGCCGGCCAATGTCCTGCCGGGCGTTGGCCTGGCGGTTTTGTGAACTATCGCCTCGAGCGCTCCCCCCATATTTGTTGGCAAGCTGCCGGTCCGAGTACGGCGCGCCTCCACGGTGTTGCGGGTTGTGCTGCCAGTTGCTGTTGCCCCGAGCAGGCTGATTGGATGGGCGGTTGCCGCGATTGGCGTTGTTGATGTTCTGCCGGTTGCTGTTATTGACGAAGTTATTGTTGTTGTTGATGGTTACGTTGTTACCGCCCCATCCGGCGCCGCAACACCAGCCTCCGCCCCACATCGCTCCCATCGCAACGCCCACTCCGAACGAAATAGCCATGCCCGCAGCGTAGTAGCCCGGCGGCGGATAGGCGATTGGAGGATAGGCATACACTGGAGCGCCGTAGACTACGGTCGGGTTATAGCTGGGAACGTAAACAACCTCGGGGCTGGCCTGCTCGATGACGATTACCTGCTTGCTTTCGACGGTCTTGGTTTCTACTTTCTGCTGCTCGCTAGACTTCAGGTTGCCCTTGTCCTGAGCGACTCTGCGCATACGTTGCACCGCTGCCATTACGTCGCCTTCCTGCGCGAGAAATGCATTCCCGAGATCTGTTGTCCACTTGATGTTCTCCGCCAGCAGCTTCACCACGTCGGGCAAAGCTGCCAGCGACTGAATGCTGGGGTCCCAACCCTGCTTCTGCACCGCGTCCGCCAGCGCCTTCTCTTTCAGGCCCGGGTTCTGCTTAAGCCACTGTTGCAGTTGAATCACTTCCAGAGGGTAGGTGGAAGCGATCAGCACCTGGCTGAGCATCGGGTCGGGATAAAGCGCGATGGGCGCGACGAGAGAGTCCAGTTGATCCGCCGGAAGCATGGCGGCTGCTTGATCCGCAGGCGCAGCAGCTGTTTGCTGCGGCTGACCGACGGCGAGGCCCCCGCCGTTCAGGCCAAGGGCAGCGACGCAAAGGCATGCTGTGAGTTCGCGGAGAACGGCAAAGATATTTCGAGGCTGCAACGAATTCCTATTCATAGCGCTTCCTTAGGAGGGCCGGCATTAACGACTGGATCGAGCCAGAGTCAGGTGGGCCCGTGGCCATGGTTCCACACCTGTAAGCGCTTTGTACAGCGCTATCTGGCCAGGAACAACTAGGGAAATCCCTAGCTTTGATGTTACGGTTCAGGAGTTATTGCTCGGCCATGGGGTCGTCTCCGAGCCATGCCAGGAACAGCTTGTAGCCCACGGACAAAACGATGGCTCCGATGAACAGTCCCAGAATGCCCATTTCCATGAAATCGCCTATTGCGCCGAGAAAAACAAAGGCTATCGGCACAGCGGAGCCCCCTCCCAGCAGAATGGGCTTCAAAACGTTGTCCATCAGCCCGACGATGAAGCACCAGATGAGGAAGATAACAGCCTTGGTCCTGCTGGCGATGGCGAATCCGTAAATCACCGCTGATTACAACAACTATCTTTCCGCTTACAACAGACCTCAAGTAGGATTGGTGCGATCTGCTCCCGAATACAATCCTCAGCGTGCCTCCGTAATCGTGACGGAATCGGGCGCTGGCCTGAAGGAGAACAAATGCATTCTCGGACAACCACTAGAAAGCTGATACTGGCTGCGCTTGCGATTTCTGGCATGTTCCTGGCTACGCGAGCCTTTGCTGCCGAGATCAAGGGCCAAGTGCTGGGCGGAGGCCTGCCCATCGCAAAGTCAACCGTGACCTTGTGGGAGGCTAGCGCAGGCGCGCCCAAACAACTCGATCAAATCAAAACCAAGGATGATGGCAAGTTTGAAGTTAAGGCCAAGGGGGCGCACGCTGATGCCATCCTCTACTTGGTCGCGACCGGCGGCGTGCCTAAGGCCGGCAAGACGAGTAGCGACAATCCCGCCATCGCACTTCTGACGGTCTTGGGGAGCAATCCTCCAGCCAGCGTGACGATCAACGAACTCACCACCGTGGCATCGGCGTTTACCAATGCGCGGTTCATCAACGGCGACGGCATTTCCGGCAATCCGCTCGGACTCAAGATCGCTGCCGGAAACGTTCCCAACCTGGTCGACCCTGTCACCGGCACGTGGGGCAAGGTGCTGATGGATCCGATCAACAGCTATATGACGACGACGATGGCGACCCTGGACACGCTAGGCTCGTTGCTCACGGCGTCGTTCACGGTGGCCAATGATGATTGGCGCGCGCGCTTCTACAAGGCCGCCACGCCCACCGGCGGAGCCACTCCGAAGAACTCCCTCGAAGCGATCGCTGGTATTGCACGAGAGCCGTGGGCCAATCCGAAAGAACTCTACGCGATCTTCGACGAAACCTACCCGCTGCCTGCGCCCGATGGGCGGCGTAGCGCGCCGTTCGCGCCATATCTCGTTTACGTTCCCGATGATTTCGCCCTCTCGCTGTGCTTCTCAGGCGGCGGGAACTATGCCAATGGCCGTTTCATGTTCGATGCAGAAGGCAATCTCTGGAGCGGCATGAACTGGATGCCGGGCTCGCAGTCCGGCGTCAACAAGAGCACGGGCGGCGGCGTGGCAAAGTACAGCCCCAACGGAGTCGCACTGTCACCGCCGATCTTCGGGTTCAGGGGCATGGGCATTGACGGCGTCGGCTGGGGTACGGCCGTGACCAAAGACCGGGTCTGGATCTCCAGCTTCAACGGGAAGATCCTGGTGATGGATTTCAATGGCAAGCCGGTCGCGAGTGAAAGCGATTTTCCGTTCAAAGAGAAATTCCTTGGGCTGATGGGAATTGGTGTTGCCCCGAATGGCGACGTCTGGATCGCCGATGGCTCGAACAACCAGTTGCTTTATTTCCCAGGTGGAAGAATCAAAGACGGCACCATCGTAAAACCCGCAGGGCTGCACTCTCCCTTCGACATCGTCATTGACTCCCAGAATCGTGTCTGGGTCGCCAACTCCTCAGGGGACACGGTGGTCCGGTTCCCGGTGGGAGATCCCGGCAAGGCGGAGAGTTTCCGGGCCGGCATCGGTGTCCGCGCCCTCGCTCTGGATTCGAAAGAGAATGTCTGGGTGGCGAGCAACATGGACCTGAAAACGCCACAGCCCGTGCTGCCTGAGGGCATATCCATCATGGAGCAGTTCAAGCTCATCACTGCGGCCATGTTCAAGTACGTCATGGGGCCACCGGCGCGACCGACTGGCGCAGTCAATATGTTCCGCCCGGATGGAACGCAAATCGCGCCGATGGGTTTCACCGGCGAGTGGATCAACATCCCGTGGGGCTTGAACATCGACGGCAACGACGATGTGTGGGTCGGCAATATGTGGGCCCGCTCGGTGACGCTGCTGGCTGGCGACAACACAAAGGGCCATCCCGCGGGCACCAAGGCCGGCGACCTCATCCACATGTTTCAAAGCGGCAGCATCCAGATGATCACCGACGTGTCGATTGACCCGGCAGGCAACGTCTGGGCCGCAAACAACTGGAACCTTCTCGAAGCGGCCGCAGGCCCAAACCCGGCTCGTCCCACCTCAACTTGGGGCGGTGGCTCAGGCTTCACCGTGATCTATGGAGTAGCTGGACCGGTAAAGCCACCGCGCATCGGCAAGGTGCAGACGTACTAAGGAGTGACCCATAGTGCGGGCTCGCGCTGCAAAGCCCGCATTCTACCTTAACGCTGTAAACATGCTGCAGTTCGCGGCGGAGCCTCGGCGACGCATCGCTGGCAGTGCTGCAACTCGAAAAGGACCCCAATTGGCAAAGTTCTTGTCAGCATTCATCGTCGGCTTCGTGTTGTTAGTCCAGTCAGCTGCAGCTCAGAACCCAACATCCTTCACTCCCGAAGAATTACACCGCCGCACCGTCGAACGCCGCGCCGTGGACGCCGTCATCTGGGGTCTGCCGCTGGTGGGCGAGGATGCGGTGAAGCAGGCAGCCTTCCGTGATGGGAAAGCGACTTATAGCGACATCGTCTGGTGGCCCAAGGGCGGCGGCTGGAAGAACCAGTCACCCACGCCCAACGTCAACACCCGTTACATGTACTTCTTCTGCAACACCAAACAGGACGGTCCGGTGGTGGTGGAATTGCCGCCCGCTGTTCCCGGCGCCAGCTTCTACGGCACCATCGAAGATGCCTGGTATGTGCCGCTCACAGATATTGGCTTCGAGGGCAAGGGCGGTAAATACCTGGTTCTGCCGCCCGACTACAAGGGCGACGTGCCAGCCGGATACATCGTCGTGCGACCCAAGACCTACAACACCATGACACTGTTGCGCTCCATTCTGGCGTCGATGTCTGAGGCGGATGTCAGCGCGGGCAACGCATTGGTACAGAAGGTGAAGGTCTATCCTCTGTCGCAGGCCGCCAACCCACCGGTACAGCGACTGCTCGACATGACAGACGTTATGTACATAGTGCTGAGAAAGTTCTCGCTGACGCTCTGCTTTAACGCATGATAAAGCGTTATCCTGCATTAAACCGGGTTGTTCATGGTCGCCGCTTCCGGGATTGTTGCTGCGCCAGAAAATGCTCTTGCTATTCGAGAAGGCTCGCTTTCGATCATCTCCCGTGAGGGTCAGGCAGCAATCTTCGCAGCCGAAGAATTCTTCGTTGGCAAGATTCGCAATAACACGCCAAGCAGAGCAGCGCCCGCCGTCTCTAGAGAAGTTGACATTTGGACACGAACGAACCTAGGCTGAAACTCAACAGCAAACTGGAAGAAAGAAATAGCAGACAACTAAGGGGTTAGTTGGTCGGGGCGACTGGATTCGAACCAGCGACCCCCTGCGCCCAAGGCAGGTGCGCTACCAGGCTGCGCTACGCCCCGACTCTTTTGCTTCACTGATTCTAAATCACTTCCAACAAGGGCACCACGGCAGATTGTCCGCTGCGAAGTACCGCGGTGTTTTCATCGTCAAGGATGCTCTCGTATTCGAGCTTTGGGACGGAGCAGTGCTGCCGGCCAACTCGCGACGCAGACTCCCTTGCGAAACGCCAGAACAACCCGGAACGCCCGCTGCAGTTTTCAAGGAATTGTGCGATGTGCTCACTTGTCCGCGAATCCCAAAGGAGCGATCAAGGCTTTACCTGAAGATTTCTTGCCAGGCGGTGCAGATAGGTCCGATTGATCCCCAGGGCAGCGGCAGCTTGCGTGTAATTTCCCTTTGAGGCTTCCAAAGCGTCGCGAACAATGCGTTGCTTGGCAACGTTAAGTTCCCGATAGAACCGAATGCCTCCCGGCGGTGAGGCTGGATCCGACTCCATCAGATATTCGGGGAGATCGGCCGCACGTACGATCTTCCCCTCTCCCATGACCAACGCGTGTTCCAAAGCGTTTTGCAGCTCCCGGATATTACCCGGCCAATTGTGTCGCATGAGTACGTCCATCGCGTCGGATTCAATGCCCTCGACTCTGCGCCGGGCACGCTCCGCACAGGTGTGCAGGAAATGAGCGGCCAATATGGGTATGTCGTCGCGGCGCTCACGAAGCGCTGGCATCGCCAAAGTGATCACGTTTAACCGAAAGTAAAGATCGGAGCGAAATGCCTTTTCCTCCACGGCCTCCTCGAGGTTGCGATTCGTGGCCGCCACGAACCGAACATCCACGTTGATCGACTTCGTTCCTCCCAGTCGCTCGAACTGCCGCTCCTGCAGCAGCCGCAGTAGTTTTGCCTGGGTAGGCAACGGCAGTTCTCCCAGTTCGTCCAGGAAGACGGTCCCACCGTTCGCCAGTTCTACTTTCCCTTTTTTCTGCAGAACAGCACCGGTGAAAGCTCCTCGTTCGTGGCCGAACAATTCGCTCTCCAGCAGTGCCTCGCTAAGTAAGGCGCAATTAACGACAACGAAGGGCCCGCGGGCGCGTGCACTGTTGTCGTGGATGGCGCGCGCCGCCAATTCCTTACCCGTCCCGCTCTCTCCCAGGATGAGAATGGTGCTGTCAGAAGGAGATATCTTCAAAATCTTCTGATGGATTTGCCGCATCGCAGCGCTCTCACCGACCAGGTTGTAGCGTCCGCGAGCCTCGACACGTAGCGCCCGGTTGTCGTTCTGTAAGGAAATGATGCGTGAAGTGTGCGTCAGGGCGAGGGCGACTACGCCTGCAGCCGAACCCAGCCATTCCGCCTGCTCGGCGTCGAACCTGGAGATCGAGGAGTCAATATACAGCACACCCTGAAGCTTGCCTTCCGCACGGACCGGGGTGACCACGAGCGAGCAAACTCCGGCAACTCGTAGACTCTTGCTGACCGGAAACTGACAGCTAACGTCGGGCACCAGGACAAGGGCATCGCTGGTTTCCACTTCTCGCAGGGCCGTGGTGCTAATGGGAAATGCCGTGGATCGCCAGCCCGAAGAGTCGTAGGCGGTGGCGCACGTCCAGACGCTCTCAGCGGCTGGAGCGTAGCGGAGAAAGGCCAGGCGTTCGGCCCCTGTTATCGAGACGGCAGCCTCAATAAAGTGACGTTCCACTTGTTCATGCGATACGTCCCGGGCCATGGATTCAGCTAGCTTAAAGAGAGCCCGCAACGCGCGCGGGTCGTGCGGGGAACCAGTTTCCCCATTCCGACCAGGTGCGACCGTGGTCTCCAATGAGATTGTCTCCGTATCGAGCGGCACCGGAACAGGCCCCGGCTCTTGCAAAAAAAACTGCAGCGTAGTCTCGCCGATGTGGATTTCATCCCCGTCCAGCAGAAGGTGCTCGTTCACCGGCAAGCCGTTGACGAGGGTGGCGTTCGTGGTGCTGTAACTCACGAGCAGAAAGTCGCCTCCGCTCCGGCGGACGGCACAATGTCGCCGTGAAACCGAGCGGTCACGCACTTCGATGTCGCTTGACGATTCCCTCCCAATCTGTACTTCGTCCTTGTCCAGCACAAAGACCGACCCCCGTTGGGGGCCGTGAACCACCAGAAGTTGTGCATCAAGGGCCATGGGAGCGATGTAGGATCATAGCAGAGCAGCACCGCGGCGATACTTATCGGCGAGCCCCCTCTGGGTCATTCGCTATGAATCGTGAATAATTAGAGCTGTTCGCACCAAGGTGCCTTGTTGATGCAGTGGTTCGGCATGAAAATTGCACTCCATCCTCTATGTTCTAGGATCAACTATGCCACTTCTCGACGATGTATCCGCAATTTGCACCGCCTTGGCCAAGAACGGATGGGCTGATCTACTCCGTCAAGTAGCTGGCCTGAATATCGAACTAACCGGGAAGGCCCTGGCTGACGAGCTGGCCCGCAAGTTGAACCAAATAGACCGGACCATTCCCGGCTTTGAGGACTTTGCGGCAGACGGAAGGCAGGCTATTGAGCCTGGGATGCCTTCGCGCAGCCTCTTGTTTCATGCTTTGGCCAAGCCGCGGCTTGGCGTCTGGCCCGAGAACTACAGTCATGGTCTACCTGTTCTGAAGAGGTTTCCGGCGTTGCCGGAGATTGAGATTGTCGAGAACTACGTGTACGGTTGCGCCCCACCTTCGATTGCAGAGCTGCGGCTGCGGGCGGATGGCGCGCCGTTGGCGCTGATCGTCTGTGTCGCCGAGTACCGGCCGGCGGCGCAGACCGTCCATCAGAAACATGCTGACATGTGTTATTCGCGCACCGGAATTACCCGCATTGGCACTACGGAACATCGGTATCTCAGAGAATCGCGTGGCTTCACCGGTTCGGTCGATAAGCGTAACCAAGTGCGGGTCGTGCCCTGCCGGTATTCGGCCTATATCGCGGCACAAATAAAGGGGAGCGAGCGCAGTTTTGGTCCCATGCGACCCATCCCCAAGGGCACGACAAATAGTGCAGGCGCGGCGGTCAAGCCCGATGACGAGAGAATGTTCTGGGTGCCTTTGCACAAGGTATTTAGCGGGCGCGACTGCATCCGCGCAATGGATCTCCGCCTGGAATTCCGTTCGGACCATCGCAACGAGAAACTGCGCCGGGTATTCCTGTCTATGGCTTCGACGGGATCCGTTAACCAGCAAGCTTTGCGGTTCCTGAATGAGTTTCCATTTGTTATTCCGCAGTCCGAACTGGTCGAGGTAAGTCGGCTGTCTGCATCGTTGTCTGATGTAATCCTGCCAAGCTCGATCGTAATATCTCCACTCCCGCGTCCTTTAGTGGAGCGAGCATGTTTCGAGCGAAACCCTGTGACCTTGCACGTGGCTCCCGAGAGGATGGACGAATTCGGCGCGTTGGAGATCGCGGAACTGCCGGACGGTACCCGGAAGGCGCCGGAGTTCCTGTATGTCCGGACCCGGGCGCAAAAGGTCAAACCTTCCTCCCAGCCCCGCGTAGATCGGCATACCAAGGGCAATGAGGGGTACGAGGCACAGCTGTTCATCGATCGCACAGGCGACGGATGGGTGAGGGCGCAATGCCAACAGTTGGGCATTGACTTGGCGCAGTCTCTTCCCGCCTACTCAATAGTGGCGGCGCCCGACCCTTATCCCGCCGTCAAGCAGGCCGACATCTTTGATTGGTGGCAACAATCGGCTCCCGCTGAATTAAAGAAGACGATCTTCCCCAAGGCCGAGGGGGACCTTCCCGTCGAACCGCTCTCGGACGCCCGGCTCGCGGCGAATTTGATGTTTCGCAGGACGACCACCAGCCTGACGAGTTCCCGAAATACCGCTGTCAAAGACACCAGCTCAGATGTCGGTGTGCCGATATTCGACCCGGGCGACGATAGCTACACGGCAATTGTGTCAGCGCCCCACTCGGGCAGAGGAACCGCTACTCAAGTTGACGTTTTCGACGACGAACGGGATTCGCCACTGCCCGACGGGGCAGCAGGTTTGTTTGCGCCAGGTTGGGACGTGAGCACCGACGTCGACCAGACCGACGCAAAGCGTATCACTCATTTGGCGGCCTACGGGGGAGGGCTCCCGTTCCTCGAGGACGCACGTATCTGCGCTGCACTTAGTGGCTTCTGGCCAGCCGTCGCTCCGGACGCCTCCCGCCTTTACGCGATGAACTTATTTCCAAGCGTCACTCCCATTCCTGACTCCCGGTTGGGGTGGGACGGACTAGCTGCCCCCAAGGTCGTGCGGAATCCGAAGGATCGCTCCCCGGGGATTGCCGAACTTTACTCTCTGAATCAAACGGATTATGTCCGCCAATATGAGGAGGCTGGTTTCGACTTCCGTGGAATTGCTCAGGTCAGTGCCGAAGACTACAAGCTATGGACTCTTCTGATGGCGAGGGTCTATCAGGCGCTGGGAGCGACAGATACTGGCGCGAAGGCCAAGTGGTCGGTCATTAGTTTCGATCTGGCGGAACCGCGCGATACGGAAGAAGCGCACAAAGCGACTGGCTCACGGCTGGCGGATCCCTATCGCTTTTTCATGATTCAGGCGACTCGGGTCTCGTCCAGTTCGTCAGCGCCCAAGCCGCCAAAAGTGTGGGTCGAGTTCGAACGCTCGGTGGTCGCGCTCGCCACCCCGGTTACAGTGATCTTGTTCGACTCGAATGTCGGTAAGTGGACTGTCTGTGAATCTTAGGGGTGACGTCCTGATCGTGGGCGGCGGCCCGGCCGGCGCCGCTGCTGCGATCTGGTGCGCGCGTGAAGGTCTCCAAACCATCCTCCTGGAAGCCCAAGGTTTTCCGCGGGATGCACCCGGAGAAACACTCCATCCAGGGGTTGAGCCGTTGCTGCAGCAGTTGGGCGTGCTTTCACCCGTCCTCGCCGCGGGCTTTCCTCGTCACCAAGGTCACTGGGTGAACTGGGCGGAATCGATGCGCTTTCACCCCTTCGGGAGGGATGCTTCCGGCCCGTGGCGCGGGTTCCAGGCATGGCGGGCAGATTTCGACCATATCTTGTTACAGGGAGCGCAGCGGGAGGGCGTATGCGTACTTCAGCCTTGTAAGGCCCTTGACGTCGCTGTGCAAGGTCGCCGACTCAGCGGCGTAAGGACTTCTCTGGGAGAGATTCGAACGCACTTCATAGTCGACGCGTCTGGCCGCGCCCACTGGTTTAGTAAGCAAATGCAGTTAAGAGTGCGAAGAAAAGCACGATCCCTTATAGCAATGTATGGCTATAGTAGGGCCGGTTCCGATCTGGATACGCGCTCCCTTCCATGCATCACCGGAACACCGCACGGTTGGACTTGGATTGCAGAAGTCAAGCCCAGCCTGGTTTCATGGACTCGCCTTGGTTTTAACCACTGGGACAAACTCACGCCGGCTCAGTTGCGCGGTTTCGAGCAGGTTGGGCCCGTCAGAGGCGCCGACGTGACGTGGAGAATCGTCGAAGCCTGTGCCGGCCCCGGGTACTTTATCGTTGGTGATGCAGCCAGCGTGCTCGATCCCGCCGCGTCTCACGGCGTACTCAAAGCCCTGATGTCCGGGATGTTCGCTGGTGACCTAATCTGCCGGATCCACCGGGGCAGCCTTACCGAAGGCGGCGCGGCCGAGATGTTCTCCGAGTGGTTGTCCAATTGGTTTGAGCACGACACAAGCCGGCTGGCAGAGTTTTATTCCCTGCTGGCCGCTGGGCGACCGGCCGCTCTATGACTACGTGGCGGCTGGAATGACCCTAACCAATCGGTCCCGATGCATTACCCTGAGCGCCGCGGTAGCAACATCCCAGGGGGGCATGTCCGTTTGACTGGAGCACACGCCGGAAAACTCGCGTAGCACTGTATCTACCGAGTTGCTTCCATCACAAAGCGACAAAAACTTGGCGCCCAGGTACGGTAAGTGAAGGAGTTCGACCTCGCCCGTGGAATCAATTCGAGTAGTGACCCAGGTAGGTCGATAGATAGAGTCATCGGAAGGCTGGTTTCGCTCCAACAGCTCCACTACCCGCGCTACGTCGCCGTCGATCTGCAAGAGATAGGTATATTCCTCCAAAGCCAGCCGCATATCACTGTGGATCTCGCTAATGGGCGTCGCCGGCCCTGCCTGGGAAGGCTGACGCAGGTTCTGCAGTAGCTCTTGCTCAAATCGCAGCAACACCTTTTCAAGCGGACTTCGGTCTGCTTCGGGCCGACTGTCAAGGAACCTCACGAAATGGCGATCGAATTCCCAGCCGCAGTAGTAACTTCGCATGATCGCCCCGCGGAATTGCGGAACGTCGTTTTCGCCTGCCCACTGCTTCCACGATTCGAACAACTCCAAGAGATCACCGCCATGGGTCCGCCACGCCACAAGGTGCCAGCGGAAGCGGTGCAGGGCCCGCAGCATGAACTCACGCAACTCCTCAAGGTAGGTCCGACTGTAGTGCCGCGTCGGAAGCGAGTAGAAGTTGGGGAAGAGGTCGGGGAACTGGAGGATAAGTTCTCGTTCATTTGCATCCTGAACGATCTGCGAATGCGATAGATCAGCGTAAAGGTCCCCCAGCACCAACTCGTTGCGAAATTGCTGTTGCAGCGGCGTGCCCGCCAGTGGGGCCAGTAAGTGCAGGTGAGGGTCTACCTGCCGATTTCTTATGCAGTCACCTTGAAAGTTCAGGGTCGCGCGCAGGTCCTCACGGGTTTCCTCCGGGAACCCCACGATCATGGAGACGACAGTACTCATGCCGACTCGACATGAGGATTGGACGCTTCGCAAGGCCTCGTCGATATCCAGGTGTTTGTCGATGTATTCCTGCGTGCTGGCCGATCCGGACTCGACGCCAAAGAAAATCGCGATACACCCGGCCGATGCCATGAGTTCCAGAAGCTCGTGGTCAACGAAGTCCGTACGTGCGCTGCATCCCCAACGGTAGCCGCGGCCGCTGGCTATCATGGCCTCGCAGAAGTCGACGACTCGCTTGCGATCAACGGTGAACATGTCGTGCATGAGGTCGAAGTACTCGACTTCGTATTGGCGCGAAAGCGTGTCCATATCCCGAATCATCCGTGCGGATGATTTCAGGCGAAAGCGGCGGCGAAAGAAATCGTTGGTAGAGCAAAACTTGCAGCTGAAAGGGCAGCCACGCCCGTGCTCGAGAGGGAGGATCCGCGAACCCGTGTGCCAGCGATATAGATCAAAGGCTGGGAGGGGCAATTCGTCAAGGTCCTGCACCACTGGGGGATCGGGGTTACGCCGGCCACGGCCATCGGCCCGATACACGAGGCCGGCCATGTCGCTCACAGCTCTCCCGTTTTCCAGTCGAGCAATGAACTCCGGGAGAGTGCGATCCGCTTCGCCACGAAGCACAAAGTCGACGCATGGCATGTGCTCTAAGGTAGCGATGTCGACCGCTGAAGCCTGCGGGCCGCCCAGAAGCACGAGGGCTTCCGGATCTTGCGACTTGAGCTCGCGAGCGATTTGCAGGGTTAGGGGATAGCTGCTGCAAATCGTACCGAGCCCAACAATATCCGCATCCTCTTGCACCAGGCGGTCGGCCACGTACACGCGAAAAGGCACACTCGCCCGGCGTGCATTCGAGTTCAGATACTCAAAATACAGAACATTCAGATCCAGGATAGAAGGCCGGTACCCCGTGTCCAGCAGTTCGGCGGCCAGCGTCAAAATGCCGAGCGGATACTCGCGCGGCCTGGAATGGCCAGCCTCTCGCCTCCGCAGGACCGACTCATCAAGGTCGGTATCCGTCGCCGGAGAAACCAGACAAATCCGCATGTGCTATGGTCTCGTCCTACCCACCACCGGGATGTTTAGTTGGACCGCTAGCAGTCGCGTCGTCCGGCAGATGAATTCGGATGTTATCCGCCGTGGCCTGCAAACTGCTCGTTAGGAGTGCCTCTACGTGAGGTTCAAGCTCGCCCGTTGTCTCGATCGTAATCGTGTAGGTCGTGACCGTTTTCTTCGGGCTATCGCCTGGAGCTTGCGGAGTTGGTTCGTTTGCCATGAACGCCTCCCGAGAGAACGAAGACTAACTACTGTTGTTCAGAAAGACAAGCTATTTTTGCCGAAATCCCATCCATATGGAGCCGGACATTTCCGCAAGGTTACAGTACATTCTGTTCGGTCCTACCGCGAAACCTCTGACGGCCTGTGAGACTTGCAGTGGGGATAGCCGAACGTCATGGAAATGACGCACGGCCCTGGGGTTATCCGAAGGAAGCCCGTCATTCGCATTGAAACTACGGGACCAAATGCAAGCGTGGCCATCCGAAAAGGAATAGTAATAAAGAGTCTTGCCATCGGCTGACCAGTGCCCCTTGTCTGACCAGGCCGATTCCCTGGCTACCATAGTCCACTGGTCCGGCTTCGCGGTGGACGCCAGATACACTTGCCGCTGCCGCGACGGAAGATGCGCCGAAAAGAGAATCCATCGTTTATCGGGAGAAAGTTCCGCTTCATCCAAGTTGAAACCAGGTCGAGAAAGGACCAGTTCCGGATTACCAGTTGAAGCGTCCACCCGTTTTATTGCGTCACCTGTACTGGTCAGCAGCGCCTTGCCGTCGGGAGTCCACGACGCGACCCACCCGCATCTGTGGCAAATCTGGCGAAATCTCCGTGTCTGGCGGTCGATCAAGTTGATCGTGGTGTCGTCACCTTCCTGGGCGGAGTACGCCACGGTCAAGCCGTCGGGGCTTATCACAGCTGCGCCCTTCCAGTCCTGGTTGTCCGTCAGCATGCTCTCTTCGCCCGAGCCAACATCACGGACCCATACCTGCCGCATGCCTTTTTCTGATGTCGTACGTGTAAAGGCCAAAATCTTTCCGTCGCGCGAGACAGACGGCATCGCATCCAGGTCTCTGGTCGTAGTGACCTTCTCCATATTGTCTCCACGGTCACGCGAAGTGCGGTTCAGGTTGACGCTCCAGATATGAAGACGCTGTTCGACATTGTCGAACGCCAGGGTTCCGTTATCGGCCATCCAGGGCGACGCTTCGAATCCGGTGCCGCTGGTCAATCGCTTCGCCGGGCTCACCCGCAGTGTAGGCTCCAGCTTAAGGGTGGCGGTCCACAAGTTGACATTTGCATCGTGGGCGGCCGAAAACACCAGTGAACTCTCAGCCCAGTATGCCGCCCAGGTGTGCACTTCCAATCCTTGGCGGTGGAACGCGTGCAGGGAGCCTGTATTGATCGACTTGGATCCGTCCAGAGACACGACCCACCATTCGGCATTCGTATCCGGGGGAAGGTTCGGGTCGTCGGAGCCCTGAACCAGAATGTGCCCTGAGTCCGGTGCCCACACCGGGTTTCGCGCATCCGCCAGATCGGCAGCCAGTTCCCGGCTCTCGCCGCCTGCCAACGGCACAACATATAACTTTGCTCCCGGGGTCTTCGAATGCCAGGGGTCACCCACATAGTAGGCCACGTTCTTCCCATCGGGCGAGATGCGAGGCGCATAACCACCCTTCGCGATGAGCCGCTCGGGCCCCCCCAAAGCCGGCATCAGATAAATGCCGCCTCCCTCCTTCTCCGATCGGAACACCACCCACTTGCCGTCGTGGGAAATTGCCGGAGTCGTGTGGTTGGTTGGGTCACGGGTGAGGCGCATCGCCGCCCCTTCCGGAACCTTCCGTACCCAGATGTCTAAGTTGCCCTCGCCGTCTAGGTTGTCCTTGGCGGCTTCGTCAGAGTCGTAGGCCATCAGGCCTCCGTCGGCCGAAAGACTCGGCTCCTGACTCAACGTATCGGTATTCGACAGCCGTACGAATTCCATGGGTTCTTCGCCCGGGCGGTCATGGAAGAATTCCCACGTGACTCCCGAAACCACAATTGCGACCGCTGCCCAGGCAATGCCCCAAGCGCGGCGGTTCGCCCGCTGCCGTCCAGCTTGCCACGCCTCCTCCAGGGCCCCTGCCATGGCTCCGGATGAGCGATACCGCTTCCCGGGATCAGGATGAATCGCCGTCTCGACCGCCTGGGTGAGTGCATAAGGCAGATCGGGACGGACGTCGAGCAGCGAGGTTCGCCTCCTGTCTCGATGAGCGGCACGAAAACCCTCGTAGTCAGGAGCCACGACTGGATAATCCAGCGAAAGCAGGTAGTAAAGCAGCACGCCTAGTGCGTAAATGTCCGTCTTGGCGCTTGCGGGACTACCTTCGAAAAGCTCAGGAGCCATGTACGGTACGGTCCCGGCCACTTCGGGTGACTGTTCGATTGATGCTATCGGACGGCCCAAACCGAAATCCACGAGGGTCACCCGGCCGTCTGGTTGGCGCACCACGTTGCTGGCCTTTATGTCGCGATGTACAAGCCCTTTGCTATGGACCATCGCTATAGCGCGGCACAGCGTCACTCCCGTGAGCGCGGCGTTGACCGCGTCCAGCCTGCCATGCTTCTCCACAAATTGCTCAAGATTCTCCCCGCGAATCAACTCCATGGCGAGCGCTGACCCTTGCGGCCCCGACTCGTAGCTATAGACCTGCACAATGTTGGGATGCTTGATTCGGGCAAGTATCTTGCCCTCATGGATAGCTTCGGGCGAATCGAGCAGTTTGAGCGCCACGTCGCGTTCCAGCCGGTCTCGCGCGTGGTACACGCAGCCAAAGGACCCCGCACCCAGCTTCTGGACGATCGTGAAATCCCCCCATCGGCTGCCCGGCTTCAGGTCGGGGACCGTCGCCTGTGGCAGTTGCTCCGCAGAGGGTGGCCGCCACCGCTGCGAAAACCGCACCAGAGTGGTGAGTAGCGAGTCCAAATGTGGCTCCGGATTGGTGCATTATACGGTCATTTCACTCCTCCGGAACTTGATTCTGCCTGTTCCCATCCCTGGTTTCTCGCCGGCGAGGACCGCCGAAAAGGAATTGGGCCCGCGGCGTGGTTGCGCTACGGGCCCAAATGGCACTGCCTGCGGTTGGGTACTGCACACGTTTCGCCCCGGTTAGAGGCACATCTTTTTCGTGACCTGTGTCCCGTCCGGCTGTTGGAAACTCACGATCTGTGGCTCGCTGCCGTCTGGACATGTGTCGGGACCGGGGATAGCGGCTGCGGCCATCAGGCCAACCGGATGACCAGGCCAATTATGTTTCTTAAAGACCACTTTCAGGTCTCGAAGCATTGCTGCCGTCGGATGTTTCGCTTTTGTAGTCTTACGTGATTTAGTCGTCATTGTCTTTACTGACCTCCGTTAGTGCTGCAGTGGACACAACTGATTTGAAGTTTGACGCTACCGAGTGTCGTGCCGTCCTTGCCGACGACAGTCACATCGATATCGCCCGGTTTGGCGGTAATTGTCCTGGTCACTTCGACCTGGAATCCAGTGGCCGGTTTGCCGTCTTTGCCTGGTTTTCCGGGCCGGGGTGCCAGGTGAATCTGATTCGCTTCGATGTAGTCCACCTTCGCCAATTCGACGTTGGCAATGTCGATCCAGGCGGAATCGTATTGCTTGAGGGCAATGGGTTTGGGTGTATCCGACGTATCCGACGGCAGCTTGGGAACATCGAGAACCGTGGATGCCGTATTGGGCGCTACGAGGATGACCTTGTCCGGGATGCCCTTGTCTAGCGTCAAACTTACTAAGTTTGGGCCTTCTACAGGGCCGACCGTCCCATTAGGACACACGCTGCTGTGGAGCGTTACAGCCGTATCATTTGCCAACAGCCGCCAACAGTAGGGGGGCACGGCAACCCCGAGATCCTTGCTCGGATCGCCGATAAACCCAAGCGGGTCGGGCCGCGCGATCGTTATCGTCTTCGCGCTTACGCGTGTGACCACGAAGGGCGTTCCTCCCACGGGAAATGTCTTGGTCCATTTCCCAGGCGGAAGGAAGGGAGATGTCACCTTCGCCATGCCGGTGCCGTCATTGAGGTAGGACTCAGGCACATTTGCAGAAAGCGAGTTCTCATGTTGGGTGTAAGGCAAAGGCACTGCCTTGTCGTTCACCGCAATAATCGGATCAGTTGGTATGTCGCCAGACAAATCCAAGGTCAGCGTTCGATAACCCGAACGGGACGGGTACAGCTTTGATCCTACGATCTCGAAGCCATTGCTACCTGCTATGTCTGGAGCACGAATCGGCACCGCGGCGCCATAGCGGCTGACGATCTCACCGGGCCCTGTGGCTAACGTGTCGATGGTCGTCAGCACGTCAAGCGTTTCATTGGACTTGATGATCAGCCCGTCGGTGGGCGTGGCAAGGACCTTGTCGCCAATGGCGACGCTGGTGCCGGTGAAAAAGTTCTCTCCGTCAATAGTGACCAGCGCCGTCTTTGCGCCGGCTGGTCTCCAAGACGCAGTTCGCACCCGCGCTCGTAAGTGGCTTTCATAAACGTGGGTCGGCTTCACGTAGACATCTGGATAGTCCGCAGTATTTACGTACTTTTTGCCGAAAATCTGCGGCTCGGCGAGGCCGAACGACAGCCAGAAGCTGGCTTCGGTGGCGCGGTTGGTGTTGTTAGCCAGGTACGACGTCATCGTCTTGTGGTCGTACTTCTTCCAGTAGGTCCGTACCTTCACGCCGACCAAGTGGTTATTCTTGTCACTCTTGTCGTCGACCGCAGGTAAGGCCACCAAGGCAAAGAGCTGCCGCAGCCCGGGAGAGATGGAGCGTCTACCCAGTACCGGCCGGAACATCCATCCGAAGATCACTTTGTTGGGTTGCTTCGGCACCATTCGTTCGTACGCCAGGGTGTCAGTGTCGCCGTAGATGTAAAAGACCTGGCTGCGCTTGCGCGCACTCACTCCGACTTGGGCCATTTTCACCACGGCCGCACCGCTGAACGCATTGGACTTGGTGCTCACGGCGGCGGAGTTGTAGCTCTTTTCCATCGGCATCACCGAGATGAGAGATAGCCCATCTTCGGTGGGAACCGGGTCGTGCGCTTCCAAAGTAATCTCGACGACGGCAACTGCGTCGTTCGCCGTGCGAGGCGGGTCGAGCGTGACGTTGAAGCCCATGACGGCCTGCAGACGGGTCTGGTTGTTGATGGTGAGGCGGTCAGTAAGCGATTTTTCCAGGATCATTCGCAAGTTGAAGATCTGGTACGTGAGGTTGACCTGGTCGTTCAACAAATCGGACGGATTCTGGCCAAAGTTCGGGTTGAATCCCGACAGCGTCTGTGCCGCGTCGAGTGCTGGAGCCTGCGGCGTCACCGAACTCCTGGTGGTATTGATGTCGGTCTTGCTCGTGTCCGGCAGCGCCTTCCCATTCGAATCCACGTTGCCCGTAGTCGTCGTTACGTCTTTGGTCACGCCAGGCGTGGGCAGCGTGGAGATGCTGACGTTTGAAGTGAAATCGCTGGATTGAAATCCCTGCAGCATGCCAAACGCCGCGGCGAGCGACTTTTGATCGATGAACTGAACACCCTGCAGACGAGCGGACAGGTCTTCGAGCATCAACGTCAGGGTGCGATTGTCGAAGACCTTCGGCTTCCCCACGCTGATTCCGTTACAGGGATAGGTGTTGTCCTGTGCGCAAGAGATCCCAGGATTGGGCGGGGTCGGCGGCGGCGGTTGATCGTCCTGCCCGTAGCAGCACACTGCTGCCACTAGCACAACCAAAACCAGCAGCCGCCCTGCACTCATCCTTCCACGATGGTTATTCCGCAATCGCAAATTGCGAAGGTCCTGCACTTTGCTCGACGCTGTGGTACGCATAGTGTCTCTTCTCCTTTCGAAATGAGAACTCACCTGATGGCCTGGGTTGCCGGTTCTACCCAGGAAAACAGGAAATTGTTGAACTCGGGAAATCCCCACGCGACTAGACTAAGAACGGGTAGGGCAACGAAGGTTGCAATGCGAATCCAGAAGTCCAGGCCCAACTCGCCCGGAGTCGTGTCGGTAATGTGGCTCAGTGTGCTGTCGCGGTGCATTTGAGCGTAAACCGTACCCACAATCCAAATCAGCCCCACGAAAAGCGCAGCCATCGCCGACCGCAAGACAACCTGGGGCTCAAACGGATAAACGCTCAACGCCAGCGACAAGAAGACAAAGATTCCCGAGATTGCCAGGATGAGCGTTCGAATACGGACCACCACCACCAGGATGAAATTCAGATAGACATACGCCACAAATTGCTCGCACGCGCCGATCATCTGTTCGGTTTCCTGTTTCTGCCTTTCACGGTCCTGTTGAAACGCCAGGAACGGGTAGCATGCAGGAATCGAACTTTGGGAATGAAGGGCAGCGACGGCGACACCCAGGGGCATCAATTCTTCTCGAACTGACTTTTCGTCCCCGTTGAACGAAATGGCCTCCCGCGTGGGCCAGTAGTTGGCGGCAAGCAGTAGCGCCTCGGTGGCAACTCTCCCCACCTCCACCTGCAGTCTGGCGAGCCTTTGGATCAGGACCGTGTCCGTCGTGACCCGCCGCTTCCAGTACTTGTGCGGAGCTCGCACCAGGATGCCGGCGGCGCGCCGCTGTAACGCAAGGTCATACGTCCGTAGGAGCGCAGTGAAAGTGCGATTGGTGTCCGCGGCGCCAAGCTGGCCTCCGGCCCGCACTAGTGCGCAACGCATGGTCTCGAATTGCCGGCTCAGAAGCCTCTGGAACTCGCCAAGAGAGCCGCTGCCCATGTTCCACAACGGGGTCCACGAAAAACCCTTCACATTTCGAAAGGCACTACGTATCGGGTAGCTGTCGAGCGCGTTGAGCAAGGCCCGGAATTCCTGCCAGATCGCTTGCAGGCGAAAGGCTGAGGCAGCCAGCAGGTAGAGAATCCCAAGGATCAACGCTCCAATCAGTCTCTCGTAGTTGTGTTCTTCGAAGGTTCTGAGCGGATGTGACTTGTCCGCCAGCCAGACCACCACCGCCATAACCGCGATCGCTGGTATCTCGATCCGCATGCGCAAGCCGAGGTCGTTCAAGCTGAACCAGTTTCCCGGAGCCAGCAGTCGCATCAACCGCGTCTGCTCCTCGCCGGAAATAGGACGAAGGCTGGTGGCAATCGGGCCGCTGTACTGTTCCAGCCCTGGCAGGCGAGGCTTGCGATCGTCCAGAAGCGTGGTGCCGGTGAAGGTGTACCATGCCCACCACAACAGGGCTGCCAGTAGAAGCAATAAGGGCAGTGCAGGAGACACACCGCTGGTCAGGTGCATTGATCTCCGCACCTCCAGTAGGCGTGTGGGACTTGCTTCCCAGGGAGAAGCGATCACGATGGCTGTAACTACTACCGAGGTAACAAATAACCGGCGAAGCCGGGAATAGGCCGGTCCAATAAAGTTCAACAGAGCGGCAGCGCACACCATCACCGCGGCCGCGACGATGATGACCACGCTGCCTGTCGACCACGCCAGTGTCGGATACCGATAAGGCCACAACAACAGCAGCAGCGCACACACGATGACATAGGCGCCGATGGCCACTTCTTCCGGACGCGACTGTGACGTGGTGGGGCCGAAATGGGCCGCAGCTTCCGATGTGCCCAGGACGCTGGACTGTAACGTGAGCATGACGAAGCTGACTGCAATCAGCCACGTCAGTACCTGCGCCACCTGCCAGGACAAGGGCAGATGTACAGCCTGAGGTATTCGGTTGGTGGATTCGCCTGGGGCGACAGCAATCGCCGGAACCTGGCTCCTGGCTGCACTGCCGACACCCAGATCTGCGACCCCCCAATAACCGGAATGGCCTAATACCAGCAGATGAAGTGGGGCACACTTGTAATGCTTCTGCGTAACTCCGCTGCCAAAACCCCAGGCGTAGTCGAATAAATGGGTATGGTCCCGAACCGTAAGGGCGTCACCGCAGATGCCGGCGGTGTCCGCTTGTGCGGAGAAATATGTAGCTGCGGACCCGCCGTCTTTCGGCAAAGTAGCGGCCAGGAGAGCGGTTGTTGCGTTGAACAACCCGACCGAATTGTCACTGGGAAAGATGTGGTCCGCGGCTTCCGTTCCAGCGGTGCCGTGTTCGCCTCCCGGAGTCAGTGAGTAACTGGAGAGCGCGAGAATTCCGTGCAGGCTACCGTCCGCAATCTCCCGCGGGAACAGCAGGTCTGCTCCGACCGTAACAATTCGGGCATTGGGATAATTCGAACGCAGATACTGCGCCAGAAAGAGTTCATCCAGCGGGTCAGTGGCTCGAAGCAGAATGTACTGTATGCGATCGTTATCCAGCTCGGTGACGATACCCTGCAAAATGGCTTCCTGCGATATCGGGGTCTGTCGCTGTGCATAAGGAGGTACGGTGTCATCGTTCCCGGTATCTACCAGGTCAAGCGGTAGTACCGATCGGGGGACATGCTCTGTCCCATTGTCGGCGGCGGTTGGCCCGTGCTGATACGCCGCACGCAGGTGAGAGATACCTCGCGGAAAATACAGCTTTGGGATACACCTCTGGCCATCAGCTTTGCACTCTCCCAGGCTCGCCGCATGGTGCTCCGGATCTGTTGTTAGGGAGGGCCGGTTAGGAAGCAGCTCCGCCGGAGCTGCGCGCTGCATCTGCTCTGTCGCATCCCCGTAGGCGGTCTCATCTTCCGAGAGCAGGGCGACCCTTTGCAGGTCATAGTCATTATCGTGAAGTAAGACAAGAAGATTTTCTATCGCGTAGTCATCCGAATGCTGGAAACTGGCAAACTCTATACGCCGTCCCTGGATTCTCGTTTTGAAGTCGTCGATACTGGATCGCCCGGTGACGGTGCCGCTCAACACCAGGATCCGAGCGTTGCATGGATAGCCAGTCCCCTCTTTGCAGGCAAGCAAGTCCGCGAGAGATGGGAACGACCCTGAGAAAGTCGGGCCGCTGATCCGGAGTGTCCCTTGTGGACTCTCTTCGTCCACGTTTTCTAGAACTGGCGCCAGAGCAGCAACGTAAGACGTCGCATTTCTGAACTGGTCTTTGTTGATCCCCGAGGTGGGCTTCTCACCGACTACGAACACTACGAGCTTGTCCCATCGCGCCCCGGAATTTGCCCTGCGGAAGATCAGAATTCCCGGCAGCCTTTCGCGGTCCCGGACCTCCTCCTGTTCCCCATCACGTAACAGAAAGTTATCGGATTCGCGGTGTTCGACGCTGTCCCACGGCATCCATGACTGCTCAAATACCAATTCACTGTTCTGCACGCCTTCCTCGATCGCATCGATTGATCGGTCAAACATCAGCTCTAAGTGGGTGTGTCGCGGATCGGGAACCAGTGCCACCATGAAGCCGGTTCTCTTTCCCTCGATCAACCCGGGCCCGAACTTGCACTCGCTGGCGAGGGGGGTTCGGCCTGTCCCATACGCCATCCGGATCGCATCGAGAATTCCTTCTTGCGGGCACAGTTCGTCGGTGCCCGTAGCAGCGTTGACGGATTGGTGAATCGCGACTGGGCCGGCTTGCCGGGCCGCTGCCGGCGTTCCTGGCGCTGTGCCGTGAAACGCCTGCGATGTGATCAGCGACAGAAAAAGCGCGGCGCCCAAAATTCCAGCTGATTGCCGATTCATGGCATCTCCGACTCTTCAAGTTGCAATCGGGCGGCCAGATCGCAATCCCGCGAAACCCCTTGATTTCACGTCATCAATGTGCGGCTTTCGCACGGCGGCACAGTCCGCGGATACACCGGTGTATCTGAACGGAGACACCGGGCTGGATTGGGTGGGAAGGAGGGTTTACAGGGCTTGGTGCTGAAGAGGAGAACTGCAACCCGGCGATAAATGCGGTGGTTGACTGGCGGCCCGGGGCGAGAGCCGCCTTAGGCACAGAAGGGAAGTTGAGGCGGGATTGGCCCTATTCCTCAGACTTGGGAAGCTTCGCTTTGGCGTCTTCGATTTGTTCGCGTATGGAGGGGGTGGGGTTGTCGTTCGCCTTTCCACCACGCTTCAAGGCCTCGATTTCCTCGCGTATCTGGCGTGCCCTCTCCATCTTCGCTTGCTCTTCCTCGTCAGGTGGCATGTTCATGCATCGGTAGATGACTGAGGCTGCGAAAGGATTCCCCTTTGCAGCCTCGCACCGTCGAAATCCACGCGTTGCTAACCGAAATTTATCTAGAGGGTCTTGATGAAACTGCGCAGCGCACGGGCGCGCTCGGCAGTGGCCTTCTGTGGCGGTGCAATAAGCGAGGCATCTTTTCTGCGGAGCGCCTTGCCCTGCTTCTGCTCGCTCTTGCGCGTACGAAGCACGATACCGTCCACCGCCTCCCGGAGGCTCTTCCCCGACGTGTCCAGTTTGCCCAGTTCTACCAGTTTGGGGAGGTTGTTAGTGACCATGATCTGGTACCACTCGCCCGAAGCCGGATCGCCAAAGCTGACGTATCCATTGTTGGCCACCGTGTGGGGTCCCTTGAGCTTGCCGCTGAAGCTATAGCGGACGGATGCTACCTCGGTTGGGTCATAGAAGTTAGGGGTGATGAAATCGGAGACTGTCACTCCGTTGATGGTGTACGAAAAAGAATCGTCTTCACACGGGTCGCAAACCTCGACCAGATATACAACCCGCTGCAAGGACTTGATTTCGGCCGGCGCCTGGGGCGGCGGGCTGCCCGCTACCACTCGGCTACCGAAGGGGTCCGCAAGCATCTCAAGCGCCTCGTGGCTCGCCGTAAGCGGCCAGCTGGCATCGATCTGTACCAGCGAGAACGGCTGCCCGTGCTTGTCAGTGTGGAATCCAGCGGCGTCCTTTTCATGGATGTCATCCCGCAAGATCACTGGCCAATAGTCGAGCGGAACGTCCTCGAGTTTGTCGAAGGCATCGACGGTGCCCTGCACGTCCCAGACCGGACCGAAGTCTCGTGTGACCTGTTTTTGCAGCGCCGCGGCAACCGGCGCTACGTCGGAAAAACTCACCG
Source organism: uncultured Acidobacteriaceae bacterium (assembly GCA_963840905.1). Classification (GTDB taxonomy): domain Bacteria; phylum Acidobacteriota; class Terriglobia; order Terriglobales; family Acidobacteriaceae; genus Bog-257. Next base: position 208,265 of record CAWJAO010000008.1, read on the forward strand.
CTGGTGAGTCCGAAACTAAGGCAACGTGGCGTATAAGTTCACTCATGTCAGGCTCCTTGTGGATCGATTCAGATCACTTCACATTCGCTCGGCTTGGACCAACCAGGGAAAACGCGCCAAACATTCCGCGCCCGTCACTCTCCACTGCTTGTCAATCCAGTCCGCCTTTCTGGAAAGCAATCCGGTCTCCATTGAGCGGTGCGCGGAGGAATCCAGCTACGCCGGCGGCTGATTGCCTCAACTCGCGTACCGCGCACAATGAGTAAGTCTCGATGGCGGAATGGTTTTGATCGATCGCGAACTTCCGCAGCAAGTAACTGGGGTTCGTAGAGCTTGCTGCATAGCGAACCTGGCTGAGTGTTACACGTTCCACGGAAGAGACACCCATGTATCTTCTGAGATACACGGGTTTCTCGAGGACATTCTCGGCAGGCAACAAATCGTTCGGAGTAGGAGATGTCTCCGTCGCGGAGATTCCGCGCTGGGGACAACGTCCGGGCCACTTCTTCGCGCGTTCACACCAGCGTGACCTCCAGCCCCGCTTTCTTCAAGGCCCGCAGGTCCGTCTTGGGTATCTGCTTGTCGGTGATCACACCGTGAATGTTCGTGATCGGCACGATCGAGGAAAGGCTGGAGCGCCCGAACTTGCTGGAGTCACAAACCGCCACCACGCGCGCCGCAATACTCACCATCAGCCGGTTCAGTTGCGCTTCCAGCAGGCTCGGAGTCGAGACGCCGGAATGCGTATCGAAGCCATCCACGCCGAGAAACAGGATGTCGGCTTTGAGCCGGCGCAAGCTTTCCTCCGCGATGGGGCCGACCAGCGAATAAGAATTCTTGCGCAGCGTGCCCCCGGTGAGGATTACGTCCACACTGCCACCGGCCAGCTCGGCGACGATATTGATGGCGTTGGTGATGACGGTCAACTGCTGAAAGTCGCGCAGCGCGCGGGCGATGGCGGTCGTGGTGCTGCCTGAATCGAGGATGACCGACTGACCTTCTTTCACCATTCGCGCGGCGGCGGCGGCGATTTTCAACTTCTCGCGAGGATGCTGCAGCTCGCGCTGGGTGAGATCGCGATCCAGTTCGGCACCGGCGCGGATGGGCAGCGCCCCACCATGCGTACGGTGGACTAGTCCACCGTCGTGCAGCAGCTCGAGGTCGCGTCGAATGGTGATTTCGGAGCTGCCGAACTTCTTTGCCAGCTCACGGACCAGGGCCCTCCCGTGCTGATTAACGAAATCCACGATGGCCCGGCGGCGCTCTTCGTTCAATATGGATGTACGTTTGTGCGGCATGTCGCCTGTACGGTTTGCCGAAAAACTCGGAAAAGAAAAGTTCTCCCGAAATCAAATATGATCCTATTCGATCAGGAGCGAGCGATCAAAAAACCAACGGTTCCGGAAGCCGGCATTAGTCCACGGTCACCGACTTCACCAGGTTTCGTGGACGGTCGGGGTTGAAATCGTTCATCACCGCGATGTGGTAGGCCAGCAACTGGAGCGGCACCGCTTCAACGATCGCCAGCAGCAACTCATCGAGATTGGGCAACAAGAAGCACGGCGTGCTGAACTCTTGAATCTCTTCGTCACCCTCGGAGGCGATCAGGATCTGCCGCCTGGAGTGCTGCCGGATTTCGTTCAGCAGCGACCGCGAGCGTTCATAGCGAAGCATCGATTCCGGATCGGCGGGATCGCGGGTCACAATGGCAACCACGGGGAGGCTTTCATCGAGCAGCGCGGTCGGTCCGTGACGCAGTTCTCCGGTCGGATAGCCCTCGGCGTGGACGTAGGAGATTTCCTTCAGCTTCAGTGCGCCTTCGAGGGCGATCGGATAATGCACGCCGCGGCCGAGATAGAGGAAGACTTCATCCTTGTAGAAGTCCTTCGCAATCGACTCGGCGTGCGGATCAAAACGTGCGATGAGGCCCGGCAGAATCGACGGCAGCCGCGAAAGGGAGCGCAGTCTGCGGGCAACTTGCTCCCCACTGAGCGTGCCTTTGTGCGAGGCCAGGAAGAGCGCCAGCATATACATCGCGGTCAGCTGCGTGGTGAAACTCTTGGTCGCCGGAATGGCGACTTCCTTGCCGGCATAGGTGAAGAAGTTGGCGTCGGCCTCGTGTGAAATGGTGGAGTCGATTACGTTGGAGACGGAGAGCGTCTTCTTGCCGTTCTCTTTGGCCAGCCGCTGCGCCGCCGTCGTGTCGGCGGTCTCCCCGGACTGGGTGATCGCAATCACCAAAGACCCACCGCCGTTGAGCGGCTTGCGGCATCCGTATTCGCTGGCGTGTTCAACATCGACCGGGATGCCGGCGAGCTCTTCGATCATGAGCTTGCCGCAAAGCCCGGCGTGGCGACTGGAGCCGCTGGCTACGATGCTGATGGAGCGCAGCCCAGCCCACTCGGCCGGCGCGAAGGGAGAGCGATCCAGGCAAACCGTGTTCGTGGTCTGGTCGAGATGCTGCTCGATCGTCTGGCGAATGGCGTCGGGCTGCTGGTAAATCTCCTCCAGCATGTGAAAGGGGAAGCGCTCGGGTAAGCGACCGGATCCATCCTGTTGCGGCATACAGACTCCTGGCGGGGCTGAACGGGAAGCTCTCCGCAGACCGCCTTGCCTCCTAATTTACCATAAACGTACATAAACGATCATACAATGATCATAATCGATCATTTTTTTCTTGCTCTGGCGCGATCCACCGTGCACAATAAATGCGCCCCTGTGTTCCAGGGCGCATTCTTGACTGAAGGTGTTTGGTCTCACCACCCATACGATGCGACTTCTTCTTGCTTTGTTACTGTTGTCGGGCTTTGCGCGAGCCTCTGATGCGGCAACGACTATGCCTCCTGATCCCTCGACCAACCTGATGCCGCTTCCCGCCTTGATGCACGTGACTCCGGGAGCGCTGAAGCTGGATGGCTCGTTCACGATCGGCACAACGGGTCACTCCGATGCTCGTCTCGAAAGCGCTATTCGACGGTTGCAGAGCCGCATAGAGGGCCGAACCGGCATCGAGCTGCCGCTCGGCGTGGCTGGCAACGGCAACACTCCCACCCTAAGCATCGACTGTGCGGGGGCGGGATCCGCCTATCCCAAGCTTGGTGACGACGAGTCCTATACGCTCGAAGTCGCAGCGCAGCACGCCACGCTGAAAGCCAGTACGGTCACGGGAGCAATCCGAGGCCTGGAGACAGTTCTGCAACTTGTTTCGGCAACTGAGGGTGGCTATTTATTACCGCTTGTCAGCATCCAGGACAAACCCCGCTTTGCGTGGCGAGGCCTGATGATCGATGTCTCCCGCCATTGGCAGCCGGCGGAGGTGGTCAAGCGCAACATCGACGGACTGGCCGCGGTGAAGATGAACGTCTTCCACTGGCACCTCACCGATGACCAGGGATTCCGTGTCGAGAGCAAGCGTTTTCCGAAGCTGCAAGGCATGGGTTCGGACGGCCTTTACTACACGCAGGACCAGGTCCGCGAAATTATCGCGTATGCGGCGAACCGCGGTATTCGTGTGGTCCCCGAGTTCGACATGCCGGGACATACCACGAGCTGGTTCGTCGGCTATCCCGAACTGGCCAGCGGTCCGGGCCCCTATCACATCGAGCGCAAGTTCGGCATCTTCAATCCCGCGATGGACCCGACCCGCGAGGAAACCTACCGCTTCCTGGACGGCTTCCTGGGCGAGATGGCGCAGTTGTTTCCCGACGAATACATGCACATCGGCGGCGACGAAAACAACGGCAACCAGTGGAAGGCCAATCCTCGAATTCAGGAGTTCATGCGGAAAAACGGATTGAAGGACGCGCCCGCGTTGCAAGCGTACTTCAACCAGCGGGTGCTCAAGATCCTGCAGAAACACGGCAAGAAAATGATCGGCTGGGACGAAGTGCTGACACCCGATCTCCCTAAGGATGTGGTGGTGCAATCGTGGCGCGGCACCAAGTCTCTGGCCGATGGCGCCAAACGCGGCTTCATGGGGATCCTGTCGCAGCCATACTATTTCGATCACATGGCGCCCGCGGAGTATTTCTACCTGAACGATCCCATCCCCACAGGAAGCGATCTCACGCCGGAGCAGGCAGCGCTGGTGATTGGCGGTGAATCGTGCGCATTCAGTGAGTTCCTTTCGCCGGAGAACATCGACAGCCGAATATGGCCGCGCAATGCAGCCTTGGCAGAACGGCTCTGGTCGCCACGTGAGGTGACCAATGTTGCCGATATGTATCGCAGGCTCGACGCGGTCAGCGTCGGCCTCGAGCAAGATGGACTGACGCATGAGTCGAGCACCGGAAAGCTGCTGCGGCAGGTTACGGGCACGCGAGACCTTGGCGCTGTCGAGGTGCTGGCGAAGGTGGCCGATCCGTTTGGCATCTCGTATCGCGAGCAGCTGTTGGTTGAGACGCAACTCACGCCCCTCACCCACGTGGCCGACGCTGTGGTACCCGATGCGCCCTTTCGCAGGCAGTTCGCTGCGTGGGTTGACCAGCTACTGAGCGACGCGCCCAACTTCTCTGCCCAGCCAGAAGCGCTGGTGCAGAACTTCACGCAGTGGCGCGACCTCGGTCCGGCGTTTCAGGCGATGGAAGATACGGCGCTGGTGCTGGCGGATTGCGCGGGGCGTGTTGGCGAACTGGAGAAACTGGGGGCTGCGGGTCTCGAGGCGCTGGCGTATCTCCAGTCCCACACCGCACCGCCGCCCGGGTGGAAAGAAACCAAGCTCGCGCTGATCAACCAGGCTGAGAAACCCGACAAGTCGATCCTGAAGCTCTCGTGGCTGCCATCCTATCGGGCTTTGATCCTTGCTGCCTCCAACGTGGATGGGCTCAAAACGGCCGCTCCCCAACAGTGGAAGCAGCAGATACTGCAGGAAGCGGCGCAGCAGGAGCCGCAGGCAAAGTACACGTGGTAGAGTTCGCAAGGCCCGGAAACCAAAAATGAGCTTCACTCTCTTCGACTGGACCGCGATCATCGGCTACCTCGCGATCACGCTCATCATGGGGCTGTGGTTCCGTCGCCGCTCCGGGCGCAGCGTGGACGACTACTTCGTCTCCGGCCGCAATGTGAACTGGTGGCTGGCCGGGACCTCCATGGTGGCGACCACGTTCGCCGCCGACACGCCGCTGGTGGTCACCGGGCTGGTTTACTCGCAGGGAATTTCCGGGAACTGGCTGTGGTGGGGCTTCCTGTTCTCGGGCATGATGACGGTCTTCCTGTTTGCCCGGCTGTGGCGGCGCTCGGGTCTGCTCACCGATGTGCAGTTTGCCGAAATTCGCTACTCCGGCAAGCCGGCGGCATTCCTGCGCGGCTTTCGCGCCATCTACCTTGGCTTGCTGATGAACTGTGTCATCCTCGGGTGGGTAACCAAGGCAATGACCAGCATTGTCGGTACGACGTTGGCAGGTACGCCGATGCTGAACAACATCAGCCGCTTCATGAGCGCGCATTTCGGCTCGGTGTGGAGCGGCAATGACGGCGCCGCGCTTGCCATCTGCGTCCTCTTCCTGATTCCGTTTACCGGGCTGTACGTAGCCCTCGGTGGGCTCTGGGGAGTGCTATGGACTGATCTCTTCCAGTTCGTACTGAAGATGACCATCGTGATCGCGGTCGCTTATTTCGCAGTCGTGGCGTGCGGCGGCATGACGAACATGCTGGACAGCCTTCGCACGATGCAGTCTACCGCCGGCGGGAATGCCGCCAATCCACTCGGCTTCTTTCCAGACTTCTCGCGAGGGCTCACCGCCGAACCGCTGTGGATGGTACCGGTCGCGAGCTTCCTGGTGTTCATCGGCCTGCAGTGGTGGGCCTTCTGGTATCCCGGCGCGGAACCGGGAGGCGGCGGATACATCGCTCAGCGCATCTTCAGCGCGCGCGACGAGAAGCAGGGCCTGCTCTCGGTTTTGTGGTTCAACATCGCGCACTACGCCATTCGACCGTGGCCCTGGATCATCACCGGCCTGGCTGTGGTCGTGCTGTATCCGGGGTTGCAGCATCCCGAAACCGGTTACATGATGGTGCTGAATTCGCATCTGCCGCACCAGTATCGCGGCATTGCGATCGCGGGATTTCTGGCGGCCTTCATGTCTACTATCGCGACACAATTGAACTGGGGCGCGTCGTATCTGGTGTCGGACTTCTATCGCAGGTTCGTGAATCAGCATGCGTCCGAGAAGCAATACGTTCTGGTTTCGCGGTTGTGCACGGTGCTGCTGGTCATTGTTTCCGCGTGGGTGTCGGTGCAACTGGGCTCCATTGCTTCCGGCTGGCAGGTGGTATTGCAGATCGGCGCAGGCACGGGCGCGGTGTACATCCTGCGCTGGTATTGGTGGCGGATCAACGCCTGGAGCGAGATTTCCGCCATGGCCTGCTCGCTGCTGGTCACCGTCATTCTGAACCGCTGGCAGCCCTTTAGCGGAAACAGCTCATTGGTGTTCGCGAAGGGCGCGTTGGCGACGACTATTGTGACGACGATTGTGTGGCTCACGGTGACCCTGCTGACGAAACCGGAGCCGGATGCAGTCCTTCTGCGTTTCTATCGCCATGTGCGACCCGACGTTCGCGGCTGGAAGCGCATTGCCACGCAGGCATCTGACATTGTGGGATACCGGGACATCGGCAGCAATCTGGGCGCCTGGGCCCTCGGCTGCGCCATGGTGTACATGTGCCTGTTCGGAACAGGAAAGATCCTGCTGCATCAGCCGGCGATGGGAGCGTTTCTGTTGGCTGGTTCGGCGATCTGTGCGGTGCTGCTCTACCGCGGCGTGGTCCAAAACTTCAAAGTCGAGTCGCAAGAGTCGAGCGGTGGCGTGCCAGACTGGACCGAGGTATCGCCGACGTCGCTGCACTAGCTCTCCGGCGGACTGAGATCAGGGTCGACGATTGAAGGACGATGGGTTTTCTCATGGCCGATACTCCTGACGTGTATATCGGGGTGGACATCGGAGGGACCAAGGTCGCTGCCGGCCTGGTCGACACCAAGGGTAGGATTCTCTACCGCACTCGAAATCCGATGCAGGCACGCGGAAGCACCGCGGAGGGACTGGCGTCGGTCCGGACTGCGATCGATACCGCCTTCCGGGAGAACCCTGGCGCAACTATACGCGGCATCGGTCTCATCTCGCCGGGACCGGTTGATCCGCAGACCGGAACCATTCTGAACCCGGCGAACCTGCCTTGCTGGCTCAACTTTCCCCTGGCGGAGGAAATCCAAAAGGCATACAACCTGCCGACCCACGTGCACAATGACGCCAACGCTGCCGGGCTCGCCGAAGCTCTCTGGGGAGCGGGCGTGGGCTACAAATGCATGTTCTACGCAACCATCGGCACCGGAATCGGCACGGCGATCACCTACAACACGCAGCTTTATCTTGGGCGCACCGGCGCGGCGGGAGAAGGCGGCCATAACACCATCGACTTTCGCGGGACGAAGTGCCACTGCGGCAAGTCGGGATGTATCGAGACCTTCGCCTCCGGCTGGGCAATCGCCGACCGCGCCCAGGACCGGTTGGTGCGCGAAGGCGAGCGGGGCAAGCGCATCCTCGAACTGGCGGGTGGCGATCGCGAAAAGGTCAGCAGTGAGACGCTGGCAAAGGCCTGGGAAGAAGGCGATCCCCTGGCCACCGAGATCCTCCGCGAAACTGCCGACATTCTGGCTGTCTGGTTCGGCAATGTTGTCGACCTGCTGGAGCCGGACATCATCGTCGTGGGAGGCGGAATCAGTCACTTGATCGCGCAATGGTTCGACCGCATTGCATCGCAACTGCCCTTCTGGTCTGTAAACAAGCGCTGCGGAGAAATCCCTTTTGCGGAAGCGAAGTACCGTGCCGACTCAGGAATTGTCGGCGCCGCGGCGCTCTGCGTGGCCCGCACGTTGCTGTGAGGGTTTATCCTTCTGCAGCTTTCATCGCGTTTCGGCGCACCAGCCACAGCAGGATCCCGAGGCAGGCCCACGAGCTGCCGGCGATCTTTCCCAGCTTGCTGAGGTTCAGCCAGAGAATCAGGCACACCACGAATCCCAGCGCACCAAACACAATCAGCATTGCGCGCCCATGTTCTTTGAAGCGCAGGGAGTGTCGCACGGATGAGAGATTCACTCCCATGAAGGCCAGCAGCGCGCCGAAATTGAGCAGCTCGGCGCCCGTCTCGTAGGTGAGCATCAGAGCTCCCAGCAGCGAGATCAATCCAATGAGCAGGATGTTGTTCCTGGGGATTCGCTTGCGCGGTTCGAGGGCTGCGAAAAACTTGGAAGGCAACGCGCCATCCCGGCCCATGGCGTACAGGAGCCGTGCTGCGCCTAGCTGAGCGCCCATTCCCGAGCCGATGGTAGCGACCAGCAGCGCCGCATTCACCGCCATGAAAAGAACGATGCCGCCGGCGCGGCCGGCTACGTGGACAAATGCTGTGTCCACCTCGGGAAAGGCTCCCGCGTTGTGCCAAACTAGTTGGCCCAGATAGACCTCGATGGCGGCGAGGACGCCGGTCACCAGACAGGTTAGGACCACCGCGCGTGGAACATTGCGCTGCGGATTGTGCGCCTCCTCGGAGAGGGTGGTGATGCCATCGAATCCGATGTAGGTGAGCACCGCCAGGGACGTTCCGTGCAGTACGGCGCTGCGGGAGAAAGTGGTGGGATCGTAGAAGGGGAGCGTGAAATTGTGCCAATCGCCGTAGAAGCCGGACTTCATGACGAAGCGGACCGCGGCAACCACGAACATCAGGATCACAATGCCGAGTGCGGTGGCCAGGGCAGCGTTCATGCGGGCCGAGGTCTCAACGCCGTTGAGGTTGAGCAGCGTGAACAGGGAAGCGAAGGCAACGACCCACACAATGTAGGGGATGTCGGGTACGAAGTTTTGTGCAGCCTTGCTGCACCAGATGGTGCAGATGAGCGGGTTGAGAATGTAGTCCATCGCCATGCACCAACCCGCGAGATATCCGGCGCCGGGGTGGATTTCCTTGCCAACGTAGGTGAAGGCAGAGCCGGCCTGCGGGTGAAGCCGCGCCATGTGCCCGTAACTGAAGGCGGTCAGCAGCATGGCGAACATGGCCAGCAGAATCGCGGTTACGACATGCCCGCGCGCTTCGGTGTAAATGACTCCGAAGACGGGCATGGGAGCGGTCGGCTGGATGACGATGATGCCATAGAGGATCAGGTCCCAGAGCCCGAGGCTTCGCCGCAGGGAAACGCGTTCGGTCGTGATGGAGGAGTCGCTCATGGGTGCAAAAAGCCAGGGGCTTAAAGCCCCCCTTCATTAAATTGGAACCCTATCGCCGCTGGACTGAAGTCCATCTCCCCCTGCTGAAGCAGGGAGCTCCCACCAAAGTATTCCCAAGATTTTTCCGCCAACCAGCAAAGTCGACTCATCTGCTCGGGCCACGAAGGATCAATGCTACCTCGTGCCTGGCTCGCGCTTCAGGGTTACCGTCTGCTCTGTCGGTGCGACGTTCCAGCCAGAGATTTTTATCTTCATCGTGCGTCCCCGGTAGGATGCCGGTATGCCGGCGGACAACACCGTCGCGTCGCCCGGCATGAGTTCGATGAAGTCGTCGTTCCACAGCAGCATTGGAATGATGTTTCCACCGTCGTCGAGCGCCTCCACCTGTAACTGAAATGCGAGCCCCTTGGAGTGATTGGCGAGATGAACCAGCAGCGAATCGCCCTCGGTGGCGACCTTCGCATCCACCGTGGCGGGAGCGAGCTTGCGCAACTCGGTCATAACCGCCGGCGTCTTGGCTGGAGTGTTAATAAACGTGCTCTTGGCCCAATCGAAGACCGTTAGCGGGCTGGGGACCCAATAGAAGTTGCGCGACACGGTGACTCCGTCGCCCTTGCCGAGCGTGAGGCGAACAAAGTAAAACTGCGCGCCACTGCTGAAGGCCGACGCCGGAATGTCGATCGCGAGCTGAGAGTTGTTGGCCCGGACCACGTCGAGCGTCACCGTCGTACTGAAGAGCGGCTTGAGATCGGGGGCGAACACCTCAGCCGTGGCTTCCATGTCCAGGGTGTCCGACAGTGTGGTATTAACGACGTAGGCGGCATGCTGGTCGTACGCGTATTGAATGTGCACCGGCTCGTTGGCTTTCTTGGCGCCGTAGTAGCCGCCGCCGGGAACCAGGTAGTAGTCGTAGAGATGCCACAGCAGCGACGGCCACGAATTGTTCAGCATCCACTGGACCACTCCCGTCGAAGTGTAACGATGCCCGCTGTAGGCCTCGAACATGGCGCGTTCGCCGTCGTAGGTCATGGCCTGCGCGACCCGGTCGTAGGACTCGATATCGTCGACTGCGCCGTAGGTAGCGGTCATCGCCTGATTGAAGATGTGCAGGTCCTTAAACTCCTGGCTGGCGGCGTGGTAGTTCCAGACCGGATTGTCGGGAGGCCACAGCGCCGAGGCGGGAAGAAAGCGCTTGAGCTCGGGAATCTGCTCCGGTGCCGCGCCGGGGCTGGTTTCGGTATTGAAGCCGAAGGCCCCTCCGACCTGCGATTTGTCCTGGTACCAGTAGGACGGTTCGACGTAGTCGTAGGGCCCGCTCATCTTCACGCCGCTGGCGCCCGACAAGGTGGTAGGCGTGGCCGATGCCGACGAGAGGACCGGGTTCGCCCACTGGGTCTGGCGGAAAACTTCGAAGTACCTGCGCTCGACCTCGACGGGCGGAGGATTGTCGCTGCCGTAAATCCAGGTCAGGACGCTGGGGTGACTCCGCAGCTTCAGCAGCTGCGACTCCAGCGAGGCCGCCGCGATGTGCAGGTCGTCGGCCGACCATTCGTTCCATTGTTCCCAGTAGTCGCAGCAGCACCAGCCGGCAATCACCAGCACGCCACGCTCGTCAGCCAGGCGCAGGAAGTCATCGCTCTCCAGTTTGCCTTCGAGGCGGATGGTGTTCAGACGAAGGTCGCGCACCAGATCGAATTCGTCGACCAACCGCTGGTGTGAGCTGCGCAGCAGCATGTCGGGCGACCATCCACCGCCGCGAATCAGGATGGGCTTGCCGTTGATGCGGAACATGCGGTGGCCCTGCGGGGTGAACTCCGACGTGATCTCGCGCACGCCGAAGCGAACCTGCTGCTGGTCGGAGATGCGGCCATTCTCGACAAAGCGGACGGCAGCGACTTCGAGCGGCTGGCTGCCGTAGTCGGCGGGCCACCACACCCGCGGATGACTCAGCTTGAGTTGCGGAAATTGCTCCGGCCGGAAGTTGACGGTTACAGTCTGACCCGGAGGCACGCTAACCTGCTGCACCAGGTGACGCCCGGCGACATCGGCGGCCATCTGTCCCTGGATGGTGCGCGCGGAATTGTTGGTCAAGTCCGCGGTCAGCGTGAGCAGAGCCGTGGCCAGGGTATCGTCGTCGAAGTGAGTGAAGACGGCGGTATGCCGCACCGTGACAGGCCCGCTCGTGACCAGGCGAACCTCTCTCCACAGTCCCATTTCTTTGTCGGGTGGCATGGGACTCCAGTCCACCCAGTTCATGGCAAGGCTCTTCTCGTCCGGCGGGAGGACTTTGACGGCGAGGAAGTTCCTGGCGCCGGCGTGAACATGCTGCGAGATATCGAATTCGTAAGTGCGGTATGCGCCCCGCACCTGTGAAGGGTCGGCGATTCGCCGGCCGTTGACCCAGATCTCGGCGGAGTAGTTGATCCCGTCAAATTGGAGATTGAAAGTCTGGCCGGCGTCGGCCGCGGGCACATCGAACTGAGTGCGATACCACCACCCGCACCGGTAGGGACTGTCGGCGGGCATAGGCAGCTTGGAGAAGTTCTCGCCGATGGGATAGGTCGTTCCGGGTATCGAGCGGAGGTTCATGCCAAAGAAGATGTCTTTGTACACGCCCGCGGCAACCTGAGCGGCGAGGACCGTGGTGGGCGCTGAAGCAGCGACCCATCCCGTTGGGTGATACGCGGCCGAGGAAATGGCCGATCCCGGATCGGTAACGGTGCACGCCGACTGCAGGTCCCAGCCATCGTGAAGAGCCACTTCTTTGGCGGATGAGCCCGGGGCGATCACGATTCCCAGCAGGAATAGCCAGATTGTATGACGCATTCACCACCGCTCCGAATGAAAGTTGACGCAGTGTCGCCGGCTGAAGCCGGCTCCCTCACGGTAAAGGCCGTTAACGCGGCGCTGAAGCGCCGCTCTACCCGTTCCTTCGGCGCCGAAGAGCCGTGTCAAAGCTGCGCCTTGAGCGCCCTACCCAGATCCGCACAAACATTTACGAACCGCTTCAAAGAGGCGCTGTCGATTGCCGCACCACCAACTCGGGTTCGAGCAACCTTAACGCATCCTTGGCCTTTCGCAGGCGGCCATCCGATATCTGGCTGCCCACCAGTTCGGCCGCGTGTTTCCCCATGCGCTCCATGGGCTGCCGAATCGTGGTCAGCCCTGGAGTGGAGAGCTCCGCCATGGGCACGTCGTCAAAGCCAATGACCGAGCAGTCGCCGGGAACGCTTCAGCCCGCGATTGCTGAGGCCGCGAATTGCGCCGAAGGCTGTCATGTCGTCGAACGCGGCAATCGCCGTGAACTTGCCGCCATTTTGCAGCCACTTCCGGGTCAGTTCCGCACCGGAGCTGAAACCCGTGAGCGGGTCGGCCAACCCCGGCAGTTGCAGCACCCGGGAGCGCGCAATCTCCAATCCGGCCTGCGCGGAAAATCGCTGCATGCCGGCCCACCGCCGGCTGCTGTCCGACAGCTGCTTTGGGCCAAGCAGGAAGTTCACCTTGCGGTGCCCCAGTTCGTAGAGATGCTTTAGGGCCATGTAGCCACCGCGTTCGTTGTCGACGAGGACCGAGTGGACCCCGGAGCGGTGCAGGTCGCGGCCGACGACGACCGTGGGCAGGCGGTCCTTGGCGAGTTGCTTGAGAGCATCGATGCTCACGAAGAGCCAGTTCGCCACTACGATGAGCCCCTCGACCCGCCGCTGCACGACCATATCGAGGTAGCGCTCGAAGCGGATGCGGTCGTTGTGGGCATCCATCACGATCGGTAGAAATCCGGCGGGCTGAAAATGCTTGTCGATGCCGCGCAGAATGAGGGTGCAGAACGGATCGGCCATGTCGAAGACGATGACGCCGATGGTGTTGCTGCGCTGCGTCCGCAGGGAGCGGGCAAACAAATGGGGCTTGTAGCCCAGCCGCTCGGCAACTTCATTTATCTTCTGGCGGGTGCGCGGGTTCAGGTTTCCGGCCAGCGGGGCATCGTTTAAAACGATTGAAACTGAGGACGCAGAATATCCGCTGGCACGCGCCACGTCCATCAAGGTCACCGATTTGTGTCGCGGGTGTGCCAAGCAGCAACACAATAGCACCACATCGGGGTTGTGGAAACCTCTTTTTTCTCAATTTGCCACCTCTGTCGACTTTTGTTCTTGACAGCAGAAAGGCACTTGATTTCTTATTTAAAACGTTTTAATAAATAGACGAGATTCCAGAGTATTGCTCCGTGAGCTTGCCGGAAGGTTCGGGCCCGTGAGCTGTCACGTGCAAGCCGAAACGTCTACTCCGTCGCAGCCTCGGGCCAGTTATGAGTTCCGCGAACGGTCAGGCCGGACCGTCTCTTTGCCTTTCTGGGGGTCCATCATGAAGTCTGCACGTTGGATATTTCTGGCTTGCATGCTGGCTGCGGGAATCGCCGCGGCGCAGGAAACCGGTCAGCTTACGGGTACGGTACACGATCCCAGCGGCGCCAGCATTGTTAAGGCGCAAGTCACGGTGAGCAGTCCTGAGCGCGGGATCAATCGCATGACTCAAACCAACAACGACGGCGAATATCTGGTCAGCGCCCTGCCGCCGGGCAGCTACCAGCTGACCATCAGTGCGCCCGGATTCAAAAGCTACAAGGCGACCGGCATTGTTCTGCGGGTGGCGCAGAAGGCGCGTGCCGACGCCACTCTCGAGGTCGGCGGCCAGTCCACCGAAGTCACGGTTGAGGGTTCACAGGTAGGCCAGGTGGAGACCCAGACGTCCGATCTGGCGGGCGTGATCACCGGCAAACAGATTTCGCAATTGGAGTTGAACGGCCGCAACTTCACTCAGCTGACCACGCTAGTGCCGGGAGTGAGCAACCAGAGCGGGCAGGATGAGGGCACGGTTGGCATCAACGGCAACGTTGCCTTCAGCTTCAACGGCGGCCGGACGGAATACAACAACTGGGAGCTCGACGGCGGCGACAACATGGACAACGGCAGCAACACGTCGCTCAATGTCTATCCCAGCATCGACGCCATCGCCGAGGTGAAGGTGCTGACCTCCAATTACGGCGCGCAGTATGGCCGCAATGGTTCCGGGACGGTCGAGGTCGAAACCAAATCCGGCACCAGCCAATTCCACGGCGACGTTTACGAGTTTGTGCGCAACGAGGCGTTCAACGCGCGCAACTACTTCGAGTCGAGCGTCCCGCCGTATCACAAGAACGATTTCGGCTACACCATCGGCGGGCCGATCTTCATCCCGGGGCACTACAACAGCGATAGGACGAAGACCTTCTTCTTCTGGTCGCAGGAGTGGCGCAAGGAAAGCGTGCCCGGCCAGGTGTTCAACGTGAACGTGCCGTCGGCGGCCGAGCGCGCGGGGAACTTCAGCGACCTTTGCTCCAATCCCGGAGGCCTGAGCGCCAATCCCGATTGCCCGCACATTCCCGGGACCAACAATCCTTTCCCCAACAACCTCGTTCCGGTGACCTCGGTCGGCAACTCGCTTCTGCCGCTGATCCCGATCGCGAATGCGGGCGTACCCGGCGCGGCACTGTACAACGCCTCCCCGGCGCAGCCCACCAACTGGCGCGAGGAGCTTCTGCGTCTCGATCAGAACTTCGGATCGAAGGTGCGGGTGATGTTCCGTTATACGCACGACTCCTGGAACACGGTAACTCCCACCACCATCTACACCGGCAGCAGTTTCCCGACGGTGCAGACAAATTTCAACGGGCCCGCGGTCAGCATGGTGGCGCGCGCTATCTGGACCCCATCGGCGACCCTGGCCAATGAGTTCGTCGCCAGCTATACCACCGACCACATTGCATTCACCTCCACCGGCTATCCCGACGCCAACGCATGGAAGCTGCCTGCCAACTTTCCCATGAGCTACTTCTTCAATAACGGTGCGGGTGGCAAGCTGCCGGCCATCAACCTTTCGGGAAACGCGGCCTATGGAACGTTCTATGAAGATCCCAACGGCGAATGGCCCGAGGGACCGTACAACTCCAACCCGACTTACACCTACCGCGACAACGTGAGCAAGATCGTGGGGCAGCACAACTTGCAATTTGGCGCTTATTTTGTGGCGGCGCAGAAGAACGAGCTGAGCGCCCAACTGGTGAACGGATCGCTGAACTTTACTCCGACCTCTTCGTTCAGCACCGGCAACTCGTTCGCCGACCTGCTGATGGGTAACGTGGCGCAGTTTACCCAGGCAAGCACCAACATCAAGTTCTATAACCGCTATAAGATTCTCGAACCGTATTTCCAGGATGACTGGCGTACCACGCCCAGGCTGACCTTGAACCTGGGGCTGCGTATCAGCATGTTCGGTACTTACCGCGAGAAATACAATGACGCCTACAACTGGACACCCACTGCCTACAATCCCGCCACCGCGCCGCAGATCGACGTGAGTGGTGATATCACGGGATTTCCCGGCGCACTGGTCCCGGGCTCAGGCAATCCCTTCGATGGCCTGGTGCAATGTGGCGTGAAGGGCGTGCCGGCCGGCTGTATGAACGGTCACCTGTTTAACCCGGCCCCGCGCGTGGGATTCGCCTACGATCCTTTCGGCAAAGGCACGACGGCGATCCGCGGAGGCTACGGCATTTTCTTTGAACACACCAATGGCAATGAGGCCAACACGGAAGGCATGGAGGGGCAGTCGTCGCCCCTGATCCAGACGGTCTCGCAGTACAACGTCACCGGGTACGGCAACCTGGGCAACGGCGGCGGCAGCACTCCCATACTGTTTCCGCTGACGTTCTATTCGATTCCCAACCAGGCGGTCTGGCCGTACATGCAGCAGTGGCACCTGGATGTGCAGCAGCAGCTCTACAAAGACACGGTCCTGGTGCTGTCGTACGTGGGCAGCAAGGGCACTCACCTGGGACGCCAATACGATTCCAATCAGTTGTATCCGGTGCCGCTGTCGCAGAACCCCTTCCAACCGGGCCAGCCGATTACCTCCGACGCCTGCGACGCCGCCACCAGCTACCTGCCGGCATTCACCCAGAGCGGCGTTCCGATCGTGGGGCAGGCTTACAACAACCTGCAAGTCGCTTGCGGCCTCAGCCCCGACCCCTTCCGTCCCTACTACGGAGTCGGCGCGATCACTCGTCTGGACAACGGAGCCACGTCCATCTACAACGCCTTTCAAGCTTCCGCGCGGCGTACGGTGGGCGCGGTGCAGTTCAGCGTGGCGTATACCTGGAGTCACTCCATCGACGATGCCTCTTCCCGCTACGATGTTGGGACACTGAATGCCTACGACCTGAGCGGGAATCGCGCCAGTTCGTCCTTCGACATCCGGCAGATCCTGAACATCAGCTACGTCTATGATCTGCCGTTCTTCAAGGCTCCCGGCAAGGCCCACCTCTTCCTCGGAGGCTGGCAGCTATCCGGCATTACGACCTTCCAGACCGGGACGCCGTTCTCAGCCATCAATGGCGGCGCGTATTCCGACAACGCGGGCAGCGGCAATCCCAGCAGCATCACCGCAGGATCTTACGTTGATGTGACCGGGGTCAGTCCCTATTCCAACATTCCGAATGTGCCCTATGGCGCCGGCGGATTGGGGCCGCTGGTGGCTAATCCCGCAGCCTTTGTCGCGCCGCGGGGCCTTACCTTTGGCAACGCCGGCCGCAACTCGCTGCGCAATCCCGGCTTCAACAACTGGAACATGGCGCTGTTCAAACATTTCCAGGTGAACGAACGGACTGCCTTCGAGTTCCGCGCCGAGGCGTACAACATCTTCAATCACACCGAGTGGGGGCCAGTCGGCGGTGACGCGGGCTCGGCCGCCTACAACGGTTTTTCTTCCGACACCAACAGTGCAAACTGTTTCGCCGGAGCCAAGAACTCGGCGGGAGATCCCAGTTGCCTGGGCAACAGCTCGTTCCTATACATTGGGATCGCTCATCCGGCGCGCATTCTGCAATTGGGCGCGAAGTTTATCTTTTAGCGGGTGGTGGCTCGGTTTGAAATCCGGCTGGTTGCCGGAGCAGCCGGACTGGCCGCTATAATGAAGTATTCATGGTCGGCATCGTATACGCTGCGATTGCGTATGTTCGCAGCCCGGTTGGGATCTTCGTAGAAGAATTGCGGCGCGACTTGCATCCTGCGCATACCCATGCCGACGCTCACCTCACGATCCTTCCTCCCCGGCCCCTTCAGGCCACTGAAGCCCAAGCCATAGCCGAGTTGCGGGAGTTGTGCCAAACGGTCGCACCCTTCGACGTCACCATGGGGGATGTGGAGACCTTCGTCCCCATCACCCCTACGGTTTTCATCCGCGTGGCGCGTGGCGCCTACCGCATGCGCGAAATGCACGACCTCCTCAATCGCGGCGCCCTGGACTACCAGGAGCCGTGGACTTACATGCCGCATCTCACCATCGTGAAGGGCGACACCGAAGACGAGGCCCAGAAGGTCGAAGTCATCGCTCGCGAGCGTTGGAAGGCGTACTCCGGCCCCCGTTCGGCGCGAATCGATTCGCTCACCTTCGTGAAAGGCAATTGGGAACGCTGGGTCGACCTGGCGACCGTGCCGCTGGGCAGCGGAGTCCGTAAGTAGAGATCATCTCCATCCCAAAGCCAGAAATCGACCGACGCGAGTCCGAATGGAAGAAAGAGCACTCCAAGCGAAGGCGTGAGAGGACCGTCGGTGGTGCCTCAGTTTGAAATTGTGACTTGTGAGTTTCGGTTTAGAGCCTGGCCTGAGCAAAGTCGAAGGGTTCGCGTCAAACCAGTTCCCTTCGAGCGGGAGCCCCGGCAGGGGCGGCAGGCGATCGTAGTCTGTGCCGTGCCTAAAGGCTGCTCAAAAAAGTCAGAGCATGACTCGCGAAGTGTACTTTTTGGTGGGAGCCCCCGCATTCATGCGGGGGAGGAGCGCTTCAGCGCTCCGGAAGTGTTCGACTTTGATCGCGCGCTTTAGCGCCGGGATTGCGAAATGCCCGCGGCTGAAGCCGGCTCCCGACATTGCACGCTTGTTCGCTGGACTGAAGTCCAGCTCCCCCTGCTGAAGCAAGGGGCTCCCACCAAGAACACCCCAGCTCTTCAACCGCCTATAAAGGCACTCGGATTCTACTTACTTTCGGACGCGGGCCCTTCGGCTGGGGTTGGCGCGGCGCTGCGAGGACAGCGCGGCTTTCCGCTGGCTGTGCGGCGGAGTGACGGTGAATCACCGCCTGCTTTCGGATTTCCGCACCGATCACGGCTGGGCGCTGGATGGACTTTTCACGCAGGTGATCGCGTCACTGGTAGACAAGCAAGTGGTGCATGTAAGCCGTGTGAGCCAGGACGGGGTACGGGTTCGGGTCAGCGCCGGAGCGGGCAGTTTTCGCCGCGAAGAGCGGCTGGAGAAGCTGCTGCGGAAGCCCGCCGTCACGTGGACGAGTTGCGTCGGCAAGTGGACTCTGCGGAGCATGCAGCGCTGTCGGCGCGGCAGCGGGCCGCGCGCAAACGGGCCGCGGCTGAGAAGCTCAAGCGGCTGGAGGAGGCGGTTGCGCAGTTGCCGGAACTGAAACAGAAACAGGCCGAAGCAGCCCGGCGGGCGGGCCACGGCAAGCGTGGCGAGCAGATTCGGGCGCGGCAGCCGCGGGTAAGCACAACCGATGCCGAGGCACGGGGGATGAAAATGCCCAACGGCGGCTTCAACCCGGCAGTGAACGTGCAGCTGGCGACCGACACCGCAAGCCGCGCATCTGGGCGTGGAGGTGAGCAACGAAGGTAGTGATAATGCGGGGCTGAGCGAGCCGATGCGTCGCCAGGTCGAGGAGCGAACGGGTGAGAAAGTCGAGCAGCATCTAGTCGATGGCGGATACATGCGCGCGGAAGACATCGAGCGGGCACATGCGCATGGAGTGGAATTGTTCGTGCCGCCCAAACCCGCCCGGCAGGCTGAGAGGAAGGGCCGTGAACTGGAACCGAGGCGCGGGGACACGGAAGCGGTGCGGGGCTGGAAGCGGCGCATGGCCAGCGAGGCGGGAAAAGAAATCTACAAAGAGCGGGCGGCGACCAGCGAAACCGTCAACGCGGATCTGCGCAGTTATCGCGGGCTGACACAGATCACGGCGCGCGGCTTGGCGAAGATCAAGTGCGTAGTGCTGTGGTGCGCGCTGGCCTACAACCTGATGCACTTCGGCGCAGTGCTGCTGAGCTAACTGGGCCGCAAGCGCCGACAGCAGTCGGCAGCGAACCGGTGCAATGAGAATCGGGCCGAAAGACGCTGCCGACCTGAACCCACGTCAGCACCAACGGCCCGCCAAGCAAGAGCTTTCGCGCAATACCAAAAACTGAGAAGCTGATTTAGTCACAGCCTCTCAGGGCAGGCTCTGAAGGCCCGCTCTACCTTTGAATCGTCTTCTCAGATTTCAAACTGAGACACTACCGGGCCGTCGCTAAGCAGTGCTTGATTCGATCAAGTCAGTTAGACTCTTGGCCATGATTGCCAAATGCGTGTTCGCCGCGCTTGCGGTGGGAGTCGTTACCCCCGCACTTGCGCAATACATCGCTCGCCCGGCAGTGCCGGAGACCATCAAAGCTCCCGCCAACGAGCAGCCCATCCTGAAGGCGCAAGCGTCGGGGTCTCAGATCTACACCTGTCAGCAGGGGAAAGATGGCGCCTTCGCCTGGACGCTGAAAGCTCCGGAAGCAGAACTGCGCGACCAGCACGGAAAGGTCATCGGCCAGCACTATGCAGGTCCCACCTGGAAGAGCAACGATGGGAGTGAAGTCACAGGGAAAGCCGTTGCCAGGGCCGATTCGCCTGAGCTCGATTCCATTCCGTGGCTGCTGGTGACGGCTACCGGTCATACCGGGGATGGCGCGTTAAGCCACGTTTCCAGTATTCAGCGAATTCACACCCACGGCGGCCAGGCACCCGCCGCAGCCACTTGTAACGCGTCGAAACAGAACACGGAAGAGAAGAGCAGTTACACAGCTGACTATTATTTTTACGTGCCGGTGAAGTGAAGGGCACCGCAGTACACAGAACTCATCTCATAAATCGCTCTGTATCAGGGCACGTCTTCACAGGCTGCTGAAAGAGTCCTCTCAGGAGCGAGTTTGGGTAGTGCGGCGCTTCAGCGCCGCGTCAAGCGAGTACAGTGAAACGGCCTTTAGGCCTGGGGACATTTAGAAGCGGCTCTATTAGCGGCTTTGGACGAGGTACCGCCGGGGCTAAAGCCCTCTTCACAAAACCAGGTGAACGCGGGCCTGAAGGCCCGCACTACCCGGGCTGTTGTCAGTATGGAATTTTTCAGCAGCCGGTCCGACGTGCCGCACAGTCCAGCAACTTTGGGTGCCCTGATCCCGTTTTTGCAGGGGCTAAAGCCCTGATCTTTTCTGCGCTTCGTTTGGCACGACTAAGAACAAGTTGCTGACAAAGGCAAACCGCAGATCCCTCACCGACTAAAGTCGGTTCGGGATGACAAATATAAAAGACTTACGACGGCGTACCTAAAGGTACGCCCCTTCAAATGCGGTCCAAAGCGAGTTTTTCAGCAACCTGTGAAGCCGTGCCCTTTCAAAACCGGATATATGAGATAGCTTCTCAGCCCTGAGGGGCGGAACGACGGTCGATCACTTGTGTAATGGGAATATTTCGCCGACAAGTCCATGACCATCACAAACCCCGTCAGCTCGTGGCGAAACGGCGAGCTTGGGTGGTCACGTTCGACCGGAAAACTCGTGCTACAATCTCAAGGTACTTGGCTAGGTTGCATGCCAGCTTCAGGTCCGGAGGAGTTGATGAAGTCCCATCGGAGCTTTCCGACTGCTTTTTTGGTGTGTGCTTTGTGTCTGGTATTCGTCGCAACCCCGGCCTACGCATACATTGACCCCAACGCCGCCGGTTTGGCTTCTCAGATCCTGACTCCCCTCCTGTTAGCCGCCTCGGTAGCCGTTACCTTCCTTAGAAAACGAATTGGAGCTGCTTTCGGCGCACTCGCAGGGCGCGTACGCCGACGGAACGATGTCTAGGGAGTCTGATTTCCGCCCCACCGTTGTGTCGCTCTGGTTTCGACTGATCACCCTCGGAATTGCCGGCTTGGCATTTGCCGCGGCCCTCAGTCTGACCCAGGGAGAGGCCCAGGGCTGGACCTATTATCTAACCACTACGGAAGTAGTTTTTGAAGTCGTGGTGCGCCTGGTTTCCGCCGCGCTGGCGGGTATCGCTGTAGGGACCCTCTGTACCGCCGCTCTTGCACCCTTTCTCTGGCATTTCAAGTCATCGCGTGAACGAATTGCCGAGTGGGCAACCAAGGTTGCAGTCGTCCTGGTGGTTTTCCTGGATTCCAGGTACGCGTTGAAAGCCCTGATCCATGCGTGGGCGCCCAGCCGCGGGCCAAGGTTTACGACCGCCTTGCTTACAGCCCATTTCCTGACTTTCGTCGTGGTCCTTTGCATTCCTCGTTCGCGGCGACAGGTGGTGACGAGCATCGACGGCTTCCTGGCCGAAAAGATGACGCGACGCACGGCTATTGCGACAGTCGTCGGCACGGTTGGGTTGGTGGCCACGGAATATGCTCTTAGCCGGACGGTGCCCGGGGTAATGGCGGCGCTGGTTCCGCAGCGGCCCAAATCCAACATCCTGCTGATCACTTTCGACGCCCTGGCTGCGGAGGACATGTCCCTTTACGGGTACAGACTGCCGACCACTCCGAACATCGACGCGTTTGCCCGCACCGGTACAGTCTTCAAGAACTTCTATTCTGCCTCTACCTTCACGGGTTCAAGCATCGCGACGATGCTGACGGGAGTCTATCCCACGGAGCACCGGGTTTATCACCTTATGGGCCGGGTGCAGGCAGAGTATGCCAATAAGAGCCTGCCGTACCTGATGCACAACGCCGGTTATGCCACGGGCGCGTTCGTGTCCAACTGGGCTGCCTACTATATCGTGGAAAACCTCAAGAGTGGCTACGATATCCTGCCGGCGCCAACCTTCCAGGAGGGTACGCTGCAAAGCTTGTGGGAAGGCACCGGCTCGCTCCACCAGCATACGGAGATCGGCAACCGCGCGGACGAGTACCACGATCTGATGACGGTGTGGAATTCCATGGCCCGGCTGCCCGACGATCTCCACTTGCGGTACCCGGCGGCCAAGAGTTTCGCCGGGGCACGGAAAATCCTCGACCAATTGCCCGAGGGTTATTTCTTGTGGGTCCATGTGATGTCGCCACACGCGCCCTATCATCCCGGTGCAGGCGGAGCGGGGACGTTTCATCCCCGAAGACCGATTGCGGACCTTTGAAAATGAGGAAGACGACAGCACGAACCTCCCGATTCCGCATGTTTATGGACCGGGCTACCAAGGCCAGGTGGACGAGCGTCGCCTTGCCTATGATGAGTGCCTGGCAACCGCCGACAGCGCCTTCGGTTCATTCATGTCGGAGCTGGAAAACAGCGGGAAGTTAAGCAACACAACGGTGATCGTCTCGGCCGATCATGGGGAGAGCTTCGAGGGCGGCATCTATCAACATGGTGGCCGGTATTTCACCCGGCCGGTCATCCACATCCCTTTGATCATCCGGACACCGAACCAGCAGGAAGGCCGCCTGGTTTCATTTACTGCGGACCAGACGGCGCTCGCCCCCACAATTCTCGAGCTCGCCGGTCAGCCGAAGCCGGATTGGATGCCCGGTCAATCGCTTACCAGATGGCTGCAGGGCAACAGCACCGGCGAGGGCGAGGGACTGGCGTTCGGCCAGTACCTGGAAATCAACAGCATTTTCAAGCCACCCCGGCACGGGTCGGTATCGGTGATCGACGGGCAGTACCAATATGTGGTTGTCCTCTCCACGCAAAATGGCGGGCTTCGCCCACTGGGAGAAGCGGAGGTCTGGAACATCGACCACGCTGCCGAATATCCTGCCCAGGCCAAGGCACTGCGTGAGGCGCTGGCTTCGCGATTTCCAGACCTTGTGCGAAAACCCCAGTGAGCCGTCAATATCTGAACCTTACTGCGGGCGCCTGGCGGCAACTTCGCCGGAACTGGCACCTCCGATCCAGTCCCATGCTGCTTTGGCAAACGCTGGCGCCCGGCTCCGTATTCTCCGCAATGGCGGGAATGCAGGAGGCGCTCAATCGCCAGCAACTGGCCCAGGCCAACTACCGGAACGCCATCGTGGTCCTGGGCTACTGGCGCTCCGGCACAACCCTGCTGCACGAGTTGCTGTGCCTCGATGCGCGTTACACCTATCCGACGACGCATGCCTGCATGAACCCTCATCATTTTCTCTTCAGCGAGGCCTCGGCCCTGGCTCGCGGAGGTCTCACCGGCCAGCGGCCGATGGACGAGATGGAGGTCCAGGCTGGTTCGCCGCAAGAGGACGAGTTCGCACTTCTGTCACTGGGCGCACGTTCGCCCTACGAAGCGCTTCTGATTCCGACGATACTGCCGGAGGCCCTGAAACTCACGGACCCTCGCGACCTCTCCCCGCCAGAGGAGCAACGCTGGCGCGAGGTTTTCCTGAGTTTTCTTGCCGGTGTATCGGTGCGGGGAATGGGCCGGCCCATGATCCTCAAATCGCCGACCCACGGCGCTCGCATCGCCACTCTTCGCGAACTGCTTCCGGATGCGCGTTTCGTGGTGATTGTGCGCGATCCCTGGACCAACTTCGAATCGGTGGTCCGGATGTGGCGCAAAATGTTCGAAACGTATGCCCTCGGGCCGATACCACCGGATGACGATATCCGCGAAGCGGTCCTCGCCGATCGTCCCCGGTTTGAGGCGAAGCTGGCCTCGAGTACCCCCGATCTACCCAGGAACCGATTCCGGACGATAACCTACGAGTCTTTGATTGCCAGTCCTGCCGAGGTGATCGAACAGCTGTACGAGCAGCTGGAACTCGGAGATTTCAACACCGTGCGCGAGGCGGTCGTCGCCGAGACGAAGCGCCGCCGTGGATACCAGGCGATGGGCAGCTTGCCATCGGAATTCTGGCGACAGCGAATTAGTGACGAGTGGGCGGCAATTCTAGCGCAGCACGCAGCTTTGCGTTGACGCGTTCTCTCTGCGGGAGCGGCCTGCGATTGCGGTGTTGGTGAGGTCAGCAGTCGAGTTGCAAGTTTCAAGTGCAGACAAGTTTGTCGGCGAGTCCCCGACAAGGGGACCGTTCGGGATGTTCTGTTATACATAATGGTGATCATGCAAAAGTCCCCGGGCCCAGTTGTTTCAGATCGCAGTACTTATGACGTCGCGGTGGTGGGTGGGGGCTTCTCCGGAGTCATGGCGGTAGTGCATCTTCTTCGTCATTGCCCCCCCAGCTCGTCCATATTGCTGATCGAGCGCAGCGGGAGACTGGGACGAGGACTGGCGTTCGGCACCACCACGGCGGGGCATCTGCTCAACGTTCCGGCAAAGAACATGAGTGCCTTCGTCGACCACCCGGGCCATTTCCTGCAGTGGCTGCACCGTCACAAGAATTCGGAAACATCTCCTGACGCCTTTGTATCGCGGCAATGGTATGGGGAATACGTTGGCAGCGTACTGGAAGACCAGTTGCGCGAACCGGACTCGCCATCCTTGCGCTGCGCCTTCGAGGAAGTGGTGAAGATCGAGCAGCAGCAGGACACGCTGCGCCTGACTCTGACGGATTCCTCGCAGCACGACGCCCGTTTTGTGGTCCTGGCCGTAGGGAACTTTCCGCCTCCGGACCCGTTGGCCTTGCAGCAGCTATCGAGTCAGCGTTATGCACGGTATGCATGGTCGCCAGAGGCACTCGATGGAATCGCTGATTCGGACTCGATATTGCTGATCGGCTCCGGATTGACGGCCATTGATCAGGTCATAACCCTCGAGGGCCGCGGTTTCAAGGGCAGGATTTACATGCTTTCGCGCCGCGGGTTGCCTCCGGCCGTACACCAGCACGAGGCAGCGTGGCCGACAGAATGGACGCATGATTTGCCCCTGCCGACGAGGCACCTTGTCTCCGAAGTGCGTAAGCAAATCCGCCTTGCGGCCGGCCTTCAAGTGGACTGGAGGCCGGTGATTGACAGTCTTAGACCGGCGACCCAACGGATATGGAAAGGCCTGGATGCGGCTGAACGAAAAAGATTTCTTCGGCATGTGCGCACTTTCTGGGAAGTGCATCGCCACCGTGTCGCCCCGGAAGTTGGAAGGCTGTTGGACGAGCTGCGGCAGAACGGGCGGCTGGTGCTGCAAGCGGGTCGAGTAACGGGATGCGTTGATCGAGACGGCTTCGCCGAAGTCACCTATCAGAATCGAGAAACGGGCAGTACCGGGGTGCTCAAAGTATCTCGAATCGTGAACTGCACCGGCCATGAGACGGATGCGCGAAAAATTGATTCGCGGGTTGTGAGATCGCTGTTCGCCAATCACCTGGCGCGGGTTGATGCCGGGCTTCTCGGTTTGGATGTTACCGATGATGGGGCTATCATAGACGGCACGGGCTGTCCTTCGAGATCCCTGTTTGCCCTGGGATCGGCTCGCAAAGGCCTGCTGTGGGAAAGCACCGCCGTGCCTGAAATTCGGGTGCAAGCCCAAAGTCTGGCCGAGCGGCTGGCTGGCGAGTTGACGAAGGAAGCGAGATCGTTCCAATCGGTCGTCTAGGTATGGGCTGACCGGCGATAGTGGCAGATCGCCGCCTGCCGTCGGCGTGGGGAGCGAGCGGGGTGCTTGCCAATTACTTTGGGACTGTACGGAAGCCGGCGACGGTTTCAGCGCTCCCGTCTCGGCACGGACCGCACAATATCTGATAGTGGCTAGAGGAACTCAGGCACCAGTCACGACGAAATACTCCTGTGCCCAGGTTCGGAATGTGTCGACGGGCGGCACCGCGAAGCGCAATGAGTGTCAGTAATCTTATCGGCCAATAGGTACCTTATAGATGTCACACCTCGACTCTCTCGAAGCGGAAAGCATATACATCATAAGAGAGGTGGTTGCGGAGTCTTCCCACCCCGCAATGCTGTACTCCGTCGGCAAAGACTCTTCAGTAATGCTTCGGCTGGCCCAAAAGGCCTTTTATCCGGGGAAGATACCTTTTCCGTTGTTGCACATTGATACCGGATTCAAATTCCGGGAGATGATTGAGTTTCGAGACCAGCTCTGCCGGGAGCTCGGTTTACAGTTAATCGCTCACACCAATACCGAAGCCGTAGAAAGTGGCGCGAACCCTTTTCGGCTGGGTACAAGCAGGTGCTGCGGATTGCTGAAAACCAAGGCCCTGCTGGATGCATTGGCCGCCAACGGAATCGACGTGGCGATGGGGGGGGCGCGCCGCGAGGAAGAAAAATCGCGCGCGAAGGAAAGAGTCTTTTCCGTGCGTAACTCTTTAGGCCAGTGGGACCCCAAGAACCAGCGGCCGGAATTCTGGAATCTTTATAATGTTCGAACTGGAGCCGACCAGACTCTTCGTGTCTTTCCCTTGTCCAATTGGACGGAATTAGACGTTTGGGAGTATATCGATCGCGAGAATATTCCGGTCGTCCCACTATATTTTGCCAAGGAACGTGAGATGTTGGTTCGGGGCGATCTGCTCATTCCCATGGACCATCCTATGGCGCTCCTGCCAGGCGAGAAGCCCCAGCGCATCATCTGCCGGATGAGGTCACTGGGTTGCACCTACTGTACCGGAGCTATCCGGTCCTCGGCCTCAACCGTTCCCGAAATAATAGAAGAATTGAAGTTGGTTCGGGCTTCCGAACGTCAAAATCGTGTCATTGATCACGATCAGGAAGGATCGATGGAGCTGAAGAAGAGGGAAGGCTATTTTTGAGTATCAACCCTCAGGAGCGAGACCTGCTACGGTTTGTAACTGCTGGAAGCGTAGACGATGGTAAATCAACTCTCATAGGACGCTTGCTCTATGAAAGTAATGCTATCTACGACGATCAGCTTTCGTCCGTCCGGAAAGCATCCTTTGCCAAGAATGTAGACCTGGACCTGTCGCTTTTGACAGATGGTCTTAGAGCTGAGCGCGAACAAGGCATCACGATTGACGTTGCTTATCGCTACTTTGCCACGCCGCGACGCCGCTTCATTATTGCTGACGCTCCCGGGCACGAACAGTACACGCGAAACATGGCGACGGGTTCGTCCACCGCTGAATTAGCCTTGATTCTGGTTGACGCCCGGAAAGGGGTCCTGCGGCAAACTCGAAGGCATGCACTGATCGCGTGGCTTCTCGGGATCCGTCGAATGGTTATCGCAGTAAACAAGATGGACCTGGTCAACTTTGAGGAGCCGGTATTTGATTCCATCCGCGCCGATTTTGCCAAGTGCG
This sequence comes from uncultured Acidobacteriaceae bacterium, assembly GCA_963840905.1. Classification (GTDB taxonomy): domain Bacteria; phylum Acidobacteriota; class Terriglobia; order Terriglobales; family Acidobacteriaceae; genus Bog-257. The sequence continues at coordinate 235,705 of CAWJAO010000008.1, forward strand.
CTGTTTCGTTCCCGGGCGCTGAACTCCATTTCGTTCCTCTGAGTGCGTTGAGCGGCGAGAATGTCATTCAAAGCAACGGCCAGATGCCGTGGTATGGTGGCCCGTCCTTACTCGAACTGTTGGAGACCATACCAGCGATAGCGGCGTCTCCTGAGAATTTTCGATTTCCGGTCCAGAACGTTATTCGGCCTAACCAGGATTTTCGCGGATATGCGGGTCAAGTAAGCTCGGGAAGCGTAAAGGTAGGCCAGGAGGTGATGGCGCTGCCTTCCGGTCAGCGCACCACCATCGTCGACATTGTTCTTCACACACAAAAGCTTCAGGAAGCGGTAGCTTCCCAGTCGGTAGTATTGACGACATCCGAGCATATAGATCTCGGCCGGGGGGACATGTTGGTATCTCCTGAGTATCCCCCTATCATTTCGACACGCATCGTGACGAATCTTATATGGCTTTCTTCGACTCCGCTTAAAGAAGATGTTCGCTATCTCATTAAACACACAACTAAGACAGTCTGTGCGCGAGTCAGCCGAGTGACTCATATGCTCGATATCGAGGTCCTTGCAGAGCGCGCTGCCGATAGTCTGCGGTTTAACGAGATTGGACAGGTGGAGTTCGAGCTGCACACCCCACTCTTCTGTGATGTTTATGCGCACAACCGCGCCACTGGAAGCTTTATCGTCATCGATCCTTTGAGTAACGACACAGTGGCGGCGGGCATGATAGCGGAAGCGGTTCCTGTTCAGGCAGATGAGGCCAGAGATGAATTTGGAGCTATATCGCGTGTGGAACAGAGGCGGGGGCTCACGTTGTGGTTTACGGGTCTCAGCGGCGCCGGCAAGACGACGATTTGCCGGGCAGTTGCCACCGAACTGCTGGCCTACGGGTTGCAGATCGAGGTGATTGACGGTGACGTGATCAGAAAGCACCTGTGCAAAGACCTTGGTTTCAGCAAGCAGGACCGCGATGAGAATATTCGCCGTATTGCCTTCGTCTCCAAACTGCTGACTCGAAACGGAACCATCGTGCTGGTCTCGGCGATCTCTCCCTATCGCGCCGCCCGCGACAACGCGCGGCAGATGATCGGCGACTTCATCGAGGTTTATGTTAATACTCCGCTTGAAGTTTGCGAGCTGCGGGACACCAAGGACCTCTACAAGAAGGCCCGTGCCGGAAAGGTCCGCGGATTTACCGGCATCGACGATCCCTATGAAGCGCCCCTGGCAGCGGAGATTGTTTGCGATACGGACAAGCAGAATTTGCGGGAGATCTCATCCAAAGTCGTTGCGTATGTTTTAGAGTATCTTTCGTCAAGGCCTACTTCCGGCCACTCCGAAAGCTGAACAACTGGTTGTCAATCAATGGAGGCTCGTGGCTCCTGGATTTATAGTTACGAGAATTCTCACAGGTCTAGTTGTGGGAATTCTCGTGGGGTTGACCGGCATAGGCGGGGGCATTCTGCTGCTTCCGGTACTGACCTCAATTCTGGGAGTACCTCCGATAGTCGCGATTGGCTCCGATGCGCTCGTCAATTGTGTAACCAAGATCGGCGCGGGAGTGGTGCACTGGCGCCGCGGGAACGTCAGGTGGCGATTGGTTGTGGCCCTGACCCTGGGGAGTGTGCCCGGGGCGTTCCTGGGGGTGACACTTCTCACTCTGCTTCGTACGAGTCGCGGCGGCGGGGTCAACGACTTCCTCAAAATGGCCATCGCCATTCTGTTGATTATCATTCCCATTGTCTCCCTGGTTGTGCGGCCTTCCTCGACCCCACAGACTGAGGTCGCCCCACGGAGAAGCCGCAAAGAGGACTATGGTATCGCCCTGATTGGTTTTTGCGTCGGAGTGCTCGTAGGCTTCACATCGATAGGATCGGGTACGGTGACGTTGATGTTGCTGCTTGTATTTTATGGGTATGCCCCAGCGATCCTGGTAGGTACGGACGTTGTTCATGCCTTGCTGCTTACCGGCGTTACGGCATTACTGCAAATGCGGCTCGGCAATGTGAACTATATGTTAGTGGGATATATCCTGATTGGTTCGATACCTGGAGGCCTGCTGGGAGCGTACATCGCCAATCGCATTCCGTCAAAGCGGCTGAAACAGATACTGTTTGTGGTGTTGACTGGGTTTGGAGTGCGAATGTTCCTGGAAGGAATCGCGTATGCTAAGTAGCTCCGCAGAGCGACAATATCTCGCCCGCATCGAAAGCAGCTTGGAGATGGCCGGCAGTGTGGTGGGCGATCTTGGCAAGCAGAGCATGGATGACGGACAGGGGCGGGAGATTATCAAAGACGCGGAGCTAAGAGTCAGCCAGGTGCTGCGGGAAGCCCTGCTTAGGCCTGGCGAAGGATGGCTCTGTGAAGAACATATTGATGACGAGGACCGACTTGGCTGTGAGGTAGTTTGGGTTGTTGATCCCGTGGATGGCACTGCCGAACTTATAAGCGGCTTGCCTGAGTGGAGTATCTCGGTCGGGCTTGTCGTAAGGGGAACCGCCCTTGCAGGTGGGGTGTACAATCCGCTGACCCGGGAGCTGTTTCTCGGCGCGTTAAGCCTGGGAGTAACCTACAACCGACAACCAGCGCGGCCTGGTAATAGAAGCAGGCTGGATGGCGCTTTGGTCCTCGCTAGTCGCCAGGAATTTACCAGGGGAGAGTGGGACCGCTTTCAGGGACGGAATTTTTCGGTCCGGCCTACCGGATCGATCGCATATAAGTTGGGCCTTGTTTCTGCGGGCTTGGCCGATGCAACCTGGACTCTGTCTCCAAAGCACGAGTGGGATGTGGTGGCCGGGGTGGCGCTGGTCAGGTCGTCTGGCGGCCGTGTCAGCTTCCTGGGAAACACGCAATTGCAGTTCAATCGCAAAGAAACTCTACTGCCAGGTTTGATCGCGAGTGGCGAAGGCATATGGAGAGAGGTGAATTGCCTGCTTGCCGAAGTTGTACCATCGTATCTCGGCCGCGGACGCGCAAGCGGCGATGGTAAAACCCCGCCTTGAGATGTCCGGCTGGGAATTTGGGGTGGGTGAAGGGATTCGGAATAAGAGGGCTCACTCAAAACAAATAAGTTATTGGAAAAACAGAACCGCTATAACATCTAGAATCGCAGAAGTGGGCGAAAGTGTGTACACGGCGTGTACGTGCTACGAACCGCGATGCCCGGCCATCTTGGATAGATATAATCGTTGCGGTCCATGTCCAAAGCTTCCAATATCCCCATTCACGAACAGTATGTGGGCTACGAGCCGCCGTTCAATATCAAACGTGCTATAGAACGAATGGTGGCCACTGTTCCCGATAAGTACCTGACGGGCTTGGGATCGATCGTTCTCACTAACGAAGACGCTCTTACTGGAAAACGTGCGCGAAGAATGACGTGGTCGCGTGGCAAGAAGGTGTCTGCGGCGAAGGCGAGGGGTCTCTATCATCCGGAGTGGGGTAGCAACCCTGCATGGATCGAATTGCATGTCGATTCAATTTTCCAGAAATATCCGAGATACTTCTTAAGGCTAAAATTGACCAGAGAACTGGAACTCGGATCGACATTTTTTCACGAACTTGGTCATCACATTCACGCGCAGCACCACCCAGAGTTCAAGGAAAAGGAAGATGTAGCGGAGACGTGGAAACGTAAGGGGCAAAACACTTATTTGCGAAAACGATTTTGGTATCTGTTCCCGCTCGTTGCTGTGATCAGATGGGCGGATGAACTATTTGATTTTCAGGGCCACCTCAGGAACAGGATAAAGAAAAAACGGGCCGGCGCTGCTACGCAGTCCAACACGCATCGGTGAAGAGCAGGTAAAGATAGCGCCAAGAACGAGAAACTACTGGATTAGCGGCGACAACAGGCGGCGATTACACTCAAAAGGCCGCTCCCACGTAACGTCCTGTGTACACACAGAAACCGTCTTTCCTGCAACGTATTGAAAAACAGGTGAGTTAAATGGGGTGGGTGCAGGGATTCGGATGAGGCGATATTGCATCAGCTTTCCGGCTGGAACCCCAACGTTTATGAAGGTTCGTCCCGGCACAGCTGCCGCACCTTCATTGCAAACCAAAGGCATACATGTTTCCGTCGTCAGACCCGACGTACAGGAAGCCGTTGACCACTGCCGGCGAAGAATAGACATAGCTCCCAGTGGTGTAACGCCATAGGAAGGCTCCCGTGCTAGTGTCCAAGGCGTACACGTTACCGTCAAAGGATCCGACGTACACCACGCCGTTCGCCACCGCTGGCGAAGATGGGACATAGTTTCCCGCCGTGTACTTCCATAGGAGTGCTCCCGTATTGGCGTTCAGAGCGTACACGTTACCGTCAAAGGATCCGACGTACACCACGCCGTTGGCCACCGCTGGCGAAGACAAGACATAGCTCCCCGTCGTGTACTTCCACAGGAGTGCTCCCGTATTGGCGTTCAGGGCGTACAGGTTACCGTCATAGGATCCGACGTACACCACGCCGTTAACTACCGCCGGCGAAGAGAAGATCTGATACTCCGTCTGGTACTTCCACAGGAGTGCTCCCGTGGTGGCGTTCAAGGCATACAAGTTATTGTCCAAGGACCCTACGTACACCACACCGTTAACTACCGCCGGCGAAGAATCGACATCGCTCCCAGTCGTGTACCGCCACAGGAGTGCTCCCGTGGTGGCGTTCAAGGCATACAAGTTATTGTCAAAGGACCCTACGTACACCACGTCGTTGGCCACCGTTGGCGACGAAAAGACGCCACTCCCGGTCGTGTACTTCCACAGGAGTGCTCCCGTATTGGCGTTCAGGGCGTATAGGCTACTGTCATAGGATCCGACGTACACCACGCCGTTGGCTACCGCAGGTGAAGAAAAGATTGGATACCCACCGGTCGTGTACTTCCACAGGAGTGCTCCCGTGCTGACGCTCAAGGCATACAAGTTATTATCCGAGGAGCCGACATACACCACGCCGTTGGCCACTGCGGGCGAAGAATAGGCAGAGCCCTGCGTCGTGTACTGCCAGTGCAGACGGAGGTTTCCTACCGTAGCGGGACTCAGAATAAATTCAAAGGGGTTGAAACCCGCGTTGCAAGGGTTGAAGCGAAACTGTGCCCAATCTATCACCGCCTTGATGGGCATGGGCGATCCCGGGCACGGCAGGCTGCGGGTTGGAGCGATTGGTTCGGCGATGGGCGCGACCGGGTTCTGAGCAAGGGCGGGGATAACAAATATCCCGAACACCAGAGTGGCAGTTGTCACACGCGCCAGCGCGCCGCAAAGTATTCCGAGGAATGGCTGCTTACTGTGCATTGGGTTGATCTCCTTGCCTGTTAACGCGAATGAAAAACGGACCGAAAAAAAGGACGCAGTTGGATGCTCGGGAGAAGGATGGTCGAGGGGTCTTGCTTCTCGCCGCCGCGGAGATCATCAGAGGAGTGGGGGAAGAAGGCCGGCGAAACTTCTCCGAGGTATCCGCTAGAATTTCACACCTGCAGCGAACGTCTGTCAGTGACAGCTGGTGCATGTTGCAGTGACAACGTCAAGGCGAGCAGTCGAGGTGACGATCTCAGCTACCCCGGCGAGGCAGGGACAAACCGTAAGTGATTACTGTCGAAATCAATCGATTTTACGCAAGTTACGACAGAATCGGGCAGGGACAGAGTTGACAAAGGGCTTATGCTTAAGTCACTTGGGAATACCGAAATGAAAACGCGCATCGTTCCGCTGTTGCTGCTTGTTTCCTGTTGGACATTTGCTGGCCAGGCTCATGCAGACACCCTGTACAAGAACGGCCCCGTTAATGGAATTTGCGACATCGAGCTTTGCAATGTCGATGCCTGGACCATCAACTTTGGCTTTTCAGTGACCGACTCCTTCACGATTACTTCTCCATCGACAATTCAAGGCTTTAACATCGCAGTCTGGCTGTTCCCTGGCGATACCTTGACGTCCGTCGATTGGGCCGTGGGGAGCTGCATGTTCTGCTCAGACATCGGGAGTGGAACAGCATCGGGTGCTGGTGGTCTGACTTCATCGTTCATGTTCACCAACCAGTATGGCTACGACATCTGGGATGCCAGCGTCACGGGGTTGGGTATTCATGTTAGCGGTGGTCCTCCCGACGCCTACTGGTTGACCTTACAGAACGCGACTGTGCCCAGCGGCGATCCCGTCTACTGGGACGAAAACGGTGGCCCCTCTACGGCGTGGACGGATTGTATTCAAGATGGCCAAGGCTGTATACCGTCAGAATCTTTCAACATCGTCGGGACCCCCGACTCGGGCACGACACCTGAGCCAACTAGCATAATCTTGTTCGGCTCTGGAATTATTGGTCTCACTGGAGTGCTGCGCCGAAAGATGCTGTAAGTTTCTTCCTGCGGAAATCGCACAGTGGCGATGTCTAACGTGAACGACGATTACGCAAGTTACCCGGAACGGCATCCACCTACAAGCGTTACTCTCTGAAGCGAATATTACGCCAATCAATTCGGGGAGCCACTCATCGAGCGTCTCCACCGCCAACCGCAAAAAGGGAATGGAAACCAAATTCCTGCTGATTTCGGCGGCACGTTCCATGTACACGGAAACAATTTGTTCCGCTGTAAAGTACAGAAATTGGAGGAGAGAGGTATGGGGTGGGTGGAGGGATTCGAACCCTCGACAGCCGGAGCCACAGTCCGGAGTTCTACCACTGAACTACACCCACCGTGTCTGAAAATTATAGCATTCAGAAGCCGCGTGGTTATTGAGGAATCATGCGGCCACGGCCGGCTTGGCCGCGATCGGACGAGATGGGAAAGCGCAGACGGATCAGTTATCCGAGCAGCCTCCGCCGCCCATCCTGCAGCAGTTGCTCTGTCCGCAACCCGCTGACATTGCAGGCACGCTGCTCTTCGTGCTGACGGAAAACGTCGACAGCTGGGTTTCGAGTTTATGAGTGTGGCACTTGGGGCACTCGGGCTTCTGCTCCCCGAAGAGGATGGCCTCGAACTGGTTTCCACACTGTTCACAGCGGTATTCGAAAATCGGCATCGCGGCCTCCAATCCACGGCAGGGAAGTATCCATCGGGTGAGCGTTCCTGCGCTCCACACCCATCGCCGGGAGTGATACAAACATTATAGATGCAGCAGCGCAATTCCATCCCACAGGACCTGGAACCGGGCCCGGACACTTCGGTGAAGGACTCGTCCGCGGTCCCTCATGCGGGCGCCGATCGCCACGACTTTTTCGGCGAGACGTTCCGGCCACGGCGCGGGTTTCGCGGCTCTCACGTGCAGACCATCGCCGGCAATTTTCTTCCTCGCCGCAATCATCTGCCTCCGCCGGAGGAGCGATTGGTCCACGTGGAACATAACGTCCAGGTGCTATGTCATTGCCACTGGCAGACTTCGCGCAGCACCGCCATGACCCTGGTCATCGTGCATGGCCTCGAAGGGTCGAGCGAATCCGGATACGTGATCGGCACCGGCAGCAAGGCCTGGTGCGCCGGTATGAACGTGGTGCGAATGAACATGCGCAACTGCGGCAACACCGAGTCCCTGGGGCCGTCGCTCTACAATTCCAGCATGTCCCACGATGTGGGAGCCGTGGCCGAGGCGCTCATCGACCAGGAGGGCCTGCAGAAGCTGGCGCTCGCGGGCTTCTCGATGGGCGGGAACCTGGTGCTGAAACTGCTGGGCGAGTGGGGCGAGAATGCGCCGCCGGCGGTCATGGCGGGCATTGGGGTGTCCCCGTCAATGGACCTGGCGCCATCGGCCGACGCGCTGCATGATCGCGGCAATCGTGTCTACGAGATGAAATTCCTGTGGAGCTTGCGGCGGCGCATCCAACGCAAGGCGGCCTTGTATCCCGGACTTTACGACGTGCAGTATCTGCGTGGGCTGCGCAGCCTGCGCGACTTCGACGACCAGATCACCGCGCGCTATTGCGGCTTTCTCGATTCTGATGATTACTACGCTCGCGCGTCGGCCTCCAACGTGGTGGATCGCATCGCGGTGCCCACGTTGATTCTGCACGCCGCCGACGATCCTTTCATCCGCATCCTGCCTCCAACCCGCGAGAAGCTGCTGCGCAACCCTCATATCACCTACGTCGAAACCCGGCACGGGGGACACTGCGCGTTCCTCGCGGAGCCCCGCGGCTATGATGGACGCTGGGCCGAGCGCCAAGCCATCGCCTTCCTGCAACGCGTTGAGCGCGGCGAGCCGGTAGCGAACGGTCTTGATTTTGTCATCCCGACCGAGGACTTTACCGGCGTCCCCGACGGGCGCCGATCTTGCGCCTGGCGGGGTGGAGGACGAGCGGAGGGCCCTGCGGTCCGTACCCCCGACGGTATCAGAGTCGTCATTGCCCCGGCCGGCCCACCGATTTGCGATAATGAGTAGGCTCCTGCGGCAGCGGCTGCCTGTGGGCCCGTAGCTCAATTGGATAGAGCATCAGCCTTCTAAGCTGAGGGTTGCTGGTTCGATCCCAGCCGGGCCTACCATTCTTTTCTATCAGTTAGTGCGAGCAGTTTTCGGCCCGGACTCCGATACCGGTGAAAATACCGGGGACCCCGATTGAATTTCGCCCCTAACAGTGCTCTCGACTGGGCTCCGCAAGTCCTCGATTCCGAAGTGACCGTACCGCTCTGCCATCTTTAGCCATTGTGCCAGCGGACCATCCGACGATCTTGGCAATGATGGGCAGAGGGACCCGAGCGGCGATCATGCGACTCACGGCGGTGTGCCGAAGATCGTGGAACCGAACCGGCACAGGCCAGCGGGTAACTCCGAAACTCTTACCCGGCAATCCAGGCAGACGAGACCGCCAGCGGGTTTGGGCTGGTCTGCTAACGTGCCGCTCTTGCACTGCGGGCAACGACGGCGCGTGCGCTTCGCGCTATGGCGATTTATCAACAGTAAGTCTGGCCGAAGCAGGCACAAGTCAGCTTGCATTCCCGACTGTCTAACAACTAGGCGCCGGTCGCACGAAAAAGTGGTGCTCAATCGAAGTACCAGGCTACTACGGTCCCCGAAGGCTTTTAGCTACGGGGTGATTTCCCAGATCACGCCAGAGTAGGACGTTCCGCCTTCCGCCGTCGTGCCGTAGACGATTGCCCTGAGGGTCGAGCGCCACCCCGCCGTGAGCAAATGCTCCATCGCTGCAAGGCCAGCCGCCAGCGCAGAAGTCGTGCAGCGAGGTGTACGTCCAGCCGCCGCTTCCCGGAGTCAGCTTGAAAACCGAACCGAAATTGTAGGCGCCTCCACTTTCGGTTGTGCCATAGAGATTACCGGCTGCATCCATGACGAGATTACCGTCGAGACCGCCGTAGCCGCCGAAGTTGCTATACAGCACAGATAACGTCCCGCTGGAAGGTGTGAATTCGTAGACTGTGCCGATTCCACCGGGCCCACCGCAGCAGGTTGATCCGTATAGCTTACCCGTCTGATCAAAGATGAGACCGGAGTAGGGATATTCCCCATCGCTGGTCCCTTGAAAGCTATACAGGATTCGCTCCGTCCAGGTGAGCCCGGCCGGAATCAACTCGTAAATCGTACCGAATCTACCGATCTGGGCGTTGGTCGTCGTGCCATAAAGATTACCTGATTGATCGAAGATCACGCCGCCCCAGGGTCTCTGCCCGTCCCCGTCCTCAGTTGTGAAGTTGTGCAGCACGCTCTCCGTCCACGCACCGCTTGCGGGACTTAGCTCGTAGACGGTGCCGCAGCCGCCCTGGCAAATCCCTGTGCCACCACCGTTCGTCGTACCATAAAGATTACCTGCCTGGTCGAAGATGAGGTCGGCCCCTTCTGGAGTGCCTCCATCGCTGCCTCCCGTGAAGCGATAGAGCACCGTTTCCGTCCACTTAGCGAGAGCGTTGGCTGACGCGTGGGGTGGCGGTTTCAGATTGAAAACCGTGCCGCAGCCGCCCTCGCAACTTCCCCCGCCGCCTGTCGACGTCGTGCCGTAGAGAGTCCCGTCGGGACCGAAAATCACTCTGGCGTAGGAATTGCCGCCGTCTGTGCCTCCTGTAAAGCTATACAGCGTGATGAAAGTCCAGCCCGAACCTTGGTGGGTTAACCGGAAGGCCGTGCCACATCCCAGGTAGCAATTTCCTCCGGGGAGGCCACTGAGTTGCGTCGTGCCATAGAGGTCGCCGTTGGGGGCCACTGTCACGCCGCTGATGGGATAGTATCCGTCCTGTAAGCCATTCAGGCTGTGTAGGACGGTGAAGGTTTGCGCTTGTGTCGATTGCGTTGCGAACAACGTCAACGCGCAGATCAGCGCGAAGCTTCGACCCCCGCAAGCTGCCAGTCGAGGTCAAAGTGGAATGTGGTGCCGGTTTCGTCACAGCGATCTCCTTCACTGCATGCGACCGTTAACGATTCGGTTTCGACACCCGGTACTTTACATCAGAATCTAGGCGGTCTTACAGCAGAGGCGATAACTATTATTATCAGGCCATTACACAAGTTTGCGCCGTCTGTTCGCATACGCGCAACAGCCGATTACCCCCAAAGCCCGTGCCACCCGTCAACGGGCTTGGTCTTGCGAATGAGAGCAGCCCGGACGCCTTTTAGCGAAAAATTGCCGGAGCCAGATGGTACGCGATGCACGGGGGTGGGCCCTCTAGGGGGGCATGGGGTGGCCGAAAAAAGCATGCTTCAATACCGGGGACGGGCCTACCACTTCTTTCAATCAGTTAGTGCGACGATTGCGATTTTCCTAACCGCCGAGCAATCGCGGAATCCTGCCCTCGGGTGCGGCCAGAAATAAACGGTCGGAGGGCTGCGTCTTATTCGTGACGCAAGGCGACTTGCGGGTCGATCCGGGTGGCTCGTGCGGCAGGAACCAAACTGGCAGCCAGGGCGACGGCTGCCAGCAAGGCGCAACCCGCGATCAGGGTCAACGGATCACTGGCGCTCGTCAAGAAGAGGAATGGAGAAAGAGAGTGCGCCACGGCGAAGCTGCCCATCAAGCCGATCGCGATACCAATGGCGGCCAGCAGCGCGCCATTTCTCATGATCATCCTAAGTACATCAGAGCGCTGGGCCCCCAAGGCCATTCGGATACCAATCTCGTGGGTGCGCTGGGTGACGGAGTAGGAGATCACGCCATAGATCCCCACGGCGGCCAGCATTAAGGCCAGCGCGCCGAACCCAACCAGCAGGAAGGTTCGGAAGCGTGGCTGAGCCACCGATTCCCCCAGCAGGTCTTCCAGGGTGAGTACGCGACGGACGACCGCATCCTTGTCAATGGCGCGGATCTCGCGCTGGATCGGAGCCGCCAGGCTGGCGGCGGATTGAGGCGAGCGTACGATCACAAAAATGCTGGTGTTAAAGTCTTGCGTGTAAGGCCGGTAATAAGCGGGGGCGAATTCGCTTTCCGGGCCGTTATACTTCACGTCGCCCACTACCCCGACGACGCTCATATAGGGATCGGTATTTCCCGGGCCGCTGGCCCGGATCTGCTGACCGATCGGGTCCTTGCCCGAGAAATAACGGCGGGCCAACGATTCACTGATGATGGTTACCGGCGCGGATTGCGCGGTGTCGTCGTCGGTAAAAAAGCGCCCGCGCAAAAGAGGTACGCCCAGGGCGCGGAAATATTCTGGACTGACTTTAGGCAGGGTGGTGCTGGGAAACGCCTGCTCACTCCACGGCTGGCCCGCAATCATGAACGTGTCGTCTTCGCCCGGCAGAGAAGGCGGCATACTGTCAGAAATTGCGACATATTGCACGCCCGGTATCCGTGCAACATTCTCCATTACGCGCTGGTAAAAGCTGAGAATCCCGGCATTCGGGTCATACGGATGGTCTGCCTGGCGGAGTGTCTTAGGGGTCACCATCATGGTCAGGACGTTGGCCGGCGGCGCGCTGGTGCCAATGTCTACTCGTTGAAGCAGGACAAAGCTGCGAAGCAGAAGTCCGGCCGACACCAGCAGCACCAGCGAGAGAGCTATCTCGGCGATGACCAGCACAGCCCGGGTTCGATGAGGAGCGGAGCCAGACGAGACGGTGCGTGCTCCTTCCTTCAAAGGCGCCTGCAGACCCTCCTTCGCGCTTTGAATGGCCGGAACCAGGCCGAACATGAACCCGGCGGTCACAGCTATTCCGACGGTAAACAGCAATACGCTCCAATCAAGTTTGACCTGATAGGCGAGCGGAATATTGGACGGGTGAAAAGCACGAAACAGGCGGATGCCCACTAATGCGAGTATCCAACCAGCGACCGCGCCGGTGAGCGAAAGCAGAACGCTTTCGGTGAGGAACTGTTGCACGAGCCTGAGCCGGGTTGCACCCATGGCCAGGCGAACCGCCACTTCCCGTTCCCGGGTGGTGGCCCTCGCCAGCAGCAGGTTGGCAATGTTCACGATGGCGATCAGCAACACAGCCAGTACCGCGGCAAACATCATGATCAACGCGGGACGGAGGTCGCTGACCAGAAAGTCGCGCAGCGACTCCACCGGCATGGTCAGATGGTGATACGAATTGGGGTTGACCCGCTCGATGTTGTGTCCGATAAGGTTGGTCTCCGCCTGGGCTTGCCGCAGGCTCACGCCCGGCCGCAGGCGGCCAATGCCGCGGTAGAAAAACGGCCCGCGACGAGTGACCTTGAGCCGCAGATTCTGCCACAGTTCACTTTGCGCGCGTGGAAATTCGATACCGTCGTTGACTACGCCGATGATGGTCGCTGGATTGCCATTGACTTCTATCACCTGTCCGACGGCATCAGGGTTCGCGCCGAAGCGTCGCTGCCAAAGGGAAGCGCTGATGACTACCAGGTTGGGCGCGGCCGCGGAATCGTCACCTGGCTCAAACGTCCGGCCGAGAATCGGGTTAATGCGCAGAATCGAGAAGAAGTCCGCAGAGGCAACGGCGCCTCCTACTTCTTCCGCCTGGCGTTGGCCGGTGAGGGTAAAGCGGCTGATGGTGTAGGCGGCGACTTGCTCAAAAGCAGTGTTGGCGTTCTTCCAATCCACGAAGTCAGCCACCGACAATGTGCCTCGGCGATTGTCCTGGGGCGCAAAATTCATGTGCACCATGGCAATGCGGCCAGCGTCAGGGAAGGGCAGGGGACGGTAGAGTAGACCGTACAGAATGCCAAACATCGCAGAGTTGGCGCCGATTCCCAGGGCCAGGGTGAGTACGGCGACTACCGTGAATCCTGGACTGCGTAACATGTTGCGAAATCCATAGCGAAGATCGGCGCGCAGCCGGTCGCCCCACCCAAGCCCGAGGGACCGGCGACAATCCTGCTTTTGTGCCTCCACCGGACCGAACTCGACGCGGGCGCGACGCATCGCCTCCTCAGGGGGAATGCCGGTGCGGAGCAACTCCTGGGCGTAGCTCTCGATGTGAAAGCGCAGTTCGTCCTCCATCTCACTTTCCATTCGCGAGCGCTGCAGGGTGTGTTTCAGCCAGGAACGAAGGCGAGGACCCAGTCTCATAATTCCTCCGGCCGGGTTTGCAGAATGACGCCGATTACATCCGTCATGCGGTTCCACTTGTCAGACTCGGCCTGCAACTGCCTTTTGCCGGCTGCCGTGAGCCGATAGTATTTTGCCTTGCGTTTATTTTCTGATTCTCCCCACTCGCTTCCGATCCAACCCTGATGTTCCAGGCGATAGAGCGCAGGGTAGAGAGAGCCCTGCTGGATTTCCAGGCGGTCCCGGGAGATCTGCTGAATACGCAACAGAATGCCGTACCCGTGCAAAGGGCCGAGCGATATGGCCTTGAGTATGAGCAGGTCAAGCGTGCCCTGCAGAAGTTCGAGCTGTTTACCCACGCAGTCTCCTAGTCAATCTAGGAAAGGGTAAGGATTCTTCTCCTAGATTGTCAAGGAAAACAGGTAGCCGGTAGTGTCTCAGTTTGAAATTGTCATTTGTGAATTTCGGTCGAGCGAACCTTTAGAGCCTGCTCTGAGCAAAGCCGAAGGGTTCGCGTCGAGCCGGTTCCTTCGTGCGGGCGCCCGGCAGGGGCGGCAGGCGATCGTAGTTTGTTCCGTGTCTAAAGAGGCTGCTGAAAAACTCCAACTGAAATCGTCATATATGCGGTGCGGGAGTGCGGGCCTTCAGGCCCGCCTGAGCAAACTGGAAGGGTACGCGTCGAGCCTGTGCGACTTCGCGCGGGGCCACGGCAGGGGCGGAACGCAACCGTCGCCACAACCAATGACTAAGGAGGTCAGATGAAGGCAATCACCAAACAGCACGAGCAATGGCACCTGGTACGTCATCGACAGTTCTCACCCTACCGGCTACACTACTCTGCAGTTCGGCTTGCCTGGGGACATTCCGGTCCCGGGAGACTACGACGGGGACGGCAAGACCGACTATGCGCTCTGGCGACCGAGCAATGGCACTTGGTACGTATTCCACAGTTCTAACCCTGGCGCCCCCTACACCACTCTACAGTTCGGCTTGCCTGGGGACATTCCGGTCCCGGGAGACTACGACGGGGACGGCAAGACCGACTATGCGCTCTGGCGACCGAGCAATGGCACTTGGTACGTATTCCACAGTTCTAACCCTGGCGCCCCCTACACCACTCTACAGTTCGGCTTGCCTGGGGACATCCCGGTCCCGAGAGACTACGATGGGGATGGCAAGACCGACTATGCGCTGTGGCGGCCGAGCAATGGCACCTGGTACGCATTCCACAGTTTTAACCCTGGCGCCCCCTACACCACTCTACAGTTCGGCTTGCCTGGGGACATCCCGGTCCCGAGAGACTACGATGGGGATGGCAAGACCGACTATGCGCTGTGGCGGCCGAGCAATGGCACCTGGTACGCATTCCACAGTTTTAACCCTGGCGCCCCCTACACCACTCTGCAGTTCGGCTTGCCTGGGGACATCCCGGTCCCGGGAGACTACGATGGGGATGGCAAGACCGACTATGCGCTGTGGCGGCCGAGCAATGGCACCTGGTACGCATTCCACAGTTTTAACCCTGGCGCCCCCTACACCACTCTGCAGTTCGGCTTGACCGGGGACATCCCGCTCTGAGGACTTCAACCATCCTCGGCTTTGTCGCACGAGCACAATGAGCCACCCCGCCAAACTCAGACACGACAAAGGGCAGGATCTTTCAGTCCTGCCCTTCCCTTGCGGAACACCAAATCCGGAGGGAAGCAAGTTTGGCCGCTGCTGGCCGGACTAGTGGGCGTGCCCAGGGGAGGTGGGAACACTTTCAGCGGGGCGCTGGCCGGCTATTCCAACACAACCGGAGGCGGCAATACTATCAGCGGGTACTTGGCCGGATATACGAACACTACGTGCCTGGTGCCCCAGGTTCGCCCTTCCGTTGGGCTAACCTGGGATCGCTGCACTCGGCACCCCGAAGGCTGTGGGTCGGTCGGTGGTGAATCGGAAATGTCCGGTGGTCCGGCGCGGACGTCCTTCTACCCAGGTTAGCGTCCAAAATCGGGACGCGAACCTGGGGCACCATGCTCGGATGACAAAAATAAAAGGGTTTATGACGGCGCACCTGAAGGTGCGCCCCTTCAAAAAGCGTTCAAGGCGACTTTTTCAGCGGCCATGAAAACCGCGCCCTGATACAAACCGTAGTTTCAGGGGATTTATGAGATAGGTCTAGTAGCAATTGCGAGAAGTCATTAATTCAGCCTTTCAACTACTTGGGGCGACGTACATCATCGCCCGCCAACCCTGCCTAGCGAGCCGCCATCCCTTGGCGGACCATCCCCACTGAACCAGGCCAGCGATTGCGGCTGCAAGCAGCGCAGCCCACAGCCCAGCCGTTAACTTCCCGGTCCAGAGATAGGCGAGATCGATGGCGAGCGCGCCGGCGATGATGGCATTAATGGTCATGACCAGCTTGGCGAGCCATCCCACGCGCACTGCTGCTGCTTCAGCACCAAACGGCCACTTATCCCGGAGCGGTTCGGGCAGCGACGGACATCCTTTCCCCGCAGGTCGAAGGAAGCAGTTGCGGATCTCATCCAGGCTCGCCTTGTACTCGTCGCTGACGCGGTCACGCTTATTCATGCGTCCCAGGGTCATCCACCCCACCAGCAGCAGGAAGACCAATCCGCCCGCGGCCGCTGCGTAAATCCGATCCGGACTGCCACTGAACCAGCCTTTGTCGGTGGTCGCCAACAGTCCCAGACCGCCAAATACTGCAGTCACGAGCCCGATGAAGAACTGCAGGCGTCTTTCGCCTGATTCCTCGTTTCGCCAGAAGGCTTCCCTAAGATACTGATGCTCGGCGAGGAGATATTCTTTGAGCACAGCGGAGGCATCTGACTTCGGACCAGGTTCAGACGGCACTTCCATTGGCTTCTGACCAGGTTCAGACGGCACTTCCATACTTAGTACCCTCGCAAGCCTCTCGCTCGACGATGCCTCGCCGCAGTTGGGCTTCGGTCGCTACTGCCGCCGTCGCTCCGATGTCGCGGCAGTGTAAAAGATGTGGTGATAACAATCGCTAAAGCATGTCATGATACTGAACAGTCTCAGCGGCGGTCTACCATTCTTTGCAGGGATCGCGCTGATTCATCACTGGCCCTAGTTTCGCAGGAGCTGGGCTGTGCCGAGCTCCCGAATTGGGGGATGAGGGCCCGATCCTCCGGCTAACTAATTCCGCATGCCCGCGTCTAGCGGGAGGGGCCTGCAGCAGCCGAGACTCCGGGGCGGAACAATCGACAACCGGCGCACGTAAACACCCCAGGGCGCACGCAAGAATTCCACTAAGGACACCACCAATGACAAAGCGAATGGCAACTGGTTTGGCAATGACTCTCGTCGTTATGACGGCGTTGTGCAGCGTTTCACAGGCACAGACCTCGGACGCTGGGGCAGCCTCGCAGAAGGCCGTCGAACGTCTGCCCGGCCTGGACAAGCGCTTCATCGACACCACCGCCGACCCCTGCCAGGACTTCTTTCAGTACGCCTGCGGCAACTTTTCCAAGCTGTATCCCATTCCCAACGACCGCTCCAGCTACGGAACCGGCGCCATGCTCTTTGAGCACAACGAATTCGTTCTGCACTCCATATTGGACAAGGCCGCCGCGGGTGGCGCCGACCGCACTCCGAACGAGCAGAAGATCGGCGACAACTATGCTGCCTGCTTAAATGTGGAGCTCATCAACCAGTTGGGATTGAAGCCGCTGCAGCCCGAGCTCGATCGTATTGCCGCGCTGAAGAGCAAGGACCAGTTGCCCGAGCTCCTCGCCCACTTTCAGCTCATCGGCGCGAATGCATTTCTCGCTTTCGGCGAGCAGCAGGACTTCAAGGACGCACGGAAGCAGATTGCCGTCGTCGATCAAGGCGGTCTCGGCCTGCCGGAGCGTGACTATTACTTCCGCACCGGCGACGCGCCCGAAAAGACCCGCGCGCAATATGTGCAGCACATCACCAACATGCTGAAGCTCATGGGTGAGCCGGACGCCAAAGCCGCCAGCGACGCGCAGGCGATCATGCAACTGGAGACCGCCCTGGCCAAGGTGTCGATGGACATCACCACGCAGCGCGATCCCAACAAGGTCTACCACCTGATGCCGGTGTCTGAGCTTGCGACCCTGGCGCCGGGCGTGTCGTGGACGCGTTTCCTCGCCGCCTCCGGCGCTCCTGCAGTTACCGAGCTCAACGTCGCGAATCCCGAGTTCTTCAAGGGACTGAACGCGCTGCTCGCCTCCACCAGTCTGGATACGATCAAGACGTACCTGCGCTGGCAGCTGATCAACGCCGTACCCAGCTACACGTTGCCCAAGGCCTTCGACGAAGAGGACTTCGACTTCTACGGCCGCAAATTGCGCGGCCAGCCGGAACAGCGGGCTCGCTGGAAGCGCTGCGTGCAGGCCACCGACGCCGGCCTGGGCGAGGCCATCGGACAGGTTTATGTGACGCAGGAATTTCCTCCCGCCAACAAAGAGGCCACGCTGCAGATGGTGCAGGGCATCGAGTCGGCAATGAACCAGGACATCGACACCCTGGACTGGATGAGCCCGGCGACCAAAGTCCGCGCCAAGGAAAAGCTGCACGCAGTGGCCGACAAGATCGGCTACCCCGATCATTGGCGCGACTACTCCAAGCTGATCATTGCGCGGGACGACGCCTATGGCAACGCGATGCGCGCCACCGAGTTTGAGAGCCGCCGCCAGCTCGCCAAGATTGGCAAGCCCGTCGATCGCGGGGAATGGGGTATCAGTCCCGCGACCGTCGACGCTTACTACAACCCCAGCATGAACGACATCAACTTCCCCGCCGGTATCCTGCAGCCTCCGTTTTATGACAGTCAGGCCACGGACGCGGAGAACTACGGCCACATCGGCGGCATCGTCGGCCATGAACTGACCCACGGCTTCGACGATCAGGGCCGTCAATTCGATGGCAGCGGCAACCTGGAAGACTGGTGGACCGCCGAGGACGGCAAGAAGTTCGATCAGAAGGCGGACTGCGAAGTGAAGGAGTACGGCAGCTTCGTCGCGGTCGACGACGTGAAGGTCAACGGCAAGCTGACCCTGGGCGAGAATACCGCCGACAACGGTGGACTGCGCCTGGCCTACATTGCGTTTCTGGCCGATGCCAGCAAGAAAGGCATCGACCTCACCGCCAAGCCGGACGGCTACACACCCGCGCAGCAGTTCTTCCTGGGTCATGGGCAGAACTGGTGTGGCACCACCCGGCCGGAGCAACTTCGGCTGCAGGTGCAAACCGATCCCCATTCGCCGCGCCAGTTCCGCGTCAACGGCGTGGTGCAAAATATGCCGGAGTTTGGGCAGGCCTTCGGGTGTAAGACCGGGCAGCCAATGATGCCCTCGAACGCCTGTCGAGTCTGGTAAGGGCGTACTTTAATGGCACCTTAATGCCATAAATTAACGATCGATTACCTAGAGCGCCGTTTTACCGATTTATCCAGCGCGGCAAATGGCCCGTAATCGCTCAGAATTGGCTTCTGCTGCGTTTCTAGGGTGGCGGATGAGGTTTATGCCTGCCGTCACGACGTCGTTCGCCTGAGAGCGAATTACGCCGATTCTCGGAGCGATAGGATCGGCTCGCCCCTGCGGCTAAGCGGCATGTTAGTGCTACGTCAGGATAGCGACGCTTCTATGGCAGTCTCAAAAGCAGCGTCGACCGGGTCAGCCGTCTCATAGAAGCGCCCAAAACACGGACGCGAACCCAGGCGCTTTGGATTCCCCTACTTCTTCTTCGGAGTCACCGGCTGCCACAATTCGATCTTGTTGCCGTCGGGATCGTAGATCCACGCGAACCGGCCATAGTCTTCGTCCTGGCGCTTAGGATCGATCTTGACGCCTTCTTTCTGCAACCGTTCAAGCAGCGCATCCAGGTCGTCCACGATGTAGTTCACCATGAACGCGGCTGGCTGGGCTCGAAGTACTTGGTGGTTGCAGGGAACACGCTCCAGACGGTCACATGCTCCTGCTCAGGGTTGTCTTTCTCCCGCCACGGCAGCATAGCGCCCGCGCCTTTATCCGCGAGTCCGAGATGCTTGCCGTACCACTCACGCGTCTGTTGTTGATTCGCGGACTTGAAGAATATTCCACCGATCCCCAGGATTCGCCCTCGCTCGCTCGGCATTGCCGCTCCTTCCTTCGCGCTTGCCGCGTTGGCC
The DNA here is from genome assembly GCA_963840905.1 of uncultured Acidobacteriaceae bacterium. Lineage (GTDB taxonomy): Bacteria > Acidobacteriota > Terriglobia > Terriglobales > Acidobacteriaceae > Bog-257. The sequence continues at coordinate 255,258 of CAWJAO010000008.1, forward strand.
GCGGTGCTCGCCTGTTGCTGTGCGAGGCAAACCGGCAGCAGAAACATAGCCAGAGCGGACAGAACGGGCATTGCCTTGCGCAACATGCGGAGATTGTAGCAACAATTCTTGCGTCCGTGCCAGAAGCAACCATTCATGAAAATCGCCTACGTTTTTGAATGATTGCGCTCGAACTCCCATCTCGAAAGCCCGTGGAGTATGGTAAGAGTGCGATTGAATTCGTCGCCTGCGGGTCCGTAGCTCAACTGGATAGAGCATCAGCCTTCGAAGCTGAGGGTTGCTGGTTCGAGCCCAGCCGGGCCCGCCAACGAATATTCGGTCACTTGGAAACCATCCGGATTAAGGCCCTGGCAGAATGCAGTCCGCGCGAGCCAAGAAAAGCGAAGAACTTCGGTTTGACGATCCAAGCGACAGGAAAGAGGGTCAGGGTAGTATCCCGGTTGGAGACACTACCCTGGGGTTAACATTTACTGGACAGCCGCCTTTTTCGCCGAAGAAACGTCGTAGCGGTCGAGGTTCATAACCTTGTTCCACGCAGCCACAAAGTCCTTCACGAACGCATCCTTCGAATCGTCACAGGCATAGACTTCCGCCAGCGCTCGGAGCTGGGAGTGCGAACCGAAGATAAGGTCGACACGGGTGCCGGTCCATTTGACTTTGCCCGTCTTGCGATCGCGCCCCTCGTACACGCCTTCGGAGGCTGAGGGCTTCCACTCCGTATTCATGTCGAGCAGGTTGACGAAGAAATCATTCGTCAGCGTCTCGGGCCGGTTGGTGAAGACACCATGCCTGGACTGCCCGAAGTTAGCATTCAGCGCGCGCATGCCGCCGACGAGGACCGTCATCTCGGGGGCAGTCAGCTTCAGCAACTGCGCGCGATCCACCAGTCGCTCCTCCGGCGATATTCCGTTTTGTTTCCCGAGGTAGTTGCGGAACCCGTCTGCCTTCGGCTCCATTACGGCGAAGGAGTGCACATCGGTCTGCTCCTGTGAAGCGTCCGTACGTCCCGGCGTAAAGGGGACCTTCACGTCGTACCCGGCCTTTTTCGCAGCTTCCTTGACGGCCGCGCAGCCGCCGAGAACGATCAGATCAGCCAGCGAGACTTTCTTCCCGCCGGACTGCGAACCGTTGAACTCCTTCTGGATCGCCTCCAGCTTCCGCAGTACCTTTGCCAATGCGGCTGGCTGGTTCACTTCCCAGTCCTTCTGCGGCGCAAGGCGAATGCGCGCCCCGTTTGCGCCACCACGCTTGTCGGAGCCGCGGAAGCTCGCCGCCGCCGCCCAAGCGGTCGTGACCAATTCAGAGATCGACAGTCCGGACGCGAGGATCTTGGCCTTCAGAGCGGCCATGTCCTTCTCGTCGATTAATTCATGATCCACGGCGGGAACAGGGTCTTGCCAGATCTGGGGCTCTTTAGGAACCAGCGGGCCAAGGTACCGGGGAATGGGACCCATGTCACGGTGGGTCAGCTTGAACCATGCCTTGGCGAATGCGTCCGCGAGCTGATCCGGATGTTCGTAGAAGCGCCGTGAAATCGGACCGTAGACAGGGTCGAACCGCAAAGCGAGGTCCGTGGTCAGCATGGTCGGCGCGTGACGCTTGGAAGGATCGTGCGCGTCGGGCACGGTGCCATTGCCTGCGCCATTCTTGGCGGTCCACTGATGCGCACCGGCCGGACTCTTGGTCAGCTCCCATTCGTAGCCGAACAGGTTCTGGAAGAAGTTGTTGCTCCACTTCGTAGGCGTCGTGGTCCAAGTGACTTCCAGGCCGCTGCCGATCGTGGAGTCGCCGTTGCCGCTGCCGTAGGTGTTGTTCCAACCCAGACCTTGCTGCTCGATCGGGGCGGCCTCTGGCTCGGGGCCGACGTACTTGCTCGGATCAGCAGCGCCGTGGGTTTTGCCGAAGGTGTGCCCGCCGGCAATCAGCGCAACCGTCTCCTCGTCATTCATCGCCATGCGCGCGAAGGTCTCGCGGATGTCCACCGCCGCGGCGAGCGGGTCCGGCTTTCCGTTGGGTCCTTCCGGGTTCACGTAAATCAGCCCCATCTGAACCGCGGCGAGCGGATTCGCGAGATCACGATCGCCGCTGTAGCGCTCGTCCGCCAGCCATTTGCCTTCGGAACCCCAGTAAATGTCGTCGCTGGGTTCCCAAACATCCTCGCGACCGCCGCCGAAACCGAAGGTCTTGAAGCCCATCGACTCCAACGCGACGTTGCCGGCAAGAACCATGAGGTCGGCCCAGGAGATCTTCCGGCCATACTTCTGCTTGATTGGCCAGAGTAGCCGGCGTGCCTTATCGAGGTTCACATTGTCCGGCCAGCTGTTGAGGGGCGCGAAACGTTGTTCGCCGGAGCCGGCCCCGCCGCGGCCGTCGCCGATGCGATACGTACCGGCGCTGTGCCACGCCATACGAATGAAAAGTGGCCCATAGTGGCCAAAGTCGGCCGGCCACCACTCCTGCGACGCTGTCATCAAGGCATGCAGGTCCTTGATCACGGCATTCAGGTCGAGGCTCTTGAACTCTTCCGCGTAGTCGAATTCCTTGTCCATCGGGTCGGACTTGGGGGAGTGTTGGTGCAGGATGTTTACGTTCAGCTGATTCGGCCACCAGTCGGCATTGCTGTGGGACCTGCGCGCGCCGTGAGCGACCGGGCACTTGCTTTCGGTTGACGAGTTTTGCTTCTGGTCACCCGGGACGGGCGACTCAGCGGGGGTGGTGACTGCTTTGTTCTCGTTAGGCATAATTCCTCGTTCGCTTATATGAGTTGTCTTTAGGTTTTGGTACTACAGCGCGGACAGAGGCCAAATACCTCGATCAGCGGCTGCCTTAAATCAAAGCCGCCCGGCGCCTGCCGGGCCAGAAGTTTGAAGTCGACGAAGTCACCTGCAATGTCCTGCACAGATTTGCAGCGGGTGCAGACCAGGTGATGATGAGATTCGAGGTTACCGTCCACGCGCAACGTGCTGGCATGGGGCGATACCTCCCGCAACAGTCCGCTTTCCACGAACAGCCGCAAATTCTTGTAGATCGTGGCCAGAGAGACCGACGGTATGCGCCGTCTGACCACGGCGTAGATTTGTTCGGGCGAGTAGTGTCCCGGAGCGGCCACGACAGCTTCAAATATGATCTTACGCTGGTGCGTGGCTGCCATGCCATGCTTCCAGGCAAGCTCCCGAAACTGCTCATGACTCAAACGCATGTGTTTGATAGATGAGAATGATTATCAAACGATTCAGGTTATTGAGCAAGTGGTCAGAGCCGGATAACTTTGGCGGTTTGTCGGCAACGCCCTGTCTTAATCGAGGTTCAAAGAAGCCTGCCGAGCCATGCTCTATGCGGTGAGGCTAATATCGCGGTTCAGGCGGAAGCGCAGGCGGCGTTCAGCGGCGAATCCCACGTCCTTCTTGCCAGTGACGAATGCAGTAGTAGTTCCAGCGACCGCTCCGATGCCACTGCCAATTAGCGCTCCTTTGCCGCCTGCAGCCAGCGCGCCAATAACTGCGCCGCCTCCGGTGCCGCCGCCGATCCAGCCCCAGTTGCGTTTTTTGTGTGAACCACCACGCACCACGATGTGGGATGTCGTCAGCGCAACCTGCTGATTGTTGACGATCACGCTATCCAAGGTCAGGCCGAGTTCACCAGGATGATGCAGCCGCCCGGAGTGTCGCGCGACAGTTACGCGGCCTGTCACCGGAGTTCCGACCGGTATGACGGTGCGGTCGTCGAGGACGATCGGCTCGTCAACCACGGCGTCGAAGCGTTCACCCGGCACCGCCGAGGCACTGGAGAGTCCCTGCTGAAGACGGACCGTGATCGATGTCCCGGCCGGTATAACCAACGGCTGACGTGCTGGCGTGGCGGGCGATTGGTTCGACGCGCCATTGTCAGGAGCAGCGTTGCTGTCGGGACCAACGTTGGTCTGAGTCGCGGCCGCCTGGTTATTGGCGTTTGGTGCCTTGGCCGACTTGCTGCAGCCTGCGAAAGCCAGGGAAAGAAACAAGATAGCGGGAATAAAGTAACGGTGCGACGGCATGGGCTCCCTCCATCTGCATTATTAGATGGCACGAGCCATGCCATTCGCTTAACAGCCTCCAGAGCATGAACTTAGGAGGCGGCATGACGATTTGGAAGACGCAAATTTTACATGATTTGCGGGAAATCTGTGGCCGGAACTAGCCTGTTCATGGAGAGTCGACCTAAGTTAGCGTTCACAAGGGAGAGTGCTCTCACAGCTTAGTTAACAATCCCTTGATCACCCAGAGATAGATAGCGACGATGAAGACCTTCAGGGGCATCGAATGATGGGTGCTTGCAAGTTCGAAGAGACTGGGCGACCCGACTTCCAGGGACACCAGCTTCCAGCCTCCATAGATGATCAGAGCAACGGCTAATGCCCACACCACGTAGGGTGCCTTGCCAAGAGTTTCGATAAAACGATTCCGGTGGGGACGAATGGGACAGCCAGTTTCCAACGTGGCGTGACCGCCATGGACGATGTAATGTGCAATCGCTCTCCAATTGTCCTCGATCAACGCTGCGCTATGCTGACCGCGCAGGTACTCGACCTGGAGTAATGAGGGATCGGAGCTGTAAAAGCCGTCGTGTCCAGCGGCGCCAAGGTCTTGCAATCGAAGAAGCTGAAATAGCTTTGGAAAGAACGCTACCACCCAGTCCGCATCCGCGACATAATTCAAGATTTCCGAAACCCTTCCCCTGCTTATCTGCTGTGGCCATGGATACTGGCAGAGCACTACGCTGCCCGCGAAGACTACGCGCTTGAAACTCAAGTCGGAATAGTCTTGCAGGGCCCTGGCCAGAAGGTAGGTTCCGTGGCTGTGGCCAACAAAAGAGAATTCCGCGCGAGGATATCTGGCCTTGGCTGCAACGTACTGATCCACGAGCCACTGTACTTTCTGTCGCCGGCGCGACGGCAAGAGAAAAGGCAACATTGGGAAGTAGCCGTAGCTTGCCGTGACCGTCGCAAAAATACGGTTCGCGGAAGCCCCCTCCCGCTGAACCATCCGTGCAATTTTGTGGGTCCAGTAACCCACATCGCGGATGCCATGCAATACAAAGACAACATCGGTTACATCGAAACGGGGCGCTTCTCCCATCGAATCAGCGGGATGAATTGACCGGCGGCGAAGTGACTCGGAATCTTCGACCAACGCTTCAGAAAACACCGCTCGGCGGCCCTTGCCAAATGTGGAATCGTCCATCTCGACGATATCTGCGTGAGCCGAGTGCGGGACATCCAGATACACGAAATTCCCCCCGGTGACCAGGTCCACGTTGTCTTCGGGTGCGACGATGTCGTCCGTGGAACCCAATAACTGGATCGTTGTTGCGGGACGCTCGCCGCGAGAAAAACCCTCCTGTTCCATCTTCAGCCACAGCAGTTGTAGCCCAGTAATAAAACGGCCTCCGCGCCGGATCGAAAAGATAAGCGGTTTCCGGCCGCAGTATTCCTGAATGCGGCCGATAGCCGATCCGACCTTCCACGCTAGAAAGGTTGGGATTGTCAGGTGGTGTGAAAATTCCCACCCGCGGTTCATTGCCGCCAGCAGAATGATCCGTTCTACACGCTGGGCCCACACCGCGCCACTGAGCAGCCCTTCGGCGTATGCCTTGCGAGCTATCAAGGCGCCAAAACTATGGCCGACCAGGATGACCCGCTGATACTCCCCACGTTCCTTCCAGGCGAGTTCAATCCTCGTCGTCAGTGCCTCAACTACCCTGTCAGGGTTGGTAGTGCAAAACGGATTCTTGACGTGCAGATCGGGGCCCAGAATATCGCTCGAAGGGATCAGGTTACGCACAACATCCGCAACCGTCTGCAAACTGGAAGGATCTAACGTATATCCGTGACACAACACTACCAGCGTGTCCGCATCCTTCACTGTCCGCGAAATTTCTTGCCCCGGATATAGCTGGCGGCGCAAAACTGCGAAGGTCGATGGACCGACATCGGAGGACATGGGGTCACCCTCCTCTTTGAAAAGTGGTCTGATTCTACTACGCGAATCGAGAGTCACTCCGCACGAAAACGCGACGCCCACTCTGCGGTCGAGAGGGGCTTTCAGATCAAAACTTCAGCGGTTCCTCCCGATTTTCTTGGCGGCCGTCCCACCAGCGGCAATTTTGATCTCGCCCTCGGGAAACTGGGTTACAATTGCCGCCCTACAGCTCGCCCGCCAGCTAACCCGGAGGTACTATGAACCGCCTGTCCAGCACCGCGATCGTTTTTCTGGTTGTCATTTTGCTGTTGTCGCTCACCGGCATTGCCGCCGGTCAGGCATTCTGGTCACAGTGGGGCCGGAACGCAGAACACGAGGGCATGGTGAGCGTTGCCGGGCAACAGCTCAACAACAAGCTTGCCGACATTGTGTACGACCCGTTCACCCCGCAGGAGCAGGCCGAGAGTGGCGGCGAACTGTTGGCGCATTATCAGTCCACGCTGATCGACGGCAACACCTTTTACATGATGCAAAAGAGCGGACGCTATCCCTCCTGCCAGCCGGTGGAATACTGGATCTACGGCTTCCCCTGCGGACCCAACGCGTGGAACCGGGTCCAGTGGAACGTAGTGCGGTACGACTGGCAGGGCAGCAATCCGGTGGTGGCCTGGACCTATGCCACCGATTGGAAGCCTGAACCGAACGCCACGAATATCAATCAGGGATACGGTGGGCTGCAAGGTTGGGAGCCGGTCTTTCATCCCGCTCTGGCCAATGGCTTCCTCTACGTTCCCGGCGCGGCTGGCACGGTATGGAAGGTGAACACCACCACCGGACAGACGCAGACGCACATCAATCCCTTCAGCGGAGGATCGATCACTGCCGCCAACACGTTTGTCTCCGGCCCGCTGACCGCGGACACCAACGGCAACATCTACTACAACGTCATCGAACTGAACATCAACGGCAATCCCTGGGGGCAAAATGATGTCACCAACGCGTGGCTGGTAAAAATCACGCCCGGCGACGCCGCTTCTACTGTGACCTATGCCACCCTGGTGCCCAATGCGCCGCCCGGAACTTCCACGCATTGCGAGGGCGGCTTCTACGATCTGCCGAACGGTGCATCCACCCTCCCGTGGCCGCCTCCGGGAATTGTCAGTCCCCCCACTCAACTCTGTGGCTCGCAGCGCCCGGGAGTCAACATTGCTCCGGCGGTTGCGCCCGACGGCACCGTCTACACGGTGAGCGTCGCCCACTTTGACTCACAGGTGGCTTACATGATCGCGGTGAATCCCAACCTCACGCCGAAATGGGCGTCCTCGATGCAGTATCGATTGACCGATGGCTGCGGCGTGCTGTTGCCGATCGCTCCCCAGGGAGTGACCAATCTGGCGAATTCCTGCCGCTTCGGCACTGCCGTGGGGGTCGACCCCACGACCAACGCGCGCGGGTCGGCGACCGTCATCGATGAATCGTCGTCGACACCAACCGTACTGCCCGATGGATCGGTGCTCTTCGGCGCCACCGACAATTACAACTACCAACGGGGACACCTTTTCCATTTCGATACCCACGGAAATTTCGTCAACTCGTACGGCTTCGGCTGGGATTCTACGGCGGGAGTCTATCAACACGGCGGCACCTACTCGATCGTGATTAAAGATAATCACTATCCCTCTCCCGCCTACTGCTTCTATCCCAGTCCGGTCTGTTCCTCCACGCCGCCAGGGCCGTACCTGGTTTCTCAGCTCGATGCCAATCTGCAGGTGGAATGGTCGTTCCAGAACACGACCGTCAACCGGCAGCATCCCAATGGCTACGAATGGTGCGTCAACGCACCGGTCATCGACGTAAACGGGCTGGTCTACATCACCAGCGAAGACGGAAGTATCTACTCCGTTCCGCAAGGCCACCACGGGGTCTTTACCCAGTGGCAGCAAAAGATCTTTTTGCTGGAGGCGTTGGGCGCCGCCTACACTCCGCTCTCGATTGCAGGAGACGGCAAAGTCTACAGTCAGAATGATGGGCATCTGTTCGTGGTTGGTCAGTAGACTGGCAGCTACTTGGACGGGTGGTGAGGTGCCGGCGAGATGAAAACCGCCATGTTGTGCGGATGCGTAGCATCCATCGTTATTCCGGTTGCCGTTGGGATTGCTCAGAATCCTACTGGCGCGCCGAAAGTGGTCTTGCGCGAAGTTCGCTTCTCCGGATCGCTGCCCCTACCGGAGAGCGAACTGCAGGATTTCGCGGTTGCGTTCAAGGGAAAGCCGTCCGACGAATCGAAATTATCCAAACAGATTTCGAGCGCCGTCAGAGGTGACCTGCAACATCGGGGTTATTTGTTGGCGAAGGTGAAGCCCACCATAGTGCGACTCGATCACACCCAGGGTGCCTCAGAAGACGTGGCCCTTGAGTTAGCCATTGACGCAGGCGTGCAGTATCACGTAGGAGACATAACTTTTTCGGGTCCGGATCTCCTATCCGCCGCCGAAATGCGCCAGGCTTTCGAATTGAAAGCGGGAGACATTGCCGACCAGACCAAGATAGGAAGCGGAATGTCGACGTTAAGAAGGCTGTTTGAAGCGAAGGGGAAGCACGTCGCGGTGGTTCCCCAATACATCGTGCGCAAGGGCGCCAACCTCGTGGACTTGGATTTCCAGATTCTGGCTTCGTGAGACGCGCAACACGAACTTGGGGACCATGGAGCGGCACACAGGATCCGAATTGACAGCGCCGCCGTCCTGAAAGCACAATTCTCACCACTGAGGGGCGACAACACCTTAAGGAGTCCTCCCATGCGACGCCCGGCCTATATCCGGTTTGTTCTTTCTTGGTTGTCCTTGTTTATTTTTGCGATGTTCCTGATCGCATCCGCGCCGGGCTTGCTTAACATTTTGAGGAATTTCATCAGGTCATTCTACAAGTGCTTGACGTTAAAATCGCCATTACACTCATTGACCCCTGCCGAGGCGTAGCTTACGCTGTGGCCTGATTGCAACAACCACCCCCATACCGCCTGCAAAGGAACACACTTCACTGTGCTTCACTGTATGCATAGCTCATAATGTCGAATCTCCCAGCCCTTCGAAAACAACTCCTCGGTGCAGCCTGGAATAGGCGTACAATCGGCACCTCACATCGGGCCCGTCTCCAACGCTATGTATCCAGGAGCACCCTCATGCAGCCCAAATCCACTTCCACCCGTTTACGTGCTGTTGCTGGTATCTTTGTCGGCGTGCTGTTTCTGACTAGCGCCTGGGCGACCGACCACGAAACCGTGTTGTACAGCTTTGGCCGCAATCGCGGCGACGGCACGGGCGGTACGAGCCTGATCAGAGACGCTGCCGGGAATCTCTACGGCGTGACGTCCGACGGCGGGATTTACCAATGTGGAATTTCCTTCTGCGGGACAGTCTTTGAGTTATCGCGCACGGAAGGCGGCGGTTGGACGGAAACCGTGATCCACAGTTTCGGCAACGGGACGGATGGAATCGCGCCAAACGGCTTGATGATGGACGCTGCCGGTAGTCTGTATGGGTTAACTGAGTCGGGCGGCCTTTACGGCGGCGGAATTGCCTACGAGCTGTCGCCCAGCCAGGGCGGAGGCTGGACGGAAACGGTTCTGTACAACTTTAGCCCGGGCGGCGGATATGGCAACGGGAGTTACAGCCTGTTGAGGGACCCTTCCGGTAACCTCTATGGCACGATGTTCTTCGGCGGCACTTATGATGGAGGAATGGTCTTCGAGCTTTCTCCCAACGGGGGCGGAGAGTGGACGGAAACCGTGTTGCACAGCTTCGGCAACGGAAGCGACGGGCAGGACCCCGAGTCAGGCGTCGTTATGGACGCCGCCGGAAATCTCTATGGCACGACTAGCCAGGGCGGCGCTTATTGCGGCGCATCCGGTTGCGGGACAGTATACGAAGTGTCGCCCAGCGAAGGCGGCGGCTGGACGGAGACCGTGTTGCACAACTTTAATAGCAACGATGGAGCTCAGCCCTGGGCGAGCCTGATCCTGGACGCTGCCGGAAATCTTTATGGCACGACGGCGGACGGCGGCGCTTACTCCTATGGAACAGTGTTTGAGTTGTCTCCCAGCGAGGGCGTCGGCTGGACCGAGACCGTGCTGCACAGCTTCAATTTGGACGGTCACGACGGATGGAGTCCTTTAGCCACGTTAATTCGAGACACTGCCGGGAATTTTTACAGTACGACGCTGTATGGGGGTACTAATCTCTACGGAACCGTCTTCAAGTTATCCTCCGAGGAGGGCGGCTGGACCGAAACTGTGCTGTATAACTTCGACAATCTCAGCCACGGTGGAACACTCTTCGGAAGCGTGGTCATGGACAGGGCGGGTGACCTCTACGGCACGACGTTAGTTGGAGGCGCTTACTTCTCGGGCTTAGCCTTCGAGTTGACCCCATCTTCTATCCGCCCGGGACCGTCTGTTCATCACTAGAGAATGAAATGCCGTGTTGACCTACTCATTGGCGGTTTTCGAATGAGGCTCGAAACCGTGACTGGCGAAATATCGCCATAGCACTCACTGAGGGTCAATGAGCGCTATGGCCTGTTATCGCCAGTTATCGTCCCAGACTAGTAATTCCTTACATTCCGAGGTAGAGTTTTGACGCCCTCAAAACGACAATCGCGAACGGTCGCGTCCGTATAGGAGATTGTCATGACGAACCAGCCGGGACCTTTCGGAGCAGCTCGGTGCAGCAGGCTTCGCTTACTAGTATTCGCGCCGGCGCTGCTCTGTGCGCTAGTAATCATTACAACGCACTCAGCGCAGGCACAGACGCTCACCGTCCTCCATACCTTCACCGGCGGATGGGATGGCGCGTCGCCTTTTGCAGGGTTGACGATGGATCAGGCAGGAAATTTCTACGGAACGACCGCAGGTGGCGGCTTCGGCGGCGAAGGCACAGTTTTTAAGCTATCGAATCAAGGCTCCTTCTCGATCTTAACCACCCTCCACACCTTTGCTGGGCCAAGCGACGGCGACCTGTCCTACGCGGGGCTAGTCTTCGGCCCGGACGGCAGTCTCTACGGCACCACGATCTTTGGGGGAGAGCCGGAGTGCAGCAGCGGCGATCTCCCCGGCTGTGGCACGGTTTTCAGCGTGAAACTGCCGGCGACGCCCTGCCCGAATGCACTGTGCCCGGGCACGGAAACCGTGCTGTATCGCTTCACCGGGGGCAGCGATGGAGCTAATCCCGGACTTGGTGCTCTGATTTTTGACCAGGCAGGGAACCTTTACGGCACAACCAGCAACAACGGATACCCGAACGTGTGCGATGGCATTTGCGGGGGCACGGTCTACAAGTTGTCACCCTCCGGATCGGGCTGGACGAAGAGCATCCTCTACACCTTCACTGGGGGCAGCGACGGCAATGCTCCCTATGCCGGGCTGACCTTCGACCAAGCGGGAAATCTGTACGGCACAACAGTCTCGGGCGGCCTTTTTGGTAAGGGCGTTGTCTTTGAGTTGTCGCCTTCCGGATCGGGCTGGACGGAGAGCGTCCTTTACAACTTCACCGGAGGCAACGACGGCGCGGGGCCGTTTAGCGGGCTCATCTTCGACCCGTCGGGCAACCTTTATGGCGCCACTAACTATGGCGGCGAGAATAACGGCGGTACGGTTTTCCAGCTGACCCCTTCCATGGGTAGCTGGTCGCTGGATACTCTTTACAGCTTTGGCGAAGGATGACTGGGCCGTACAGTAATCTCGTCATGGATCAGGCGGGTAATCTCTATGGCACAACCCTCCAGGGCCCTCCTTTCGGGGGTGGCACTCTTTTCGAGCTTTCGAAGTCAGGCGGAGGCTGGGCGTACACTCTGCTTTACGCCTTCTGCGTCGATCCCAGCTGCAATCAAGGGGGCTCATTCCCGGGTGGCAGCCTGATATTCGACACCCACGGCAATCTCTACGGCACTACCTTCCTCAACGGTAGTCTCGGGTTTGGTGCCGTCTGGGAGCTCACTCCATAGCTGAAACTCTGCGTTTCGTGCAGGGTCGGCAATCCGAGATTCAACCAGCTTCCTCTCACATTGCCGCCCCTTCCTTTCTCCTCTACACTCTGCTGCATGCGTGTACCGTGGCTTGTGGAAACGTTCGTGTTATTCACCTTTCTCTGCTGTCCCCGCTGCCTACATGGCCGCACAAAAGCCCTGCGACGAAGCGCGTTGGACTTATGGGGCGCACCAGCCTTTGGGATCGGAATTTCAGATAGCCAAGGCCCCGCCCGCTCTAAAGCCGCGAGCCGGAACATTGAAGAAAAGCACCCATGGAACAAGATGGCTTAATCAAGAAGATCCTGACTTCACCAAGAACGGACCGTGGAGCACGACCATCACAGTCGGAGACCACGACGGTGCTTTGTGGCTGCTGACGTTTTCGCAACACGGGAATGAAGGCATCCAATCGGATTGGCTGAATGAGAAGCTCTTGTTCCTGCGGGTTTGGCTGGGACGGTTGGTGTCGCTTGACATGATTTTGGACGTGGACAAAGGCGTTTTGATTTATTCCGAAGATGCTACCTACGGCGATCTCACGCCGCCTTGTGAATGAGCTTGACTGCCCGGAACTCCCGGTTGCCCTAGCACGTCGAATCGAGCCTTGGTATCCAACGGGCCGCCCGCCTTTCCCAGTTTGAACATGACCATGTGCGCGTCGTCACCGACAGCCGGTTACACAAACTGGCACCATTCCGATGGGGTCCGGGTAGAAGAATCGCTCGACCTCTTTCCCTCACGCTGCCGTTGAAGCTGCGCGGCGAGAAAGAAGACTCTCGGCCATTCGTCACCTGGGCATCCGAGTGCGCCCATTTTCCTTTTTACGTTCACATTCCTTTTAAGCCGTACGGCAGGGAGGGCAAGCCAATGCACAGCAAGGCAGGCACTCGTAGTTCAACCACTTGTGTGAGATCGAGCGCGGAGAATGTGACGCTCGCGATCGCGCTCACGCTGCTGTTTCCCGTCGTTCTGTTCACGTTCATGGCGCTCACGGCACAACCGGCGCAGGGGCAGACATACCGGGTGATCTACAACTTCACTGGCGGAGCAGACGGTGCGCACCCCATGGCTGGCTTGACGATGGACAGGGCCGGGAACCTTTACGGAACGACAGGCATGGGTGGTACGGGCGGCGGCGGTTGCGGCATTCAGTACAATTGCGGGACGGTATTCCAGTTGTCGCCCCACGGATCCGGCTGGACCTTGACCACGCTCCACGGGTTCCGAGGCGAGACCGATGGCGCCAATCCTCAAGCTGCAGTTGTCTTCGGAGCGGATGGCGCTCTATACGGCACGACCGTTTGGGGCGGAGTAGGAAGCGGTACAGCGTACAAATTGGCGCTCCCCTGGGGGCATCCGCCGAGTGTTATGGATGGCTGGACGGAGTCGGTAATTTACCGTTTCGAACCATTTGGCGGTCACCAGAACGTGCTGCTCTCCGGCGACATTGTGTTTGACCAGGCGGGCAACATCTACGGCACCAGTTATGGGGGCGGCCGTTTGGCCGCGGGAAGTGCTTACAAGCTAACGCCCACACAGGATGGATGGACCGAAACCGACCTTCACAGTTTCGGCGGCGGGCGCGACGGAGCCGGACCTTTTGGTGGCGTTGTCTTCGACCGGGCCGGCAATCTTTACGGAACCACCGCCCAGGGCGGTCCTCAGTCGTATGGAACCGTTTTCCAGTTGACTCCGATGGGATCCGGTTGGGGTTGGAACATTCTCTACTACTTCCAGAATGGAAGCGACGGTTGGTATCCGGTGGGCGGGCTATTGGTGGATCAAGCGGGCAATCTCTACGGAACCACCTCAACCGGAGCCTCGGGAAGCGGCACTGTTTTTGAATTGTCGCCTTCTGGAGACAGCTGGACTTTGCAAGTACTTTGCGACGTTGCCGGATCCAACTGGGGGCCCATGGCCAGCCTGACCATGGACACAGCTGGCAACCTGTATGGCACGACGTACGCAGGCGGGCCCTATCAATGGGGTTCGGTCTTCAAGGCCACACACTCGTCGCATGGCTGGACGTGCACCTCGCTTCACGATTTCACCGACGGTGAAGACGGAGGACTGTCGCTGAGCAAACCGCTGTTGGATGCTAACGGCAACCTCTACGGCACGACGGGACTTGGCGGGCGCTATGGCGCCGGCGTGGTTTGGGAGATCACACCGTAGATTTTGAATCACTGCAGTAGCCAGTGGCCAGGTCTGACTGCCGTTCAAGCAGCGCCGGCAAGTCATCGACGCTTTCGGACCTCAATTTGCCCATCACGAGTGCGGACCTCGAGGCAGGGCTGCGGGTGTACTGCTGGGCCATCGAGCACGCGCCCATCCTCCAAAGCGAATCGGGAGGCGTGATAGGGACAAACGATACTGTCATCTACCAGCTTGCCCTCGGAAAGTGGGCCGCTGAAATGGGAGCAGGTCTCAGCCATGGCAAAGAGCCGCTCTCCGCGACGGACCAGTAGAATCGGCACCCCATTGTGCGCCGCCCGGGTGGGCTGGTTGTTCTCCAACTGCGATTCAGGCAGGACCGGTACAAACTCTTCGGGAAACACTTGGCCATCGGTTCGATCGACACCTACTCGATGTTCGTAAACCAGCTTTCCGCCGAGGTGGGCTGCGTAGGCCATGACTGCATAACCGAGTGCAGCGGAGACACGGCCAGCCGTGCGCAGCTCTTTCTTCCGCAATACCAGCGAGGTGGCAAACAATGCGGTAGCGCCAACGTTCAGCAGTCCATGAATCAGTCCGATGCGGCGGGCCGGGGGATCGACATCCGACCAATCTGTGACACCAGTCGCAGCCGCACCCAGGGCGCCGGCCAACCCTATGCCTATCGACGTGTCGGCCGCCAACTCGAAGTCATGTCGGCCGATCAAGTCTAAGGCATCAAATATGATTGCAACCGTCCAGGCCCCTATGGGGACGTCCTTGAGAACGACGTGCAGGGGTTCGCCCAGCCAGGTCCCGTTCAAGAAATTCCGTAATGCTTGCGCCTCCCGGCTTCCGCCGCCATACAACGCTTTATCCAGCTGCTTCTGCAATCTCTCTTCGAGTGGCAGGGGATTCTGTCGCGGCGCTTCTGCCCGCGCGGTATCTGGATTGGTCATCTGCTCTCCTCCGTCACGACACGCAATTGTGAAGCCTTCCCGATGAGATGCCAAATGCCTCAATGCGGGGGCGCCAGACGGCAAAATTTCACTCTCTTAGCAAACCGTGCCGGCGCGGGTCGTTTATGTTAGCGCTGTTTGCGACAGTCATCGTTTTCGCGTGAATTCCCCCACAGTTTGGATGTAGAGTACCGGCATCGAATCAGGCGACGTCAACGGTCACTTTCAGTACAGGAGACCATCATGGCGAACTCGGCACAATCTTCAACATCAATTCTGCGACGCAGTCTTGGCTTACCTGCTCTCGCGCTGACCTTGTTCTGCGCGCTAACCATCATCGCAATGCAATCGGCGCAAGCGCAGACATTTCGAGTCCTGTATAACTTCAGCGATGGAGCGGATGGCGCGACGCCCAACGGCATCGCCATGGATGCTGCCGGCAATCTATATGGAACAACCCTCAGCCCGGGCCAATGTTTCACCGAAGGATGCGGCGGCGTCTTCCGGCTGGCGCGCTCTGGATCAGGATGGATTTTCAGCTCGCTGTATCACTTCCGAGGCGGTACCGATGGGAGTTGGCCGCATTCGGCAGTGACCGTGGCGAGCGACGGCAGCCTGTACGGCACGACCACAGCGGGCGGCGGCGGGTCGTGCAATCTCGGCGATATTCCGGGGTGCGGAACTGTTTACCGTTTGCAAAGACCCGCGACCCAATGCCCGTCGGTGACCTGCCCGTGGAACGAGACCGTCCTTCATAGCTTCGCCGATGGTCCGATCGCGCTTCCCTACGCGGCGGTGATATTTGACTCTGCCGGAAATCTCTACGGAACCGCGATCGCCGGCCCTACCTTCCCCAGCGGTGGCGTGTTCCAGATGAAACCCTCGGGGGGTGGCTGGACCTTTGACGTCCTGCACGTTTTCACCTCGAGTCCAGACGGCGCTCTGCCGTACGGTGCGGTGACCCTCGACCCTGCGGGGAATATCTTTGGCACGACTCAATCAGGCGGCGGCACCTCTCCTAATAACTTTGGAACCGTCTTCGAGGTAAGCCCGTCCGGTTCCGGCTGGACCGAGAGTGTCCTCTACACCCTGACCTTCGACAGCGGCATTAGCCCCTTCATCGGGCTGGTCCGCGACCAGTCTGGAAACCTGTACGGCGCAGCCGGTGGCGGAGGCCCGACGGGGGGCGGCACGATATTCGAACTCTCACCGTCAGGTGGCAGCTACTCGTTCTCCGTGATCTACGACAATTTTCCGGAAGACGACGGCGGAGGGGCAGGCTCCAGGCTGGTGATGGACCAGGCCGGTAACCTGTACGGCACGGCTGGGACGGTTGGCCTCCATGGTGTGGGGATGGTTTATAAGCTTTCGCGGAGTGGGAGCGGCTGGATACTCACCGACCTGCATGATTTCAACGGCAGCGATGGCTTGGAGCCCGAGGGTGACATCGTGTTGGACGCGAATGGAAACCTATACGGCACAACCTTTACCGGCGGCGCCCACGGCTTCGGTGTCGTGTGGGAGATCACGCCGTGACGGGTTTTCCAATCAACTGACGTTTTGCCGTAACTGGCAGAGCTTTTTTCGAGGTTTGATCGGCCTGCCCCCTCGGGCTTTGCGGGCCGAAAGAGGTGCACATGTTGTACCAATCGCCGAAACTCTATCTCTACATAACCCAGCGAGCAGCAGTCATCGCGCTCGCGCTTGTGCTGAGCGTCGCACCAACTTCGGCGCGGGCGCAGACGCTTACGACACTGCACAACTTCACCCTGGGAGGGGACGGATCTTTTCCCTATGCCGGTCTCACCATGGACGGCGCAGGAAATTTCTACGGCACAACCGCGGATGGCGGCCAAGCGGTTCTCTACTATTGCCTCTATGGCTGCGGCACGGTCTTCAAACTTAGCCACAGCGGTTCCTCCTGGGTGCTGACGCCGATTTACAGTTTTACCGGAGGCGCTGATGGCACAACTCCGGAAGCCAGAGTTATCTTTGGCCCGGATGGGCTTCTCTACGGCACCACCACCGGCATTAACATATATGGCGGCACCGGCGACGCCACCGTGTTCAGGCTGAGGCTCGCAGCTACACCCTGCAAAAGTGCACTGTGCTCTGCCGAAGAAACCGTGCTGTACCGGTTCACGGGACCCATGGATGGAAGCGGTCCCGGGTTAGGCGACTTGGCGTTCGATCAGGCCGGAAATGTCTATGGCACCACGTCCGACGGCGGCAGTCATGGTTTGGGCTCGGTTTACGAGCTGACACCCTCCACAGGAAGCTGGATCGAGACCATTCTCTACAGTTTTACGGGTGGGAACGATGGCAGCCAGCCAAAGAGCGGCGTGGTCTTCGATCAAGCCGGCAATCTCTATGGCACCACCTTGTACGGTGGTGCGGGCGCCCGCGGAACTGTCTTTCAGTTGACGCACTCCGGCTCAGGCTGGACCGAGAAAGTCCTCCATAGCTTTGGCAGCGATGGATCGGGTCCGTACGGCGGTTTGATCTTCGATCAAGCGGGCAATCTTTACGGCACCACCCAGACGGAATACATGGGCCAGGGCAATGGCACGGTATTCATGCTCACCCCATCAGGAGACGACTGGACGCTGACGAATCTGTACACCTTTCCTTCCGGTTTCACCTATCCCTATGCCCGCCTCACCATGGATGCTGCCGGAAGTCTCTATGGCACGACGAGCTACTTTCTTGACGCGGGAGGCTCCCCGGGTGGCGATGCCGGCCAGGGCTCGATCTTCAAGCTGGCCTTCTCCAACGGTAGTTGGACCTATGATGACCTGCACGAGTTTACCGGCCGCCACGGCGACGGCGGAGGTCCAACGGGCAGCGTCGTGGTGGACGCGAGCGGCAACCTATTTGGCACAGCGGGCTCAGGCGGCACCGTGCTTTATTGCAGCGGAGGTTGCGGCATAGTGTGGGAGATTACGCCATGAAAGGCCACCAGTGACCGCGGTCACATTCTCATTGCAAGCTCCATGGTGTAATCGCTGTTAGGGCTTCCCCAGTTCTGCACCGAGGGATTGTTCGGCGGATAAGCCCGTGTCGTGGCGCTTGTTCCCGCACTCCTTGTCCGTGGCCGACTTCATCCCCGACAGGACAAGACCAGCGAAACCTGGTGGAGCATTTCGATGACGGTAGTGACCCCGGCAGATTTACCGCTGGAAACGCTTCGCGGCGAAATGGTGGACATTGTCGTCGGAACAATTTTCTTGTCCATTGGAGCGACCCTGTGTGCGATCGCCGCCATCCGTTGGCGCACGGGGGTTCGTGTCCTGGTATGGTTGGGAATCTGGAGCGGGATGTACGGCGTCCAATCGCTGCTCCAGACGCCCCTGGTGGTTGCAGTTCTTCCGCATGCGCTCCAATCAGCCACGCCCTATGTGAGTACGGCGGTCATGTATCTGCTCCTGGTTTCTGCCTTGTTCGCCTGGCGCGAGCTGAGCCTCGGCAAACTTAGGCTCCTGCTCCAATGGGAAATCTTCGCGGGGTTGGCGATTGCGGTAGCCGGTATTGGCAACTTCATGCTTGGTGGTCGAGCCGACAAATGGACGTTCTACAACAGCCTGCTTGCAATTCTTGCCATGCTCGTCCTGTTGACGGTCGTGCTGGTTCCAAGGCTTTCCAGGTTTCTGGTGATAACCGATCACCGCATTCTCACCACCGCTACAGTGATTTTCGCCTTGGAAGTCTTGTACACCAACTTGTCGCGCGTGTTTCGCTACAGCGTCCTGCCGTTGGTAGCCGACCTGGGTTTTGCTGCCCTGCTGTTTGCGCTGGGGTACGTGGCCTTGGAGATATTGTTCACCAACGAGCGTCGTCTGCTTTCCATCGAGACGGAACTGGATACCGCCCGGCAGATACAGTCTTCCATTCTTCCGGCCAGGGTTCCCGAACTTGAGAACCTCCGTATCGCTGCTTCTTACCATCCCATGACCGCCGTGGCCGGCGATTTCTACCAGTTCGTCAGGTCAGACAACAACCATCTCGGCATCCTGGTAGCAGACGTCTCGGGACATGGCATCCCGGCCGCGCTCATTTCTTCCATGATCAAAGTGGCCATGCAGTCCGTCGCGGTTCATGCCGATGATCCCGCGCAGGTGCTGGGCGGCTTGAATCGCATCCTGTCGAGTGAGGCGGGCGGCCAGTTTGCTTCGGCGGCTTATGTTTGGATCGACACCGCCAGCCGCAACGCGCTCTACT
The DNA here is from genome assembly GCA_963840905.1 of uncultured Acidobacteriaceae bacterium. Taxonomy (GTDB): domain Bacteria; phylum Acidobacteriota; class Terriglobia; order Terriglobales; family Acidobacteriaceae; genus Bog-257. The sequence continues at coordinate 274,570 of CAWJAO010000008.1, forward strand.
CCGCTGCTGGACATCCGCCGCTCCTGTGCTGGCGCAATACCAGCGGCGAAATGCAGCGGATCGAAAGTAACGGGCTGTTGTTCGGAGTCGGATCTGATTCCGAGTACCCGGTGTGCAGTGTGCCGCTTGAACCCTCCGATCGCTTCCTGCTCTACACCGACGGCGTGACGGAAACCGAAAATGCCGCGGGCGAGGCCTTTGGCGACCGGCAACTGGAACGCGTCGTAAGCCAGAATCGATCGCAGCCCGCCTCCGAGCTGTCGCGTCAAGTGCTCTCCGAACTTCAGAGATGGCGGCCTGCCGCGGTGAATCAGCAGGATGACATTACGCTCATCGTGGTCGATGTTCTTTAGCCGAATGCGCGAACGGCGGTCCTCCTACGGCGTGGGACGGACCGTCACCTGCGGCGCGCGGCAACTGCGCAGACCTGATCCGCATTGGCGATACTGCAGGTCCTTGGTCAGGCATGCCTCCACGGCGACAAACTCCGAGCCGCTGCACGACACTCGAAAAGCGCCTGCCGGCGCGTGGTTGGCGGCGGCAAACTTCTGCGCGATGTCCGCCGGGCTGTCCTCGATGGCCTTCGCCGGCGCGCGATAGTCCGGCGGGATTTGCAGTTGCTTGAAAGCCTTCTCGATGTCGGCAAAGTAATCCTGCGTCGACAGGCCGCTGCAGGTGCCATGAGTGGCCCATTCATGCTGAATCAGTCCGCGGGCCGGCATGATGGCCAGCATTTGCTGCACGGTAGCCTGCGCCACCGGCTGCGCGGGAGCGCAATTCTGCGGATACGAACCGTTGTCGTTCTCCGGCCACAGCCCGTGCACCACGAAGCCGAAGTGGCGATGCGGGTCGCATTCGCTCGACGACGTATTGCCGGCGTGGGTGGCACAGAACTCCGGCGCCCACGACATCGTCAGCAGATAGTAGTCAAAGCTGCCCGGCGTGTTGTCGGCCGAACTCGTGGGATGGTGCCTGGCCGATGCCGTGGAAGTCAGCACACAGCTCAGCAGGAGAAGAGAGAGGACGAATGTTGGCTTGCGAAACATGCAGGACATGGTAGCGCAAGTGGGCTGAGCATGTTTCTTGGGGGGAGCCACTGCTTCAGAAGCTGTTACGAAACTAACGGCTGAGCCGAGACGGTGGGACAAAACAGGCGTCAGCCGCCCTGCGGCGACAGGTGATAGCCCACACCTTCAGGTGTGGAGGCGTCAGTGGGAAATTACGAGTCCGCTTCAGCGGACGGCAGAAGTTTCGTAACAGCCGCTTCAGCGCCGCGTCAAGCGAGTACAGTGAAAGGGCCTTTAGGCCCGGGGACATTTGTTAGAAGCGGCCGTACCAGCGGCTTCGGACAACGTACCTCAGGGCTAAAGCCCTCTTCACAAAACTAATTGAACGCGGGCCTGAAGGCCCGCACTACCCGGGCTGTTGTCATGGAGTTTTTCAGCAGCCTGTTTAGCCGCGGACTCCCGCCGCTAAAGCGCACGATCAAAGTTGAACCCTCCGCGCAACGCTGAAGCGCTCTTTTCCCTCGCATAAATGCGGGGGCTCCCACCCAAAGAGAACGCCTGCAACTACTCGTTGCGCAGGGCGACCATGGGATCCACCTGCGTCGCTCGCCGCGCCGGAACATAGGACGCCGTAATCGCGATCGCGGCCAGGAACACAGCGACAGCAGCGAAGATGATCCAATCGCTCGCATTGATGCCATAGAGCAGACTTGCCAGCACTCGCACCGAGGCCAGCCCGGCGACCAGTCCGATGCCGACTCCAACCATGGTGGCGATCACACCCTGGCGAAGAATCAGCCGCAGAATATCTTCACGCTGCGCCCCCAGCGCCAGGCGGATGCCGATCTCGCGGGTGCGGCGCAGCACCGAATACGAGATCAAACCGTACAAGCCGATCATGGCCAGGACCAACGCCAGTGTGGCGAAGCTGCCGATCAGGTAGAAGGGATAGCGTCGCAGAAACACATCCGGCGACTGATTGATGATTTGTTCCATCGACCGCGGATCCACCAGCGCAAGTTGCGGATCGAGTCCGCGCAATACCGCCCGCACTGAGCTGACCAACCCCGCCGTGTCCTGCCGGCTGCGAACCACGTAGCCCAGGAAGATGGTGAATCCGGAATCCTGCTCCAGCGGAAAGTACATGACCGGCGGGGGCGGGACAGCGAGGTTGTCTTCCGCCACGTCTCCAACCACGCCTACAATCTGACGGAACGGCTCGCTGGACGAAAACGTCAGCCGGACCCTCTGCCCGATGGGATTTCGATCGCCCGCGTAACGCCTCACCCAGGCCTGGTTGACGATGGCGACGGGCGGCGCGTCCTCGCTGTCTGACGTGGTGAAAGCGCGGCCCGCCAGCAGCGGAATTTTCATCACCGCGAAGTAATCGCTTCCTACCCGCCGGGTGATGCTGGCCTCTTCCTGGCCTACCGAAGTACTCCGGCCCTCCACCACAAAGCGGTTTCGGCTGCGATGCTCGGTGGCAGGCAGCCCACTGACGGCCGAGACCCCCAACACTCCCGGGATGCTGCGCAGTCGCTCCACAAACTCATGTTCAAAGCGGAGGCCGTTGGGATTGGCGAACGGCCAGTCCTTCCCTCGGGGGTACGAAGCCCCGGGAAGATTGACGCCGAAGGTCAGCAGATGTTGGGCATCGAAGCCGGGGTCCTGCTTGAGCAGCTTGCGGAGACTCTGCAGCATCAAGCCGCCGCCTATCAGCAGCACCATGGAGATGGCGATTTCGCCGATCACCACGAAGTTGCGAAGTCGCGCCTGAGCGCCGCTGGTCCCGCCTCGCGATTCATCCTTTAGCACTTCGCTCAGTGGAGTTTGCGGGACCGCAAAGCCTGGACCGACGCCGAACAAAACCGCTGTAACCACGGTGACGACGCAGACAAAGCCCAGCACGGGAAGATTAATGCCGGCGTCGGCCAGGTACGGCATCGCCTGGAGCTGCGCCTCGGGGATGGCGCCGACCAGCAGGCGTACGCCGACCACCGCTCCCAGTACGCCAAGGACTGCTCCCATGGTGGAGAGCAGGAGGCTCTCCGTGAGCAGTTGGGCCAGCAAATGGAAGCGGCCTGCGCCCAGGGCCGCGCGCACTGCAAATTCCCTCCGCCGATCGATCGACCGGGTCATCAGGAGGTTGGCCACGTTGGCGCAGGCGATCAGCAGTACAAAGCACACTGCTCCGAACAAGATCAACAATAAGGGCCGAATGTTGCCGACGATCTCGTCACGTAAGCTGGCCACGGTAACGAAGATGGAAGCATCCTGGCGGGAATACTCCTGTGCCAGTTGTGCCGAAATGCCCTGCATCTCGGCGCGCGCGTGATCTGCGGTCACCCCGGGGGCCAGACGTCCGATCACATTGAGCCAGCGCAGGTTTCGAGCGCCGGCGGTATACGCGGTCGTGTACAGGGGGGCCCAGAGCAGCGCCGTGCCTTCCGGCGCAAACTCGAAGTCGCGCGGCAGAACGCCGACTACCGTCACTGGCTTGTTGTCCAGGTGGATGGTGCGCCCGATGACGTGGGGATCGGCGGCAAAGTCGCTGCGCCACAAGCTGTAGCTGAGGATCGCGACCGCCGGGCCAGAGTTTGCCAACCGGTCTTCCCCTGCAACAAAATCGCGGCCCAGCATTGGCTTCACGCCCAGCGTCGAAAAGAAGTTTGGCGTCACCATCGCGCTGTAGATGGTCTTGGGATCGCCGTCGCCGGTCAGGACGAAGCTGTCGTCGGCGAAACCGGCGAGCGACTCGAAGCTCTTGGCCGAGCGCTGCCAGTCGAGGTAATCCGGGTACGAGGAAGTGTAGCTGCAGCAGGGCAACTGGGGACGGTTCTCGCCGAGCGTCACCAGCCGGTCGGGTTGCTTGTAGGGCAGGGGACGCAGGAGTGCGGGATAGAGCACCGAGAAGATCGCCGTGTTGGCGCCGATCGCCAGGGCCAGCGTGATCACCGCGACGGCGGTGAAGCCGGGACTCTTGCGCAGCATTCGCAATCCGTAACGGAAATCTTGCCTCAGCGTTCCCATCGTTTACGACGACTCATCTCACAAATCGGACCCGGTCTGTATCAGGGCACGATCTTTACAGGCCAAAACCCTTACCAGTACCCGAACCTGCGTCACAGCCAATTCGCACGCTCACTGGCTTGGTGGTGTCGTCGCCTCGCTGGGCGCCGGAGCGGTGCATAATCCTGGCGAAATCCACTTCTGCCGGTCGTGCTTGTCAATCGTCAAAATAGATACGGGCGGACCCACGCCTTCCGGGTGAGCGGCAATCTCCATTTCTATAAACTTTCGAGCGGCGGCAACCCTGTCCATCTTTACCCAGTGGGGATTCGCCTTAACATAAGCGGCAATGTTGCCGGTAAATCCGGCAAAGAAGCCCAGATCGTGGGGCGCGACCACACTATACGAGATCGGAGTAAGTCCACCCTTGGCGTCAATCTTGAAGCCGCGAACAAAGATCGACGGATTGCCCTTTTCCGCCCCCGCGAAGGCCACCATGATCAACTGGCCGCCACTATTAGCCACCACGTCGTCATAGAACTGGGGCTCGTTGGCCCGAAGGAAATCCGCCACGGTGGTAACCGGATCCGTGGCGATCGTCATGAAGGCGTCGGCTTTTTGACGCAAACCTCCGGGAGCGGCACACGCCGCCTCGGCGAGATCTTTCAGGTGGAGAGGGGGGTTGTCTTTATTGAGAAGACCGGCCATGGCGAAGGAGCAATCATCCTGGCGAATAATCTTGCATTCCTGAAAGGTCGTTCCCGCGTAGCTGAGCCGAAAGAGACTGTCCGCTGCCAGCACAACCCGGTGGTGCTTCTTGTCGATCAGCGCCACTACGGTGGTAGTGAATGCCGGCATCGCCAGCAGCACTACGGCCGCGGCACAGAGTACACACACTAAAATGGCGCGTCGGCCGCGCCCGTGAGTTGCCATTCGCTCGAACCTCCCCAAGTCTGGCCACCTTGATCCGGTGTGCGCTCAAATCGTAGCAGAGTCCGAATGTTGCTTCCTGGGCAGCCGTCATTGGCCCTCGGTAGTGTCTCGGTCCGAAATCTGGGAAGACGATTCAGAGGTAGAGCGGGGCCTTCCGGCCCGCGTCCGAACGTGATGCGAATCCGAGTGCCGTTACAGGCTGCTGAAAGAGTTCTCTCAGGATCGAGTTCGGGTAGTGCGGCGCTTCAGCGCCGCGTCAAGCGAGTACAGTGAAACCGCCTTTAGGCCTGGGGACATTTAGAAGCGGCTCTATTAGCGGTTTTGGACGAGGTACCGCTGGGGCTGAAGAGACTGTGTCACAACCTCTGTCGTCCCTACGGGACTCGGTCTCATTTCCCACCTTACCCAGCGCTGAAGCGCTGGGCTAAGCTCTTTCGCCCCATTCGGGGCTCGTTCTTGACCGCTTCATTCCACCGTGGCCAACCAAGACACGGTTGCGACACAGTCTCTGAAGCCCTTTCACAAAACCAGGTGAACGCGCGCCTGAAGGCCCGCACTACCCGGGCTGTTCTCAGTATGGAGTTTTTCAGCAGCCTGTTTAGGCACGGCACAAACTACGCTCGCCGTGCCGCCCCTGCCGGGGCTCATGGTCGGAGAGGCCGGCTTGACGCGAACCCTTCGACTCGGCTCAGGGCAGGCTCTAAAGGTTCGCTCTATCGACATTCACAAATCTCAATTTCAAACTGAGACACTGCCCGGCCCTCCCGCTGATTGGTATTGGGATACGCGTTTCTATACAATTTGCGGTTCCCACCGCAATTGGAGGAAGCCCGATGTCCTGGATGAGAAATGGAGTCGTCACTCTCCTGCTCGCGTTGACCGCGGTTGGCGCGGCGCAAGGAATTCCGGAAGGCCGGCTGATGCGTTTTCCGGATGTCTACCAGGACAAAATCGCCTTCAGCTACGGAGGCGATATTTGGCTGGTTGCGAAAGACGGTGGAGTTGCCCGCCGCATCACCAGCCATCCGGGACAGGAACTCTTCCCCAAGTTCTCGCCCGACGGTAAGTGGATCGCTTTCACCGCGCAGTACGACGGCAACTACAACGTCTACGTCATGTCCTCCGAGGGTGGCGAACCCAGGCAGCTGACTTTTCATCCCGGTGGCGGCCACCTGAACGAACGCATGGGCATTCATAACCAGGTCATTACCTGGACGACGGACAGCAAGCACATTGTCTTCCTCACCCGGCGCGACACCTTTAACGACTGGTTTGGGCGGCTCTATAGCGTGAGCATCGATGGCGGACTTCCCGAGCCGCTGCCGCTCGACAAAGGCGGCCTGACTTCGTACTCGCCCGACGGCAACCGCATCGCTTACAACCGCATCTTCCGCAACTTCCGCACCTGGAAGCGCTACCAGGGAGGCATGGCGCAGGACATCACCATCTATGACCTGAAGAGCCACGCCATCGACACGGTGCCGCATGAAGACTGGACCGACACCTTCCCCATGTGGCATGGCGACATCATCTACTTCGATTCCGACCGCGGGCCCGAGCATCGCCTGAACCTCTACAGCTTCAGCCTGAGCACGCGCGAGATCAAACAGCTGACTCACTTCACCGACTTCGACGTGAACTGGCCCAGCCTTGGCCCCGACGAGATCGTCTTCGAGAACGGCGGATTTCTCTACCTCTTCGACCTCAACACGCAGCAACCCCGCAAGCTCACGGTTTATCTGCCCGGCGACCGCGATCAGGCGCGCCCCCATTGGACGAACGTCAGCAAGCTGATCGGCGACTTCGATATCTCGCCGGATGGCAAGCGGGCGGTGTTCAGCGCGCGCGGCGATGTGTTTACCGTTCCGGCCAAGGAAGGCAGCATCCGCAACCTGACGCGGACCCCGGGAATTCGCGAGAAGTATGCGGCCTGGTCCCCGGACGGGCGCTGGGTGGCCTACATGTCCGATCGCACCGGCGAGGACGAACTTTACATGACGCCGCAGGATGGCCTGGGCGAGGAAGTCAGGCTGACGTTCGACGGCAAGGTGTTTCGCATGCCGGCGGTGTGGTCGCCCGATAGCCAGAAGCTGGTATTCGCCGACAAGGAGGCGCGTCTTTTCTACGTAGACGTTCACGACAAGAAGCCGGTGTTGGTAGACAAAGGCCGTTACGACGACATCACCGACTACGGATGGTCTCCGGACAGCAAGTGGGTCACCTACGCGAAGACATCGGAGAACCACAATCATGTGGTCTATCTCTACAACCTGGGTGAAGGGAAGAGCACGCCAGTTACGACCAGCGCCAGCGACAGCACGGCGCCCTATGTCGATCCCGAGGGCAAGTATCTCTACTTCCTGTCCAATCGCGATTTCAACGAGGTGCTGGGCGTCTTTGACATGGAGTTCGCCAATCCCAAAGCCGGCCGGGTCTACATCGTCACCTTGCGGGCTGATGAGCCTTCGCCCCTCCCGGTGTTGAGCGATGAGGTAACGACCGCGCAATCTCCCGATGTCCTGCTCGGGCCGTCGTCCGGGAACCAGAAGCCGTCGGCACAGCCGCCGCAACCACCCAAAGCCAAGACGAAGCCAACACAACAGCAGCCAACCGAAACAGCGGAAGACAAGACCAAAGCCGAAGGCGCCACCTCCGAGCCGAAGCCTGGAGTTCGCGCTTCGCTGCGCAACTTCCGCATCGACCTGGACGGCATCCAGAACCGCATTGTCGCCCTGCCTATTCCGCCCGGCAATTTGCAGAACTTGACGGCTGCCAAGGGCCTCATCTTTTATGTCATCTCTCCCGTGCAAGGACTTTCCGGCCCCCTACCGGGCGAGACCCCTGCTCTGCATGCCTTCGACTTGAAGGAACGCAAGGACCATGTGTTGTTGGAGGGTGCTGACCAGTACGTGTTGTCCTTCGACGGCAAGAAGATTCTCTATGCTGCCTCCAAGTCCGGACCCGACGACGGTCAGTCGGACGACGGAGGCGATGGCGGTCCGCATATGTACGGCATCATCGACGCCAAGGTATCCGGGGGCGGAGACGGCCCCGGTGGCGATGGCAAGTCGCTGGCCAAGGCCGGTGACGGCGCCCTCAAACTCGACGGCATGAGCATGCAGGTGGATCCGCACGCCGAATGGAAGCAGATGTTCAACGAAGTCTGGCGCCAGGAACGCGACTACTTTTTCGAGGCCTCTATGAACGGCGTCAACTGGGAACAGCAGCGCGACAAATACGCACAACTCCTGCCGTATGTGGCCGATCGTCTGACTCTGACCTACGTCCTCGGTGAATTGATTGCGGAGCTGTCCAACTCCCATACCTACGTGGGAGGCGGTGAGTATCCCGAAATCGATGGGGTCAATGTTGGACTGCTGGGCGCCGACTTTGCTGCCGACGCCAGCAGCGGGATGTACCGGCTGGCGAAGATCTATCCGGGCGAGAACTGGAACCGCAATCTGCGTTCGCCGCTGACCGAACCCGGCGTGCTGGTCAAGGAAGGCGACTATCTGCTGGCGGTCAATGGCCGTCAACTGCGCATTCCGCAGAACCCTTACGAGCTATTCATCAACACGGTCAACCAGACCGTGACGCTTACGGTCAACAGCAAACCCACGGCCGAGGGCTCCCACAATGTGGTAGTACGGCCCATTCCCGACGAGATCGGGCTGCATGAGTTGAACTGGATCGAGACCAACCGGCGCAAAGTGGAGCAGGCCAGTGGTGGCCGCATCGGATACGTCTACCTCCCCGACATGGGTGCGCCCGGACTGAATGCCTTCGTGAAGCAGTACTTCCCCCAGATTCGCAAAGAAGGAATGATCTTCGACGTGCGCTACAACGGGGGCGGCTTCGTCGACCAGATCATCTTCGAGCGGCTGCGCCGCGTGCTCGCCGGCATGGATTCGGCGCGTAATTGGGAGTCCGATACAATTCCCCAGAACGTGTTCTACGGGCACATGGCCTGCATCACCAACCACTACGCGGCATCCGACGGCGATTTCTTCAGCTACTACTTCAAGGCCTACAAGCTGGGCCCGCTCATCGGCGAACGGACCTGGGGCGGCGTACGCGGCATTCGCGGCGAGATCACCCTGATGGACGGTGGCTACATTACCCGTCCCGAGTTTGCCATGTATGGCCTCGACAGCAAATGGCTCATTGAGAACCGCGGCGTGGAGCCGGACATCGTGATCGACAACCGCCCCGACCTGGTGATGGCGGGTCATGATCCCCAGTTGGAGAAAGCGATCGACGTGGTGATGCAGGAAATCAATGCGCATCCCATGAAGCTGCCGGCCCGCCCGCCGGACCTGCCCGCGTATCCGGCGGGGCCGGGGTTGTAGAGGCTGTTACGAAACTCCTGTGCCGGGGCGGTGGGGGAGACAAAGCGGTCCGCAGCCGCCCAGCGGCGACAGGTGATAGCCCACACCTTCAGGTGTGGGAAGGCATAAGTGGGAAATTACGAGTCCGCTTCAGCGGACGGCAGAAGTTTCGTAACAGCCTCTTGTAGAGCGGCTCTCGAGTGGTAGGGCCGGGCCTTCAGAGACTGTGTCGCAACCGAGAAATGGATTTTTGCGGTGGGATAAGTTGCGTGAAATGCGACCGGACCAGCCGCGCAGTGGCGGGATGAAGTTGGCCCGGTAGGTGTCATCCGGAGCGGAGCGCCCGCAGGAATTTCTGCCCCGCTTGTTTTGCGGGCTGGCGGGCGCGCAGTCGAAGAGCCTGCCCCGAGCTAAGCCGAGGGGACCCCTATACCTCGAAATCGCTTCTTGGCTTCGTCGAACAACCCCGAAATTGCCTGCGACCATAGGGGTCCCTCGACTCCTCGCTACGCTCGTCACTCGGGATGACACCTTCAACAGAAATACGTCGCAAGTTTGCCTCTCACTGTTCGAATCGCCATTCCAATCGCCCCGGCCGGCGCACGTCACAACCGTGTGTGACCTGGAACACGGCAGCCTGAGACCTTTCTCGTATATCTACTCAGCAGCCCAGGAAATTGTCCAAGCCCAGGGACGCACAGGGAAAACCGGGGATGCACCGAGTCACCGACTCACGAATCGTTGCCCATACCTCCAGGCGGCCCAAGTCCCGCGTTCGCCGGCCTGTATCTCTGACCCGCTTCCGGCCAACCTCCTCGAGGGCCGGGAACTTCTGCCGTTCTTGCCACTCCGGTCCGAACGTTCTCAGGGAAGACTCCCTGAATAGCTCGCTGCGAATATTGCTATGAAGATTTTCCAGGACGCAGGTCACCTCTTCCGTTTGGCATCGGTCTTCCTGGTGGGGGCCATTGTGTTCCTGGTGTTGCGCGGCGTTCTCGTGCCTCGCAGTTTCGGGCAGTACGGACATTACCGCGGCAACGCAATCGCCGAGATCGAGGCGCGCCCGGTTTCGTATGCCGGCCATCAAGTCTGCGAGGGTTGCCACGCTGACATTCTCGAAGTGAAGAGCAAGGGCGTGCATAAGGGAGTTGCCTGCGAATCATGCCACGGGCCACTGGCCAAGCACGCCGACGATCCGGCCTCTGTCCAGCCGGCAAAGCTCGACACTGCGGTGCTCTGCGTTCGCTGTCACGAGGCGAATCTCGCCAAGCCTAAGAGCTTTCCTCAGGTTGTCTCCGCCGAGCACTCAGGCGGCGCAGCTTGCAATACTTGTCACCAGCCGCACAGTCCGGCGATTGGTGCCGTCGCGGGAGGCAGCCAATGAACATGACCCGCCGCCAGATGCTCATTCTGCTGCCTGCGGCCGCGATTGCCTGGGACAGCATCATCGCGGGAACACCTGAGACCTCGCCCAATTATCAGTTGACGGACCACTGGTGGGGCATGCTGGTGGACATCACCAAGTGCATCGGCTGCGGCAGTTGCGTCCGCGCCTGCCAGATGGAAAACGATGTCCCCGATGGATATTTCCGTACCTGGGTCGAGCGCTACCATGTCTCCGGTTGGGGCAGCGAAAACCCCACGGTGGATTCGCCTGATGGCGGCAAGAACGGATTCCCACCCGCCACCGTCAGCGGCGGCAAGAACTTCTTCGTTCCCAAGATGTGCAATCACTGCGCGGACTCGCCCTGCACTCAGGTGTGTCCCGTGGGCGCAACCTTTGTCAGTCCTGATGGCGTGGTGCTGGTGGACCAGAAATACTGCCTCGGCTGCCGTTATTGCGTGCAGGCTTGTCCGTATGGGTGCCGCTTCGTCGATCCGAAGAAGGAGACGGCCCAAAAGTGCACGCTCTGCTATCACCGGATCACCAAGGGTCTTACGACCGCCTGCTGCGAAAGCTGCCCGACCGGTGCTCGTCAGCTTGCGGACCTGAAGAATCCCAACGATCCGATTCATGAGTTCTTGAAGACCCATGCCGTGCAGGTTCTGAAACCTTACATGGCCACTCGCTCGAAGGTGTTTTATTACGCCCTGGATGGCTCGGTGCGATAAGGAGCTCCTGTTGCAGATTCCGGTTGAAGGCTTCATGTATCCGAACGAAGTGGAGCTCCAGTGGAGCGTGCTGATCGTGCTCTACCCGTTCCTCACCGGACTGGTGGCAGGCGCGTTCATCCTGGCGTCGCTGGAGCGTGTATTCCGGGTCGAGGCGGTGAAGCCCACTTATCGGCTGGCGTTGCTGACCGCGCTCGCCTTCCTGATCGTGGCGCCGTTGCCGTTGCAGTTACACCTTGGCCACCCGGAGCGTTCGTTCGAGATGTACCTGACGCCCCACGGCTCTTCCGCCATGGCGATGTTCGGCTTCGTATACCTGTGGTATCTGCTGGCGGTGTTGGTGGTGGAAATCTGGCTCGACTATCGGCGCGACATCGTCGTGCTGTCGCAAGGCACGACCGGTTGGAGACGACTGCTCTATCGCGCGTTGACACTCGGCTCCAACAACATCAGCGAGCGTTCCCTGCAGATTGACGACCGGGTGGGTTGGCTGGTCACCCTGGTCGGCATTCCTTCCGCATTCCTGCTGCACGGATATGTGGGCTTCATCTTCGGTTCGGTGAAGGCGAACCCGTGGTGGTCCTCGCCACTGATGCCCGTGGTGTTCCTGTTCTCGGCCATGGTCTCAGGCATTGCCATCGTGATGTTGCTTTACATGCTGATGTGCCGGCTGCGCCGGGAAGCGATTGACATGCGCTGCGTCGACACGGTGGCCAAGTACCTGTTCTACACCTTCATCATTGACTTCAGCCTGGAGATGCTGGACCTGATTCACCGAATTTACGAGGCTGACGAATCGTTCCGCAGCCTCGACTTCATGGTCCATACGCGTTTGTACTTCTCCCACATCGTGGTCCAGATCCTGCTGGGGACTGCTGTTCCCATTGCGCTGCTGGCGATTACTCAGGTGCTGAAGCTGGCAGACAAACAGCGCAAACGCCTCTACGTGCTCGCCGGATGCCTGACCCTGATCGGCATCTTCGCCATGCGCTGGAATGTCGTCATCGGCGGGCAGCTCTTCTCCAAGAGCTTCCTCGGTTACACCACGTACAAGATGGGCTTTGTGACGCGCGAAGGCTTGCTGACCGCGGTCGTGCTGACCATCCTTCCGTTTGTCATCCTGTGGGTCCTGGTGAAACTCTTGCCGCCCTGGCCGGAGAAGAAGTCCGCACTGTCCCCGGTTCCGCTTGCAGCCCACGGAGCGGATTAGACCTAGCACTTAGGCCAATCCCGTACTGAAGAGCCATTGCCTTACGGCTTCTTACCCTCATTCCACTTGGGCACAAAATCGCTGTTGGCCAGCCACGTCACCGGGCCAATCATGGAGCCAATCGCGCTGTCCAGGTGCTGCCAGTCGACTCTCGCCAGCGTGTCCGTGGGCTGATGATAGTCCTTATGCAAACCGTAGCTCGAGGCTGTTTGTGCAACGATTCCCTCCTTCGCCAATGCATAATTGTCTGAGCGAGCGAAGAAGTTTTCCTCGGGATGAGGGTCGCCAGTCAGCTCGGCTCCATGAGCGACCAGCTCTGGCCCCAAGTCGGTACGTTCCCATCCGGTCAGCCATAGCTGATCGCGCTTCAGCTTCGGATCGGGACGCGCAATCATTTCGAACTCGATATTTGCCACAATGTCTTTCAAGGCGAAGGTCGGTTTTTCCAGGAAATATCGCGACCCTACCATGCCTTTTTCCTCGCTGCCCCACAGTGCGAATACCACCGTGCGGCCAGGCGCCGGACCTGCCGCCAATACCCGCGCCAACTCCATCACGGCCACCGTGCCGGAGGCGTCGTCATCCGCTCCCGGATAAGTCTTCCCGTTCTTCACTCCCAAATGATCAAGATGGGCGCTCAGCAGGATTATCTGCTCCGAGGCGCTGGTGCCGGTGATCTTGCCCAGAACGTTCCAGGTGTGCGATGTCTTCCACGGCGTCATTTTGGTGCGCAGCTTGATCTGCGCTCCATCGGGCAGGGCCCAGAGTTGCCCCACCGCTTCAGGATTGGCGAAAACGGCAGCCGGGCCGGGGGCGTTGTCGCCCATCTGCTCGTTTACCCTCGGCAGTCCTTTCGACAGCCGCTCGAAGAGCGCCTTGGCGGCAGGAATTTCTGGAATGATCACAATCGAGGCCTTGCTCTCCAGATAATGCCCCAGTACTGCCCGCAGGTCGTTCATGCTGAGGTCAGGTTTTAGTTTCAGCAAAACTGCGGCACCCCTTGTCAGCGAGTCCGGGGAAATGGTAGTGGCGTCCGCCAAGTCTAATTTCTGCAAAGGTCCCTGCATCTCGGGCTCCGAGATCTCCAAGACTGCAATCTCTTTTCCATGTGTCCATGAGACCGGTTGCGGCTGCGCGGACGTACCGGAGTCAAACGAAAGCATCGGCGGTTTTGTCGCCTTGCGCGAGTGCAGGCGTGCGGTTTGGATGTACTGTCCGTTCTCCGCCGCCGTAGCAACGCCGTACTGCTTGAGCTTTCTGGCGATGAATTCCGCCGCTCGGTGTTCGTCTGGAGTGCCGCTGCCGCGGCCTTGTAGCGTTGGTCCGGCGAGATAGTCGAGGTTTCTGCGTATGCATGCGGCGCACAACCCAGGGCCGACATTTGCACCTGCCTGGGGCGGGGCGGTCTGCCCCGAGAACGCGGCCTCCGGCGTGGAGGATGCAGTTTGAGCGGCGGCAACAATCGCAGAGGGAACAATCGCAGAGGGAAAGACACCGAGCGCGAGAAGAGCAGCCCCGATGAAACGTACTCGACCACCGCAGGACTTCAAGCCGGGAATCCCTTCCTACATACTATATTCGAATCCAGCCGGCTCTTATTGCCAGCAGACTTGCCACTGCGACCACGATCCACAGCAGAACGCCTTGCAGCAAGGGACGCGGACCAACCTTGCGCAAGGCGGCCGGCGAAAGGCTGGCGCCGATCAGGAACAGCGTAATGATCAGCATCATCTTGCCCGCGTTGCTCAGGAATTTGTACGCGATGGCGCCAGGGAAGAAGTAGGTATTGGCCACCGCCGCCAGACAGAAAAACAGGATGAACCACGGCCATTGGATGCGTGTCTTGCTACCCTTGACGGCTGCCGTTCCGATCGATAAGGGCACGATCCAAAGGGCGCGGGCGAGCTTCACCGTCGTACCCACCGCCAACGCGACAGCGCCATACTTGGCCGCGGCTCCGACCACCGAGCTGGTGTCGTGAATCGCCAATGCCGCCCACAATCCAAACTGAGTTTGCGAAAGTTTCAACCACAGGCCTACGGTGGGGAACGTAAGCAAGGCGACGGAGTTCAATACGAAAATCGTGCCCAACGAAACCGACATTTCGTCTTCCGTCGCTCCCGTGATGGGACCGACGGCGGCGATAGCACTGCCGCCGCAAATCGCGGTCCCGGTGGAGATGAGAAATGCCGGCCGCGACGGCACGGCGAGTAGCTTGCCCAGCAGCGTGCCCACCAGCATCGCAAAGGCGATACTCAGGGCGGTGTACAAGAACCCGCTGCGGCCGGCATGTACTACCTCCTGTAAGTTCATCCCGAAGCCCAGTCCCACCACGGCGGACTGCAGCAAGACCCGGGAGAGCTTTCGCGATTCGTCTTTGTAGGGATGGGTGGCGATCGCGCCGAAGACAAGGCCGGCCAGCAAAGCCAGCGGCGGTGAGGCCCACGGCGTCAGACAGAAAAACAGCCCCAAGGCAAACAGAAGCTTTGAATTCATCAATCGAGGAAAAGGTCAGATTTACAAATCGCTCAATTGTACTTGGGGCCAATTGTCCTGGGTTTCAGGATGGCGAAAAGCGGGAAATTAAATGGGCCCGCTGCCAAGGAGCGGTGACACTTCCTTGGCCTCGGGCCCATTCGATCCTGAAATGGATCGGAGGTGATACTTCAATGCTACGCCCGGCTGTGGAAATGTCAAGAAGAAAGCAGGATAACCTGCGATTTTTCTTGTAGTTGCGGATATTGTGCACTCGCTCCCAACTGGCTGAAAACAGGGAGGATGAGGACGGCGGCTAAGTGCTGGTCACCACTTATTACGGACCACTCTTATTGCCCACCCTCACCAGTCGGTGCTACACTCCGCCTCTTCTGAGGGTCACCAAGGAGCGCTTATGGCATCGCTGCGGCTGTGTGCGTTGCTAGTCCTGTGCTTGCTGCCCGGGCTGGCACTCCCCGCGTTCTCCGCCACCGATCCTCCCCAGCAGATCACGCAAGCGACAGGAACTGGCAACTCATCCGGTCAGGTGCTGCAATACACGCTGCCGCCGGACAAACTCGAAAAGGCCTACGCCCTCTACCTGCTGAACGGCACTCTTTACTTCGTCACCACCGCATGGAGTTTCCTGGTGCTGTATCTCATGCTGCGGACCCGGTTCGGCATCCGGCTGCGCAACCTGGCAATCACCGTCTCTCGCTTCCGCGTGCTGCAAGCCGTCATTGTGATGTCGGTCTTCGTGCTGGTGCTCCAACTGACGCAGCTTCCATTCGACGCTTATGACCAACACGTCAGTCTCCGCTATGGCCTGTCGGTTCAGCCGTGGGGCTCCTGGTTCGGAGACTGGGGGAAATCCCTGTTGCTGGGGATGCTTTTCGCCAGCATCCTGGGATGGATACTCTACGCGGTGTTGCGTCACAGCCCGCGCCGCTGGTGGTTCTACTTCTGGCTGGCGGTCATCCCCATTGTCATCATTGTCCTCTTCGTCACCCCAATCTGGATTGAGCCTCTGTTCAACAAATTCGAACCACTGACCGGCCATCACGCCGACCTGGTAACCCAGATCGAACGGGTCGTGCATCGCGGCGGAATGGACATTCCACCCGAGCGCATGTTCGAGATGAAGGCCAGCGAGAAGACCACACAGTTGAATGCCTACGTTACGGGCTTCGGAGCGACTAAGCGGGTCGTGGTGTGGGACACGACCATGGAACACATGACCATCCCGCAAACGCTCTTCGTGTTTGGACATGAGATGGGGCATTACGTACTCGGTCATATCCCCAAGCAGGTGGCGATCATTCTGCTCATCCTGCTTGTCCTGTTCTACGTCGGATACCGGTTGGCAAACTGGATGGTCGGGCGCTACGGGGAAGGGTGGGGCATTCGCGACTTGGGCGACTGGGCGTCGCTCCCGCTGCTGGTAATGATTTTGTCCGTGCTTACATTCCTTGCGACGCCCGTCCTGAACGGGGTATCGCGCCACTACGAGCACCAGGCCGACCAGTACGGGCTTGAAGTAATCCATGGGCTGGTGCCCGACGCGCAACGGTCGGCTGCGCAGTCATTCCAAATCCTTGGCGAGCGCTCACTCGACTATCCTTACGTCGGCAAACTGGCGGAATTCTGGGCGTGGAGCCATCCCACCATTCGCGATCGCATGATCTTCGTGCAGACGTACGATCCCTGGGGTGAAGGCAGGCAACCGGAGTTTGTGAAGGGCGGTCCGTAGCGCGAGGTCCACTGACGGGGTCTTTCTACCAGTAGCCCTTGAACAGGAGATAACACGGTAATGTCGATTTTCCCCGGGCCGAGGATTGCACGGCGCACACAAACGTGCGGCAATCGTGAAAGATCGGAATGTAGGGAAAAATGAACTTGCGATGGCGCTGCGGGAATGGCCGTTGACAGGGCGTTGTTCCGGAGTGCAATGCCGAATTGGCCTGAGGAGGGAGGCTTTCCATGAAGTTGCGGATCGCTTCACTGTCACTGCTCACCATTGCGTGCATCCTGCTGGCTGCAACTCCAGCCGCTGCCGGCACCCTGTATTCCAACGGCCCACTGGCGGTGACATCGATGCCTGGACAATTAACAAGGGCTTAGCGGTTGCGACTCCTTCGTAATCGCGAATGAGTCACGCGTCCGAGATCTGCATCTCGTCTATTGGTCTTTCCCGACGGGGAAGGTTGCCCACGGTGGCCATGCAGATCGGGTAACCTCGTTCGGCGGCAACACCCAGACCTTAACCGGCGTGACCAACACCTACCTGGGCGGCAATTCGTATGGCTATTCCCTCTACGAGGTGACTCACGTTTTCTGGCATCACCTGGAGCGGGAGTCGGCTGGGTCACTCTTCGAATGCCTGTTCCACCGCGGGCTACTCGACCGAGCCGATCTTCTGGGACGAAAACGACGGCCCGTCACTCGCCTATAGAGAATGAGAGACGGGATGACCACTTCAGCCAGTTTCACGTTGACTGGCAGCCCCGGTTGAACAACTCCCGAACCCAGCAGTCATCCGGCTGTTCGGTGCTGAAGCATCGATGCGTACGCTCTCGCAGGCAGTTACGTCACAAGCTCAAAGCCTAACGAATACAATGGGCAAGAGACTTGCTCTCCAGGTCTCAATTCCAAAGCCGGACCACTAAGTCGGCCCCGCCGTAGTGCCTCAGTTTGAAATTGTGATTTGTGAATTTCGGTAGAGTGAACCTTCAGAGCCTGCCCTGAGCAAGGTCGAAGGGTTCGCGTCGAGCCAGTTCTCTTCGATCGGGAGCCCCGACAGGGCCCGCAGGCGATCGTAGTTTGTGCCGTGCCTAAGGCTGCTCCAAAAAAAGTCAGAGCATGACTCGCAAAGTGTACATTTTGGTGGGAGCCCCCGCATTCATGCGGGGGAGGAGCGCTTTAGCGCTCCGGAAGTGTTCGACTTTGAACGCCCGCTTTGGACTGGCGAAGATCACTTTCCCAACAAGCCGGTGATACATCCAGAACACGGTCCAGAGGCAATCCACATTCCTCCGGCCCCGGATGCCGGCGCCTCGATCCTTGCCGGCTCGCGCTCCTGCGCAGGTTGCGGTGCGCACTTTAGTCGTCAGGTCAATGAGTTATTGCACGAGGAAGCCTATTTCCTAGACCATGCACCCAGCTGAGATGACGCCGCTCACACTTGACATTGACCGAAAATCCACTACCATACGGTTGTGGATCAATTGGGTACAACATTTGCGGCTTTGTCTGATCCAACCCGGCGAGCGATGCTCGAACGGCTTTCCCATGGGCCTGCGACTGTGCATGGATTGACGGAACCGTTTGCACTCTCGCAGCAGATGATTTCAAAACATATCGCCTACCTGGTGCGGGCGCGGATTGTAATCAAGACGAAGCGTGGACGAGAGAGTTTGTGCACGCTTAGGCCCGAGGCGATTAAGACAGTCAGCGACTGGGCGATCAGCTATCGCCGATTCTGGGAAGAGAGTTT
The DNA here is from genome assembly GCA_963840905.1 of uncultured Acidobacteriaceae bacterium. GTDB lineage: Bacteria > Acidobacteriota > Terriglobia > Terriglobales > Acidobacteriaceae > Bog-257. The sequence continues at coordinate 293,137 of CAWJAO010000008.1, forward strand.
CGACAAACTGGATGCAGTTGTAAATCAAATGAGGAAAGAGGGGGTCAGAGATGACAGAAAAAACGGTTAGCGAAATTGAGCGGATGGTCATTACAAGAATTTTTGATGCCCCACGCGAGTTGGTTTGGAAGGCGTGGACTGACCCGAAGTACGTGATGCAGTGGTGGGGACCGAAGGGCTTTACTGCGCCTGTTTGCAAGATGGATTTTCGCGTAGGAGGAAAATTTCTCTGGTGCATGAGAACGCCGGATGGGTGGGAGGGCTGGAACGGTGGTGAATACTATGAGATTGTTCCGTACGAGAAGATCGTTTTCTCCATGTACTTTTCCGACCCGCAGGGAAACAAGGTTGAGCCTGCAAAATATGGAATTGAACATGAGGCCATAGACGATGCGCACAGCGTGGTTATTTTTGAGGATTTTGGAAACGGCCAGACGAAACTCACCCTCATTGGAAATGAAACCATGGAGAACGCAAAAAACAGCGGTCAACTAGAGGGTTGGAATGAGCAACTCGATAAAGTTGCCGCAGTTGTTGCGGGGCTGGCACAGGCGAAATAAGAAGCTGAGCCTTCGATTCGCGGAACTCAATCGTGGAGAAAAAAATGAAAACAATCCCGTTTCTCGCTATCGTCCTGCTGGCATTCGCATTTCCCGCCAATGCCCAAGACGCGATGAAGAAAGATGCAGCCGTCAAACCTGCCGATCCGGAATTGAAAGTCGTGCTCGATTCCTGGAATGAGATTGGCCGCAAGCTGACGGCGATGGCCGGAGATTTTCCCGAGGACAAATATGACTTCAAGCCGACACCCGCGCAGCGCAGTTTCGCAGAGCAATTGCTGCATGCTGCGGGTTCAATGTATTACTTCACCAATCCTGTGATGGGGCAGAAGTCTCCCGCGGGAGAAGACCCGAAGCGCGACCAGTACAAAACAAAGGCCGACATCGTCGCATTCGTAAAGAAATCCGTTGCCGACGGCGCCGCTGCCATTCAGTCAAAGGGCGAGAAAGGCCTGATGCAGACTGTCGTATACGGTGATCAGAAAGCGCGCGTTCTCGACATAGCATACGGCCTCATCGAACATAGCGGTGAACACTACGGCCAGCTCGTTGTGTACTATCGCCTCGCAGGTCTTGTGCCGCCGGAGTCGCGGCCCAAGAAGTAAAGCTCAAGAGACCAGGTACCGCGAACTCTGTCGAATAGAATGTCCCCCGCTCAATGTGATCATCATGCGAGAGCGAATGAACGTAGAGCAAAGGCAGGCTATCTCGGAGACCCCAGCTAAGGGTGGAAGTGGAAAGCATTCTTGGACGAGCACCGTGCGTCAGGAATCGGAGCTGGTTGTGCGGTCAGCATGGCCTTCGCGGTGATTGTGATTTTGTGAAACGCGCTTCCAAAGCAGGCCATTGGAAATGACAGAGTGTGGAAAGCATGGAAAGCCAAGAAGCTGGCTTTCCACCCTTCCCGCACTTCCTTGGAAATCCCTTCGGGATTACCACATTCCCACGGCCCCGACTGCTGGCATATTTCAAGACGCAAGAGCATGAGAGACCGAGTCCAAGGCCTTTAGACCTCAGGGGGTTGTAATGGAGGTCCTTCGTCGAAAGTGTAACGAACGTTCAAGTACACTCAACCCAGAAACCCCGAGCTTTTCAACGGCCTATAAAGGCACTCGGGATTCTCCTCGTTCGGACGCGAACCCTTCGACTTTGCTCAGGGGCAGGCTCTGAAGGTTCGCTCTACCGAAACTCACAAATCACAATTTCAAACTGGGACACTACCGGCCCGGGGTGATGTAAGTTCTGGTGTGTAAAAAGCGAGAGGGTGTAAGTTTGGCTTTGCCTAGCAAGCAGAAGCCATTCCTGGAAAGGAGCTTACACCCGATGGCGAAGGTAACACCGATCAGCGAGCACTTCCAACATTTCCTGGAGGAGATGAAGGAGACGTTCTGGGGCGATGTGTATGGGCAGACCAAGCTGGCGGGGGAGCGCTTCTTCGAGCTGCAATCGGAGCGGCAGCGGGATCGCTTTTCCGGTGCCGACGACGCTACCAACGGCGGCGGGACCGACGGCGCGTCTATCGCAACGGCTACTACGAGCGGGATTTCGTGACCCGCTTCGGGACCATCCGGCTGCGCATCGCGCGCACTCGGGAGAGGAGTTTTCTGCCTCCTGGGCTGGAGCGCTTTCAGCGGCGGGCGGAAGAAGTCTCGATCCTGATCCGCGAAGCCTTTCTGCGCGGCATCTCCACCCGGCAGGTGGGGCGGGTAGTGGCTACGCTGACGGGTGAGGTGGTGAGCGCGCAGACGGTGTCGAAGCTGACCCGCGACCTGGACGAGGCGGTTCGCCAGTTTCATCAGGCCAGGCTGAGCGACGACTATGCTTACCTGTTTTTGGATGGGGTGAGCTTGCGGGTGCGGCGTCCGGCGGGACGAGCGAGCGGGTACAGATGCTGGTGGCCTACGGGGTGCGGCGCGACGGCACTCGCCATTTGCTGGCTTTCCTACGCAGCCAGGGAGAAAGTCAGGCGGACTGGGAGGGACTGCTGCAGGATCTGTACCGGCGCGGACTGGAAGGCAAGCACCTGACACTGATCGTCACCGACGGCTGTCCGGGTTTAGCGGCGGCGATTCCGACCGTGTATCCCCGGGCGCGGCATCAGCGCTGCTGGGTGCACAAGATGCGCAATATTCTGGGGAAAGTTCGCAAGGCAGACTACGATGAGGTGAAACGAGGGGCGCAGGCCATCTGACTTGGCCCAAGGTCGCCGGCAAGCCGAAGCCGCGTTTGGTCGCTTCCGCGCCCGCTGGCGACCAGACTACGGCAGCATGGTGCGGCGGCTGGAGCGCGATCTGCCCGAGCTGCTTTCCTTCTTCGCCTTCCCCCGGCACCTGTGGCGCAAGCTGCGGACGACGAATGTGATCGAACGCTGTTTCGTAGAAGTTCGACGGCGAACCCGGCCGATGGTGTGCTTTGTCAATGTCGAGAGCGTGGACCGCATCATCTACTCCATCTTCCAGAGATTCAACCTGGAGTGGAAAACTCGCACCCTCTCCGTATTTACACAAGCAGCTTGACATCACCACCGGCCCGCCGTTCGTTGACATTGATGCTGTAAGCTCTGTTAGTTTCAATAGTTCCAGTTGTCGCCTTAGCGCCCTCATGTGCGTCTTCAGCCTTAGGCATTCACGAACAAGGAATGGATCAGACTCTCAAACAGGTAGGCGAATTACTGCTCGGAGCCATTCCGACCATCGTGATTCTGCTGTCGTTGTACGCCATTTACAGCGAACCTGGTGCACAAGCCGCTGAAGACGTGTCCTGGAAGAGCGTCGCGAGCGCACCGAGGGGGCTTTCCTGAAAGCCCGCGCCGACATAGCCGCTGCCGAAGCCAGGACCCAGGAATACGAGCAGAGCTTGCGCGAGGCGCGCCTGGCAATCTTCAAGGCGCAGGAAGCTCGCCGCCAGCGGGCGCAGCAAGCTCGCGCTGAGGCCGTTCTAGAAGCTCGCACCCGGGCCCAGCAACAAGTTCGCGAAGCCCGCGCCGCCATTGAGCAGGACATGGCCGCAGCGCGCAGCGGGATTGCAAGGCGGAAACCGAGAGACTCGCGGCGGAGATCATCCGCACGATTCTGCGGCCTGCAGGTGTGGCTCCCGCGGTAGGTGGTCAACCGTGATGAAGCGTACCAGCTCCTCTGCGCGGCCCTGACTTTTCTGTTTGTGGTTCTTGCGTTCGGCGTGCTCGCCGCACAGCAGCCTGCTGCATCTTCCCCGCGTCCTCCTCGTCTGCCTCCGCGAGCCAGAAGCAAGCTACTTCCGCCGCAGCAGCAGCCCTCCAGCAATCCCGACACGGTGACCGGCGAAGAACTGACCGGCGCCGCGAGCGGCGAAGTTGGAGAGAAGGAAGAAAATGCGCAGTTCAAGTACTCCAAGTCCGTAGTGTGGATGGGCCATCTCGTGGGACTCGGTCCGCACGCCAGCTACCTGGTCTATTGGTTTCTCAATTTTGTTCTGGTGGTGTTGTTCTTTGTCCTGCTTTTCCGCTCGTCGGTGCCCCAGATGTTCCGCGATCGCACCCAAGCCATTCAGAAGGGGATACGCGAGGCGCAGGCGGCAAGCGCCGACGCGGCGCGGCGTTTGAGCGATATCGAAGCTCGCCTGGCGAAGTTGGATACCGAAGTCGCGGAGATTCGGGCGTCGGCCGAGACGCGAGGCTGCGGCGGAAGAAGCAGCGAATCCGTCCAGGCCACCGAGGAAGACAAGCGCAAGGTGTTGGAAGGCGTTGAGACCGAGGTCAGCGCCATCGCGCGCAATGCCCGCCGCGAATTGAAGACCTACGCCGCCACGCTGGCGGTTGATCTGGCATCGCGCCAGATCAAGGTGGACGAGCCTACCGACCAGGCGTTGCTGCGTGAGTTCGTGGGCCAACTGGGAAAGGACGGCAAATAACCATGGCCGCCATTGCCAGCCGATATGCCCGCGCCCTGGTGGAGGTTGTCCTCGAGCAGAAGACTGATCCCGACGTCGCCCGGCAGCAACTGAATGCCATCGTGAATGCGGTGGACGAAAGCACCGAACTGCGTCGCGTGTGGGAATCTCCGGCCGTCTCGGCGGAGCAGAAACGCGCAGTCCTGGATGCCATCGTTGGGCAGACTGGCGTGTCCAAGCCCATCCGCAATTTCGTCGCGATCCTCATCGATCATCGGCGTATTGCGATGTTGGATGACATGGCGAGACAGTTTGACAGCGAACTGAACGCCCAGTTGGGATTGGCTGAGGCGGAAATCTCCAGCGCTCGACCACTTTCCGACGGACGGAAAGCGCGAGTTGGAATCGCAGTTGGAGCGCTTGACAGGCAAGAAGGTGCGCGCGACCTACTCCTCCGATCCCGAGCTTCTGGGCGGAGTTGTCGTTCGCGTGGGCAGCACGATTTACGACGGCTCGGTGCGCGGGCAGCTGGAGAAGATAAAGCAGGAGCTCAGCACCGCGTAAGACCGAATTCAGTATTGGTAGAGCGCACTTTTAGGTCCGCGTTTGGGCTATTTGTTTTTATAAGTTGGAGTCAATCACAGCCGACGGCAGGATGCCCTTCAGGATTTTCGGCACCTGCGATACATCTATTTTGAGACTAGCTTGTAATACTGGAACGCAATTCTATGGCGCAGATCAAAGCAGACGAGATCACGAAACTCATCCGCGAGCAGATCGATAACTACGAAACCAAGATCGCCGTCGATGAAGTCGGCACCGTGATGTCCATCGGCGACGGCATTGCCCGCGTTTATGGCTCGGACAAGGTCATGGCGGGCGAACTTCTGTCCTTCCCTCACAACGTTGCTGGCCTCGCGATGAACCTGGAAGAAGACCAGGTCGGCGTCGTGCTGCTGGGCGAATACACCGCGGTGGAAGAGGGCGACGAAGTAAAGCGCACCGGCCGCATCATGAGTGTGCCGGTGGGCGATGCCATGATCGGTCGCGTGGTCAACGGACTCGGCGTGCCCATTGACGACAAAGGTCCGGTCAATACCGACAAGTACATTCCGGTAGAACGTCTGGCGCCGGGCGTCATCGACCGCCAGCCGGTGAAAGAGCCCATGGCCACCGGACTGAAGGCCATTGACTCGATGATTCCGATCGGCCGCGGTCAGCGCGAACTTATCATTGGCGACCGTCAGACCGGCAAGACTGCGGTCGCGCTGGACACCATCATCAACAGCAAGGGCCGCGACCTCATCTGTATCTACTGCGCTATCGGTCAGAAGCGGTCGTCGGTTGCGCAGGTGGTGAAGACGCTGGAAGATTTCGGGGCCATGGAATACACCATCGTGGTTTCGGCATCGGCGTCCGACCCGGCTCCTATGCAGTACATCGCGCCCTACGCGGCCTGCGCCATGGGCGAGTACTTCCGCGACAACGGAAAGCACGCGCTGTGCATTTACGACGATCTGTCGAAGCACGCCGTCGCCTACCGCGAAATCTCGCTGTTGCTGCGCCGTCCTCCGGGACGCGAGGCCTATCCGGGCGACGTCTTCTATCTCCACTCTCGCTTGCTGGAGCGCGCTGCCAAGCTGAACAATGAGCTGGGCGGTGGTTCGCTGACCGCTCTGCCCATCATTGAAACTCAGGCGGGCGACGTTTCGGCCTACATTCCGACCAACGTAATCTCCATCACCGATGGCCAGATTTATCTTGAGACCGACCTGTTCAACTCGGGCGTGCGGCCGGCTGTGAACGTCGGTTTGTCGGTCAGCCGCGTCGGCGGCAGCGCCCAGATCAAGGCCATGCGGCAGGTTGCCGGCACGTTGCGCTTGGACCTGGCCCAGTACCGCGAACTGGCTGCATTCTCGCAGTTCGGCAGCGATCTCGACAAAGCGACGCAAGCGCAGCTGGCGCGTGGACAACGCCTGACCGAGATCCTGAAGCAGGGCCAGTATCAGCCGCTGCCGTTCTCCAAGCAGATTCTCATCATCTACGCCGGGACCCAGGGCCTGCTCGACGACATGCCCATCGATCAACTGGGTGAGTTCGAGAAAGGCCTTTACAACTACGTGGAAACCTCGAATCCCGGAGTGCTGAAGACAATTGAGGACAAGAAGATTCTCGATGACGATCTGCGCGCGCAGTCTGACCAAGGTCATCAAAGAATTCAAGGAGCGCTTTGTCAGCGACCATCAGGCTGTAGCCAAGGCGAGCGCCTAAGACCACATGGCGAACATACGCGACATTCGGCGCCGCATTCGTAGCGTGAAGAGCACGCGGCAGATCACCAAAGCCATGAAAATGGTTTCGGCGGCCAAGCTGCGTCGCGCCCAGGAGCGCGCGCTGGCCTCGCGTCCCATGGCGCAGATGCTGATGAACGTGCTCACCTCGGTCATGAGCCGTGCCGACTTGATCGACCCGGTTACCGGGCTAGCCGAGGCACCCGCTTGTTGGCGGTGCGTCCTGAGCGAAATATCCTGCTCGTCCTGGTGACCGGCGACCGTGGCTTGGCAGGCGCGTTCAACTCCAACGTGCTGAAGGTCAGCGACGAAGTTTCTGCAAGTCTTTCCCGAACAGAACATCGACATTCTGGCCATCGGCCGAAAAGGGCGCGATTTTTTGCGACGCAGGTATCCTGTCGGCAAAGTCGCAGAGCCAACTCGCGCCGGGCGGGTGCAGGTCGTTGGCGAACACCTCAACCTGCTGGCCAAGGTGGATTTCGAAGCGGTAAATGAGATCGCGGAAGGCATCATTAAGGCCTACACGCAGGAACAGATTGACTCCGTCTACGTCATTTTTAATGAGTTCAAGTCGGTGATTTCGCAGCGCCTGATCGCGCAGCGGATTCTGCCGATGCACGAGATCGGACGTCGCGAAGTCGCACTGACAGAAGAGTTCACGGTGGAGCAACGCGAGCGCATGGGCGAGGCTGCCCGGGCGGCCGGAATCAGCCTGCAAGAGCCTCAGCGCGACGGAAGCGGAGCAGGAAGCCGCCAAAGTTCGGCACAAGTCCCGTGGACTACATTTACGAGCAGCCGCCGGAAGAGTTATTTGCCGCGATCTTGCCCCGCTACGTGACCATTGAACTCTTCCAGGCACTGCTGGAGTCGGTGGCTGCCGAAAACGCGTCCCGTATGACTGCGATGGATTCGGCGACCAACAATGCCAATGACGTGATCGACTCTCTGACGCTGACCATGAACCGGGCGCGCCAGGCCGCGATCACCAAAGAGATTATCGAGATCGTCAGCGGCGCAGCAGCGTTGTAAGAGCCGTCAGCCATCAGTTGTCAGCTTTCAGCTGAGGCGGCCCGAAGACATCAGTTCGATGTTACGTTCGTTAAATCGACGAACACGACAAGAGATTTTGCTGACAGCTGAAAGCTGACAGCTGAGAGCTAGGTTTTATGGCAGAAAATATCGGACACATTATTCAAATCGCGGGTCCTGCGGTGGACGTGCAGTTCTCCGAGAAGGCGTTGCCGCCCATCTATTCGGCGCTGCGCGTCACCAGTGATGGCTTTAACGTTCCGCAACCCATCAACGTCATCCTCGAAGTGGAACAGCAACTCGGCGAAGGCCGTGTGCGCTGCGTTGCCATGGAGCCTACCGAAGGTATGGTGCGGGGCATGAAGGCCCTCGACCTTGGCGGCCCCATCACCGTGCCAGTTGGTCGTGGGACGCTTGGCCGCGTGCTCAACGTCATTGGCGAGCCGGTGGACAAGCTTGGCCCGGTACCGTGCGAAAAGCGTATGCCCATCCATCGCGAGGCGCCTGCGTTTGACGAGCAGTCCACCTCGATGGAGATGTTCGAGACCGGCGTGAAGGTCATTGACCTGATCCAGCCGTTCCTGAAGGGCGGCAAGATCGGCCTGTTCGGAGGCGCCGGCGTCGGCAAGACCGTCGTCATCATGGAGCTCATCAACAACGTTGCGCTCAAGCACGGCGGCTTCTCGGTGTTCGCCGGCGTCGGCGAGCGCACCCGCGAGGGCAACGACCTCTGGCTGGAAATGCAGGAGTCGGGCGTAGTCAACATCAAGGACCCCGCGAAGTCGAAGGCCGCACTGATTTACGGCCAGATGACCGAGCCGCCCGGAGCGCGCCTGCGCGTGGCCCTGACCGCGCTGACCGTTGCCGAGTACTTCCGCGACGAAGAAGGTTCCGACACGCTGCTCTTCATCGACAACATTTTCCGTTTCACCCAGGCGGGTTCGGAGGTATCCACGCTGCTGGGCCGCATGCCTTCCGCCGTGGGATATCAGCCCAATCTGGCCACTGAAATGGGCGAGTTGCAGGAGCGCATCACCTCGACGAAGAAGGGCTCGGTGACGTCGGTGCAAGCCATTTACGTGCCGGCCGACGATTTGACCGATCCAGCGCCGGCCACGACCTTCGCTCACCTGGATGCGACCACGGTGCTTTCGCGCCAGATTTCGGAGCTGGGCATCTATCCCGCAGTCGATCCGCTGGCTTCCACCTCGCGCATTCTCGATCCGCGTGTCGTCGGCGAGCAGCACTACAACACGGCGCAGGCGGTGAAGCGCGTGCTGCAGAGCTACAAGGACCTGCAGGACATCATCGCGATTCTGGGTATCGACGAGCTCAGCGAAGACCAGAAGCTCACGGTGTCGCGCGCCCGCAAGGTGCAGAAGTTCCTCTCGCAGCCGTTCTACGTGGCCGAGCAGTTTACCGGCTTGGAGGGGCGCTACGTGAAGATCGACGACACGGTGCGCAGCTTCCAGGAGATCGTGGACGGCAAGCACGACGACATTCCCGAGCAGGCGTTCTACATGAAGGGCTCCATCGACGAAGTGCTGGAAGAGGCCGAGAAGATGAAGGCGGCACAGGCGTAATCTGCCATGGCTGACACGCTGCACTTACAAATCGTGACTCCCGATCGGCTGCTCGTTCGCGAGGACGTTGATCAGGTGCAGATACCCGGCAAGAACGGGGAACTCGGTATCTTGCCGGGACATGCGCCGCTCATTACCGAGCTGCAGATCGGTGAGATCAGTTATCGAACGGGCGCAACCACGCATTATCTGGCGGTCGCGTGGGGCTTCGCCGAGGTCTTGCCGGACAAGGTAACGATCCTGGCGGATGCCGCTGAGCGCGCCGAGGACATTGACGTCAAGCGCGCGCAGGAGGCGAAGGCCCGGGCTGAGGAAGCGCTGCGCCAGCGCGCCGCCGATCTTGACTATGAAGCAACGCTCTATGCGCTGCGCCGCGCCGAAGTTCGCCTGGCAGTCGCGGCTCGCGCCGGACAGACGCGTCGCGCACTAGACTGCATAGTAGGCAGCCTTCAGGCTGCGCCCGAATCACTCCTAAGATTGAGCCGCGCCGGTCATGTCTGAATGACCGGCGCGGCTTCTGTCTTTGTCGCACTACGGACGCGAAGCGCGCTCTACCGCTTTACGCAAACCGCTTTCGGTTGCGTGCACGAAGCGAATCGCTTTGGCGAGAAGGATGGTCTCGATGCAGCGCAAGGCGTCGAGCACCTTGTCGCTGATCTCGCCATCCACCTGCACCACCGCGACTGCCGATGCCTCCTGCCCCTGCCGGCCGCGGCCGAGGGAGAAGTTGGCGATGTTGACGTTGTGCTGCCCCAGCACCGTCCCGACGCGGCCCACAACGCCGGGCACGTCGAGATTGCGCAGGTAGATGAAGGTGCCTTCCAGCGGCGCCTCCACGTCAATGCCGTCGATCTCCAGCAGCCTGGGCAAGCCACCGGCGTGAACGCAACCGGCTACCGTGTTTTCCTGCTGACCGGTCTTGAAGGTCATGCGAAGCACGTTGGCGGCGGCCCCGCCCGCGTCGCGCGCTTTCTTGCGCTCGGTCAGGCGGATGCCACGCTCCTCGGCGATGGACGCCGCATTCACCAGGTTCGCCCGCTCATGAGCATGAGCGATCTGGTTCAGTGCGCCAGCCACCGCAGCGTTGCGGATGAGTGCAGTCTTCCACTCCGCGATCTCGCCGCTGTAGCTAAGGCCCATCTCTTCCACGCCGCCTTCGCTGGATTGCGCCAGGAACGCGCCCAGGCGCTCGCCGAGCACGATGTACGGCAACATCTGCTGGTACTCTTCCTCGCTGATCGAAGGCACGTTGACGGCGTTCTGGATCACGCCCTTCAGCAGGTACTCGCGGACCTGCAGCGCGATCTGCACACCGACAGCTTCCGACGCCTCGTGGGTGGAACCCGCGATGTGCGGCGTCAGGATGACGTTCGGAAGGGTAGCCAGCGGAGAGTCCTTGAGCGGCTCATGGCTGTAAACATCCAGCGCAGCGCCACCCAGTTGTCCCGACTGCAGGGCCTCGATGACCGCGGCTTCATTCAGCAATTCGCCGCGAGCGCAATTGATCAGGCGCACGCCCTTCTTCATCTTGCGAATGGCATCGGCATTGATCATGCCCTGGGTCTGTGGGGTGAGGCCGACGTGCAGCGTGATGTAGTCGGACTGCGCGAAGACCTCGTCGAGCGATCCCAGAGTGATGTTCAATTGCTGGGCCAGGCTGGGCGCCACGTAGGGATCGTGGGCGACGACTTTCATGCCGAAGGCCAGCGCGCGGCGGGAGACTTCGACTCCGACGCGGCCCAAGCCGACGATGCCGAGGGTCTTGCCGCGAAGCTCGGTGCCTTGCAGGGTCTTCTTCTCCCACTTGCCGGCATGCATGGTCGAGTCGGCGCGAACGAGGTGACGCGCCAGGGCCAGCATGAGGGCGAAGGTGTGCTCGGCGACGGCGACGGCATTGCCGCCGGGCGTGTTCATCACCACGATGCCGCGTTTGGTGGCAGCGTCGAGATCGACGTTGTCGACGCCCACGCCGGCGCGTCCGATGACGCGCAGCTTGGGGGCCTTGTCCATCATGGCGGCGTCGACGAAGGTGGCCGAGCGGACCAGTATGGCATCCGCCGTGGCCAGTTCGCCCGGCAGGGTTTCTTTGTCGGTGGTTACGACTTTCCAGTCTTTGTGTTCGCCGAAGATGGCGGACGCGGAAGAAGAGATTTTGTCGGCGATAACGATTTTCATACGGTAGCCGCCTCGGCGAATTGTCCGGCAAGAACTTCCTGCACGGCGCGCACGCCTGCGCCCAGTTCGATGTGATGGGCCGGCGCAACTTTCAGCAGCACATGTTCCAGTGCGCCGATGACGCCGATGGCGTCGAGATAGTCGTAGTAGCCGAGATGGGCGATGCGGAAGAGCTTGCCCTTCATCTCGCCCTGGCCGTTGGCGACCACCATGGCAAAGCGCTCGCGGAACTCTTTCACGATGGCGCTGGAATCCACGCCCGCCGGCGCCAGCACCGCGGTGACGGCGGCAGCAGGACAAGTCGGCGCGAACAGCTTCAGGCCCAGAGCCTGGGCTCCGGCGCGAACCATGGCGGCCGAAGTTTCCGCATTGTGAATGAGGGCGTCGCGTCCGTCGGCAAGATTGCCATTGCCGGCGCGGCGAATGTAATCGAGCGACGCAGCCAGTCCGCAGATCAGTGCGACGGCCGGGGTAAACGCCGATTCGCCCTTGGCCGCCGACTTGCGTTCCTTGCGCAGATCGAAGTAAAAGCGCGGCTGCTTGGCAGTCTCCATGCGCTGCCAGGCACGCTCGCTCACGCTGAGATAGGCGAGTCCCGGCGGGATCATGACCGCCTTCTGCGAGCCGCCGATGAGGATGTCGATGCCCCAATCGTCCACTTCGAAATGGGTGGTGCCCAGTCCGGTGATGGCGTCGACTACGAACAGGGTGTCGGTGCCCTTCAGCAGGGCGGCGATAGCCTTCACGTCGTGACGTGCGCCGGTGGAGGTTTCCGTGGCCTGCATGTAAAGCACGCGCGCGCCGTCGAGCTTCGACTTGATTTCACGCGAGATCGAAGGTCTGCCCGTAAGGGACCTCGATCAGTTCGATCTGGCAGGCGAAGGCCTTGGCGAGATCGCGCCAGCGTTCGCCAAACTTTCCGGCGGTGAGCACGACAACCTTGTCGCCGGGAGAAGTGAGGTTGGAAACCGCGGCTTCCATGGCGCCGCTGCCGGAGGAGGCGAGAATGAGCACGTCGTTCTTGGTGCCGATGAAGGTCTTGAGATCGGCAAGTGTACGGGTGAAGATTTCGCGGAATTCAGCCGTGCGGTGATGCATGTCCGCGGCGGCAATGGCATTTTGAGCGGCTGGAAGAAGAGGAGTTGGACCGGGAGTAAATAGCCGTGTCTTACGTAGCATGGCAAGTACCTCTACAGGTTGATTGCCGGCGCAGACGAGCGCCGACACTATAAATATAGGCTTTCGCGGCTGGGCAAGCTACCGCACGTTGGTAGTGGCCGTGTGTTCCGAATCACGAACCAATGTGACCGACTACCCTATAATTACGCCCATGAGCTTGACCCAGCAGGTGCAAAAAGACATGGTTGATGCCATGCGCAAGAAGGAAGAGCTGCGGCTCTCGACCCTGCGCATGATGAAAGCCGCATTGCAGAACAAGCGAATCGAGAAACGCGCCGATCTCGACGAAAAAGAAGAGCTGCAGGTCTTCACCACCATGATCAAGCAGCGCAAGGACTCGATCGACCAGTTCGAGAAGGGCAACCGTCCCGAATTGGCCGCAAGGGAGGCCGAGGAGATCGCGATCATCGAGGGCTACATGCCCAAGGCCGTCGGCGAAGAGGAGATCGTTGCCACCGTCCGCGCCACCATCGCAGAGATGGGATCGCCGACCATGAAAGACATGGGCGCCGTGATGAAGAATGCCAAGGCCAAGTTCGGAGACGCGCGCGTCGACGGCAAGCTGCTGAGTGAAGCAGTGAAGAAGCAGCTGGCATAAATCACCGGCCAGTTTCAAGCACCTACCACAGAGAACTTTCTGTTCTTAACCAGGAACATTCAGTACACTTGGGGCCTTCGTGTCCGAATAGGGGGGCGAATGATACCAGACGATTTCAACTACGCAGCGACGTACTCGCAGATGGAGGATGAGGAATTGCTGGAGGTTGCAAGCGATTCTTCCGATCTCGTCGAGGCGGCCAAAGCGGCTCTTAGCCAAGGAGCTGGACAAGCGAGGGCTCAAGCCTCCGGTTGCGCAAGGGAAAGCGGGCGATTCGAAGTTGGCCTATTGTCCGAACTGTGACCGCGAAGTGGATGATCCACTCACCTGTGGTGAATGCTCGTCGGTGATCTGCCGGGTATGCGGAACTGGGCTCCGGATGCCAGGCGATCTGGAGGGCGATAAAGCTGAGTCCCAGGCGGCTGGCTAGCCCGAACCATTCGGCGGGTCCTCGGCGCGGGCATGAATGGAGCACAACCAGGTGGTGCTGCGCCGTTGGGGTAGGAGATCTCTGTGTTTAGCATCACGCGCGAGGATTTCACCAAGGTGATCGCGGAGACGCTGGACTCTCTGCCGCAAGAGTTTCGCCGCCGCATCCGCAACGTTGCCGTTCTGGTGGAGGACCTGCCTCCCGACCAAACAGTGCTCACAGCCCGGCCAGCCACGGCGCATTGTCCTGGGGGTGTTCCATGGCGTGCCGATGACGAAGAAGAGCGTCTTTCAGGGACCTATCGGCAGTCCCGATTACGTCGTGCTCTACAAGAAAAACATTGAAGCAGTCTGCTCTACCGAGGCCGAAGTGCGCGAACAAATCCGGATGACCCTCATGCACGAACTGGGGCACTATTTCGGGATGACTGAGGAGCAACTAAGGGACGTCTGAAGACTGAGGCGTAGCGTCGAGATCAAGCTCGGTTGTTCCGTCGACGTCCAGGTCGGCGTCTTCGGTTTACCGCTCCAACTAGCGGGGATGAGGACATCCCCGCTACAGCCGAGCGGGAGCTCGGCGCTACAAACGTCGCACGCCTCTCCGCCATGAGCCCGCTTTCGCAGATGATACAGACCCGCTGTTAGGTAACGCCTCCGCCCTCCCGAATGTTGTAATCTGAAATTGCCCGCATGACCTACCAAAGCACCGTGGAGCAGCTCTACGCGCTGGGACACGAGCTCGCCAGTACGCCTACGCACAAGTTCGACTTGGCCTACGTGCGCGAGATGCTGGAGGCGCTCGGCCATCCCGAGCGGCGTTTCGCCAGCGTGCTGATTGCCGGGACGAACGGCAAAGGTTCGACCGCCGCGACGCTGTCGTCAATCTTGCGGGTTGCCGGATACAAGACCGCGCTCTACAGCTCGCCGCACCTGGTTCGCATCAACGAGCGCATTCGCGTCAACGGCGAAGCTATTTCCGACGCCGAGTTCGGCGAAATGCACAATCGCGTCGAGCGCACCGCGCAGGAGCTGCTGCACTCCGGCAAGCTGCCCTGGCATCCCAGCTTCTTCGAGATGCTGACGGTGATGGCGTTCGAGTATTTCGCCAGTGTCGGAGTCGAGATCGCGGTGCTCGAGGTGGGCATGGGCGGGCGGCTGGATGCGACCAATGTCGTCGAACCGCTGATCTCGGTCATCGCCGATATCGCGCTCGATCATCAGAAATATCTGGGCGACACCATTGCCGAAATCGCGCGCGAGAAGGCGGGCATCATCCGGCGGAATGGCATTGTGGTCACGCTGCCGCAACATCCCCAGGCCAACGATGTGATCGGCCATGCCATTCTGGAGAAGAATGCGCGTGGCGTGAGCGCCGTGAAGTACGTGCCGCCGGTGTCGCCCGGCGCGGCGGACGTATCTGGCGCGAGGCGCGGTTCCCGTGCCCGGACGCAGCCGCTACCCGCTCATGGTGATGGGCGAAGAGATTGATGTGGACTCGCCGCTCGCCGGGCGGCATCAGCTTCGCAACCTTGCGTTGGCGATCACCACCGCGGAAGAGTTGGCGCAGTTCGGGTTCAAAGTGACGCCGAAGCAAGTGGAGCAGGGAATTCGCGAGACCCACTGGCCGGGCCGTTTCCAGGTGCTGCCGCCGTCGGCAGCCACCCATCAGCGCGAGATGGTGCTCGATGTGGCGCACAATCCGGCAGGCGCCTGGGCGCTGCGCTCTGCGCTGTCGGAGACTTTTCCCGGGCGCGAGTTGACCCTGATCTTCGCCGCCATGCGCGACAAGGCCGTGCAGGAGATGGCAGAGATACTGTTTCCCATTGCCGAGCAGGTCATCGTGACGCAAGTGGCCAACCCGCGAACGGCCACCACCAGCGAACTGGTGCAAGCCGCCTCGCGCACCGGAACGCCGCTCTACGAGGAGCAGACCGTTGCTGCCGCGCTGGCGCGTGCGCGCGAGGTCAGCAAGCCGCAAGGAGTGATCGTGGTGACAGGCTCGATCTTTCTGGTCGGCGAGGCGATGTCTGCGATGGGCATTCCGGCATGACGCGATGACGAATACCGACACCACAAGTCGCAAGCCGCGAACCGGGCCGGGGCTCGCTGCTGAGCCGTCTGCGTTCGTACTTGTTTTTCGCGCCGATGGTCTATCTGTACACGGGAGTGATGGGGACGCTTTCGTTGCTCTCGTCGCTGTCCGACCGCGAGGGACGCATACAGCACTGGTTCGCGCGCACTTGGGCGCGCATGATCCTGAAGACGGTCATGGTTCGCGTGCGGGTCGAAGGACTCGGAACACATCGACCCGTCGCAGACCGCTATTTATGCGGCCAATCATCTGTCGGCGTTGGATATTCCCGTGCTTTACGCCTGGCTCGCCGGTGCAGTTTCGTATCATGGCGAAGAAGGAGCTGTTCCGTTATCCGTTTCTCGGCTGGCATCTGAAACGGTCAGGGCAGATTCCGATTGATTCGGGCGATGCGCGCGCTTCGCTGCGTAGCCTGACCCACGCCAGCGAGTCCTTACGCCACGGCACACCTCTGGTTGTGTTTCCCGAAGGCGGGCGCTCCGCCACCGGTCACCTCCAGGAATTCATGGGGGGCGCATCCTATGTTGCGATCAGGGCGCAAGCGCCGATCGTGCCGATTGCAATCGTGGGAACGGACGGAGCTGCTGCCCATGAACAGCTTCCATCTGTCTGCCGGGAGTGGTGGAGATGATCATCGGGGAACCGATCCCCACCGCCGGGCTGCGCGTGCGCGACATGGACAAGCTCACGACGCAAGTGCGGCAGGCGATCGCGGAGATGTACTATTCGCGCTCCAAGGCCAGCCCTTTGCCGGAAACGAGTGGCGAAGCCAAGCCCGAACCGCTGCTGACACCGAACTCAGAGCGCCAGCGAACATGAAGTCGATATGAAACCGCGCATCGCCATTCCAACTCCCAACTCGACGCGGCCGGACTATGTGTCACGCGCGCTGCCGCAATATGAGTGGGCGGTTCGCTCCGCCGGAGGAGAGCCCGTCATCATTGCAGCGACTGCCACCAACGCGGAGATCGCGCAGGCCGTTAAGCGCTGCGATGGCGTGCTGCTGCCCGGCAGTCCGGCGGATGTCGATCCCGAGAAATATGGCGCACAGCGGCATCCCGAAACTGCGCCTGCCGACGCCTTTCGCGATAACGCCGACGAATTGCTGTTGCAGGATGCCTACAACATGCGCAAGCCGGTCTTCGGCATCTGCTACGGACTGCAATCGCTCAACGTGTGGCGGACAGGCACGCTCGACCAGGAATTGCCCGCGGGAGTCAAGCACGACGCCGGGCAGCCGCGTCGCTGAGGCACATCGCGTGCAGCTTGATCCGCAGTCGAAGCTGGCCGGAATCCTGCGCGACGCGGGCGCTCTGCCCGCAGGCAACGAACTTGTCATGCCGGTAAACTCCAGCCATCATCAAGCGCCCGAAATGCTCGGCGATGGATTGCGGCTGGTGGCGTGGTGTCCCGAGGACGGAGTGAAAGAGGCGGTGGAGGGAACGGCGCCCGATCAATTCGTGTTGGCAGTGCAGTGGCATCCGGAACGCACCTATGACAGCGATGAAGCGATCGCGGGCCCTGTTCCGCGCATTTG
Source organism: uncultured Acidobacteriaceae bacterium (assembly GCA_963840905.1). Classification (GTDB taxonomy): domain Bacteria; phylum Acidobacteriota; class Terriglobia; order Terriglobales; family Acidobacteriaceae; genus Bog-257. Next base: position 310,477 of record CAWJAO010000008.1, read on the forward strand.
TTCAGGCTGCCGCCGAGTGGCACAAGAAATGGGCGAACCAGCAGCAGGACTTCGAGTCGGTGCGAGAAAGAGAGTTAATTCACCACAGAGACAGATACATCCTGACGGGCACAGAGTTTTGGGCTATTTGTTTTTCGCTTCTCGAACGAATCGACTCTTAGGCGTTTTCTCCGTGCCTCTGTGTCTGCCTGTGGTAACCAGATTTTCCCAGTCCTTGCTGTGCTAACTCCGAGTTCACAGTAGTGAGCTAACGTCCTCGGCGCTCCGTAGTGAAGAGCCTCCGCTTTGTGATGGCCACTATCTTCGAGTACTCTGATCTCTTATGCTCGATCTAGGCTTTGTACGCGATCATCTACCTCTTGTCGAAGAAAAACTGCGCCAGCGCGGCATGGATCCTGCCGCCATTCTCAAGGACTTTCACTCGATCGACTCTGCGCGGCGCACCGCCATCACCGAAGCTGAGACCATGAAGGCCCAGCGCAACAAGCTGGTCGGAGGAATTCCAGCGGCTCAAGAAGGAAAAGCAGGACACGGCTGCCAATCAACGAGCACCAGAAAGAGCTGAAGCGAGAAGATCGGCGACGCCGAGAAGCGCGCCGACGAATCGAATGCAAAACTGCGCGACATCCTGACCGGAATTCCCAACCTGCCGGACGACAGCGTGCCCGTCGGCAAGAGCGAAGCCGACAACGTCGAGGTACGCCGCTGGGGCACGCCTCCTGCAGTTTGACTTCACACCCAAACCGCACTGGGAACTGGGCGAGGAACTTGGCGTGCTCGACCTGGAGCGCGCGGCCAAGCTCACCGGAGCGCGCTTCGCCGTGTACTGGGACATGGGCGCGAAGCTGGAGCGGGCGCTGATGAACTTCATGCTCGACCTGCACACCCGCGAGCATGGCTACACCGAAGTTCTGCCGCCATTCATGGTCAATGCCGATTCGATGTACGGCACCGGGCAGTTGCCGAAGTTCGAGGCCGACCTGTTCAAGGTTCCGCACGGCGACAAGAATCTTTACCTGATTCCCACCGCCGAAGTGCCGGTGACCAATCTCTATCGCGACGAAACGCTCGACGGCGCGCGCCTGCCGATCTCGCTCGCGGCCTACACCCCGTGCTTCCGCAGCGAAGCCGGATCCTACGGCAAAGATGTGCGCGGCATCATTCGGCAGCACCAGTTTCAGAAAGTCGAACTGGTGAAGTTCACCAAGCCCGAACAGTCGCGGGAAGAGCACGAGAAGCTGACGCGCAATGCCGAGGCCGTGCTGCAAAAACTCGGCCTGCACTATCGCACCGTGGCTCTATGCACCGCGGACTTGGGTTTCTCGGCGGCGAAGACCTACGACATCGAAGTGTGGCTGCCGGGACAGGGACTGTTTCGCGAGATTTCCTCCTGCTCGAACTTCACGGACTACCAGGCGCGGCGCGCCAACATTCGCTATCGTCCGGAAGGCGGCAAGAAGACGGAGCTGGTGCACACGCTCAACGGCAGTGGCCTGGCGATTGGGCGGACCTGGGTTGCAATCGTCGAGAACTATCAGCAGGCCGACGGCAGCGTGCTCATTCCCGAAGTGCTGCGGCCGTACATGGGCCGCGATCGGATCACGGCGAAGAAGTTTTAGAATCCGCTGACGCATCCTGGGCGGTGACGCGCGCTTCGATCATCGCCATCAGCTTCTTCGTGGTCGGCACGGGGATGCCGTACTTCTCGCCGCGGCGCGCGATCGGACCTCCGATGGCATCCAGTTCCAGCTTCCTTCCGGCGATCAGGTCTTTGAGCATCGAACTGCGCATGGTCCCCGGCGAGCTATCGAGGATTGTCTGAATCGTCGAGGCTTCTACCTCTGCACCATCAGCCTTCGCGATCGCGAGAGCTTCCGCAATTGCGGAATAGAGAGTCGCCCTCCATTCCGGGTCGGCAAAGATATCGCCCTTGTCCTTGCCGGAGGCAGACGTGACCAGAGCGAACGGCGCCAGGAAACAGAGCTTGGTCCACAGCAGCGTCTGCTCGTTGCCAACGAAATGACAGAGGAAGCCAACTCGTTCCTGCAAGGCGGCGAGCAGCGGACCCAGCAAAGGCTTTCCGCTTTCAGCGACGCTCAGCCGGACAATCGAGGGCTGCGCGAAGCGGCCCTCGGCGAGGCGGTCAGCTCCGACTGCAATGGTTGCAGGCACGACGTGGTCATGCCCGAAACGCGAACGTAGAACGGCGATGTGGCCGACGCCGTTCAACAGAGGAACCACGATCTTAGGGAGGGCTTCCACCGACGCAAGTGCGGTCTGCAGCTGATAGGTTTTGGTTGCCACCCAGAGAACATCGACCTCGGCGGTCAATCTGGACACGGCGTGTGCCGGCGCGGTAATGGTGCGGTCGGACTGCTCCAGCGACAGTTGTTGGGGATAATTCGACAGCTTCTCTGGACGAACTATCAGGGTCACCTCCTCTCCGAGGAAGCCCAAGGCTGCACCCATCAGTCCGCCTATCGCTCCGACTCCAAGCACGGCGTGTTTCATGAAAACCTCTTGAATCCCGCGACATTGTTACTCGACGCTACCAACACCTGCGACACACTCTAACTCAAACTATTTTCCGCAACTTCATCCACACGATCACGAAGAGCACGAACCAGACCAGGTCGACGATCGCGGTCCCGAGATTTTGCAGCGGATCGCGGCCTTGCACGTATAGCGTGAAGACCGCGACGGGATAGAGAAGCTTCTCCAGGAACAGGGCGGGCATCAACGGCAGATAACGTAGCGGGTCACGGGAGATGATGAGGAACGCGATCTGCCACGCCAGGGCGACTCCTACGAAGCCGTAATAGAAGCCGGGATGGGTGATTGGCGGTGGCTGGGTGCGGCCGATCATTCCCTCGAGAAAATAAAGTGGAACGATCTCGATGAGGCCCAGAATTCCGGCGATCAGAAAAATCCAGCGGGCGAAGCGGACAACCCTGTCTTTACTCATCGCGATGTACCGTGTCCATGGAAAATGCGGGCATACATACAGCGATGTACTCAGCGCCTTCGGGGTTGGGAGTGGAGTACTGCACCCACTCGCCGGCGTGCGCTATGACTGCCTGACCCGCCTGTACCTCGAGATCGCCATGGTGATATTTGACGTGCACCGTACCCTTAAGGACGACAGTGAACTCGTCGAATTCGGGAGTCTGTCCGGGCTCGGTCCAGCCTTGCGGGCTGCGCATGTGGGCGACACTGACCCCGGTGTGGTTGGAGTTCACGCGTCCGATGTATTCGTCGATGAGCTTGGGTTTGTTGCCGGCGGCGGTGATGCGGGTGGGTTGCGAGATGAGAGTAGGCATTCGGGAATTATAAGAGTGGATAGTGGGAAGAAGGGTCTTCGGCTCCTCAGGGGATAAAGCCCCCAGTCACGGAAGGGACCGGAACGGCATGACTAAAGAGGCTGCTGAAAAAGTCACCGCGACGAAAAGAAACCGCAGATTCCTCGGGGCTGAAGCCCCTCGGAATGACAGGAATAAAGGGTTTACAACGGCGCACCTGAAGGCGCGCCCCTTCAAAACAGCGGCTGAAACCACTTTTTCAGCAGCGACGGCTGGGAACCTAAGAGCTGGTAGCGAAAAGCGAAAAGCGAACGAGACCTTCCCGCCATTTACAATGATTCCGGAGGTTGTTTGCACATGCGCAAAACCGTCCGTTCTGCTCTTCTCATTCCAGCGTTAGCGTTCTTGATCCCGGTTATTTTTGGTTCCATTTCTATCATGAGTGCACAGACCAGTTCCACCGCCACCACCCAGGCCGCATCCAACCACAATCCCCCGACCGTTGCCGAGGCCGAAGAGTTCATTCGCGGCGCCGAGGTCCGGCTCAACGATCTCACGGTAAAAGCCAGCCGGGCTTCGTGGGTACAGTCGAACTTCATTACCGATGACACCGAGCAGATGGCGGCCGATGCCAACGAAGCGCTTATCGGCGCTACTACCGAGTTGGCCAAACAGGCCACACGTTACGACCACCTGAAGCTTTCCGACGAGCTCGCCCGCAAGATGTTGCTACTGAAGCTCTCCGCCGCCGTGCCTGCGCCCGCTCCGAATGATCCCAAAGAACTCGCCGAGCTGGCACGCATCGGAACTTCCCTGGAAGCCGACTACGGTAAGGGCACGTACTGTCCCAAGACCGGCAAGCACGCCGGCAAATGCCTCGATATTACTGAGATTGAGAGCATCATGGCTAACAGCACCGATCCCGACGAGCTGAAAGATCTCTGGGTAGGCTGGCACACCATCTCGCCACCGATGCGGCAGCGCTACTCTCGCTGGGTTGACCTCGGCAACAAAGGCGCCAAGGAGATGGGCTTCAGCGATCTCGGCGCCATGTGGCGCGCCGGATATGACATGACGCCCGATGAATTCAGTGCTGACGTCGAACGCCTGTGGCAGCAGGTCAAGCCGCTGTACGATTCGCTGCACGCCTACGTGCGCGCCAAGCTGGTGGAGAAGTACGGTCCTACTGCGGTCGATGCCAACGGCATGATTCGCGCTGACCTGCTCGGCAACCCCTGGGCCCAGGAGTGGGGCAACATCTTTCCGCTGGTTGCGCCTCCGCAGCAGAAGCAGCCCTACGACATCACCGATCTACTGAAGGCGAAGAACGTCGACGCCATCGGCATGGTGAAGTACGGCGAAGGCTTCTTCACTTCGCTGGGATTTGCGCCGCTTCCCAAGACATTCTGGGAGCGTTCGCTATTTGTGAAGCCACGCGACCGTGACGTGGTATGCCACGCCAGCGCGTGGGACATCGACAACTTTGACGACCTGCGACTGAAGATGTGCATCCAGGTTCGCGGTGAGGACTTCGTCACCGTGCATCACGAACTGGGACACAATTTCTATCAGCGCGCCTATGAGCACCAGCCGTTTCTGTTCAAGGGCGGAGCGAATGACGGTTTTCATGAAGCCATCGGCGACAGCATCGCGTTAGCGATCACGCCCGAATACCTCAACAAGGTCGGTCTGCTCGCCACCATCCCGCAGTCGGACGACACTGGCTACCTGTTGCGCATGGCACTCGACAAGGTTGCCTTCCTCCCGTTCGGTCTGCTGATCGATCAGTGGCGCTGGAAAGTGTTCAGCGGGCAGATCAAGCCCGCCGAATACAACCAGGCGTGGTGGGAGATGCGGGAGAAGTACCAGGGCATTTTCCCGCCAGTTGCGCGCAGCGAGGCGGACTTTGATCCCGGCGCGAAGTATCACGTGCCTGCCAACGTCCCCTACACGCGCTATTTCCTGGCACGCATTTTGCAATTCCAGTTCTATCGCGCCATGTGCCGCGAGGCCGGCTTCACCGGGCCGCTGTATCGCTGCTCCTTCTACGGCAACAAGGCGGCAGGCGCAAAGCTGAACGCCATGCTGGAAATGGGCCAGAGCAAGCCATGGCCGGACGAGCTCTACGTCCTGACTGGTGAGCGTCAGACCGACGCCGGAGCCATGATGGAGTACTTCGCGCCACTGAAACAGTGGCTCGACGAACAGAACAAGGGCAAGCAGGTGGGATGGAAGGCGGGCAACTAGAGGTTAGGCATTTGCGGAGAACGAGCTGGGCCTGTCGGCCCAACTCGCTCTGTTCCCGGATTTAACCCAACTTAAGGCGTGAACTTTCGCTTGAGAACCCCTGCGAGTCCAAGCATGCCGGAGCCCAGTAAGACCAGGCTTGAGGGTTCGGGCGCAAAGTTTACAGTCTGTAGCACGTTATAGTCGACTCCCGGCTGACCATGGAGGAGGGCATACGACCATGAGCCATCATTCCATTCACCGTAAAGGCTCAAGCGGATTGTTCCATACTCGTAGCCTGGTCCAAAAATAGAAATGCTGGCCACTCCACTCGTCACAACTGCCGTGAATGTTGCGCCGTTCGGCCCGAGAAGGGTGAAGGTTCCGCCCTTGCCGTACCAGGCGTCAACGTGAATATCATCACACGACGGATACGGATCAAGGCAGGTCACTTTGTAAGAGATTGGTTCGACCGTGGAGAATGAGTAGCTCCAATCCCCATGATCAAGGCTGCTGCATATCCCCGGATCACCTGAAAACGACCAACCATATCCGCCGAGGCTGTGGTAGTAAGGGCCGCTACCCATAAAACTACTGCCGCAGTACATAGTTGGAACCTGACTGAGATCAACGGTCGGGGTTGGCGAGGCTAAAGCCGGCAGACCCAGAACGAAGAACAACAACATTAGAAATGTAATATGCCACACGGCATGTTTGTAGATTCTTGAGAACGATCGCGTTTGCATAACTACCTCCATTCCGTGCAAGAAGTAACACTGCAATGAACAGATCACGCGCCCGCGGCAATGGGAGATATCTAGAGTTCGCGGGCACCTGGCGGAAAAATGCCGTTCAGGGTCGCGGCGGGGAACTGGGTGAGCGCGAAACGGAGAGGCGGGTGATGGCTTGCGGCCAGAGACTCGTCGCGCGTGACGCACGCTACCCCTCGCGAAAAGCGACCGGGGATAGGAGCGATATTGTTCGACCGCTATCAGCAACAGTATGCGTCTGCGGGCAAGGGAAAAAGCAGAAAAATACGATCGAGTTCCAAAACGGGAGCTGGCGTTGCGTTGCAAAACCGAAGAGTGTTTTTGAAGGAGTTACAGGATGTCCTGCGATGTCAGCGGACGGACGACTTCATGGGTCTCGGCACCGAGTTGAAATGCGCGGCTTGCCTCTAGCTCTGCCCCGAGATCTTCAGCTTGAGATCTTCCGGAATGCGATCGCGAATCTCTTCCGGCAAGCTTTTCCAATCCCCGGCGGGCGCCGAAGAGAGCAGCATCTTTAACCACCAGAGGAGCCGGCGTGGCGACGGCGACCAGCAGCCAAAGCAGCATGGAAAGTAAGAATCCGCCGAGCGCGCCGATTTCCAGCAGAAACGCGTGGGTAGGTTTGAAGTAACGTATGACGCCATAGGCGAGCAGGAAAACGAACATGGATATCGAGGCGAGCGCCATGAGCCCGATATCAATAGCGCGATGCAGGCGCTGGCGCGAGTGGCAGAACTCACACTCCGCCAGATGCGCCTCGTAGTCACCGCGCATTTCAGGAGCGAGACCAGAGATGTCGTAGCGCCATCCGGCAAGGATCTTGCCGATGACGCGGTCGGTACATTGTGTCATCAATCTCGCCGAACCCTGCGCGCCCGTCGCGGGCTCGCCGGGCGGAAGCTACAGTCGGACCGCAGGCAGCGGTTCATGCTGTGCCGCGAGCATCAGTCTGTTATGCAACAAGCTGCGCTGCTCGCCCAGGGCACGCTCAGCCGTTGTGCGCGCGATCTCCGGATGATTGTTCTGCTCCGAAAGGTGCGCCAGAATGAGGAACTCGGCACCTCCATCATAGTCGCGGGTCAGGAATTCCGCGAGTTTACCGTTGGAGAGATGGCCGACCTGGCTCATGACGCGCTGCTTGACGCTCCAGGGATACGGCCCGCTGCGCAGCATCTCCAGATCATGGTTTGACTCGATCATCAGCACGTGGCAACCGCGCAAGTGGTCGCGCACGTTCGCGGGCAGGTAGCCGAGGTCGGTGCAGATACCGACTTTGATTCCATCGCACCGGAAGGTGAATCCCACTGGGTCTACAGCATCGTGAGGGATGGTGAACGGCTTTACCTCGATATCGCCAATCTCGAAGGCACGGCCCGAAGTGAACAATTCCAGCCGGTCGAGGGAGACGCGTTTTCCGGTCTGGTCCCGGGTAGCTCTCTGGTAAGCCTGATAGGTAGCGCCGGTGATGTAGATGGGTATCTTGCGCCGCTTGGCCAGCACCCGCAGCCCGCCGACATGGTCGCTATGCTCGTGGGTGACGAGGATAGCGTCGATCGCGGGAGAATCGTGCCCGCACAACAGCATACGCCGCAGAAGCTCGCGGCAGGAGAGGCCTGCGTCCACCAGCAAACGGGTGCGGGAGCTGGAGACCATCGTGCAGTTGCCCGCGCTTCCGCTCGCCAGCACCGTAACCGACACAGCCATAATCGCGAGCATAGCTTGAACCCAGGCTTCACGGTAGTAACAAGGTGGTTAACTGGCTGTGGAGAAATTGCCGGGAGAGGGCAATGGGGCCCCGATTTGCACAATAAATGGGCCGCTTGCACATGAAATGCACAGCCAACCGTGTTTTGTGCTTGAGTGTTTGGCCAACTTAAGGCATTCTGTGACGCATTCGAGGCACAGGCTGTTGCGTGCCGCTTCCCCGGTTGACGATGGTTCGTTCGGCGATGAACGTGGTTCGAGACGCAAGCAACTGCGGCTTCGAATCTGATTCCGACTGCCACTTCGCACGGCTCGAGGAAGATTTACCGCCGATTTGGATCGTTGCCACCGTCTAAGACTGATGAGGCATGGCGTGCCAGGGCCCGCACTTCCTAGGGTGGGCCGCCGCAAGGCGCGCGAAGCTCATCATTCTTGCTCTGGGCTGAGCACGGAAGCGACGCTTACGTCGCACGACGTTGATGCTGTGTCTTAGCGCGACCCGAGGTGGCTGGCCTCGGGTCGCAAGTTAGGAGGCAGCCGTCAGCTATCAGCCGTCAGCTATCAGCCGTCAGCTCTCAGCCGTCAGCTTTCAGCCGTCAGCTACCCTGCTCGGATGTCCGCACCTCTCGATTTGTCATCCCGACCGAGGACTTGAGTAAACTCAGATTTGTCATCCCGACCGAGGACTTTAGTCCGAGCGGAGGGACCTGCGGTTCGTGGCATGCGTGTCAATTATTGTCCGCTGAGAATTCTTCCTCGTAATCCACAGCGCCCACTTTTTTTGTACAGAAATTTGCTCAGGAATCTTGCTGTACACCAGTTTTTTGCCAACTGAGTCGTTGCGGGTTCCCGGTGTTCTGTCTACCCTGATTACACTCTCCGATGGCAACCACCGACTACAGTCTGGAACGCGGCCTGCCCGTCAGCCTGGAGGCCGAGCGCTCGATCCTGGGCGCGATCCTGCTCGACAACTCCCTCTACGATCAAGCCGCTGAAAATCTTACGCCGGACGACTTCTCTCTGGACGCGCATCGCCGTGTCTATTCGCGGATGCGCGATCTGCAGGAGAGCGGCCGTCCAGTGGACATGATCACGCTGGTCGAGGAACTCGATCGCCACAAGGAAGTGGAGGCGATCGGAGGGGTCGCGTATCTGTCGTCGCTGATCGATGGCGTGCCCGACCGGCCTTCGATCGAGCACTACGTTCGCATCGTGCGCAACAAGGCGCTGCTGCGGGGCCTGATCAACCTGGCGCAGAACGCCATTGCTGAAGCCATCGAGCATTCCGACGAAGCCGAGGAGGTGCTGGGACGCGCCGAGCAGGCCATCTTCCAGCTCTCGGAGAACCGCATTGGACAGGGGTTCATGAATATCCCGTCCATCATCAAAGGATCATTCGGCTCGCTGGAAGAGCTGTACGCGCGCGGCCAGGAAATCACCGGCCTGGCGACGCACTACACGCTGCTCGACAAGCTGACCAGCGGGCTGCAGCCTTCCGACCTGATCATCATCGCCGCGCGTCCCTCGATGGGCAAGACCGCGCTGGCCATGAACATCGCTGAGAACGCCGCAGTGCTCGACGGCAAAGTGGTGGGTGTGTTCTCGCTGGAAATGTCGCGCGAAGCCTTGCTGATGCGCATGCTGGCCTCGCACGCGCAAGTGGACTCGAAAGATTTGCGGCAGGGCTTCCTCACCAAGGAAGACATGCGCAAGCTGACCCGCGCCACGGAACAACTTTCGCATTCCAAATTGTTCATTGACGACTCGCCCGGAATTTCCGTCAGCGAGATGCGCGCCAAGGCGCGCCGCTTGCGGCAGACCGAGGGTCTCGACTTGCTGATCGTGGACTATCTGCAACTCATGTCGGCGGTACCCATCGGCGGCAAGCGATTTGAGAATCGAACGCAGGAAGTTTCGGCCATCTCGCGCGGCCTGAAGGCGCTGGCCAAGGAGTTGAAGGTGCCGGTGATCGCGCTCTCGCAGTTGAGCCGCGCCCCCGAGAGCCGGGGCGGCGATCATCGGCCGCAACTTTCCGATTTGCGCGAGTCGGGCTCCATCGAGCAGGACGCCGACGTGGTCGCCTTCATCTTCCGCGAAGAGGTGTACAAGAAGGACGATCCCGACCTCGACGGCATCGCCGAACTCATCGTCGCCAAACAACGCAACGGTCCCACCGACATGATCAAGATGGCGTTCATCAAGCGGTACACGCGGTTCGAGAACCTGGCGAAAGAGGGCGAGTTTACTCAGTGAATTCCACGTTGAGGGCGGATCTTAGGTGACCGGCGAGCCTTGACCTTGTGTGCTCCCGATCACGTTAGGAACATCAGATGCCCTACTCTACGTCATAACTTCCCGTTGGATGGTCATCTAGGAGTAATGCAAGTGTTGGGTGAGCATCCGCGCGGTCGCTTCCGGTATGCCGACTTCTCGGGAGTAATCACCCAGAAACCGGTTTGGGGCCAACTTCCTGTTGGCTCACGACACATGCTCTACGGGCCGACGCAGCCCGTAGGACAACCGCAAACTTCGAAGCGCATTAGTACGTCGTTTCTGAGGAATCCTTGAGATCCCGCTATTGATTGAGTTCAACATAAATCGCCAAACCTACCCAGGCGAAGTTGGATCCAAGCACCTTCTTCTTGAGGTCAGGGGTGACGACATCTGCGTTGCGATGAAAGTATTGCGTTCCGGGCATGACCAGGTTGTGGCCGACCTGTGAGTTGCCGGAGTAGGGGCCGTGTCCTGGCAGGTAATCGGTACCGTCGTCCTTGGGACAATTGATGTTGAACAGCAGGCAGGTCAGTTGATCTGAACCGCTGGTGGCTGCGTTGGTCAGCCAATTCTCCCAATACGTTATCGGTGTGGCCGTGAGGTTCACCTGCAGCAGAGCGCCCAACTGTAGATCGTTGGCGAAATGCGTGGTAGCGGTACCGGCACTCACATCTGGAACAGGACCGTTGGTGTAAGCACCAGAGGCGGTGCTCATGGTCTCGAGGTGGCCGTTGAACTTTGGCACGTCATAGACTTTGAGCTCCGCCGGATTCGAGCTGGTCATGGACGCGCTGACGGTGCAGGCCACACTGGTATTCGAAGTTCCTTTGTACCAGGCGACGACACCCTGGTTGGAGTTGACGGCCTGCGAAGCAACCAGCGTCCAGGCTCCCGCGCCTGTCTGGTCGACACAGCCGCTGACGGACTGGGGAAGGCTAACGGGGTTTGTGCATGTGCCGGTTGTATAGGTAGCACAAGGAATCGATACCTCAAGAAACAAGGGGTCTCCGCTATTCGGCGTTATGGAGCCGGAGATTAGTGAGGTACCGGAATCAATACGACCGCACGCACTGTTGGTTACGTACTGGTCGTCCGTAAGGGGAGGGGCGCAGTTACACGCGCCGCTTCCGTCGCTCGTAAGGGTGCAATGGCCGGTGGGCGGAGGGTTCCAGCGGCAGACCACGCCATTGTCGCCGGAACCTCTCTGACTACCGGCGGAGCAAGGCCAATCATGGCCGTTCGAGAGCCATTGTTGAGAACCCGCATTTTGCACCACGCCAATGCCAAACTCGGCGTATTGGTGATCGATGGATATGCTGCAGTTCGTGCGATTTTGCGAGGGCATGTAATTGGTAGGCATCGAATCACAAGCGGGAAGAGGCTGGGCTGGGGTAATGGGAGCTTGGCCTTTTCCTCCCGGGGCAAAGACGACCTGATAGATCGGGGCGTCACCGCCGAACACTTCAGGATCGTTGGGCCACGTGTAGGCGCCATGAAGTACAGAATGCAGGGTGTCGTCGCCAACGCAATCCACCGGCTCGCCTATGTGAGGTCCTCTGAAAATTACGTTGCTGCAACTGCCGACGATAGGCTGGTCTCCGTAGTCGTATTGATTGGCGCCACCCTGGTCCAGTGGGTTGATGGATGCATAGGTGTTGTTGCAGGCCACCGTAGAGGCGGGCGCGGCGAACTGAGGATCCTTTTGGTTATTACATTGGCTGACCGTTCCTTTGTAGAAGGCCCGGATCTCGCAACTGCCTGGCTTGGTCGGACCGTATTTCTGGAAACACGCAACGTTTAAATTCTGACCGAACTTATTCTGCGGGCAGTCTGCGTCCGAGTTACACGCTTGACCGTAGGTTATCCCTGGGTCACCGGCACAAAAGGTGTCCCAGGCGTAGCAGTTCTTGTCGGTTGCAGGGTTGCAGCCAGCTTTACCCTTCTCCTGGGGGAACTTGTACTTTCCGCAGTTGCTGAGACAGGCGAGTACATTGTTTCCGGCCGGCATGGTTGGGTTGCCGCTGCCATCGACGATGACATAACCCAGTAAGGGATAGTTCGGCAGGATGCTGACGCTTTTGTCGATGTCAGAACGGAAGAGCTGGAAAACACCGGTGGTTGCGGCCTGGCACCTCCCGGATTCGCGCAGATCCGCGCCATGGACGGTAAGCGGCCAGTTATAGGCCAACCAGTGAAAATCTGTCTTACTTGTGGGGTTCATCGCGTCACCCCCGTGGGGGTAGACGTCGATGGTAAGGTTGGCGCCGTTGACGGCACTGATATCGGGAAAATCCATGTAGTAGCCGGCAGACAACTGATAGAAAGTCCATTCCGACAAGGCGGCGCCGGGCGGCGCTCCCAGGTTGGCGGAGCTGCAGTCATACTGGCCACCACAACCGCCGGTTTCGCACTGGGCCCGGTTGGTAACGGGATCGTATCGACAGCCGGTTCGTGCCCAGAAGTTCGATGTTTGCCCCTTAACATGCTGGCCGTACCATTGCGGAGGAATGTCAATGGTGAGCACGTTCAGCGTGCTCCCCGGCGTGTATGGCTGCATGACCCACGTTCCCGACTGGGGAAAAACTGGCCATCCTGGAGAACCGGCCGCGTGCGATGCCGTGGCCGCTCCCAGGACCACCTGATCGGAGCAGTTGATCAATTGCACCTGTCGCTTGATGCCCGCCTGCTGGGGCGGCGGAACCACCAGAGCGTCGAGATATTCCTTCGAACCACACGCCGGCTGGCCCTGAGCTTGAGCTGTGGAGCACCAAGGCAGTATCAAACCAACCCCGAGAATACCCAGTAAAGCCGCAAAAAATCTACGATGGGAACGGATACGCCTGTCGCAAGAAGATGTATCCTCTGCGAAACCGGTGAATGTTCCTACGACAATGTTGGCCAGTCGACGAAGTTTCATGGCGGGACCCTTTCACAATCTCAGAAGAGTTAGACCGATGCAGTCCCCGCAGCTTCGTGGCCACGGAGCCTCTCGTGGGTTAGGTCTGGGAACAGCGGCACGGAATTATCTTCCGGGAAAGCTTGACTGTCAACCAGATTCAGAACAATCTACACACGCCGTAAGCATGTGAACACAGCCAGCCGGACGGGAGGTTGCAGGTTGGCGGGTGGCCCGGCCAAGCGATTCGCGTCGTCGAATTAGCTCTTAACATGGGGTGCCCCGTTCTAGCCTGTTTCCGGCTAGGGCGGGGCAGCCTGCTCACCCGAGCCCGGAGGGCGAAACAAGGTTAGCCCAGCACCCTTCGACCCCGCTCAGGGCAGGCGTGAGTGCTGGGTAAGCGTCGTAGATAAAACCAGAGTCCCTTCAGGGACCGCACATTGCAGTGACCGAGGCGCAAGGTGCCGGCGTGGTTCGCGTGCCGTCCTGCCGGACTCGCCTGCTTGCCACAGCCTACCCAGGACTTACGTCCTGGGCTACGATTGTGCCGTCCTTTGGGCTGCGGGTGCCCATCCAAGCTTCTTTCGCTCGAGTGGTTGTTGCGGGGCGCCCCAGGTCTCGCGCTGTTCGAGGGCTGGGAGACGTACCCGGATTACTTGTCCGGCTCTCGCGCTGGAACAATTGTCCATCCCAATCAGCTTCTTTCGTGTCATGAGACTGAACACTTCTTTCGCTTGAGTGGGAGTCTCGCAACACGAATCCATTTTCAGCATCGCGCTGACCAGCCTGCTTAGCGCGCATTACGATTTGTTAGCCGGTCCAGACGCACGCTATTTCTTCGTCTGTGGTTGCGGCCGCGGCTCGCTGCTGGGAGGCACGATGTTCTTCAGCCGCATGTAAGTCACGAGGTTCCCATAGTGTTCCAGATTGTGCATGTTGTTGACCGTTAGTACCCCTAGCTTCGGTGCATCACTGTCGAAGAGCTTCACCATTTGAGTAGCCGAGGCGTCGGTCATGCCGTCGTAGGCCTTGTCGCAATAGGCAAAGGCGTCCTTGAGGGCGGCGATGAGGTCAGCTTTCGAGGTCTTGCTCTGCTCGATCTTCGGCGCAGGATTTTTCTCGCTGAGTGCGATGGAGCAAAACAGGTACTGTGCGTCGGCCACGTGCCCAATGATCTGGCCGTAGCTGCGGACCGCGTCGGTGGGCTTAAAGCTGTAGTTCTCTTCGGGCATTTTTTCGGCTGAGCGCAGCAGGATATTCTTCTCATGTTCGTAGACGTGCTTGTTGAATGTGCTGAGCGGATTGTCCTGGGACGGGGCGGCGGGCTTGTCCTGGGTCACGGCCACGCCGGCCGTCGCAAGCAGGCAAATCAGAAGTGTGAGCATTCGCATGAGTTATCTCCTCCACAAGCAGTACGTCAGGCTGGCGGAAAGGTTTCACTAGCTTAGACAAATAAGAGCGAGCCACAAATCCGGATGGTCCTCCGCTCCTGGGGGCGGAACTATAGCTTGCTGCCGGTCGCTCTGATGGCGACCGGCCATACGGGAGGTCGACGAGTTCGTCGCCGAGGTACGTGGCGTCCGCGGCGCTTCCGCGGAGGATCCATCAAAGGGCGCCAGAGTATTCGGTTAGCCGGACGAATCACGTCCCCGCTCAGCCTCCATTGGGTGCCGTTCGACGCAAAGACCAGCGTGTTCATTGGGATACGCGCGACCCCGTCACACCAGCCACGATATAGTTCTGACAGATGCGAGAAAGTTACCGCCGCTGGATGCACGACTGGGAAGCGCGAATGACCACGCGCGACAACAATCGCGTGGTGCGTCCGTTCGAATGGGGTTCGGAATGGGCCACAGCTGGCCAACCCTGGAGAACTTTCCGCCGCCGCAGGAGCAGAGCGACAAAGCCGCGATGCTGGCCTACTGGTCGGCGGCCAACGATCACATCGTCGCCAACAGCGACCAGTTCTACGCCTACAAGGTTCCATCGGATTTCCGGCTGGAGAAGCGCAAGGTCGAACTCTTCCACACCGGCAGCGACGCTCCCAAGAAGCAGCCGAAAGACGAGCTGGGCACGTTCCTGCGCTTCACCTCGCCGGTGGAGTCGCCGTATCCCGAGAACAATTGCATGAATGCGCGCTGGTTTCCGGCGCGCGGACGGCGCGCGGTGATCGTCATTCCGCAGTGGAACGCCGACGGCGTAAGCCAGAACGCGCTGTGCCGCATCTTCAACTTGCTGGGCATCTCGGCGCTGCGCATGAGCATGCCGTACCACGACATCCGCCGCCCGGCGGGAATGACGCGCGCCGACTACGCGGTGTCCGCCAATATCGGGCGCACGATTGACGCCACGCGGCAGGGCATCATCGACATTCGTTGCTGCCTCGACTGGCTGCAGCAGCGCGGCTACACGCGACTGGGCCTGGTGGGAACCAGCCTCGGCTCCTGCTACGCATTTATCGCGGCGGCCCACGACGCGCGCATCAGCGTCAATGTCTTCAACCATGCTTCGACGTCGTTCGGCGACGTGACGTGGACGGGCCAATCGACCCGCCACATCCGGCAGGGAATTGAGAGCGTGCTGACGCAGGACGAGCTGCGCCAGGTCTGGCTGTCGATCAGTCCGATCGTGTACTTCGACAAGTTTGAGCGCTGGCCGAAGAAGTCGCTCATGATCTATGGCCGCTACGACCTGACGTTTCTGCCGGAATTCTCCGCCCAGACGGCGGGCGAATTCCTGCGCCGCGGCCTCGACACCACCATCAAGGCGCTGCCCTGCGGACATTACTCTCTCGGCGAGACGCCCTACAAGTACATGGACGCCTGGCACATCTCGCGCTTCCTGGCGAAGGCCTTTGCGGCGTAGAGCTTCTTCACCACAGGAGAACACAGAGCGCACAGAACGGCATCAGACAAAGGACCACAGAGACACTGCGATAATGCAAGAATGGGAAACTGTTTTTCGCCACAGTGCTCACTGCGGCTTCTGGTGGACAGTTCTCTCGTTGTCTTTCTCCGCACTCTTGGCTCCTTTCTATCTCCGTGATGCATAGTTTCCATTCTTTCTGTCCGTGCTTCAGTGCCCCTGTGGTTCATCGTCTGTGATTTCACGGCCTCGTGTTCTCGTGTGACAGTGTCTCCGTGAATAGCTCCCCTGCGCGCTACAATGTTGGCGATGAAGATTGCACTGGGATCGGACCACGCCGGCTTCGAGCTGAAAGAGAAAATCAAGCAGAAGCTCTCCGCGCAGGGCGTCACCGTTGACGATCGCGGCACCGATTCGACTGGCTTCGTGCGACTATCCCGACTTCGCGCGCGCGGTGGCAGAAGAGGTCGCCGCGCATGGCGCCGATCTCGGCATCCTGGTGTGCAGCACCGGAATTGGCATGTCGATCGCCGCCAACAAGGTTCCCGGAATCCGTGCGGCCAAGGTTGACACCGAGTTTGAAGCCGAGCGGTCGCGCGAACACAACGATGCCAATGTGCTCGACGCTGGGAGCCATCGGTCATCGACGAAGATGCAGCTTTCAGGATCGTAGACAAGTGGCTGGCCACGTCTTTTGCCGGCGGCCGGCACGAGCGGCGCGTGGAGAAGATCGCGGCCATCGAGCGGGAAGACGAGGGCAAAGCCGTCTCATGCCTGAAACAACAGCCACGGTCGAGGGTCCCTGCATGGCCATCCTGGAGGAGCATCGCGGCGAGTTCACCGTCACCAGCGACCCCTCGCGCATGGACATGAACGTGGTCCATGGCTATCTCTCCCGCGCGTATTGGTGCGAAGGCCTTCCGCGAGAGACGCTGGAGCACGCCATGCGAAACTCGATCTGCTTCGGGCTCTTCGAGCGCGAAGACCCAGATTGGCTTCGCGCGGGTGGTCACCGACCGCACGACGTTCGCCTACGTTTGCGATGTCTTTGTGCTGGAGTCTCACCAAGGCAAGGGTCTGGGGACCTGGTTGATGCAATGCGTTGTCAGACACCCCGAGCTGCAGGGCTTGCGGCGGTGGCACTTGACCACCCGCGATGCACATGCGCTCTATCGCAAGGTGGGATTTACGCTGTTGAGCAAGCCGGAGCGTCACATGGAGCTGTTCACGCCCGACATGTATAAGGTTCCTAAATCTTAATCCGTACACCAGGGAAGGACGCAATCATGAAAACAAATCCAATGGAACGCCCGCTGGCCGAAGTTGATCCGGAGATCGCGCAGGCCATCGAGAACGAAGAGCGCCGCCAGCACGAAGGCCTGGAGCTGATCGCCTCGGAGAACTTTGTGAGCGAGGCCGTGCTGGAAGCGGCCGGCTCGGTCTTCACCAACAAGTACGCCGAAGGCTATCCCGGCAAACGGTATTACGGCGGATGCGAATTCACCGACGTGGTGGAGAACCTGGCGCGCGACCGCGCCAAGCAGCTCTTCGGCGCCGAGCACGCCAACGTGCAGCCGCACTCGGGATCGACGGCCAACATGGCCGCCTATGCCGCGGTCATCAAGCCGGGCGACACCATTCTGGGATTGAACCTCGCGCATGGCGGACACCTCACGCATGGTCATCCGCTGAACTTTTCCGGCAAGACCTACAAGATCGTTCCCTACGGCGTGACGAAGGAAACCGAGACCATCGACTACGACGATCTGGAGAAGATCGCTGAGCGCGAGCAGCCGAAGCTGATCATCGGCGGAGGCAGCGCCTATCCGCGCTTCATCGACTTCGCGCGCATGCGCCAGATCGCCGACAAAGTTGGCGCGCTCTACCTGGTTGACATGGCGCACTTCGCCGGACTGGTTGCCGGAGGCGCGCATCCTTCGCCGGTGCCGCACGCGCAGATTGTCACCACCACCACGCACAAGACGCTGCGCGGTCCGCGCGCCGGATTGATTCTGTCGAAGGCGGAGTATGCCGCGGCGATCGATAAGGTCGTGTTTCCCGGGAATGCAAGGCGGTCCGCTGGTGCACATCATCGCCGCCAAGGCGGTGTGCTTCCGCGAGGCCATGCAGCCCAGCTTCAAAGACTACGCGCGGCAGGTTGTGGCCAACGCGAAGGTCCTGGCGCAAACCCTGGCGGACGAGGGCTTCCACATTATTTCCGGCGGCACCGACACTCACCTCATGCTGGTGGATGTCTTCGCCAAGGGCATGCTGGGCAGCGAAGCCGAGAACGCGCTGCACGAGGCCGGCATCACGGTGAACAAGAATGCCATCCCGTTCGACACCAATCCGCCGATGAAGCCGAGCGGCATCCGCATCGGGAGTCCGGCGCTTACCACGCGCGGCATGAAGGAACCCGAGATGCGGCAGGTGGGCAAGTGGATCTCCGAGGCGCTGCACAATCGCACCGACAAGAACGTGTTGTCGCGAATTCGCCGCGAAGTGCTGGGGCTGGCCGAGGCGTTCCCGCTGTATGCCTCACGCAGGGCGAAGCACGCGGAGGCGGTGAAGGCGTAAGCGCGCTCATCTCCCTTCCGTGCCGCAGTCGCCAGACGAGGCTGGGGACAGGGTAAATGCCGCATTCGCACTGCTTGGGCGGTTTACACTTGAGTCAGTGCGAATCGCCATCGACATCCGGCGCATCAACGAGTTCGGTGTGGGGACCTACACCCGCAACGCCATCCGCACGCTCGCCCGTCTGGACCATGAGAACGAATATTTCCTGATCGGCATTCCTGGAAAGCTGCCCGGGACCGAGCCGCTGCCGTCGAACTTTGCCGTAATCCCGGCGCAGCCGAACGAGTTCTCGCTGTCCAGCTACTTCGAACTGCATCGCATGCTGAAGCTCAACGGTTGCGACCTGCTGCACGTGCCGCATCTTTTCTGGAAGCCGCAGGGCATACCTTGCCCCTACGTGGTCACGGTGCACGATCTGTTCGATCACCTGTACCGCGTGAACAGCCATTCCACGCTGAAGCGAAACCTGCATTTCCAGTTCACCAAACGAGTGCTGCATCATGCCGCGCGCATCTTCGCTGTCTCCAATTTCTCCAAGAAAGACACCGAGCGGCTGTTTCAGGTTCCGTCGGAGAAGATCGAGGTCATCTACAACGCCATCGACGAGCGCTTCCGTCTGGGCCATGCCAGCGATGCGGAGCGCGAGTTTATCGCTGAGCGTTACCAGGTGAATTATCCTTTCCTGCTTTACGCCGGCCGCATCAGCCCGCACAAGAACGTGGTGCGCATCATCGAGGCTTTTTCCGCGCTCAAGACCGAGTTGGCCAAGGAGAACCAGTTCGAGGACCTGAAGCTGATCATCATCGGCGATGAGGTCTCGAAGCATCCCGACCTGCGCCGCGCGGTGGTGAAGGGACGGGTGCAAAACGATGTGCGCTTCCTCGGCTTCGTGCCCATCGAGGTGCTGCGGATTTTCTACGATCAGGCCAAGATCTTCGTATTTCCGTCGCTGTACGAAGGATTCGGCCTGCCGCCCCTGGAAGCCATGGCGCACGGCACGCCGGTGGTCACGAGCAATACCTCCTCCATTCCCGAAGTCGTAGGCAATGCCGCGGTCATGGTGAATCCGGAGAACGTATTCGAGATCATGAAGGCGCTGCATCGCGTGCTGCTTGACCAGAGCGTGCGCGACAAGCTGAAGGCGCGCGGACTGGAGCAATGCGAAAAGTTTTCCTGGGAAGCCAGCGTGCGCCGCATGCTCGAGGTTTATGGCGAAGTTGCCAGACCGGCGTAGCCGCCGCTTCTCGAATGCCCCGCGAGTCGTTGCGGCAATGCGCCGATTGCACGTAAAAATGGCCGCTCCATTTGAAGACTTGTCGCGATGTTTGGGGACGAATGTTCCACGAGCTTGCTGTTTTCCCAAGCATGCAGCGCTCACCGCCAGCAAGGCAGATTCCTTTGGCTGGTGATTTTGCGTTGCTGACTATGCATCGCCTCAGCGGTCTGCCCAGCCCACGAGAGCGGTCGTCCAAAGACAAGTTTCTGATTGCCTCGGACATCCACTTCAATCCGATGGCTGACGCGACGCTGGTCTCCACCCTGCAGGCAGCCGATCCCGGCACGGTGGGAGTCGATTCTGCAGCGCACAACTCCCGACAGCTTCAGTCCCGTACGGGCAAGACACGAATTGGTGGCTGCTGCAGTCAGCGCTGATCAGATGCGCAAGACATTGCCCCATCCTGCCTTCGTGATGTTCACCGGAGACTTGCTGGCGCACGAATTCCCAAGCAAATATCGAAATGCCACTCACGACGAGGACCCCGAGCACTACCGGGCATTCGTGCTGAAGACGGTCGAGTTTCTGGCCATTGAATTTCGCAAGCGATTTCCCGGGCACGAAGATCCTGGTGACGCCAGGCAACAACGATGAGGATTGCGGGAACTACAGTGTTCAAGCCGGCGGAACATTTCTAAGCGATACCGCCGAGCGTGGCGCGTGACCTTGCGGGAGCGGATGAATCGTTCCTTGGCGACTGGAAGGCACTGGGAAGCTACAGCAGTCCCGCATCCAGCGATTCCGGGCGTTCGCATCCTCGTCGTTGAATAGCGTCTTTTTCTCCAACAACTATCACGCTGACGAGTTTTAGCCAGGGATGTGCTTTAGTGGCGTCCACGGCCGCCAGCGATCTTCTGCAATGGTTGCAGTCGAACCTGGCGGCAGCCCGGCAGGCGAACCAGAAGGTGTGGTTGATGTTCCACATTCCGCCGGGCATCGACGGTTACGCGACTACGCACAAATCTGATGGGCAATCGGGAACGTCAGGCGGCTCGTCGGCAGGCACGTCGTGCGCCGATTCGATCGTGCCCATGTGGGTCCCCGACTGGACCGCAGCAGTTCGATCGTTTGCTGGAAACCTACCAGGACACGGTGCTGGCCAGCTTCGCCGGTCACACTCATACGGACGACTTCAGGTTGGTGAACACGGCAGGCGTCAATCAAGGCATTCGTGTTGATCGATCCGCCGATCTCGCCAATCTACGATCAGAATCCCGCCTTCCGGATCGTGATCTTTCGCGGCGACGGTTCACTCGCCGATCAGTCGACCTATTACCTGACAAACCTGAAGCAGGCGAGCAGCAAGGTCCGCGGACGCTGGAAAAAGGAGTACACGTTTACCCGGGAATGGAAAACGCCGCGACTGGATCTTGTCAGCCCTGGGAGCGATCTACAGCCAGATCGAGACAACCAGGAGCAGCTCGCGACCGCTGGCTGAAGCTGTACAACGTCTCGAGTCCAGCGGCGCAAGTGTCCCGCAGACAGCGTCCGTGGCCTTTACTGTGCAATCGGGGCGCTCGACCCGGTGGCGTACGAAAGATGCTACTGCCAGGCAATGAGCAGAGACCGGTGGTCATTTCAGAGCCGCGCGAGAGGCTCATGTACCGGTTGCCGCAAGTTCTTGAAGATAGGAGGGAGCTATGCATTTCTAAAATCCGGCAGGCATCGACTGGAAATCAAGTTGCTTCTAACTAGTTAACTGAGAAGTTACTACGATTCCGGTAGCTCAGATGCGGCTGTCATTCACAACCCGGGCCATTCTTCTTACGCGCACTTGGCGCCGCGATTTCGGCGAGCGCAGTGGTGCCAGTTACGTAATCCTTCGGTGGACGAAATTGTCAGCCGGATGCAACAGGTGCAGGCGGAGGCGCGAGACCACTCTGTCCCCTATACGGTGACGCGGAAGTATCGAACTCTCCAGCGAGAGAGCGCAGCAAGCCCAAGTCCGAGGTTATGGCGCAGATCAACTTTGTTCCTCCGTCGCAGAAGGATTACACGGTCCGCAAGGTCGAAGGCAGCGATCGCGGGACCGACATTGTGCGCCGGGTGCTGGAGCATGAATCGGAGATGGCCACTCATCGCCGAATTGCACGAACTCACCACGCGCAACTACGAGTTCGCGCTTCTCGGGCAGGAGCGAGTCGACGGACACGATTGCTATGTGTTGCAACTGACGCCGAAGCGCAACGACCCGGAGTTGGTGAACGGCAAGGCATGGGTGGACGCTGCCAACTTCCAGATACGGCGCATTGAAGGCACGCCCGCGAAGAGCCCGTCATGGTGGATCCACAACCTTCACGTCACCATCAACTACGGGGCGGTGCAGGGCATCTGGACGCAGCTGGCCACCAAAGCCGTGGCGGATGTCCGCCTGCTGGGGACACACGTTCTTACGTCGCGAGAGGTTGATTTGCAGACCTCGACGGTGGATGCCAGGAATCAGCCACCGAACCGAGCCGGGCACAGCGCGGCCGCAGAGCACCTCGACAGGCTTTGGCCGACAGCGCTGTGTGGGTACCGCGCTAGGCGCACGTCGAAGTCGCAATTTGCAGCACGATCCTCGCAACGCCCTGAATCCCCTCGACTTTTGCCCAACCCCGATTGAAATCCAGCCCTCGCCGTTTACAGACTTGGATTCCACTCCCGTGCACCTGTAGACTTGTTGCATCGTTGCGGGCACGAGTTAGAACCTCGTGTTTCGCTAAGTACCCAGAACCGAAGTGCACACCAAACCGTAAGGAGGTTTCTATGTTGCATTTGCTGTGGATGGCGATTTTCGGTTTGATTATCGGAGCGTTGGCAAAACTGGTTATGCCCGGGAAGGATCCTGGCGGAATCTGGATCACGATGCTGCTCGGCATCGCCGGATCGCTGCTGGCACCTACGTATTGCGGGCCGATGGGCCACTACGATGAAACCCAAAGCGCCGGGTGGATCGCTTCATTCATTGGCGCCTTCATCCTGTTGGGGATTTACCACCTGATCAGACGCGCAAGGTCGTCGTCCTAGACGAACGCAGGCACTGGGCAGCATTTCGGTCAGACGGATTGCGAAATAGATAGCTGCCGGGCCTGTAAGCCGAATTCTGTGTGCCGCTCTTTCTCCCCGCCAGGCTTCGACCTGAATCTGCGAAGACAAAGAGCGGCACGACGGTCATTCCTCTGGGCCGCGCATTACTGCGCGGCTCTAGCGACCTACCCGGAAGTTGTGACGCACCGAGCCGGCACGTGCGCTCGCCGAAGCGGACGCTCCTCCCCTATTTGGTCTTGCTCCGTGTGGGGTTTTCCCTGCCACCGTCATTACTGACGGCGCGGTGCGCTCTTACCGCACCTTTTCACCCTTACCTCGCCGTGAGGCGAGGCGGTATATTTTCTGTGGCACTTTCCGTCAACGACGCTTGAACGCCGCCGCCCGGACGTTATCCGGCACACTGCTCTGTGGAGTTCGGACTTTCCTCTACCTGCCCGCGCAACCTGGTCTCCCGCCGAGGCGGGCCGCCGAAGCGGACGACCAGTGTCCGCGGGCCGGCAGCGACCGTCCGGCCCAGCAGCTAACAGATCAATTATAGATGGACAGACCGTGCGCGGGATCGCTACTGATAAGTCCAGCCGTCTCTGGCGCTTTCGATGGGAACGGAATAGGATACGGGCACACCGCCTTGAACGGCTCGACCGGAGCTATGTTGTGCGAGCACACCTTGCCTCTTCCTGCATGACTCGCGGAAAGGTTTACGAAACTTTACTCTGTGCCGCGCATTTTTCGAGTCGTAGTTGCTCTACCAGGGTTTCTACGAGCAACCGATGCTCCCCGTCGGAAGAAAGAGGAAGCTAACATGAAAGCCACTCGGGGAACTATTGCAGCCGCGTTTCTCGCCATCGCGTTGCTGGTGGCAAGCGATACAGCTCAACAAGCCACGACTCCCGCGCCGGCGACTCAGTCCGGCTCAGCGACCGAGCAACTCCGGCAGCATCCACGCCGCAATCTTCGTCTCCGGCCAACCTGCCGCACCACAAACGGTGGACGCGAATGCCCCGGAAATTTCCTCGCAGGAAGAGACCTCGACCACCTTCAAGGTGAAGGTCAACTTGGTCGACGTGCGGGTGGTGGTTCGCGATGCCCAGGGAAATGCCGTGGGCAACCTGACGGCAGGAGGATTTCCAGCTTACCGACAATGGCAAGCCTCAGGTCATTTCGAAGTTCTCCGGTGGAGCACGCAGGAGCCAAGCCGTCCCCGAAGCCGGCGAGTTCAGGGACACCAATCGACGACGCTGGCTCCCAAGATTGCCGGAGCGTTACATCGCTTACCTTTTCGACGACATTCATCTGAAGTTTGGCGACCTGGCGCAGGTGAGAGATGCGGCTGCGCGTAATCTGCAAGACCTTGCAGCCCACGGATCGGGTTGCCATCTTTACCACGTCCGGCCAGACACAACTCGACTTCACCGACGACCGCGACAAGCTCCACGACACCCTGAATCGCTTGCGGCCGCGCCCCATCACCGGCTCTGGAGTGCAGGAGTGCCCGGACATGTCGTACTACATGGCGGACCAGATACAGAACAAGAATGACAACCAGGCGTTGCGGAGTCATGACCCAGGACGCGTTGGATTGTGCATTTGACGGCGATCCCAGTCAACTGGTCGTCAGCGCAGCAGTATGGCACGGTCGGCCGCAATGCCGCGAACTGGATCTCGGAGACCATGAAACCCAGGTTTCCCTCGCCACCCTGAAGCGATGTGGTGCGAAGGATTGCCGCCATGCCCGGCCAGCGCAGCATTATTCTGGTCTCGCCCGGTTTCTATCAATCCCGACCAACTGCAGGAGCAGATGGAAATTGCGGATCGAGCGCTGCATTCGGGTGTCATCATCAGCGCGCTGGATGCTCGCGGTCTCTACACCGATATGCCGGATGCCAGCAGCACTCGAGCACCGAGCCATAGCATTGCGGGACCAATGCTGCAGTACAAGCATGATGAAGCAGTCGGCCGACGCCGACGTGCTGTCCGAACTCGCGTATGCGACCGGCGGCACGTTTGTCCAGAACAGCAACGACTTTGAAGGCGGCCTGCGACGACTGGCTACGCCGCCGGAATACTCTTACCTGCTTGCCTTTTCTCCGCAGAATCTGAAATTCGATGGCCGCTTTCATAATCTGAAGGTCACGGTGAAAGGGCCAAAAGCTGAATATCCAGGCGCGCAAGGGCTACTATGCTCCCAAGCAGGCTGCCAATGCGGCGGAGCAGGCCAAGCAGCAGATACAGGATGAGGTTTTTTCCCAGGAAGAATTGCACGATCTTCCAGTCGAGTTCCACACACAGTTCTTCAAGACCAGCGACGACGATGCAAAACTCTCGGTCGTGGTCCGGCTCGACGTGCGGCATCTGCACTATCGCAAGGAACAGGGCCGGAACAATAACAGCCTGACGGTGGTCTCTGTCGTGTTCGACCGCAACGGCAACTATGTCACGGGCAATCAGAAGACGCTTCAGATGCATTGGAAAGATGAGACATTGGGCACCAAGCTGGCCTCCGGAGTCACTTTGAAAAGCAGCTTCGACGTAAAGCCGGGCAGCTACCTGGTGCGGGTGGTAGTGCGTGATGACGAGGGACAATTAGCGGCGCAAAACGGCGCCATCGAGATTCCGTAAGTATGTTCAGGCTACTGAGGTGGGTCATATGAAAGCACGTCGCGCTGAGGTTGAGCCGTCGATGGATAATCGCTTGCGTCTGAGCTTGGAGCGTTGGTGCGCGCGTCACGACGCTGTGGCGCAAGCCCAGCAGCGCGTCAGCCCCAGGCCCAGCAACCACAGGGGCAGAACCAGGCCCCGGCTCCAGCCGAGCGACAGCTCCACGCCGGTATTCAAAGCGGAGACGCGCCTGGTGCTGGTGGACACGATCGTTACCGACAAGAAGGGCAACTACATCACCGACCTGACCGCCAAGGACTTCAAGGTTTGGGAAGACAACAAGGAGCAGCCGATCAAGAGTTTCTCGGCCGAGTCCGGCTCCGCTGCTCCCTCCGCCGATCATCGCCACTACCTGGTGCTGTTGTTTGACAACTCCACGATGAGCTTCTCCGACCAGGCGCAGGGCGCGCGAGGCGGCTGCGAAGTTTGTCGAGACCAATGCCGGGCCGGATCGATACATGGCGGTCATGAATTTCGGCGGCACCTTGAATGTGGCGCAAAACTTCACGGCCGACGCCGAGCGGTTAAAGCAAGGTGGTACGCAACGTAAAGTTCTCCAGTGTGTCGCCGAATGCGCAACCGCACGGAAGTTGCGTCGCTGGGCGCGCCGCAGTTGGGAAATGCGGAAGCAAATTTCGGAGCGCGTACCCTGCTGCTGGCATTGCGCAGTGTCGCTAAGAGCCTGGCTTCGGTGCCCGGACGAAAGAGCCTGATTCTTCTGACCGCGGGCTTTCCCATGACGCCCGGCGATCCCGATTACTTTGAACGGCAGTCTGAACTGATGGCGGTCATTGACACCTGCAACAAGGCCAATGTCGCCGTGTACCCGATTGATGTCCGGGGCTTGACCAGTGGGATCTCTGCGGCGCCTGGCTCGGCGCGCTTGGACATCGATTCCCGACTTCCGCGACGGCGCGGCTGGTGACCGCAACCGCTTGATTACTCCGCAGACGATCAGCCCGCGCGTCTGGTTTATGTGCAGCGCGGCGGCAGGCGGCGGAGGGGGGCGCGTGGCGGTGGACGGAGGTACCGGGGCGCTGGAACCGGAGGTACGGGGGGCACGCGCGGGGGAAGCGGCCCTGGAACCGGACTCGGCACGCACGGAGGCACTACGGGAACAAGCGGCAGTGGCACGCGCACAGGAACGGCGGCAGCACGGGAACTGGTGGCACTGGCACGCGTAGCGGTGGGACTGCTCCCATGATGAATCCGAATTTGTATGGCTACAACCCGTACGATCAGTCCCATCAACTCATTCCGACGATTCCGAACGTCGTCGATAACCAGCAGGTCCTCTATCAACTGGCCCAGGGTACTGGCGGTTTCGTAATTGTGAATTCGAACGACCTGCTCGGCGGCATGCAGAAGATCGCGCGGGAGCAAACCGAATATTACGTACTGGGATATGCACCGCCTCCGTCGGACGAAGGCACCTGCCACACGCTGAAAGTCAAAGTCGAGCGCAGCGGGACGGTCTCGCGTTGGCGTAGCGGATATTGCAACGTGAAACCCACCGACAGGCTTGCCGGAAAGCCGGAGGAAAAGCAACTGGAGAGCCGGGTCACCGGTTCGCAGCCGGGAACCATTGCGGCTTCCATGCTGGCTCCTTACTTCTACACCTCGGTGAACACGGCGCGAGTGAACCTGGCAATCGAGATCCCTCCCAACACCATCAAGTTCGAAAAGCAAAAGGGAAAGCTGCACGCCACGGTCAATGTAGTTGGGCTCGCCTACAAGCTGGATGGAACGGTGGCGGCGCGATTCAGCGATAGCCTCGATCTCAACTTCGAGGACAAGAAGGAAGTGGAGGAATTCAACTCGAAGCCGTTTCATTACGACACCCAGTTCGATATCGCTGCCGGTCACTACAACCTGAAGGTGGTGTTCAATCCGGAGGGCGCCGACAGCTTCGGAAAACTGGAGATGCCTCTGGTGATTGACCCGTATGACGGCAAACAATTCACCTTGAGCGCGGTGGCGCTGAGCAAGGAGATTCATCCGGTTTCGCAGATGGGACGCTAGTCTGGATGCCGCGCTGCTCGAAGATCGCACGCCATTAGTGACCCAGGGCTTGCAGCTCATCCCTTCAGGGAGCGACCAGTTCAAGACGACCGATCGCGCCGGATTCTACGTGGAAATCTATGACCCGCTGCTCACCGGCTCCAATCCTCCCAAGGTCGGGATCCAGATGAGCGTCATTGACCGCAAGACTGGCGAAAAGAAGATTCGACAGTGGAGGCGCGGCCGCTGATGCGAAAGCTGGGAATGCGCTTGTTCCGCTGGGGATGAAGCTGCCGGTGGACAAGCTTCCGCCGGGATCGTATCGGCTTGAACTGAAGGCGGTGGACTACGGCCGGCAACGTCTCGCAGCAGCGCACGGCTGACTTCGAAGTCCAGTAGCAATCCACGCTTCAGTAGTTCGGCTTGTCCCGCGGCGGCTGCGAGGCGAAGAAGTCTTGCCGGAAGCGTTGCGCATAGTTGCCGATCAGCTCTTGCACCCGGCCGGGATTCGGCGATCGCACAATCAGGCCGGCATGGTGCTTCTTGTCATTCAGCCGCCAGACAATTTCGGGATCGTTGTAGGCCGAGGTGTCAGGATGCTCCTGCCGCGCCAGCGAAATAAGCAGGCCGGCGTTGTCGTTTCTCGGCGACCGGTGGCCGGTAAGGCGCTTTTCCGCCGGCGATCTCGATCTTTGCCCACTCCGACCAGAGGTTGATTCCGGTGGCCGCTTCCACCAGGTCGGCAATGTGGGCGCCTCCGACCCGAGCCGAGGTCTCCAGGAAATACAACCTGCCATCACGGCCCGCAATGAATTCGCTGTGCGAAACGCCCCTTACCAAACCGAAGGCTTGCAAAACCTTTTCGTTGAGCGCCAGCAAAGGACGTTCCTCCGCCGAGCCTCGGGGCAAGGTGCGCGTGGTGAAAATGTCGCCCTCGTGCGAGACGTCCATGGGAGGACGCCCGTACCGGCTGGCAATGGCAAATAGCAGCTCGCGCTCGTAGACGATGGTATCCACGTGGTAGATGTCGCCGGGCACGTACTGCTCGAGCAGGTAATACGATTGCTGGTCGCCCAGGAGTTCCAGTGCCGCCCAAAGTTCCTCGGCGCTGGCTGATTTTCTTGATCCCCATGGAGCCTGCCAGCGATCTCGGCTTCAGCACCCAAGGCGGGGGCACGCGATTCAGAAATTCATTCAGCCTGCCGTAGTTCAGGACGTGAATGAATTCCGGCACCGCCAGGCCCTTCGTCACGCGCTTTGGTCCGCATGGCAAGCTTGTCGCGAAAGTACCGGGCCGTAGTGTCACCCATACCGGGTACACGCAGATGCTCGCGAAGCGTAGCTGCAGTTTCCACATCGAAGTCATCCAGGGGAACGATGCGATCGATGTTCTCAGACCGCGCCATGTAACTGACGCCCAGCAGCACGTCCTCGATCTTCCACGCCTTCTCCACGTCTGGGATGTAGAAGAACTCGTCGATGCTCTCCCGCGGCCACTCTTCGTCACGCAGGCTGTGAGAGGTAAGCAACAACACGCGAGCGCCCTGCCGTCTACATTCCTTAATAAAATCGAGCCCCTTGAAGTAACTGGCGAGGCACAGGACAGTCAGCTTGCGATCGGCTGGGTCTTGAGCGGACGAGGTTGGCATCAGGCTCTCCCTAACTACGTGAACCGGTTCGAAGAGAATGTAACCCATGGAACCCAGTTCCGCCAATCGAGGTGAAACTCGCGCCTGGCCTGAAAACCGGAACGGCGTCCGCTACTCTGGAACGCCGTTCTCTCCTCAACCTCGATTTTCCTGCTTCCCCTTGACCGCTAGAACTGTGTCGCCGGCAGCATTCCCGTGCCCTCCAACTGGACCGACTGTAGTTGATTGGGGTCCAGTCCAAGCGCTTTCAGAATCGTCGGTGCGACCTGCATAGTCTCCACCGGCGTATTGACCGAACTCTGCTGGAAACTAGGATTCGAAAGCAGCATCATCACGTTGGTGTCGTCATGCGAGAATCCCCCGTGCTCTTCCTGCTTCTTGCTGCTACCCGTGTAGACCACACCGTAGTTGGGAGTGACAATGATGTCCGGCGTGCGCGGATCTGCGGTCCCCAGCGCATTAGGGATGCCGGGAAATCCTGGGACGTTGAACATTGTCGTGATCGAGGGACCGTAGAAAATCTCGCCGATACCCGCCTGCGTGGCGTTAGCCTCCAGGATCGACACAGCATTCGACGTCTGCGTTGAAGAAGTGAGCCAGAGCAGAGAGACATCATCCTCGGTAGGTCCTATACCGTTGGGGTTCAGTGGCGATTCGGACCAGGGAAGCATAGAAGCAATCAGGTTTGCGGGCGATGTGCCGTTCGTCCCGCTATGTCCGGGAATCGGGAAAAAGCGGTTCGGGTCGATCGGCGACTGGCCGTGTTTTGCGGTAATTACGATGAGGGTCGAATCCGAGAGCCCCTGTCTCTGGAGTTCGCTGACGAACTGTCCAATAGCCGCGTCAACAAGCTGGATCTCGCCCACCAAGAAGTTGCTCGGGGTTCCGGCGGCATCCAGATAGCCACCTGATCCGAAGCCCGACTCAATCAGCTTCTGCCCCACGCTGACCGACTGGAAGTTCATCCCGAACACCACCGGCACGGGTGCACCCGATTGACCATTGTGGGTCTTGCCGTCAATCTCGTTCAGGATGGCGTTGACTTTGAGGGTGTCATAGCACTGAACGTTCAGGAAGCTATCGGTGTAGGCGCCCGTTTGAGAGGGATCGGGGATGGGATTGCAGGACATTCCAAGCGGGGTAGTGACCGGCAACGCGATGACGGTTGAATTGATCTCAGGCGAGTAATAATCGTCGACATTGGTACCATCGCCCGGTCCGGACACCGAGGAGTACGCCGGGTGTTTGTCACTCCACGCGGTGTATCCGCCAGCCGCATGAATCACTCCGAAAATTGTATTGGTTCTGACGAAATTCCACGGCCACACCGGAGCGCAGTTTTTCTTGGGGTCACGAGGCAAGCGGTCGGGATCGATGGAATTGATACCGCCGTCCCCGGTCGGCGCCCCTCCGTTGAGTTGTGTCTGATCGATGTCGATCCCCTCTTCATACTCAGTGGTCGTACCGTTGGAGGACGCAGACACACCACAGGGCCCGGCCTCCACTCCGTTGCCGGTGGTTTTCTTGGGCGGAGACAGCGAACGATCGTATGCCACATCGTAGAAAGCCCCTACCGACCGGGGAGAGCCGCCGCTGACGATGGCCATCAGCCCGGGAAACGAGTCGGAAGGTTTCGAAGTTTTGGCGTTCAGATACGTGGTGCCAGTCACACCAAGGGCGGCGAGATTCGGACAATACGGAGTACCGCCGTTTACGCCGCTGACGCCTCTGGCGCAGTTCACGTAGTCCAGCGAGTGCATGCCGTCCACACTGATCAGCAGCACGTGCCGAATCGACGGGCTGTTACGATTCTTAGTAGTAGAACCTGAATTGCGGGCGGAGAGCGGCAGCGGAGCGACGCTTATCGAGAGCGCCAGCAAGGATGTGAACAGAGATTTCATACGCGTACCTCCATCGATAAACTGCAACCAATAGGACTCTAGCCGCGCAGTAAAGCCCCGTGGTGAATGCGCCGTAAAATTTCAGTTAAAGGGAAATTGCGAATGGATTAACCGCAGGTTAAGAATGATTGTGGTTCGGCTGGGTCCTGCCGTTCGCCCGATCACGCTGAGCCCTGTTGATGCTTTTCTTCCTGTACACCAATAGGGCGAAGCTGATCGACCACGATGAACACGATCAATACTACGACCGGAATGTAAAGCGACCGCAGTTCCCACCGCCGCTTGCTGAGGGTTCCGATCGCCGCGCCCAGCAGGTAACAAGTCCAGGTCGCAGCAAGAAATGCCGTCTCGCGCACGTCTTTTTGTTTCGTAGCCTGTCTCACAATGTGAGATACCTGGCTGCCGGACTGCACGGCTTGGTCGTAGCTCCAGAACAGAGAACGGGTCAACGATTCCGAGAGCTTCGTGAGGGTTCCGGTAACGAAGGTAGTGTAGACGGTTAGCGCTCCGACGTGAGTCAAGGTCGCTGTCTGCACGCCCATGGCGAAGGCCAGGAGCACCACCAGGGAAAAATAGCCAGCCGAATGAAGGTCGACGATCTGGCCAAGCTTCATGGCGGGGGTTGCGCGCGCAAATAACACCAACAGCAGAGCTTCGAACGCGAGGGTGTAGGTGGCGATTCGGCGTACGCCGTTGCGGCCCGCCACTGTCATTGCAATCCGGGTGAGAGTCGATCCGGTCAGGAAGGCCACGATAGCGCACGCCGGCCGTGCCAGTTCGGAGAAATCCAGGTTGCCAAGATACATCCCGACATGCACGCTGTTGCCGCTCATGTTGGCCGTAAAGATCTGGAACAGCGCAATGTAGCCGACCGCGTCGACAAAACCACCGATTACGGTAAGTGAGAGCGCAGTCGCAACCTTGCCTCCTGCGCCGAGTTCAGGTGCGTCGGTCACAGTCGGGAGAGCGCCAGTCTGGCCGCGTTGTAGCCGCACATCCCGTGCACCCCGCCGCCCGGTGGAGTCGAAGAAGAGCAGAGATAGATGTCTTTAGCCGAGGTTGCGTATTGTCGCCGCGTTGGCCGAAACATGAATTGCCGCAGATTCATCGCGCCGCCGCCCACATCTCCTCCGATGAGATTGGCGTCCATGGTCTCCAGCGTCGCGGGAGAGAGTACTCGCCGCGCCAGAACACAATCGCGAAACCCCGGCGCGAAGCGCTCAATCTGCGCCTCCAAACGCTCAAGCATGTCGAATTGCGAACCGTTGGGCACGTGACAGTAGCTCCACGCAGTGTGCTTGCCTTGGGGAGCTCGGCTGGGGTCGAACAGGCTCTGCTGCGCCAGCAAAACAAACGGCCGCTCGGCATGGCGACCGTGACTCATTGCGTCCTCGGAAGCGGCAAACTCTTCCAACGTGCCCCCAATATGCACGGTCGCGGCCCGCAGGCATTCGCTGGCTTTCCACGGAATGGGACTCGACAGCGCGTAGTCAACTTTGAAAACGCCGGGGCCGTAGGCATATTTTCCAAGTTGATTGCGATACGCGGCGGATAGCCGGTCTCCCGCAATTTCCAGCAACTGGCGGGGGGTGACGTCGCAAAGCGTGACATCGTACTCGCCGATCGTCGCAAGGCTCTCGATGCGGGTGGACAGGTGCACGGTCCCTCCCAGAGTGGCAAGGTATCCGCACAGAGCGGTGGTAATGGCTTGCGATCCCCCACGCGCGATTGGCCATCCTACCGCGTGCGCGGTGGCGCCAAGTATCAAGCCAAAGGACGCACTCAGCGGTTCGTCGAGGGCGAGAATGGAATGAGCAGCCAATCCCGCAAAGAGCGCCTTGGTCCTTGCGCTGCGAAACCAATGGCGGGCGATTGCAACTGCGGACGGAAATCCTACCAGGCCCAGGTGCGCCATTAAGAGAGGGTGTGCCGTTAATAGATGCACCGGCCGGAGTATTTCGGGCGCAAGTTTGTCCCAGTGCCGAGCGAACGGACCGATCAGTTTTCGCCACTGCTTGCCGTCTTCTCCCAGAGCAGCTTCCGCTGCGCCGAGATCACGCTCCAGCACAACTGCCGTACCGTCGTCGAGAGGATGCGCCAGGGGCGCAGATGGGTGGATCCATTCCAGGCCGTGCTGTTGCAATGGCAGCGAAGAGAAAAAAGGCGATCCCGCAGCCATGGCATGCACCGCTGAACCAAAGTCGTGATGAAACCCGGGCAGAGTCAGCTCCAGAGTGCGGGCAGCGCCGCCGGGCTGAGCTTCCGCCTCGAACACATCTACTTGCAAACCCGCTTGGGCGAGGACAATGGCCGCCGCAAGGCCGTTGGGGCCTGCACCGATCACAGCTGCCCGTCGTGGCGTTGCAGGCATAAGGGACTAGTTTAGCTTGCGGATTACGCCAATCCAACAAGTGAAAAGATATCGACCGTGAAGAGCTACTCCAACTAGTGATTGACCGGGTATTCGTTGATCCAGTGGAACCCACGATTCATCAACAGGAACTGCGACTCGGAGACACGCCGAAGTGTAACTGCCATCTGATGCCCATCCATTTGACCCCGCAGAGTTAGCACATCGGGCTGCAGATTGTCGTACGTCAATTCGGTTCTCCACGTCCAGTCGTTGGGCTTGGTCATGCTGAATGACTTCTTGGCCGGGTCGATACTCAAGGCAAAGTATTGCGGTGAGCCGTTCATGGCCTGCACCATCACACCCTCGCTGGACTCAACGACGAGGCGCTGCCAGCGAACAGGGTCCGTAAGCAGAGGCGGCACTACCTGGCCGTCAACCGTGAATTCCTCCACCGACCATATGCCGTAGAGCGGCGTCTCGGAACGGATTTCCACCACCCGACGGGCATCCCGTTCACGATGGTAGAGGTCCTGGCCCAGAAGGACGATTCCAAACAATAGCTGTAACGCGAGGGCAAGCTGGTTCAGCCGCTTTCGCTTGAACAGAGGACGGGCCACGGCCGGTTCGACTTTGCGGTTGAAGACGAAGAAGTTTGCCAGCCGCTTAAGGTCAGGCAGGAGCAACAAGACCGACATTAACACCAGGTTGAAGGTGAATATCTTGACTGGCACGTCGTAGCCGATATTGAGCATGAGCACATTGCCCATGGCCGCGGCAGAGATCAGGGCCCCGAGCGTCGTCAGCGGTGGAACAATGAGCAGCGCTCCCCCCAACACTTCCACCGCTCCGGCGAAAAAGCTGTAGCTGGGCGAGGCTCCCATGAAAGTCCACAGCAAATGCATGGGCGACGAGTTGCCGTACGGCTCCAGCAAGGTCGAGAGCGACGGCGACGGAAACTGCGCCTGAAAGAGCTTCGCGGCACCGTACGGAATCATGATGGCGGCCAGCACCATACGCAGATAGAGACGGAACCAGTCGTACAAACGCTGGTAGTTGGGCCGCTTCCGGTCCGCCACCGACCAGACGACGGTGATCGCGGCCGTCACCGCCAGATAGCAGAGCAACTGCACATAGTTTGCCGTGGTGTCTTTGCTGCCATTGGTGCTGTTGAGTGGCGAGAAGACCAAGCGCACATGCAGCAGGTTCGCAGCTGTCCAAGTCACCAGGAGATTCCAGAAAGCGCGGTTTGCCTGGACCAGGAACGGTATGGGAATGAAGTGAAGCGGGATCCAAAGGTTGTACAGGGGAAAAAATACAAAGGCGAAGCGAAATGCGACTTTCGTTGCCAGCGTCCAGCGCGCGGGCTGGGCTATGTCCGCGTGGTCTGCGGGCGGAATGGCTACCCCTGGATGTCCCTCCACTTGCGCTGGTGGTTGCAAAACACTCTCCACGTTTTGGTTTGAGCTAACGCTGCACGGTGAGGCTCTGGGCATTCTCTCTTTCAAGGGGTTTCAGCGCAAGTAGTTTTCCGTCCGGATCTCTCAAGCGGAAGCCCGGAGAATTGGAGAGTTAGGCAATATCATTCCTGATTTGTGAGGGGGATCCGTAGCAGCTTGCTTGCTTCCTTCCTTGCCACCATACTTTCAACGCGGCGAGTATCGGGTAGGACGCATTCGCCCAACAAAGTGTCACTACCGTGGCGGCAGCGGCTCCGGCCATTGCACAACCCCAACTTTGCCGTCCGGAAGTCGCTCCAGCACCGGAGCATACAGCCCGATTAGTTGACGCTGCCACCACATTCCTGTGGTTCGCTTCTCGGCCAGCGTGGTGAACCAGTATTGCCATAGCACGGCGCGAACCTGCTGCGGTGGCGCCTGCAGGAAACGGGTTGCCGGCGAACAGCGCCAGCACATCTGGAGAGCCAGCCAGCAGACGCTCTTCGGTGCTGGGCACGATCATGTTCTCGCGCCAGGCACCCAGCGACGCGAACCACAGGTTCCAATCGAAGCGCGGCTGGTAAGGCGCGTAGATGCCCGGCCGCTGGCCCGGGTCCTGCGGTTTGTAGCGGAAGGGATACGCCGTCCAATTCTGTCCGTCGTTCGAGCCTTGGAACTCGATCTCGTAGCGGCCACGCGTCATCACCGCAAACAGCCCGTAGCGATTGGCGATACGAAAAGGATCGAGCGCGGCAACCGGCGAGGTAGGCAACGGCACACGCCAGACGATCCAGATCATCTGCGCGGTCGTGGCGTAGAAGATCCAGATCAGCATCACGCTGACGAGGGACAGTCGCAGTGCCTGCAACGGACGCAGCGACTTCCGCGGTGGAAGCGGCGAGTCCGTCGGGGGCTCTTGCAATTCCAGCGTCGCTCTCGGGCGGCGTGGCGAGTCGTGGACTGATGTACGTTCTCCACCGCTCCGGCATGATCCGCAGCAGAAAACGGTCGTCCAGCAAGGAGAAATCCGAGCACCAGCACCAGATAGTTCAGGAAGGTGTAGTTCGCGGTGAGGATTACGGGGATCTGCCATGCAGTCACGATGAAGAAGCACACGATCCGCCAGCGCCGCGGCAAGAACAGCATGAACACCAGGCCGAGTTCGAGTACCAGCGTGGCGCCGGTGGCGAATGCGTGAAACCAGTGCGGCAGGTGCTGCACATACCAGCCGATCCATGTGGGCAGCGGGCCGTTCTGGTAGTACTCGTCCATGGCGGTGAAGTTGCGCCACTCGGGATCGCCGCTGGCCAGCTTCACCATGCCCGACTCGAAGTAGATGCGGAACCACTCCCATTGCAGCAGAAAGAGGCTGGCGCGCGACGGTGGATGCGCTCCGCCCAAGCCGGGAAGAAATCCCGGCGGCGCGAAGAACAGAGAAATAAATCCCGCCTCCAGCAACATGCCGTCGGATTGATAGCCGGAAAAATCCTGTGCGGCGCTCACGAAGGAAAGAAAGCACACCAGGCAGATGAACAGCGTGGCGCGCGGCCAGACGTTGAAGAACGACCAGCAGCGACGCGATCATCCCGACCCAGCAGATTGCGTTCAGCATGTGCGGGCCGGTGGAGAACCAAAGCAGGGTTGGCGCAAACCAGAAGCGGGCCACCCCGAACTGGCGCGCCACTGCTTCGAGATATTCGTTGGATGGAAGAATCCCTTGCGCGCCGATGAGCCCACGAATCTGAAATACCAGCGAGAAGAAGGCAGAAAAGTAAATCAGGCCGAGCGCGCGCAGAAAGATCCAGCGCGGAAGCAGACGGTCCGCCGCGCCGTACTCCGGATCGAACCACCGGCGAATGAAGGACGCAGGGCCCAGGTCCATGGCGGTCGAATTATATCGAGGATGGCGAGACGGCGTCTTGGCAAGGCGGGCAATCACCGCGGCAACAAGCGCAGGCGACGCACCGCCATCCCAGCATGCGCGAATCGCCGCTCACATCCAGCGCCGCGGGGCGAAGCCCGCTCCGCTCACGCGAAATCGAATGAC
This sequence comes from uncultured Acidobacteriaceae bacterium, assembly GCA_963840905.1. GTDB lineage: Bacteria > Acidobacteriota > Terriglobia > Terriglobales > Acidobacteriaceae > Bog-257. The sequence goes on from CAWJAO010000008.1 coordinate 347,439, forward strand.
CGCGGGACGGACACTTGTTCAGCGCCTTCTGGCTCAGCACGCATCCGGTACGTCTCGTACTCCGGCGCGCCGCTCTTGAATCGGAAACTCCAACTCGCCGGCGGGTACATCGTTCACCAGCACGTGCCACGTCGACCGCCGGATTCTTTTCGTTCACAAAACGCGGCGACGACGACTTCCATCACGAGGTCCGACTTCGACTTCCCGGCCGAAGTCAATCGTGATGCCAGCTTGTTCCGGCGGTCCATGTTCCCCAAGGCTCAGATTTCCACCAGCCACCGGTTTCGTAAGGTGACCGCATTGCCGCTCGTCGCCGAAGTCGATCCATTGACCAAGTTCATACGGGCTGGTTTTGGGCAGGGCCGCCAAATACGGGCTGTAATCGATGTTGAAACGTTCCAGCTGCGGCAATGCCGAAGGAATGTAAGGGTCAAATGGATAGAACGAAGTGCTCGGCGGCAGCAAGATAGCTCGCACCCTGCCTTCGTCTGCATAGACGATGCTCAAGCGACATCAGCGGCCACTCGGCATGCATCGCGCGCATCGGCTGTCCGATCAAGGGTTGGCCGCGACAGAAGGCTGTCTCAAAGGGTACCGGCCCGGTGTGGGTTCGCAGTTCAGAGCGCAGGACCGTCAGCATGTTAGACCACTGGCGACTGGCGACCACGCTCCAGGCCGATTGGCAGATACCTAACATGGCGACGACCACAAACAGTCGCTTTATCTTCCACGTGTTCAGTTGCACAAAACCGAAATACACGGCCAGAAAAGCCACCGCCAGCATCAGGGGAACGCTGGCGTTCATCGTCCTGGCCACAATGTGTTCGTCGAGGCTGGTCAATTCCGGATGAAGCCAGGATGAAAGCTGGAATCGCCAACGAGCAAACGATGGCTAGCACCCACCAGCAGATCGAGTGTCTTCTTGTAGATCGCTGGAAGCAGCACGATCAGCGCGCATAGGATCAGAGACGACCCACGAGACTCGCGCCCCAATATGCCGATAATGAAATACGAACAGCGATTCCCTTGAAGAAAATCGGCGCGCTGCGTAGGATCGCGAGGAAAGATGATCGCCAGGAGTGCGAAGATGACCCCCAGGCTGTACCAGATACCGAGGACCATCGTCAGCCATTTCTCCCGCGGGCTTTTCGCGATCACAAGCCATCGGTACATGCACGCCGCAACCAGCACCAGTCCGAATATCGCCATGGTTTCGTAGCAAAGAATGAGCGGGGCCGACACCACTACCATTGCGGCAAGATCAAACCATCTCGCATTCCTGTGGACATAACACCCCGAACAACGCCGCCCAGAACAGGGCGCTCATCAAGTGGGTTTCGGAAATCAGATAGCCTTCACTGTTCATCGTCCCGGCGAAGAGCGAGAGCAGCGGGAAGAGTACATACCGTTTGTCGCGGGCAAATCGGTAGCATAGCAGGATGCTCACCGGCTTGAAGGAAAACAGGGTTACGCCGAAGACAATCGACAGGACCCCCAGGCTGTGAACGCCCACACGTGCCGCGAGCAGCGTGGGGAGTTGCTGGTAAGCTGAACGCGCCGAGCCGTCCAACGAAAAAATCATTCCAGGTATTGTTGTTTAGATGAGTGATGTGATTTTCGGCGAGCAATCTAAGCAGCAGCCACGAGCCATCCCCGAACAGGTGGCGGCCAGTCGCAATCGCAATACCTGCCTGGGCAAGGTACGCAGCGGCGGCCATCCCCAACAGGACCAACGCCGGTGTTCCGATCGAATTCAACCCCACGGTCTGCGGAGGGTGTTCTGGCTCCAGATGGCGCTGGATTCTGCTCGTCCTTGGATTTCGAGGGCGGTCGGAGGGATTTTCGACGATGGATGTTATGGCGAAATCTCCGTCCGGTTGCTCACGACTCTTCATTTTGGCGTAAACCGCAGGCGAGCGCCTCTACCTGCAATCAGGGAGTCGTCGCCCACGTGACTCCACCATCGGTTGTCGTCCAGCGAGTTCCGCTGTCGGAGACGACCATGCCATGCTGCGGATCAGCGAAGCGAATGGAAACGATGGCGCCGGTCTCAACGTTGGAATTTGCAGCGACTGACACTTTGCTCCAATGTTCGCCGCTATCGGACGAGTGGAAGAGCGCCCCGCCGTTGCCGCCAGCCCAAACGTTGTTCCCCAGGACCGCTACCGCCCGAAAGGTGACGGGTTGGTCGTCGAGCACGCGAGTCCATTGGTCCGAGCCGGTTGATCGCTCAAGGTGGCCCGTCCGAGCCAATGCGCCATTGCGGACGCACCACCTGCGCCGAATACATTCCTGCCATTGATTTCGCGAACACCTGTCGCCGCAGGAGCCTGATGCTGCGCTTGTCCGGCTTCACTCTCCACGAACCCATTTTGTGTAGGGACCTCGAGGAACCATCGCCTGGGCCATGTCACCGATTTCGGCGGCAGATGCCGGTGAGGGAGTCGCTGAAGCAGGCGCTACTACCGCTGCAGTGTGGGATACTGATCAGCAATCGTGCCACCGACGACGAGCTGCTTGAGGCGCTTTCTTAACTCGCGCGGCCGTTGCACCCTGGGGTGCGCCCTTGGCGAGCGTTTGGCGAGCAGGAGGCGACGCTGCTGCCATCGACGGAGCTGATACCGCCGTAGGTGGACTGTTCCTCCGTGCTGGCTAGCACAGGACGATTGCTGGCCACCGGAAGCGACGCCACCGCTCTGCCGGCCACCGATTCTGGAGAGTTGCACAATCAGGACACCTGAGACGAGCAGCACCGCGGCAGCGATCGGCACTGCCCAGGCCAGGCGGAATCTCCATCTTGGGCGGCAGCGCAGCAGCCGGGCGTGCGCCTTGCCGCATAGGCCGGCACGGCGATCATCGGACCGGCAGCCGCCGCCACCAATTCCCTCTCCTCACGCATCTCGTCCTTCTGCCGCTTCGCTCGCAAGGAACACAATCTCGCGGCATTCCGCACACTGCGCCAGATGGTGTGTCACCACTTCGGTCTCCACGGGAGGCCAACGTGCGCTCCATGAACGATGTGAGCACATCAGGCGAAGGATGAACGTCGCCCACCGCCTGTCTGGCAAGCGCGTTCCGCAGCGGCTTGGGAATTTCCTGGTTCATCCCTCGTTCTCACTCTTCTCTTTGTAGAACGATATATCTTCGGTTCCTTGCCTTAAAGTTTCGCCCACCCGTACGCGCAGGTCTCGAACATCCACATCCTGCATGGCTTCGTCCACCTGTCGCGGAGACATTCCCGCCGCAATCATGCGTTTGCGAATTCGTTTGCGCAGATCGGAGGTCACACGTTCAAGCTTGCGGCTGACGGTGGACTCGTGCACTCCCTGCAGTTTGGCGATTTCCGCCAGCGTCCGGCGGTCAAGATAGTAGGCCGCCAACAGGAAGCGTTCCTCCGCGGGCAGCGCCGTCAGCTCCTCGGAAGCCGCAGCCTCGGCGCGAGGATCGACGACACTAACATCCGGCTCTCAGCGACTGCGAATTGAGCGCCCTCGTCCAACGCAGCGTCCAGACTGGTCTCGCGCCGGGTAGCCCGGTACAGGTTGACATACTCCTGGGCCACTACGGTCCGCAGCCATCCCTGCAGAGAACCACGCCCCTGATAGGAACGGAGTTTGGAAGCTCCGCTGCTGTCCCTTAGCATCCGACACCGTACAGCGTCGCGTATAGCGAGTCCGCCAAGCCGCGAGCAACACTTTCTTCCTTCGCGATCTTGTATGCCGACTCGTACAGGGTAGCTCGATAACGATTGAGGAAGACTTCCCAGGCCCGGTTATTTCCGGCGGCGCACGCGCGTGCCAGCACCAACTCCTCCAGCCGCAAGCGTTGCGAGAAAATTGCGCACCGCAATTTCCGATGCGGCATTACCCCACTGACCTACAACCTCCGCCAGAATCTCCGCCAAGCTCGGCGGCCGACATACCGAACTGCCGCGCCCCACTGTCATCGTAGTGCTGCGCAGAGAACTCCCGAATGGTCGCGAGCACCTGCGGTTCGAGTGGAGTGAGAGCAGGAGAGAGGCCATTAGGCGAATCGTATCAATTCGAGCGCAAGAAGAACACTGTCCCGCGTTCTCTGTGTTGAGAGACGCTCCAGCGCCTCCGGAGGTCAACCGTGAATTTCAGAATCCTCGCGTCATTTGCTTCGGCCATGCTGGCGGCAACCTTCGCTGCTGCCGGAAATCCAGGACACTCGGAACTACATGTCTTGCCACCTGTTACCAAAGGGAACCTCAGCATCTTCCCGGTAGTCGGCGGCGCAGAGAACGACACCGTCCATCTGCTGACACTCGATGAAGGACTTGCGCGCCGGCTCGGTCGTGGTCACCGAGGCGGGGTCGCTTCAGGGATTGGTACGACCGGGTACCCGCTGGCCGCGGCAATCCGGGGCCGAGGTGAATCGCCTGGTCCTGATCAACAACTCCGACCATCCTCTGCTACTGCTCGCTGGCGAGGTGGTGACTGGCGGCAAGCAGGACCGCGTTATCGGCGTCGATCGCATCGTTCCGCCGAGGTCGCAACCTATCGACTTGTCGGTGTTCTGCGTTGAGCCCGGCCGTTGGGTGGCCTCATCGGAGCATTTCACTAGCATGAACTCGGCGATGGCGCAGCCGAGCGTGCGCACGCCGGCCATGGCCGAGCGCGATCAGCAGAGCGTCTGGAACATGGTGGCTTCGGCCGTCGGAGGCATGGCCAAGGCCGCTCCACAAGCCAGTCCTGCCATTCATGGCACCACCTCGTACGCCAAGGTCATGCAGAATCCCGAGGTGGAGAAGAAAGGTCGCCTCCGTCGCCGCCGATTACGACGGCATGCTGCGCGAGTTAAAGAAGGAAGGCGCTAAAGGCGTGGTGGTTGCCATCAATGGCCGCATCCTGTGGGCTGACGTCTTCGCCAGCACGGAATTGCTGGAGAAGTACTGGCAGAAGCTCATCCGCTCGTACGCTGCCGAGTGTTTGACGACCGCTAGCGAACGCGGCCAGGCCGATCAGAAGTCAGCGCAGTTATTTCTCGATCAACTTCAGGGCAATCGTGAGGTCACGGAGACGGAGCCGGGACTATTCCGGCGCACCGAAATCAGCGGCGATGGCTATCGGGTCTTCAGCTTGACGTCGTTGGTCTCGAAGCCGGAGTATACGGTGCATCTTGCCAAGATGGTGTATAACGGCGAGGAGCGGCCGGGAATTTATCCGATCGGCTTGGACCGCCGTTAAAAGCTGATTGACGGAGACCAGGGCGCGACGGGGAGGGATAAAAGAGTCGATCCCATGACGGGCTCCTTTCGCCAGGCACCTACTGGGTTCGGAGTCCGATATTCCTTGGATCCCCACTGGCTTTGCCGCGGGAGGTCGGGCATACGGGTGGTCAGCCTGGCGGTAGCGGCGTGGGGTTAGCACTTCCGGATCATGTCCAACCCGACGAAGTATAACTGGAGCCCATTGCGGATGCCTCGGTCACAGCATACTTGCAGTCACAAACGGCAGGCGCAAAATAGCCTTCTAGCCACTCTGCGGAATCTTCGAGTCCTCCCGTTTACGCCTCCGCTTGATGATTACGAGACAAATCGCATAGACGACGAACGAACTGGCCAGGACCGCGAAGAATATCTGCTGTCTTAGGCTAACCGCAAACGCCACCAACGAAGCCGCCAACACCCACATGAAGGCTTCGCCAAGAAGACCGTCTGTCCAATCGGGGGCGCCGTTTGCCGAGGGAACCCGGGGCCGCAGCGCGGGCAGCAGTCGTGGTACCGCCGCGCAATACGCGCGATAGGCGTCTCCCTGGCTCGCTGCAATTCCAGCTTCTTCCCGCAGGATCAGCCGGTAGACAAACACAACCATTCCCACGATCAGCACCGCACAGCCAATTCTGCTGGCCATCATGCCAAATCCGATTGCCAGCAGAACGTTTCCAAAATAAAGAGGATTACGGACGTAACGGTAAGGGCCGTCGGCGACCAGACGCGAGGTCTGCACACCTCCCGCAATCATGACTTCGGCGTTGAGATAGGCCGTGGCCCACGTGCGTATTGCGGCAGCGACTACCGCGAACAGCGCTGCGGCACCAAATACCCAACGGTAGTCCGAGGCTGTGGCCGCGCTCCCGCGCAAATGGGCAATCCACTCGGCAAGAACGGCCCCCGAAGTCTGATGATCAATACCGTAGGCCCAGAAAGCAACGCCGAAGATGGCCCCAATAATCCAGAAGCGGTTCTTGAATTCGAAATCGCTGGCTGCCCGCATCATTGGCTCGTTCGGTAAGACAGAGGAGTAGAGATCATACGACAGTTTTAGGAGCTGGGGCCGGCGAGAGCGATGGTGTCTTTCACAACAACTGTACTTTTGGGCAGGCTAGTACAGCTCCGGAGATAGCCCTGAATTCAGTCTGCGAGCCAGTAGCCGAGAGGGACGCAGTGCCGATGTAAGCCATACGGAGGTAGTTTGACCATGGCTTGCCAGCACGTCCCCAAGAAATACATCGCACTCATACTTTGCCTGCTGCTTGGTTCCTTCTGTGTGGCGGGGACCACGTCCCCGTCCCTTGCCAGGAACGCGCTTGGCGTTGCCGCGAAGGGCTCGGTCACGGCCCCAACCATCACTACGGCGTCGTTGCCGGCCGGCCACGTGGGTGCTCCTTATATGGGACCATTGAGTGCGACCGGCGGTCTGCCACCCTACGTGTGGACAGTTATCGGAAACGGCCCCAAACCCCAAGGCTTACCTGCAGGACTGCAACTTAGCTCGGGCGGGGCTCCAGGGTCGAAGGCGATTGCCGGAACCCCGTCGGTCATCGGGATGTATCCGGTAGTAGCCATCGTCCGCGACCGCGTTGGCAACATTGGGTCAAAGCAGCTTTCCATCGCGATAACTTATTCGCCCCTCACCGTCGCGACTGGCAGCTTGCCTGCGGCCACGATGAATGTCCCCTATTCGGCGACTCTCGTCGCTCAAGGAGGGCGCGCTCCTTACGCCTGGTCGCGTGTCTCGGGGAACCTTGCCGGCAGGACTTACGATGTCCACCACAGGCGTAATCTCCGGGACTCCCACGGCGGCAGGTACCTCTAACTTTGTAGTGAGGGTCACGGACGCTCAGTCACCGCCGGCATCGGCTACAGCACCTCTCAGCATCACGGTTGGTACTCCTAGCGACATCTACGGTGGAATTACGTCGCTGCCATCCCCGGGGGGAGCTAGCGGATTCTTTCGTCTGGAATCGGCGGTGAAGGGTGACGTACAACGGGAAATGCTGGTCACTCCGGTCGGGCATTACTTCTACATGCAGTCCGTGTTCAATGCGACGCCGGGCTTCATCGAAACGGGCGTCATGCAGGCACGCTACGGTGGTGACAATAACCTATGGGCCACCCATCGCGGTCAGCGGATGCTGAGCTGGGGCTTCAATACCCTGGGCGAGTACACTGCGCAGACGGGCCTGCCGGTGGGAACTTGGGGCGGACACAACGGGAATCCCGTGAAACTCCCGTTCATATTGCTGATCAACGCCGCTGCGGACTTGTATCTCAATCCGCAACGAATTCCGAACATGCCTGACCCGATCAAGAGCATTACCGCCGGCGTACCGCAGTCCACCTACGATGGATGGGCAGGTCGTTTGCTTGATACCTATTCTCCGCAGTGGCAAGCGGGCTACACCTACGAGATAGCGGAAAACAACCTCGCCATCACGGGCGGCTTCGCCTCGGTGCCGTGGATCGTGGGAATTACTCTCGAGGACGCCGACTACTTCTGGGCCATCAAAGGGGTGGGAACGTGCGCCACCGGGTCTCCCTATCCGCACCCGTCTTTCCTGATCGCCACCACTATGTTCAGCTACACGGCGGCCCAGAATAACCTGGGGCGTCCGTACCAGGACACAAAGCTCTACTCGAAGTATGCGTGGGTTTCGTACCTCAGGAGCAAGTACGGCACCATCGCGGCCCTCAACGCCGCTTGGGGCAGCAACTATACGACATTTGATGACCAGGGTGGCTACGGCATCGGCACCGGCGTCCTTGATGAAGATGGCCGTCATGCCTGGATGGGACGCGATCCATACAATCTGACCGGTGAAACCCCGCAACTGCAGGCTGATATGAATGCGTTCCTGTACCAATACACGTATCAGACCTTCAGCACGGGCGTGAACGCAGTTCGCAATGGTGACATAAACCATCTTATCTTTGGGCCGTCCGCGCTCGGTGGAGTGGGGAACTGTGGAATACGTCCGCCGGTGCTGCGCGCACTCAAAGACACTGGAATTCAAGCTCTCGCCTTCAACACCGACCCGCGCTACGCGGACAATATCAACATCACTAACGCAGAATATGACGTTGCCAATTTGCCAGTCTTTATCTGGTACACCGTCATGGGACAGGCTGATTCCTATTGGCACAATTACGGCGCTGGATGGGCGGAGCCCGATTTTCCAACTCAGGGAATTCGCGGCCAGCACTATGCCAGTGACCAGCAGGCGTTTTACAACGCCTCGGGCTCCAACGGTGTCCACTATGTGGTCGGTGTCGATTGGTGGGCCATGACCGACAGCGGGACAGGCGAGAAGAGTAACTTTGGTCTTATCTCCAACAAGGACAACGCATATGACGGCAGGTGCGCGGTTATGGCTCCGAGTACAGACCAGTGGGGCTACGCGTGTGGCGGAGAAACCGCCAACTATGGCGACTTTCTGGACACCGTAACCCAAACCAATTTGAACATCATGCAGCAGCTTATTTCGGATATGTCCGGAGGCGGACCGGCGCACTGAATCAGTTGCCAAACCGGGGCTGAAGCTGGGTGGTGAGTTCAGACAGGGGCTCGCCACCCCTTCCTGTCAGTACCTCCCACCAGTCCTCGCGCAATTGCGTATCATCGAAGCGCCATGACCGTTGACCTATTGGAATGGCAGCGCCGAATTGTCGAAGCTCGCCAAAGAATTCGCCCGTTGGTGCGGGAGACTCCAGTCGTTCTGATTGAAGGAGAAGCAGAGTTTGGTTCCGCGCAGGCCTATCTCAAACTCGAGCACCTTCAGAATACGGGCTCGTTCAAGGTTAGAGGAGCAGCGAACAAGGTGCTTAGTCTCTTACCCGATGTAGCGAGCCGGGGTGTGGTTACGTCCTCCACCGGCAATCATGGGCTTGGCATTGCTGCGGCCTCCCATCATCGGGGGATCTCGGCGGAAGTCTTCGTCTCTTCGCAAGTATCGCCCAAGAAGCTTCTCATGATGGCAGATTACGGGGCACGAATTCGCCACATCGGTCGCAACCCCTTGGAAGCGGAGCTTGCGGCCCGAGCGGCCGCCGCAGAGTCAGGAAGAACGTATGTCTCTCCTTACAACGATGCCCTCGTCGTCGCCGGGCAGGGAACCGTCGCTCTCGAACTGGCGCAACAGATCGAGAGAATTGATGCGATCTATGTTGCTGTTGGGGGTGGCGGCCTGATCAGCGGCATCGGCGCATATATGAAGTCGGTCTCGCCACAGACGGAGATTGTTGGCTGCTGGCCAGAAAGCTCTCGCGTGATGTACGAGTGCCTGAGGGCTGGCAAGGTTGTCGACTTTCCGGAAGAACCAACTATTTCCGAGAGCACGGCCGGCGGCGTTGAACCGGGATCAATCACATTCGCACTGTGCCAGAGAGTGATCGATCGATGCGTACTCGTCAACGAATCGGCGATTCTCGACGCCATGCGCTGGGCTCACAGGCGAGATTGGAAGGTCGAGGGCGCAGCCGCGGTCGCAATAGCCGCGGCCTTCCAGGAAGCATCTCGGACCCACGGGAAGACCGTGGCGATCATTTCCTGCGGAGGTAATACGTCCACGGAAGTGCTAAGCCGATTGTGAAGACAAAGTGACGAAATTCGAGAAAAGCCGTTGCACTCGCGGGCGGCCGGGTATATCTTGCCGTCAGCCGCGAAATGAAAGCCGGAACTCCCGTGTTTTCAGGATGGAAAATGAGGGTATTCCGGTTACCGTGGACACCGAGGAGGGGCGATGACGAGAAGAGCCGGGTACGCATTTGTGTTGTTGATGCTGGCGGCGGCGTTAGGATGTGCCGCAAAGAAAACATCTGCGCCGCTGCCTCCGGGAGCCATAAATCAGTTTGATGCCACCAGCTTTCGAGTGCTTGCAGATGCTCAAGCGGCGATCAACTCTGTGAAGAGCGATATCGCTGCAGGCAAAATCACACCCAGCGACACCGAGAAAAAAGTCCTAAATCAAATCATCGCTGACTACAACAAGGCGAACGATTTGTACCAGGCCTATCATGCCGGGGCGACAAGCGATACGACGGCTTTGTCGCAGGCCATTACTCAACTGATCGGAGATATCGCGGCTGTGACAACCCAGATTCAAGGGGGTAAGAAATGAACCCAACTTTACTCCTGTCGCTATCCCAGGCTTTGACCGGGGTGCTGGCATCGAACCCCAACATTCCCAAGGAGGTCAGCCAAGGGGCTTTGGCTGCGGAAGCATCCCTGACAGTGATCCTCAACACCATTCATAACAGTGCTGGGGGAGTGTCGTTAGATCCGTCAACCATATTGGCTGCGATCGGTGGAATTGCCGCGGCGCTGCAAGCTGACCCGAACCTGCCGAAAAATGTCCTGGCGGAAGTTCAGTCTTTGAGTAAGGCGATAAGCGCTGCCCTGGCCGCAGATTCGGCGGCTCGAAGCGCGGTGGATCCGTCTATCTTGAAGCACATCGATCCGATTACGTAGCCGCCAGGTCCCAGATTTCGGTTTGGGAAGGCAAAAAAGGTTTCCGTCTGCAAAGGGTCAATCAACCTTTGTAAGTCAGAGCTTCCCCGCTTCCTCCTGAATGCGCCTCCAGGCATTCTCGACGTGAGGCAAGGCCGTGTTCGTCTGGCCGACGCAGAAGCGCAAAGTGAGGCGATCATTCAGTCGCGTGTGGGTCAAGTATAAGTCGCCACTTCGATTGAGGCGGTCCATCAGGAGTTGATTGCTCGCATCTCCGCCACGATGCCGGAAACACACCAGGTTAAGCGGCGCGGGAGCGGCAATTTCGAAGCGCTCGTCCTGCCTCGACCCATTCGGCAAATTGCTGCGCGATTTCTATATGCCGGCGCACATGGTGTCGCAGTCCTTCTACTCCGTAGTGCCGAATCACGAACCATAGCTTGAGCGAACGAAAGCGGCGGCCCAGAGGAATGTGCCAGTCGCGGTAGTCAAAGACCGCGCCCGATTCGGTCGCCTGGTTGCGAAGGTATTCGGGCAGGATACTCAACGTGTCAATGAGCGCCTTGCGGTCGGCCACATAGAAACAGTTGCAATCAAAGTTAGTAAACATCCACTTGTGGGGATTAAAGGTGTAGCTGTCGGCAAGGTCGACTCCATCCTGAATGTAGCGGAACTCCGGACACAGTGCGGCGGTACCCGACATAGCAGCATCGACATGGAACCAGAGGCCGTTCTCGCGGCAAATCGCTCCGATGGCGGGCAATGGATCGAGAGCAGTAGAAGAGGTGGTGCCTACCGTGGCAGAAACAAAGAAAGGTGTCAGACCGGCTTGCTTGTCCTGCTCAATCTGGAGAGCCAACGCACTCGGCAGCATGGCGAAGCGTTCATCAACCTCAATCAGGCGTAGGTTATCCAACCCGATTCCGGCAATCATGGCCGCTTTTTCGATGGAGGAATGCGCCTGAGTGGAGGTATAGGCCACAAGCTTGCCATCGCAGCCCCGACGATTACTGAGGTAGCCGGTAGCACGCTCTCGTGCTGCCAGTATCGCGCATAGGGACGCACTTGAGGCTGTGTCCTGGATAACGCCGCCGCCGCTATTGGTAGATAGAAACTTTACGGGTAATCCAAGCATAGTTACCAGCCAATCGAGAACATGCGACTCTAGTTCCGTGCACGCTGGACTCGTGGCCCACAACATTCCCTGTACGCCCAGTGCGGAAGAGAGAAGGTCGCCTAGAATCGATGGTCCGGAAGCATTGGCTGGAAAATAAGCAAAGAAATTCGGGGACTGCCAGTGCGTAACCCCCGGCAGAATTACTCTGTCGATGTCCTGCAGCATTGCAGCGAGAGGTTCACCCTCATCGGGAGCGTCGCTAGGCAAGTGCTTGCCGAATTTGGCCGGGCTCAACCTGTGAAAGCACAGGCAGGTTCTCAATGCGCTCATAGTAATCAGCGATCCAGTCCACCACCGCACGTCCATGCTTCACGGAACTGCTGGGGAGTCATGTGATAGCTTTTCTCAGGCGGCATAGTGACCTCTCTGAAGATCCCAGCTGGCCCATTCCATAAAGAAGTCACTAAATTCCGCTTCTAATGGCAACAAGCTTCGCTGGCGGAGCTAGTCTTTCTAAGCATCGACAGTCACTAAGCAGTGGACCGCTTCTGACTAACGTGCTATTGCAGACTACCACTTCACGGTTGCTACTAAGATCTATTGCAAATCTGTAATGTTAACAACCACCATCGCTGCCCTCTTACTGCTACACTATCCGGGGGTTGTTAAAGCTCGAAAGGAGAAGCATGGACATTCAGAATATATTGGCGGACCTTAAAAGTGAACGTGATCGTCTCGACAGAGCAATTGGTGCGTTGGAAGGACTTGGCACTCAGACACGCCGGAGAGGAAGACCGGTAGGGAGCGGCCATGCGGCTTCGGGGCCTAAACGCAAGCGTCGGCACATGAGCGCTGCCTCTCGCAAACGCATTTCCGACATGATGAAGCAGCGCTGGGCAGAGCGGAAGAGAAAGTCGAAATAACTACCAGGGGCTAGACGCGCCCGATTCCCATTTCGTCTTGTTACCCGGTATGCCACTCGTTACTGAGTGGCATATCCATTTATTGCGACCGAATTTTACCCTCAAGATAAGTAGTCCAGGACCGGCGAAGCGGTCACGCATCACGCGCAGATGGGCATGCTGGACGAGCGGTCTTCGTGGCGGTAATCGCCGCCGCGTCGGACAGGGACAGTCAACTCGGAGGTCCTCAGACCGTAGGTTTTAAGCTCCGATTGATGTGGCCGTGAGCGACACTGCAACAAATGTGGCCTGCGTCACCTTGGAGAAGAACTACGCGCGACTACCTAGTCCGCTGCTGCTGAAGACGCGCGAAAAGGAACCTCGAGCGCACTCTTACGAGTACCAAAGCCGCGATCAGGCGTTAGCGGATGCAGATTCGCAAACGGCTTAGGACCGCGTTTGCGGATCAGCAGCACGCGTATACGCTCCAGAAGTTCCATCGGCGCGAACTCTCCTTTCGGCAGCCATCCATCGGCCAGGGTGTCTTCCGCGCAGCAATTGACCGAACCGGAAAATAGCAGTGCCGGAGTACGTGGCGAAATCGCCTTGATCTGGTCAATTAGTTTTGCGCCGCTGAGTTTTCGGCATCATGAGGTCGGCGAGCACCAGATCGATTCCGCCACGTCGCATGATTTCCAGAGCATGTTGAGGTTCGGTACACGTGAGGACGCGATAGCCGCGGGTCTCGAGCAATACTTTTCGAATGGAGAGAGAACGTTCGTCGTCATCGACGCAAAGAATGGTGCGCTTGGGCTTCATAGACCTACTCGCTGAGCCTTTTCGGAAGTGCCTGCGCGACAGTGTTCGGGCAAACCTGTAAGCCGAACGCGTGCGGCAGTCATCCAGTGGCTTCTTTTTATTTTTTACGCCAGAGCAGTTAGCGTGTCCGGATAGTACGACCGTCGAGCGGCGTTGCACAAGTGTTGCGAAGGTCAATTATGCAGAAAATTTTTGGAGTGCACAAAAAAAACGAAACAGCACCATGCGAGGTGATTTGCATTTTCGGGCAATCGGCGAAGATCCTTGACTGGAGCGGCTTTTCGAGCCTGCACAAGATATCCGCAGAAAATTCACATCGTTACTTCGCCGTTAATCACCTGCACTACGTTACCTCCGACGCGCACATTGGTGACAGCGTCGCCAGTCTTTCCGGCGCGGATGTAGATGAAACTTGGACGTCGCGTTTCCATTCCCTGCTCGATGAGTCCTTGCGCTTCCGGCGCCAGCACACCGTGCTGCACTGCCCACGCCGTACAGCATCCCGCGGCCGATCCGGTGGCCGGATCCTCGCCGTTGTAGAAGATCATGCGCGCGTGCAGGGTGGCATTCGGATCCACGGTTTCGCGGCACACGAAATAGAAAAAGGCGGGGTTGCCGATGGTCGCAAGATACGGCGCCATCTGGTGCCAACTGACGTTCAGCTTCTGCAGCGTCGCCAGCGAGCGAAACGGAACCATGGTGAAAGGCATACCGGTGGAGACCGTCTGGATGGGCAGGCTCTCGTCGAGTTCGGCGACCGCGAACACCGAGTACACCGGCGACAACGTCATGATCGATGCGTTGCACCGAATTTCGGCTCGGCCTGACGCATCTCGCCGAAGAGCCGACCGTCGCGCTGCTCGAAGCGCACGGGAATTTTACCGACCTTCAAATCGAGTACGATCTCGTCCGAACTGGAGTGCTGGCGCAGGTACCAGGCGGTGCCGAGCGTGGGATGTCCGGCGAAGGGCAGCTCTTCGTTCACCGTGAAGATACGGACCTTGTGGCCTTCCCGTTGCTCGACTGCCGGCTCGCGCGGCAGGATGTACGTCGTTTCCGATAAGTTGGTCTCGCGCGCGAGTTTTTGCATTTCGTCGTCGCTCAAGCCGCGGGCGTCGCAGAAGACCGCTAGTTGATTACCCTCAAGCGGGCGGGCGGTGAACACGTCAAGCTGGACAAACGAAAATTTGCGTTGGGTCATCGGAAGGCTCCATCACACTGCTATCAAGATGCACCGCGAGATGGAAGCGCTGAAAATAATTCGCTGCCGATGTTATTGTTGCTGGAGCCGTTCGGGCATCATCGTGGACACTAGTCCGATGCGGAAGCGAAGGGGGTCCGGTGACTCTCCCGGTCTTCAAAACCGGCGATTGGCGCCTTGCGGTGTCAATGGTGCGTTCGACTCGCACACGCTTCCGCCAACTTGCCGACCGTTTAGGTAGGACGCGATGCGCACCGGGGGAGCAACCAACAAGGGCCTGACATGTTGTATGTCGCACGTGAGATGCTGATGCTGCGGCCATGTGTTCCGCAATGTGAATATTCGATTAACAGCGAGTCAATCCCGCGCTGGGCAGGCCAATTCAGTGTTCAACGGTGGCTTGCCCCGTTACAATTGAGCCTTCACGTGTAGTCCCGACCCTTTATGAGCACATCCGCAAAGGCCACCCCATCTAAGGCAAGACGAACGGCGGTTCGTGCAACACCTCGTTCCGAAGCGCATGCTCCCGCGCAGTTCCCAAGGCAGTTGGACGATCCCGAATTGTTCATCAACCGCGAACTGAGCCTGCTGGATTTCCAGAGGCGTGTTCTCGAGGAGGCTCAGGACGGCAGCAATCCGCTGCTGGAGCGCCTGATGTTCCTGTCCTTCGTCGGATCCAACGTCGACGAATTTTTCATGGTGCGGGTTGCCGGCCTGAAGCGGCAGATCGAGAAAAGCGTGATGGACACCGGTCCCGGACGGAATGAGCGCCGCCGAGCAACTGCGTGCCATCCGGGCCTCGGTGATCCGCCTGTATCGCGGTGCCCATGAATGCTGGAGCAAGGAACTGGTACCTGCCCTGGAGGATTCAGGAATTCGCATTCTCAGCTACGCCCATTTGACGGATGAACAGCGTGCTGTAGCGGACTCCTACTTTCAGGAAGCTGTCTTTCCGACGTTGACTCCGTTGGCATTCGATCCCGGGCGTCCGTTTCCTCACATCTCCAACCTTAGTTTGAACCTGGCGGTGCTTCTGCGGGCGGGTGAAGGCGAGCAGCATTTCGCGCGTGTCAAGATTCCCGATACGCTGCCGCAGTTGGTTCCGGTAAACGTTGCGCCGAAAGCTAAGAGCCGGGCGAAAACGGCCCACAAGGAACAGTCCTTCGTGTGGCTGGAACAGCTGGTTACTGCCAACCTGGCGGCACTTTTTCCCGGCATGGAGATCCTGGACGCGCATCCCTTTCATGTCACGCGCGATGCCGACAGTGAGATTCAAAATCTGGAAGCAGGCGACCTGCTTGAGTCGGTGGAAGAAGGGGTGTGGCAGCGCCGCTTCGCCGATGTGGTGCGAGTGGAAATCAATGAGGCGATGCCGGCAACAGTTCTCGACATCCTTGTCGAAAACTTGGAGTTGGAACGCGATGACATTTACAAGCTAAGCGGTCCGCTCGCGCTGGTGCGGGTGCGAAATCTCTGCCGCCTGGACCGGCCCGACTTGAAGTTCGCTGCTTTCGTTCCCGCTTTGCCTGCGCCATTGGCAAAAGAAGCTGAGGAGGAAGATATCTTCGCCACCATACGGCGCGGTGATATGTTGTTCCACCATCCGTTCGATTCATTTCAACCCATCGTTGGTCTTCTGCAGAAGGCGGCGCGCGACCCCAACGTGCTCGCAATCAAGATCACTCTCTACCGGGTCGGCCGAAATGCCCCGGTGGTGGATGCGTTGCTGGAAGCCGTGGAAAACGGCAAGCAGGTGGCTGTCCTGCTGGAGTTGAAGGCGCGCTTCGACGAGGAAAGCAATATCGGTTGGGCACGCAAGCTGGAAGAATACGGTGTGCACGTGGTGTACGGCCTGATGGGACTGAAAGTCCACTGCAAAGCGCTCCTGATTGTCCGCAAGGAAGGCGACGTGATCCGCCGGTACGCCCATCTTTCCACCGGGAACTACAACAGCGTTACCGCGCAGCTTTATACCGACATTGGAATGCTGACCTGCGATGCCGCGATCGGCGCCGACTGCACCGACTTGTTCAACTTTCTCGACTGGCTATTCGGCGAAAACCTCGTATCGCAAGCTGCTGGTTGCGCCGGTAACCCTGCGCGAGCGTATGCAAGGGATGATCGAGCGGGAGATCGAGCACCAACGCAGCGGACACGGCGGTCACCTGATCCTGAAGATGAACGCCTTGGTCGATCGGAAGATGATCGAGTTGCTGTACCAGGCGTCTCAGGCGGGAGTGAAAGGTCGATCTGCTGGTGCGAGGTATCTGTTGCTTGCGGCCGGGAATTCCCGGGGTGAGCGACAATATTCGTGTAATCAGCATCGTGGGACGCTTTCTGGAGCACAGCCGGGTCTTCTATTTCCGTAACGGCGGACAGGAAGAGGTGTATCTGGGCAGCGCTGACCTGATGCCGCGCAACCTGAATCGCAGGGTGGAAGTGGATTTTCCCGTCCAGGACAAGAACCTGATTCGCGTGCTTCGCGACGAGATTCTCGGCACCTACCTTAAGGACAAGGTCAAGGCCCGACATATGAACTCCGACGGAAAGTACGTGCGCGACCCGGATTTCCAGAAAAAGAATGCTCTTAACAGCCAGGAAACGTTCATCGACCGCGCGACCAAGCGGCAGATGTTAGCTCCGCCGTCGCGAGCCGAGCAGACCGCAAGTGTCAACTAGCATCAGAACTGAAAATCGCCTCGAGACTGAGCAATGAGGTGTTGGGATGGCGCTGAATGCTCGTGAACTGAGCCGCCGGCTGCAGCAGCTTCGCAAGAGTCTTAAGGATTTCTCTCACAAACCGACCGTCGACGAAGTGCATGCTCTGCGCACTCGCGCGCGGCGCGTAGAGTTCATCCTGGAAGCACTGGAGCTGGACTCGGCGGGAAATGAACGAAAGATTCTGGGTCATCTGAAAGTCCATCCGGACCCGTGCGGGCGAGGTCCGCGATCGCGACGTTTTTACATCCCACGTTGTAGGACTCGGAATCGAGGATGACCCCGACTGCATTGTTCGACTCGTTCAATACCTCGGGGTTGAGCGGCATCGACATGCCGGTAAGCTGCAGGCGCTGGTGCAGCGCGATGCCAACGACCTGCGGCGACGGTTGAAACGCTCGCAGCGTAAGGTGAAATCGCTGGTGAAGCGGTTCGCCAGGACCAAAGTCAATCTGAAGCGCGAGCACAAATCGAATGGCGGAGATGCTCCCTTGCACGCAATGAGCGTCGCGCTTGGATTGTCAAGGCAGTTGACTGCGGTCACCCACCTCGGCCCCAAGAACCTCCACTCCTACCGCATTGAAGTAAAACGCCTTCGCTATGTACTGGAGATGGCCGAGGAGGAGACCGGTGAGCAGCATCGCCTCATCGAAGAACTGAAGGTCGTCCAGAATGCGATCGGCGAATGGCACGATTGGGTTGAACTAAGCGACATCGCGCACAAGGTGTTGCAGCACGGGAAGAACTGTGGAGTGACCCTCAAAATCGAAAAGACGGCGCACAACAAATTCGACGAGGCACTACGGATCACCGAACAACTCAGGCAGCGCTATCTGCGGGCACCTGGCTCGGGTGACAAGTCCCGTAAGAGCGAAGCGCGAAAGCAATCAATAATACTGTCAAAGCCGGTGTTGGTCGCGACCTCTGAAATGGTCGCCTGATCTCACAACCTCTGCGCTTTGACAGGTCACCTGCTCCGCTCTGGAGGTTTCGCTCACCGCGAAAGCGAGTCCCGACGAGGCTGGCCGGGTTTATGATGGCATCAGCCCTTATAGGCTGAGCAATCAACAATCCACCGTGTCTTGTAAACGGCGATCTCTTATCCGCTCTGCGAACCCGAAACTTGCCGGGTCTCCGCTGCTCTGCCGAAAGCGGCGACCATTTCTCCTTATTTTCGGTCTTCTGGCTGGGTTGAGCGCAGCTGCGATAGCGCAGATTTCACCGTCGCCGTCGCGATCAAGTAAAACCGACACCTATACACTAGGTGGCTCCGTCGTGAATTCCGTCACCGGCGAGTCAATTGGCCACGCACTCGTCCGGATCGACGGCAGCGGGCAACGCACAGTTTTTGCCGACGGCGAAGGGCATTTCCAGGTGGAGGGTCTGCCGGCCGGGACAGTGTACGTCAGTGCGCAGAAGCCGGGCTACTTCAGCCAGCAGGAATTGAGGGGACGCGGTGGCGACAATTCGGTTACGGTCGGCGCCAATTCGGACGCGGTGGTGCTGAAGCTGACTCCGCAAAGTGCGATCTCCGGCCGCATCACCGATGCCACCGGCCAGCCAATCGAGCATGTCCCGGTCCGCTTGACCGCCAAGCCCTTGCGCGACGGACGCAAACATTGGGAGGCGCGGGGCCAGCAGCAGACGGATGAAGACGGCCGCTATCGCTTCGCCAATCTGATGCCGGGCACGTATTACCTCGCGGCCGGACCCAGCGCCGACGAGACGCGACTTCTTTCCGGGGCCGAGAGGCCCAAGACCGGCTACGCCAGCATCTATTATCCGGGGGTACCCGACTTAGCTTCAGCAGCACCGATTCAGCTTAGCCGACGGTCAGCATGCAGAAGCAGATTTTTCCATGACCGCAGGCCCGGCGTTACCACGTCTCTGGCAGCGTTGCCGGTTACTCTCCGCATCAAGGCGTCGGGGTGATGTTCTTGAGCCAGTCAGGGGACGATTTGTCCCTTCCGGCTCGGTTCAACATGGAGACCGGACGCTTTGACGTGGACAGCGTGCCCCCGGGCAATTACGTGGTGAAGGCGCTCTCACAGGCCGAGCCAGACCGTCCACTTCGCGCCGAGGCGCGGGTAAGCGTCACTGCCAGCATTGACAATGTGCACCTGGTCCTCGGACCGGCCCTTTCCATTCCCGTGGTAGTGCGGACGGAGTCGAGAGCTGCATCGGGCCAGGGTACTTCGCCCGGAAGCAGTCAAGGCCCACCGCCAATCTCCGTGCGGTTGGTTTCGTCCGATCCGACTATTGGCGAATCGTTTTCGACCGTTGAACGAAGTAGTCAGTCGTCCTATTCCGTGGTCTTGCAGAACGTCGATCCCGGGAGGTATTCGGTAGACCTGATGCCTCAAGGTGGGTGGTATGTGCAGTCTGCCCAATACGGTCAGACGAACTTGCTGTACGACGACCTCGCAGTAGCCCCGGCGGGACAAGCCTATCCGATGGAAGTCGTTTTGCGGGATGACGGCGCCGCCTTAACAGGAACGGTGAAATCCCCCGACGGCGCGCGTGTGCAAGCGACTGTGATAGCGGTCCCACAACCTGTTTCCAAGGTTGCCGCCAAGATCGCGTATGTGTCGCAACAGAACAGCTTCACGTTCAGTGGACTTGCCCCCGGCGACTATCTGGTTTACGCCTTCGACACTGCCGACCGTCTCGAGTATGGCAATCCTGATGTGTTGCAGCCTTATGCTTCGCAAGCGGCGCACGTAACGTTGTCGCCGAATCAGAAGGCGCAGGTCGCTCTCGATCTCATAACCACTAGGAGACCAGAGACTAACCGTAATGTTCGCGCGTCTCGCGTTCGTTGTGATTTTCAGCCTCGGATTGTCTGCGCAGTCGGGTCCAGGCGCCCACGGTGCCGCAGGGTTATCGCATTGCAGGAGTCCTGGTGAACTGGGTGAGCGGACAACCAGTCGGCGGGGCCTCGGTTGCAATGGCTCCGACTGCGCAAGGCAGCGACCGGGAGATATCACGATCCGTGACGACAGGAGCTGACGGGCGCTTCGCCTTCGCTGGTCTGAGCCGGGGCAAGTACTCGCTGATGGCGTCAGGCCACGGCTTCATGCTGCAGTATTTCGAGCGTCATGGGAACTACGCCACGGCTATTGCGGTAGGCCCGGACCTCGATTCGGAGCATTTGATCTTCCGCCTTGCAACCCGACGCCTGGGTGGAAGGCCAGGTGAGTGATGAGAACAATGATCCGGTCCAGAACGCAATGGTGCGTCTATTCCAGCAATCGCTTGAAGACGGACGGCAGAAAACCATCCCAATGAGCCAGGGCCAGACCGACGATCAGGGCCAGTTCCGCATCGGCCATCTGTCACCTGGAACCTATTACCTTGCCGTCTCTGCACGCCCTTGGTACGCGCAAAACAATCGCCCGACATTCCGCCGCAAGTCAAACAGTCCCGACGCAGATGCCCGAGTGGCGCAGGAGGCGGCTGCGCTTGACGTGACCTATCCCCTCACCTTCTACCCGGACTCGCCGGATTCGGCCGGCGCAAGCCCCATCGTGTTACATCCCGGTGAGCGGGTTACAGCGGACGTGGTCATGCGCGCTGTGCCATCGCTGCATCTCAAGATTCGCACCGCCAACGCAGGTGGCCCAGGGATGGGTTTCCCGCGAGTGTCCCAACGCATCTTCGATGGCTACCTGGATTCTGTATTTAACGCTTCCACCTCGTCTTTCGAGCCCGGCGTAGTGGAGATGAGCTTGGCGCTGGCCACTATGTCATTGAGATGCCGGCTTCCAAGGTTGCCAATGACAAAGGCGCCAATCGAAGCGGGTACCGTGAGGTTGATCTGGCAGGCGATCTCGAGGTGAATGCGAGCGACAGCTCCGGGTTCGCTACCGTTGGCGGCACCGCGGTGTTTGAAGACGGGCAGCGAGTGCCAAGGAGAGTGGCCATGGGGCTCTCGAATGACGAGACCGGCGAAAACTTCGGGACCGAAGTCTCGGACAAAGGGCAGTTCGAATTCGAAGGCGTGAAACCGGGACGGTACACCGTGGGTCTGCAGAGTGGAAGTGGATATTTCCTGAGGAAGATGTCGGCGACCGGCGCAAAGCTTACCGGGCGAAGCCTGGAAATCTCCAGCGGAAACAGCGTGCAGATTACCGCAACCGTGGCTCGCGGGCTGGCCCAAGTGGATGGAGTTGCGCTACGGGGCGGCAAGCCGTTTTCTGGCGCGATGATCGTGCTCGTCCCCCAGGATGCCGGCAACAACTCGCCGTTGTTCCGGCGCGACCAGAGCGACAGCGACGGAACCTTCACCTTGCCGAATGTCTTGCCCGGACAGTACACCGTGCTTGCTATTGCCAATGGCTGGGACCTGGAGTGGGGTAATCCTGCAGTGTTGCAGCCCTACTTGAAGGGTGGCGAACCCATCCAGGTTACGGGTGAGGGCAAGTTGCAAATCGAAGTGCGAGTGCAGTGAGGGTTGAAGAGGTGTGACAGCGGTCCATCCTCTGCGGCTCGCTGGCCTTAGAATTCGAGTACGCCCCTCGCCGTCTCACACTCGCCCGTGACCTGGCTCACTGCGTTGCCGGACAATTCGCGTTGCAATACAAGCGGTTGCCGAGCAGCAATCGTGTCAGCCGTCGTCATGCACCTTTTGGTGGACCCGGTTTCTGACCGCGACCTTTAATAATGCCTTTCATTGTTCGGCCGGGCACAAGCGGCGGTTTTCGGGTTGAAGGGATGATCGTTGGTCTGCCCCTCCGAGCGTTTTTCATCCTCGGTACTATGCCGGGAGGTCGAAATCATCATGCAATCAGAAAAAGACGAAATCCTGTGCCCGCTGTGCCATGGGCATGGCCGTGAACGCAAGGAGATTCTAGTCGTGCGTTGGCGCAGCCGCGAGTTCGAACTGGCGCTGCAGAACATCGCTGACGAAGCGGCGTTCGGAACCACCGGCGGTCTCGACAGTCCGTTTGAGATTGAAGAGCCCGTCTACAGCAACGAATCTGACTAGCGGCCGCCCGGCGTCCGCCGTTACGGGCGCCGGACACGGCCCTTGGCCAGTCGCAACCGGACCGTTCTCAGGGTCCACCTGAGCCCGATCACGGTGGTTCGCCATCGGAAAGGCCAGCAACCATGCCTGCCACTGTTCCCGCTCAGGACCATTCTGGAGGATCTCAATCCGCTGAACATTGCGGCCCAGCAGTTCGAAATTGCTGCGGACTACCTGCAAACTCGACGTGGGATTGCGCGAGGTGTTGCGCCGTCCCCGCCGCTCGATCTCGCTGACACTTCCCATCAAGATGGATGACGGCACTATCCGCGTCTTCGATGCCTATCGCGTGCAGCACAGCAACATTCGCGGACCGTGCAAAGGTGGAATCCGCTATCACCCCACCGTCACCTTCGACGAAGTATCAGCTCTGGCCGCATGCGATGACATGGAAGTGCGCGCTTGTGGACGTCCCCTTCGGCGGAGCCAAGGGCGGCATCGGTTGCGATCCCAAGCACCTGTCGCGCAATGAACTGGAGCGCCTCACTCGCCGCTATACCTATGAGATCGCGGCGCTGATCGGCCCCGACCAGGACATCCCTGCGCCCGATGTGAATACCGACGCGCAGACTATGTCGTGGATCATGGACACCTACAGCATGACCACGCGTCATGCTACTCCCGCTGTTGTGACCGGCAAGCCGACCTTCCTGGGCGGTTCCTCTCGGGCGCTTCGAAGCCAGTGCGCGGGGATGTCTGTTCATCCTGCGCGAAGCCGCCAAAGTGATCGGCCTCGATCTGAAGACGGCGACCGTCGCCATTCAGGGCTTCGGTAACGTTGGCAGCGTGATGGCGCGACTGCTTTGGGAGGAAGGCGTCAAAGTGATTGCCGTCAGCGATTCGAAAGGCGGCATCCTCAACAAGGAGGGCATCGACATCCCCGCGCTTGTTGCGTTTCAAAGTGAAAACCGGCAGCGTGGAGGCGTTTCCCGGCTGCAGCCCGATCGCCAGTGACGACGTGCTGAAAGCACAGTGCGACATCCTGATTCCTGCAGCCCTGGAGAACCAGATCACGACGGAGAATGCGGGTTACGTCCGGGCCAGGATTCGTTGCCGAAGCAGCCAACGGCCCGACCACGCCGGAAGCCGACCTGATGCTCAGCCGCAAGGAGGTGATGGTGCTGCCCGACATTCTTGCCAACGCGGGTGGCGTGACCGTCTCCTACTTCGAATGGGTGCAGGACCTGCAGCAGCTCTTCTGGGACGAGGCGGAAGTGAACCGGAGACTGGAGCAGGTGATGGTGAAGACGTTTCACGAGGTGCACGACACCACCAGGAAATACGGCTGCGACTATCGCGCAGCGGCCTACATTGTAGCCATCGGCCGGGTGGCCAAGGCAGTAATCGAGCGAGGGATCTGGCCGTAGAGCGGTTTTGATTTACTGGAATATCGCAACTTGTCGCAGGTCGCACACCGACCCTGTGCAGGCCGCTCGCGGGAGCGGCCTTTTTCAACGAATTCCGTGCTTTTGGCCGGTATTGGGTATAAGCTCCGAGTTTCCCATGCAGCCAGTCATGGTCTTGAATCCTTCTGTCGCGCAGTTCGCCGAGGCCGCCATCAAGGCGGTGGCCACCGTCGAAGTTATTGAGCGCTCTCCGGCGGCATTGCGCACTGCGATTCTGCAGCGCGGCAGGAGACGCGAAGCGCATCCTCTTCGCTCCTCCGCAGGAACTGCCTGTCGAGCTGTTCAGCGAATTCGTGACCGATCCCGCGGGTGGTGGCCGATCCAACTCCCGACGAGATGGTCCACTCCGCGGCAGGCGTGACCGAGGCATTCGCCGGGTTGCCAGCACGGGCTCGGTCTGCATCGACGTCAGCTACCAACGCACGGGCATGGTGAGCCTGCTCGCCCCGCTGCAAATCGCGGTGGTCGCGGCTGAAAACATCGTGCCGAAGCCGCGTGACCTGTTTCGCGCCGACATCCTCGATGGCAAGGGACTGAAGCGGGACTTTGTGTTCGTCACCGGTCCCAGCGCCACCGCGGACATGGGTCCTTTGGTGCGCGGCGTACATGGGCCGCACAAACTGCACATTATTGTGGTGAGGTGAGCCAATGGCCGCGACCTCCGAGTTCCGCAGACATCCAACCGCGACAGGTAGCGAACAAGAGCAACAAGAAGGCCCTGCTCGACGCCATCCGCATGACTCTGGATGTGCAGAGCGCCGCCGTCCGTCATAACACGCAGACCTTCAACCGCAACCGCTACACCGCGACCGCTCTGATCGCCGATTACGACGAACTGAAAGACCGTGCGCGCCAGATCAAAGAGAACGCGATCGCGAATCTTCCCGAACTTCTGCAGCGGCTGGAGGCGAGCGTCCATGCCAACGGTGGCCATTTCTACCTGGCAAAGACTGCAGCCGACGCCAACCAGTACATCCGCGACGTGCTGGTGCGGCACGAGGCCAAGCTGGTGGTGAAGGGCAAGAGCATCACCTCGGAAGAGATCAAGCTTAACCACGCCATCGAAGCTGCCGGCATTACCGTGGCCGAGACCGATCTGGCGGAATTCATTCTGCAGGTGGCAGACGAGCAGCCGTCGCACATTATCGCGCCGGCTTTGCATTACTCCCGCGAACGCATCACCGCGTTGTTCAAGCGCAAATTCACCACCGACCT
Organism: uncultured Acidobacteriaceae bacterium; assembly: GCA_963840905.1. Lineage (GTDB taxonomy): Bacteria > Acidobacteriota > Terriglobia > Terriglobales > Acidobacteriaceae > Bog-257. The sequence continues at coordinate 372,534 of CAWJAO010000008.1, forward strand.
GCCGCTCGATACCGGCGAGGAGCTGACCAAGTTCGCGCGTGAAAAATTGCGCGAGCAGTTCATCGCTGCCGATGCAGGCATCTCCGGCGCGAACCTGATTGCCGCCGACAGCGGCTCGCTGATGCTGGTGGAGAGCGAAGGCAACATCCGCATGACGATGACGCTGCCCTCCCTGCATATCGCGATTGCCGGCATCGAAAAAGTTGTGCCGTCACGCACAGACTTCGGCCCATTTCTCGAACTGCTGCCGGCCAGCGGCACGGGACAACCACTGACGTCCTACGTGAGCATTCTGCATCCGCCCTTGCAGGCTACGCCGTTTGTCGCTCCCGGCGGGACGGCCAAGCCGCGCGAGTTTCACCTGGTGTTGATCGATAACGGACGCAGCCGCATGCGGGAAGATCCGGTGCTGAAAGAAGCGCTGCGATGCATCCGCTGTAGTGCGTGCCTGAACTCCTGCGCCAACTTCGAAACCGTCGGCGGTCATGCCTTTGGGGGCGAGACCTATTCCGGCGGCATTGGTGGCTCTTGGGAAGCCGGCACTGGCACGCTGATGAACGCGCGCTTCAGCGAGCTTTGCACGGCGTGCTCGCGTTGCGTGCCGCAATGCCCGGTGCGCATCGATATTCCGTGGCTCAACGAGAACCTGCGCCAACGCATGAATCTGGAGCAACCGCCGTCGGCGGTCAAGTCCGTCTTTGGCGCGATCACGCGGCAGCGCACAGCAGGACCGGGTCGCACCGCTGCAAAAACAGTTCTTCGGCGACTATCACAGCCTTCGGCAAGTGGGGCACGCGCTTCGCTTCACTGGCCAACGGGTCCATGCATCTGCCGGGGGCGCGCGCCCTGATGGAGAGCGGCATTCGGCGTAGACCGCCGGCGCGAAGCTGCCGGCATTCCCCAAGAAAACCTGGGAGCAGATGTACCGCGAAGAGCGCGACGTTAAGCCGGGAAGTGTCGAACCCGGGGTGGTGATGCTCGCCGATGTTTTCACTAACTACAGCTCGCCGGAACGAGGAATGGCGGCGATCCGCGTGTTGCGAGCCATCGGGCTCGACGTAGCGCTGAGCCCGTCCCTGCCAGATGGCCGGGCTGCCATGTCGCAAGGCATGATGGAGACTGCCCAGCGACAGGCGCGCGCGCTGGCGCCGGTGCTCAGGCGCTATGTGGACGAGGGCAGAAGGATCGTCGTGCTTGAACCCAGCGTGCTGGCGATGCTGCGCTTCGACTTCAAGCACCTGCTCGACGATCCGGAGACGCAGGTGCTGCTGGCGCAGAACAGCTTCGAGCCGCTGGAAGTGCTGTAGGCAGTTGCCCAGGAACTGCGACTCGACTTGGCGCAAGATATTTGCGGCAAGCAGGTGTCCGCAGGGAACGCGGCTCTTTTATCACTCGCATTGCCAGCAGAGGACGTGCAACTCTGCAACGCAAACGGTCGAAGTGCTGCGGGCGGCGGGATTTGATGTGGTTACATCTTCGGTGGAATGCTGCGGCATGGCGGGCAGCTTCGGCTACAAGCGTGAATACTACGAGTTGAGCATGGCGGTCGGCGAAGACCTGTTTGCGCAGGTGCGGCGGGCGGATCAGGACGGCGGACCGCGAATCTTGGTCGCGAGTGGGACCTCCTGCCACGAGCAGTTGTGGGCGGGATGGCACGTAAGGTCTTTCATCCGGCGGAATTGCTGGCCAGCACACTCGCCTGAACCAGCCTAATAAGTGCTAGCCGTGGACACTCTAAGAAGGTATGGAAAGCGGCTGCAGCGCGACTACTATCAGTCACGTAGATCGTTGAATTAAATGCGCCAGATGTATTTACAAATCGAAAGTTTAGCGGCACAATTTTGTCTGTAGTTAGGCAGTTCTGGGGGAGGGCTGCCTTCCGGGCGCTTGGCGTTAATACGCTGAGCGCCCTCGATTTTTTCGCCGCAATTTTGGTGTTCTAACCGCTTCTTGAGCGATCCGCACGCTTGAACCAGGTTACTCAAGCGTTACCAGCGGTCACTTGCGTCCCCAGCCGGGCGCCAGCATCTAAAGTTTGTCGGGATGTTACGATGAAAGTGACGCGTTTGGTCGCCTCTGCGGCCGGGCGGATGACCGACGACCCCTCAGGAGGATGAATGGCAAGCGATGCAATAGTAGAGGTAACTGACGCCAATTTTGACCAATTGGTACTGAAGTCAGAGCAGCCGGTCATGGTGGATTTTTGGGCGGCATGGTGTGGCCCCTGTCGGGCCCTCGCCCCCATCGTCGATGAAGTGGCGCAAAGCTACAATGGCCGGGTCAAAATCGGCAAGATGGATGTGGACAAGAACGCTTCCACTCCACAGCGCTACGGGGTACGCGGTATTCCCACGTTGTTGGTCTTCAAAGACGGCCAGGTGCGCGAGCAGATCGTCGGCTATGTTTCGCGCGAGGTCATCGAAAAGGCACTGGACAAGAGCCTGTAAGAGTAATCGGCGACGAAAGGCGCGGCTGCGGTCGCGCCTTTTTTTCGTTTACCATGCTGAACCGCATCACTCCTTCCTTCTTGAAGCCAACCAAGACGACGATGGGCTGACCGAAGCCAGCCCGATCGCGTACGTGGCTAGAAACCCTGATTAGCGACTATTGAGGGTTTTGCCCGGCATCCGGAACGTCCGTCGCATTGGGGCTCACGGTTCTTGCCTTGGGACTGACGGTCTCCGCCTTGGCTCCGACGCCTGCATTGGAACTGACCGTCTCCGCCTTGGCTCCGACGCCTGCGTTGGAACCAACGGTTCTGGCATTCTTGTTTTGTCCGACGTCAGGTCCAACGGTTTTCGCGTGAGTTCCTACGCCTATATTTGAGCCGGAATTTCCGATCGTCGGGCCGACATTTCGGGCATTAGGTAGAGGTCTCGCATTGGGGGACATGCCGACATTGGGGCCCATTCTCACACTAGGCCCCATGCTCCCCATCGAGCGCGCTCCGCCGCGCTGGGCAAAACATACGCCACTCAGCAAGCCTCAACAATATGCCTCAAGAATCACCTTTTTCATATGTACCTCCGCTGTCTCGGTGTCGACTTGCGGCCAGTCAGCGGACTTACCGATTTACGAGTGCCACTACTATGATTGGACGCTTAGGCACTCGCCCTCATGGGTGCAAAGGGCGTGCCAAAACGGGACGAAGAAAACACTAGAGTTATGGGCCTTAGCGCCTGGGCGGCGTGAAACTTTTACCAGTAGTAGGAAAGCCTGCCATGTCGATGCAGAACGCGAAAAGCGGCTAGAATGCGAAGGCCGTAGTCCGATCAGCGGTTCGTAAGGTTCACGGATCTATTAGCGCATGGCAAAACGAATCGTCTTCGCCGCGTGGGGGTCCCTCGGCGATCTTCATCCCTACCTTGCCATTGCGCGCGAACTGCAATCCCGCGGGCACCGATGTGTGGTGGCAACACATAATCTTCATCGCCCGCGAGTCGAAGCGGCCGGGCTGGAATTTGTTCCCATGGGGCCGCACTTCGAGGCCAGTCAGGAGCTGATGAAGAAAGCCATGCGGCTGAGGCAGGGACCTCGATTCCTCATCCGCGATCTGGTTTTCCCTTACACCCGGCAGGCATTCGACGAAACCATGACCGCGATCGAGGGCGCCGATCTGCTGGTCACGCACCCAATCACCTACGGTGCACAACTGGCAGCAGAGAAGTCAGGAATTCTCTGGGCGTCCACCGTGCTCGCCCCTATGAGTTTCATGTCGGCTTATGAGCCGTCGGTCCGATCGCAGTCACCTATGCTGGTGAGGCTTACGACTTTCGGTCCTCTCCTGGATAAGCTCTTGCTGCGCCTCGGACGATCCATGACAGCCGGGTGGATTGCCCCGATTCGCGAGGCGCGCGCAGAGACTGGCCTGCCGCCGGGAGCCAACCCTCTTTTCGAAGGACAGTATTCGCCGTATCGGACGCTCGCTTTGTTCTCACCGCTGTTTGGCCAGGCGCAGCCGGATTGGCCCGCGCATACAGTGATCACTGGCTTCCCGTTCTATGGACAGCCGACTACGCTAGATGCAGAGTTGCGCAATTTCCTGGATGATGGCGACCCGCCGGTGGTGTTCACGTTAGGCTCGTCCGCCTCGGTCGTGCCGGGATCGTTTTTCCGTGAAAGCCTGCGCGCCGTGAATCGCCTGGGATGCCGGGCGATATTCGTGGTGGGCGAGTTTGCGCCCGATGAGCTCCGTGACGTTCGCTCGCCGAAAGTCGCGGTGCTTCCGTATGCCCCCTACGCTGGGTTATTCCCGCGCGCGGCAGTGAATGTTCATCAGGGCGGTATTGGCACCATGGCCGAGGCTTTGCGTTCCGGACGTCCGATGCTGGTGGTGCCCTTCGCGTTCGATCAGCCGGACAATGCCGCTCGGGCCGTGAAGCTTGGCGTCGCCAGGAGTTTGCGTATCGGGCGATACACCGCGACGAGAGCAGCCCGTGAGTTGGGGCCACTATTGCACGACGTTTCTTATGCCAGGAACGCGGAGTCATTGGGTGAGCACATCCGCGCGGAAGATGGAGTCGCCGTAGCCTGCCGGGAACTGGAAGCCCTGATGCAAGGCTAAGGTGTCAGTACTTTCGCAACACCCCAATCACTCTCCCTTGCACCGCTACGTGGCTGCGGGAACGATGATGGGCTGCATGGCGGCGTTGGAAGGCTGCAGGCGAATCTTGTTGCCCTCGAGGTAGATACGCTTCAGGGTAGCGTCGCTGCCGTTCACCAGGGCGACCACGATCTCGCCATCCCGCGCGACGCTGGTTTTCTCAACCAGGACATAGTCCCCGTTCACGATGTGCTCATCCTGCATGCTCTCGCCCGTCACCTGAAGCACGTACACCTCCTTGGAGCGGGTAAAGTCTGCGAGCGAAATGGACTCGGGGTTCTCCATCGCCTCCAACGGGCGGCCGGCGGCGATGCGTCCCATCAAAGGCAGGCTCATGCCTGAGCCGGCCGCGGCGGCGGCTGCCACTGCGAGCGATTGCTTCATGAGCCCTCGCGGCTTCAGAAGGTCAATCGAGCGGCTGCGGTTGTAATCGCGGCGCAACAGCCCCTTCTGCTCCAGATTGGTGACGTGCTTGTGCACGGTGGCCAGCGAGTTGAGGCCAAGACCCTCGGCTATCTCCTCGAAGGATGGCGAATAGCCGTTCTTGTCCACGAACTCGGAGATAAAGTCATACACCTGTTTCTGACGGCGTGTGATGGCCATGGCTGAGAGGAGACCTCCGCCCATATTGTGAGCGAATAAAAGGCGAAATGTCAACGGCGATCTATGCAAGCATTATCTAGTTGATTACCGCCGACTCGATAGTGCGATTCCTGCAGCATGCGGCTGGTTCAGCCTGTGAAAATGCTACCGTCAGGATAGGGAAGGGTATACGGCGAACTGGTCAGTATAGAAGGTACGCTTGCTCTTGGCTCATCTGTCTCCCACTTTACGCCCCGACCTTCATCTCGCTCAAAATCTCTTCCACCGTATCGATCCCGTTGGTCAGCTCTTCGTCGGTGTTATAGAAGTGAGGCGAAAAGCGTACGCCCTGCCTTGGGGCGATAGTCCACCATGACCTCGCGTTTGAGCAGTTCAGCGCAAACCTGTTGCGCATTGGGCATGTCGATGGACACCGTGCCGCCGCGACGTTCGGGATCGCGCGGCGTGTTCACCCGCCAGCCATGCCGGTCGGCCATCGCGATAAGTAATGCAGTCTGCCGCTTGGATTTTTCGCGGATCTTCTCGACGCCGGCCTCGGCGATAATTTTCAGTCCGGGCTGGGCTACTTTCAGCGCGGGAATGTTCGGCGTGCCCTGGGTGAAGCGATAGATGGTGGGTGAATAGCGTGTAGGTCCGATCTCGAAGCCGAATGGATTTTCGTGGCCAATCCATCCCGTGAAGGAGGGCGCAAGTCTCTTCGCCAGATCGGGACGCACATACAGATACGCCGTGCCCGGTCCACCGCACAGCCACTTCAACACGCCGCCGGTGCAGAAATCCACGTTGAGCTTTTGCACGTCGAAGGGCACTGTGCCGGTCGACTGAAAGGAATCAAGCAACACGTATGCGCCGACCCGGTGCGCCTTTTCTACGATGGCTTCAACATCCTGGATGAAGGCACTGCGAAAGATCACGTGCGACATGGGCACAATCAGGGTTTGTTCGTCGATCGCATCGAGCAAGCGCTCAGTGTTGACGTGGATGCCGTCGTCGCTGGGCACCATCTCCACGTGGGCGCCGCGCGACCGTTGTGCCTCCCAGAAGTACATCACCGAGGGAAAATTCAGGTCGGTATAAACCACCTTGTTGCGGGGCGTAGTGAAGTCGAGACAGGAAGCCACCGTCGCCTGGCACGTCGTCACGTTCTGCAGACATGCAACGGAGCCATGAGGAGCGTTCATCAGCGCGCCGACCTGGTCCCCAACTTCGGCCGCCAGCATCCACCATTCGTCTTCCCAGGCGCAAACTCCACGCGTATTCCACAGTTCGGTGTACTGATGTAGCGAATCCTCGACACCACGGGGCATCGCCCCCAGCGAATTGCTGATGAGGTAGGTAGTGCGGCTGAGTATAGGGAACTCAGGGCGGTAACGCAGGAGCTCGTCAGGCATGAAGGATATTGTAGGGGAAGGGAGGGGATTGTGGGAGTGGCGGCGAAAGGCTGACGAAAAAAGGCAGTGAGGCTACTTCAGCTTTGCATACTCAGCTTTGGCGGCTTGGAGAATAGGAATAGCGGGATCGGCATCTTTCCAGAGCGCAAAGAAATCCTGATACGATTTGCGGGCAGCTTTCTGGTTGCCCATCAGCATCTGGGCGCGTCCGAGCTGCAGGTGCGCCAGCGCGCCGGTAGTGAAGTTGTTCACAATGCCGGGGTGGTCGATGAGCTTCTGAAACTCGGCCGCAGCCTGTTGTCCTTGGCCTGCTTTCAGGTACGCCTCGCCGCGAACGTAGGCCGGGTAGAGGGAGGCAAAGGCTCCAAAGCCACCAAGCTCATAGGGAACTGCTGCCTCCAGGATTTCGATTGCTTTGGCTGGATTGTTCCTCTGCAGCTCAATTGAGGCGCGAATGGTTGGCAGAAAGTAGTTCTGCATCATGGTACCCCGAGGTAGCGCCTGATTGAGTTCTAGCGACAGCTTTTCGGCCCGTGCAACATCGCCAGCCCGTGCCAAAGCCAATGCCGCCGACGTATTTGTACTCATCGCCGTGCTAAGCGCGAGGGCCTCAACCACCCGCTGCCGCGCCCTCCCGGGATCGCCGATTTCGGCTTCCATGAGCGCCTCACCTATTCTGCAATCGGCTGCCGACTGTGACATACCAGCGTGTGTAGCCAACTCCACCGCATTTTGTGATAGTTGCCCCGCTTTCCCCATGCGACCATGGAATGCCTCGGTACGCGACTGGGCACATACAAATTGATCTTCTACTGGCTTGCCCGCCGCCCACTCGACCACTCCGCGCATAGCGTTACCGTCGTCCTGCACGAAAGCCAAAACGTAGCGCAGCATGTATAGCTTAGCGTCGTCCAGTTTGTGATCTCGCGCCGCCTCCTCGAATGTGGCCTTGGCCTCATCGAAGCGGTTTAGAGAGACATAGGAAGTCATAAGGTTCACATACGGTGCAGCGGCAGGCACGAGTCGAATTGATTCCTGGGCTTGGGCCGCCGATTTCTCGTATTGCCCAATCGCCATCAACTCAGCACTGAGATCCATGTACCAGATGGGATCTTTTGGATAGGCTTTTTCGGCCTCGGTGAAGGTCTGAATGCCCTTCTCCAGTTCACCGGTAACCCCAATAAAGTAAAACGATTCGATCGTGAATCTGTCCTTTTGAGTTACCCGGTCCCGCAGCTCGTAAGCCTTCCCAAAATTTTCTGCCGTCGGGCCGGTTTCGTTCGCATTCAGATGAGGGATGCCCAAGCTCACATAGGCCTGCGCATAGTTGGGATCCAACTCCAGCGCTCGCTTCAGATAGAGGGTACCGGTGGCCGCGTCTCCGTGTTGGCGTTTTATGTTGGCAGCCTTGGTTAACGCCTGCAGGGCCTCCAGCGACGGGCTCGTCGCTTCGTCCAGCGGTTTGTTGAACTCTTGCAGTGAAGCTCGTGGTTCGCCGAGTTGGCTTCGTACCTCGCCGCCGGCGATACCTAGGGTTTTAACAACCTCATTTAGACTGGCTGCCTCTTTCTCTGACTTGGCAAGTAACTTTCCGGTCTGGCAGTCCACAGCATTCAACTCTATGCGATAGTGATTCCCCGCATCGGAAATGGAGCCGGCCACAACAGCCTTGCTGTGGGTGAGCTGGCAGACCTCCCGCGCTAATTCAGGCGTGAGACGCGCATTCACAGGCTGGTTCATCAGCTTCAGGGCCCGACTCACCTTGTCGGAACCGAGCAGGTTCAAGAAAGGCGTCTGCTGCAACTCGACGGTCAATGCCGTGTTCAGGGCATCGTCAAATACCGCATCGCCGGTGCTGTTAGTGAAGTCGGCCAATACGATAGTGTCCTTATCGGTCAGGCCAATAGCCTTACGCGAGCGCCAATACAATCCGCCCGCAAGCAAGGCGACTACAACTAGCGCGGCAGCCGCGAGCAATCTCCAGCGGCTGAAGAGAGACTGTTTGGTAGGATGCGCGACTTTCTCCAGGTCGGCGCGGACCGCTGCTGCGTTCTGATATCGCAGGTTGCGGTCCTTCTCCACACATTTCTGCACAACATCCTGCAACTGCGCCGGCAGTTCGGGATTCACTTCCAGTAACGGAGACGGCGTGCGGTGCAATATCGCTTCGCTGAGGACCGCCGTGTTGTCACCGCTGAATGCCCTCTGCCCAGTCGCCATTTCATAAAGCACCAGGCCGAAGGAAAACAGGTCGCTGCGCGCATCCAATTTCTCGCCACGAATCTGCTCCGGCGACATATAGGCGGCAGTCCCCTTGGTTGTGGTGGGGCGGCTCAGCGCCAGCGATTCCCCTGCCGGGAGGGAAGGAAGCAGAGGCCCAGCGTCGCCGGTTATTTCCGTCAAGTCTCCCTTGTTTTCGCCAACTGTGCATCAGCTTCGCCAAGCCGAAATCCAAAATCTTGGCTGTGCCCTTGGTGGTGATGAAGATATTGGCAGGCTTGATGTCGCGATGAATAATGCCCTTCTCGTGAGCAGCTTCCAGGCCGTCAAGAATCTGTGTCGCCATCCTCACTAAGCGCTGGAGGTCGATCCTCGTCTCCGGATTTGAACTCTTCAAACCTCCGGAAGCCATGTAGTCCCGCAAGGTCTGACCTTCCAACAACTGCATGACGATGAAGGTGCGGCCCTCATGCTCGCCAAATTCATAGATGGAGCAGATGTTGGGATGATCCAGCGAGGACGCGGCCCGTGCCTCGCGCTCAAATCTCTCCAGGGTCCGCGGATCGCTCCTCACCTCTTCGGGAAGGAACTTCAGCGCCACGGCACGGCCCAGCTTCAGGTCTTCGGCGCGGTACACTACTCCCATGCCACCGCCGCCCAAGACCGCCAAAACTCGATAGTGCGAGACCGTCTTGCCGGTCAAACCTGCCGGTTCCAACCTCAATTGCGCGGCAGTCCCATCTTGGCCGGGGACAGTCTGTGCAACCGGTGCGGGCTTGGCCTGGGTGACCGCCAGTGGCAACGGTCGCAAGCCAGATATAGACTCGACAACCTTCGGAGGCGGCGCCGCTATGGTCTTGGAGGTAACCGGCGCCAGAAAACGATATCCCCGCCGGGGAACTGTCTCCACATAGACCGGTCGGTCCGCGTTGTCGTTCAGCACGGTCCGTATCTGCTTGATGCACTGGTTCAGCCCGTGATCGAAGTCGACGTAGGTCTCATCGCCCCAGACTTGCTTCTGAATTTCCTCGCGGGTGACGAGTTGGCCGGACTTGCCGGCAAGAAGTGCCAGAACCCGGAATGGCTGAGGGGACAACTTGAAGGGCGTGCCATCTTTGCGCAGTTCTTCGCTGTCGAGATTGAGCTCGAATATCCCGAAGCGGAGAAGTCTCTGCGTGGCGCCCAGCACGACCCCCTGACAGGCCGTAGTAGTTCGCCGGATTATACATCGCGGAGCCCCGCAGACGTTATTGTTTTTTTGATGACATACCCTGCTAACTCTTAATTCCTCAGTCGCTTAGACGTTGACATAAAACTTACCTCCAAATGACTCGCTAAGTATTGATCGTTGGAGCCAACCGGCGCATTGTGCGTTCACGGCCAGATGGTCGCACATCCGGAATAATGACGGAATTGAGACAGGAGCGAATATGAACACCGCCTATGCCAGCACGGCCGTTCTGATAGAACCCCAAATTGAGCCCGAGCTCGAGGCGCCGATCACAGAGCAGGCGCCGGTCTTGATCACCAGGGCTGCCGCGGGCTGGAAGGTTGCAACGCGTATCAGCTTCCGCTTTGCGTTTGCCTATTTCGCCCTGTATGTCTGGGCCGCATTCTTTGATTGGCCTTGGAACAAGATCGTGCCTTGGGTCGGCCGGCACGTTCTGCACCTTGGTTACACGATGGCCGTCGGTCCCAACGGCAGCGGAGATACTACATTCGACTATGTTCAGCTGTTGACCCTCGCAGTGCTGGCCGCTGCGGCCACCTTCGTCTGGTCGATTCTCGACCGACGGCGGACCGATTACGCGAAGTTCTATCCCTGGCTGAGGCTTTCGGTTCGGCTGTTTCTCGGAGCTGCCCTCCTTTCCTATGGGGCGGTGAAATTGATCCCAACCCAAATGCCCGCGCCTTCGTTGGCTCGGCTCACGGAGACCTACGGAGAGTCTTCGCCCATGGGCTTGCTGTGGACGTTCATGGGAGCCTCCAAGAGCTACCAGTCTTTCGCCGGCTCTTGCGAAATGCTCGCAGGTATCTTGCTGTTCCTACCGGCCTCGACTACCTTGGGCGCGCTGCTTTCGATCGGCGTAATGACTAATGTCTTCATGCTCAACATGAGCTATGACGTTCCCGTAAAGTTGTTCTCGTTCCACCTCTTGCTTATGTCGGTGTTCCTGGCTGCGCCGGACTTGCGGCGATTGGCGCAGCTATTTCTGTTCAGGCGTGAAGCCAAGCTCTCGGCCGATCGGCCCCTGTTTAGGCGCAAATGGCCCAACCGTGTTGTGCTAGCTCTTCAGTTGGCGGTCGGCTTGTTCGTTGCGTCGGCGGGGCTTTACATGGCACATCAGATGTCGAAGAGCATGAGCGAGAGGGTTGGGCCGCAGCTTTATGGAATTTGGTCCATTGAAGAGTATGCGGTCGACGGCAAAGTTGTCCCCTTGCTCGTCACAGACCAGACTCAGTGGCGGCGCGTATTCTTCGAGAACCCTACGTCGCTGAGGGTGCAGACCATGAATGGGCAGACCCAGCGCTTCCCCCTCAGCCTCGACGAAGCGAAGAGGACGCTTACTGTGACGAGGTTTGGCGACCAGAAATGGAAGGCCTATCTGTCGTTCGAAAAGCCTCAGTCCAATTTGATGGTCTTGTCCGGACAGATGGACGGCCATCGGATCGTTGCCCGGTTACAGCATGTCGACACGCCCAAGGCGTTGTTAACCACCCGGGGATTTCATTGGATCAACGAGCATCCTTTTAACCGCTAGAGCTTTACGCAGCACGAAGCAAACGCAGACAGAAGCGCTCCCCAACCAGGAGCGCTTTTGTTCTTTCTCCTCTCCCAGCTTTTTCCCGCTTGAGGACCAGGAAGGTTCGCCGGAGGCGCTGCAGGCCGGTTGTCAGCCAATCTTGTAGCCGGTTAGTCACCAACAAGCTGGCTGGAGTACGTTACCAGCCCGTGTGATTCCCTGACTAAGCCTCATTTCTTCAGCCTTTTAGACGCTGACATAAAACTTACCTGCAACTTACCTCCAAATGACTCGCTAAGTATTGATCGCCGCAGCAAACCGGCGCATTGTGCCCTCACGAGAGCGGGAAAAAGCAACGAAATCTGGCCGCACCTGCTCTTGGTCGCGCCCGGGCGTGGTCTGAAAACTCCCCCCGCCCGGGCAGCGGACAAACAAGGAGGAAGCCATGAAAACACAAACCACGAACACCGTCACCCAGCAATCGGATCGAGCCATGGCAGAGAAGAACGCCATGCCGTCCGCTTCGCCGGCAATCGACCTATACGACGCCACCCGCATTCTGTTCCGCGCCTTCCATTACTTGAGACCGCGCATGAAGGGCGGAGACCTGGCACCTCCGGCGCCGATGAACGGCGAAGCACTGGCGGGATGCATTTTGCACGCCTGCATGTCGCGGCTGGTGCGAGAACTCCAGCAGCAAGGCGAGCAGGGTTTGTCTGAGGCAGCCCGGCCAATTGCAGCCTAGCGCGGCGAGCCACTCCTGCGGGTTCTGCGCGACCGCGCGGCGTTGAGCGAGTTGGCTTTCCGAGCTACGAGAAGGGGGAGCCGTTCCCGAACCTGCGCGATCCGTCGCATACGCAACTCAGGCGTCGATAGAGCTTTAACCGCCGCCACAACCTATGACCACAAGGAGGGTCACCATGAAAACGCAAGTAACCGGTTATCTCAACCAATCGCTCAGTGAACCATCAGCGACGAAAACTGCCACCTGTCGGCGTCGCCTTCTTAGGGTAGCTTTGGCCCTCTCGGCCTTGCTGCTAGTGGGCAGCATTGCCGGGCTGGCCCAGAGTCCACCTAGCACCTACACAGCGGAAGCACCATTTTCTGGTGCGGCCGGAACGCCCACCAGCGCCGACGGTAATTCCGGTCTCTGGAACTTCGACGTGAGTGGCCTGTCCTCCTACGCCTACAACTTTCGCGATGATTACTACCCGACGGGCGCTGATATCTGGCATTGGTCCTTCGACTACTCGCAGGCTGGCACCTTTACGCTCGGCGATGGCACGGACGCCTTTAGTGGCCACGTCACCTCGGGTTATGGCTACGCGACCTTTAACAACTATGGACCTCCAATCGGAAACATGACACTCGATATCTATTTCACGGGCGAGTGGAATGACGGTCTCAAGCAATCCGGCCTGATGGTTCTCACCGAGTCATGGGAAGAAGGACCGCCGAGCGGTAGCCGCTACGGTGAACTTCGGACCTGCGCCCGAACCGGGCAGCATCCTGCTGTTCGGTTCCGGGATGCTGGGCCTGGCGGGCGTATTGCGCCGGAGATTGATCGGATAGTTCACCCTCACGGTTGAGGGTTTGCCTCCAGGTAGCTCTTGGTGAGTGCAGCTAACGCGGTGAAGCTGCTCCTGCCTTCAACCACTAACACCGCCTTAGCCCTATGACCACAAGGAGGTCACCATGACAACGCAAAGCAATAGCTCTTCTCTTCGCCACCTGCGCATCATCCTCGCCAGTCTGATGCTGGTTTTCGCGCTAATCCTGGTCCCAGCAACCGCCTCAGCAGGCACAGTAACTTTCAGCTTCTCCGACAGTTGCCATGAATGCAGTCCCACTAGCAACCTGTGGACTGCGAACGGGCCCGGCGCAAGCACTGTGGAGCTTGGAGTCCCGATTGATACCGTAACCGGAGGCACGGGTCTCTATAACCCAAATGGACAACTTACGTTCACGAGCGCGCCAGCCACGTCCTTGGGATCCGTCTATGACCCGCCTTTCACATGGAGCGCGATTTACTCCAATCAGGGCGGGTCCGGCACGATCACGGATCCCGGTGGTTTTGGCTGGTTGCTTAACATCTCCTATTTTCTGGGAGACGGCTCAAGTGAGCAGTACGATAAGCCTGGTGGATATGCCTGGTATCAGTCATCGTACATTGGAGACATCAATCCCGCCCTCCTGACCGCTCTCGGTCTGGACCCCAGGTTCACGCACGGCTACGGTACAATCTCCGACTCGGCTTCTGGCGACTACATTGAATTTGACAGAAACGTCACACTGACTTTCACGCCCTCGCCTGAGCCGGGAACCCTTGCTCTATTTGGATCCGGGATTCTTGGCCTCGCCGGCTTGCTGCGACGGAGATTGATGGGATAGTCCTCCGGCCCTCTGGTATTGTGAGCTGCTCTGTTGGAGCAGCTCTTTTCTTGCACGATGGTCCGTGTTCGAATTCATGCCGGCATTCCAGCGCCAGGGTTATCTCATCTATAATGTGAAGTACTGTTTCCGACCTCCGTGGCCTACCGGAATACCTAAGGCTGCGGCGGCGGTGTTCCACGATATTTTGCGGAACCGAGGGTGTGGCGGGAAACGGCCATGCCTCCCGTGCTTGGAAAGGAAACGAACCTTGCGTAGCGGATTTACGCCTGCGTACCCCTTCCCTCGCACCAAATCGAAACAAGTTGCTAAGAGCTAAAGGCTAAGACGTCTCAGGAGCGCCAGGCTGAAAGCTGACGGCTGAGTGCTGACTGCTGTGTTTCTTACCGACAAATTCGGACGGCGCATCAGCGACCTGCGGATATCCATCACCGACCGCTGTAACTACAGGTGCGTCTATTGCCGCTCGGGTAGTGACGGACCGCAGTTTCCCGAGATGCCAATCGCCGACTACCTTCGCATGGCGCGGGTGTTCGTCGGGTTGGGGATCACGAAGGTCCGTCTCACTGGTGGCGAGCCTCTCCTGCGCAAAGGCCTCTGGAGATGGTGCGCGAGCTGAGCGGTGTGCGCACGCTTGAAGGCAGCCCGCTCGACATCGCCATCACGACCAACGGACATCTGCTGGCCGAGATGGCGCAACCGCTGGCCGATGCCGGCCTGACCCGGGTGACGGTTTCGATGGACGCGGTGGATGCGGGAGAGTTCGCACGCATCACGCGCGTGCCCAATGGGTATGAACGCGTCCTGGCCGGAATCCGTGCAGCGCAACGCGCTGGGCTCGAGTCCGGTGAAGGTCAATTGCGTTCTGATGCGCGGGTTCAACGACGACCAGATCACCGCTTTCGGACGCTTCGCTCGCGAAGAAGGCGTTGCCGTCCGCTTCATCGAGTTCATGCCTCTGGAGGAGGACCGCGTCTGGTCGCCGGAGATCGTGGTGACACTCGACGAGATCGTGCGCCGCATGGCTGAGTTCATGCCGCTGCGCGAAATCGGCCACACGCACAGCGAGACTGCCCGGCGCTACGTCTTTGAAGACGGCGTCGGCGAGATCGGCATCATCGCTCCGGTTTCGCATCCATTTTGTGGGCATTGCAGCCGCATCCGCGTCACCTCAGATGGCAAGATTCGCACCTGCCTGTTCTCGGTGCGCGAGCACGATCTGGCTGCCCTGATGGCGCGGGGCGCGAGTGACGAAGAGATGGTCGAGTTCATTCTCCACGCCGTCGAGCACAAAGAAGAGCGCCATCACATCGGCGAGCCGGGCTTCATACCGGCGTCGCGAACGATGGTACATATCGGGGGATAGACATCAGCTATCAGCCG
This sequence comes from uncultured Acidobacteriaceae bacterium, assembly GCA_963840905.1. Classification (GTDB taxonomy): domain Bacteria; phylum Acidobacteriota; class Terriglobia; order Terriglobales; family Acidobacteriaceae; genus Bog-257. The sequence continues at coordinate 387,869 of CAWJAO010000008.1, forward strand.
TCAGTTCCAATTGTCATCCTGAGCGGAGCGGCCGCCCCGGGTTTGGGCGGATGCGGAGTCGAAGGATCTGCGGTTCACCGCGGAAGCTCGAGAACGGCAATTCCCCAACCAACGCCTTTCCCTTGCGGAATCACATACAACGCGTCACAATAGATTCATTCGATCCTTGGCACAGCGCCGGGTGAGGCGGGTTCCCGTTTTTGTATCCCGTGGGCTGGCCAGATCATCGAATATAGTGAGTTGTAAAGAAGCGTCAACTTGCAGCTTCAACATCCCCGTAGGTCGGGCGCCAGTACGCGTAGTGGATCTACTGGAGCCGCGGGTCAGCTTTCAACATCCCCGTTCCAGGGCGTGAGACTCCGATCATAGCGGAGCCACGTGGCTGGGACTGAAGGCAGAGACAAAAAGTGGCTACAGCACCGATTACCGAAGCGGTATCCTGCTCGCTCGAAAACTATCTCGTACTCCCGGATAGCTCCATGGACGGCCGCATTGCGGCTGCCAAGGCTACCTTGGGCAGCGAGTGCATCATTCTTGGACATCATTATCAGCGCGATGAAGTCGTGCGCTTCGCTGATTGCCGCGGCGATTCCTATCGCCTTTCGCAGATGGCGGCGCAGGCCAAAGGCAGCTACATCGTCTTCTGCGGCGTGCACTTCATGGCGGAAAGCGCCGACATACTGGCGCGCCCCGGACAGGCGGTCGTCCTGCCCGACCTGAACGCCGGCTGCTCCATGGCCGACATGGCCGAGATCTCGCAGGTGGAAGACGCCTGGGAGCAACTCGTCAATCTCGGCCTGACCGATGACGAGGGCAGCGGCATCACGCCGATCACCTACATGAACTCTACCGCAGCCATCAAGGCATTCTGCGGCGAGCGTGGAGGCATGGTCTGCACCTCGTCCAACGCCAAGGGCGCGTTCGAGTGGGCGTTCCGCCGCAATGGCAAGGTCTTCTTCCTGCCCGATCAGCACCTCGGCCGCAACACCGGTTACGCGCGCGGCATTCCGCTGGACGAGATGGTGGTGTGGGACCCCTACATGCTGCAAGGCGGGCAGACCGCCGAGCGGCTCGCGTAAAGCCAAAGTGATTTTGTGGAAGGGACACTGCTCGGTGCATCAGCGTTTCCTGCCGGAGCATGTGGACAAAGTCAGAGCGAACTATCCCGGCATCCAGGTCATTGTCCATCCTGAGTGCCGCTGGGAAGTCTGCCAGAAGGCGGACGGAATCGGCTCGACCGACTACCTCATCAAGGTTGTGCGGCAAGCGCCGGCAGGATCGTCGTTCGCCATCGGAACGGAGATTCACCTGATAAACCGTCTGGCGAAGGAGAATCCGGACAAGCACGTCATTACGCTCGACGATTCCGGCTGCCTGTGCACGACCATGTTCCGCATCTCGCCGCAGCACCTGTGCTGGGCGCTGGAAAACCTGGTGGATGGCAACGTTGTCAATCAGATCAAGGTGAAAGACAGCGTGAAGAAGTGGGCACGCGTGGCGCTTGATAGAATGTTAGAGATACAGTGATTATTCGCAAGCGTCCCCGGGAAAAGTATTGGCGTCGAATTCCGCGCTATTGGTCAGACGTGCGGGAGTATCGTCGCCGCATGGCGAATCGCCGCAAGGCATACAATCAAGCCAAGCTGGAAAGTATAGATATGGCACGCACGTTCACAGTTTCCGAAGCCGAGACCCTTGCTGCCGGTGCTGGAGTCGCTGCTGCGCTCCGCCATGCAGGCCAAGGCGCTGATCGAAGAAGTTGACGGCGAACTGCAATCGCTGGCCAACCGCATCTTCGTGAACGGCGGCACGTTGGTTGACGTGGTCTCGGTGGCCCGCCGCAAGGCTGAACGCGAGAAGGCGATTCAGCGCGCCAAGGACGCGGTCGCCGAAATCGACGCCACCGGCGTCCAGGTGAAGGACCTCGACATCGGCCTGCTCGATTTTCCCTGCATCGTGGGCGACGAGGTCATCCTGCTCTGCTGGAAGCTGGGCGAGAAGAAGCTCACGCACTGGCACGGCACCGAGGAGGGTTTCGCCGGCCGCAAACCCATCGACGATCGCATTCTCCGGGGCCAGAAGAAGAGCAATTAACGCCTCGCCATGATCCAGCTCTCTTCTGCCGGGAAACGCTTCGGTCCCAAACTTCTCTTCAATGATCTCGATTGGCTCATCACTCCGCGCGATCGCGTCGGGCTGGTGGGCGCCAATGGCACCGGCAAATCAACTCTGCTCAAAATCCTGGGCGGGCTCGAATCGCTCGACTACGGCACCGTCACTCCCGCCAAGAACATGACCTTCGGCTATCTGCCGCAGGATGGCCTGCAGCTCTCCGGCCGCACCGTGTTCGACGAGTGCATGTCGGTGTTCAGCGATCTGCGCTCGCTGGAGCAGGAGATGGAAGACCTCGCCCACAAGATGGGCGAACTCGACCACACCTCCAGCGAGTACGCGCAGGTGGCCGACCGCTATCAGCGCATCACCGGTGAGTTTCGCGTGCGCGACGGTTATGCTCTCGATTCGCAGGTCGGCACTGTGCTGGACGGCCTGGGCTTTCGCAAGGAAGACTGGACGCGGCAGACGGAAGAATTTTCCGGCGGCTGGCAGATGCGGATCGCGCTGGCCAAACTGCTGCTGGCCAAGCCCAACCTGCTGCTGCTCGACGAGCCCACCAACCATCTCGATCTCGAAACCCGCAACTGGCTGGAGCAGTATCTCCTGCAATATCCGTACGCCTATGTACTGATTTCGCACGATCGCTACTTCCTCGACGTGACGGTGGATCGCATCGTCGAAATATGGAACAAGCGGGTGCAGTTCTACAGCGGCAATTACGAGAAGTATCTGCAGCAGAAGCAGGAGCGTCGCGACTCGCTGGTGGCGGCGTACAAGAATCAGCGCGAACGCATCGAGCAGCTTGAGGCCTTTATCAACCGCTTTCGCGCGCAGGCGACCAAAGCCAAGCAGGTGCAAAGCCGAATCAAGGAACTGGAGAAGATCGAGCGCATCGAGATTCCTCCGGATGAGAAGACCATTCACTTCAGCTTTCCCCAGCCCAAGCCAAGCGGTCGCTTGGTCGTGGAGTGCGCCGGCGTGGCGAAGAGCTATGGCGCAAAAGAGGTCTTCAGCGGCGTGGACTTCACCATTCAGCGCGGAGATCGCATTGCGTTGGTCGGCGTGAACGGGGCAGGCAAATCGACGCTGATCAAGCTTCTGGCCGGCATTGAACCGCTCACCGCCGGCACGCTGCAGCTCGGTCACAACGTGGAGCCCGATTATTTCGCGCAGGACCAATACAAGGAACTCGATCCTACTCGGCGCATGCTCGACGATCTCTCCGATGTGGCCCCGCAGAAGTCGATGACGGAGTTGCGCGGCGTGCTGGGCTGCTTCCTCTTCTCCGAAGACGACGTGTTCAAGCCGATCGGCGTACTCTCAGGCGGCGAGCGCAACCGCTACGCCCTGGCCCGCATGTTGCTGCATCCGTCAAACTTTCTGCTGCTCGACGAGCCTACCAACCATCTCGACCTGCGCGCCAAAGACGTGCTGCTCGAGTCGCTGGAGAAATACAACGGCACTGTGGTCTTCGTCTCGCATGATCGCTACTTCATCGACAAGCTGGCAACCCGGGTCTTCGAAATCGGCAATGGACGCGTCGAAGTTTTCCCGGGCAATTACGAAGACTATCTCTGGCGCAAACAGCGGAGCGACGCGGCGGATGACGATGCCGCTGCGGACAATCGAAGCGGCAACTGGGCTCCCACATTGTCGGATGTTCCCGGCTACGAGGAACAGAAGTCGTCGTCCAAGAAGCGGGTGAACCCGATCAAGCGCAAGCAAATGGAAGAGCGCTGCAAGCAGGTGGAGGAAGAGATCGCGCAACCTGGAGAGCGGAATCGCCGAGTGCGAGCGGGAATTGCAGTCTTTTGTAAGTGCGGAAGAGACGGCTCGCTGGACCGACTTGCTGGCCAAGCGGCGTGCTGACCTGGAACCGCTGATGGCGGAGTGGGAAGAACTCTCGCAGGAACTGCAGCCCAGCGGGTAGTGGTCTGGTCTGATTCCCCCGCGTGTCAACCCGAGTGACAAGCACAGCGATAGATCGCAAACTGGTGGGTGCGGCGGACCGGTTGCAACCATTCCTGATCGGCAAAGACGCTCTCGTGCACGAGGTTGTGGTAGATGACATAGACGTCGCGAGGATTGGCGGCGACAGAGCGATGCAGGTTGGCCAGGACCTGACGCAGGACATGTTCGGGAAAGGGATTGAAGAGATAAAGCACGGTAGCTTCAGGCGGAAACTCAAACCGGCGGGCGTCGCCCGCGAGTGATTCAATGGCGAAGCAGGTCTGTTGCTCGCTTCGATAGCGCGCGATGTTCTGCCGCGCGATCTTGTTTAGTTCAGGAAGAATCTCTAGTCCGACGATCTGCCGGAAGGGATATTCCGATGCCATCAGCAGTGTCCGTCCTTTGCCGGAACCGAGATCAAGGAATGTAAAGCCGTCGACCGGGATCGGCAGGGAATCCAGGATCGCGCGAAACAGTGCCGGTTCCGACGGCTGATACTGCCCTTCGGAAAGCAGCTCGCGAATACGAGTGTGCAAGCTTACCGTTGCCCAAGTCGTGTCGACGCCGTGCTCGAAGTCGTAGTCGATGTCACCGAAGCGCGATTTTCTGCGAGCCGGCGTCAGGTCCCGCACCAGCTCCAACGTGCCGGTGGCGTAGTAGCGCAAGGCGCCGAGGAAGCCACGATTACGGAAGGTGTCGGCGATCCAAGCCCACGCACCAGGCGTGTTGGGGTGAAGTTCTGGCGTTGGCCGCGTCACATCAGGATGGTAATCGGAAGCGGCGCGATGCAACAGCGTCTTTGCAATGCGCCGCCCGACTAACCTTAGGCGAGATCGAATAGCAGAAATTCAGCCTCTTCGTCGGTGGCGGCGCTCGTCAGTTGCAGCTTGCTCTCCCCGCTGATCGCCGCGCCATCGCCTTTGGTGAGCTTGGTGCCGTTGACGTCGAGCTCTCCCCTGACTAGCTGCACCCACGCGTGCCGGCCGGGCCGCAGATCGAGCTCCAACTTCTGGCCGCCGTCGAGCAGCGAAGCGTACACGCTGGTGTCCTGGTTGATGGTGGTCGAGCCGTCCCGCCCGTCGTGCGATGCGATCAGCCGCAACTGGTTCCGCTTTTCTTCCGCCGGAAAGGTGCGGTCCTCGTAGCTGGGCTTCAGTCCTTCCGCCTCAGGCAGGATCCATATCTGCAAGAGGTGGGCGGGATTCTTCGACTGATTGACCTCGCTGTGCATGACGCCGGTGCCCGCCGACATGCGCTGCACGTCGTTCTGCTTGATTGCAGCCCCGCGTCCGGTGCTGTCGCGATGGTTCAGTTCGCCCTCGATCATGTAGGTGATGATCTCCATGTCGCGATGGGGATGCATACCGAAACCCTTCCCGGCGCTGATCCAGTCCTCATTGATAACGCGCAAGTCGCGAAATCCCATGTGCTTGGGATCGTAATAATCGGAGAATGAGAACGTGAAATGGGTGTCCAGCCAGCCGTGATTGCGGTGTCCACGTTCTTCGGATGGCCTGATGGTAATCATGATGCTCCTCCTGAATCTTGTCTCCTATAAGATGCTTTAACGTTAAAGAAAGATTCAGTGGGTGCAATAGGGGGCCTTGAGACGCAGCATCCGCGACCCCGCAGGAAGCGGCTTCGGCGGACGCTACGCTCAGGATGGCACGTTACACTATCGATAATCAGGTTACTCCAGCGGTGATAGCCGCTTCAGGCGAGGGCCTTCGCTTGTTTCCCCAGTTTCCGGCAAAGCTCGCCCAAACGCTCCTGCTGCTCCGGGTTAAGAATGCTGAGGAACTGAACGATGGCGGCGGCGTGCCCGGGGAAGATATCCCGGAGGAGGGTCTTGCCCTTCGTTGTCAGTACGACGATCAGCACCCGCTTGTCTTCCGGGCAGCTCTGCCGGCGAGCCAGGCCTTGTTTTTCCAGATTCCCGACCACCATGGTCAGGTTTCCACCAGTGGTCAAGACTCGTCGGGCGATGTCCGACAATGACATGGGCCCGAGATGATATAGGGCCTCGAGAACGGCGAATTGGGTGAGCGTCAGGCGGGTCTCGCTGAGGCTTCTGGGAGGCATAACTGCGGGCAGCATTGGCGGCACGCATTAACTTGACATAGGTGGTCAGGGCCAGACGTTCCTGGGATCGAGTCGAGTGAACTTTGGTCACGATTACCTCGTGGTTAGGATACTACAACATTGAAGTAATCATCGTTCCAAACGTCGCTTACTTCAGCCCGGCATTCTCCGCCGCCAGTTTCGCCACCGAACTCCAGTCCAGGTCCTCCATGCCGCGGGCAATCCCCGTCAGTATGTGGTCCCGAATGACGCTGGCGAAGGGCAGAGGAGCATCCACCGCTTCCGCCGCCGCCAGGGCAAGTCGAACGTCTTTCAAACCGAGTCGCAGTTTGAAGCCGGCGGGCTGATATTTTTCGTCGGCGATGATGCCGCCGTAGGTCTTGTATACCGGGGCGGCGAACAGAGTGCTCGTCAGGAACTCTACATACTCATGCGGATCGACGCCGTATTTGCGGGTAAGGGCAATTGCCTCGCCCAGCGACTCGATCACGGAAGCAATCAGAAAATTACCGCTCAGCTTCACTACGTTCGCCATTTCCGGGCGGTCGCCGATGACGAACACACGTTGCCCCAAGGTTTCCAGTAGGGGCTTGTACCGTTCTATGGCCGCCTTATCACCCGCTGCCACAATAAACAGCTTTCCTGCCTCCGCTGCCTCGGGACGTCCGAACACCGGGGCGGCGATGTATTGGTGGCCGCGCTTGCCATGTTCCTCGGCCAGCTTCTTCGACTGAGCGACGCTGATAGTGCTCATCGAGATGTGCACCGCGCCTTTGGGTAGGTGATCCAGCACCCCTTGCGACTGCAAGACGGCTGCGTCGATAGCGCCGTCATCGGCCAGCATGGTGACGACAGCTTCGGCATCTTTCGCCGTCTCGCCCGCTGACTTGCCTACCTTGGCGCCTTCCGCACGTAGTTCGTCTGCCTTCGATGGTGTACGGTTCCATACCGTCAGATCATGTCCGGCGCGGAGCAGATGACGAGCCATGTGGCTTCCCATGTTGCCCAATCCAAGAAATGCAATCTTCATTAACGGGCCTCTTTTCATTGTGGGAGTTGCAGATTGCAAGCTAAGCCATCAACAACCGGATGCAGCCGTTCGCTCGCCGGCTTGGCTGACAGGTCCTGTCTTCTCCACCTGCGCCTAGTGAGTGGGACTGCCAAAGTCGGCCACGCCCACTCGAACCACAGTGTGAGGACGGAAAGACGTCGGAGGTGGCTCACTTTTGTCCTTCGGCGCTGTGGGGGATGCAATCTCCGCCCACACGCCATACACCTTGTTGTTCAGGGCCGCAATTCCGATGTAGTCGCCCAGAAATTCCTCCCTGCGGGTAACGAAGGCATCGCTCGTCCACGCGTAGTTCGTGAAGGTGCGACCGCCATCCACCGAGCGCGCCAGGGTCACCGTGGTCTGCCGGTTATCCGGATCGAGCCGCCGGTCGTAGAAGATGACGTTGGCCGCGCCCGTCGCGGGATCCACAGCCAGCCACTGGAAGAACTGATCGGTGCCGTCATGGGTGGGATTCGAGTTTACACGCGCGGGATTGCTCCAGGACTTACCTCCATCGCCGGAGGTGGCGCAGAAAACGCCGATGTCTCCGTAGCGATAGTCGCTCCAAGTGACGTAGAGGAGTCCCTTGCGGCCGTGACGCGGGTCGATGGCGATCTGCGGAAAGCCGTTGGCCCGGTCGAGCTCCGCCACCGCGAAGTAAAGCGGAGCGGTGTGCAGGATCGCGCGGCTCTTCGAGAAAGTCTTGCCGCCATCACGCGAGGAGGCAAAGACGATGGAATCGCCGTCTGCCCAAACTACATGCAAGGCGCCGTCGGAGGCGACAGCTCCCGTGAAGCCTTCGACCGCGCCGTTGTCGTCGCGCGGCAGGCCATGATGAGTGCTGATCTCGACGGGCGCCGACCAAGTGAGGCCTCCATCGGTGGAACGCGAAAACAGAATCACCGACTCGTCGATACGGAACTCGGTCCAGCCCACGTAGAGGTTGCCGGCGTACTTGCTGTCGGTAGTGTCAGCCACGATGTAGGGCTTGTCTTCGAAGGGAATGCCCGGCTGAGTTGGCTGCGCGACAACGGTGCGAGCTTGCGCCTCCCAGGTCGCGCCGCCATCAGTGGAGCGGCGAACAAAGATGCCGTTGCGGGTGGCGCCACGCGCCCAGTAATTATCGGAGCCCAGCTTGTCGAAGGCGATGTAACACAGGATTGCAGCTCCATGCTTGTCGTAGATGACGGAAACGTCGCCCGACACGCGATAGTCCTTGGGAGCTGTACCGGTCGCCACCTTCCATGAACTGCCGCCGTCGCGTGAGAAGGCCACGGTCGCGGGAACCTGATAGGCCGCAACCAGCTGCGAGGCATTCCCAGGATTCACCGCGATGGAGGGCTCGTTGTGGAAACCGGCCTCGGGTGTCAGAGCGACCACTTGTCCCGGGACCGGAGGGAGCTTCACCGGTGGAGTAGAGGCCGGCGATGCCGACGGTCCCTGCGCCAGGGCGCTGACGGCCAGAAAAATCAGGGCTGCAAGATACGACCAGATAGGCAGGCGTGGTTTGAGTCTCATAGTTCGATTTCTTGCTTGCGACATGGCTTGCAGGCTGCGCTCCGATTACACACTGAATGCGGTTTGATTTCAAAATCGGAGGGAAAGAGGGCTTGCGTGCCCGGCAAGTTGGAACGATCACGTGATTGGAATCGGAGGTCGAACCGCGAAGAGTCGTGGGGCGCGTCAGGTACTCAGGTCGTCAGCAATTCCGGTTGCTTACATGCCAGACGCCTTGCAATGTCGGTCAGAGTATCAGCCGGGAGTGTGCCTTGTCGTGAGATGGTTATTGGCAGCCTCTTGGAGAATCCCGGCATCGGCTCCGTGCTGGGAGGAACAACGCCGACTACCCCGCAGCGAAGCTGCGAGCGAATATCGTCCAGCGACATGGGAGTGGCCGAGCCTCCTTTGCTGACGACGACTGCTGCGACGGCGGTATCGCTAGCTGCCCACGAGTGAACGGCGGAGATGGTCTCATTCGCCAGCACTACGGATTCGGGATTACGCTCCAGCACTACGACGACGGTGGACGAGTTGCGAACGGCGACGCGGCTGACCGCGCTCGGATGAGGGGAAAGATCCATGATCACGAAATCCGCAATCTGCAAGAGGCCGGCGACGAACGCTTCGGCCTGGGCAGGATTCCAATACTGAAACTCAGCAGCAGCTTGAGGGCCGTGCAGCAACATCAGGTTGTTCGAACTGGCTACCATTAGCTTCTGCAGCAGCGATTTCGTGATGCTTCGAGGAGGCAGGGTCCCGAGGGCACTGAGGTTTGTGGCCGGAGGTTCGGCAAGGAACAGAGAGAAGGCACCGCGTGGCCAGCACCATTCGGTGGCAAGCGTACTGTGGTCGAGCGAAGCCAGCGCTCCGGCGACGTTGAGTGCCACGGTAGTGGTGCCGGCTCCGCCTCGCGCTCCGATGAAGGTCAACAGCCTGCCATCCTTGACGGAAACCGCGGGGCGTCCGCTGTTATGGCGCTCCATCGCAAACCGCAGGATCCTGGGGAGGGAGACCGGGTTCCAGGCGGCATCGGTAATGAAGTCCTGCGCCCCCTCGCTTAGCGCACGTACAGCCGTGCTCGGATTTTCATCTTTCCCGAGAACTACGATGGGTGTCTCCGGGCACTCGTTGCGGACGGCAACCAAAGTGTCAATGCCCGAACTATCGGGGAGGGCCAGATCCAGAACCACGGCATCGAACTGCGAGGCTCGCAAACAGTTAAGACCTGAGGTCAGGTCTTCCGATCGCTGCACATCGAAGGAGCGCGACTGAGACAGGCTGCTTTCGATCTGCCGGGCAACCGGCTCTAAATTTTCAATCAACAGAATTCGTCTTGGATAGTCGTCCATGGTAACTCGACCCTGGCATGGTTCTGTTGAACAACATCGGCCAACCCTGGAACCACCTGATAGCGGGCAGCGATAAGCCCTCCTAAACCAGAACACGACTTGTGCCGATAGCCCTTATGTGCGAACCAGCAACTCGTGGCATGACAAAACGCAGGCTCCGTGCGGCGATTCCGTCGTGGGTGTCACGTTCGGTGGGATAAGGCTCCGGCGGCGCGGAGGAGTTCAAGCAGCGGGAACTTCCATTCTGGAGTTTGCGATGGTTGCGCCCATGGTCCTGCTGCTGGTGTTCGCGGTCTTCGACTTCGCGCGTTTGTTTTACGTGGAGATGAACCTGCAGAACGCGGTGCGAGAGGCCGGGCGCTACGCCATTACGGGCAATCATCTTTCCGATCCGCAACATCCCGGGAAGACCCTGTCGCGGGTGGACTCGATTATGCAAGTTGCCCAGCGGGCGGCAATCGGTATTGACGTTTCCAAAATGCAAATTTCCAGCGCTGGTGGAGGCAAAGGCAGTGCGGGAGGTCCGGGAGACACCATGACCATCTCTCTGACCACCGACCTGCAACTCATGACTCCCATCGTGGCCCAGTTCTTCAAGGACGGCACTTACACGTTCACGGTCGGCGTCAGTCTGAAGAACGAGCCTTTCCCCCCAGGCAATACCAGTTAGCGGAGGCGAACCAAGATGGCGGCAGCGAGCGGGCGCGACGGGGTGAGGAGTCCCGGGAGGAGCCACGAGTCCGGCCAGGCGCTGGTGGAATTTGCCTTGTCGGCAAGCCTGATGCTCATCCTGGTGTTTGGTCTGGTCGACTTCAGCCGCGCCATTTATATCGCGCAGGTCATCGCGAACCTGACCGGCGAAGGATCGAGTATGGCCTCCCGCGGGACCACGCTCGCGGATACGGCCACTGCCGTGGTTGCGGCGTCGTCCCCATTGAACCTAGGCACCAACGGCGAAGTCATCGTGTCGTCGGTGTTCAACAACAACAATAAGATCCAGCTTACTGGGCAAGTGTCGCAGGGTGGGATGGGGGCCGCCAGTCTGATCGGGACCGTGGTGGGAGGCACAGCCCTTCTTCCCGCCAGTGTGGTTCCCCAGCTCAACCAGACGGTTTATGTGACCGAGGTCTTCTACAGCTACAAGCCGATCACGCCGATCGGAGGCTTCCTGACCGGAACCGTGCTGCCATCGCAGTTGTATGACATTGCCTATTACTGAGAAGGAGCCGAAGCAGTGAAACCCTACAGTCGCGGCCAGAGCCGGGAGAACGAGCGCGGGCAAATCGCCATCCTGCTAGCCGTATGTCTGACGGTGATGCTGCTGTTCCTGGCATTGGCGATCGACGTGGGATTTGCGTACGTCACGAAAGCGAAGTTGTCCAAGGCGGTGGATGCCGCCTGTCTGACGGCCATGAGGAACCTCGCGCAAGGGCAGACAACGGCCAGGAATCTCGCGATCAATTCGTTCAACGGAAACTACAACGTCTCCGGACTGGATTCGATTCCTCCTACGATCAACGTGAGCTTCTCCACCGACGCCTACGGCCAGACGCTGGTCAACGTCACCGCTACCGCGACCATCCGAACGTTTTTCATGCGAATTCTGCCTGACCGGCAGACCTTTTCGGTCAGTGACAGCGCCCAGGCAACACGCGGCAAGCTGGTGATGTCGCTGGTATTGGACCGTTCCGGTTCCATGAGCAGCGATGGCGGATCGACGGCGCTTCCACCCGCGGTCATTACCTTCATCAACTACTTTGACAACAGCAATGACGAAGTCGCGATGATCAGCTTCGCCTCCAACGCAACCATCGATGTGGCGATCGGCTACAACTTCATCACTCCCATCACCAACGCCGTCAATGCCATGAAGAGCAAGTTCTCCGGCGGAACGTTTGGTCCCGGTGGACTTACGGATGCCAAGGCCCAGAATGACAGTGTGGTGGTGCAGCCCGGACAAAACGTGGTGAAGGTGGTGGTTTACTTCACGGATGGATACGTCAACACCATTCAGGACAAGCTGTCCTGCTCGGGAACACCCACGCTTTACAATTTCGGGGGCCACGACTCGGGGAGCTCGGTTGACGTCTTCGATACGGCCACGGGAAACTCGGTTGCGAGTTACGACGGCAGTTCCAAGTGGACGCCTTCCACCACCTGTTTGAAGACGGTCAGCAAATTCACGTCGGCAATTGACGGGCAGTTGAAGTCGCTGAACCGCGCCAACGTGACCGCGGACGCCAAGTATCGCGCCCTGCAAACTGCAAACGCCATGCGCGCCGAGAATCCCGGCATGCTGGTGTACTCCATCGGGTTAGGGTCGAGCGTCGACCAGGCGTTTCTGCGGCAGATCGCCAACGATCCTGCGAGTTCGACTTATGATCCCAACCAGCCGGTGGGCGAGGCGGTGTTTGCCTCCAACTGCCCGTCCAGTCAATGCTCCGCGGAGCTGCAGCAGGTCTTTCAGACTATTGCCGCGAAGATTCTCCTCCGGCTAACGCAATAAGACAGGGTCCCGTGACGGAGCCCCCTGCTTTAACAAGGGGGAGCTGGACTGAAGAGTCTGTGTTAGTACCCTGCCGTCCCTACGGGACTCGATCTCTTTTTCCCAGCCTACCCAGGACTCCGCTGCGCTCCGCCCTGGGCTAACTGCGCTCCCACCCCTGCGGGGTTCCATTTTCGTTCGTTTCACTCCACCGGCGGAGACGAACCTGCGTACTCACACAGACTCTTCAGTTCAGATCCAGAAACTGATCTAAGTGTCACTCCACAGTATTGAATTGCTCGCAAGGCAGAGGCGCGCGCAATCCACCATGCCAGTAAAAACAGCTCTGGGTGGTATGCGGGCGGTGGTAGATGTCTTCATAAGTGATCAGGGCATAGTTCACGGCGCGTACCTTACCCTCAGCCAAGCCGGCAACGCCCTCCGGACTCGTCCTGAAACCGATATCCGTACCGAATTCGCCGCCCGGCATCAAGGTCCCAGCTGCCATTGGGCGATTCGCCGCTTCCTGCTGCATGCCGTCAAGTTGGTCGAGATCTTCGATCACCACGTAGTCGGTAATGAAAACATTAAGGGCCGGGGTCTTGCCAAAGTTCCGCAGCTTGATGGCGAAGCCCCCTCCCTCCCGTGTCAACGGATAGGCTGCCGGCAGAGGAAGGCCAACCCAGGCCTGCTGGTCGACACGCGTGGACTCCTCGGTAGCGGCGAGCGCCATGCGGGTTGAGTTGGCAAGCAATTGGTACCGCGACCGGCTGTTTCGGTTGGAGGTGACGGCGTAGTAGGCCGCGGTTAGCGACAGCACAGTCGTTGCGGCTGCCGTGATCCACTGCGCCGTTTTCATCCGGCTAGCGGGCGGCTGCGGAAAAAAAGGGGCTTCAACTCCGGCAGGTTCGGCAGGTCGCGAAGGCGAAGCGGCTTCTTCGAGGTCTTTGCGGGTTATGACGCCGGGCTGCTTAAGCGCTTCCTCTTCACTGACACCAGCCTGGACTTCGCCGGGGTCGTTGTACGGTTCGTCGAGCCGAAATGTGATCATTGGCCGTTGCATTTCTCATCCTCGGAGGCGAGGTTTCGACGTGAATCACTACGAAACCTCTGTGTATAGATCGGCATAACCACCCCGGCATCGTAGGCACGACGCTCGTCCAGGAGTTCTTCAGGGTCCGGTCCGATAAGTCCGAATAACTCTCAAGTTCCTTGGCCGCCGGGCCGATAGCCATAGAAGCACGGTAAAACGTGCAGTTCCAGACAACGCTCACATTGGAGGTTGCACTATGTGGAAGCTTCTCAAGGGCCTGAGGCAGGACGAGTCGGGTCAAGACCTGATTGAATACGCGCTCGTCGCTGCCTTGATTGCTCTTGGCGCAGTAGTCAGCATGAAGGCCGTCTCGACCGCGATTGGGAATGCCTTTACCACCATCGACACTCAACTTAACAACGCGCTCGCTTGAACCGGGCCATACAGACGCACGGACCGGAGGTTTGCTATGTGGAGATTTCTCAAGAGCCTGAGGCAGGACGAGTCGGGTCAGGACCTGATCGAGTACGCGCTCGTCGCCGCCTTGATTGCACTTGGCGCCGTAGTCAGCATGAAAGCCGTTGCAGACGCGATTGGCAATGCGTTTACGACGATCGACACCCAACTCAACAACGCGCTCGCTTGAACCGGGGCCATACAGGCGGGAACGGATAAAGAGCGATAGGTTATGGCTCTCAACTGGTTGGGTTGTGCGGTGGTGAGCTGGGTCGTCACCGCACAACCAGGCTCTGCGACCGCAGCCGTCAGCCGGGCCATCCATGACCTTGCTTGTCCGCACAGGGAAGGTGCCTGAACCGTGGCAAACATCAGTACGGAAACGGTGTATCTGGGAGCGGCCGTGGTCTGCGCCCTCAGCGGCGCGATTTGCGACTTTCGCTCCCGCCGCATTCCCAACTGGCTGACCGGTCCTTCGATCCTGCTCGGACTCGGGTTCCACCTGCTCCTGGGAGGATGGCGTTCCATCGCCACAGCTGCGCTGGCCGGGGTTATCGCGGGCGCGGCGTTTCTGGTTCTTCTACCTTGCCGGCGGCATGGGCGGCGGCGATGTGAAGCTGATGGCGGCCGTCGGCTGCTGTGCCGGCCTGAGCCATATCACTGGAATCCTTATCGCGACGGCCCTGGCCGGCGGCATCTTCGCGCTCGCTCTCGCGCTGGTTGCGGGACGATTGAAGCAGACTCTTGCCAATGTTGCGCAGCTGTTGCTGCATCATGGATCGGCGGGCCTGCAGCCGCATCCCGATCTGAATGTCAAGAACTCCCGAACTCTGCGACTGCCTTACGGGGTCGCGATTGGAGCGGGCACAGCCATGACCTTATTCGGTTCTCTACTGGGCCAATAAAATGAACCCCCGCCGACTCCTCGTCGCTCTCTTGGCCGCTCTGCTGCTGTCCGGCGCAGTCACCTTTTTTCTGACCCGCAAGATCAATGGAAGGGTTGCGAAAGCACCTGCCGCAAACCACCCAGAAGTATGTGGCTGCGTCGCGGGCGTTGCAGGCGGGCGAGGTGCTCAAGCCGGAGAACCTCACCCTGGTGGAGTGGCCGGCCAAGATGCCTCTGGAAGGCGCGTTTACCAGGATCGAGGAGCTGTCGGGCCGGGCCGTGATCTATCCGGTGGCCGCGCGGCAGCCGGTCCTCGACGGATACCTGGCGGTGGTGGGCTCCGGAATAGGTCTCACGGTCAAGATTCCTGAAGGCATGCGGGCGGCCTCGGTCCGCTCCGACGAAGTGATCGGGTGTGGCGGGGTTCCTGTTCCCCGGCTCCCATGTGGATGTGCTGGTCACCTTCCGCAACAACACCCTGCCTACTCCCGGCCACCCAAATCGTTTTGCAGGATGTCGAAGTTCTCACGGTCGGTCAAAAGATCGAGCCCGAGCCCGGGGGCAAGGCGGAAAACGTTGGGGTCGTGACCCTTGCTTCTGAAGCCGGAGGACGCCCAGAAGCTGGTTCTGGCGAGCACCCAGGGCACCATCCATTTCGTGCTCCGCAACGGGGCCGATCGCGGGCGGGTCGCAGCGGTGCCGATCCGGGTGACGGAGATCTCGGGCGCTTCGCGGCCTCTGGATGCTGCCGCGGCGGTCGCGAGCGCATGGGACCGCAAGACACCCGTACGAGGTGGAAACCATCATGGGCGACAAACATGTTACGAGCCAGTTTGAGTGACGCCATGGGTGGAATCAGAAAGTGTGGACCAACCGTGCAGCGAATTGTATTGGCGACTATCTTACTGGCCAGCGTTGCCCTGCCAGGCCAGACGCCCTCCGACAGCTGCTCTCCCCGTTCAGCCGGCCGCTACCGCAGCCACCGCCACCATCTCGGTCGACCCGGCGTCGCCGGCGCCGTCGGTGGCGGCGGTGCAACAGCGGGTGCTGAAGTACGACTCCGGCCATGCTGGGCAAGGCTCAGGGTCAGCAGGAAGCAGCGCAGGACGGAGAGCGATCCCCGCACCCTGCATCTGGTTTTGGGCCGCTCGCTGTTCATCAATACCACGGAGCGGATGCGACGGGTTTACGTCAGCAATCCCGCCGTGCTGGATTCGTTGACCGCCAGCCCGCAGCAACTGGTCTTCACGGCGAAAGCGGCCGGCAGCAGCAGTGTGGTGCTGTGGAATGAGATGGGACAGTCAAACCTGTACACCATCCTGGCGGACTTGGATGTCACCGGTCTGAACGACTCGCTGGCCCAGGCACTTCCCGGCGACCATATCGATGTCAAGGCATCGCAAGGGCGCGTGTATCTCTCGGGGGTGGTCGGCAGCGACGCCGAGGTCGAAGAGGCGGTGAAGCTGGCGACCAACTATTCGAAGGACGTGGTGAATTCGCTGGTCGTGGATCCGCGGCACAACCCGCAGGTGGAGCTGCGTGTGCGCATCGCCGAACTGGACCGCACCAAGTTAGCCCAATTCGGCTTCAATTTCTTCAGCGTGGGACAGAATGCCGGCGCGGTTACCACCCAGGGTTTCAGCCCGCCTAACTTTTCTCAAATTGGGGGAACGGGTACGCAGGCGATGATTCAGGATGTGTTGAATCTGTTTTACTTCAACTCCGCGCTGAACATTGGAGCTACCTTGCGCGCCCTGCAGGACAAGGGAGTCTTGCAGGTGCTGGCAGAGCCCAATCTGACCACGATCGACGGGCAGGCGGCGAAGTTCCTGGCGGGTGGTGAGTTTCCTTTCCCGGTGATCCAGGGCTCCAATGGCGGGTTTACCTCGGTCACCATCCAGTTCCGCCCATACGGCGTGAAGCTGGAGTTCACGCCTTACGTGAATCCAGATGGGACCATTCGACTGAAGGTCAGCCCGGAGGTCAGCGCGCTGGATTACACCAATGCGGTGAAGATCTCCGGCTATACCATTCCGGCGATCTCCACCCGGAAGGCCGATACCGAGATCGAGCTGAAGAACGGTCAGAGCTTCGCAATCTCCGGACTGCTCGACCATCGCATTACCGACAATTTGAGCAAGATCCCCGGAATTGGCGACATCCCCATCCTGGGTCAACTGTTTCGGTCGCGCAACCTGAACCATTCCACCACGGAGCTGATCGTCATCGTCACGCCGACCGTCGTGCGAACCACTCGCAATGCCCGACGGCGAACGCCCTGCCGTCCCAAGTTGGCCGGTACCTTTCATGCAGCCGTCGGAATTCGACAAAGGGCTGCCCGGGGCAACGAAAGTAACGCCCGGACAGTCGTCTGCCGATATGCACCAGTGAAGGAGTGCGACTTGAGCTCGGCAACGCCCCATATCGTGGGTGGAAGTCTACGCCTCATTACGGTTGGGCTCGACCCGGAAACGGCCGATAGCGCCAGGACAGGTGGCTATGCAGGAAAGCGTCCAGTTCCTCAGCGCCTTTCCGGACTACACCCCAACCACACTGCGGTCGCAACTGCCGCAACAATTGCAGGGAGCAGAGGCTTTGGTTTGTCTGATTGACTTCGACAAGAGCCAGGACCTGGCGGTACAGACCGCAACCACCCTCCAGCCCATGATCAACGGCAAGACCGCGCTGATCGCGATTTCCGGCGATGAGAATCCAGACCTCATCCTGAATGCGATGCGGGCGGGTTGCAGCGAGTATCTCACGAAACCGCTGCAGGCCGACGCAGCTGTCAAGTTCCTTGCAAAAATTGCGCGCACGCTGGCTGTCTGCGTTCCTGCCTGCGGCCAGACCAACGGCCGGATACTTGCCTTTCTAAGCGTGCGCGGCGGCGCCGGAGCGACCACCGTGGCCGTTCACCTGGGGACGTTTCTGGCCAAGCGGCACGCGCAGAAGATGCTCATCGTGGACCTGCATCCTCACCTCGGACACGTGGCCATGCTGCTGGGGATTGATTCGCGCAACTACAACTTCCATGAGCTGCTGCGTAACATCGCCCGGCTCGACCTGACCCTGCTGAACAGCTATGTCGGCCATCACTCCAGCGGTGTCGATGTACTGCTGTCTCCTGACTCGTTGAGCGAAAGCAGTGTCATCTCCTGCGATGCGCTGGAGCGGGCGATCCGATTTCTTGCCGAAGTTTACGACTACGTGCTGATCGACTGCACCGGCGGTCTGGACGAGTTGAACCAAACCACGATCGCGCTGCTGCAACGAACTTTTCCTGGTGGCGACTCCGGAGGTTCCCGCCTTGCGCGATCTGGCCCGCTACGTGGACCGCTTGCTGGAGGGTTATGTGCCGCCGGAAAAACTGAAAGTTGTGATCAATCAGCATGGTTCCAACCGAACCGTGACGGTGGAGCAGATCGAGAAGGCGATCCGGCATCCCGTGGTCGATCACCCTGCCCACCAGTTCCGCGCGAACTGATACGGGCGGTGGACACCGGCGAGCCGATCTCGCCGGAGAAGCGATCGGAGTTTGCCAGCCAGATCAAGAACTGGGCTTCCACCCTGGCGTCCGGTAAAGGATGGCCCAACAGAAACCAAACGCAGATTTGCGTTTTGGAACTAACGTTGTCCGGGAAGAAGACGCTCGAGGATAGATGCCATGGCCGATTCGGTTTTGAACCTCTCCGCTCTGCCTCGGCCGCTGATCGAGCGGAAGGACCGTGCTCCGCAGATGCTCTCCAACGGAGCGCAGGACTCTAAAGTCCGCAATCCATCGCGAACTAATCAACAAGCTGGACCTGGACAAGTTGATGCTGCTGCCGGACGGACGCACCAAGCAGCAGCTGCTGGGGGTCATTCATCAACTGGTCGGCCAGCAGGAAATCCCGCTCAGCGCCATCGAACGCGATGCCCTGGCCCGCGAGGTGATGGATGAGGTTTTTGGCTTTGGCCCGCTCGAACCTCTGCTGCAGGACGCCACGGTCAACGACATCCTGGTGAATACCTACAAGACGGTTTACGTCGAACGCAATGGCGTGCTGGAGGAGACCTCAGTCGTCTTCAAGGACAACGTCCACCTGATGCACATCATTGACAAGATCGTTTCGCGGAGTGGGACGCAGGGTGGATGAATCCTCGCCCATGGTGGACGCACGTCTGCCCGATGGCTCGCGGGTCAACGTGATCGTACCGCCGCTGGCCGTCGATGGTCCCATTGTCTCCATACGCCGCTTCGGCTCCTCGCCGCTCACCGCGCAAGACCTGATCGCCAAAGGCGCTTATACCCCGGAGATGCTGGAGGTCCTGAACAAGGCGGTGAAGGCCAGACTGAACATCGTAGTCTCGGGTGGAACGGGCGCGGGCAAGACTACTCTTGCTTAACGTTCTTTCGGGCTTCATCTCGGAACGGGAACGCATCGTCACCATCGAGGACTCGGCGGAACTGCAATTGAAGCAGAGACACGTAGTCCGCCTGGAATGCCGGCCACCCAACGTGGAAGGCAAAGGGGCGGTCCATCAGCGGGAGCTGGTGATCAACGCCCTTCGTATGCGTCCCGACCGCATTGTCATCGGCGAGGTGCGGGGCGGGGAAGCGCTCGACATGTTGCAGGCGATGAACACCGGGCACGACGGTTCGGTGACGACGATCCACGCCAACAGTCCGCGCGACGCCCTCTCGCGCATCGAGACCATGGCGCTTATGGCGAACCTGAGCCTGCCCGAAAAGGCGCTGCGGCACCAGATCTCCTCCGCCATCCACATCATTGTGCAGGTCTCGCGCATGAGCGATGGCAGCCGACGGGTGACGCATATCACCGAGGTGACGGGCACCAACGGCGACGTCATCAGCCTGCAGGATATCTTCCTTTTCGAAAAGAAAGGGCTGGGACCGAATGGGAAAGTGCTGGGCCGCTTCCGCTCCACCGGAATCATTCCCAAGTTCGCCGAGAAACTGAAAGACGCGGGCATCCCGCTCGCCATGAACCTGCTGGAAGTGTCGCAAGAGGTATAGGGAGTGCGCGGATGGCCTTGACGCATGTCGGTGTTCGTCTTCTTTGCGGTGGTGACGTTTGCGGTGGTGATGTTCTTCACGCGGCCCTCGGCCACCGCGCGCGCGGTGGAGCGCCGTCTGGCCGGAGTGCACGTCGCCGGCGGTGGAGCGGCGCATGGCGGCGACGATGCCGTGGAACTCCTCAAGCAAACCAGCCTGAGCGAAATCAAATGGCTGAACAAGTTGCTGGAGGGCTGGGGTACGGCACAGCAAAATATCGGTGTTGCTGGCGCAGGCGGAAAGCTCCTGGAGTGTAAGTACCGTTCTGTTCGCGTCGGCAATCCTGGGAGTGATGGGATTCGGCATCGTACGGTTTTGGATCGTCGATCTCATTCCTGGAGTGATTGCCGGGATGCTGGCAGCAGCCCTTCCAATTCTTGTTCTGCGGATAAAGCGGGAGCGCCGGCTGACGAAGTTCAACCAGAAGCTGCCGGACGCTCTCGACCTGATCGCTCGCGCGTTGCGCGCCGGACACTCCATCGGCGCAGCGATCGAGATTGTCGCCGAGGAAGGGGCCGAGCCGCTGCGTTCGGAATTCGGCGAAGTCTACAAGCAACAGAACTTCGGCATCCCCCAGCGCGACGCCCTGCTGCAACTGGGCCGCCGGGTGCCGTCGCGCCGACTTGCAGATTGTGATCACGGCCATGCTGGTGCAGAAGGAGACGGGAGGAAACCTGGTGGAGATTCTTGACCGGACCACCGCGGTGCTGCGCGATCGTATGCGCATCCAGGGCGAGTTGCGCGTTCGGACAGCGCAGGGGCGGCTTACCGGCTGGATCCTGTGCCTGCTGCCGGTGGTCATGTTCTGCCTGATCAGCGTCGCCAATCCCGGTTACACCAATGTCCTGATGCACGATCCGGTGGGGCGAAAGCTCACCTATACCGGGATCTGCATGATGGCCATGGGCGGATTGTTGATCCGCAAAATCGTCAGGATCAAAGTGTGAGTCCATGAAACTTGCGCTGACGCTCAGCATTCAGTTGACCGCGTTCTTCGGCAACCGCGCTGGTCTGTGTCTGGTTCATGACCCGGCCGACCTCGGCCGCCAAGCGGGTCTTCGGCGTCACCCGCTTGCTGCCGGCGCCGGACGAGACCCGGGGCCTGGTTTCCCGGGGCCGTGCAGAGTCAACTGCTGCGCGGTGGTCCACCTGGTGGGCGGCCGGCTGGGAATCGCGACCGGGGAAAAGTTGCGTAAGCGTTTTCTGGCTGCCGGGTCTGCGAAACCAGAGCAGCATGGATGCTTATCTCGCGGCCCGCTTGCTGGCGCCGGTCGCGGTGCTGTTGATTTGGAGCTTCTTTCACCAGATCACGTTTTTTTGGATCACGCTAATGATGGGTGGCGCCTATCTTGCTCCTGACATGTGGTTGTCGACGGTGACCAAGAAGCGCCGGGAAAAAATCCGCCTCGGGCTGCCTGACGCCATGGATCTGATGGTGGTCTGCGTGGACGCGGGACTCGGCCTTGACCAGGCACTGCTGCGCACCGGACAGGAGTTGGGAGGCAGTCATGCCGTGCTGGCCGAAGAATTAATGCAGCTTAACCTGGAGCAGCGGGCCGGCAAACCGCGCATTGATGCCTGGCGCGATATGGCCGATAGAACTCAATTGGAGACAGTAAAAGGTTTTGCCAACATGCTGGCCCAGTCGGACCGGTTTGGTACTCCGGTTTCGAAAGCGCTCGAGTACCTTCGCCGACGGCTTGCGCAAACAGCGCAGCCAGCAGGCCGAGGAAATGGCTGCCAAGAGCACCATTAAGCTGA
This sequence comes from uncultured Acidobacteriaceae bacterium, assembly GCA_963840905.1. Classification (GTDB taxonomy): domain Bacteria; phylum Acidobacteriota; class Terriglobia; order Terriglobales; family Acidobacteriaceae; genus Bog-257. The sequence goes on from CAWJAO010000008.1 coordinate 409,593, forward strand.
TGTTTCCCCTGGTGCTGTTCATATTTCCCAGCATGTTCATTGTTCTGCTCGGTCCGGCGGCCCTGCTCATATCGCGGAACCTGGGGTCTCTGGTGGGCAAGTAGAGGGCAGTATGCGGCCAGGAGTTTGGACGGTGGGTGACGTAAATCGAGAAGACGCAATTCAAGAAGAAAGGAGACGATATGGACGGCACAACGATTATTCGTGTGGTTTCCGGAATGCTTTTCGTGGTTGATCCTGGCGGTCCTGATCTGGCGCCGGAAGAGAACGGCCTAGTCCCTGGGAGTCAGGCCTATGATGCCAACTTCCAAACCGATCGAGATCGTCAATACCAGCAAGAACGCCATCGTGGGTTCCGATATCCGAGTCGCGACCACGGCGTGGTCACGGCTGGTGGGCTTGCTTGGCGAGGTCGGCCTGAATCCCGGGGGAGGCCTGTTCATCGTGCCCTCCTCCGGCGTCCACACCTGCGGGATGCTTTTCCCGATCGATGTCGTGGCCCTCGACCGCCGCATGCGGGTGCTCGGCGTCTGGGAGCGGGTGGGTGGTTTTCGCATTGCAGCGCTCGGCTGGAAGACGCGCAGCGTGCTGGAGCTGCCGGTCGGGAGCATCCGGCGAAGTCGCATCGAGGTGAATGACCAGCTGGCCATCGCCGATTGACCGCGATCGCGCGCCAGAGAACGGCCCAGGCTTCTTGCCCTATGAACGCCATTGCCTGCGGGGAGAACGCGACCGGTTTCGCAGCCTTGCTGTTGGTGGCTTGCGTTTGTCTTGCCTTTTCCGTGCACTATGCGTTCGTCATTGTGCCGCCGGCAGCGGCTCTATCAGGTCCTGGCATTGTGGCCGACCTGTATCCGGTGTGGTACGCAAGCCGCGTCGTGTTGTTCCAGCATCGAGACCCTTACGGTCCGGAGGTGAGCCGGCAGATTCAGGGCGAAATGTATCGTGGCAGGCTGGCGAACCAGAACCAGCAGAGATTTGCTTATCCGCTGTTCGCGGTGCTGCTGTTCGCGCCCTTTGCCGTACTCCCTTTTGCTGTGGCGGAGTCCTGCTTCTTCGTAGTCGCGGCATTGCTTACGGGGTGGTCAGTGGTGGCTTGGCTGGAAGGGTCAACCTCTCCTGCTACGAAAGCGGTCTGCGTGGTCCTGGTCGTGTCCAGCTTTCCAGTCCTGCTTGGACTGGAGCTACGGCAGCCGACAATGCTGGTGGCCGCTCTGCTGGCCGGAGCGGCATCCTGTTTGCGCTCGGGACGGTTGGCGGCGGCAGGAGTGTTGGGAGCTTTGGCAATGGTAAAGCCGCAGCTGGCGATTGGAGTTCTGCTGCCGCTGACGTTCTGGTGCGTCCATGACTGGCGCAAGCGCAGGGCGTTCCTCTTGACGCTGGGGTGGACGTTGGCTGGTCTATTCGGAATTTCGGAGTGGATGAGTCCTGGCTGGCTGGTTCGTTGGCTGGCGACGATACGCGCCTATAGCCATTACGCAGGCGCGCCGCCGCTGATTTCGATGCTGCCCGGCCATCGTCTACCTGCGCTGGCCGGAGCGCTTTTGATCGTGGCGGCGTTCGCCGCAAGCTGGAGATGGAGAAGTGGCGACCCGCTACTGGCGGTAGGCTTTTCGGTTTGCGTGTTTCAGGTGTTGATGCCATTCCAGCTCTACAACGAAGTAATGCTGATACCGGCGGTGCTGTGGGCCTTGGTCCCAAGTTCCAGACAGACCGGGAGAACTCAAAAGCTGCTTCATTTGGCGCTTTGGGGGTTGCTTGGCGCCGGATGGTTGAGCACGGTGGTTATCTGCCTGGGTCGTCTGATCAAGCCGGCGTCCATCGCCAGAATATGGTCGCTGCCCATTGCCATCGCGTGGGTATTCCCGGTTGCCTTACTGGCATACCTGGCGGCGTGCGCCGGGGCCAAGGTACGCGTGGTAGGTCACAGCATGGTTCAGACGCGGAGGAATGCAATCAGAAGTTCCATCAGGGGGCGCCCAGTGCGAGTAGCAACATGGTGAGCACACAAGTTACACAAGCACAGTCCGAGAAGGCCGCCGGGATAGCGCTGGTCACGGTATGCCTGGATCCTGCGACCATCAGCGCGGTCTCCCGGCTGGCGGCACAGCTGCTGGGAGCGTCTTTTGCCGGGAACATGCCGGACTACTTGCCCCACAACCGGGATGTCGATCTTCTGAAGTCGATGCAGAAGTGTGAGGGTTGCTTATGCATCATCAATGCCGACACGGACCGCGAACTGGCGATGGAGACCGCGACTTCTTTACAGCAGTTGCTCGGGGAGCGGGTGCTGCTGATCGCGCTCTCCGCCAAGTCCGATACCGGCCTGGTTCTGGATGCCATGCGCTCGGGCTATGCCGAGTATCTTGGCAGTCCGCTCAACTGCGATGAGTTCAGCGAATCGCTCTTGCGGTTGCGACGCCGTTGGACAGTGGCCCGTACCAATAAGCCGGGCAGCGTCCTGGCTTTTCTGGGTGCGCGAGGCGGAGCGGGGACTACCACCCTCGCCATTCACCTCTCCACGTTTCTAGCGCAACTGGGCGGCAAAAAGGTCCTGATTGTGGACCAGCACCGTCAACTGGGCCACGTTGGTTTGTATCTTGGTCTGCCAACGGCGGAATACCATTTTTACGATCTGGCCCGCAACATCGACCGGGTTGACGCTGACCTGCTGAATGGCTTCGTGGTGCACGAGGCGGATGGAATTGATGTGCTGCCTGGCCCGGAAGGGCTCTATGGACTGACCGACGTACCGCTGAGCGCGATACAGCAGACCATTCGCTATCTTCGCGGAACCTATGAGTACGTGATCATCGACTGCTGCCATGGCGTGGGCAATGCAAACGAGGCCACGATCGCAGAGTGCGACAAGATTTATCTGGTGGCTACTCCCGATGTGCCTGCGTTGCGCGACCTGTCTCGCTACGTGGACAAGTTACTGCAGTACAACTTTCCGCCGGGCAAGCTGAACATAGTCATCAACCGCTTCCGCTCCAAAGGCGAAGTGACTCTGGAGGAGATCGCCAAGGCGGTGAGGCTGCCGGTGTCGCTGACCATTCCCAACAGTTCCGCAGAACTGATTACCGCGATGAATACGGGCAAGCCGATAACGCCGGCATCGCGTTCCGAATTCGCCAAGCAGCTGCGAAAGTGGGCCATCGATCTGGGCGGTGTGACAACCGGGGAGGGCGCGGCCGCGAAACGGACATTTTCCTTCTGGAAGTAAGCGCCGCATGGGACGCGGCTCATCGCGCTGAGGTCCACCTCAGCCCGTCGCCGGCGACCGCGGAGCTGTTGAGATTACCGTAGCCGTGAATGGCGTCCATCCTGCCAACCTGATGGTGACATAGACCAACGGCGCGGCGGCAACCAGATCTATGAAGTAATGTTCGCCGGTCGTAATGGTTGCGGCTCCAGTTAGCAGAACAAAGCCAGCCATCGGCCACTTCCAAGACTTGGGACAGTACCAGAAGGCCAGCAAGGCCCACGTGAAATGCAGGGAAGGCAGGCAATTTCGCGGGGCGAGTGCGTCGGACAGGTGCGCCGGGCCAACCGCCGGGAACAGCAGGTAGCAAGGCACCGCAAGAAGCGCGGCAATGAACAAGGCCAGCAGATACCGCTTCCTCTGCTTGGTGTAGACCATCACGACGACGGCAACCAGCGGAAGCCAGTTGTAGACCAGCAGGAGAAGCACGCGCGCGAGGGGATGAACGCCGGCCCAAGTCATGAACTGATGGGCATGGCATCGGAATGCCGAGTCGATGGCCGACAGGGATGCGTCGATGGTCCTTGGCGTCATTCCGATGATGACAGGATGCGCATGTTCGACCACGATATATCCTGCCGGCGTGGCTAACGCGGTGGGCAGCAGATCACTGTGCCGGAGTGCGAGTGCGAATAGGCTGGCCGAGCCAATCGCCATCGGAATAGCAAACAATACCGACCAGTGCAACAGGCAGAAGACGACCAGCAAAGGGATGGCCAGCAGGGCAGTGGCGCCTAGGTCCCTTCGGGTGCGGAGTTGCAGCAAGGCCGAGGACATCATCAACTCGGCCATCCAGGGATCGGGTTGATGAAACCCGAGCAGATAGATAAGAAGAGCGCCGGCTCCGCATTGATATATTCTTCGCGTCGCCTTCTCCGTAATTCGTAACGAATGACTCAGCCGAGTTCGACAATTACACTTCGGCTTGCGTGGAGAATCCGATTAGTCTAGTAAGGGTGATATGGTTTGAAATCGCTCGGCGATAACTCCAGACCGGGAGGCTTGTTGTTTTGGGGATGAGACTGGAAAGGACGGTATCTAGCTCTTGACAGGCATTCGTCTGCTCGGAGTACTTGTGTGCTACAACGACGGCGACATTCTCGAGGACTCCCTTCGATACCTTCTGGACCAGAACCATCACCTGGTCGTCTGGGACCACGGATCGACCGACGAATCCCCGGACATCATCCGTCGTCATCGAGGCGAGTTACTGGAGAGCCGCCACGTCCCGCGAGAGTTCGATTTCTACGAGCTATATCCGGCGATGTCGCGACACCTCATCGAAAACTATGTGACTTCCTACGACTGGATCTCATGGCCCGATCAAGACGAGTTTCTGGAGGGGCCGTCTCGTTCCAAGCCGTACCATGAATACATCGCAGAGGCGCATGCATCGCCGTACAGTTGGATACAATTCAACAACTTTAACTACTGGCTGACCACCGCAGACGACCCGGAAGTCAAGTCTGCACCTCTTCGAATCCGGCGTTACTCGCTCTTTCCAGACTGTGCTCCACGAATCCGCTCGTGGCGTGCTTCGGCGACGAACATACGGGTCTTCAACCACAACCCCCCGCCAGGCGATCCTTGGCCATCGCGCTTCAATCTGCGGCATTACCCCATGCGATCGAAGGAGCAAATGACGACCCGCATCCTGCGTGATCGCGCTGGCTTGCGCCGCGGTGACAGCAACTACCACTACGACAACATGAAGCGGAACATGAATCGCCTGGAAATCGCGCCTGAGCAACTTCACTATGACGATGGGCACTCGGAATTAAATCCCGAGCCGATCTTCAATTGGCGTTCGATCTACGGATTCGGCGCGCCGGAGGAATCGGCTTCGTGAGGTGGTGCGGAGGCTCATCCGGAGCTGAGAAATCACGACGCCGTTCTCCGGCGAAACGATTGAATTTACAGGCAGATTGACTGGACAGGTCGCCACTCCGGCGGCCTCGCTGCTAGAATATCCGTTCAACAGCTTCGGATGCGGAAGCAGGCCGGCTGCTCGCCAAACAGGACAAACCTCCGCGCGACGCCCAGCTTAGACCGTCCATGAGTTCGAATGAATTACTTCTGGGATGACCAGTTTCATCTTTACCGAACCGAAAATCCGGGCGATTTCTCCTATTCCGACGGCGTCGAAGTGGAAGAACGCCTTCTTAGCGTTGTGTCGAATGCCAGGGACCGCAGCACCTTTTCCCAGGAATTAGCGAAGTCCATTTGCGACTGGCCCAGCGAGTACCACTTCGGCCGGCTTCGTCACTGCCTGGTTCGTCCGCTGGACGTTCGTCCGGGAGACAGAGTTCTTGAGCTAGGGTGCGGCTGCGGGGCGATCACTCGCTTTCTCGGAGAGATGGGTGCGAACGTGGTTGCAGTCGAAGGAAGCCTGCTTCGGGCGCGTGTCGCCGCGGAGCGCTGCCGGGAGCTCACCAATGTTCGCGTCGTGTAGGATGACCTTCTCCGCTTCGAAACAGATGAGCTCTTTGACTGCATACTTTTGATCGGAGTGCTGGAGTACGCGGCGTTGTTCTCCGATAGTGAGAATCCGTTTGAGCACTACCTGCAGGCAGTGACCCGCTTCCTCGCGCCGGGCGGGAAGGTTGTTGTCGCCATCGAGAACAAAGTGGGCTTGAAGTACTTCAACGGCTGCGGCGAAGACCACGTCGGTATTCCGTTCTTCGGAGTTCAGGACCTGTACGGACCTAGACACAGCTCGCACCTTCGGACGGCGGGAATTGGTCGCACTGCTGTCCGAGGCTGGACTGTCCCAGGCTACGCTTCTATTATCCTTTTCCGGACTACAAGCTGCCTTCGGTGGTTCTCTCTGAGAGTGCGCTGACCGAGCCTGGGTTTGACGCCGTCGATTTGCTGGCTCGTTGTCATGCTCGCGATTACACGGGTTCGCCTTACCGCGGGTTCGACGAAGCGCTGGCTTTCTCCGTACTGCATACCAACGGCCTTCTCGCTGAACTGAGCAACTCATTTCTCGTAGTTGCGACGCCGGACACCGACACCACCAGCCAGCACTACGGAACTCGCATTTGCATGGTCGGTAAATCGCGCACCTGAATTTTGTACGCAAACGACCTTTGTGCGCCGTGGCTCTGAAATAAAGGTGATGAAGACAACTTCTCACATCAGTCGGACAATGGTTCGTCACAAGCGTAGAGCGAAGAGTCTGACTATCACGCACCACGTGTCCGAGTCCGTTTACCGGCCCGGCCGGCAATTGTTGTGGAAACTGCTGCGAGCGCGAGCTGTGGGCGGCGATCTGGAATCCATCGTTCAGGCGCTTCGTCCGTGGATGGAATTTCTACTGCAACATGCGCGGCTATCGACGCTGCCGACGCGCGGATGAGTTTCGCGAGAAGCCGCTCGAAGCTGGCGTCGTATGCGATTGTCCGGCGACCTGCTGGACTGCACTCCCTTCAATCTTCTCAGTGTAGATGGCGAGCTGGTATCTATCGACGTGGAGTGGCAGAGCGACAGCGACGTTAGCTTGGGCTGGGTGATCACCCGGGGCGTTCTGTGGTCGATGCCCTCCGGGATGTCATCGGGCAATCGCCTCGCCGTCGACTTCTGGAACTGGTCCAGGCGCTCTGCGACAGCTTTGACCTCGCGGTTTCGGAGACGGACGTAGAAACCTGGCTGCGACCAGGAGGCAGGATTTCCAGAAACTGGTCACGGGTCAGCCCTGCGAACCGCTGACCACCGGAAGAACGTTCCGCGGAATGCGACCGTTCCTGAGCGAGATCTCCAGCCTGAAACAGACGTTAGCCAACGCGAGGAGCAGTTGGTGAACTGAGCCAGACGATTGCAGCGCGCGAGGCAGGATATCGCCGACTCAGAGCGTGATGTCGCCGACCTCAGAGGATGGTAGGCGAGCGGGACGAGTACATCACCGGCCTGACTGCAGTCGACGCGCGAGACCAGTTGGAAAACGAGCGGGATGATCGAAGTCGAGGGCGTCAATGAGGGCAGCTCCCTGAAGGTCGAGTTGACCAAGCGCACCGAGCAACTGAACAGTGTCCTCCAGTCACCAGCCTGGAGATTGACTGCGCCGTTGCGTGCCGTTGGGAAACTCCGGCCAGGTCCTATCGCGAAGCGGCGTCAGATCAAAATGGACTCACAGCTAATTGCGCAGTCCGGTCTTTTCGACGTTGACTGGTACTTGTCGCAAAATCCCGAGGTTGCAACGCACGGTGTAGACCCGATTGCCCACTATCTTAAGCACGGGGCCTTGGAAGGACGAGATCCCAGCCCGACTTTCAGCAGTCAGTGGTACCTTGAACAGAATCCTGATGTGCGAGCCGCCGGCTTTAACCCGCTTGGTTCACTATCTGCGCTTTGGGGCTGATCGAAGGGCGTAGACCCGCGCCGTCCGCGACGCTTACGAGTCCGCAAGCAGACTACGTGGCGGATGCCCAGAAGGACTTGGGACGACCTGGGCCATAGTCGGCTTCAGCAACTTCTGCACAGCTGACGACCGAGTAGTATTTCGTGGCAATCGACAACCCTACGGTTTCGATTATTCTGGTTTTTTACAACAAAGCCCACCTATCGCTGCTGTGCCTCGATTCCATACTCGAAAATGCCGACGTTCCGTATGAAGTCGTAATCGTGAACAACTGCTCGAGCGATGAGACCAATAGCTTATTGGAGCGAGTTGATGGGGCAACCATCATCAATAACACAGCTAACCTTGGCTTTGGCGATGCGCTGTATGCAAGGAGCGGAGCAGGCGCGCGGGCGAATATCTTTGCTTCTTGAACAATGATGCCCTATTGCAGCCCCATGCGCTTTCGTCGGCTCTGATCAGCTTTCGCGAAGATTCCAAGGTCGGAGTTGTGGGCGGTAAGATCCTGCTGGCGAATGGCGATCTGCAGGAGGCCGGAAGCATCATCTGGTCGGATGGAAGCGCGCTGGGGTACGGGCGAGGGGATGACCCTAACCTGCCGCAATATGAGTTTCGACGTCCAGTGGATTACTGTTCCGGAGCATTCCTAGTTACGCCGCGGATCCGCTTTTTCGTGAGTTGGGTGGCTTTAACAGGATGTTCAGTCCCGCATACTACGAAGACTCCGACTACTGCATGCAGGTCTGGGAAGCTGGCTTCAGCGTCATATACGAGCCTAGGGCCGTTATTCGACATTACGAGTCTGCTTCATCGGACGGGAATGAAGCGGCCAAGCCTGCGATGGCAGTCAATCAGCAGAAATTCCGCGAAAAGTGGAACGACCGAGCTCGTCAAGCATCTGCCCTATTCAACAGCCAACATACAGGCGGCGCGCATCTCGCCAAGTTCCGCACGCTCTTAAGATTCTGTACATAGAAGATCGGATACCCCATCGTCACCTGGGGTCGGGCTTTCCTCGCAGTAATGACATACTGCACCATCTGGTGAAGCAGGGCCATCGGGTTACGTGCGTCTACATTTACATCTCCGCTGCAGGGACACGAGTATTGTGACGTTCCACGAGAGGTTGAGTTGTTGGACGGCGTTTCTCAACGCGAACGGCTATTTCGTGAGTACGTGCCTGAACAGCGACATCGTGTGGGTCAGCCGTCCTCATAACATGGAGGCCTTCCTGAAAGGGTAGGCTCGACAATGGCGCTTTCAAGAGAGCGCGCGTAATCTACGATGCTGAAGCAATTTTTGCGGAACGTGATTGGCGTCAAGCGGAGATACTCGGCAGCGAGATTTCATCCAAGCGTCAAGTCTGCGTGGCTGGACCGGGAGCTGGCTTTGGCGAAGGCGGCCGATGCCGTCGTGGTCGTCTCCGAGCGAGATCGCGAAGACCATGCGATCGGCGGGGAGTTCGCAATGTGTCGGTAGTCGGTCATCGGGTGTGCGCTAATCCGACGGCCGCCACCTTCGACGAGCGACGCACGTTCCTGTTCGTCGGCGCCATGCATGGTACGGACAGTCCAAATGCTGACTCCATGCGGTATTTTTGCGGCTCAATCTGGCCGGTTGTCCACCAGGCGACGGGCGCCGAGTTGATCATTGCTGGTTACGGGACCGACGGTGCTCTTGGCGATTACAAGGGTCGACGGCGTTCGCATTCTTGGCCGGCAGGACGACTTGACCTCGCTGTATAACCAAGCGCGCGTGTTTGTGGCGCCCACCCGATATGCAGCAGGAATTCCTTACAAAGCGCACGAGGCGGCATCTTTTGGTGTTCCTCTTGTAGTATCTAATCTGATCGGAGAGCAACTCGGATGGCAGCATGGGAGCGACTGCCTGATGGCAGGCACTCCCATCGCTTTTGCGGACAGCGTGCTGCCGTTTGTATCAAGACCCAGGCTCTTTGGCAGCAGCTCCGCTCGAATGCGCTGCTGCGCGTGATCAACGATCTGAGCGACGAGGTTTTTGGTAAGGCGATCGCTTCTGTGATCACCAACATCAACCTAAGGGAGAATCACAGTGGACCATGCTGGAGCGTTAACGGTTAACGATTGGTTGAAGTCACAGATTGAGTCCGAACCATACTGGTTTCATCGGATGGAGCTACCCGGTGGCTTAGTCACTCCGGGATGGAATGATCCCAAGGCTGTGAAGCTTCCGTATTTTGGCTTGCCGGCTGACATGACCGGCATGCGAGTGTTAGACATTGGACACGCGGAAGGATTCTTTTCCTTTGAAGCAGAACGCAGAGGAGCCGCTGAAGTTGTTGCCATCGAGAATTACCCTCCGATGGCGCGCAAGTTTCAGATTTGCCGGACAGCTCTAGGCTCGCGTGCGCAGTCACACCTGGCAAATGTCTACGACATAAGTCCCAAGACTTTCGGGACCTTCGATTTGGTGATGTTCTTCGGGGTGTTATACCACCTTCGCCATCCTCTTCTGGCGCTGGAGAAGATCCATGCAGTCTGTACCGGCACGTTGTTGATGCAAACCGCGATGTGCGACAACACGAAAGACCAGCCGATGGCGGAGTTTCATCCGTTCGGTATCAAGAGTGGACCACCGGACAACCCCAGCTATGATCCGACCTGTTTCTGGTTTCCCAATCCTGCCTGCTGCATCGGCATGCTTGAGCATGTCGGGTTCAAAGAAGTAAAACGCATTTCACCAACCGCTCCAGTGGGCGGAGTTTTCAGCGCCAAGGCGGCGTGCAAGCGAAAGGCAAAGCCTCCGGCTGAAGAAACGGCGCCGTGGTCGTAGCTTATCAACGTTGATGGTCTAGCTAGTTGAGGGATTAGTTTGAGTTAGAGGTTTGTCCACACCCGGGACCGTCGATCTACTTTGGAAGCGCACTCCCATATATGAAGAAGTCTTGGACCGCATTTTATCTTTTCTGGGGAATAGCTCTTATCTACCTTTCTCTTTCCCCCGGAACGGTAGGAGGCATGGGGTATGCGTCTGAAGAAGTCAGGGCGGGAAGCCAGATCATGTCCAACCTCGCTGCCCTAGTGAAAGGCCAACCGCTTTCCTCTGTTGATTGGCCCCGGCATGGCCCGTTGGCTTCCATACTGGATTTCCCTTTCTTGTGGCTAGGCGCACGCTTAAAAGGACATCTCAACCAGGACTGGGCGGCCTCGCTCGAGCCTGTCTTCGTTACTTCTTTGCTGGTGACAGTACTCTTCTTGTGGCTGAGGCGGCTTACATCTCCGGGATGGAGCTATCTGTTGGCGTTGATTGCCGGATTTTGCACCATCCTATGGCCATACGCTTATGTTGGATTGGAAGTTAAGCAGGCATTGGCGGTAATGCTGGCCGGCTACTTAGGACTCACAAGTAGTGGTAAAGAGACGTGGCCGCGATCAATTTTATTTGCCTGCAGTTGTGCCGTCGCAGTCTCAGTAAAGGCGTCCGGAACCTTCTTGGTGCCTGCAATCCTGTTCCTGCTCGCTTATTACTATTGGTGCTATTCAATTCAGGAACTACGAACGATGGCACCCAAGCTATTGGTAACCGTTGCCATTATCCTCGTAGTATATTTTTCGAACTCTATCTTGCGTTCTCTATTTTTTGCCCGCAATGGAGGCCAAGGACAATTCTTCAAGATTTGGCTGGTGAGTGGACCGACGGCATTCCTTCTGCAAGTGGTCGGATATTTCGGCTCGCCCAATAAGGGGCTGATTGTTTACGCTCCCATTGTATTGCTCTCCCTCCTGGCCCTTCCCCGCGTGTGGAGAGAACATCGTGCTTTGGCCATCTTTGCTCTTCTCGTTCTAGGTGGCCTGGTTTGCGGGCATTCGCTGCCGAGGTTCTATACCGACGAGACTTGGGGGCCGCGCTATCTCCATAGCGCAATTGCACCTCTCGTCCTCTGCATAGGCGCGACGCGAGAGCGGCTTCGCCTGCGGACAGCGGTTCCAGTCTTAGTTCTGGCGGCAGTCGGGTTCTGGGTATCTTTCCTCGGCGCGTTCTTCTGGTACGGCGTGCAGCACCAAGCCGCGATCGCGACCTCGCAGTCCACGCTTGAGGCCTTGCAAGGAGACATCGTGTGGAACCCGATTTTGCTCGACGAGCGGTTGTTCTCCTATTATCTGCACGGTGGCGAGAGGCTTTGGACGCCCAGCCACACGTGGTGGTTCGACAAACCGCCCGACGCCCCCGTAGTCAAGAGTGTCGATCTGGCCCAGTATGCAGTTCCGCAATCGTTCCTGCTCAAATTCCTCCGGGTACCGCTACGCGGAGGACTAAGACGACTCTGGTATTTTTATCTTCTGTGCCTTCCGGTAGGTTTGCTGTTGCTGATAAGGGCGGGGTGGACGCAGGCTCGAACTGAAACCGATTGAAAGCGGGCATGAACGCCCGTACTTCCGGACGGTTGTCCGTATGGAGTTTATCAGCAGTCTCTGGAGCCACCCGGTATCCTGACTATGCACTACCGAAGCCGTCGTGAAGCCAGCCCGGAAGGAGGTGCAATATGACGACGTCCGTCGAGTCACTTTCGGAAGTGGTCCGGGACCAGGACTCCAGCCCCGAAATATCGGTGGTGATGCCATGCCTGAACGAGGCTGAAACGCTGGGGTTGTGCATCGAGAAAGCGCAGCGAACATTTAGGGACCACGGGATCCGGGGCGAGGTCATCATTGCTGACAATGGGAGCACGGACGGCTCCATAGAGATTGCGCAGCGGATGGGAGCGCGTGTGGTGCCAGTCAAGACGAAAGGCTATGGCGCGGCCTTGATGGGTGGCATTGCGGCGGCCCGGGGCGAGTACGTGGTGATGGGGGACGCTGACGACAGCTATGACTTCACCAGCGTGCCGGCCTTTCTCGCCAGGCTGCGGCAGGGATTCGACCTTGTGATGGGCAATCGTTTCAAGGGTGGTATCGCGCCCAACGCCATGCCTCCGCTGCACAAGTATCTGGGGAACCCGGTCCTGACTCTCATCGGCCGGCTCTTCTTTAACTCACCGTGCGGCGATTTTCACTGCGGGCTCCGGGGCTTTCGCAAGGACGCCTACGAGAGAATGGAGTTGCGCACTACCGGGATGGAATTTGCCACCGAGATGGTGGTGAAGGCCACGCTGCTCGACATGCGCATCTCGGAAATTCCCACCACGCTCTCGGTGGACGGCCGGAGCCGCCCTCCCCATCTGCGGACCTGGCGCGATGGATGGAGACACTTGCGATTCATGCTGCTGTACAGTCCACGGTGGCTGTTTCTATACCCCGGGAGCTTGCTCATGCTGGCCGGAGTAGTTCTCGGAGTCTGGCTGCTCACTGGCCCCAGGGCCATAGGCGATGTCACTTTCGACGTTGACACCTTGCTTTACGCGGCGATGGCCATCCTGGTTGGCTTTCAAGCCATAGCCTTTGCGACCTTCACGAAGGTTTTTGCCATCTCTGAAGGATTGCTTCCCGAGGACCCGCGCCTGAACCGGCTGTTCCGTTTCATAACTCTTGAGGTTGGTTTGATCGTTGGCGGAGTGTTACTCGCGATCGGCTTGATCGCCACACTTTACGCCGTAAGAGTTTGGGGCGCACATCATTTTGGCGTTCTCGATCCGGCTCAGATGCTCCGGCTGGTGATTCCCGCAGCGTTGTCGCTTACCTTAGGCTTCCAAGTCATCCTCTCCAGCTTCTTCCTTAGTGTTCTCGGATTGCGCCGCCGGTCGGGGCTGTAGAGGCAGTGTGAGAAGCGTGCCGTCCCTACGGGACTCAATCTCATTTTCCACTCTACCCAGGACTCCGCTGCGCTCCGTCCGGGGCTAACTTCACTTCCGCTCCTCCTCCACCTATTTCGCGCAAAAGCGGCGCGAACTGGGGACCCCGGCTTCGGGGTTCGATTTTCGTGCGTTCTGCTCCACCGGCGAAAACGAAATCGAGTACTCACACAGGAACAGACTGTGTAGCCTTAGTGAGACTCTGATCAAGTCGACGGCAATGCCCTCAGGGGCTAAAGCAGTTTCACACTCGGTATGTAGGCGGTGGTGGAGCACGCCATTTTCACCTGGATTACTTCATGAGCATCTCACGCCTTTGAAGGGGCACGGCTTCACAGGCTGCTGAAAAAGTCCTCTCAGGAGCGAGTTCGGGTAGTGCGGCGCTTCAGCGCCGCGTCAAGCGAGTACAGTGAAACGGCCTTTAGGCCTGGGACATTTATTAGAAGCGGCATACCAGCGGCTTCGGACACGACCTCAGGGCTAAAACCCTCTTCACAAAACTAATTGAACGCGGGCCTTCAAGGCCCGCACTACCCGGACTGTTGTCAGTATGAAGTTTTTCAGCAGCCTGTTCAGCCGTGCCGTAACCTGCTGTCATTTACGACAGCCTTAGCCACTGAGGGACTTCGGGGTTGAGGAGCATTCTTCCCTCAGGGGCTAAAGCCCAACTCTTCCCGCTCACAACGGCACGGCAGAAGAGGTTGCTGAAAAAGGCAAAACCGCAGATCCCTCACCGACTAAAGTCGGTTCGGGATGACAAATATAAAAGACTTACGACGGCGCACCTGAAGGTGCGCCCCTTCAAAAAGCGGCCCAAAGCGAGTTTTTTCAGCAGCCTGTGAAGCCGCGCCCCATCAAAACAGCCGAAACTGATGAATAATCCATCTGAAGCGGGTGCTCCACCCTATACACCAGATGTGAAATTGCTATAAAGCCAGCTTCATTTTGTTCCACTTTGCGGACCGCCTGAAGGCGGTCCCTTTCAAAGCAGGACGTGATCAGAGATTCCTTAGGGCGCGAAGTAGCTGGAGATGTCCAGCAGCAATTGTGTTGGGCTTGGCGCATAGGCATCGATGGAAAGGTTGGTCGTGGGAACGATCGCCATGTTCGAGCTGATCGATCCATCCGCCGCATTCAGAGTGGAAGCCAACGGGCGCGACTGCCCATCGGGCCATAGTGTCAAAAAACCTAGCGGACCTTGCGGTATGACCGCTGCATTTAACACGTAGGCCCGCGCTGTTGCCGGGGCGCCGCAAGGGCTCGTCATGACATTTACCGTGAGTTCGCCCTTGAATGCCCCTGAGGTCTTGCGCGTGTCAAGTACGCGACAGGGCGCAGTCGAATAGAGCGAAAGCCCACTCGGAGCCGCGGGCGCGAAATAGCCGTTGATGTCGATCACCAGGTCCGTGTCCTGGCTGGGATAGACGCTGATCGCACCGTTGTCGCCCGCGGGCACAATCGCCGCATTTGCCGTAATCGTGCCGGTTGGCGCATTCAGCGTCGAGACCAGAGGCTGGCCCTGCCCGGTCGGCCAGACGGTCAGATAGCCCAGAGGCGCTCCCCCTCTGGGTATGGCAGTGAAGTTAAGCGAATACGCCACGGCATTAGCTGGAATGCCACAAGAGCTCGCGCTGGGCACGGGAAAGTTGCGTTGCTGGCCACCATACAAATATGGCCCACCGAGCGGTCCGCTTGTCCTGCGCGTGTCGGCCACGCGACATGGCGTCAGGGGGAAGAACGCGTAAGCCGAGGGATCGGGCGCGGCCACAAAGTAGCCGTCGATATCGAGCACGACATCCGTCGTGTTGCTGGCGTAGACTCGGACGCCCCCGTCCGCGCCCGCCGGCACAATCGCGGCATTCGCCTTGACCCGGCCGTCCAGCGAGTTCAAGGTGGAAACCAGCGGCTGGTCTTCTCCTGTGGGCCACACCGTTACATATCCCAATGCTCCATGGGGGACGACCGAAACGTTCAGCGAATAGGCGGCTGCAGTCGCGGGGATGCCGCAGCTCGAATTATCGGGCACAGCAAAGTCGCGAGAGGTTCCAGCACTGATTGCCGGACCACCGAATTGCCCGCTGGCCCTACGAGTGTCCACGACGCGGCAGGGAGTAGCGGGAACAAATTGCAGTGCACTGGGAGACGACGCGGCACCCGCGATCACCGAAACCGTGTTGCTCTTCAGATTGGCAACGTAGACTTTGTTACTGACGGAGTCGGCGGCCAGGGCGTAAGGATACAGCCCGAGCGCGACCGCGGTGGTCGAACCAGTCACGCCGTCGATCATGGTGACAGTCCCATACCAGAGATTGTTGCTCACATAAATCTTGTCAGTAACCGGGTCGACCGCCACCTGCCCAGGGGCACTGCCCGCCGAAATTGTATGGTTGGAATTGGTTGCGCCATCAATAACGGTCACGGTACCGTCGCCCGCGTTGGCGACATAGATTTTGTCAGTCGCCTGATTGACCGCCACAGCGCCGGGATACAGTCCGGCCGGAACGCTCGTCGTGGAGTTGGTCGGGCCGTCGATTACGGTCACCGTTCCCGGGTCCCCGCCGGGAGTGTAGTTTGAGTCGGCGACGTAAATCTTGTTGGTCAGAGGATTGACGGCCACCGCTCTAGGGCTGCGACCTACTGCCACCGTGGTCGTAGCGCCGCTTGCGCCAGCGATCACCGTAACCGTGTTGCTGTTCAGGTTGGCAACGTAGATCTTGTTAGTGGGTGGGTTGACGCTTACCGCCAAGGGATAAGTTCCAACCGCGATGGTGGAGGTTGAATTGTTTGCCCCGTTGATCACGGTGACAGTATTGTCGAGGCTGTTGGCCACGTAGATCCGGTTGGTAGCCGGGTTGATTGCCAGAGCCTGAGGCGACCTTCCTACGGCAACCAAGGTCGTGGAATTCCACGTCCCGTCAATCACGGTCACGTTTTTACTCGTCTGGTTGGCAACGTAAATCTTGTTGGTCAAGGGATTGACCGCTACGGCACTGGGGGATGTTCCTACCGGGACGGTGATGGTGGCATAGGTCGCTTCATCGATCACGGTCACGCTGTTGCTGTTCTGATTGGCGACGTAGACCTTGCTGGTGGTCGGGTTGATCGCCAGCGCCGCCGGCCGTGATCCAGTGGTGACGGTGGTGATCAGGGTCTGGGAAGTCGCGGGCAGGCCCGTCAACGCGACGGCACAGGAAAGGAACACGACAATACAGCGCGTCGTTGACACACGCTTCCTTCCCGAGGGTCTTTTGGGGCTGGGCGCGGCTGCGAGCTCCGGAGTTGACACAGCGCGTCTCCGGCTGGGGAGAAGCCTGGCTGTGACTGCGGTTGCAGACTCGATCTCCCGTCGAGTCTTCCGGATACCTCAAACGATAGCACTGGCGGGAGTGGGGAGAAAGAGCTGCACTTCCCGCAATGGCAAAAATTGCGGGCTCGATCCAATTCGGGAATGGCAGTTGGGTCGGTCGGGTGAAGCAGAGCTTCCGCCGCTACTCCGGATCGAGATCTTGCCGAAGGCCGGCATCACCCATGTCGTGACCTCCGTGTCGTCGAGAATGAAGACGGGCCTTACCTTTTGGAATGTAAAGTTTGACTTGCGATGCGCCGGCAGATGTCCTGCACATCGCGGTCGATGTGATGCCAGAATTTCTGCAACCCGCTGCACAAGTAATTCAGGCCAATCTCACCTTCCGGCGTACGGATCAGCCGATTCTTGGGACACTCACCGTTGCAGGCGAACAGAAACTTACATTCGCGGCAGCGCGTGGGCAGCGAAGTGAACTTGTTGTATCCGAATTCCTTCTGCTGGTCAGAAAACACCATGCGCGAGCTTGAGGTCTGCATGATGTTGCCCAGCTTGTACTCGGGGTAGACGTAGTGATCGCAGGGGTACAGATTGCCGTCGTGCTCCAGCGCCACTCCCTTGCCGCAGAACTCGTGATAGATGCAAAGCTGCGACTCCTGGCCCATCCACTGCGCGACGGCCGTCTCGAACAGGTTGACGAAAACCTTGCCCGTATCGCGCCGGTACCAGTCATCCCAGACCTTGCACAGGAAGTAGCCCCAATCGTCGGGATCGATCGACCAATCGGTCACGATGGAATCGGGATTTCCCGGATGCGCAGCGGGCGAGTCATGCAGGGGCAAAGTCATGGGATCCCACATCTGCGGCGCGACATCGCGAAAGACTCTGGGCTCAACGCAAGGAATGAACTGCATCTGGCGCGGCCGCACTTCGTTCTTCAGAAAGCGGTAAACGTCAAGCGGCTTTTTCGCATTGACGCGGTTGATGACGCTCAGCGAGTTGAAGGGCACGCCGTGACGGTGGAGCATCTGCGAAGCCGCGAAAACCTCGGCGAAGGTCGGCTCGCCCTCCTTCGTCACGCGGTAGTGGTCGTGCAGTTCCTCGGGGCCGTCGATGCTGAGGCCGACAAGGAAGCCGTGCTTCTTGAGGAAAGCTCCCCATTCGTCGTTGAGCAGGGTTCCGTTGGTCTGCAGGTCGTTTTCGATGCGCTGGCCGGGCTTCTTGTACTTTTGTTCGAATTCGACAACTTTGTGGAAGAACTCGAGGCCAAGAAGCGTGGGCTCGCCGCCCTGCCAGGAAAAGACGACTTCTTCGCGGTCCTGGCCCTCGATGTACTGTCGGATGTGGGTCTCTAAAATCTCGTCCGAGATCTGGAAATGACTCTCGCTGCCCAGCAGTTCTTTCTTGTGCAAGTAATAGCAGTAGGTGCAGTCGATGTTGCAGATCGCGCCGACCGGCTTCACCATCGCGTGATAAGCGCGCATGGCTCCCTGCTGCGCCGGCCAGGGCGACAAATCTGCAATCTGCACTGGATCACTCATAAGCATCATCGCGAAAGCGGAAACCGATACCCGCCCGGCGACAGGCGGTATCTATAAGGAACATCATCGTGCAAGCCGGTGTGCTCAGTCTGTGACGGAGAGCACAGAGAGACTGGGGCAGCCCGTGAAAGCCGCCCCTCAGGTAAATGCGTTACCTATTCGCTGGCGTGGTTATTGCGTTCGGCCGCTTTCAGCTTCTCGATGTCGGCCGGGGACAACTGCGGCCGGTCGATGGTCAGCGTCAGCTTGTTGAGTTTCCCGTTGAAGGCGAACGGGACCTGGTAGTCCTGATCGTCCACCGGCGTCTCGGTATCGCTGCCGATGTCGAAGTTTTCATCCCATTGCAGGATGAGTGGCAGGGTGTGGGCCATCGTCTGGGTGGCAACTGTCTTTCCGTCGACTTTCAGGACGCCCGTTCCGCCCTGACCGATACCGCTGACGTTGTTGAAGGCAAGCGTCCCCATGCCGAGGCCGTTGTACTTGAAGTCGAACTCCACGGTATGTTTGCCCGGCGTAAGCGCGTCGGCGCCTTGCCACTTCACCCGCTTCAGGTCAACCAGGTTCCAGGTGAAGGTCGGCTTGCCCTTCAACACGTAGAAGCCGTAGCCGCCGAAGCGTCCGCCCTGGGTGACGATCATGCCTTCGCCGCCGCCCTGCGGAATTTCGACTTCGGCCGTGAAGTTGTACGACGCATTGAGAATGCTGGGCGCATCGCCGTTCGGCGTACCCGTGATCGGGCCGTCCCAGGTGAAATGAGTGCGTCCGGCGCTGAGGCTGGGCCGCGGCGCGATGAGCCGGGTCGCCACCGTCGCGTCAAGGGGCATGACCTGATACTTGCCGGCTTCTTCCCAGAAGAGCTTGTCCATTTCCTTCACCTTATCTGGGTATTTGTCGGCCACGTTGTTAGACTGCGTCCAGTCGTGGGTGACGTCGTACAGCTCATAGGGGAAACTGGCCGGATCCTGACTGACCGGGCCAGCCGTGACCCACGGTGGACGCATGACCTTGGTGCTGGCGATCCAGCCGTCGTGATAGATGGCGTGATCGCCCATCATCTCAAAGTACTGCGTGAGGTGCCGCGACGGCGCGTTAGCGTTGGCCTTGTCGAAGGTGTACATGAAACTGGTCCCTTCGATCGGCTTCTGCGGGATACCGTCCACCACGTCCGGTGCCGGTATGCCGGTTGCTTCCAGGATCGTCGGTACGATGTCGATCATGTGGGCGAACTGGTTACGAATGCCACCCTTGTCGGTGATGTGACCAGGCCACGCGACTGCCATTCCCTGGCGAACGCCGCCGAAATGTGAGGCAATCTGCTTGGTCCAGGAGAACGGCGTATCGAAGGCCCAGGACCATGGCACAGCCATGTGGGGATAGGTCATGTTCGTACCCCACACGTCATAGAAATATTTCAACTGGTCTTCCACCGGCACCATGATCTGATTAAACATGGCGACCTCGTTGGGCGTGCCGATTAGAGTGCCTTCAGCGCTATTGCCGTTGTCGCCGTTGATGTAAATGATCAGCGTGTTGTCGAGCTTGCCCTCCTTCTCGACTTCGTCAATCACTCGCCCAATTTCGTTGTCGGTGTAGGCGACGTAGGCGGCGAAGACGTCCACCTGCCGCAAGAACATCTTCTTTTCATCGGGCGTGAGTTCATCCCAGTTCTTGAGCAGGTCGTGAGGCCAGGGAGTGAGTTGTGCGTCCTGCGGAATGACGCCCAGCTTCTTCTGGTTGGCGAAGATGGTCTCGCGCAACTGGTTCCAGCCTTGGTCGAAGAGATGCATATCGCTGATCTTCCTGGTCCACTCCGGCGTGGGGTGATGTGGTGCGTGGGTACCGCCCGGTACATAGTAGATAAAGAAGGGCTGGTCTGGATTCACCGCCTGGATTCGCTTCATGTAGGTAATGGCATCGTCCGCCATTGCGGTGGTGAGATTCCAGCCGGGGTGACCCATGTAAGGATATATCGCGCTGGTTCCGCGGTACAGATTCGGCTCCCACTGGTTGGCGTCGCCGCCGACGAAGCCATAGAAGTAATCGAAGCCCATGCCGGTCGGCCACTGGTCGAAGGGGCCAGCCTCGCTCGCCTGATAGGTTGGCGTGTTGTGGTCCTTGCCAAACCACGAGGTGCGATAGCCGTTGTCCTTCAGGATGCGGCCGATCGTGGCCTTGTCGCGAGTGATGATGCTGTCGTAGCCGGGGTAGCCGGTAGACTGCTCGGCAATCACGCCGAAGCCAACCGAGTGATGGTTGCGCCCGGTGATCAGAGCGGCACGGGTCGGCGAGCACAGTGCGGTCGAATTGAAATTGGTGTAGCGAAGTCCCATGGCCGCGACGCGGTCCAGCGTTGGCGTCGGGATGACGCCGCCGAAAGTGCTAGGCACGCCGAAGCCGGAATCGTCGGTCATGATCAGCAGCACGTTCGGCGCTCCCTTAGGTGGAACTACGCGAGGCGCCCACCAGGGTGTGGATTGGGCGGCATTGCGTTCAATCTTGCCTCCGAACGTGTCCGGGGGTGGAGGAAGTTGTTTGCCACTGATGGGAGCGGTGGCGCACGGCGAACCGATGGGACAAGTTGCCTGCTGCGCCGCAGCGGGCATTATTCCCATCGCGAGCAACGCGCTGGCCAGCGCAATCTCATTTCGACGGCGTTTTGTGACCGACATTGGTGTATATGGCATGTGTGTTTCCTTCCTGCTTTATCGCTGTGGAGGCCTTCCGCGACTATCGGGTAAAGAACAGGGTACTTTTGGCTGGGAAACTCTGATGTGACGGCGGTCACAGTGCCGCCTTCTAACTGTCCCTACGCAGGGGCGCGAAAGCTACACCGCCTGTAGGGCGAATGTGAGCGGTTCCAGGGCACTCGACATCCAAGTCGTAGTGAGTTTTTCGCCAGATGCCCCAAGTCAACCTCCTATTGGTTGAGTGGATTGAGCACGTCGGCGAGCAGTAATCGCGCCCGCATTCGCGAGCGCTCGCTCAGATACAATATCCACACCACCCGTCCTGCGATTGCGGAGGGATGTGTGAGCGGTTGAAACAGGCGGTCGTGAAAATCTAAAGAGTGGGTTTATCGTAAATTACTGATTTGACGACAGAAAACCTTGCAACCCCAAGATTTTGAATTACCTCTGCTCTTGTAGGCACATGGTCTCAGAGCTGCCTAGATGTGGCAAGTTGCATTAGGAGTCCCTACAAAAGTCCCTACACTTGAAACCAGCGGACAAACTCAGGCAGGTGCTGCCTAAAATCCACGTAGGCTGCGTTGTCATTGATCGTGGTGTTCTCGATTCGCCCAGCGCCAATTTATTCAGTGCTTCTGAAATACCAGATCGCGGCGCAACTTGAGCAGCTGAAAGCAGACCGGTACCAGGCGAGGGGCCTTCTTGAGCACTCCAAGCCAAGACCGCAAATAGGCTGTGCTGTTGTTGATGGTTTTGTTATCGATACCGGTGAAGCCGCACAAGAATGCAGCTCCCATCTCGGCCACCAGCTCCTCGGCACTGTATTGCTCGTCGCCAAAGCGCTCGAACTCGGTGAGGGTGGATCGGTTCAATCGGAGAGGACGTCCCGTACGGTGGGCCAACTCGTGGAATAGCGTTGAGTAAAACTCCTCGGCGCTATCAAAAGATCCCCGATCGGGGATATTAACCAGATCGTGCATCTTGTTATAGGAGGCATGATTGCTCCCGTACCGGATAGCGGGCTTGTCTAGCCATTCGGTGACGATCTGCTCGCAGTTGTCGATGGGGTCGATATGTGGGGTTGGCTCTGTAGCCTGAGCCGCTTGCACTCGCAGACCCTGCATTGAGTGAAGTTAAATACGGTGTAGTACCGAGATATCACCGATTTCCTCTCGATGATTTCCTCGCCGTCCTGCACCTTGTGAGCACCGAACTTCCAGAACGCGACTGGCATGCCCTTCTCACCCTTGCGGATGTGGCCTCCAAGTTCGTGAGCTTGCTTGAAAGTCAACCAGTACGGTGATCCGTAGCCGCTACTGGCCAGAATCCAGACATTGATGCCTCGATACGGGTGGCCGCTCAGGAGGTTACGGGGTAACCCGTGTTGACCAGGCGTGCTCCACGGCTTGTGCCACGGAGCGGTACCGGCTTCGAGTTGTTGGATGATTCGATCGGTGATGATCTCGTAAACGTTTGGCATTGCAATTCCTTTCCTCAATTGAGTTGGTCGTGAAACGGAAAGGCCTCCCAGACGAATGCGTCACGACGAGGGCCTGTGAGATTGCGTGGATTTGGCGGAGTGAACGAAAAGGGAGTCTGTGGATCGCCCTGTTGAGTTAGGACTTACGCTTCAGGAGTGTTAGCAGTGGGAGCACGCAGAAGATCATTAAGAAATTGACGATCGTGCCCCCTGCAGCACAGACGACACCTTCAGGATTGATAATTCCGTGGGTGCCGTAGTTAACCAGCTCGGTGCCGAGTAGAGTTGTGCTCCGGTGTTCGGATATCCACCGAAGACATCCATCGGACGATGCGAACCGACATGAGGGGGTGTCCCCCCACGACTTCGTCCAGTTTGAACAGACCAAGCCAGAGCATTAGCCAGAGGCCGATGCCGGCGAGGAATGATCCCTTCATTGTTGGTGTGAAGGTCATCGAATACCTCCTCGGCTCGGATGCGTCGTAAGTTCCAAGAAACTTCTTTCAATTACGTGTTGTTGGATATTTCAAGTTCAGTCTTACCTCAATGATCCGGCACCTCCCGTATCGCCTCTTCGCTTCTAAGGCCCGTTTGACTGTCTGAGTCGATAGTCCATCCGACTAGCATTTCACAAAGTTCGTGCAGACGACGGCAATCTCTACATCCTGATGCGAGAAACATCGACGCCTGAGAGTGTTTGGTATTTGGTGTCATTCCGGCAACTGCCGCAAGGGATCTGAGCTACTTCTCGAAGTTCCAAATACCTTCCGTTGGCCGTTTTTAAAGTGATTATCGAGGATTAGAAAGGCATCACAGTGACGAGTGTTTGCGGTCACAATCGCTCGGTGCGAAGTTCGGCTACAGTGGACTTCACATGGCTGAACCAGAAAGATATGTGATCGGCGACTTCGTCCAATCAAGATAGTTCAACTGACCCCGTTTCCGCCCAGGTGGGGGGCTTTTGACGCACAAGCCGATAAGCCAAGTGAAGGAGTATTTTCCGTTCTCATAGACCATCGTAAGAGTATGGCCGCTGAGCTTATCGCAGCTGTGCTAGTCAGACAAGCGCGAGCTGAAAGTCGTAGTGAATTTTTACCACACTAGGCTCGGCATCTGACCACTCTAATCTCGGGTTCCCATTTTGCAGAGGTAGTCTGTCCCCAGCGCGCCCATTGCGACGCGTCGATTGAATCTTGCTTATTAAAGGTAGGTCTCCATGCCCTCACGTAAACTAGTAAATCTCTGCCGGTTTGTGCTTGTTGTTCTCCTTGCTTGGATCGCTTTAAGCGGTCTGCTCTTAGCGCAAAGCGGCACTGCGCTACAGTTCAACGCGCCTGGTCCAGACCAGGCGAAGCAGTTCGTGAACCTAGGTCCTAACTTAAAGCTAGGAGATCCAACCGTCAACCACGGCGCATTCACCATCGAGACCTGGTTTAAGCAGGAAGGCAAAGGGTGGTTTGCGATGTTGGAATACCCGAGTAATCCTCAGGTGTTCGCAGTTCCTCTCATCGCTAAGGGAAACTGGAATCGTACGAGCTATTTCCTGGGTATTGACTATTTCCAGAGGGTGCTGGTGGCAGATTTCGATGATGGAGCTGGTGCCGGACATCCGATCTACGGCACGACTATCCTCTCCGATGACAAGTGGTATCACGCGGCTGCCGTGTACGACGGTTCGACCTGGTATCTGTATCTCGATGGCCACCTGGAAGCCACCGCCACCATCGGCAGCACACCCCGTTACGACGACACGGGAAACACATCCTTGGCCACGGCAATCACCTCCGGCGGTAGCATCGGGATGTGGTCGTACAACGGCTGGTTCCAAGGTTCGATGGACGAAGCGCGCTTCTGGAACGTGGCACGCACTGCCGAAGAACTGTCTGACTCTAAGGATGCGGAAATCTTGGCTGCGCCTGGACTGGTAGCCCGCTATGGCCTGAACGAAGGAAGTGGCACCGTCGCTCGCGACTCTTCGGGCAGTGTGCCCGCCTTCGATGGCACGCTGATGAGCCACAACGATGACACTGGCGGGGGTAACCCAGCCACATGGCTGACTGGTTCGCCGTTCAAGCCTGGACGGGGGAAGTTGGCCAATCGCGCTCTCGGTTTCAATTTAATGGGCACCCCCTACATGCCGGGAGACCGGGATCCCCGTTATGCAAACGCCTATCTCGATATGGGGACGGCTCCTGCCTTGGGGCTCTCCACCTTTACCATTGAAGCCTGGATCAACTGGGCCTGGGGCGGCGATTCGTACCTCGGCAACGTCAAAGTGCCCCCAGGTACCGGCAAGTATGGTAGCTCAGAACTTTACGCCTTTCCGATCGCTGCCAAAGGCAACGATTCAGGCGGGAACTATTACTTCGGTCTGACCCGCGGAGCCGCTGGGGATGATGCGCCGGACGCTCAACTCGTCGCCTTCTTTCAAGACCGGAACAATCCGTGGAATTTCCCCATCGTTCTCAGCAACCAGCGTATAGCAAAGAACGGTTGGCATCATGTAGCGGTCACTTTCGACGGAATCCAATTGCAGCTGTACATCGATGGCGTAGCCGACGCGCAGACCACAACGAACGGCGCTTTCCCAAATTCCGATAGTCGGTCCCATTTCTCCATTGCCGGGGGACCGGACCAGGGGCAGCTCGCGGGTTCCATGGAGCAGGTGCATGTCTGGAACTACGCCCGGAGCTTGGCGCAGATCGCGGATAACCGCACGGTCAACTCGACCACGCCAGAATCCGGATTGCTGGCCCGCTGGTCAATGGATGACGGCGGCGTTCCAATCAGCGATTTGGGTGGCTCAGGTGGAGTCGCCGGACTGCTAGCCGGAACCAACTGGGTGTACATATCCGGAGTTCCATCGCCCCTTTTCAATTGGACCGACCTGAACCATACGCCGGTTGTGACCGATCCCGGTGCCCAGACGAATAACCAAGGAGATTCCATCGCATTGCAGATTCAGGCAACCGACGAAGACGGGGACGCTTTAGCATACAGCGCCATCGGTTTGCCGCCGGGTCTCAGCATCTTCAGCGGCAGCGGCTTGATCACCGGGACAGCGACAACCTCAGGAACCTACAACGTGACCGTCACTGTTACCGATAATACGGCCCTGGTAAATCCGACTTTTGTCTGGACGATCAATCACGTCAGTCTTCCGCCCAGTGCCTCTCCCGATACCTACAGCATGGTAGGCGACGGCAGCCTTGTTGTTGACGCCGTGCATGGCGTGCTGGCCAACGATTTTGATCCCAATGGGATGCCGCTAACCGCTGTTCTGGTGAGCAATCCAGGACACGGTAGCGTGACCCTTAATGCTGATGGGTCGTTCACCTATATCGTCGCGGGCTACAGCGGCCCTGACACATTTACCTACCAGGCGACCGATGGCACGCTGAGCAGCACACCAGCCGTGGTCACCATAAACATCAGTCCGCGAAACTATCCTCCAGGCGTGCCTGTGCTGGTCGCTCCGTCGGATGGCGCAAGTGGGGTACCGACTCCGGTGACACTTGACGTAACCGTCGCCGATCCCAATCAGGACGAACTTACGGTCAACTTCTACGGCAAGAAGATCAGCGGTCTCCCCTCCGATTTCACCATTGTTATGTTGCCGGATACGCAATGGTATTCCTCTGGCAACCCTGAAGTCTTTAATGAGCAGACGCAGTGGGCCGTGGACAATCGCCAGAGGCTTAACATCCAGTTTGTTACACAGGTCGGCGACATCACCAACGGCAACTCCGATTATGAGTGGCAGAATGCCAGTCATTCGATGGGGATTCTCGATGCCGCTGGGATACCCAACAACTTTTCCCTGGGCAATCACGACTGCTGCGACGGTACACAGCCCTGGGGCTCGGCGGGCAGCGACCAGTACTTCCCCGTGAACCGCTATGCCTTTCTGGGGAATAACTATGGTTATCTAGGGAGCGACCCCGTCGCGGATGCGGATGACATGCCGCGAGATATCGCGGGCAATATCGTCCCGAACGGCAACCGCAGCAATTATGAACTATTCTCCGTCGGCTATCTCGACTTCATCGTCCTTCATCTTGAACTCGATACGCCGAACGGCGCCGCTTATCCAGACGGCGGCAAATCCGCTAACGTGATGCACTGGGCGGACCGCCTTCTCACGAAATACTCGACGCGCAAGGCGATCATCAGCATGCATGTCTATATCGAGCCGAGCGGCGGACGCGCCACTGCTCCATTCCTTCGCCACGACGGGACCGGCACTTCTGCCGAGCAGGTGTGGCAGCAGCTTATCTTTCCGCATTGCAACGTCGTGATGACGCAGAACGGGCATGATGCGCAAGGCAGTGGGGATGAAGGCATGCGGGTAGACAATAATGCCTGCGGCAAGCCGGTTTACCAGATCATGTTCGACCCTGAGGATCGTGACAACTGGTTCGGCGATGGCTGGATGCGTTATTACACCTTCCATACCGCGCAGAACACGATCGAAGCCTTCACTTACAGCCCGTATCTGAACCAGTACGAAGAAGATCCACCGGTCTGTTGCAAATACAATGGCGTGGGTGGAGGACACTTCACGCTCAATTTCGACATGGGCGCGCCCGACTACACCTTGCTCGATACAAAGTATGTTGCTTCAGGTTCGCACGCCACGACGACGTGGAGCGGACTTGACGCCAATACCCAGTATTCGTGGTACGCGGACGTAAGCGACGGGATAAACCCGGTAGTCACCAGCCCAGCGTGGACCTTCACAACTACGCTGCCAAATCATCCACCCGTGGCTGTGAACGACAGCTACAGTGTGAACGAAGGGCAGACGCTGACGGTAGCCGCAATCACAGGAGTGCTGGCTAACGACACGGATGCTGATGGCGACACGCTGCATGCGGTGCTGGTCACTGGACCTACGCACGGCAACCTCACCCTCAACGACGACGGCTCGATTAGCTACATTCCCAGCGTGGACTTCGCGGGGAGTGACGCGTTCACCTACAAGGCGAACGACGGCAAAGCAGACTCGAACATCGCTACCGCGACGATCAGCGTGCTGACAACCACTGGCGTGATAACTACTCCGGCTCCGGGTGCAACTCTGACAGGTAGCACTGTGACCTTCACCTGGACGGCAGGTACGGGCTCGTCGGCCTACTGGCTGGATATTGGAAACGTTCCGGGCGGCAACCAGTACTATCAGTCGGGAAACTTGGGCAACGTGCTCACTACTACGGCCAACGGGCTACCCACAAACGGTGGCACGGTGTACGTAACGCTGTACTCTTCGGTGGGTGGTCAGTGGATCAGCACCGCCTACACCTATACAGCCTTCAACCCTAGCGGAGTGCAGGGCGTAATCACTAGTCCAACCCCGGGTTCGACGTTGTCCGGCAACAGCGTAACCTTCACCTGGAGCGCGGGTACTGGGTCATCGGCCTACTGGCTAGACATCGGGAACGTTCCGGGTGGCAACCAGTACTACCAGTCGGGGAACCTCGGCAACGTGCTCACCACCACCGGGAACGGGTTGCCGACCAACGGCAGCACTGTATATGTAACGCTGTACTCCTCTGTGGGGGGTCAGTGGCTTAGCAATGCTTACACCTACACTGCCTTCAGCGCGAGCGGGGTGCAAGGCGTAGTCACCAGTCCATCTCCCGGCTCGACGCTGTCGGGCAGCAGCGCAACCTTCACTTGGACGGCAGGCGCGGGTTCTTCAGCCTACTGGCTGGACATTGGAAACGTTCCGGGCGGCAACCAGTACAGTCAGTCGGGGAACCTGGGCAACGTGCTAACCACCACGGCGAACGGGCTGCCTACCGACGGCAGCACGGTATACGTAACGCTGTATTCCTCGGTGGCAGGGCAATGGCTTAGCAATGCTTACACGTACACTGCCTTCAGTGCGAGCGGCGTGCAAGGCGTAATCACCAGCCCATCTCCGGGCTCGACGCTCACTGGCAGCTCCGTAACCTTCATCTGGTCCGCAGGCGCAGGGGCGTCGGCCTACTGGCTGGATGCCGGAAGCAGTCCTGCCGGCAACCAGTACTATCAATCTGGAAACCTGGGCAACGTACTAACCACCACGGTGAACGGTCTGCCGACGGATGGCAGCACGGTCTATGTGACCCTCTACTCCCTGGTCGGCGGTCAATGGCTAAGCTACGCGTACACCTACACCGCCTATGGCAATGTCAGCACCCGAGGGGCGATCACAACGCCGGCTCCGGGCTCGACTCTGAGTGGCAGCGTCGCCACTTTCACCTGGAGCGCAGGCACAGGTGCAACGGCATACTGGCTGGATATCGGGAACGTTGCAGGTGGCAACCAGTACTATCAGTCGGGGAACCTCGGCAATGTGCTGACCACCACGGTCTATAGCTTGCCGGCCGATGGAAGCATCATCTACTCAACCTTGTACTCCTACGTTGGAGGCCAGTGGTTGAGCAGCCAGTACACGTACGTTTCAGGCCCGTAAGGGGCGAAACGATTCATCGCCTCGGCCTACCAGCGGCGGTGGAAGTCACAAGGGCACGGATTTCTTATCCGTGCCCTTTCTGTGTGCCGAGCATGTTCAACAGCTCGGAGGTGGAAGTCCTCTTCACATCCTGATGGAGGAGAAGTGATAGCGAAGCGCAAGGGCGACATCGCGAGGCGGGGTCTGAAAGCAGCGTGGAGCAAAGGTGCGAGGCCGATGAGCAAGAACCGGATGAATAGGCCTATGGTTTGACAGCACCGGGCTTAAGTGAACCAGTTCGCTAGCTTGAGCACGGACTGCGATGTCTCCATATTGCCCCACCGTTCGGATCATTGCACCCTGTTGCACGATGGAGCGGGAGCATGTGGTTCAGGGGCGTCAAGTAAGCCCCAATCATCCGCTCTCCAGCTTTCCACGGGCTTGTTCTTGTGCGCCAGCATCTTCCTGGCAAGGTCATCAGTCTTGATGTTGCGCAGTACAGGCAGGGTAGAACTCGGCCCAGAGGCGAGGTGTGTAGTCTTCATCCGTGAAGCGCTGGGGTGTTCCCATTCGGGTATGGTGCGTCAGGGCCATTCGGCTCGGCAAGAATGATCTGCAGGCCCGTTCTCGGACAAGCCTCCTTGCGGTGTGGGCAGGAAGCGATTGGCTACGGGCATCGAGAGATAGGCCAGATTCTCCAATCCTGCCAAGAGTTGCACACGCTCTACACCCGCCGGCCAGCGCCTTTGCGGTCGCCAGAGAGACACGCCTATCAGGTGAAAGAGCTTTCGCTAGCTGCGAGAATTGGTCAAGCTCTGCGCGGGTTTGAAATTGTCTTAGGGGTTGAAGTGTCCGAGCAGCTAGGTATTTCAACCGTCTGGTATCCGGCGCGGCCCGCCATCTCTTCAAAGCACAAGGCGGTAATCGCCCAATTCACTAAATCGGGCGTCCGGGCATTCGGGCCACATACTGCTGTTCAGGTCATTCTCGAAATGACTGGAGCCGGTACTGTGGACCGCATCCGCCAGTGTGAAAATCCCGGCTGCCCGAAGTGGATCATGGTCACAAACGCAAAGCGAGTTACCTGTAGTGATGCCTGTCGTTTCGCAAAATATCAAACGCAGAAGGGCAGCCGGGCTAACGATATGCGGAAATCACGCGAATTGCACAAGAATCACCCTCAACTGAAAAAGCGGAAAGGAAAATCACAATGAGTCGGGAGCAAAACGGAACGATCATCCTTCGCGCTGGCAAGTGGTACGTTAGCTATTGGGAACAGCGCAACGTCAACGGCACGGTTGAACGTAAGCGAGTCACGCATTACCTCGGCGATAAGACCACACGGAGAAAGCATCCGCCGACCGACCTCGAAGACGCTCGCAAGCGCCACATGACCACGGTCAACGCCAACACTTGCGCCATGAAGCCGGAGCACATGCTAACCATCGTTGATTTCGTGGACGGCGTGTACATGCCTTGGGTCCGCGCCAACAAGCGGGCCGCAACCGTCAACGGATACGAGAAAATCTGGAAAGCTCACCTTAAGGACCACTTTGCAAGCGTGCTGTTGCGGGATTACCAGCCGTGCATCGCAACAGCGTTCCTGACCAAGGTGGCCGAGAAGGGCATGGGCCTGAACGCGGTAAGTCACGTTCGGTCCCTGATGTCGGGAGTCTTCAAGCACGCTGCGGCTCTCGGGTACGTCAACGCGAATCCGGTTCAGTTGGCTGAGGTACTCGTGAAGCCGAAGGCGCCAAAGGAAACCCAGCATTACACCGTTCTGGAGATGGCAACCGCCCTCACAGTGCTCCAGGGCCAGACTCAGGCCCGCGTAGCAATGGCGCTCGCGTTCGTCGGTCTGCGGCCCTCCGAGATTCGCGGGCTCAAGCGGGAAGATATCGACCTTGATGCCGGCGTGCTCCGGGTCCGCCGCTCCGCTTGGCGTTCCAGCATCAATGAAGGCGGCAAAGGCAAGAACAGCGTCCGCGATGTCACGCTCGGTCCTACCGTGATCGGCATCCTGAAAGAGCACATGGAAGCGGAACGGTCACAGCGTGGCTTCCTGCTGGAGAACAGCTTGGGAATGCCGCTCGACCTGGACGCGCTCGCCCGTGATGTCATCCGGCCTGTTTTCGCGGCGAGCGGTTTAGAATGGAAAGGCTACTATGGCGGACGCCGTGGGGCGGAAACCGAGATGAACCGCTACACCAACGGCAATTCGCAGATCACGTCTCACCACTTTGGGCACACCAAGGCGGGTTGCGGACGTGCATTACATCAAACCGATACCCGAAGAGACCAAGATTGCGGCCCTCACACTCGACTCGACGCTTCGGGAGACTATCGGGAGACTAGCGGCTCAGGACGGATCGAGTGTAAACTGATGGTCTTCAACAGGTTGGAGGGATGTGTGAGCGGTTGAAACAGGCGGTCTTGAAAACCGCTGTACTCGAAAGGGTACCGGGGGTTCGAATCCCTCTCCCTCCGCCATAAGTCTGCTTTTCAATAGCTTGCGACCGTCGCCGAATCTCTCAGACTACCAACTGCGATCATTCGACCTCGCCACGTGACTTACTAACCGACTCCATTTCACTTAGCTGGCTGGCTTTCGCCTGCGCGAGAAAGGCTTGCCCGTGCGTTGCGACCATCCGGGAATTACTCGGCAGCGCAGCTTCGGGGCCTCATCTTAACCTGCAATAAAACGCAAGCTGGCGTGAAGCGAACAAGGGGACGTCTTGCTGATTCTGGACTGGAAGTGTCAGTCCCCGAGTGCGTTATGCGGGTGCCCTCGCGAGTCCAGAAATTGTCCTCGTCGTGCTTCCGGATAAAACGCGCTCTTAGTGGTGAAACGTTTGACTGGCCCTCTGCACTATCCGATCAGAGGATGTCGCCATGCCAAACCTCGCATTTCATTTCGAAGTACTGGATCAGGTCATCGCTAAACTTCAGTCGATGTCGGATCCCCGTGCCGCCAAGCTGATCGCCAACAAGAAATTCGCAGTTTTGGGAGCGCTGGGGCCGGATCTGCTGCGCTATAACCCCATCACCCCGACACTGGCGAAAAGTCTGGTCAAACTCGCCAATGATCCGACCTTGCTCAATCTGCCCGCGCCCACGGCGGCCAATCCCAATCCCCTGGAAACGCTGCTGTTAAACGACTTGGGCCTGGCTGGGCTGGCGGAGTTGCAAGCCAATCCAATGGGGGGCATCTATTCTGTCGTCTTCAGCATGCTGGTGGAACCTCTGTGGCCCACGATAAACAGCATTTCGAGCTTCCTGGCAGCGCTTAATGTCGTGGTGCAGGCACAGGATCAACTCGGCTTGATTCCCTTTGCCACCAAAATCAGCACCATCCTGTCAGAGGCGAATTCGCTTAAAAGCAAGGTCGGCGTCATTCAGCAACTGACCGCAGTGATCGCCGTCATCCTCGCACTTCCGCCGTGGATGGAGCAGAGTCAGGTTCCCATACCCGCCCCGACCGATCCTACCGGTGACCGGCTTTTTGAGTTCCTTCGCTGGCACCACACGGGCGACTTCGCGCGCAAGTTATTGGCAACCGCCAGCACCGATCAGGAGATGGCTTATGCCATCGGCTACCTGGTGCACGTCGCGGCCTCGGTAACCGGCGAACCGTTCGTCAACGACATCACCGGCGGCCCCTATCGCACCCACTGGTGGCGCAATCGACTGGTGAGCAACTTCATCGATTCCTGGGTCTTTGGATTCTTTGAAACGCCGGCCTCACCCCTGGTAGGCGATCAGCCTACGCCGACCTATGACATGTGGAAGGCTCTCTGCACCAGTAATCTGCAAGAGGAATTTAACATCGCCGGCTTCCAGGAGCCTACTGGAGGCGATGTGCCCGACACCCTGAAGGCCGTCGCCAGCGGCAATGTGGGTACCCTCGCCTCCATGGTCCCGTCAACGCTGGCACAGTACTTTCAGGCCGCAGTTCAGGCCGTCTACCCTACACGTCCCACGGGCTTCAGCACCACCACCTTCCAGAACTCAGTGGTCGGCGCATTCGCGATCTTCTGGTTCATGACGTCGGGCAGTGGGCCCCTGGGCATCAACACCATCGGAGCGCCACCTTCGACCTGTACCACCGCGCCAAGCTGGATCACGTCGGGAGGCTCGCCCTCCCCGCAGCAGGCCGGTCTATCCACCGGCGGAGCCGTGTGTGCGCTTCTGCTCGCGATCCTGGCGCTGCTGGAACTGTTAAGCGGCGATCTGCCTGGCGGTCTGGCTACTCTGGCCGCAGCCATCAACGCTCCGATTATTGACTGGGCCACGGTCAACTGCAATCTCTTCTGGATCACAAAGACGTTAGTCGACGCCGAAAATGGGTTGCAGTCAGCATTGGTCAACGCCGGCCTGGCCTACCCTCCCCCCGCCATGCTCGGCAGCGTAACTCCTGACGCGAGCAACCAACTGCAGACTACGCCTGCCGTCGACGCCAGCGGAATGCCGTTCTGCAAAACGAATTCGCGCAGCGGGGTTGGCATACCCAACTCCGACTCCCTTTATCCACGCCAGATGGACACTACCAATCAGGCCGCTGATCTCAACTTCACCAAGTATCCCGACACGCGTGTAGAGGACCCAGCGACCATGAACTTTCCCACGCCGGATGTCTACCCCGACTTCGTCGTTAATGGTTCTGGACTGCAGGCTGGCGGCATCCTCAACAACGGGGCTTATCCCAGCCGCAATCAGTTCTTCGGGGACGCCGTCTCGAATGCGCTGGATCTTCTGAAGCAAGGTCCCGGCAAACTGCCCAGCTACAACCTCGACGGCGATCGCGGTTACGGATGGAAGACTTGGAATCCCAAACCCGGCTCGCAGCCCGATACACCGCCGGTCATCGACGTTCAAGAGTGAAGGAGCAGAGTGCCATGAAACGTGCAAACAAGAATCCCAACCCCACGGGCGGCAAACCTGGCCATGGCGGAGATAAGGGCAAGGGTGCCTTCGTTCCTGAAGTCCCGATCCTGCGGCTTCCGCGCGAGACGCGGACCCATTACACGCCCTGGCTTCTGGTGCGTGCCAATCTCAGCGACGCCGGCGCGCGCCCTCTTGCCTCCAACGCAGTCTTCTGGGAGTCGCCGGACGTCTGGGTGGTCAGCGCCGCCGGGATTAATCAGCCGATCCCGGGACAGGCCAATACCGTGTTCGCGCGGGTGAGTAATCTGGGCCTGGAAACAGCGACCGGCGTGCAGGTTCGCTTCTGGTGGGCCAATCCTTCGCTCGCCATTACCGAAGCCACTGCCCATCTCATCGGTATCGGCTTCACCAACATCCAGGGGGGATCGACGGTGGATGTTCAGTGTCCTAAGCCCTGGATACCGATCGTCGAGAACGGCGGTCATGAGTGTCTGCTGGCCGAAGCCTTCATCCCCAACTTCGATCCGCTGACTTCCCCGATGGACCCGGTCGATGACCGCCACGTGGGCCAGAAGAATGAGCAGCTCATCATGGTGAGTCCGGGACATCAATTCGTCGTCAAGTTTGCGGCGCTGAACATCTCGGGCTTTGCGCTTCCGATCGCACTGGAAGTCCGTCCTCTGTTGCGGCAAACCGTACTGCCAACGCTGATGGCAGCACGAACCCAGTTGTCAGCCTTCAAGGTGAGTCCGCCGATGACGGCACTTCCGCTCGCGATCAAGCTGGCAGACCAGGCAACGGAATTCAGCAGCGTAAGCGCCACCTTCGCTCGCCGCCTGCTCTCCACCACGCTGCGGGAGGAACGTGGCGCTTTGACCACCTGCTCTTCTCCGCCGCAGCTGACGCACACCGCCAACTTTCAGCCCTGGGAGGTGAGGACGGCTGAAGTCACCGGCCGCGTGCCGGCCGATGCGCAACCCGGACAGAGTTTCGTCTTCCGTATCCAACAGCGCATGGGCAACATCGTAACCGGCGGATACACCGTCCAGGTTGTGGTTAGGGAGGCCAACGGGTAGCACCGTTCCTGAGCTGCTCTATCGCCACCACGGTAGAGCAGCTATTCAGTGCGGCGCTACCCGGGCCAAATGCGCGGAGATCAGGAAAGTTGAAACATGCCACTGCCTCAGCCGCGCTCTCTTCTCCTCTCGATCTGCCGGTAACAGGCGTGAAAACAAACGACCAGGTGGGCCAACTACAGGTAGATGACGTCGGACGTCACCGCATAAGGGAAGGTTTGTCGACAATCCACTCAGAATGGCAAAGCACTTCATATTGCGAAAACGCGAGTCCGCGACCTGATGCCTCTAGCTGGCTTGTCGGCATTGCAGACTCTTGTTCTTTCCAATACGCTCTTCACCTATGTTTGGCCGCTGGCCACCTTGGCGTGCTGTTGATGTACAGCATCCCCAAAGCCGAGAGGGTGACCGGCTAACACCGTTGGCGGAGATGTCCTCCCTGCTCAATGTCGGGGGGCACCAACGTCGCCGACTTGTCCCCCTTGGCAGATTTTGCAGCCCCGCAGACTGTAGATGTTTCAAACACACAGGTGAGCGATCTCTCCCCACTGATCACCCTCATCAACCGTGGTTCCCCCGTCAGGTGGGATTTGACGCGCGAGACTAACGGCATCCCCGTTGGAAAGCTTACGAATCCACCGCCGGAGATCGTTAATTAGGGCAACAACGCAATTCAATTATTTTCGCGAACGCGAGCTAGGAGGAGTTGACCACCTGGTATGAGGCCAAGATGCTCATCCTGGATGAGGGCGGTGCGGGCAAGACGCGCCTGCTGAGGCGTTTGTACCACCCCCGAGGAACCGCTGCCGTTGGAAAACGAGACCACGAAGGGCATTGCAATCCTCAAGCACGAGTTTAAGCTAAAAAGCGGAGGCCGCTTCCGTCTGAACGTCTGGGATTTCGGGGGGGGGTGCAGATTTACCACGCAACACACCAATTCTTTCTGACCTATCGCTCACTCTGTGGTTCTAGTGGATGATACTCGAAAAGGCTATAAGTCGGTATCGGACGAGGGCTTCAAATATTGGCTGGAGTTGATGGATTTCTTCGGCGGGCACAGCCCAATCCTAACAACACCGTACCCTGTTACGACGCCAGTTGCTGATGCCGTCGAACCGGCGCATGGGGTACGCTTCACCAGAAGGGGCGAGAGGTGGCAGAGCAAAACTCGAAAGCGCTCCCGGTTAGGAGCGCTTTCGCCTTGCGCGGCGATTGCGTTCAAGCCGTAGCCATAGTTGTAGGCCTTACCGCGCAGATCCCTCGTCCTGGAACCAGATACCATAGGTACCTAGGAGGCTCGGATAAGAGATAGGGTGGCCACTGCCGTCAAGCATGGTAACCGCGATAGCTCCCGCGCTGCCGGGGTAGTAGTAGGTACCGCCAAACGTCGACGCATCGCTGGACGAGAAGTAGTCCGAGATGTAGTTGGTTAGAGTAGCAAGGCAGCAACCTACTCCAGGCCGCTCGACCACCCACTCGGCACTGTTGCCGATCAGGTGAGTTCCAGAAGGAGCCGAGAAGCCGATCTCGACGGACTGGTTGGTGTTGTAGTTCACCAGGTACGCGTAACCCTGAGTGGAACTCGTGCTCCATACTTCAATGAACATGTCGTCGCCCGGGGCTACCGGCAAGCTCGAAATCCGCACCGAACCAAAGGGGTACCATTCGTACCATGCGGAATAGTAGGAGCTCTTGCTGCCGCCACTGCAATAGGCGTCGGACTCGGTGCCGGCTTGCAACACATCACCGGAACCCCAGCCGTCGATGCCGACCCAGCTAGAGGAATAATCCCAACCGCCGGTGCAAGCTCCGTAAGCCTGGGTCGCGACCGGGATAACGAAATCACCCGCCACCCAGTAGAACGAAGTCGAGCCGTAGCCGCCGGCACTGGTGGTATCGACATAAGCGCTCCAGTTGGAGGAGGTGCTGGTGCCGTTCGTACCCTTGCTCAGAGCAACGTTGGGCCCGTTGAAATGATTGGTCAGTTCGAGCACCGGAAATACGCGTTCTTTCGACGCCTTCATCGCGCGTTCCCAGGTGGCGTAGGCG
This sequence comes from uncultured Acidobacteriaceae bacterium, assembly GCA_963840905.1. Classification (GTDB taxonomy): domain Bacteria; phylum Acidobacteriota; class Terriglobia; order Terriglobales; family Acidobacteriaceae; genus Bog-257. The sequence goes on from CAWJAO010000008.1 coordinate 446,445, forward strand.
TTTGCCGAAATGCTCTGGTCGGGACGGGGCGGGAAACCGTAGTTAGCGAGTTCGCTGTCCGACGCCGTCAACGGATTGAATCCCGATGGCGGTGCGATGGACGTTG
>CAWJAO010000009.1:0-183601 GCA_963840905.1 uncultured Acidobacteriaceae bacterium
TAAAGTCGTCGGCATACTTCACTTCGAAGCTCCGCTGCTCGCCTGCCTTGGCGCCGCGCAGGTTCTCGCTGAACTCCGGAATCGTGTTCGTCCCGCCAATCTCCACCATGACCTCGTCCACCTCAACTGGCTTCGAATCGGCGTCCTGCTCGCTCTCTTTCGGTGTTCCCTTAAAGCTGACTACGGCAAAGTCGCCATCGGCCAGTGGGCGCTCTTCCTCCACGGCACTGTAGGTGGCGTGCTGCTCGCGCAGGTTAGTGAGCGCGGTTTCAACATCCTCTTCGCTCACATGGGTGTCCAGCTTTGCAATATGGAGGTCTCCGTAGGGAGCGACTTGAAAGTCGGGCAGCACCTCGAACGACGCGGTGAACTTCAGCGGCTCGCCTTCATGCAGATGAAGGTCGGTGACGCGTGGCTGCGAAACCGGCAACAGGTTCTGCTTTTGGGTTTCCTCACGGAAATAGCGGGGCACTAGGGCCTCGACAATTTCATTCTTGATATCTTCCGCGAATCGCTGCCGGACGATGGATGCCGGAACTTTGCCTTTGCGGAAACCGGGAATTCGCGCCAGCTTCTGATAGCGGTTCACCACGCCGTTGGTTTCGGACGTGATTACATCGGCAGGAATTTCGATCGTGAGTTCGCGCTTGCAAGGATTCGGCTGTTCGGAAGGGGCGGTGTCTGTGGTGCTTGTTTCGGTCGTATTGGATTCGGTCGTCAAAGGAGTTGCCTTCAGCAGTGAATGTGGCCTTGTTCGGCCGGGATGCAACCGGCGATGGGTTGCGTGGACGTGGCTGCAAGCCCGGATGCGAGCACATGCGCTAAGGAAGCATGTCTCTCCCGGCATTTGCCACTAAGCTTTAAGTGTATGAGAGCCGTGCAGGGTGGTCAAACGACACAGCAGGGGCGACACGGCCATTGCAGCGGGTCGGGGAGCCGAGCGGACAAGCCGGCCAGGTTGAGGGTTGGCTCTGGCCGCCTCTCTTCGCAGTTGGTGTCCCCTTCTTTTAGTACTTCGGCGGCAGGGCTACTTGGTCGCGAAGGCACGGGTAGAGCGGCGCTTCAGCGGTGCGCTCGAACCACTCTTCTGATGGAAGCCGGCTATCAGCCGGCGGCACTCTGCCGCACCGCGACACCGATAACTAGAACGGCTCCAGGTCATTCCATGCACGGCAGCGGGCCTGCCGTTTCCCGCAGCATCGACGTCTGCGTCGATGTGGCCGGTGGTGGCTGACCTAGCGGACCAAGCAATTCAGACGCTCGCAGTTGGGTCAGTTCGACCCAGGTTTTCTGCCATCGCTGACAGACGCACTTGTCAATTCTCGTACCTGGCTTAGGAAAACCAAAGCCTTCATAGAACGCCAGAATGTTGTCTCGCAACGCATCATCCATGTGGTCGAAATGGTCGGAGGCCAGTTCATCGAGCAACTCCCGATAAGTGGCATCGGCCAGAGGATATTCTCCCCGCCTGGTGGGCTTTCCCGTGTCGAGATCGATGTCGGGAGTCTGCAGAGCATGATTCTTGACTTCGCCGAGCGCCTTGCCGAAGCGATCGATTGTCTGGTCGACGCTCTTGAAATAGAGGTCCTCGGTCTTGGGTGTAGGTTCCTTGAAGTCGATCGTGCGCAGCGGTCCTACCTTTGGAGCAACTTTGAATAAGCCTGCGAGGAAGTACGCGCCCGGTCCCGGTTTCTGATATCCCGATCCCCACGACTTGTTATAGTCGGCCTTCGACAGATGGTATAGAAAGCGTTCCCGACTGAAGTTCGGGATTTCGTGCTGCAGCTCGTCCCCCTTCACTAAGAGAGCTACCTTGGTCATTTCAGGGATGATCTGACTCACGCTGCGACGATAAGTTCCGATGGCAAGCTGCTCTTTCGGCATCACGTCAGTGAGTTTCAGTCCATAGGTGTCGTAAAAGGCACGTTCCAGCAGCGAAGCCGAGACTTCGAACCCGATGAAATTGTGATAGTTCTCAGGCGCGTAGCGGCCTTTCGCGACCTGTAGAACATCGAAGCCGAACTCAGTCTTCAGATGGGCCTTATGATCGACATCGTAGGGCACTGCCGCCCCGAACTCCCTCGCCAGTTCGGGGTATTCAATACCGACGGACAGGTTGATATACGGGTGGCCATTGATGTCGGAAATGTAGTGCGAGAGCGCACCCAGAGCGAAAGCATACTCGTTCAGGTCCTGCGCATCGCTGAGCATGGCCTGGACGAAGTCGCCAGTGCGGACATAATGGGTCAGGTCGCTGAAGACATGGCTGCCGAACGGGTAGTAGCCGATGTCCTGAACGACGCTGCCGCCGTACGCGTAGGCATGGGCCTGTACCAAGTCCTGCGGGGTGGCGTTAGGAAACCGGGCTAGCAGCAGAGGTTGCATCTGCTGCTTCCAAAGCAGATCGATGATCTCTTCGTGGGTCAGTACCGAGTAGCCCGCACAACCAGGAGCGAATGCGAGCACGCACGCTACTAGCGTGATCCAGAACATCGCGGCGAACGGGCGCGGGCTTGCTGGTCGCATTTGATCTTGCGGGAATCTTCAGATGCGGCCGAGCAGTAACAGAACGACGAGAATGAGCACTATCAAACCCAGACCACCCGACGGGTAATAGCCCCATCCACGGCTGTACGGCCAGGCCGGAAAAGATCCAACGGACAGAAGGAGCAGAATGACCAGCAAGATAAGCAACATCGTATGTGTCTCCTTAAGATCGCGACCTGCGAATCGTTCTTGAATGCGAACCGGAAGCTGCTAGTTGGAAGCGTTTTTTGGGCTGTGAGATGCCTGAGAGGCTAACTTGCAGCTCTTCACGCGTTTGCAGGATTCAACGCTTGCCGGTTCTGCCGCTACAATGATGAGAATGCCTTCCGCTCTTGACGCCTTGAACAACCAAATTGTGAATTGCACCCGGTGTCCGCGACTTGTGGTCTATCGTGAGGAGATTGGGCGTGAGAAGCGCCGTGCCTATCGCGATTGTGAATATTGGGCTCGGCCAGTGCCGGGATTCGGCGATCCCCGCGCTCGCGTGCTCGTGCTGGGTCTGGCGCCCGGAGCCCACGGCTCCAATCGTACCGGCCGTCCGTTTACCGGGGATGCATCGGGAAAATTCATGTACCCCATCCTGCACAAAGTAGGCTTCGCATCGCAGCCCACTGCCGAGCATCTCGACGACGGACTCAAGCTGATCGACTGTTACATCACCGCCGCCGTTCGCTGCGCGCCGCCAGACAACAAACCGCTGCCGTCGGAACTGGCCAACTGCGCGCCATTTCTAGATCGCGAACTGCATCTCCTGAAGAACCTCAAAGTCGTGGTGGCGTTAGGAAAGATTGGCTTCGACGCATATCTGAATTATCTGAAGCGGAACCACACCTTGGGGAGTAAGGCTGGATATGTCTTCGCGCACGCGGCGCGATATTCGCTACCCACGGGCGTCACGCTGTTGGCGTCGTATCATCCTTCAAATCAGAACACCGCGACAGGCAAGCTGACCGCCACGATGTTCGAGGCGGTATTTCGCGATGCCAGGAAGTTGGCGTTAGGTGGCGTTTGATGCTCCTTAAAACCCTGCATAATGGATTGCAGGTGATTGTCCGGATCGCACCTCGTTCAGGATTTATGGTCATGGGGGAACTACGATGCAACTGAGAATTGCGGCAGCGGCACGAATGAGCGCCTGCCTGTTACTCGTCTTGGTGAATGGTTTCGTTTTGGATGCGAACGCCAACTCCTCCGCGGTGGGCAACTGGATCCTGAACCCGTCCAAGTCTCATTTCCAGAACATGCCGGCGCCAAAGCTAAAGAGATTGCGAGTCCTGAAAGATGATGAGAAGGCCTTGTCATGGAGGACGAGTGGATATGACCCGGAGGGCAAGACCTTTCACGACGAGTATGACGGACCGATCGATGGAGCGTTCCACCCCATGACCGGTAGCGACAACCCCGGTTCTGTGGCCTATACCAGAACCAATTCAGTAATTCATTGGACTATCAAGGACCAGGCCGGAGTGATTGTGGAAACGGGTTCCGAGAGCCTCTCACCCGACGGAGATGCCCTAACTGCGAAGGGAACTCGGAAGACTCCCCAAGGCGAAGCGACTTTCACTGTCGTGTATGACCGGGTAAAATAGCGGATCTTCGAAACATGCCTTCCGAGAGCACCCGGACGAAATAGGCAGAACACTACGATGCTTCGGTAGGATCCAACTTACTGATAAAGCTTCGGTTGCAGCCCTTTGGTGCTACCCAATACTCCGCCCCACCAGATCCCGTCGAGAGGTCTCGGTCCATCCGGGTGTGGAAAATTCTAGCTACATAATTGCAAAGTATTGCACATAGACCAAGCTGATATCTCGATTTGCCTCGGAATTGGCGGAACTCTGATTGCACCATAGTAATGCAAGATAGTAACAGGTTACTAGGTCCTGGCCGGAGGCTTACATCCCCACTGAGGTGGAGGTGTCTCCCTCGATTTGTTGTGTCGCGCGCACTTGGTCGTCTCCGTTCGGTGCATGGTGTTCTTTCCGAAGCAGGGGTTTCCGAAACCTTCGCCATGAACGGCCGAGCTGGCGGCTGGCCGTTCCTGGTTAGGATAGCGAGGTACGGAGCTATACTTGCCGGAGTTGCGCTTGTAGGGAGAGCCAGGTGGAGGAGTCAATGAAGAAGGTCTTGATACTGGTTGCAATGTTGGTGGGCGCTGTGTGCTCCTATGCAGGTCCGGTTGGCAGTCCTGATTTGACCAACCCGGTACAGGTCTCCCTCCTCAGGTTTAGCGGTGGACAGTGGCAGAACGGCTATCCCTATATTCTCGGTATCTTAGGGTATCCGAGTCTGGTTCCTGCCATGTGCGATGACTATGCCCACGGGGGTTCCCCTGGAGACATCTGGGAGGCCAACATCACGGCCTTGGGAAGCAAAAACCTGAGTTTGACTCGCTTCGGCTTCGAGGACAGCGCCTTAGGCTTGTACCGTTACAGAGCGGCCGCGTGGATCTTGTTACAGACGCTGGATACGCCGCCCAGCGAGTATTCGGACATGAACTATGCGGTGTGGCACATCTTCGATCGCGACGCGCCACTGGATGCCGGTGCTCAGGCCTGGTTCGACGCCGCCCGTGCGGAAGCGGCAAGGGGCTTTCCGGGCGTGCCATTCGACGCCGTCTATATCATTACCCCGGTTGACCAGTACGACCCAGATTTGAGCCACCCACAGGAATTTTTGACCATCGTTGCACCGGATAGCGTGCCACGCGGGGGTAGGGGGTTTGGTGGTGGAGGTGGAACAACTCCGGAACCGGGTACATTGCTATTGCTGGCCACTGGTCTGCTCGGGGTGTGGGGCCGCAAGCTCTTGAGCTAGGCCACAAGAGTTACGGACTGGTTAGAACTCCTCCTTACAGCTTTAGCCTCTTGGGCCATTCAGATGAATGGCCCCTTTCTTCGGAGACGTCGCCCCAGTTTTCATCACGCAATTCCGTCTTGCCAGTGGGAGCGATTCCGTCCATAATTGATCGTGCACCCATACTCGCTCCACCCGGACCGCGCTATTACGCTGGCGGACGGGGTTCCCCAAAAACAGGGAGAACAGGAGCGGTCTCCCGGCTGCACAAATCCCCAAAACAGAGGAAACGATGTCGGCAAAGTACATCTTTGTGACTGGCGGCGTAGTGTCTTCGCTTGGCAAGGGACTGGCCGCGGCTTCGATTGGCTGCCTGATGGAGAGCCGCGGTCTCAAGGTCACGCTGCAGAAGTTTGATCCCTATCTCAACGTGGATCCCGGCACCATGTCCCCGTTTCAGCATGGCGAAGTCTTCGTCACCGACGATGGTGCTGAAACCGACCTCGACCTCGGGCATTACGAGCGCTTCACCCACAGCAAGCTGACCCGCGACAATAACTGGACCACCGGCCGCATCTACGAAACCATCATCGCCAAGGAACGCCGTGGGGATTATCTCGGCAAGACCGTGCAGGTCATCCCTCACGTCACCAACGAGATCAAGAGCGCGATGAAAAAAGTGGCGCAGGACGTGGATCTCGCCATCATCGAGATCGGCGGTACCGTAGGCGACATCGAATCGCTGCCCTTCATTGAAGCCATCCGCCAGATGCGCCAGGAACTTGGCCGCGAGAATACGCTGTTCGTCCATGTCACCCTTGTACCCTACATCGCTGCTGCCGGCGAGTTGAAGACCAAGCCCACGCAGCACTCCGTAAAGGAACTGCTCAGCGTTGGAATTCAGCCGGACATCTTGCTATGCCGCACCGATCGCTTCCTCTCGAAAGACATCAAGTCGAAGATCGCGCTCTTCTGCAACGTGGAAGACGAGGCCGTCATTACGGCCAAGGATGTGGCCTCCATCTACGAAGTACCGCTGGTGTTTGCGCACGAAAGAGTGGACCGGCTGGCCCTGCGATACCTGCGTCTCGAAGCCAAAGAGCCTGATTTGAGCCGCTGGGAGGAGTTGGTCCACCGGGTTTACAACCCGAAGGATGAAGTCACCATTGGTATTGTGGGCAAGTACGTCGAGTACGAGGACTCCTACAAGTCGCTGAAAGAAGCTCTGGTACACGGTGCGCTGGCCTACAACCTGAAGCTAAACGTGAATTGGATCGAGGCCGAAGGGCTGGAGCAGAAAGACCAAAGCGTGCAGGCGCAGCTTGAACACGTGGATGGAATCCTGGTGCCGGGCGGCTTCGGCAAGCGCGGCATCGAGGGCATGCTGAAAGGCATTCGGCACGCGCGCGAGAACAAAGTGCCGTTCTTCGGGATCTGTCTCGGTATGCAGACCGCGTGCATTGAATTCGCGCGCAACGTCTGCGGGCTGGAGGAGGCAAACTCCAGCGAGTTCGACCCGGCGACACCTCACCGCGTCATTTATAAGCTGCGCGAATTGCGCGGCGTGGAAGAGCTGGGCGGCACCATGCGCTTGGGGGCGTGGACCTGCAAACTCGAGCCAGGTACCCTGGCCCACGATGCCTACGGCCAGAACGAGATCAGTGAGCGTCATCGTCATCGCTACGAATTCAACCGTGAGTACGAGAGTACGCTGACTGCGGGCGGCCTGCGCATCAGCGGTTCGACGCCCGACGGGACCTATGTCGAGATCGTTGAGGTTGCCGACCATCCCTTCTTCCTAGGCTGCCAGTTCCATCCGGAATTCAAATCGAAGCCGCTGGAGCCGCATCCGCTGTTTTCGGCGTTTGTGAAGGCCTCGTATGAAAACCGCTTGCGCCGGCAAACCGAACACGAGGCGGTTGCGGTAGAGATGTTTCATCGGCCAGAGAAAGTGAAGCACTAGAACACTTTCTGGTTTTTCTGGCAAAATAGGCGTCAGCGCGGAGGTATCTATGCGCAAGTTGTCCCGCCTGCTCCTCGTAAACTTATGTTGCTCGGTCGCCAGCTTCCAGGCGCAAGCGCAAAGCCCAGAGGATGTGCTCCACGCCCCGGACGGCAACTCGAGGGAGATGATATCGAGTATTCTGATTCCTCCACTCACCAATGCGCCGTTTCAGGCCACCGTGACCGCAGAGTGGACCAAGCATCTGCCTGACGGAACTACGACCACCGTCAAGAACCATCGACTCGTGGTGCGCGACAGTCAAGGCCGCATCTATCAGGAACGCCGGACGCTGGTTCCAGTGGGCAGTTCGCGGGAATCGCAAGTCTTTCGCATAGAAATCAGCAGCCCGGTGACACATACAAAGTACTTTTGCGATCCGTCGCTGCGAGAATGCGAACTCCGCAATTACGATATGCCAGTCACTGAGCCTGTCGTCCCGGCAGGAGAGATCGCCAATGGCACGCGCTACCTGAGTCGCGCCAGTCTCGGCAGCAAGACGATGGAGGGAGTCGAGACCATCGGTACACGCGAGACCATTACCATCCAGACGGGGATCATCGGCAATAGCGCGCCAGTCGATAGCACCAAGGAATTCTGGTATTCGCCGAAGTTGGGGCTTAATCTGCAGGTGCTTCGCCTCGACCCCTTACACGGCGATCAGCTATTCACAGTAACGGACCTGAGGCTGGTGGAGCCGGACTCCCGACTGTTTGTTCTTCCGGCTGGTTGTAAAGTGGTGGACATTCGGGGGAAAGCCACCCAAGGGAGCGTATCCGTTTCAGTGCGTTAACCTGCCGCCAAATTGGTCCATTCCTTCCAAGTCGGAGATATCAAAATCGGCGGAGGACAACTGTTCCTCATCGCTGGACCGTGTGTCATCGAAAGCGAAGCTCATGCGCTAAAGATGGCTGAGGCAATCGCGGCTGTGTGTCGGGACAAAGGACTTCCCTACATCTTCAAGGCCTCGTACGACAAAGCGAATCGAACCTCCATCCGCAGCTTTCGAGGCCCGGGCGTTGAAGAGGGGCTGCGCATCCTCCGCGAAGTGCGCGAGACCGTCAAGGTGCCGGTGCTCACCGATGTTCATGACGCCGCCGATGTGGCGCGTGTGGCCGAAGCTGTCGACGTGCTGCAGATACCCGCCTTCCTGTGCCGCCAGACCGATCTGCTGATCGCGGCAGGAAAAAGTGGCCGTGCTGTGAACGTCAAGAAGGGACAGTTCGTTTCGCCGTGGGACATGCGCCATGCTGTCGAGAAGATCCACGATGCGGGCGGTGAGTGCATCTTCCTCACCGAACGCGGCGCGTCGTTCGGCTACAACAACCTCGTGGTCGACATGCGTTCGCTCGCCATCATGCGAAAGTTCGCACCGGTGGTCTTCGACGCGACGCATTCCGTGCAGCTTCCCTCTGCGGAGTTCGAGCAACGGTGAAGGCGCGGTGTGCAGAGTGGAGGCCAGCCGGAGTTCATTCCGCTGCTGGCGCGTGCCGCGGTGGCGGCCGGCGTGGACGGAGTTTTCGTCGAGGTGCATGACAATCCTGCGCAAGCAAAATCGGATGGCGCCAACGCGCTTGACCTGAAGCTTTTGCCTGAATTGCTCGACCAATTGCTTGCGGTGGATCGCGCCGTTCGATAGACCCGTGCGATGGGCGGAGCGGAACGTCCAATTCAATGCCGATTCCCACCTTTAGCTGGCATAAAGCAGCCTTTTAGCTTTAAAATATTGGGAGTTTCCCGGCTGGTAGCTATCCTCTTGATAGTTGATTCGTTCCAACTGACCGCGTCACCAATCCGCCCAGCCGATGTGCTTTGAGTCCGCCAAGGCGGCCAGAAGAAGGAGTTTTATTTTGTCCAAGAAGACATATTTGTTTACCTCTGAATCGGTGACCGAAGGTCACCCCGACAAGATCGCCGATCAAATTTCCGACGCGATTCTTGACGCCTGCCTGAAGGAGGACCCGCACAGCCGCGTAGCGTGCGAGACCCTGACGGCCACCGGCCTGGTTGTCATCGCCGGCGAGATCACCACCAAAGCTTATGTGGATTTCCAGTCGCTGGTGCGCGGCGTGGTCGCCTCCATCGGCTATGACAATGCGCTCTACGGCTTCGATTCCAACACCTGCGCGGTCATCTCCAGCATCAACAAGCAATCGGGCGATATCGCCATGGGTGTGGACACCGGCGGCGCCGGCGACCAGGGCATGATGTTCGGCTACGCCACCAACGAAAACGCCGACTACATGCCAACGGCGATTTCGTTAGCCCACAAGCTGTGCCAGCAGCTCACGGCGGTCCGCAAGAACGGCACCCTTCCTTACCTCCGGCCCGACGGCAAATCCCAAGTCACAGTGGAATACGACGAGAACCACAAGCCAGTCCGCATCGATGCGGTCGTCATCTCCAGCCAGCACTCCGAGACGGTTTCGACCGAGGAGCTGCGTGCAGACATTCTGAAGCACGTCATCCAGGCCGCGCTGCCCGAGCACATGCTGGACGAGAACACCAAGTACCACATCAATCCGACTGGACGCTTCGTAATCGGCGGTCCCATGGGCGACACCGGGCTGACTGGCCGCAAGATCATCGTCGATACCTACGGTGGCATGGGACGTCACGGCGGCGGCGCATTCAGCGGCAAGGACCCGACGAAGGTCGATCGCTCGGCCTGCTATATGGCGCGTCACATCGCCAAGAACATTGTGGCTGCCGGACTGGCCGATCGCTGCGAAGTGCAGCTGGCCTACGCCATCGGCGTAGCTGAACCGGTCAGCGTGCTGGTCGATACCTTTGGGACCGCGAAGATTGACGAAGCCAAGATTGCCGATCTGGTCCGCGCCAATTTCAAGCTGACTCCGAAGGGCATTATCGAGTCCCTGAATTTGCGTCGTCCGATCTATCGCAAGACCGCGGCTTACGGACACTTTGGCCGTTCGGATTCTGACTTCACGTGGGAAGCCACGGACAAGGCCGCGGCCCTGCGCGAGCAGGCCGGCCTGGCGCACGCAAAAGCACAGAAAACGGCGCACGTAGCCAAGTAGATTTCCAGAAGCGGGGCGCCCGCATTGGGCGTCCTTTCACGATTTTCCGCAGTTGCTCACGGCCCGCAGGAACGATCCCGCGCGGGCCGCGCAACCCAAGCAAAACAGGAGCTTATGTCAACCACATCTACTCGCGTAGCCGGCGACGTCGCCAATCTCGCCCTTGCCGATCTTGGCAAGAAGCGCATTGACTGGGCCAACCAGTCCATGAAGGTCCTGCAGATTATCCGTAAGGACTTCATCAAATCTCAGCCGCTGAAGGGCATGCGCATTTCCGCTTGCCTGCACGTCACCGCCGAGACCGCCAACCTGGCGATCACGTTGCGCGATGGCGGCGCTGACGTTGTGCTCTGCGCCTCCAACCCGCTCTCCACGCAGGATGATGTTGCTGCCTGCCTGGTGCGCGACTACAACGTTCCGGTCTATGCCATCAAGGGCGAGGACAACGACACCTACTACTCGCACATCATGTCGGCCCTCGACCACAGGCCGCATATCACCATGGATGACGGCGCCGATCTGGTGACCATCGCGTTGACCAAGCGCACCGATGTACTCGACGGCGTGATTGCCGGCACGGAGGAGACCACCACGGGCATCATCCGTCTGCGCGCTATGGCGAAGCAGGGCGTACTGCGCTATCCCATCATCGCGGTGAACGATGCCGACACCAAGCACCTGTTCGATAACCGCTACGGCACGGGCCAGTCGACCATCGATGGCATCGTTCGTGCCACCAACTTCCTGCTCGCTGGTTCCAAGTTCGTCGTCGCCGGATACGGCTGGTGCGGACGCGGGCTGGCCAGCCGTGCGCGTGGCCTGGGAGCTGAGGTCATCGTGACCGAAATCGATCCCACGAAGGCCATCGAGGCCGTGATGGATGGCTACCGCGTGATGAGCATGGACGAAGCCGCCAAGATCGGCGACGTCTTCTGCACCGTCACCGGCAACAAGAGCGTTCTCCGCAAGGAACACTTCGAAGCCATGAAGGACGGAGCCATCGTTTCCAACTCCGGCCACTTCAATGTCGAGATCGATATTCCCGCGCTGGAGAAGATGGCATCGTCGAAGCGCGCCACGCGTAATTTCGTCGAAGAGTTCTCGATGAAAGACGGTCGCAAGATTAACCTGCTGGGCGAAGGCCGCCTCATCAATCTGGCGTCGGCGGAAGGACACCCCGCGTCGGTGATGGATATGAGCTTTGCCGACCAGGCCTTGTCCGTTGAGTATCTGGTGAAGAATCACTCGTCGCTGGAGAAGAAGGTCTACGTGGTTCCGGAAGAGCTCGATAAGCGGGTCGCCAAACTGAAGCTGGAGTCCATGGGCATCAAGATCGACCGCCTGACTCCGGAGCAGGAAGAGTACCTTGCGAGCTGGTCGGAAGGAACGTAAAGCCAGTTGTCAGTAGCCAGTTGTCAGTTATCAGAGGGCGGCAGCGATGCCGCCCTTTTGATCTTGTTCGGGTAGAGCGGCGCTTCAGCGCCGCGTTCGTAAGTTGGATCAGGTCAGCCTCAGCAGGAGTGGTCATGCCATGACCACTCCTGCTGAGGCTAGTTGTTGGAACGGCTATACGCCAGCCTGAAGGCTGGCTCTACCGTCCTAAATGGAGCTTTAGCTGATGCCTGACGGCTGAGAACTGACAGCTGCTTTCCCGCCGCTTACAAACGCCAACGCTAACGCTAACCCGGCAACTCCCATCAACAGCATCACGCAGGCGGGCCATCCGCCGGCTAACCATGTCCATCCGGTAACGACTGCGCCAAGGCTTCCGCCAATGTAGTAGAACGTCACGTACAGTCCCGCAGCCGAGGACCGTGCGCGGTCGGCGACGATTCCGGTTTGCACTGTGCCCACTGCCTGATAGATGAACACGCCCGAGGAAGCCAGCGCTAATCCTGCAACGATGACGGTTAGCGAGTGCACCAGGGTCAAGATCAGTCCCACTGAGGTGAAGCAGACTGCAAAGACTGCTGTCAGCCGGATCCCGTAGTGGTCGAGGCAGCGGCCCGACAGCGGGGTTACGATCAGTCCTAGCAGATACACAAAGAAGACGCTGCCCAGTTGTTCGGAGTTCAGATGATACGGCGGGGCGGCAAGATAGAAGTTGGCGTACGTGAATGTGCCAACCAGGCAGAAGAGCGCTGCAAATCCCATACCGAAGACGGCGAGCAGACGCGGATTGCGCAGGTGCTGCCGACCCTCGGAGAGGGAGTGGCTCACGCTCGCCGAGCGCACGAAGCGCTTCGCCCGTGGCAGAGACCGCTGCACGATGACTGCACCGGCGAGATTGACGGTCCCGATCACTAGAAACGCGTCTCGCCACGAGAAATGATGCGATACGACTCCGGAGATGTACCGGCCCAGAAACCCGCCCAGCACCGTGCCCGCAACGTACGCCGACATGGCCCGGCCAACATGCTGCCGCGGAAACTCTTCGTTGATGTACGCCATGATGACGACGATCACGCCCGGCACGAACGCTCCCTGCATGAATCGCCAGAAGACCAGTTGGTGCAGGTTCTGTGAAGTCGCGGCCAGCAGGGTGGGAGCGGTCAGCGCGTAAAGCGACGGGACGATGACCTTCTTGCGACCGACGGACTCCGCCAGCAAGCCAATGAAGGGCGCGGTCAGCGCCATCGCCAGGATGGTCGAACTCACCGTTAACGAGACCGCAATTTCGGAGGCGCTGAATATGCGCTGCAAATATGGAAGCAGTGGCTGGGTGTCGTACACGTTCAGGAAGGTGCACATTCCCGCCAACATGCAGGCCACGATCGCGACCCGCGGCGGCGCATCGGCCTCTACGCTGGGAACTGAGTTGGGTGCGGTGACATCCATCGTGAAAGAGCGCAAGAACGCTTGGCTGATGGACGTCATCCTTTAGCGGGAAAAGTCCAACCGAGGATTATAGGAGAAGAATCAACCGGCAACTGCGACGCTCATAACACCACGAGCGTGATTCCCTTATTGCCTTTGCCCAGGTCGCTGTCGCCCTTCAGCTCGGGCATGTGCTTGAGAAGTTCCCAGCTGCGTTCGTCGCTGGTGCGCCAGTTCTCGCCGTAGATGCAATCGCGGATCTCTTTGGCTTGGGCCATCTGCCGCAATGTGGACTGTAAAGCAATGCGCAAGTCGCCACCGATACCGCTGGAACCGTAGCCGTGCACCAGCTTCAGCACTCGGACGCCGCTCTGCTGTGCGACCCGCAGTTCGGAACTCAGGCGTGAGCGAGCTTGTGGCACGCTCGGCATTCCGACTTCAAGGTTCACGGTCTTCATACCAGCCGCCATCGCCGTGCTGCCTCGGCAGCATAACCACGGACACGATATCATCTCTTACTCGGTGATCGTAGATGAAAGATATCGCTGCATGGGCACTGGAAACGGCTAAGCTGCGAGGCGCGACGCACGCGGAGGCCCGCATCGTTGACGAGCGCAACCGTTCGCTCGCAACCAAGAACGGGCGAATCAGCGGCGCTTCCGACTCCGAATCGCTGGGGATCGGCATTCGTGTCATCGCCAATGGCGGATTTGGCTTTGCCGCCACCGACAATCTGTCGCGGCCAGGTGTTGAAGGCTGTGCAGCCAGGGCCGTTGAGATTGCCATAGCATCGTCGACCGTGAAGTCGCAAGAGTTGTCCTTGGTGCCCGAACCGGTCGCTAAAGCTGACTGGGCTTCGCCTTGCGAAATCGACCCGTTCAGCATCCCCATCGAAACCAATCTGGATCTTCTCTTCGCGATCGATGCCGCTCTGCTGGCGGTAAAAGGCGTGACCCTGGCCGAGACGAACATGAACTTCCGGCGCTATGAACAATGGTTCTTCTCGTCGGAAGGCTCGGAGATACACCAGACGACCGTCACTTCCGGCGCGGGCTACGCGGCGTATTCATTTCGGGATGCGGAGATCCAGAAGCGCTCGTATCCCAATTCCTACGGTGGGCAGTTCCAGTGCAGAGGTTATGAGCTTATCCAGGAGTTAAAGCTACTGGAGAACGCGACCGAGATCGCCGAGCAGGCAGTCGCATTGCATTCGGCTGCGCAATGTCCTGAAGGCAAGTTCAGCGTGATTCTCGACTCGTCGCAGCTCGCGCTACAAATCCACGAGTCCATCGGTCATCCCATTGAACTCGATCGCGTACTGGGCATGGAAGCCAATTTCGCGGGGACTTCGTTCCTTACCCTCGACAAGCTTCGTACCTTGAAATACGGCAGCGAAATCGTGAACGCCGTGGCCGATGCCACGCCCGCGCATGGACCGGGACTGGGCACGTTCGCCTACGACGATGAGGGAGTCGCGGCGCAGTGCACGCCCATCATCACCAATGGCCTGTTCACAGGGTATCTGACCTCACGCGACACCGCCGCAGCAATTGGTGCTACGCGCAGCGGAGGATGTTTGCGCGCCGAAGGCTGGAACCGGCTTCCCATCGTGCGCATGACCAATGTCAGCCTCCTTCCGGGCGAGTCAACGCTCACGGTGGAACAGCTCATCGAATCGACGGCACACGGCATTTTGATGGAGACCAACCGCTCCTGGTCGATCGACGACAAACGCTTCAACTTCCAATTTGGTTGCGAAATTGGGTGGGAGATTGTTGGTGGCAAGCGCGTACGGATGCTGAAAAACCCTTCCTACTCGGGGATCACGACCGAGTTTTGGAACTCGATGGACGCTATCTGCTCTCGCGACGAGTGGACGTTGTGGGGAACTCCGAACTGCGGCAAGGGCCAGCCGCAACAGGTGATGGGGACCGGACACGGCGCAGCGCCTGCGCGCTTTCGCAATCTCATGGTCGGCGCCGCATACAAGGGGAGCGAATAGCGATGCTTACTCGCGAGCAGGCCAATGACATCTTCGACAAGCTGCGCCGGCTCTCCCAGGCCGATGAGATCGAGCTGCTCATCTCCGGCGGTCGAAGCGCACTAACACGCTTCGCCAATAATACGATTCATCAGAACGTCGCGGAGGAGGAGTACCACATCTCTGTTCGGACTGCCTTCGGCGACCGCACCGCACGTGCCAGCACAAACAAACACGATGACGAGAGTTTGCGCCGCGTGGTGCGGTCCTCCGAGGCGCTGGCAAAGGTGCAGCATCCTGATCCCGATTTGTTGGCGATGCCAACGAAAGACGAAGTGGCAGCCGCAATGGTGGATGGCAATGATGCGCCAGTTACCCCGTTATTTCAAAGCCACCGCCCGGCTCACGCCGCAGGACCGCGCCCAAGGCGTTGCCTCGATGGTAGAAGTTGCCAAGAAGCACAATCTGGAAGCCGCCGGTGTCTTCTCGTCGGCTGAGATTGTTGAGGGCATCTTTAATTCAAAGGGTGTCACTGGTTGGTACGAGCAGACGTTTGCCGAAGTGTCGGTCAGCGTGCTGGACGACTCATCCTCGGGATGGCAAAAGGCCAACTCGCCCGATGTAGCACAGCTCGATCCGGCCGGGATGGCGGAAATCGCTGCCGCAAAGGCAATCGAATCGAGGAACCCTCGCGATCTGCCTCCTGGAAAATACACAGTCATTCTTGAACCCGCTGCGGTGCTCGACATTGTGGGGTTCATGTTCTGGGATTTTGGTGGCTCGGCACTGCTCGAACAGCGGTCTTTTCTGAATGATCGAATCGGGTCCCCCCTCTTTGGGGAGAACATTACGATTTGGGACGACGTGTACCACCCCTTGCAGGTAGGTGTTCCGTTCGACGGCGAAGGGATGAGCAGGCAGCGGGTGAAGCTGGTCGAGAAGGGCGTGGTGCAGGCTGTGACTTACTCGCGCTCCAGTGCCAAGCGCGTCCAGGCATCGGAAATGGCCGGCAAAGTTGGCCCGGTTCGACCCACCGGTCATGGCTTCGCATTGCCGAGCGAGATCGGCGAAGCCCCGCTGAACATCGTATTTGCCGGTCCTCCGGCGGGCGAATCGCGAACTGTGGAGCAGATGGTCGCTTCCACCGAGCGCGGCATTCTGGTCACCCGGCTGTGGTACATCCGCGAAGTCGATCCCTACGAGAAGATGCTTACCGGCATGACCCGGGATGGAACGTTCCTGATCGAAAATGGCAAGGTAACCTGTGGAATCCGGAACTTTCGTTTCAACGAAAGCCTGCTGCATATGCTGAGAAGCGTCGAAGTTATGGGGGAGCCGGTGCGCTCCTGCGGGGAAGAATCGTTCGACATGGTGGTGCCGCCGATGAAAGTGAATGATTTTAACTTTACCGAGACCACGAAGTTCTAAGGTCGCGCGAGGGCGGCTGGCTGTCTGTTGAATCGCGAACTATATAAGCTGTTTATTTACTTTGCCTTAACAAAATCGGGACGCTCCTCTTTCGTCCCCAACCTCCCTGGAACGCAACTCCATCCCGCGACATGGCGGTCCGCCCTTTCTTCTATAGCCAGACCGGTCGGGCATCTCCAGTAATTTTTCTGCGTGAGACGACTCCCTTAATGGTACTTTTGTAGGTAACGGTTCGATCGTTACCCGATTTGCGCTATCGGTAACCTCCTATGAGTACTGGCCACCAGTCTGAGCTGCGTAATTCGATTCGATTTCCTCTTCACCTTCAGGTCACTCTGAAGACCCCAACCGCAGAGTATCGCGCCAAGACAATCGATATTTCAGCTGGCGGCATTCTTTTTCATACCGAATCCGAGATCTCCTTGGGCTCCGAGGTCGAGTTCACCATCGAGATGCCGGGTGACGTTCTCGGGACGAACCATGCCGTACTGGTGAAGTGCCAAGGCCGAGTGGTGCGATTCTCAGACGAAGCTTCAGGACGAAGCGTGGCGGTGGTGATCGATGAATACCACTTCGAACGTATCTAAACACGTGGTCGGGAGTGACAGCTTGCCCCATCGCAGCCGCGATGTTGGGCAGGCTTTGCCTGCAACTCCGGTCCGAATTATTCTGGCCGATTCCGAAGCCATTTTCCGCGTGGGCATGGCGAGGATTTTCTCCAGCGAAAGCGACTTGGAGGTGGTGGCGCAGACGGACAACTTGCCGCAAACCATCAATGTGGTCGCCGACACCCCTGCTGACGTCATTTTGTTCGAGGCCGGATTGTCTCCAACGCCTGCCGAAGCGGTCAGCGAAGTGACCCGCCGGGCCCTTCCCGGAGCGAAGGTGATTATGGTCACGCAACGTGCCGGCGAGCAGGAAACGGTCGATTATCTACGTCGCGGAGTGCGCGGCATTCTTACTCGCGCTGTCTCGCCCGACTTGCTGGTGCGCTGCGTGCGCAAAGTGGCGGCCGGCGAAACCTGGCTCGACAAACAGGGCGTTAACTGGGTGATCGAAGCCTATCGCTCCCAGGCCCTGCAAGGCAGCGCGCCCAAGCAGCAGTTGCGCCTCAGCGAGAAGGAAATGCTGATCATCAGCGGGGTAACCCAGGGGCTGAAGAACAAGGACATCGCCCGTGAAGTGGGCACCACGGAGCAGGTGGTGAAAAACTACCTGCGCAAGATTTACGACAAGCTACACGTCACGGACCGCCTCGAGTTAGCTCTCTACAGCATGCATCATCGTTTGCTGGATGGTTATGTCTCTCGTCCGCCGCGCGAAGCACGCCCAGGCGTGGAGGCCCCGGGCGGCGTCGCCGAGACAACTTCGGCGCCAAGCGTCTCGGCCTCTCCACGTGATACGGCACTGTCTCAGCCATCTCAACAACCGAAACACGAGCCCAACTCGAACAATCACTAGCCGGGGCACAAAACACCGATCTTCGGTCGCGCAACTTGGTAAGCGAAGCTGGGGGTTGTAGTTTGCCAAAACATTGGTAGCGTACCGTATTCAAAACTTTCATATCGAGGCAATAATGGGCCGCTTGAATCTAATCTTCAGGAGAAGTTCGATCTCGTGTGTTGTTCTCTTCGCGATTGCCGTTTGTTCGTCATGCTTCGCCCAATCCACGCCACTCCTGCCTCCGGATTTGCGCAGCAAGATTGACGGGATCGCGCACGATGTATTGGCGACAACCGGCGTTCCCAGCGCCTCGCTGGCGGTGGTCAAAGACGGCAAGATTGCTTACGTGCAAGCGTACGGGGACGCGCGTCTCGATCCTCGAACGGCTGCCCAGCCACAGATGCGCTACAGCATTGGCTCGATCAGCAAGCAGTTCACGGCGGCAGCCATCCTCATGCTGGACGAGGAAGGCAAGTTGTCGCTCGATGACCCCATCTCCAAGTACGTTCCCGGCTTGACGCGGGGAAATGAGATCACGATTCGCGAACTGCTGGCGCACACCTCTGGTTATCAGGATTTCTGGCCTCAAGACTATGTTCCACCGTTGATGCTGCAGCCCATCAGTGCTGACGGGATCATGGATCGCTGGGCGCGCAAGTCGCTGGATTTTGATCCGGGCACACAGTGGCAATACAGCAACACGAACTACGTGATTGCTGGAGTGATTGTCGAGAAGGTTTCCGGCATGCCGCTGCTGCAGCTGCTCAACAAACGAATCTTCTCCCCGTTGGGAATGAAGAGCGTTGCCGACACCAACGAGAACAAGCTTCCGCCTACCGATCCGACCGGATATCTTCGCTACGCCCTGGGGCCTCTGCATCCCGCTCCGAAGGAAGCCAGGGGCTGGATGTTCGCCGCCGGAGAACTCGCAATGACCGCCGAAGACCTGGCGGCGTGGGACATCTCAATGATTCAGCAGACGGTGCTGAAGCCGGCTTCTTATAAGGAAATGGAAACCGAGGTCCTGCTGAAAAATGGAGTCGGTACGCGCTACGGTCTGGGCGTTAGGGTAATTAGCATGGACGGCCACAGGGTATTGGAGCATGGTGGTGAGGTTTCGGGCTTTACCGCCGAGAACATCGTCATGCCCGACGATAGGATTGCGGTCGTGGTGCTCACTAATCAGGACGCGGCAGAAGCGGCGTCCGAAATTGGCGGCCAGGTCAGAACGGCGGTGCTTCAGGCTGAAAATCCCCAGGATCCGAAGCAGGATGCGCTCATCCGCAAGGTATATGACGGATTGCAGCAGGGCAAGATCGACCGCTCCCTGTTCACCGATAATGCAAATGCATATTTCACTGAGCCGGCCATCAAGGACTACGCCGGCAGCCTGGGCCCGCTCGGCCCTCCGCAAAGCTTCACGCAAGAGCGTGTCTCTGCCCGTGGAGGAATGACCGCCCGGATCTACGACGTGAAATATGCCAGCAAGGATCTGGTCATCATCATTTACGAGATGCCTGACGGCAAGTTCGAGCAGTTCATGATCGCGGCAAAGTGAGGCTCGGAGGGGCGACCCTGAAAATCCTGATAGCGATCTCACTTCCTGCAGACTACAATTGAGGGTTCCGGCGAAGCGCATTTTCGTTCCTGTGTGGCTATGCCGAATTGTGTCTACTTCTAACTTTCGTGAGGCGACATGAAGGGCGATCCTAAAGTTATTGCTTTCTTGAACCAGGTGTTAAAGGCGGAGTTGACGGCCATCAATCAGTACTTTCTGCACGCGGAAATGTGTGAGAACTGGGGCTACAAGCGCCTCGCGAAGCTGGCCAAGAAAGAATCCATCGAAGAGATGGTGCATGCCGAGAAGTGCATGGAGAGGATTTTGTATCTTGAGGGCACGCCGAACATGACCGACTACTTCAAGATCAATATCGGGGCGACGGTGGAAGCCCAGCTGAAGAACGACCTCCAACTGGAATACGACGCTGTCAAACGCCTGAACGACGGTATTAAGCTCTGCACTGCCGCCAACGACGGCGGCTCGCGCGATTTGGCGGAGAAGATTCTCGGCGACGAAGAGCACCACATCGACTGGCTGGAGGGCCAACTGCACGCCATCAGCGAGATGGGAATCGCGAACTATCTAGCGCAGCAACTGAAAGAAGGCGAGTAACCAGGTTCGCCGCGGGCCCGGGATTTCCTACGTCCTGCAATAAGTTACAATAAGGCGACGCCGTTGTTCCGCGTTCCGCGAGACACTTTTCCCAACGGAGAGATGGCCGAGTGGCTGAAGGCGCACGCTTGGAAAGCGTGTATACTCGAAAGGGTATCCAGGGTTCGAATCCCTGTCTCTCCGCCATATTTTTCAACACCTTACGTGGGCCCCTTACGTTTTCCCAGTACAGCAATTAAACCACCAGCAAGCCGGGAGAGGACTCACGCCCCATGGATCGATCCGTCACCTTGTCGCAACTCTTGGACCGGCGATTTTTCGTGCTGGTTGTCCTGACTCTCTGCAGCGTTCACGGGTTATTGGCGGCGGACCAGTTCACTCCCGTTGTGGTTTCCCCTCTGGTAGCGCAGACCGAACCGTTCCTCGGGACAGACAACAAGCTGCACGTTGTATACGAGCTGGTGCTCACCAACGCGACCCCAACTTCAGCCACCTTGCAGAAGATTGAAGTGCTCGATGGGAGCGCCCCGGCGAAGGTCCTGGCGGCTTACGAGGGTCCAGCGTTACTCGCCCGCCTGCGAACAATGGCGCATGGCGCCGCTCAGAACCTCGAGATCGAGTTCAACGGAACACGGCTCTTGCTATTGGACTTGGACTTTGACCCGCAGAGCGGAGCTCCAAGCCGCCTATTGCATCGGGTGAACGTATTGGCGGCTCCGTCGCCCGGCGGCAAGCCAATGACCCCTGTCCCGCTCAGCTATGTGGTTGCGAATGTTGACCTGCTGACCAAGGTTCCCGTGATTGGGCCTCCACTAAGCGGTAAAGGGTGGGTTGCCTTTAACGGATGCTGCGGCATTGGCGGCGCGCATCGTGCGAGCAGCCTGCCGGTCAACGGAAAGCTGTACTTTGCCCAGCGCTTTGCCATCGACTGGATGCGCCTCGATGAAAGCGGACGTATTGTGCACGGTGATGCTTCGGATGTGAAGAATTACACCGGCTATGGCGCAGACGTGCTGGCGGTCGCCGACGGCACGGTTGTCGACACACTCAATAAGCTCGATGACCAGAAACCGGGATCCTTACCCGACCCGAAGACCATCACCGTCGCCAACGTCGATGGAAATCATGTGGTGCTCGATCTTGGCAATGGCCTCTTTGCCTTCTACGCCCACTTGCAGAAGAATTCCGTTAAGGTCGCTGTGGGGGACCACGTTCGGCGTGGTCAAGTTCTAGGCAAGCTGGGTAACACCGGAAATACTTCCGCGCCGCACCTGCATTTTCACCTTATGGACAGCCCTTCTGTCCTCGGCTCGAATGGCGTTCCCTATGTCCTCGACTCGTTCGTGCTGTCCGGGCAGATTTCGGAAGCAAAGTTCGCAGCCTCTTCCGGCGTCGAAGGCGACTGGAGCGACGGGTTGTTTCCCACGCCCAGCCCGCGTCACGAACAGTTTCCGCTCGATCTAACGATCGTCGACTTCTAAGCTTCTCGTCGCCATCGGCCCTCTGCGTCCTCTTTCACGCCGCTGCCGTATCTTATGCGGCCGTCTTCGACCGTTCAGTCTTTGCCCGTTGCTCAGGCCTCACGAAAGCCGCTGTACATCCCCTAAAAGAGTAGCTCGTAGATAGACGTGGGCTCATCCGCCATGGGCAGGGGCCGTTTACTGCAAGAAATTGCAAACCTACCGATCGAGTTTATTTGTTTTCATAGAGATATAGCGGTAGCGGAAATGCAAAGTTACTAGGCGGCGGTGGTGTTTCCAGCCTGGGCTCCGTAACGCAGGTCATTTTGGGAGTAGCACCGGTGATTTCTCGCGCGTTCGGCGACAAGGTAATTCATGGAACAGCACCCGGGTGGCAGGAAGAGGGGAGTCTATTGCCAACTGCTATGCCAAGCGAACCGCAAGATTCGGCTGCGACAGAAGCGAGGGCCCACGCGGGCGACGCCCAACTCCGCGTCGGCGGCTTACGAGCCAGGCGACGCTGGGGCAGGTCGACGGAAGGCACCTCCATCCTGGAGCTTGCCCTTATCGCGCCTATATTCCTGCTGCTACTGTTTGCCACTATCGATTTCGCCCATCTGTTCTGGGTGGAATTGACTCTTCAGAATGCGATTCGGCAGGCGGGAAGGTACGCCATTACTGGGAACCATCTCCCTGATCCGAACCACCCGGGCAAAACCCTGTCGCGAGTAGGTTCAATTATTCAGGTCGCGCAGCAGACGGCGTTGGGTCTCGACGTTTCGAATATTCAGATTTCCAGTGTGACCGGGGGAACCGGCAGCGCGGGTGGCCCGAGTGACACGATGACGATCTCGCTGACCACCAACATGCCGCTCATTACGCCGATCGTTGGAAAGTTATTCAAGAATGGCGTCTACACATTTACGGTCAGCGTCACCATGAGGAATGAACCTTTTTCTCCAAGCGATACCTAAAGGGAGCGAAGCGAGATGGCGCCATCAGAGCACAATGGCAAGACGAGAGGTACGATCATGGCAGACGATTCCGGCCAGGCGCTGGTGGAGTTTGCCATAGCGGCCTTGATGGTGATTATTCTGGTGCTTGGGCTGATCGATTTTGGCCGCGCGATCTACGACCAGCAGGTCATTACCAACCTGACGGGGGAAGGCTGCAGTCTCTCCTCACGTGGAACCACTCTGACCGACACAGCTTCGGCAGTTGTCCTCAGTGCCGCCCCTTTGAACCTGAGTACCAGTGGGCGAGTGATTGTGACATCCATTTACAACAATAGCGGCACTCTTCAGATCACCGGGCAAGTGTCCCAAGGCGGCATTTCGGCGACCAGCCGTGTAGGAACCATGGGAGGCATCGCCCACCTTCCGTCGGCGGCCGTTCCGCAACCCAGCCAAACCGTTTTCGTGACCGAGGTCTATTACCAGTACAGTCCGATTACACACATCGGAAAATTGTTGTCCACGTCCATTTTGCCGACGCAGTTGTACGACGTGGCCTATTACTGACAAGGAGCCGACAGGGTGAACGCCATCAGCCGCAAGCGAAAGAGTGAGCAGGGGCAGATCCTCCTGATGCTGGCCGTTTGTCTGCCTGTTCTACTGCTGTTCGTCGGCCTGGCACTGGATGCGGGGTTCGCTTACGTCACCAGGGCCAGGCTGTCCAAAGCGGTAGACGCCGCCTGCCTTACGGCCATGAAGAACCTTGCTCAAGGACAATCAACAGCCATAACTCTGGGTACGAATTCCTTCAACGCGAACTATCCCACAACCAGTCTCGACTCCAGTCCGCCGGCCGTTGCCATCGGATTCAGTACCGATGCCGCCGGCAATACGCTGGTCAATGCCGCCGGCACGGCGAATATCAAGACATTCTTCATCAGGATCTTGCCGCAATTCAGGACGGTTGCGGTCGCCGATCGCGCCCAAGCCACACGTGCCAAACTGGTAATGTCGTTAATGCTGGACCGTTCAAGGTCAATGCAAGGCAATGGCGGATGGTCGGCCCTTCCGCCTGCTGTTAAGTCTTTCGTGGCCGACTTCGACGATACCAACGATTACGTTGCGTCGATCAGCTTTTCTTCCAACGCCACCGTGGATGTTCCCACCGGCCATAACTTCAAGACCCCGATTACGAATTTGATGAACACATGGAACAAGGCTGCATTCGCCGGCGGCACCTTCGGCCCGGGCGCGCTAGTGCTTGCGAAGGCCCAGAATGACAGCGTGATAACCACGGCGAACATCGTCAAGGTTGCAGTCTACTTCACCGACGGGCTGGTGAATATCATCCAGCAGACGCTGTCATGCAATGGAAACCCCACCCTTTACAATATCGGAGGATACGACTCCGGCACCACTGACGTTGGCTTCTTCATTCCCACAACCGGAGTCCAAGTCTATCGCTACACTCCCCCGGTCGGCGTCGGTACTGGTACATGGTACTCATGCGATTCCAGCGGCAATTGCAACACCGTAATCACTAATTCCTGTCTGAAGAGCGTGGCTGGGTTCACCGCCATTGACGGATCAACTAAGGCCTTCACCCGGTCCAACGTGACCTCGGAGGCGCAGGCGGAAGCCCGTCAAACCGCTGCCGCCATGCGCACCGAAATTCCCAATACCGTGTTCTATTCCATTGGCCTGGGTACCTCAGTTGACCAGACCTTCCTGCAGGAGATCGCGAACGATCCCGCCAGTGATACGTATGATCAGACCCAGCCCACAGGGATGGCAGTATTTGCGCCCAGTTGTCCTTCAACAAACTGCTCGACTCAATTGCAGACAGTCTTCCAGACTATCGCCTCGAAGATTCTTCTCCGCCTGACGCAGTAAGGCAAGCGAGGCACGGGTAGAGCGGCGCTTCTGCGACGCTCGCGCTGTCTTTCTGAAGGGGCCGGCCTCAGCCGGCGGCACCTTCCCGCAAGCGCGACTACACCAAGATCGAGACTCCAATCAGCCAAATAGGCATGGCACATCGCCTCCCGCGCTGCTAGTCTTTCGACTTGATATCGGTCGCTACAGCAAGCTTCCACCATGAATTATGTGCCGATTAATGGGCTCCGGCTGCTGCTGGTAGAAAGCTGCACACTCCTCGCGGCTTTCGTCGTTGTGTTCGCGTTGATCCGCTATGCGCACCTCTCTTTTGCGCGACCTCGGTGGCTGGTTTGGATCCTCGATCGCAACTCGCGCGCAGTGTTGTTCGTGATCGCAACCGCTCTGTGCGGGCGAGCCCTCCTCCTGCCCTTCATCGGAGTTCCTGTGCCCCGCGTCAACGACGAATACAGCTACCTGCTGATGGCTGACACCTTTGCCCATCACCGGCTCACCAATCCCACTCCGCCGTCCTGGCAGCATTTCGAGACATTTCATGTGAACCTGATACCGACCTATCACTCGAAGTACCCGGTGTCTCAGGGATTGGCCTTGGCCTTCGGCGAAATCGTCTTTCGTCAGCCCTGGGTCGGGGTCTATCTGAGCACGGCGCTGCTTTGCGGAGCGATCTGTTGGGCGCTGCAAGCTTTCGTGCCTCCGGGATGGGCGCTCGTGGGTGGATTGTTGGTCGTGGTCCGCATCGCCCTCTTCAGCTATTGGATGAACTCTTACTGGGGAGGCTCCGTAGCGGCCCTGGGCGGCGCCATTGCCCTTGGTGCGGTGGTCCTTTTGTTCGGGCCCGGGCGTACGAACCGCAACCGGTCCGCACTCGCATGCGCCTTCGCGATCGCGCTAGTCATCCTGGCTACGTCGCGACCCTACGAAGGCTTCGCCTTCTCCATTCCACTGTTGGTGTACTTCGGTTATAGGGCGGCGCGAGCGGCAACTTCTGGGAAGGCTAGTCTCCGCGTGACAGTACTGCCTGTCCTGGTTCTCGGCCTTGCCGCAGCCGGCCTCATGGGCTACTACAACAAGCAGACCACCGGGAATTCCCTGTTACTTCCCCACCTCCTGAACGAGCGCACCTACTCCCCGCTCCCGTTGTTACTGGTGCAGAAACCAAGGCCCGAGCTGACGTTCCACGACCCTGTCTTCGAAAAATTCTTTAGGCTTACGGAAGAAGAGTACGAGTATCACAAGACCAAGTCCCTTTCCGGGCTCATCAGCGTGGAGGCTGAGCGCTTCGGTGGCGATTGGTTCTTCTACGTTGGCCCCGCATTGACGCTCCCCGTACTTGTGGGGTTCTTCTCCAGCCTGATGAAGCCTCGCTTGCGGATTGTGGCCGCTGTCATGTTCTCAACGGCAATTGCTCTGGCGCTCTGCATCTATACGATGCCTCACTATGCTGCGCCGGTGACGGTCGCGGTGTACGTCTTTGCAGCGGAAGGGCTGCGCTACTTCTGGGAACAGCAAAAGGACGGGGAGCGGGCCTTTGTCATCGCCGTATGCATCACTGTGGTTGCGGTCTCGCTCGCCAGGCAAACCGGTAGCTCAGCTATGAACGCCAAGTTCACTTTTCCTGATGCGCGGAAGCAGCTGATCCAGCTACTGGAAGAGGAGCCTGGAAAGCAGCTGGTGCTGGTGTCATATGACCGTGATCGCCATTATCCGGGAAATGAGCTTGTGCACAACGGAGCGGATTTCAACACGGAGAAGATCCTCTGGGCGCGATCGAAAGGACACGAGAGCGATGCGGAACTTTGCCGCGCTTACTCGGACAGAACTTTCTGGAGCGTCACTACCGACGATACGAATGTGTCATTGAACCCACTTAATCTCTGCAGATGAGATGAGCGCCGGCATCACGATTCACTCGGCAGTTGAAGGTGGAATCCGGCAGAGGCTCCTACGGCGTTCCGAAGCCAATGTTGATGGTCTTCTGTTCCAGGTAACCGAGGATCCTATGCTTGTCAGCGGTCACCATGGTCCTTAGCAGCCATGTCCCGTAGTCCTTCTTACGCATGGAAATCGTATGCTCCCCCAGGGGCAGAACCTGAGAGTACGGGGTCTTTCCAGCGTAGAGGCCATCAACGTAAACATCGGCCCCGATCGGGTTCGACCAGAATTCGATGGTTGCATTCTGCAGTGCTGGCTTAGGCGCGGGTTCTGATTGAGCCGTTTCCGGCGACGGGACCTTGGGTGTCGAAACAGGTGGGCCATCGACATCGCAATTGACATAGTAAACGGACAGCGGCGCTACGAAGGGTTTCTGCTGCGGTAGCGCCTGACCGGAATTGCGTATGTCGGCCATCACGCCCTCAAGCATGGCCTCTCTGGAACGACCCCTATTGGGTCTGTACTGCGATATCAGGCCTCCTTGCTGATTGTAGGCCCGCATGAACAGCACCTTGTTCTTGTCCGCGTACTCCAAATCCATCGTTGACGTGGCCGCTGTGTTCATGAGTCCCATGTACGAATAGTCCCAGGTTCCCCCGTAGTTACTCACGACGGCCTCGTTCAGAGACGGCGGCGGAGTGCGGGTGTAGGTGTGGGCTGTAGGGATAAGCCCGTCGAAGCTGGAGTCCAAGGTGGAAAAAACAATCACGTAGTTCTTCAACTTGGGATCGGGTATTTGGGAGAAGCACAGATCCGGGTTCTCTCGCTCATGTTTTTTATCGCTGATCCACTTCGCAGCAAACTTTGGAACGGCCGGGACCGGTTGGCCACCTTCAGCGACAGAAAACGATATATTCTTCGAGCATCCGGTTGGAGTTGACGCCGGAGTTACTGCAAATGCGGCCAGACCGGCCAGCGAGATTCCAACCAGAGCCCACAATAGTTTCATTGAAGCCTTCATTCTACTGAGATGTAAACGCTCGCCCTCTTACTAACAGCGGATTACATCGAGACAGCCGGAGTATCGAGCTCCTCGATGGATAGCTCGTCACCGATCGACGTTGACGTCTGCGCAATTACACCCGCTGGCAGCTCGAGTACCGATCGCGCCTTCCAGTGCAGCCCGGTCACCCGGAACGGAGCCACCGCAGGCGAGAGGTGAATCACACGCCAATCGCGGTCCACGAAAACAACATCGATCGCGAACCGCATGGCCACGGTGTGGATGGCCTGCGAGGGAAAAATAAGCAGGCCTTCACCGGGATCCAGACCGCGCTTGCCGAGCAGCCCCACGAGCCGGGTCATACTGGTGTCGGCAACAGCGATCTGGTCGCCCAGAACAGTGTCTCGGGTCGCGTTCAAGATTTTGATCTTCTGCATTTCCCGGCCGTTAGTGCCTTACGATCACGCGCTTGGCCGAGGCCATCCGCTTACGACGGGCGACTATGACTGCAAGCAAAATCACGGCGACAACACCCGCACCAATTCGAATCATCAACACGCTGTCCATAATTCATGTCCTCCACTTGTTTGTTTTCGGTTTAGTTAAAGGCCTGTATCAGCGCCATCGCCGCCGGGCCCAGGAGCACAACAAATATCGCGGGGAAAATAAAGAAAACCAACGGAAAGATCAGCTTGATCGTGGTCTTTGCCGCCCGTTCTTCCGCCTCCATCATGCGCTGTGTCCGCAGGGCATCTGCGAACTGTCCCAGCGCATGGGCGATCGGTGTTCCGAGCCGATCGGTTTGAATCAACATGGCGGCGAACTGGCGGACGGTCTCGAGGTCGACACGGTCCGCCATCCTTCGCCATGCCTCAACGCGCGGCTTACCGGCCCGCTGTTCACGACTGATGATCAAGAGCTCTTCACTCATCTCCGGGTAGACGAATTCCATTTCCTTGGCGATCCTCAGGACGGCATGGTCCATGCCCAGGCCCGCCTCCATGCAGATCACCATCAGGTCCATCACGTCCGGCAGGGCCAGCGCCAGTTTCGTCTTCCGCCGGTTCATTGCGTAGATCAGAAAGAGGTCCGGAGCAAAAAATCCAGCAGCGCCCAACAGCAGGCTCCAAAGCAGCACGTTGTCGCGCCCGGTAAACGTGGCCAGAAGGATGCCAACGATCGGGGACAGCAGCTTAGCGCTGAGAAATGTGTCGATGTCTTCGGGCTTGCGAAAGCCGGCAACGCCCAGCCGGTAGGCCAACTCTTCATCCCGTGATCGCAACCAATCGCGGAACGGAGCCAGCGGCTGAGTGATCAGAGAAATCACGTCGCCGACCTGGTACCTGGAACCCGTCCCCGGGAGAGGGCTTAATTCAGCGAGCCTTGCCTCGGTCGGCGACGGGTCTCCCACGACGGCGAAGATCAGCAGGGCACTCAAACCCAACAGCGCCACGCCCGCAAAAACCGCAATGAGTAGGACAGTCATGTTTAGACCTTGATGCGGATGATCCGCCGGATCAGGAACATCCCAATCGCCAGGCTCACCAGCGTTGCATAGATCATTCTTCTGCCCAGCTCATTCTCAAACAGCGGCTTCGTATATCCCGGCGAAACCAGGTTGAGGGCGAGGAAGCAGACGAACGGTAGCGCCATCAGGATGACTCCGGTGAGCCGGCCCTGGGCGGTGAATATCCGTACTTTCTGGGCCAGGTGGATGCGCGAGCGCAGTACGGCCGCACTCTTGTCGAGCAAAGCTATGAGGTTTCCCCCGGATTCCTTCTGCACCAGAATGGCGGTTATGAGAAAACGCAAGTCACGAACCGGGAAGCGGCGTTCAAGATTCAGCAATGCGTCGCGAAACGGCAATCCATAATTCAGTTCATCGGCAGTACGGCGAAACTCCGGCCCCAGGGGCTCGGCGATTTCATCAGCCACCATGGACAGGGCGCTGGGCAGTGCGTGGCCCGCCCGAAGAGCGCGCGACATCAGGTCAATGGCATCGGGAAGCGCCATATTGAAGCGGCGGAAGCGGTCCGCGCGACGATACAGGACCCACAGCAAGGGCAAACTTCCCAACGCAAATCCCGGGATCCAGCCAAGGAAGTCCAGCCGCATCCACCAATTCCCAATCGCCGCTCCCAACACAATCAGGGCTGCGGAGAAGAAGGAGAACCGGCCGACGGTCCAGGGAAGTTTCGCCTGGTCAAGCATCAGCTGCAGCCTTATCGCGAGGTTGTTGTTGCGAAGGAACCGATCGACACTCGGGACGCTGCTGAACGTGACCTGTCTTACGATGTCGTCTTTGTTCTCCTCCGTGTTCGTGCGCCGGTCCAGGCTAACCAGCCGCTCCCGAGTTCGCTTATCGGCCTCGGAAGGCTCCGTAAAGTAGGCGACCGTAGCGAACACCGATACCAGGAGAAGCAGAAATATCGTGATCATTAACATACGTGTGCTCCGGTCTAAACCGTAAACGAATGCTCAAACACGCTTGGCGGAAGTACGATGCCGGAGGTCTTCAACCGCTCGGCAAACTTAGGCGCCACTCCGGTGGCCCTGAACCGCCCTAATATGCGTCCGCCCGGCTCGACTCCGAGCTGCTCGAAAACGAAGATGTCCTGCATGGCCACTACATCGGTGCTGATGCCAGTAATCTCTGTCACGTGGGTGATGCGACGCGTTCCGTCGCTCATGCGCGAGATCTGCACCATGATCGAAATTGCGGACGCAATCTGTTGCCGCAGCGCCTTCTCCGGCAGATTGAGGTTGGACATCAGCGCCATGGTTTCCAGTCGCGCCACGGCATCGCGCGGGCTGTTGGCGTGAATTGTGGTCAACGATCCATCATGGCCGGTGTTCATGGCTTGCAACATGTCCAGCGCTTCTTCTCCGCGGACCTCGCCCACGATGATCCGGTCGGGTCTCATACGCAGGGCGTTGATGACCAGCTCCCGTTGGCGCACGGCTCCCTGGCCCTCCACGTTAGGCGGCCGGCATTCGAGACGGACGACGTGTTCCTGTTGCAGTTGAAGTTCGGCGGAGTCTTCGATGGTGACGATGCGTTCTGCTTCGCTGATGTAGCCGCTCAGGACATTCAATAATGTGGTTTTGCCGGCGCCTGTGCCGCCGGAAATGACAATGTTGAGCCTGGCCCGAACCGCGCCCTTCAACACCTCGAAGATGGGCGGCGTAACGGTGCGATTGGAAAGCAGAGCGTCAGTCCCCAGAGGAATCTTGCCGAAACGGCGAATGGATAGAATCGGACCATCGACCGCCAGCGGAGGAATGATGACGTTGACGCGCGATCCGTCGGCCAGGCGTGCATCGCACATCGGTGACGATTCGTCCACCCGTCGGCCCACATTGGAGACGATCTTGTCGATGATGTGACGGAGGTGGGCTCCGTCCTTGAAGACAACGTTGGTCCTTTCCAGCACGCCGGCGCGCTCCACGTAGACCTTCCTATGGGTGTTGACCAGGATGTCGTTGATGGTGGCATCTTGCAGCAACGGCTCCAGAGGACCCAGTCCGAATACTTCATGGAGTACCTCCCGCGACAAGCGGTCCCTCTCGCTGGTGCTGAGGGGCGTGTTCGACTTCGCGCAGGAGATCATGGATTACTTCCTGGACCTGCATTCGGGCCTTGATGTCTTCGAGGGACGTCAACTTTTCCAGGTCGATGAGATCCAGCAGGTCGCGATGTAGCGTCGGACTTCAGTTCCTGGTAGGTCCTGGGAGAGACACCCATGCTGCGTGCCGAAGTCCAGCT
This sequence comes from uncultured Acidobacteriaceae bacterium, assembly GCA_963840905.1. Classification (GTDB taxonomy): domain Bacteria; phylum Acidobacteriota; class Terriglobia; order Terriglobales; family Acidobacteriaceae; genus Bog-257. The sequence goes on from CAWJAO010000009.1 coordinate 31,179, forward strand.
CCTGCCGAGGCGCATGTCCGGAGCAAAGCTCTTTCCGTTTGCCATGAGTTATCCCTCAGCCCTCGACCCGAAAATCCCGCCGAACCACCCCCGAGAGGTCTTGTCCTCGCGCGAGGTATCCGCTTCACTCCCGACCAGCCGGTCCGCCCAATAATCGAAGGCCGCGGGCAGGTCCGATCTGTGGCCGAGTTCAATGGGGGTGCCGGCATTGATGGCATTCACAAATTCGCCATAGTTGTTCGGAATCTTTACTGCAATTGGCCGATGCAGCGCCGCTTCGACCTCGTGGTCACTCAGCGCGCTCTTCTTGGAATGGCGATTCAGCACAATGTCGATGTTGTCCGCCGAAAAGTGCATGCTCGTCAGGTATTCGATCGAACGGATCGCGTTACGGATGGCTGGAAGCTCCGGAGTAATCACGATGGCCAGATGGTCCGACTGCCGGATGGCAGCGCAGGTCTCTTCCGTCAGTCCGGGAGGACAGTCAATGATGACAAACTGGTAGTTCTCCCCGAGGAATGACAGAGTGTGCTCGATGGCTTCGGGCGAGGCGTGCGGAAATGCATCGATGGCCTCGGGAGAATCCAACACGTCCAGTCCACTCGGATGACGCAGCAGAAAGCCGCGCAGCAGGTCGGCATCCAGACGGTCGGTGTTGTGCACCAACTCGTAGAAGCTGTATTGATGGCGGCCTAGTCCCAGGTACAACGAGGCATCACCAAGGGCGGGATGTTCATCCACCAGCAGGACTTTCTGATCATGCTTCTGGACCAGGTTCAGCGCCAGATGCAGCGCTAACGATGTAACGCCGGTCCCGCCCTTGGCCCCCATCACGGTGATGATTCGGCCCTTTACGAGATCGCCCGACTTGCCTTGGGGCCGCGATGCCACATGCGCCAACGCATGCGATACCCGCTCCGGTTGAAACGGCTTCACCAGGTATTCCGAGCATCCCGAACGCATGGCGGCCATGATCTGCTCGGGATCGGAGCCGCCCGCGGCGGCGAAAATTCCCAGGCTGCTGTCGCAACCGTCGCGAAGCCGTTGGGCTGACGCGACAGCCTTTCTCCGTGCCATCGTCAAAGTCGATTACGCAGATGCGATGCTGATATGGCTCCAGCATCTTCATGGCTTCGCGAGGAGTAATGTGCCAATCGACGTTATCCACGACGTAGGCGCCAGGGGTCTGCACCACTAGAACGTCGAGGCTTCCCCGCGAGCTGGCATCCATGCCCACGCACAGGACACCAATGCGTTGTTCCGACTGGCGCGAACCTTGCAGGACCACTTTCTCGTCAGTCATCATGGCTTTGTCCCCATGTCCCGGGATCCTTGGCCGTAAGCGGCACGGCAGGGTCTCGCAAACCTTTATCGAATGAGCCCGTGTCGAGACTCTTGAATTGGCATTTCGACCTGGGGTTCCGGCTTTGTAACCATTCCCGAAACCGGATCCACAATCGTTGGCGTGACCAGTACGATCAGTTCGCTGTTCGTGCGGTTCACATTCCTCGACTTGAAGAGCTCTCCCAGGATCGGCATATCTCCAATCCCCGGAATCTTGCTGAGCTGCACCGTGGTGCGCTGATCCAACAGGCCGGCAATACCGAAGCTCTGGCCGTCTTTGAGCTCGATTTCGGTTTCGGCACGCCGGGTTTGGATCGCCGGCATGGTGAATCCGGAGATGGTCACGGAATTTGTATAGTCGAGCGAGCTCACTTCGGGAGCTACCTTGAGCCGAATGGTATTGTCATCTTCGATTGTCCCGGTAAACTCCAGCTTCACGCCGTACGGCTTGAACTGGATCGTGACCGCGCCGAAGCCTGAACCTCCGCCGACGCCCTGTACCACCGGATAAGGAAATTCACCGCCTGCCAGGAAGTGCGCAGGCTGCCCGCTGATGGCCATCAAGTTGGGTTCCGCCAGAATTTGCAACACATTCTTCTCCTGCAGGGCCTTGATGGTGGCGCCCAGGTTTATATCGGTGCGGAACAGGAAGATATTCAGAAGGTCCGACAGGTTGAATTGCGTAAGTTTATTGACGATTCCACCTGAGCTCTGCTGGCTGGCTGTTCAGGCTCTGAGTGCCAAATTGCTGCGTAGAGGTCGTGCCGATCGTGTTGGCTCCGCCGGCACTGAAGAAGTTGATTCCGAAGGCCGTCAGCTTGCCGCGGTCGGCCTCAGCGAAGCGCACTTTCAGCATCACCTGCTTCAGTCGCGGTGCCGTCGCGATCTGCAATCCATTGACTACCTCTTTCGAATAGTTCGCGGCCATCTTCAGCATCTGTTCGGCAATGGCAGGCGAGGTCACCACCCCGGTGAGCATCACTTTGTCTTCCTGCGATTGCACGTCAACGCCGCTGTTCGGAAATGACTGGTCCAGGGTGTTGCGCAACGGCGTCACATCCAGGTCAGCGAACACATCCATCATGCGGCTGGGACCGGACTCTCCCCACAGCATCAGACTGCTGCCGCCAGTCTGTTTCGCCGTGATTACCACTTCCTGCGGGGACGTCATGACCGATTCGACGACCGTAGGGTTGCCGGTAAGAATGCGCTTGATTCTCGAAGGCGTGTGAATTAACAGCGAGTGGCCTACTAAGATGTGCACACTCTGCGGGCCCTGGTCGCCTTCCTGGCCTGGGATCGCGGTCGATCGCGGGGCAGGCGCAGAGGTCTGTGCAGTATCGGTCGTCTGGCCTGTTGGAGCCTGCTGAGCCACTGCTCCCACGGCAGTAAAGCAACCCGCTGCAACTACCAGCAACACGCAGGCTAGGCCCTGCCACGACAGCCCTTCCTTGTTCGGTCTATTCCGTTCCACAGGATGCTCCGTTTCTGCTTTCCCACTAAAACTTGACGACGCCTTTTTTTGCGCCATCGAATGTCTCAACTTCATAAACGCTGGCCGATTTTGTAGGTGCTGGCGCCTTCTTCATCCCGGCTGAAGTTGGCGCGGCCATTTTGCCTTGCAGGTCCTTCACGCCCACGGTACGGGGCTGCGATTGGGCCTGGTCCGAGGCATTCCGCAGAACGAACTGCACCGTCCCCTGGTTGCTGGCCAGCGCCAGCCTCTCGGCATCTTCCGGGGTGAGCAACAAGGTCACTACCTTGACGTTTTGCGGCTTGCCGGACGGATCGGGCTGCAGTTTTTCACCAGCGCTCAACACTTCAATGTTCTGCAGCACGGTTGTAGTCATCGGGTCCTTGTCGTTGTCCGTGCGGAAAGTCACCAGCACATCTACGTGAGAGCCGGGAAACAGGAACCCCGAGACGTTATTCAGTTCGTTGGTAATTACCGCGGCAGCGCGCATACCATCGGGAATCTTGGCCGTCAGCCCGACGGTGGCTCCGGGTGCGGCCAATACCTGATCGCGAATCGGCTCTTGGGCGGCAATGGGAAACATCACCAGCCTGCCGTTCAACTCTTCGGGTTTGCGGAACGATCCAGCCAGCGGGACGTTCGAGGGCCAATCCATCAAGGTCAGGTTGTCAGCCGAGAGTTGCGTCCCCGGCTCCAGCGCTTTCGAGGCAACTACAATCTTGATCGGCTGGGTATTTAACGCGTATTGCCGCTTGATGCGGGAATATAGAAGAAATGTCGCCGTAATCGACACGATGACCGCTACTATCAGTGCAAGACCTAGCCGACGATTCTTCATGAATTACCTCCACCAAGTCCCAACAAACGAGTACAGAGTGCCTGCGGCAATTGCCAAGCCGTACGGCATACGCAATGCGGAAGGATTGTCCAGGTTAATTTCGGGGTGAGCCTGCATACCGCTAGAGGAATGGAACTTCAACACCACACCTACGTTCTTGAGGGTAGCTCCGATGCGTCCGCTGCAGATTGCGTAGATGATGGCTAACACGCCGCCACAAATAGCTGTGGCAAGAAGCACAATAACGGCGTGGCTTGGTCCCACGAGACTGCCGATGGCGGCCAGCAACTTCACATCGCCCGCCCCCATGGCCCTTACCACATAGAACAGAAAAACTATGCCGCCGGCGATCAGACTACCGGCGACGCCGCTGCCTAGTCCCTTCCATCCGAAGAAGACCGAGCGCAGTAAAATTCCCAGTGCGATGCCCGGGTAGGTCAGCCAGTTGGGTATGCGGTGGTGCTGCACGTCCAAAATAGCTGCGGCGACTGCCAGCGCCAGCGCGTCAAAGAGAAGGAAGTTGTCCCAGTTCATCGCACGTCGTCCAAAAACTCTAAGAAACGGAAGCAAGCTTCGTGCCTACGATAGGTTTCAATGGCTGCGTCCACGGCAAGGAATTATTTTGTTTCCTGCCCGGCGTGCCGCTATTGTCGGAAATCTCCAACGTCCTTCTGGCACGTAGCTTGCCTCCAAAGGCCCAAACTTAGGTCAGCTGGTTTCCGACCCTGCTGAATTCAGTGTTGATCTTGCCCGCCAGGGTGTTCATGCTGGCAATGGCGGCAACGGCGATCAGGGCTGCGATCAGTGCGTACTCGATCAAGTCCTGGCCGCTATCTTCCTTGTGGAGGTTCTTCAACATGTTGATCATTCTGGAGACTCCTTTTTTATTGTTGAACGATTACTGCCAGTCGCAGCCACCCGAGTCTCACCCAGAACCGATTGGGCTCTGAACACGACCAAGAAACCGTGATTCTGTGCAGTACTGTCGACATTGCAATACGGCTGCCAATTGGCTGGGCGGCATGAACCCGTTGAACCGGGAGTGTTTGTGTAGCGTGCTTTATCAATCAGGTACCTACTGTGATTAGGGCATGGTTTGGAGAAATCGAAGCGGGCCAGTCCTCCCATGTGAGCCAGCGAGTGTAACCGCCTCCCAGGGGCGCGGCTCATTAGTGACAAAAACTTGCACATTGTACGTTCTAGATTGAGCAGAGGCCGTTTGCCCCGCCCGGAGTCCCATCCGGCTGGCATTGGCATTCAGGGTGCAAGGCAATAGGGAGGTACATCGAAACTAAGCCGTAAATGATACTTGCGGTAATCACCTAGGTCAGACGAATGACAGATATCTGTATCGAAGTCGCGGTGCCGGCTATGCGCGCGACTGTGTCACCCGGGAAGCGGGTGCTCACTCGAAATCGTAACTACTTCCCGTTTCCCCTGCTGTGGTTTTCCATCATTGCACTGGAAATATCCATCGTTGCCGCTCTGAGCATTGCGGAGGCCGATATATGGTTCCACCTTCGCAACGCACAGGAGCTCATCGCAAGGCACTCCTTCTTGAATGCCGACTTGTACACCTTCACCACTGCGGGTGCCCCGTTGTTGAATTTCGAATGGCTGTCCGAGCTTCCTTACTACTTCGCCTTCCACGCATATGGTCTCCAAGGTCTGCTGGCGGTTTACATGGTGGTTTTGTGGCTCGTCTTTGGCGGGATGTACTACCTGGCGTTGCGGCGCGGCGCCACTTGCGGCGATGCGGGGCTGGTCACGATGGGCATGGTGATCGTCGGCAGCTATTCCTTCGGACCGAGAATGCTCCACTTTGGATGGCTCTGCCTGGTCGCCGTGCTTATCGTGCTGGATCGTTTTGAGCGGGCCGGCAAAGGCCTTTGGATGCTGCCGCCGGTGTTTGCCCTATGGATTAACTTACATGGTTCGTGGGTGTTCGGCTTCGTCGTGCTGGGCCTATATATAGTCTCAGGATTGGTTGAAGGCCATTGGGGCAATGTGACGGCCAAGCGCTGGACGCCGGCACAACTACGCAAGCTTGTCATAGCATCCTTCACCTCCATTGCAGCAGTGCTCGTCAACCCCTACGGTTACAAATTGGTGTGGTATCCGTTTGACCTGTTATTCCGGCAAAAGCCGGTCCTCGACAAGATCGTGGAGTGGCAATCGGTGGATTTCCACTCAGGCTACGGCAAGCTCGCGTTGTTGATGATCTTCGGGTTGATTGCAGCAGCACTGTTGCCACCGTTCCGCTGGAAGCTTCGCGACGTGCTGCTGGTCGCATTTGCCCTGTGGACCGCGCTGTCCCACGTGCGGTTCCTGCTCTTCGCCGCGATTGTCCTCATACCCATCCTGGCACCACGGGTCCACGCATTCGAGCTTTACGAGCCGAAGAAAGACAAACCCTGGCTTAACTTTGCGATGGCGGCCGCCATCATGGGCATCATTCTGTGGGCATACCCGAGCGCCTCGCAACTACAAAGCAACATCGACGCTCACTTTCCCACGGCGGCCCTCCAGTACATGCAACAAAAGCAAATCACCGGCAGGCTATTCCACTATTACGATCACGGCGGGTATATCGAGTGGAATTCGCCCGCTGTAAAGACTTTTGCTGACGGCCGCGCTGACATTTTTATCTACAACGGCATTTTCGATGACTATCTGAAGGTCAACCGAATCGAACAACCGCTGGAACTGCTCGACCAGTACAAGATTGACTACGTTCTCTTTCCGGTCGATAAGCCGCTTTGCTATCTGCTCGATCACAACAATGGATGGCATGCAATCTACGCCGACAAAGTGGTTAAGCTCTATGAAAGGGTACCGTCTCCAGAGACGCCGGTGAACGCGCAGCCGGACTAGTGCTGCCCGGCCAGAGGCAAATATCAAGTGCAAGTCGCTATACAATCAGAGTCCGAAGTCGCCCAGTTAACCGCCGCCCCCGCTGCCGTCGATGCGCAGTCACGCATAGCACGCTTGGCAATCAGGGTTTTCGCATTTCCTGTAATGTGCATGTTCCTGCTCGTGGCGGCGATCTTTGCGTTCTCGGTTAGAGCTATCGCGGAGCCCGACATCTGGTGGCATCTGCGGAATGCCCGTTATCTCTTCCAATATCACTCGCTCCCCGGCGTGGATACCTACTCACTTACGGCAGCAGGAGCGCCTTCGCTCGACTTCGAATGGCTTTCCGAAGTGCCTTACCTGTTAGGTTTTAAGGCGATGGGTCTGCAGGGTGTGTTGGCCGTATACTTCGCTGTCCTGGTGCTGATCTATGTGGGAGTCTATTACCGGACATGCCGTACCGGAGCCGATTGCAAGGACGCTACCGTTGGCACTTTACTGGCAGTCCTCATGGGAGTCGTATCTATCGGTCCCCGCATGCTCCTATTTGGCTGGCTATGCATGGCCGGCCTCTTGATCGTGCTGGATCGTTTCCGTGAAACCGGTAAGGGCCTGTGCGTATTGCCGGTGCTGTTTGCCGCGTGGATCAATTTCCATGGCTCGTGGATCTTTGGAATCGTTGTGCTTGGTATGACGATAGCGGCGGGGCTGGTTCGAGGGGAATGGGGCTTGGTGGTGGCGCGGCGGTGGTCTCCCCTGGAATTCAGGAAGCTAATGATCGCGCTGGCCGCTTCTTTGGCCGCCCTCTTCGTGAATCCCTTCGGATATAGGCTGGTGTGGTACCCTTTCGACCTGCTATTTCGCCAGAAGGGTGTAATGCAGTACCTCGAGGAGTGGCAGTCCGTGCACTTTACAGGAGGTACGGGGAAGCTGGCGATGCTGATGATTCTTGCACTGCCCGCCGCCGCCCTGTTCTGTCGCCGCCGCTTCAGGCTCGACGAGCTAATGCTGATGGTGTTTGCTCTCTGGGTCTCTCTGGCCCACGTTCGCTTTCTGTTCTTCGCCGGCCTGGTCGCGGTGCCCATCCTCGCGCCGTCTCTGAAGCTATTTCCACCGTACGACAGGAAACTGGACAAACCATGGCTTAACGCCGGCATCATGGCGGCCATAGTCGGCTCGCTGATCTTCTTCTTTCCGTCACAGGCTGAACTGCAACAGCAGGTAAACGAGACGTATCCTGCCGCTGCGCTGGCCTTCATGCAACAACGCCACCTGAGCGGACCGATCTTCAACAACTACTCGTGGGGCGGGTATATGGAATGGAACGCACCCCAGCTAAAGCCGTTTGTCGATGGCCGTGCGGATATATTCATGTACAACGGAAGCTTCGAAGATTATCGCAAAGCCACCTCAGTCCAGAGTTCGCTTGAGATCCTGGATAAGTACCGGGTTGACTACGCCCTGCTCGATCCAGCCCAGCCCCTTACCTACTTGCTGAAGCACTCTCCGGCGTGGCAGCCGATTTATTCGGACAAGGGCGCGGTACTATTCGCGCGCAGGCATTGAACCAAACCAGCGGAAACAACTGGGAAACTAGGGCTGACTACCGGGGAGTACGGCATAGACGGCCACGGGCTCACGAATGGGTTCAGGTACAGGCTGAAGAATAGCGGGTTGGCCACGGAGCAACCGAAAGATTCGCTGGCCGTCTGACCCACCCAGTGGAACGAGATTACTGACGGCAAAGTAGGCATTGAGTGCAGCCAGCCAATGCAGGATACCTGTAGTATTCCAAAACGCGAGAATAATGATTACATTCACGGCCAGACCGGCGGAGGCGATGCCGAGATCGGCCAACTTCGAGGAAGCAGCCTGCCGTCGGATGTACGGGCCCTTCAGACAGACTCCGACCGCCTCGACCCGCGTGTTCGTAAGCATGGCGGCTCCGATGTGACCAGCTTCATGTAAAAGCAAGGAAAGCACCAGTAGTACGCCCGCAAGCGTCCCGCGCGACCATCCAAACCTCGAAATGCCAATGGCCAGCACTGCGGCTGCCGGCACAAGTGCTCCCGCCGACACATGAAACTTCACGAAAATGCGCTCCAATCTAACCTTTTGTCTAGCTACTCGTCCAATGCCACGAAAGCTGCCTAACAGAGACAACTAAGACTGCCCTCGATCAAGATTCCAGTTCTTCCCCCGACTTAGTGGAATGGTGTACGCGCGGCAGCCCTGCCTGGTCCATCTTGTTGATCAGGGTGCGGTAGCTTATGCCCAAAGTGTTGGCTGCTTTCTTTAGATTACTGTGATGAAGGTCGAGGGCTTTGACGATCATCTCCCGTTCGACCTCGGCCAAGGTTCGCCGGGCGACCTCCTTCAGCAGCACGTCGCCGGGCCTGATCATGCCGTAGGCGGGTGCACCATCGTTGTTCGAGCCAAGCCCACGGAGTATCCGATCGTCGGATCCCAAAATCACGTAGCGGCAAACAAAGCTTTCCAACTCCCGAATATTACCGGGCCATGAGTAATAGTGCATGCGATCAACCAATCGCTTCGGGAATGGCTTGTCGGGTAGTCCGAACTTGTCGCTGTAATGCCGCCGCAGGTAGTTTGCAAGGATGAGAAGGTCTTCTAGGCGGTTCCGCAGAGGCGGCGCCTCTAGCGTAACTACCGCCAGCCGATAGAAGAGTTCATGACGAAACCTGCCTTCGTTGGCCTCTTGCCGAAGATTCCGCGTCGTAGTGCAGATGATCCGCGGCTTTGCCCAAAGGTCTGGCTGGCTGTCGCCGGGATAAGGCTCTCCCTCATGAAGCCTATGCAATAGTTTCAGTTGGAGCTGTGGGGACAGGTCTCCAACTTCGTCTAGGAACAGGGTTCCCGGGGTTGCGAGCTCAGGATCGCCGTGCTGAATCGTGCCGGGCCGAGCGTATTCACCTGGCACAAACGAGCACGGATCAGACTGCAATAAGGTGCCATCGCTATCCGAACAATCAACTCTTACGTATGGACCAACAACGCCGACAGCGTGATTGTGTATGAATCTGGAAAGAAGTCCCTTTCCCACACCGCTTTCACCGTGCAGCAGGATGGGCAAGCTGGTGCTACATATCCGGTTCAGTCTTCCGTGTAGTTCCAACATCACGGCAGACTTGCCAAAGATCACCGAATCTGGAGGAAGGTCTGTAAATCGATAATTATCCATGATGACGTAGCCAACCAAGATGTCTACAAGTTGCAACTTGCTGGCCAACTAGTTCCGGGCCGGATAAAAGCGCAGGAACGGGCATGATTGTTGCTTTTGAGCGGCATTTGTCGCCGCCAGAGGTGAAATGTATTTCATCTTGTGAGCCGTGTCGGAGCAGCCTGGCAGACGCTTGAAGCTATGGTGTGAGGCCGAGCTTCCGGGGGAGCCAAACTGGGGTTGATAGTGATACTTTGGCGGCGGAAACAACAGGACTCTGTCGATGGTGGTGTTATCGGGCGCTGGTCCCACTATCAAGCGAAGTGAAAGCGACTGCACAACTCATGTGCTCAAGTGTCCCTGCATGGGAACTTTCTATAAGAAAATCGGTGAGAAATTGAAAATAAAGATTGACGTAGTGGAACACCGAAGTATTAAACTAGCTGCATAGACCGACTGCACTTCGTCTAAATGTTGTAATGTCCGTCGGTCGCCCAATTCCCCTCAGTGCAACGGTCAGAGCCGCGTGGCGATGCCCGGATGCTTCGTATGCTGGGCAAGCCAAGCGGTGCCACAACCGCGACGATACCGGTCCGCCATGGTGGCGAAACAAGAGCGGTGGAGTCTGTTGAGTTGTGAAACTTGTTGACAAGGATCCTTGGGAAATGGGAACTGAACCTATGGCCGAACACGTGGATGACTCGCTTTCCACTTCTTTCTTACTGGCAACCAATCCGGTTAGAAGGCAAGTGGTCGGCGTCGCCAAGACCCGTAATGGTGATCGACAATGATCCCCGCATGCTGCGTTACCTGCGCACCATCCTGCAAGAGGCCCAGCACGAAGTAATCACTTGTGACTCCGCCGAGTGCGCACTCGAGTGCCTTCGCAATGGAGCGCGTCCTCATGTTGTACTTAGCTCCAGCAGCCTGCCTGACATGCACAGTCTGGAGTTGCTGCCGCGGATCCACAAGCTGCACCAGCGCGCGAATGTCGTACTTATCGCCCACATCAGCCAATATGGAGATTTGTTGCCTGCGATCCGGGGGGGTGCGAAGGACATCCTTCTGAAGCCGTTTCTCGCCGAAGACGTGCGGGAGCTTCTGACCAAGTTGACACCGGTGAGAAGCGCTGGACCTGACGGCTCTAAGTACCGAGGTGTCTCTAGGACAGAGCACATTCTTTGTTTATGCCAGCTCCTGCATGCGCGAAATTCAGGAGCATGCCGCTCTGGTGGCACGGGTCAACCTACCTGTCTTGATTCTGGGTGAAAGTGGAACTGGAAAGGAAGTTCTGGCCCGTTACATCCATAGCTTGTCGCCGCAAGCTAAGGGTCCCTTCTTGAAGGTGAACTGCGCGGCGATGCCGTCGGAACTACTGGAAAGCGAACTATTCGGATACGAGCAAGGCGCATTTACCGGCGCCGGTCGTTCCAAGCCCGGAAAATTTCAACAGTGCAATCACGGCACGATGTTTCTGGATGAAATCGGGGAGATGCACCCCAGCTTGCAGGCCAAGCTTCTCCAGGTATTGCAGGATGGCACCTTTTCGCCGCTGGGGAGCCGGACCACGGTGAAGGTCAGCGTGCGAATCCTGGCTGCCACCAACATCGACATGAAGGCAGCGATTGCGCAGAAGACTTTCCGCGAGGATTTGTATTACCGGCTGAATGGGTTCTGCCTCACTCTACCCCCCTTGCGCGACCGGCGGGACGAAATACCGGTGCTGATCGACCACTTCGTTCGGCGGTGTACGAGCGAACTGAGCCTGCCCGGCATACAGCCCTCGTTCTCCATGCGTCTGATGAATGCATGCATGCGATACAACTGGCCAGGCAACCTGCGGGAGCTGGAGAGTTTTGTGAAGCGGTATCTTGTGTTGGGTGACGAGCAGTTGATGATCGACGAACTGACGCAGGATGTCGATGCCTCCGTTTGCCAGCTTCCTCCGCTCGGTACAGAAGCCATTTCGGAGGCCCTGAGCGCTTCCGGCGGAAACAGAAGAGAAGCGGCGAAAACTCTGGGGATCAGCTATAAGGTTCTGCTGCGACGCTTGCGTAAGTTGGGAATGGACTCGGCGCGCAGACCGCTGCGAGTATCCTGAGTCCGTGAAATCAGAAAACAGGTGGTCCGGGATTGACGAACCCAGAAAGTGCTCCCGCCAACGGGACAATACAAAGTGATTTGGTCGTTGTGCACCGGGTCGACGGTACCCTTACAAGGGGCATTTTAGAATGGGACGCTCCCGCGGATAACCTGGTTCCACCCGCTCCCTTGCCGGAAGCCCTGCACATTCGAAGTGAAAACGAAGGAGAGTCGGCTCTCGTCCAATTGTCGGACATGAAGGCCATCTTCTTCGTGAAGAGGCACGAAGGGACCCTCGATCACGACGAGGTAAAGTTCTTCTCCGACATCGCCGCCACCGATTTGTGGATTCGGGTCCGGTTTGCGGACGGGGAAGTACTTGAGGGCCGCACCGAGAACAACGCTCGCCTATTGTTTGACTCGGGAGTGTGGCTGCGCCCCTTCGATAGCACCGGCAATAACGTCCTGGTATACGTTCCCAAGTCCTCGGTTGTAGAGTTCCATGTAATGGGCGTTGCGATTCATAAACCTCGGGCCGCCGCCGCGGCAGCCGGCTTTGGCAAGGTCTAGCTTCCGAGAGGTTTCAGCCGCCCGAGGTAGGCAATTCCCTCTCAGTATTAGTTTGGTCTGCCCAGCCACGAATACTGCCACGCAACCGAGACACTCTGGTAGTTCCCGCCGAAGCGGATGTAAGTGCCATCGCTATAGCTCGCCTTTATGGACTGGTGCTTACTGATCGGAAACGAAATTGTGCCCCCCAGGCGGGAGCCGGTCTGCTTGGTGTCGAGGTTGCGGATGCCGTTCAGAGATGTCACGCCACCAAACCAGAAATTACCGTCGAGCGAGGCCCACATCCGGTCCTTCGGGAAGTCGTAACTGAAATGCCCTTCAAAGGAGCCGATGGGTTGTTGCGTTTGCGGTTTGGGGACGGGAATATCGTAATACGAGGGATTGGTGGTATAGAACCACACGCCGGCGTAGCCATCGATCAGCCAGCGGCCTTTGCGTCCGGAATAGCCAATCTCTGGTTTGAAGGCCCATCGGTTGATGCTCCAGTTGATCAGCTTGGTTGGGTCGTACTGCCCTGTCGGCGCGATCACCTTCAGACTCGCGCCGAGAATCCGTTTTTGCTTCCATTTCGCAAACTCCCGAGGCGGCATGGCGGGGCCGCCAATGAGGTTCACCGAGAGTCGGAAGGAAAGGTCGAGCAAGCCCGACCGGTAGAGGGACCTGTGCGCCCCCAGCAAGTCACCCTGGAAAGTTCCTACTGCGTAGGGCAGTGAGGCCGTGATGTTAGCCGAGTGACCGAAGAAATTGAGGGAATGGTAATAAGTGAAAACGGGGACGCTGTACCGGCCCGTGGCGCCGGTGACTGGAATGGCTCCGTTGAAGTTCAAACCTCCGTCGTAGAAGGCAAAGGTAAGCGTGACGGCATTGGCATGTAATGGAGTGATGACGTAGGCTCGCGGCGCCAGGTCCTGGGCAAATAGCCCATGGAACGAGCTTAGTGAGAGCGCCCACAAAACGACTTTCCAAGCGATTCGCATCCAGCTTTAATTGCCGGCACCGTGACTCAGCGTGAAGATAACGAACATCAAGCCGCCGAGCCTGAGGCCTTCGACCCGAACAATCACAATTCAAAAGTCAGACCACCGAGAATTTCTTGTCTTCCCCCCACTGGCGCGTGACCACCAGGCTGTTGCGCAGATAGGGAACCACGCCGCCGAAGCTCGTGGCTCCGAGGATCAGAAACTCCAAAAATGCCGGCAACCGGAGTGTCGCCCGGGCCGGTGTGAAGGCTGCCTCTTGTGCCAGTGCGGGTTGTACCGCAGGGTCACTCATGGCTCTGCGGTTCGTTCCCCTTGAGGCGGTAGACCATCGCCGTCTTGGTTACACCGAGCGCCAGCCAATCCTGCACGTCCATCTGCAAGGTGACGTAGAACTGCGCGGCCAGTTTCTTCTGTTTTTCTCCGACGCTCTCTCTGCGATCGAACTTCACCTGGAAGGCGAACTCTCCCACCAGAGACTTGTGCTCGCCACGGGTGCGCCACAGTCCGATGTCACACTTGCCCAGCAGTCCTTTGCCGAAATCCAGCTGTCCGAGCGGAAGCAGCACTTCCTCCACAATGCCCTCGTTCACCAGGCTGATTCTTTCGTCAGAGGTCACCTGAATGGCAGAGGCAAGCGCTGGAAAGACTCTTACCAGCGTGGCCATGGAGGTTCGGTCTGCCTCGTGCATCTGGCTTAACCCGAACTGGCAGTTGTGGGAGTAGAGAATGCGGTAACCGCCGACCTGGTCCTTTAACGGCAGGGCCTCTGCCTTAAACTTGATCCGGTAAGCTCCGGCAATCTTGGGACGGACATCCATGGCGGTGGCCGCCTTCTCATCCGGGTGCCGGAACTTGAAGACGATCTCCGGGTCTCCTACCGGGAAGCCGTCAACATACGAGATTCGCCGCCGCAAGATGAAGGCATTGTTGTACAGGCGAAAGTCGGGAGTGTCGCCGAACACGATTTCCCTGACTTCCGGCCTGAGGCCAGCCTTCTCGTCCGCGATAAATCCAACGCCAACCTTCTTCGCCGTGCGCTGTACAATCTTGCCGAAATCGCGGAAGGCCTGCACTGAGGTGAAACGGTCAGGCTTGAGAATGAGTTTGGCCTCTAGATACTGCACTCGATCCAGGGGCGTGCCGTCGGCATAGGCTGCTTGGGATGCCTCCACCTGCGACACAGGCTTGACAGATGTCTTTTTGACCTTGCCCTCTTTGCCCTTCTTGAGTTTAACTTTCTTCTCTTTCTTTGACACTCTAATATCTCCAAGTGGATCCGTCTGGTCGAGGACAGCAAGCTGGTGACGTGCCCTACATACTTACTCTTTTGAGCGCGACAGCGCCACTGGAAAAATTTCTAGTATCGATTATGCAATTTCCGTAGAAGGATCACAGGATTGACCTCAGAGGTCTGCCCTAAGGCGGCCCTTCATGGGCTTCCCGGAAGTTCGGACGAGGTTATTTGGCGTGTGCGAGGGCCTCCGCCTTGCGAATCGCCGACTCATGCAACTGGTAGGCCTCGAGAGCCTTTCGGGCCCCATCGCGGGCCATACTGGTACTCATTCGCTTCTCCGCCTCGGCGAAGACATCTTCCGCATCTTCGTGGGCGTTGTACGCGGCGTCATCGGCTTCTTTCACCCGCTTGACGGCAGCCATGACTTCGGGGTCATTTTTCGGGGCCTCTTCCCTTTTTTCGCCCTTGGTTTTCTGCCGCGCTGGCTTGGCGTCGCCGTTCTCCGACACAAGGTGATTGTAAGCAATCTTCAGATCGTCGCTCCAGGTAGCTTTGACTCTCATCTCGAACTCATCGAGGGCGGCCCTGGCTTCATCGGCGATCTCGCGCACTCGCTTCTTTTCCAACATCCACTTCCAGACACCCCATTCTAGGCCTTGCGTCATGATTGCCTTGGCCTCGTCGACAGCAGACAGTTTTCGCATGGGAACCTCGTCCATAAAAAATAGTTCGTAGACTGGGCTACGAGAGTCTACGAAGAGGCTGCCGCTGGGCTATAGCAAGCGACAGCAAATGCTCACCCCAAAGCACACTCTCGAGACGTCCCCGTGCAGCCGCTCCATCAGCC
Source organism: uncultured Acidobacteriaceae bacterium (assembly GCA_963840905.1). Taxonomy (GTDB): domain Bacteria; phylum Acidobacteriota; class Terriglobia; order Terriglobales; family Acidobacteriaceae; genus Bog-257. The sequence goes on from CAWJAO010000009.1 coordinate 46,582, forward strand.
GCGCGAAACAATGGTACTTGAGGCATATTTTGGGGCCCGCCAGCCGGCTGATTCCGAATGGATGCAGCCGGCCACGCAGACAGATGCGGCAGCTACTTCTGCATGATGTTCTTGCCGAAACTGAACTTCGTTCCGACCGTTAGCCGCACGCTGTTACGACCGCCATCGAGTAAGTTCGAGAAGAAATTGTAGTGAACCATATCGGCGGCTACACGAATGCCGAAGTGCGGTGTCGCTTCCCAGGTAACTCCGCCTCCGAACCCGTAGAAAACCACGGTGTCGGATTTCGACAAGCTGGGACCCACGAGACCGGTGACGATCTGTGTGAGTATTTGCTGGCAGTGTAGCTGCGGTTGACCGCATTGGTCCGGCTTGGCAGTGAAGTTGGCGTGCAACGCGCCCAGCGCCGGACGCGCGAAGAGAGTCACCTTGCTAAATCTGCGGTAATTGAATTGCGGCCCGGCCTCATACGTATAGGTCGAAGAATTGTAGGGCACCGCCAATATGAAACCTGGTGGAAGCAGCGGCAAAATGGGAGCCAGGGACGACTTGGCTGAGGTCGAAAGATCGTTCGGTACCAGAGAGGAGTGGCCGCTGTTGTAGCTGAAATCGCCACCGAGTGTCAGCCAACTGCGAACGTTGACGCCGAAGTCACCATCGAATCCGCGCTGAGTCAGATTTAACGACGGCGTGCTGAGGTACGAGAAAGCGCCAAAAGCGCTGTATCGGAGAACGTCGGTTTGTTGTGAGAAGCATGTGAGCGAAGTAAGAAGAGTAAGAATAAATAAGAGCACAACGGAGAGAGTCCGAGGCCGCATGCCAAATCTCCTTTTGCTCGCCCTCAAGTTGAGCAGGGCGGCCAAATTACAAGTTTTCAGCGAGGCGTGAGCCGTGAGCGTCATTGTGGTTCACTGACTCCGTCCCAACTGTCGTGAATCCAGTTTGCGCTACGCACGTGCTGGGATCAGTAACAAAATGAAATGTTTGTGATCACATTCCCAAATTGGAACACTACCCTGCGGGCTAAGACAATCCCTATTGTCACAACCGTCGTGTGACGCTGCTCGTTGGCAAATCTGCACGGATATGCTGCGGCGCGGACGAGGATCGCCTAAGGGCCTCTGAATTATTGCCGGTGTCTCACGCCGCCGCCGGGCTGGGCTTCCGCCAGCCGATTCGCGATGATTGTGTAAGCGGAGGCGTTAAACGCCAAGCCGATATGCGTGCCCGAAACTTCAAAATCGCTGTTAGCATGGCCCGTGACGCAGTACCGCCAATCCACCACGCCGTCCTGCCGCGTGTAGATTGCGGTTTCAAACATGGAGCGGGGCATCTTGCGGCGCAAGGAATCCAGGAAATTGCAGGTGCAGCGTCCAGTGTAGCAAGTGGGGAGTACCCCAGCGCCGTGCTCTTTCAAGATTTGCTTGCGAACTGCTTCGGCGGCGTTCAGGACGGTTCGATGGGCCACAGTTCCCCGAAAGGGTGAGCCCAGGGTGATTACTGAAACGATATCGTCCGGTCTCTGGTTGGCGACCGAGCGGGTGATGATGCCGCCCAGGCTATGGCCTATGAGATGGATCTTGCGGCCGGTTTCAGCGAGCGCCTTTTCGATGTTTTCTCTAAGACGGTGCTGAATTAGCAGGTTCGGACACTCCGCGTTGAGGCCGATACCGGAGAAATACGGGCGGTATCCGATGCGGGCCAGCCAGGAATGCAATTGTTTCAGATAGCCATCAGTCCCGAGGAATCCCGGAACCAACACTACTCCGGAGCCGTCGCCGTGCGGGATTCCCAGGCCATAGTAGACCGGCGCGGTATGCAGCAGGAGGAGCTCTGCGCCAAACAACGCTTCCTTCCAAATTGTAACGTCAGCCTCTGCATAGTCTTGTTGATAGCCATTATTGGACGGGGCCATAGGCGATTGAGAGCTCTCCCTTGGTCTTTGAGTATCCGCTGTCGGCCCCAAAAGCCACCGAAGCAGTGAGCGCCAACAGCTCCCGGCAAACGGTTGTGCGCCATCCTCGGTGCATTAGTGTAGCGGGAGCAGTCAAGAGTTGCTAGAGATTTGTAGGATTTTGTGGATGGGAAGAGTAGACCGTGCAGGACTAGCCAACCGTCCAGGGCATTTGGGATGGCACGAAAACGGCGTGCCGCAGCCTCGTGTCGCGGCACGCCGGATATCTTCACAAGTTGCTTTTCTCAGGCTGTTGCGTGAGACGGCTCCATCCTAATGGTCCGTGCCGGACGCTTGCCGCGGCGATGTGCCTTGGCAGTGGGTTTATGCTCGGTGTGGCGTTTAACCACGGTGTCGAGCAGCGCCTTCTCTGCCTCCACAAAACTCTTCACGCCTTGACGGGTGAAGTCCGGCAGCTGCGTGAACGCGGTGGGGGCGATCATATTTAGCGTACGACCGGTCGCCTTCACGTGAGCATTCAGCTGACGGCCTGCGACGTCCATCAACTTCTTCTGCGCCTCGATGAAGGTCTCAGTAGCATGGGTGGCCAACTCGGTTATTTCCGTCGGCTTCATATGCTTGACGGCGCCGTTCTTGCCGCTAGTGGCCTTGGTGACTTCGTCAGCAACCACGTCCAGGAACTTCCTCTGCGACTTTACGAAAGTGTCGAAACTCTCGCGGGCCGCTTCTATCAGTTCCTCGCCGTAATAGCCCCTGCCGGCCTTTACCTCCGCCAGCCAGGCGTGCGCCTGTTTGCTGGCGATTTTCAGCAGGTCCTGCTGCATCTCGACAAACGTATCAAAACCGCGGCGCATCAGATCGGTCATGGCAGTGGCCGCCGGCGAACCGCCAACCCGCTCCTTCACGCCGTTGGTGACCAGTTCGTATTCCTGCTGCGCCAGGTGAAGCAGCAGCTTCTGGCCTTCGATGAAGTTCGTCACTCCCTCGCCGGTCAGATCGGTTAACACCGCGGCCGGGCAATACGCCGGGTCGGCCAGCCGCTCCCGCAGCATGGTCATCGCGCTCGCATTCTGACGGGTAACCAGATCAACCAGGATTCGCTGCGTGGCAAAGAAGTTTTCAACGCCCTGCTGCATCCAACCGGACAGCAAGGAAACAAAGGATGATTCCCGAGTATGGCCTATCGGGAATTCGTGCTTAACTGCTCTAGGCATAATGACCTCCGTTTTTGCTGCATTGCAGCATCACTTACAACCTAGTATTCGTTGCGTTGGTTGTCAATGCCAAAGTACAATTATTTTGCACTGCAACAAGGAGCGAACTCATGGATCCCGACAGGGTGGTAATCAAGAAGTACGCAAACCGCAGACTCTACGACACTTCCGGGAGCCGCTACATCAATCTGGAGGACATCGCTACCCTGGTCCGAAATGGGACCGAGGTGCAGGTGGTGGATGCCAAGACTGGGGAAGACCTGACCCGCGTTACCTTGACCCAGGTCATCGTGGAAGACGCTAAGGAACAGCCAACTGGATTACCGCTGGAACTGCTGCGACAGCTCATTGTGGCATCGGACCACGTCGGCCAGGAATTCATCATGTGGTATCTGAGGTCGGCGTTCGATGCATACAAGAAAGTACAGAGCGGCCTGGAAAGCCGTTTGACCGAAATGCAATCTGTGGCGCTGTCTCCCCTGCAAATGATGAAGAAGCTCGTTCAGGGATCGCCGGCCGAAAAGGTAAGCGAGCCTGCGAAAGAGCTGCAAGAATTGCGGAAGCGCATCTCCGAGTTGGAAGCTCGCCAACAAAAACCTAAGCGGGGGACGAAGCGCAGGGTCAAGGCATAGAGGATCTGAAGCCCGATTCTTCGAGCAGCTCATACTTCTCAGCTAAAGTTGCGCCTCCCACACGGCGAAATATAGTGTCGGACGGGATTGCCTTGACAATCCAGTAGTTGCGGCTCACGATTCGCAATAGGGCCCTCTTCTTATGGCGCAGACTGCAAACATCGTGCAGTTGAAGCCTCGTACCCTGCAGGCTTTCGAAGAGTATATCCACCACGCCGAGGCGGTCATGGAACCGTCGTTGCATGGGCGCGGCGCATTCCTCTGGTCCGACACCGATCCCCAGATAGCACAGCAAGTACGGCACGGAGACATCGCCGCGCAGCTGTGGTCAGGGGATGCGTCCATCAAAGTACCGAACGGTCTGATTCACGATTGGATCGGGGCCGCCTTCATTCCGAACATAACGGTAGCTGCCACACTCGCCCTGATTCAGAATTACGACAACCACAAGAATGTTTACCAGCCGGAGGTGATGGACTCCAGGCTGATAAGTCGCGATGGCAACGATTTCAAGATCTTCCTGCGGCTGCTGAAGAAGAAAATCATCACCGTGGTACTCGACACCGACCATGACGTGCGTTACTCGTCGGTGGACGATGTCCACTGGTGTCTCCGCTCCTATACCACGCGAATCGCAGAAGTGGAAGACGCAGGAACTGAGAAAGAGAAGGTGCTGGCGCCAGACACCGGTTACGGTTTTCTGTGGCGTCTGTATTCCTACTGGCGCTTCCAGGAGCGGGACGGCGGAGTGTACATCGAGTGCCGCGCTATTTCACTGACGCGCGACATCCCCGTCGGGTTGGGATGGGTAATCGAACCCATTATTCGCAAGCTACCGAAGGAATCGCTGATTCACACTCTGAAAGCCACCCGCGATGCCCTCAGCGCGGAGTAGCGTCTAGAGACTCGGGCTTTGTTACCACCCTTGCCTATTTAGAGATTGATTCCCCGAGAGTCGACCGTCAGTTTAACTGTGTGAAGGCTGCGAGGACTGCCCGCTTGGCAAAAACACGCACCATCTCGCGGCGATACTCCGGTGTGAGGGCTGACGTGGTCAACGGCTTGGCGGTGCGAGCCGCCAAATCCCCGACACGCCCGGCGAGCTCTCCGCTGGGGACCGCACCGATAAGCTGAGCGTCAGCATCCTTCACCAGGAACGGCGCAGGGTTGACAGCGGTAATGGCCACACGCGCGTCTTCCACGCGGCCCGAGCGCATCTTTAGGGCAACGGCAACCCCCGCCAGCGGGTAGTCAATGCTGCCGCGAACCCGCAATTTCTGGTAGCGCCCGCGCCATCCGGCCGACGACTCCGGCAGAAACAGTCGGGTAACGATCTCATTTGCGCCAAGATGCAGATGCGCAATACCGTCGTTCGCATAGAAATCCGACAGGGGCATACGTCGCAAGCCACTTGGCCCTGCGATCTCAATCTCCGCGCCTCAAGCACATGAGCGCCGGCGGAGTGTCGCCTGAGAAGGCCGCCCAGCAGAACTTTCCGCCGGGGGCCACGTGGCAGAGATCGCCATCCTTCTTGAGGCAAAAACCGCAACTCTTCCGCCACAGCAGCGACTGGTTGTACCACAGGCAGCGGGTATCCAGACAGATATTTCCGCCGATCGTTCCCATGTTGCGCAAGACAGGCGATGCGACCGTCTTCACCGCTTCGTATAGGACGGGATAATCCTTACGAACGAGCGGCGAATGTTCGACTGCGCTAAGGGAGGTCAACGCGCCGATCTCAACGCCCTCGCCTGCGAGGTGGCGAATTCCGCGCAGTTCACTGACGCCTCGTAGATCGAGGACGTAGGGAGGCGTGAAGAGTTTCTGCTTCATCGACGGCAGTAAGTCAGTGCCGCCGGCAACGACTTTTATCTGGCCGTCGTACTTCGCCAGCAGCGCGGTGGCGTCATCGAGGGTCTTAGGACGCAGCAGTTGGAAGCTGGGCAGGCTCAATCGCCACCTCCGATAGGCGACCCAGCATTCGTGCCCTGTCGCGACGGATCGAGTGGATGCCGGCATTGGGCCCTTGCCGCGAAACCATAGCGAGCCGCCATGTTCACGCAGCTTGTGGGGAGCGGTCGGGTCAACCGACTCGGTCATTTCGATTCTCTTCATACCCTTCTTCGCGCGCAGGGCCGACAGCACGCGCTCCGGGGTGAAGGGCGCCTCACGCAAACGAACTCCCACAGCGTCGTAGATCGCGTTCGAGATTGCCGGGATGGTCGCGGCCAGCGAACCTTCGCCGGCTTCCTTCGCTCCGAAAGGACCTTCGGGATCGATGCTCTCGACAATGATGCATTCAATCTCCGGCGACTCGGTCGACGACGGACTGCGATATTCCAGCAGCCCCGGGTTCATCAGCAGGCCGTCCTTCCAGACCATCTCTTCTTCAAGCGCCTGGCCAAGGCCCATCCAGACCGAGCCGATCACCTGGCCTTCGACGGCAACCGGATTCAGCGCACGTCCGCAGTCGTGTGCCGCCCATATCTTGTGCACCGTCACTTCGCCCGTTTCCTCATCTACGCTGACCTCCGCGACCTGCGCGGAATACGAATACGCTGGAGACGGCCCAACTCCGCCGCCTTTGTGTTTGCCGCCGCGCGCTGCCACCGGAGGCGCGTACGAGCCCGTGCCGGTCAGCGCGCCGTGGAAGTCAATCGCCGCGACGACCGCTTCCTCAAAGCTCATGTGGTCCTTGGGGCCATCCTCTTTGCGGGTCTGCAAAACCGATCCTCGAAGGATCTGGCCGTCCACATGTCCGCGCGCCGCTTCTTTATCGTCGAGGACTATCTGACGCTGTGGGATCGTAGTCCGACAACGTCGATACCGCTATTCCAAACGCGGTCATTGCGCATGATTACGTCCTCGAGGGGCGCAGTTCATGCGCTTGGCGGCCGCGCTTACAATGTTCTTCTTCACATCTTCGGCAGCGCGCAGGGCGGCGTTTCCAGCCATAAAGGTCACGCGACTGGAGTAGGAACCAAGGTCAATCGGGGTCAGGTCGGTATCGGCGGCGATCACCTTGACGCGCGAGATTTCGCAACCCAGCACTTCCGCAACCACTTGCGCGGTCATGGTGTCGGAGCCTTGACCGATTTCCGAAGCGCCCGTGTAGACCACCACGCCGCCGTCGCGATCGATTTTGATGTTCACCGTCGAGTGCGGCATGTCGGAGCGAATGATGCTGTTGGCCGCGCCGCTGACGTAATGGCTGCACGCCACTCCAAGGCCGCGGCCCTTGGGCAGCTTGCCTTTGCGTTCCTTCCACCCCGATCGGGTGACGACCTGATCGATGCACTCCGGCAGTCCGTAGCTCAGCACCCGCAGACCGTTGACCGTGACCGTCGGCGGCTTCAGCAGGTTGACGCGCCGCATCTCGGCCGGATCAAGATTGAGCTTCGCGGCGATCTCATCCATCTGCGACTCGAAGGCAAAGCGCACGTTGACGGTGCCGTGGCCCCGCATGGCTCCGCAGGCGGGCTTGTTGGTCAGCACGCGATAGCCGTCGTAGCGAATGTTGGGAATGTCGTACAGCGCGCCCAGCAGCGCTCCGGAATAGAGGATCGTCACTACCCCGTAGGAGCAGTAGGCGCCGCCATCCTGGATGACCTTGCAGGCCACGGCCGTCATCCGGCCATCATTCTTCACGCCGGTCTTCAGATCGATGATGGTGCGCGGACGCCCGCGATGCGCCCAGAAAACTTCCTCGCGCGTGTAGGTGATCTTCACCGGAGCTCTGCGCCGCGCGCGCCGCGACCGCCGCGATGATCTCCAGCGGAATAATTTCGCTCTTGCCGCCAAAGCCGCCGCCCACCAAGGGCTTGATCACGCGGATCTGCGACATCGGCATCTCCAGCACCAGCGAAAGCTTGTGCTGCAGGTAATAGGGAACCTGCGTGGAGGACCACACCGTAAGCCGTCCCAACTTGCCGGTGTGCGGATCGAGTTCGAAGTTGGCCAGCGTGCTGTGCGGCTCCATCGCAGCGTGCGTCACTTCGTTAGCGATGTAGCGGCCCTCGGCGATGTAGTCGGCTTCGGCAAATCCCTCGTCCAGATCGCCGAAGACGTGGTGATAATCCTTCTCGATATTGTGCGGGCGGTTCTCGTGGATGAGATCGCTCTCCGCTTTCATCGACTCTTCGGGATCGAAGTACGCGGGCAGAGGCTCGTATTCCACGTCGATCAACTCGATGGCGTTCTCCGCAATCTCTTCGCTGATCGCGGCAACGCACGCAACATGATCGCCCACGTAGCGGACCTTCTCCACCGCCAGCGCGGTCTCATCGTGACCCACCGGAAGAATGCCGTATGGATTGGGCGCGTCCGCACCGGTCACAACAGCGACAACTCCGTCCAGGGCCTTCGCTCGGGACGTATCAATACGCTTGATGCGAGCGTGGGGATACGGCGAATGGAGAATCTTGCCGACCAGCATGCCGGGAAGGCTGAGGTCGTCGGTGTACTTGCCCGCGCCAGTGGTCTTGCCTGCGGCATCCACCATGGCGATCGATTTCCCGATTACAGAAAAGTCAGTCATTGAAAGCAATTAGCAATTAGCAATTAGCAGTTCAGCACTCAGACCAGCGACTTGTCGCTCGCGAGCACTCGATATTCATCTTCTCTATTTCGCTCCCACCATTTCCGTCGGAGTCGCCTTTTGCTCTGCCTCGATCACCGCACGTATCGCCTGATACATCTGCGAATATCCGGTGCAGCGGCAAAGATTGCTGCTCAGCGCCTCGCGAATTTCATCCTCGCTCGGGTCGGGATTGTTGGCCAGCAGCCACTTCACCGTCATCATGAATCCGGGAGTGCAGAAGCCGCACTGCGCGCCGCCAAAATCGCCGTAGGCCTTCTGCAATGCAGCCAGACCGCCGTGATCGGCAAGGCCTTCAACCGTCGTGATCTCCTGCCCCTCACAACTGGCCGCCAGCATGGTGCACGAAAGCATGGGCACGCCATCCACCTGCACGGTGCAGGAGCCGCACGAGGAATCATCGCAGGCGCGCTTGGATCCAGTGAGCTCCAGGTCCTGGCGCAACACGTCGAGCAGAAGCTTGTTCGGCTCAATCGCCAGCTCGTGGGTGCGTCCGTTGATGCGTAGTTCGATGAGTTCTTTTTTCATAAGAAACCTGCAGTTAGCTATGCTTTAGCATTTAGCCCTATAGCAACCCGTACTAGCCTGTCATGAAATCTCGCTTGCTAAAAGCTAAGGGCTAAGAGCTAATAGCGGTCTTCAGTACACCGGCACCGTTGGATCAATTTGTCGCGACCAGCGGTCAATTCCTCCGCGCAACGATTGCGCCTTGTCGAAACCCTGTTGCCGCAGCCACGCCGTCACGTTCATCGAGCGAACGCCATGATGGCAAATGACGACGATGTGCTCCTCCGGATCGAGTTCCTGATTAAAGCGCGCCGGAATGTCGCCCATCGGAATCAACTTGCTGTTGGCAATCTTCGCGATCTCAAACTCCCAAGGCTCGCGGACGTCGAGCAGCACGACATCTTCTCCCGCCTCTTGCTGGGCCTTCAGCTCTTCCGGTGCGATCTCGTAATCCAACGAGGCGCTCACTTCCCCACCCACTTTGGCCGTCGCCGCTCCATGAATGCCGCGATGCCTTCCTGCGCGTCCGCTGTCTTCATCAGTTCGTCGAAATAAATCTGCTCGGCGCGCGCCAGGCCTTTGTCGAAGTGAATCGCGTCCCACGCATAGAAATGCCTTCTTGGCCAGCGCGATTGCCGCCGAACTCAATTGCGACACGCGCTGCACACATTCCGCGACCAGCGTTTCGGGATCGTCGGCGAGTCCATTCACCAATCCCGCTGCCAGCGCTTCCTGGCCATTCAGAGTTCGTCCGGTGAGAACGAGTTCCGCCGCCAGCTTCTGTCCCACAATGGCAGACAAGGCCACGCTCGCGACCGGCGGATAGCACGCCAGCTTGATCTCGGGAAATCCCCAGACCGAATCCGGCGAGGCGTAAACCACGTCGCACATCATCGCCAGTTCCGCGCCTCCGCCCAGGCAGTGCCGCCGAACGCTGGCAATCGTCAGCTTTCGGCTTCCCGACCACAGAGCGAATCACGCTGTGAAACGCGGTGAGCATGTCGCGCACTTTGTCGGGCGTGTGCGCCGCGATGTCCACCCCGCTGGAGAAAGCACGCTCCGAACCTGCGAAGACGATGACGCTGATTTCCGGCCGCGCCTCGATCTGTTCCAGCGCCGCGCGCAGCTCATCCATCATCGGGATGTCGATGACGTTCAGCGGCGGATTGTTCAGCACGATCCGCGCCGCCGGAGGCTGCAGGTCGACCGTGATGCGGGTGAACGTTTTGGCGATGGTTGTCATCATCGTGTTACAGAGGTCCTTCGACTCCGTTCGCTGCGCTCACTGCGCTCAGGATGACAACTGCTTGGCTTGTTGCCGTAGTCATTATTCGCCGGTAAACTTCGCCGGCCGCTTCTCGATGTAAGCGGCCAGACCTTCTTTCGCGTCGTCGCTCTCAAAGAGCAGCTGCTGGTTCTCGCGCTCCAACGCCAGCCCGGCTTCCATCGGAATCTCCCAGCCGGTCTGCACCGCGCGCTTGATGCGTCCGACAGCTTTCGCCGCTTTGTTCGGAGGACAGAACTGACGCGCGTACTCCAACACCGCTCCATAAAATTTTCGCCTTCGAAGATTTCATTCACCAACCCCAGATGTTTCGCATCTTCGAAGGAAAATGTCTTGCCCGTCACCATCAGCTCGATCGCTTTCGACTTTCCCACAATCCGCGACAGGCGCTGGGTGCCGCCGGTTCCGGGCAGAACACCAAGGTTGACCTCCGGCAATCCGATCTTGCCGCCATCCTTGCGCGCGATGCGCAGGTCCGCCGCCATGGCGACCTCCAGACCACCGCCAACGCAGTGCCCGTTGAGCGCAGCGATCACCAGCTTGGGAGTGTTCTCCAGTCGCAGCAACATCTCATTGGCGTGAAGGCAGAAGTAGTACTTGAAGGTGGGATCGACCTCGGTCAGCATCTGGATGTTCGCGCCCGCGCAGAAAAACTTCTCGCCCGCGCCGGTCAGGACAATGACGTAAACATCGTTGTCCATCCGCGCCCGCAGAATGGCGTCGTCAAGCTGACGGTTCATCTCGTAGCTGTAGGTGTTCGCCGGCGGATCGCTCAGCGTAATGACGGCGACTCCCGACTCGACACGGTATTGGACGAGCTCCTTCACTTCGCTCGATACAGGTAGAGTTGTGCTACCCATCGGCAAAACTCCTGACATGGTATTGCTGCAACGCGGTCATGAACGAGTCCGGCCGCGTATGCGGCGCGGAGCAGGTTTGCGCTTGGAGCCTTTGCCTTGGGACGGCCGTTCGTCTCCGGCCTGTGGCTGAGATTCGGCTCGCGACGCGGCTTCCAGTCGCCGGCTCTTTCAGCCCGTACTCCCCGCAGAAAAATATCGCTCATCTCGCGGGCAATGGTTTCCGCGTCGGGATCGACGCGCGGGTTGTACCACGTGTACAGCCAGTTCATCATTCCGAAGAGCCCCATGACCGCCGTCCGGGTACTGATTCCGCCAGTCGCGGCAGCATTCGCGGCCGACGAATTTCAGCCCTTCGGCCTTGGCCAGGTCGTCCACCAGTCCGACACAGATGCGGTAGTACTCGCGCTTGATGGCAGCCAGCTCGGTGCCATAGCCATTCTTCAGAACATCGTCTTCGTGCGCCAGCACCTTCATCGCCTTTTGTTTGGCGACGGAGTAGCCGACGTGATTGTGGACAAAGATGCGGATGCGGGTTTCGGGATCGTTGCTCTCGGCCAGCCGCTCACGCAATCGCTCGATGATGGTGTTGAACGTGTGCTGCTGGATGAAATACAGTAGCTTCTCTTTGGATTCGAAATAGTAGTAAAGTCCGGCCAGCGAGATACCGCTCAAGCGCGACAGGTCGCGCATCGAGGCGCCCTCATAGCCTTTTTCGGCAAAGATCTCGGTGGCGTAGTCGAGAATCTCACCCAGGCGGCGATCGAAGCGGGTATCGGCCGAGGAGGGATGTTCCAGGGACCGGCTGTGGAGGAAGAGGACATGGGCTATCGTCAGTCGGAGAGCGACAACTGGAAAGAGAGTCAATTTCGAACGTTCGTTCTAATTTTATTCTCACCCGGCCGATTCGGCAACCGCAAGGCGGAGGCACCTCGATCTTTGATCGCTCACGTGTTCCGTTTTGGGAGACTCTCCCAGCATCGGGCCTCCGACAGCCCTTGTCATGGCCGCAGAAACACTTGCGTTGACAAGTATCGCTGCAAACAGGCAAACTGCTCCATCTTGGAGATTCTGTTCTCTTGGGCCTTGGACGCGCACTGAACAGGACGGAACGAGCCAATTGATGACCGCGCCACAACGCGTTTCGTACAGGATGGAATCCACGCTGGAGAGCGTGAACAAGGCCGAGGCGATGTCCGAACAGATCTCATCGCAGGCCGGTTTCGACGAGGACACGCGAGGCGGAATCTCGATGGCGGTTCGCGAGGCGATGATCAACGCGGTGTTGCACGGCAACGCCTACGACCCCGCTAAGAGCGTAAATTTGACGTTCGAGCAAAACGGGCCGGAGTTGATCATTACGATCACCGACCAGGGAAAAGGACTCGATCCGGTCGATGTTCCCGACCCGCTGGCCCCAGAAAACCTTATGAAACAGTCCGGCCGTGGCATATTCTTGATGCGGGCTTTCATGGATGAAGTCCGTTTCCGTAAACTTGATCCCGGCACTGAAATTACTTTGATCAAGCGGCTCCAGAGCAACGAGCTGGACCGTCAGGAGGCTTCCACGTGAGCATGAAAGCAAGCACCCGGCAGGTAGATGGCATCACGATCGTCGACTTGAGCGGGCGAATCACTCTGGGCGAAGGCAGTGTGGTGTTGCGGGATACCATCAAGGACCTGCTCGGCAAAGGGCAGAAGAAAATCCTGCTGAACCTGGGCGATGTGAGCTACATCGACAGCTCGGGCATTGGCGAACTGGTCAGCGCCTTCACCTCGGTTCGCAACCAGGGCGGCGAGTTGAAGCTGCTGAACCTGACCAAGAAGGTGCACGACCTGCTGCAGATTACCAAGCTCTACACCGTCTTCGACGTAAAGGACGACGAAGCCGCGGCCATTACAGCCTTCAGCAAGTAACAATCTTCGGTCTGCTGCGGCGTTGCGCTTGCAGGACTCAACCGCCCTTTCGCGTCTCGCGGAAGGGCGTTCATTCCAATCTAATCCGGTTAGCCTATAAGCAAGCCGGAGGCAAGGCCCCGGCTGAGATAAACGACGAGAGGAACGTTCCGAAGTTCACGCACTAGCTTGCGGATTCATGGCCTCGGCCGTCACGCAGGTCGGGGCCTGTTCCTAGCGAAGGCGCGAAGCGCATCCCGTAAAAGAGCACCACCGCCGACAGCGCCAACCGCCACAATCATTGACATAAGTCCCATCTGAAGGTTGCTGCTGTCCGAGATGTAGCCGATCACGGTGGGTGAAAACGCGTCACCCAGCAGGTGGATGACAAATATGTTTACCGCAAGCGCGGTGGCGCGAATGCGCGCGCTGACCGAGTTCACCAGGGCCGCATTGAGCGGAGCGGTGTTGATGAGGAGAAAGAACTCGGCAACGAAAATTGCCGGATACATTGCCGGCCCCGTGCAATAGATGGCTGCGATGATGGCCGGAATCGAGATCGCCATCCCGACGGCTGAAATGAGTTGATAGGCGGCGTGCGTGCGTCGCAGCAGGCGATCACCCAGCCAACCACCCAGCACGGTGGCCACAGTTCCCGCAACCACGGTCATGCCGCCGAAGGTAAGGTTGGCATGCTCGAGCGGTACCTGCCGGATCCGCGTCAGAAACGTAGGCATCCACACCTGCAGGCCGCCAATGGCAAATGTCATCATGGCCGCGCCCAGGCTGATGGTCCAAAAAGCCTTGTTACGTGCCAAGCCGCGCAGCGAACCGCGTTCGACGCTGTCCGCTAGATGATCGCTGGCGCCGCGCACGGGTTCGCGTAGAGCCAGAACCCCGAACGCCAGCAGAAGACCGGGGAGCGCCGAAACCATGAACGGAGTTCGCCAACCGTAGCGGTTGCCTAGGAACCCGCCCACAAGGTAACCCAACGCGCTTCCCACAGGGGTTGCGAGGTAAAAAAAGCCCATCACCCGCCCACGTATGTTCTCGGGGAAGAGGTCAGCAAGGAACGCGGGCGAAATTGCAACGAAGGTCGCCTCTCCGATACCGACGACGACGTGACGCAGTAAGAGTTCGTCGTAATTGCGGGTGACAGCGCTCAACAGGGTCGCCAGGCTCCAGATAAATGCGCCCACGGCCATGACCGTTCGACGAGGGAAGCGATCGGCCAAAGGGACAATAAGGGGGGCGGCTACCATGTAGCAAACAAAGAAAGCTGAGGTCAGGAAACCTATCTGCGCATCGCTGACATGGAATTCCTTCTGAATCAAAGGCTGCACCGCGAACAGGATGTTGCGATCGATGTAATTCAGGAAGTTCAGCGCGGTCAATAACAGAAGCGCGGTCCGGGCATTCGCCTTGGCAGACATGCGTGCGGAGGATAACACGAGGGAACGCAGTCCGCTTTTCGCCGTTCGCTATTCGCTTTTCGCTTCGCGATTCAACTCCGGGTACCGTAGCGGCATTGGGAAGACCCAATCGAAAGCGGGCTGCTCACTCGCTGCAAAAATCCTTCCCTTGCCGACGATGGCGAGATACTCTCTCGTGGAGAAGAATCGGCCAGTGATCGCGCGCGGTGGCTGGTAACCGCGCTATCTCTTCCGCCTGCGCCCGCCTGGGCGAGCCGGCGAGGCCACGGCACTTGTCCAAGCCTTCTCGTCGTATCCAACTTATCGTCGTGGAGAGTGTATGAAACGCTTGCTGCTTTTCCTCGTTTGTCTCACGTTGCCGGTCACCTTGTTGGCGCAAGATTCAAAGCCGGTAGCGGAGGCGAACGCTGTGGCCGATTCGCAGCCCACTACCACTGCCAAACCAGCAATGAATTCGGAGCGCCTGTTTTTTCCCAAGGATTGGTACTGGGGGTGGGCGCAATTCGACATCGCTCCTCCGCATAACGAGATTGATCCCAACCTCTGCGCGGCGAACGCCGGCGCGCCGCAATATGGCGGCAAGGACGCGCCTTGCAGCGCCTTCGCGCGGTACCAGATTTCCGGTGATGTGGAGATTCGTCCCATCGGAAGGACAATCGCGAAGCGCCTGATGTTGTTCTATGAGCCGAATTTTCTCTTTGGGAAAAACCTTCCCCAAACGCTCTATACCTGGTCGTGGAGCGGCATCGGGATGGAATTCAAGTGGGGCGTTGGCATCGATCTGCCAAAGCGCTTCGAGTTCCGCTTCACGACGCATCCGAAGCTGGTGCGCTTCGGGTCCCGCGATCAGCCGCTTGGGCCGGCATGGCTCGGACCCGATGGCCCTTGGGGACAATACAACACCTTCGGCATACGCAAGTATTTCGGCACCAGGCGGGAGGGAACGTACTGAGGACAGCAATTAGCCGTTAGCAATTAGTAGGAACGAAACGTGCCCCCGCAAGTATTGGGGACAACATCTGCGGATTAGTCTGCGGTTCGTTATGAGCCGATTGCTGACTGGCAGCTACGTCGGTCTGGGGTAACGCGCGATCACAACCGTGCCGATGCCTCCCCGCGGACGGAATTCGCCCTTTACTTCGGCCCACTTCGGCCTGCTGGCGCGCACCACGTCCTCGAGGACGCGGTTGACGATGTTCTCCTGGAAGATGCCGAGATTGCGGTAGCCGATCAAGTATTCCTTCAGCGACTTGAGTTCGAGGCAGTGTTTTTCTGGCATGTAGCGAATCCAAAGCGTACCGAAATCGGGCAGTCCCGTCTTGGGACACACTGACGTAAACTCCGGGATGTCAATCACGATCTCGTAGCCGGGAAACTGGTTGGGCCAGGTTTCAATCTCCGCAAATTTCGCCGAGAGACCGGCCTCCGCATGTTCGGGCGTATAACGTGCGCTCTTTGCCATGTGACTATTGTAGCGACAGGTGGTGCGCCGTCGAGGTGAGAAAGCTTCCCTGCTTGCTCACTGCGTCTTCGATGCGCGCTCGAACATCAGACATACCAGCCAGCCAGGAGCCTCCGCAGCGAACTGAAGCGGACAATCGCCAGTGGGGTCCGTTTTGATGCGAAGCCGGCACATCGGTGAGGTGGAAGTTGTGTCCTACGTTATACTTATGAATTCGAGAAGAAATGGCAGCTGCAACTGACAACGGCCACGGTCGCGTGCACGCTAAGCGAACCTGGATCATCGTTATTGCGCTAGTTCTAGCGGTAGTGGTGCTGGCGGCATTCGTGTCTCTGCACCGTTCTCAAGTGGCCATTCGGATCGGTCGCACCGACCGCGAGACCATCACCGATAGCATCGCCACCAACGGCAAGATCGAGGCGCTCAATAACTTTGAGGCGTACGCGCCCATGGCGACCACGGTGAAAAAGATTTATGTGCAGCAGGGCTCATGGGTGAAGCCGGAGCAATTGCTTCTGCAACTCGAGGATGCCAACGCCCGTTTGCAAGCCGCTCGGGCCGAGGCGCAACTCAAGGGTGCGCAAGCTGATGTGAACATCGTGGAAAACGGCGGCACGAAGGATGAATTGCTGACCACACGCAATGCTCTGGTTAAGGCGGAATCCGACCGCGACGCTGCCCAGCGAAATCTACAGGCGATGCAGCATTTGCTGAAGAGTGGAGCGGCTTCGCAAGCCGAAGTGGATGCCGCGCAGACCCAGCTTCGAATTGCCGAATCCAACGTGCAACTGCTCCAGCAGAAGTTGGGGGGCCGCTACTCGAAGCAGGAGGTTGGCCACGTCGAAGCCCAGGAAGTTGAGGCTCGTGCGTCGCTTGCCGCAGCCCAGCAGCTGCTGAGAAATTCGAATATCGCTGCTCCGCGTGGCGGCATGGTCTATTCCCTGCCCGTTCGGCAGGGCGCATTTGTCAATGCGGGAGACCCGCTGGTTCAAGTGGCGGACCTGCACAGGGTACGGGTGCGGGCTTTCGTCGACGAACCGGAGATCGGCAAGCTGCGCATGGGTCAATTGGTCGAGGTCACGTGGGACGCCATCCCGGGACGGGTCTGGCAAGGCACGGTGGAATCCCTGCCAACAACCGTGGTGCAGCGCGGGCACTCGCATGGTCGGCGAAGTGACCTGCGTAGTCGAAAACAGCGATCTTAAGCTCTTGCCAAATACCAACATCAGTGTCGCGGTTGTGATCGCCCGGCAGCAGAATGCATTGAGCGTGCCTCGGGAAGCGGTGCATCAGGATGCCAATGGCAAGTTCGTCTTTCAGGTCGTCAATGGAGAGTTGCAACGGCGCGACGTGAAGACCTCAGTCGCCAACCTCACCCGGATTCAAGTTACCAGCGGCCTGACCGACGACGCAGTTCTGGCGTTAGGGGCCATCAACATGCAGTCTCTTCGTGAGGGAATGCCGGTAAAGATCGCTAATCCATGAAGTCTCGGTACTCAAACCTTTCTATTCTCTTCTTGCTGCTGCTCCTTACCACGATGGGCGCGGCGGATCCCGCACCCCTGCAGCTAATCTCCCTCGGTCGCATGAACGAGGCGATCAGCGTGTTGTCCACCCGTGGTGATCCGGACTCCTTCAACCTGCTATCGCGCGCCTACTACGCGATGGAGCGTTGGGATGATGCGGTGAAGTGGGGGGAACGTGCGGTCGGTGCCCGGCCGGAGAACGCCAGCTATCATCTTTGGCTGGCGCGGGCCTATGGCAGAAAGGCAGGAGATTCAAGTCCGCTGGCAGCAGCGGGGATGGCGCGCAAAGCCAAGAATGAATTTGAGCGCGCTGTGCAGCTGGATCCCGCGAATGTAGAAGCCCGCTCCGATCTTTCCCGGTACTACACCGAGGCTCCCGCCGATTATGGGCGGCGGACTCGACAAGGCCCGCGATCAGGCGGCGCAGGTCAGCAAGTATGACGCGGCGGAGGCCCATTCGATCCTGGCCCAGGTAGCGGCCAAAGCGAAACGGTACGATGAGGCAGAGAGTGAATTTCGCAGCGCTATTACGCAAGCCAGAAACCCTGCGAATTACTGGTTGCAATTGGCTGAAATGTATCGGCTTCGCGGACGCTTCGATGATGTGCAAAAAGTCGTGCTGATGGCCACCGCTCAGCCCGGCAAGCCTGCCGAGGTCTATTTTGACGCCGCCAATGAACTGTACCTTAGTGGTCGCGACTTTCCTGAAGCAGTGCAATACTTGCAAAAGTATCTCGATTCTGGCGGACTGGTGGAGGACGCACCGGCTTTTCGTGCCCACTACCTGCTGGGTCAGGTCTACGAGAAGATGGGTCGTGGCTCAGCTGCCACCTCGGAATATGAGGCGTCACTCGCTCTGGCGTCCGGTTTCGAGCCAGCCCGGAAAGCTCTGGGCCGGCTGCAATAGCGGCTTCAAATCGTTTCACCAGGTAGAGCTAAAGGATGCCACCGAGGCCCCGCGGTTCCAGAATGGTTCGGGTTGGGTATGGTGCGAGGGTGGCTGCTCTCGCTTGCGCCATCGTGCTTTCCTGCATTCCATGCGTGGCAGCCGACGCTGCAACCGCGGACCCTATCTCGTTTCCCAGGGCTGTCGATCTGGCGCTGGAGCATAGCGGTGTCATGGGCATCGCGGCGCTCAATCAGTGGAGAGCGCGCAAAGCCTACGAGGAAGTAAGGGCGAATTACATTCCGCAGATCACGATTGGCTCCGGTCTCGGCTACTCCTATGGATTTCCCCTGACCCTGGAAGGCTCAGCACCTTCGGTGGTGAACTTCAACTCGGTACAGTCGTTCTTCAACCTCTCACTTCGGCAGTTCATCAGAGCGGCGAAG
Source organism: uncultured Acidobacteriaceae bacterium (assembly GCA_963840905.1). Classification (GTDB taxonomy): domain Bacteria; phylum Acidobacteriota; class Terriglobia; order Terriglobales; family Acidobacteriaceae; genus Bog-257. Next base: position 65,238 of record CAWJAO010000009.1, read on the forward strand.
ATCGACTGGAATGCGACTTCGCTTGACGTACAGGACAAGCGTGACTCCGTCATTCTGGATACTGCGCTGACCTACGAGCAACTCGATCAACTCACCGGGAAGCTAAACGCTTTGGCGGAGGCCCAGAAAGCGGCCGACAACGCGCAATTTGTCACCGAACAGCGTCTGCAGCAGGGTGTGGATAGCAAGCTTGAACTCACAAAGAGCCAACTGGTGGCTGCTCGTGTCCGCCTGCGAAGTGCCGACGCCCAGGCACAAGCTGATGTGCTGCGTGAGCATCTTGCCAAGCTGCTGGGATTACCTGCGGAGTCGATCGTGGTTGACCCGGAGTCGATGCCCAAGCTGCCTGCGATTTCGCAGGATGACGACCTGCCCGCGCGCGCAGTGGAAAATAGCCTCTCGGTGAAGCTGGCCGAGCAGAAGGTGGCTGCTGCCCAGGCACGAGCGATGGGAGAACACAAAGCGTTGACGATGCCCACCATTGACCTGGCATCGCAATACGCTTACCTCGCCAAGTACAACAACTACGATCTGTATTACCGCAACTACACCGCCAACAACTTCAGCGGCGGTCTGAACATCAGGTTCCCCATCTTCAATTCAATACAGAAAGCCAAAGCAGAGCAAGCCGACGCTGACGCCTTGATAGCGAAGAAGCAGGTGGATCTTACCAAGAACCAGGTCAGCGAAGATGCCCTGAAGCTCCAGCGGTCCCTGCGGCAGTTGGCCGCAGCGCGCGATGTGGCCAAGCTGGAGTGGGAAGTTGCGCAAGGCGACTTGGAGGCAGTGCAGGCCCGAGTGCAGACTGGCAACGCCAACACTCGCGATCAGCAAAATGCCCGCCTCGATGTCGAAGACAAGCACGCCGCTTACTTCGATGCCGAACTCGAACTCAGCCGGGCTGAATTGCAGCTTCTCCGGCTCACCGGTGAACTGGAGAAATGGGCCATTCCGCCCCACTAATTACCCGTTCGCTGCGAACCATGAAGAGCATCTAACTGAAAGATAGATAAGAGGTTCCGCCGGTGTGCGGACAAATGATACGATAGACAGGATTATGCCTTTGAAAACGCTGTTTCTAAGTCCCCCCTCTTTTGAGAACTACGATGGCGGCGCCAGTTCGCGCTGGCCGGCTACCCGTGAGATCGAGTCCTACTGGTATCCGGTCTGGCTGGCTTACCCGGCAGGTATGCTGGAAGGCTCGCGCCTGATCGATGCTTCCCCGCACAAGATCAATGCGGAAGAAACCATCAAAATTGGGAAGGACTACGAATTTCTGGTGCTGTTCACCAGTACGCCTTCGTTCCAAGGCGATATAAAGCTGGCGGCGGCCATGAAGGCGGCCAATCCCAAGCTGAAGATATGCTTCGTGGGGCCGCACGTAACTACGTTGCCCGAGGCATCGCTCAAAGACGGTGAAGCGATAGACTTCGTCGTCCGGCGGGAATTCGACTACGCAACAGTTGAGTATGCCAATGGCAAACCGCTCAATGAGATCCTCGGCGTTTCTTATCGTGGTCCGAACGGCCAGATACTGCATACCGCCGACCGCCCTGCGGTTGCCGATCTGGATGCCCTGCCCGATGTAGTGGATGTGTATAAGCGCGACCTCGATCCCCGGCGTTACAGCGTGCCGTTCCTGCTCTACCCATTTGTCTCGCTGTATACCACGCGCGGCTGCCCGGCGCAGTGCACGTTCTGCCTGTGGCCGCAGACCCTCAGCGGTCATCCGTGGCGCAAGCGATCGACGGACGCCGTCGCCGCGGAGATGGCGAAGGCCAAGGAATACTGGCCCTGGGTGAAAGAGTTCTTCTTCGATGATGACACCTTCAATATCCAGAAGGCGCGCACGATTGAGCTCTGCGCCAAGCTAAAGCCGTTGAAGCTTACCTGGTCTTGCACCTCACGCGTCACCACGGATTACGAGACCTTGAAGGCAATGAAGGAGTCCGGGTGCCGGCTGCTGATTGTTGGCTATGAGTCGGGCGATCAGCAGATCCTCAAGAACATCAAGAAGGGCGCGACGGTCCAACGCGCGCGCGACTTCACCCGCGACTGCAAGAAGCTCGGACTCGTGGTACACGGCGACTTCATCCTCGGCCTGCCTGGCGAAACCAAGGAGACCATTCGGCGCACCATCGATTTCGCCAAGGAGTTGGACGTCGAAACCATCCAGGTATCGCTGGCACATGCCTATCCCGGAACGGAACTTTACGATTTCGCCAAAGCGAACGGATTCCTTAAGGCCGAGGGCTCGCAGATGGTCGACGCCCTGGGGCATCAGGTCGCCATGATCGAGTATCCCGGGATTTCTCGCGACTACATCCTAGAGATGGTGCACCGTTTCTATGACGAATACTACTTCCGGCCCAAGGCCATATTCCGGATCGTCAAGAAGGCCGCGTTCAACTCGACGGAACGGAAGCGCCTGTACAGGGATGCAAAGTCGTTCCTCAAGCTGCGTGCGGCGCGTAATCGCTCGGTGAAAGAGTCGCGCAGCCACCACGATGAAGTGTCGCCACCGGCACCACCGATGGGGACATCCAATACCGGCGCCAAAGCCGAAACGGTTGAAACGGTCAACGCCTAGAGGTTGGCGTGACCTTTCGCAAATATCTTGTTCTGCTCGCGGTCGCGGTCTTCGCTGCTTCCGGTGATGTCTGCCTGGCGCGCGGGATGAAGGATTTCGGCGCGGTGACTTCCGCAAACTGGCACCGCCTGTTTACCGCCGTCTGGAATCCCTGGATCCTGACCGGCATCTGTTTGTTGGTGCTGTTCCTGAGCAGCTACCTGACTGCCCTTTCCTGGGCCGACCTGACCTACGTTCTTCCTGCGACTGCCATGAGCTATGTGCTAATGGCCCTGCTTGGCAAGTTCTTCCTGCATGAGACCGTGACCTTGTGGCGTTGGCTCGGGATCGTGCTGATCACGGCTGGCGTCGGCTTCGTGGCAGGCGGACCTGCGCTGACTCCAACAGCACCCCACACTGCATTCGAAAATTCTTCAGGGGACAACCAACTCGAGGCACAGTTTTCCCCCGTAGTAAACGCCGCCAGGAGGGATGGATGACGGGAGTTGCCACGTCGGCAGGAGTTGCTGCGATCGTCGTCACTGCCACCGCAGGTGATGTGCTGCAATCCCACGCCATGAAAAAGATTGGCGACCTGGGAGCCGTTCGGAGATCGCAGGGCCTCTCCCAGGTTATTCGGCGCGTAATTGCGAGCCCACAGTTCATGCTCGGCCTGCTGTTCATGGCATTGGCGTTCGTCAGTTTGCTGGTGACGCTGTCGTGGGCTGACGTCAGTGTCGTCGGTCCGGCATCCGCCTCCCTCACATTCATCGCTAACGCGCTCGCTGCCCGCGTATTCTTGAAGGAACATGTAGATCGTCGGCGCTGGCTCGCGGCCGTCCTTGTAACTGCCGGCGTCGCCCTGCTGGCGCATTGAATCAAAATCCAGCCGTTAGCTCCTGGGCTTTTAGTAGCCAGAGTTAGCAACCCGCAGGCCGCAGGACGGCATCGCTGTAGAGGCTGATTGCTTAAGAACCAAGAGCTAATAGCTACCCCAAGGATCTCATGAAGAAAATCGCTGTCCCCTGTTTTGCGCTGGTCTGTTTGCTGGCTGGTTGTTCTTCCAGCAACAAAACCGGCAGCAGCAACGAATCATCTGCGCCGGCAAAACCGACAGCGAGGCAGGCCCAGTACGAAACTGGCCGCACGGCCTTCCAGAAGCTGTATTTGTCCGCGCGCCAGTGGGCGGCAGACGCTAAGCCATTTCGGTTGCAGTCGCAATTTACGCCCGACGCTCCTACCCGTGAGGGCAAAGCCGGCCTTTGGCGCGGATCGTTCGCGTCCTCTGCCAAGCGCTCGATGAAATTGTTCGTCTGGTCAGGCTTGGTGGGTCCTGACGCTCCGGAAGCCGGCATCAGCTTCTCCGCTGAGGACAGTTGGAGCCCGAGTAACGCGTCGACTCAGGTATTCGACCTCGGATTTCTGAAGATAGACAGCGACGCAGCTTACTCTGTCGCGCAAAAGCACGGAGGTGAGAGGCTCACGCAAAAGGACCCAAAGCAACCGGTGCTGTTCGTCCTCGATTGGGAGGCCGCGAAGAATCAAGTGTTATGGCACGTAATCTATGGGAACAGCCAGGATGAAGCCAAATTGCGGATCGCCGTCGATGCGACCACTGGCGAATTCGTGAGGGTGGAAAAGTAAGACGAACTCTTTGCTTCGATCCTAAATCGATCAAGCAGAGGAAACGCTATCTTTCTGAGCCTGCCTGCGTGACTGGCTTGCGAGTCTTCGATGGTTTCCATCCCGCCCAGATCGGAATGCCCTTGTCGTCTCGCAGCGTGGCCGTATTGTTTCCGTCCGTAATTTCCCGGGCCAGTATCTCTTCTTCCGGCGCATCCGGAGCTTTCGCGCCTGTGACTGACACTTCGTCCCCTTTATTGAATGAAGTTTCGATTTCTTTCAGAAACGCAGCGGGAGCCACGTGCACGAGAACGGTCTTGGTGTCGGTTTTCACGACCAAGTGTGTGCCCTCAAATTCGCCGGGCACCTCACGGACTTCTATTATGACGCCCTTTATTTTCACCTCATTGGCGGTGTCGTACTTGGGGCCCGTCTTGCTGGCATGCTGCGCCCATGCAGCGGATGAAATCCATACCAGGACGGCAGCGATGAACAGGGCTTTCGACCGCAATATTGAGTTCATTTCTGTACCTCTTCCAGCTATCTAGTCCCTCTACACAAATGCGGTTTGGGATGTGGGTCTTCTCCTCTTGAAACCCACGTCGCCCAGCGGTGCTTGCGACGCCATATTGCGCCCAAACTCCTTGTTCTGCAACTCCAAACGTAGCTCCCCGCCTTCAGGTCTAGCAGTGAGGCGGGTCACGAAAGGGGGTGACTCCGCAATGCTTCCAATGGGACTCCCGGTCCCCCCGGCGCTTGAGTTTGCCGGGTTGTCCTGCTAGCCGCGTTCCAGGCCTCCGGCTAACTTGCCCGTAACCGCGTGTTTCCATTTGCTGTTTAGCGCTTTAGTGTTGCATAATCGTGCCACTCCCAGCAGGTTCTCTCAGCGAAGGGGTTGCTTTTGCGTCCACCTCTGTCTGCGCGCAGGTTTCTCTCTCGGCTCCGGGTTTCCGGGATCAGGTACGAAGATGGCCGTGTCGAGCGCGTCCTGGCATTTTCACGCATATTCCTGGCACTTACGTCCCTGGTCGCCTGGGAGATCCATCCCGTCGCCAGCGGCCCGTACTACCACTTCGGGCGATTTGTCCTGTTGGGCTACTTCGCACACAGCCTCGTACTGCTGGCGTGGCTGCAGATACATGGATCAACCACTCGGGGCTTCGTACGTTGGGCGCAGATAAGCGACGTGACATGGCCCGCACTCTTGTGCCTGTTTACCGATGCTCCCAACAGTATCTTCTTTATTTTCTTTCTCTTCGCGATGCTGGCAGCGGCCTTTCGATGGGGCTTCGTTGAGACACTGACGACCGCGATGATCGGGGCGGGGTTGCTGTTGTTCCAAGCCGCCGTCGTCAGAGTTGGACCTCCCCTGCTGCAACGCCTGTTTTCTACCGTCGTGGATCCGCCACGGCTTGTCCTGCGCTGCGGTTTCCTGTTGATGACGGGGTTTCTGCTGGGATTTCTTGCCGAGGGCGAAAAAGAACTCCGCGCCGAAATCGCCCTGACCAATCAGCTGCTGTCGCTGGCGCGGGTAGGTGCCCGGTTCGCTGTGGCGTTACGGGAGATGCTGGCTGAATTTAGTCGCGTCTTCAACGGCAGCGAGGTGTACGAGGTGGTCACCCAGAGCAGCAGTGGGCGAGTCTTCAAGTGGGTTACCGCTTCATCGCCGGAGGGGCTCGCCGTGGCACGCGAGGTTCCTCCTGCGGAACACGCTCTCGCGCTCATGCGCGATTATCCTCACACTTTTTACATGAGGCGCACCAGTAGTGCGGGAAGAGGATACAGTATCACCGCGCTGGACGACGAAGGACGACGGATCGACCGATCCCAGCTCGTGCACCTCCAGATGCCTGTGCCCGGTGCTGACTCCGTCCTGGTGGTCAGCCATGAAATGGGACGGGACTGGAACGGCCGCGTCGTAATCGTCAACGGGTACGTAGGCCGGCGGCGAGAGCGTGAGCTGCGTTTCGCGCAGAACGTCATGCGCCAGGTTGCACCCGCCCTTTATTCGGTTTATCTTTTCCGGCGTTTTCGTTCGCGCGCCGGAGCAATCGAACGCGCGCGGGTGGCGCGTGAATTGCACGATACAGCCATCCAGTCGCTCATCAGCATCGAAATGCAGGTTGATGTCTTGCGCCGCCGCGGAACCGAAGATCCTCACCTCTCCTCGGAGCTGCAGCGGATCCAGGATTTGCTCCGCCAGGAGGTTCTGAATCTCCGGGAGCTGATGCAAACCATGAGGCCTGCCGACATCGGGCCTCATCAATTCCTTGACTTTCTTGCGCAACTCGTAGAACGTTTTTCCAGAGATACTGGTGTGGCCGCCCGTTTCGTATCGGAGTTGCAGGAAGTGACCCTGCCGGCGGGCACTTGCCGCGAGTTGGCAAGAGTAGTGCAAGAGAGTTTGGTTAATATCCGGAAACACAGCGGTGCCCAATCGGCGGTCGTGCGCTTCAGCTCGCAAAACGGTTCTTGGAAGCTGGTAATTGACGATGACGGTAAGGGCTTTCCGTTTGCAGGCCGCTTCACGTTGGCCGAACTCGACGACTTCCGCAAGGGACCGACCGTCATCAAGGAACGAGTTCGGGCGGTGGGCGGAGACATGGTGATTGAGTCGAATCCGGGCCACGGATCCAAGCTGGAGATCACCGTTCCACAGAAAGGAAACGAATCCTATGGATAAGAAAGACCCGTCTGTGCGCATTGTTATCGCCGATGACCACACCATATTTCGTGATGGTCTGCGCCGCTTGCTTGAAGCCGAGCCGGAACTGGAGGTTGTAGGTGAGGCGGCCGATGGAGGCGATGCTGTCACCCAAACCCGCGTCAGTTGACTCCTGACATTCTCTTGCTGGATCTGGCGATGCCGCGGGTCCCGGGGATGGATGTATTGCGTGAGCTATCGACCGTCGACACCGATCTGAAGCACCAAGATCATTGTGCTGACGGCGGCCGTGGAGCGCATCCAGATCGTGCAGGCGCTGCAGATGGGAGCGCGCGGCGTGGTCATGAAAGAGGCCGCCACTCAACTGCTGATGAAGGCCATCCGCACGGTAATGGGTGGGCAGTACTGGATTGGACGCGAAGCCGTCGGCGACATTGTGGACTTCATGCGGACCAATCCCTCCGGCGACAAGCCGGCGCGGAACTATGGCCTGACCAAGCGCGAGATGGACATCCTTACTACCATCGTGGCCGGACTCAGCAATAAGGAGATCGCGCGCCGATTTGCGCTCAGCGAAGACACGGTCAAACATCACCTCACCAACATCTTCGACAAGGTCGGCGTTGCCAGCCGTCTGGAGTTGGCTCTGTTTGCCATTAATAACCACCTCACAGACCAGCAGAATTAAGTCCCGCAGGCTCCTAACCGGAGCATGCGACAGAAATCAGGATCTAAGCGAAATACACCCAACGCCGCTCACCTTGCGAAGGGGCGGTTGTTTTCCGTTCCAATGAGGCGTGTTGTTTTAGGTCGGTCAACAGCGACAACCTTGGCTAAAGAGTGTTTGTATCTTCACGCACGATCTTCCAGAATTACGAGACTAAGGAGCAAGTTGCAATGATGAAGACCAAGACATCCCTATATGCCATTTTGATGTTGGCAATGGCGCTCGGGGTTTTGGCCGGATGCTCCCGCAAGGTCACCCGCACTGACGCCCAGATTGCGGCTGAGGTGCAAAACAAGATTTACAGCGACTCGGTGATTCAGAACCGCCAAATCGAGGTCCACGCAGGCGACGGGGTGGTGACGCTCACCGGCACCGTAAGAAGCGAAGCTGAGCGGGCGGTTGCGGCCAGCGATGCGGCAACGATTGAGGGCGTGAGGACGGTGGTCAATAATCTGCAGGTAGAGGCGGCTGAAGGAACTCCGCCGAGCGGCCCGCCGACGCAGCCTTCGGGGCAAATCACCGCTTCGCCGCGAACAAAGCCGAGGTTGATGTCGGAGATCGAAGCGCCCGGGAAGCACCATCGCAGCACCTCTGAGAACGAAGGCGCAAACTCCGGGGCGGGCGCTCTCGAGAGCGAGTCTACTTCCTCTCCTGCGCCCCCAGTACAGGAGACGCCTCCACCTCCTCCACCACCTCCTTCGAAGAAAGTCACGATACCGGCTGGAACGCAACTCACGGTGAGACTCGACAATTCACTCGATTCCGAGCGCAACCAGGTCGGCGACACCTTCCACGGCTCACTCACCAACCCGATTGTGCTGGACGGTGAGACCGTGATTCCGTCGGGCGCTGATGTAGTAGGCCGCGTGGCCGACGTGAAAAGCGCCGGTCGCTTCGCCGGGAATTCGGTCCTGACGCTGGAATTGACGTCGGTGTCAGTGCACGGCAGGACGTACAACATCCAGACGAACCAATGGACCCGCGCGGGAAGTGGAGAAGGCAAGAACACCGCGACCAAGGTGGGCGTAGGTACTGCGGCGGGCGCAATCCTTGGGGGCATCTTTGGTGGCGGCAAGGGCGCCGCAATTGGAGCGGCCACGGGCGCAGGCGCGGGAACGGGTGTCGCGGCGGCGAAGAAGGGCCAGCAGATCCAGCTACCAGCTGAAGCGGTGCTAAACTTCCAAACCATCAACGTAGTGACGGTGACGCTCCAAGGTGGAACTGAGCATAACGCGGGGCGCACACCGCTCTCCTAGACGAAGCTCCAAAATGATTTAGAGGCGTGGTCACAACCCGGCTACGCCTTTTTTGCGTCTAGCTTAGTACACAGCCTTCTGGGGCTGCGATATTCTCACTAGAGTTGCCATATGCCTAAGATTACCGCCCTGCTGCATACTCACAACGATGCGTTGCGCCTGGGTCGCGCGTTGGAGTCACTTCGTCCGTGTGACGAGATGCTGGTGATTGACGATCGCTCGGAAGACGATACTTCGAAGGTCGCGCGGGAACATGGAGCGACTTTCAGGAGCGCGATCCCCGGCGTAACGCTTGGCGCCTATGCCATTGACGCGTCGCATGATTGGATTCTCTACCTTCGTCCCAACGAGACCCTCTCCGACGATCTGGAAGCGTCGCTATTTGACTGGAAGAGCCAGGAACACACTGAGGACATAGCAGGGTATAGGGTATCGATTCGTGAACAGAAGGAACAGTCGTGGCAAGAGTGTCCATCGGAAATGCGGCTGGTGAATCGCAGGCTCGTGAACTGGATAGGCGAGATGCCGCCGGAGGAACGAGGCGAAAAAGACCTGTGCGGCGCCGTGCTGCGTTTCGACCAGCCATAGGAGAGGACTGCACCACCCGCTTTGGATCTAGCCTTCGAATGCGCGCTGTTCGTCGTGGGGCTGGCATTCGGCAGTTTCCTGAATGTCTGCATCAGCCGCATTCCACGCGATGAGTCCATCATCAGTCCGGGGTCGCACTGTCCTGCCTGCGGTGCATCCCTCCGCTGGCGCGACAATGTCCCGTTGTTAAGCTGGCTTCTGTTGCGCCGCCGTTGCCGTGCCTGCGGAAAGCAAATATCACTGCGCTATCCCACGGTCGAGTTGCTGACGGCCATTCTGTTCACAGCTTGTTACGCGTCATTCGGCCCGACGCTGATGACGGTGAAGTTCTGCGTCTTCTGTTTCCTGCTGGTTGGGCTGATTTTCATGGATGCCGAAACTGGCCTGCTGCCGCGGGAATTTACCTACACCGGAATCGTGCTGGGTCTGGGGTTGTCCTGGATTGCTCCGACAGACACTACAGGGACAGAGTTTTTCTTGCGGGCGTACGGCGTGCAGCTTCCAACCCATGCGCAGCTCGCGCTCCTCGATTCGGCAATCGGCGCTCTGGTCGGCGCGGGCTTTTTCTATCTCGCGTGGGCACTGTATTACCTTTTTCGCAGGCGTCATGGATTGGGATTTGGCGATATCGCTCTGATGGCAGCAGTCGGAGCGTTTTTGGGGTTGAAGCTCACGCTCTTTGTGATCTTTGCCGCTCCATTGGCCGGCGCAGTTTATGCTGCCTTCCTGCTTCGGCGCCGCCCGCCCCAGGCAGATTATGAACGGGCGGGTTCATCCGTTCGGGAGGTGTTCCTCACACAGGAACTGCCGTTCGGTGTGTTTTTGGGCGCATGCGCGCTCGCCACCGTCTTCTTAGGCGAATCAATCTGGCGATGGTATTTGAGTTTCTTTTAGAGCAGACCCTGAGACCTGACCTTAGCTCGCCTGCGCCATACGCTTCGCGATTTGCTTCAGGTGGTGTCTGGCATGCGCAAGATGGACGCGGCGCCAGTCTCTGGCGTTCAAGGGGCCAAGGATCGGATGGTCGAGTATCTTGACCGTACTTCCAAATCGCTTCTCCGCATCCGCCAGCGACGCATCCATGGCAACCAGGGCGTCGTTGAATTGACGCAAAGACTGAACCCCTAACCCGTTACTGGGAACAGTTTGATTTCGGCGCTTTCCGCCCTGACGGAAGAAGTCCCAGCTTCGCTACGTAGAACGTCACAACCTTGTCTCTCAATGTGGGTTGGCCTCCAAGCGGCTTCCCGCTTTGTATGGCCGTCTGAGCTCCCTTAGTGGTGGCGGTATAGCTCAGCAGGAGGTGTTCCAGGATCTGGGCGCAACTCCACTTGCCCGGCGGAGCATGGCTCCAGTCGTCTCGCGACATTGCTCCCGTGACGCGCTCGACTTCGCGGCGGATTTGTTCTAATTCCGGAGACACGACAACCACCCACAGGACCGACGTGCAAACCAAGAGCCAGCCTCGATGTTGGCACTAGTATGAACCACAATTGCCGATTTTGCTCTACTTTCGCATGAGACAGTGTTGACGCGGCCCGGCCGTGACGACACGCCGGCCAGACGTAGCCTAGGCGCGTACGGAGCTGCGCGTCGGCTCGGTTTGTGAAAGCGACGTCAGCATCGGTAGCCTCGCTGCGCCATAGAGCCCGGCATCGCTGCCCATGAGGGCGCGCGTGACGATGGTGTGCTTCTTCCCCGCTATCGCCCCGTCAGGAGCAGTGACCTGATAGATGAAGGAACGAACCTTCAATTCCTCCAGCATCGCTGGCGCAAATGCGTCCCAAGCACTGGCCACGCCACCGCCGATGACGTACATCGGCAGGTTGAGAGCGTTGACCATGCCTCCAATGCCAATGCCCAACGAGCGTCCCACGATCTGATAGATGCGCTGGGCCGATGGCGTCGCCCTGAATTGCCAGTTGGTAGATGACCCGCGAATTGAACTCAACGTTGCCGCGTGAGACCTGGGCCAGATCGTCGGCCTGGCCCGCTGGCAATCAACTCATGTCGCCATGCGCACGATGGCGGTAGCCGACGCGTACTGCTCAAGGCAGCCACGGCTTCCGCAGCCGCAGGGATGCCCTTCCGGTTCGACGCAGATAGTGGCCGAGCTCTCCTGCCATGCCGTTCATGCCGTGCCAGAGACGTCCGTTCAGCACCAGCCCGCCGCCTACTCCGGTGCCGAGCGTGTACATGGCCATGTGGTCGGTGTCGCGGCCTGCACCCAGCCATTTCTCTCCCATGGCAGCGGAGTTGGCGTCGTTCTCCAGAATCACGGGGGCTCCCAGCCGGCGTCTGAATCTCATCGCGTACCGGGAAAGTTCGCCCAGCCGGGAAGGTTGGGCGATTCCATGATGGTGCCGGTATCCATATCGATAAATCCGGGAACGCCAATGCCAATTCCCGCCAGTTGTCCGGAGTCGCGGAACTTCACGTTTACCGACTGAATCGCTTCGCACATTTCGCCGATCACCGAGTCGCGACCGCGGCCGACTTCGGTTCCGGTGGTCAGCTTCTCCAGCAGCTTGCCTTCGGTATCAACCGCGGCGATGCGCAGGTTGGTTCCACCCAGATCAACTCCGATCGAATAAATGCCCATATTCAGCCTCTAGAGCTCCTCTCGCTGCAAGACACTCGCGCTAGCAGTAATCCGCGGACGAAATCGGCATGGCTACTTCTGACAGTGCGGACAGTAATGGCTGCTCCGACCTGCGATAATAACCCGCTTGATGAGTGTACCGCATACCAGACACGGCTCGCCCTCTCTGCCGTAGACGCGATGACGCAGTTGGAAGAAACCCTCCTGACCTTCTGCATCGACGTAATCGTTTACCGACGAACCACCCAGCTTGATGGCTTCGCGCAAGACTGCCTTCGCAGTGGCATGCAGTTTCCGCAACTCAGCACGGGTGAGCGACGCCGCTCGCCTGCGTGGCCGGATTCCGGCGCGAAACAGCGACTCGTCAGCATAAATGTTTCCCACGCCGCTTAACAGCTTCTGGTTCAGCAATGCACTCTTGATGGGAGTTTTGCGTCCGCGAAACAGGGCCATGAATGGCCCGATTTGCGACTGCAGCGGCTCATCGCCGGGCGCGGCAAATCCGGCGCCCTTTGGCTCGATTCGCACCACGGCCAGGCGGCCGAATCGCCGGGGATCGACGAACCGCAGTTCCTGTCCCGAGGCCAGCTTCAGCACCGCGTGGGTGTGCTTGGCCATTGCAATTTCCGGGGAGGCGATCAACAGGCGGCCAGTCATCCCGAGATGCACAATCCATTGCCCGTCAACGGCGGGCACTTTCCGGAACGGCTTTCGCCGGGAACGCTGCAAGTCGAAAACAATGTGCTTGCCCACGCGCCGCACCTGCAGGATTCGGCGGTGCTCCAGCACCGAAGCGATCTCCGCCGCAGTCGATTTCAGCGGCTCAGGTTTTTCTCCCAGCCAGACCGATTCGATCACGTCGCCGGCGATCCGCTGGTTCAGTCCGCGGGCGATCGTTTCAACTTCGGGAAGTTCGGGCATAAACTGCTAGTGTACGGCGGCATCGTGCAGATGAGTAAGTGCAGATGGCTTTGGATTAACAGGTTCCAGGGGGTATCTTCAGGCTCAATCGGATTTCCGGTAATGTGCAGTAATCAGTCCCTAATTACCTTCGTGTGCTTAGGTGAGCATTTACACAGACAACCGTCTTGCTGTCGGCGGTACAATGGGGTCAAAGCCTCGATTAGAGGAAAGCACATTGCGCCGGCTGTCGTCACTTGAAAACATAGCATCATCCATCGCTCAAGCTGGCAGTGCTCGCGCTGACTCTTGGTTTCTGATCGCTATCGTGAGCAGACTCCTCGGATTGACCGGCTGCTGCTGATGGTGTACCCTCTGCCGATCGCGGTGACGGCTTTGCGAAGCACAATGCCACGCTCGACATCGTGGCGTTCAACCTTTGGCTCGGTTGACGATAATCGGCTGGGTCGTAGCCCTGGTGTGGGCCTGCAGTACGGATGTCGAAGCGGCCCCCGCATAGCGGCCACGTGATAATTCCCATGCATCGCGCCCGATTGCGCCACCCTGCGCACGCTTAGTCAACCTGTAAAATCTAGGGTACGCGGTTCGTCTCCCTAAATTTCCCCGAATTTTGATTCTGTTTTGCCAATCCAGAGGCGAGTTGTGTGCGAATCTGCGCGGTCGTTCGCGCTCGATGGCGGGCGTCCGCAAATGGAGTAGGAAGTTGAAAACTGGCAAGACAGCAGTGATTGTCGGCGCGCAGTGGGGCGACGAAGGCAAAGGCAAGATCGTTGACGTTCTCTCCGAACGCTTCAACGTAGTAGCGCGCTATTCCGGCGGCCACAATGCCGGACACACGGTCACCATCAAGGGCAAGAAGTTCATCCTTCAACTCATCCCCTGCGGAGTGCTGCGTGAGGGCTGCCGCGGCGTAATCGGCAATGGGGTTGTGCTCGATCCCTTCGCCTTCATGAAGGAAGTGGACGCGCTGCGCGCGACCGGCGTGCACGTTGACGGCAATCTGTTTGTCAGCAACCGCGCGCACGTGATTCTTCCCTACCATCGCATGATTGAACTGGCATCGGAGAACGCTCCCGGCCGGGTAAAGATCGGCACCACCTCGCGCGGCATCGGGCCGACCTACGAAGACAAGATGGCGCGCAGCGGATTGCGCGTGCAGGACCTGCTCGACAAGACCCTGCTGAAGAAGCACATCGAGAATGCCTGCCGCGAGAAGAACACCATCGCGCACGCGCTGTTTAACAGCGAGCCCCTCGATCCCGACAAGATGTTCACCGACTACGCGGAGATCGCAGACCGCGTCGCGCCCTTCGTGACCGACACCGCGCTGCTGCTGAACCGGGCCATCGCCGATGGCGAGTCGGTGATGTTCGAAGGCGCGCAAGGCACCATGCTGGATATCGATCATGGAACCTATCCCGTTCGTCACCTCGTCGAGCGCGACATCCGGAGGCGCGGTGACCGGTACCGGCGTGCCGCCGACGGCAATCAACATGGTGATCGGCGTAACCAAGGCGTACTGCACGCGCGTCGGCGAAGGTCCGTTCCCGACCGAATCTGAACGACGACGGTCGGCGAGGCTCTGCGCAAAAAAGGCAACGAGTTCGGCGCCGTGACCGGGCGTCCGCGGCGCACCGGCTGGCTGGACTTGCCGCTGCTGCGCTATTCCAACATGATCAACGGCACCAGCTGGCTGGTCGTGACCAAGCTCGACGTGCTGGATGATCAGCCGGAGATTCCGGTTTGCGTCGGCTACAAGATTGACGGCAAGGAAACGCAAGAGATTCCCGCGCAGGCCTCGGGATACGAAGCAGATCGAGCCGATTTATACCAAGCTGCCGGGTTGGCAGTCGAGCACGTTCGGCATGGACAGCTACGATCAGCTACCGGCGAAGGCAAAGCAATATTTGGAATTCGTCGAGAAGGAATCGGGCGCGAAGGTCGGCATTGTTTCTACCGGCCCGGACCGCGAGCAGACGATGTTCATTCCCGAGTTCACGAAGAGGCTGAACAGCGTCAGTGCGAGACCGGCAAATAAGAGCGCAAGTGGAGGACGAAATGGTCGTACTGGCCGTGACCTGGATGGCAAAACCGGGGCATGAGGACGAGGTTGCCGAGATATTCGGCAAACTGCAGACCGCTTCACGGCAAGAGCCGGGCTGCCTGATGTACATCGTCCATCGGCATCGCACGGACGCCACGCGCTTCTTCATCTACGAGCAGTATCGCGACGATGCCGCACTGGAGGCCCACCGCAAGTCCCCGCATTTCCAGGAGTACGCGATCAATGCGCTGAAGGACATCGGAGAGCGCAAAGAGGGCGAGCTGTATTCGCCGCTCACCAGCGAATAGAAAGTTCCATTGCCGTTGTGAGTCGGCAAGACTTCACGCGTACCCGATAGGCGGGCTGTCACGCGGCTCGCCCGCGACCGGAGGGCAAGTTTTGGCCTGATTCAGTTCTTCGCGCAGCATGTCGAAGACCGCCACCAGGACTGACGCCACAACCGGCCCCAGAAACAATCCCAGGAACCCGAACGCTTCAACGCCGCCGAAGATGAAGAAGAGCAGGACCAGCGGATGTAACTCCACGCGCCCGCCCACTACCCACGGGCGGATGATGTTGTCGACGCTGCTGACGATCACGACGCAATAAATCAGGAGAAACAGACCCTTCCCAATGGAGCCGGTCACCAGCAGGTAAATCGAGACCGGCGCCCAAATCAGCGCCGAGCCCACCACTGGAATGATGGAAGCAAAGCCGGTAGCCAGACCCAGCAACAGAGAAGACTGCATACCGATGATGCGCATGGCGACTCCGACGAAGCACGCCCTGCGCTAACCCGACGCGAGAGGATGCCATAGACATTGGCGATGATGGTGTCGGAGATATTGCGATACAGCCGCGCCACCTGCTCGCGAGAAAGCGGGAGGAGCGTCCCCAGCGCAATACGCCCACTGCGCTCCGTCGCGAAACAGAAAGAACACGACAACGAACGTAATCAGCGCGTCGGTGATAAAGCGGGCAATACCACTCAAGACGTTGGCGCCGAAGCCGACCAGCCAGACACTGACCTTCTGCGCGTTGGCGCTGATCACGGCTTGCAAATCGTATTTGGAAAGGTCAACCCAATCGGCCAACGTAGCGGAGAGGACGGTCAGCCAGGGTCATCACCAGCGACGGGAATCCGCCCTCCTCGACACTCCTGCGACTCAGGTAGTGCGCCGCCGCCAATGCTTCGTTGGCCGCCAGCACGGCGATGATGAAGCTCGGCACCGCAAACAGCAGGATCAGAAGCAGCGTGGAAAGCAGCGCCGAGCGTGCCGGGCCGGCGCTTGTTCCAGCGCAAAATGCGTTCGTGCAGGGGATAAAAGACAACCGCAAGAATGATGGCGAAGGCAAACGGCTTCAGGAAGGATCTGCGTAATAACAAACGTGAGCCCCAGCACAATCAGCAACAGCGCGGAAAGAAATATGATCGTGGTGCGCTTGCTGTTCATAGGAGTCCGCTCAAGTTGTAACACGGACGTGACAGCCATGTCGCAGTGCTGTCCCCGTGCTCCGGGGCTGGAACGACCTCGGTAGAATAGCGATCATCCACATCCTGGACTGGGTTTCGGAAAGGCTGCCATGCATCGCTGGTCCCAGCTGTTTATCCCGACTCTGCGCGAGGCCCCGGCCGACGCCGAGGTCGCCAGCCACAAGTTTCTTGTCCGCGCCGGGTACATTCGGCAGCTCGCCGCTGGGGTCTACTCATTCCTCTTCCTGGGCCAGCGCTCGATGCTGAAGATAACCGACATCGTCCGCGAGGAGATGGACCGCATCGGGCAGGAGTTTCATCTGCCGGCGCTGCATCCTCGTGAAATCTGGGAGGCGAGTGGCCGTTGGCAGGCCATGGGCGACAATATGTTTCGCCTGAAAGACCGCGGTGGCCGCGACCTGTGCCTGGGCATGACCGCCGAGGAGGTCATGACTGAGATTGCGCGCAAGGAACTCCGCAGCTACAAGCAGCTTCCGCAAATCTGGTATCAGATCCAAGAGAAGTTTCGCGACGAGCCACGTCCCAAGTCCGGACTGCTGCGCGTGCGGCAGTTCACCATGAAGGACTCATATTCCTTCGACCTCGACGCCGCCGGGCTCGATATCAGCTATGGGAAACATTACGACACCTACTGCCGGATCTTCGATCGCTGCGGGTTGAAGTACGTCGTGGTCGAGGCCCATTCCGGCGCGATGGGCGGTTCGCAGTCCCACGAGTTCATGGTGAGCACCGACGCCGGCGAGGACTTCGTCGTGAACTGCGCTGGGTGCGGCTACGCAGCAAACGTTGAGAAAGCGACGTCGAAGCTCGATCCGGTCGAGGACCTCCCACCCTCAGAGAACGCCGAGCCTGAACTCGTACACACACCGGGTCAGAAAACCATCGAAGACGTTGCGGGTTTCCTGGGTGTCTCGGCAAAGGCCACGATCAAGACGCTCGCCTACATGACGACGGAAGGCTTTGACCCCAAAACAGGTGATCCGAGGTCACGTCCATTGGTCGTATTAATGCGGGGCGACCATATGCTTAACGAGGCTAAGCTCTCGGGGACGATCGGCGGCAAGGAATACCGCCCGATGCAAGAGGAAGAGATTCGTCAACTATTCGACTCACCCGCTGGATATTTGGGACCCCTGAACATCGAATGGGCAGAAGATGAGCAGGACTCGACGCGGCCGTTCTTGTTAGTGGACGGTGCGCTTCGTGGGCGGAGAAACCTCATCGCCGGTGCAAACAAAGAGGAGTACCACGTCAAGAACCTGACTCCGGGTGAAGCCTTTCACCCGACAGCATGGGCCGACCTGCGCGTCGTGGTCGAAGGCGAAGGCTGCCCGCACTGCGGCTCGCCACTGAACATCGGTAAGGCGGTCGAGATCGGCCATATCTTCAAGCTGGGCTACAAGTATTCCGAGTCGATGGGCGCGCGCGTGCTTGATGAGCATGGCAAGGAAGTGACGCCGATTATGGGCAGCTACGGCATCGGCATCGAGCGCATCCTGACTGCCTGCATCGAACAGAACCACGATGAAGATGGATTCTGGTTGCCGGCAAGCATCGCGCCGTTCGATGTGGTCCTCTCGCCACTGAGTACGTCCGATGAATTGTTGAACGGCGCCATGGGGATCGGCTCCAGACTTGAGCAGGCCGGATTCGAGGTATTGCTCGATGACCGGGATGAGCGTCCAGGCGTGAAATTCAAGGATGCGGACCTGATCGGGGTTCCCTATCGCATCACGGTTGGCAGCAAGAAGTTCGCCGAGGGCAAGGTCGAGGTTCTGGTTCGCGCGGACAAACAGAAGGAAGATGTGGCGATCGGGGCAGTGGTCGAACACATGCGCAGACTCGCCACCGCATAGATCTCATTGACAATGTCTCAAGTGTATTCGTTTATAATACTTTGTATGGCAGGCTCAACAATTCTCACGCTCCGCGTAGACGAGAAGCTCAAGAAGAAACTCGACAAGCTGGCAAAGTCCACTCAGCGCAGCCGTTCGTTCCTCGCGGCGGAAGCCATCCGGGAATACGTGGAGCTCAATGAGTGGCAGATTGAAGAGATCAAGAAAGGCATTCGAGAAGCGGACGCGGGAAACTTCGCCACTGACGAGGAAGTAGCGGCGATGCGTAAGAAGTGGAAACGTCGTGCAAGTTAAATGGCTGAGCATCGCTCTGGCCGATCTAGACGCTGAAGTCGACATACATTGCCCGCGATAACCTGGCAGCTGCGGACCGAACGCGTGGACATTATTTTTGCCGCAGCAGACCGCCTCGGAGCTTACCCTGCGATCAGGCAGACCTGGTCGCGTCGTTGGAACACGCGAGTTAGTGGTGTCAGGCACTCCTTACATTCTTCCCTACCGTATCCGCGGAGAAATCGTAGAGATCATTCGTTTGCTCCACGGTTCCCGGAAATGGCCAAAGGATTTCAAATGAGGTTCGTCGTAAGAGCTCTATCAGTTCACGGCAGCTTTCCCTGCCAGCCCCAACTCCCCGGCAATCCCTCTCATCGCCTCAATACAAAACGTGATGTGCTCGTCGAGGTCGACGCCCAGGCCGGCGGCGCCGTTGATGATGTCCTCCCGGCTCACCGAGCGCGCGAAGGCTTTGTCCTTCATCCGCTTTCGCACTGACTTGGCGTCCACCTCGGCCAGCGACTTATTCGGCTTGATCAGCGCCGTGGCGGTAATGAATCCCGCCAGTTCGTCGCAGGCAAACAGCGCTTTCTCCAGATTGGAGTCGCGAGTCACGCCGGTGTAGTCGGCGTGCGACATGATGGCGCGGCGGATCTCCTCGGCGAAGCCGCGCTCGTTCAGGATTTCATTTCCCTTGTAGGGATGCTCGTTCCGCGCTGGGATATTTCTCGTAATCGAAATCGTGGATGAGGCCCGACTACGCCCCAACGCTCTTCGTCTTCGCCAAACTTGCGGGCGTAGGCGCGCATGCACGCTTCCACCGCCAGCGCATGTTTGCGCAAACTTTCTGACTGGGTGAACTCAGTTAGTAAACACCATGCATCGGAGCGAGTCATTCCGTGTTTCTCCCGTGTTTCAGCGGTTTTCTTCCGCCTCGTTGGCCTGCGATTGACGGATTTGCACAGCTTTTTCGGTTTTCACCCGACAATACACTTGACTCTAGCAGAGGAATGCCGCAAAGTACGCCTACGTTATTGTTGTGCCTGCTCTGGCACTCCCACAACCTGAATGGCCACGACTCTCGCGCCCGTAGATTCCCGGGAAGTGGTGAGATGCGACCAATGTCATCTCGTCCAGTTCAAAACTGCCAACAATCTTTGTCGTCGTTGCCGCACATCGCTGGATGAGGATGAGCCCGAGCCAATCCTCGCGCCGTCACTGCCGGTCGCAGCACCGGCAACGTCCAGCTCGCTCCGAGGTGCGGGTAGCACAGGCGATTCGCAGCTTGCGCCTGCGCGGCGGGCTGAGCCAACGCCAGCTTGCGCTGCGGATGGGCGTCCCTCGTACTTACGTCTCCAAGATCGAGAACGAAAAGGCGACGCCGACCCTTTCCTCGCTTAACCGACTGGCGATGGCGCTTGAGGTCAGCGTGCCCGACCTGCTGCGCGCTTGCGGACCGTCGCGCGAGGACGAGATCAACGAGCTGGTCGCCGATCCGTTCGTGGCCGAGCTGCTGGAGTTCACCTCGAAGCTCAACGCCATGCAGTTGTCGAGCGTGCTCGCCCAGGTGCGGGACATGGTCCTGCATCCACGGCGCGGTGCTTAAGGCGCACGAAGCCCCGTCAAATCAACACCGACCGAGAAAAGCCGAGGCTTGCTGCCTCGGCTTTCTTTGTAGGCTCGAGCGTCGGCAATCTGATCTAAGCAGCCTGGACCCTGGTGTAGTCATGCTTGCAGGAAGGAGCCACCAGCTGAAGCCGACTCCGTACAGAATAGAGATCGCTAACGCGGCTCCCAAGCGCCGCTCTACCCGTGCCGTCGCAATCACAATAATTCGTAAGCTCGTCCAAATCTCACCCAAGCGAGAGCCAACTCGCAGCACGCCTAGGGGTTTTTCGGCTTGGGGGCACTTGTCCCCGGCTTCGCCGGAGTTCTAGGTGCCTTCGAGGCGGGCTTGGGATGCGCGTCTTCCGCAATCTGCTGTGCGATCCTGTCGGACTCCTGAACGAAGGTAGCCGTCACCGCGTCGACCGCGAACTGGGCGGCATCGGCCGCTATCTGAAAATCTTTCAGCTCGGGAAGCGGTTTGCCCACCTTGTACAAGGTCACGCCGGTCAATGCCTGGTACTTGGCGGGATCAAGTATCACGCCTTTGGGCACCCCGGCTGCCGGTAGCCCGCCGCTGCCGGGCTCTTTCACTTGCATGGGAACGGTGAAAACAAAATAGTCGCATTGCTTGGAGCGAGCTTCATTCTCCACGTCCTGCTGGGGCGTTTCGGTATCCAGCGGCACAGCTTCCAGTTGATGGCGGCCGATCTCGCTCATCAGGTTGAGGCGCAGACTGTCTGTGGGAAGAGATTCGCCGCTCATGTCCTTGATCTTGACCACGCCGATGCGCACTACGCCGGCAGCTTTAGGTGCGAGAGCGGGCGCGGCTGCGGCAGGTGGAGTCGCAGGCGCGGCCCCCGTCGTCGGAGCATTGGATACTGGCTCAGCAGGAGGCGTCGTGGCAGGCGCTCCGCCCATCATGGCCGACATATCCACGACCTTGCATCCCGGAGGCATATCGAACAGAGGTGCCTCCAGCGATGTATTGGTCAGCTCCACCACCTCTGTCGTGGTGGTGAACGTTCCCTGCGCTGAGGTGATGGTAGTCGTCTGCTTCAGCGGGTAACCCAGCGCTCCGCTGCCACCGCCCTTCACGACAATGCGGTCACTGCACCCGCGTTTACCGCCACAGGCCAAGGCGCGATAGGAGTCGTCACCACAGGAGAATCCAGCCGACAGGTCAGCGTACCAGCCGTCCATTTCCATCTTCATATGGGACTGGTTGCACGCCTCCGGGCTGGACTCCATGACCATGGAGCTCTTAACGTGGCGGGCCTTGTAGCCGAACATGTCCTGACGCTCGCCGGTGTCGCTGGAGGTGCGAGTGATGGTCACAACACCGCCTTTACGCGGAAGGGCGGGCTCTTCCCCGGCCATCTCCCGGCCGATGGCCTTCATGTTCGGCATGACCGGGCAAGAGGCTTCGCTGCCGCCCATCGGCATCACCATGCATTGATCGCCAGTGATGGTAACCATGCGCTTCTGGTCGCATTGCATGAGCGTGACCACTCCCCCATGGCCACCGTAGCTCATCTCGTTTCGCTCGCGGTTTCCCTTGATGTACACCGTGCTTTCGGTGGTGTGCCCCATCCCAGTGGTGCGGGTTTTGATCTTAAGGTCGGCTGACGCAACGGTTGACAGACACACCAGAGCTACCGCAAGAGCGAAGAAGTAGCGCGACAAGCGCATCACGAGAGGCCTCCTTGATAAGACGCCAGGCAGTATTCGGGCAAATGATGTCGGCGCAATTCTAAACCTAACCGGGCATAGACCTGCATAACGGAAGTTTCGAACTTGCGGCAATCGTCGGAAAGCGTCCCCTTACGGGAACCGCAAGACTGCTGCCTTTCGTTGCAACCACGTGAGGCCGTATGCTACTTTCAATAATCATTAGAGGTACGCCTTGCGCGCTCAAGTGCCCACCGGGCTGAACCGCAAAGAGGCCGAGATTTACTCCCGCCTCGATCCAGAGCGGCTGCCCCATCACATCGCCATCATCATGGACGGAAATGGCCGTTGGGCGAAACGCCGCCATCTGCCGCGCATCGCCGGACACCGCTCGGGTGTGGCGGCGGTAAGGTCGACTGTCGAAACAGCTGCGCGTGTTGGTATTCCCGCACTCACTCTTTACTCTTTCTCGGCGGAAAACTGGAAGCGTCCCAAAGGCGAAGTCAGTTACCTGATGAACCTGCTGCGCCGGTACCTCAAGATGGAGCTGCCCACCTTGATGGAGAACAACATTCGGCTGCAGTACATCGGCAGGCAGCAGGAATTACCCCAAGAGGTTCAGGAGCGCATGGCATGGGCCCGCGAGATGACCGAGAAGAACACCGGCATGGTGCTTACGCTCGCACTCAACTACAGCTCAAGGACCGAGTTGGTCGACTCTTTCAATGCGCTGGTACGCGAGGCCTCGCGCAACGGCGGCATTGAGCACCTGAAGATCGACGAGAGGTCAATTGCCCGCCATCTTTACACCGACGGCCTGCCGGAGTTGGACCTGGTGATCCGCACCAGCGGCGAGATGCGGCTCAGTAACTTCCTGCTGTGGCAGGTGGCGTATGCCGAGATCTACGTCACTGAAACGCTGTGGCCCGATTTTCGCGGCACGCAGTTGCTGGAGGCCATCGAGGCTTTTCAAAAGCGCGAGCGCCGCTTCGGCGGACTGGGCATTGACAACGGACATCCCTCGTGAAGCGCGTCCTCACCGCGGTCATCCTGATTCCAATTGTCGTGATTGCATTGTTCAAGGCGCCCTTGTGGTTGTTCACGCTGCTGGTGCTGGGAGTGGCGCTGCTGGCGGCGAGGGAGTATCTGGGAATTGTCGAGGCAGGCGGTTTTCGGCCCTTCCACGGATGGAGCTACTTTTTTCTGGTGTGCGGCTTCCTGGTGCAGGCCTCGACTTACGTTACCGACTGGAGGCTGGTCCAGGACTCTGGCGCAGCCGCATTTGTCGCAGGCATGGGTGCTCTGGCGGTGCTGCTGGTCTCGCCTCTTGTTCTTCTCGTCGCAAGCATGCAACGCAATCCTCTGGCGGAAGCTCTGCCCGATGCCGCCATATCATTCATGGTGCTCCCGTATATAGGGGTGGCGCTCTCCTGCATGGTTACTCTGCGAGCCATGGGAAATGGCGCCCTCTTTCTGTTGTACGTCATGCTGCTGGTCTGGACCGGCGACATCGCCGCACTCTACGTCGGCCGCGCCATCGGCAAACATAAGCTGGCTCCCCGGGTGAGCCCCGGAAAAACATGGGAGGGAACAATCGCCTCGGTGTTGGGCGCCGTGGTCGTGGCTGTTCTGTTGTTCCATTTTTTGCGGCCCATCTACCAGGGTCTTATTCAGCTTCACCTTGTTTCGCCGGACTCCACGGCCATCGTTACGGGCGAGCTCGCGCCCATTTGGCTGGTGGTTCTCTTCGCGGTCTGCATTAACGCCGCGGCCCAACTCGGCGATCTGGTTGAGTCAGCCATGAAGCGCGGTGCTCAATTGAAGGACTCGGGTTCGCTGCTTCCCGGGCACGGAGGGATGCTCGACCGGATTGACGCGCTCCTGTTTGCGCTGCCAGTGGCGATCCTGTTTTACTTCGCCAGCCTCTCCGTCTATCTCGGAACCAGTATCATTCATAGCTGAAGTCATGAAACGAATCGCCATCCTCGGTTCCACCGGATCCATCGGCAAGAGCACGCTCAGCATCGTTGAGAGCTTTCCGGACCGCTTCGCCGTGGTGAGCATGGCGGCCGGCAATAATGTTGAGCTCGCCTTCGAGCAGGCGCGCCGCTGGCGACCCCAGATCGTCTCGATGGCAACCGCCGAAGCCGCCGGCCAACTTCAGGACAAGCTCAAGAAGGCGGGACTGGACAACGCGATTGAGGTAACGCACGGGTCGGCGGGCTCGGTCAAGGTTGCGACCCATCCCCACGCCAACTTTGTGGTCAGCGCCATCGTCGGAGTGGCCGGGTTGGAGGCGACCTACGAAGCCGTCAAGGCGGGCAAGACCATCGGCCTGGCGAATAAAGAATGTCTGGTCGCAGCGGGCGATCTCATTACCGCCGAAGTCCGCCGCCAGGGCAAGCCGCTTCTTCCCATCGACAGCGAGCACAACGCGATCCACCAGTGCATGCGCGGTGGAAGCCGCAACGAAGTCCATCGCGTGTGGCTAACCGCCTCGGGTGGTCCCTTCCTCAACACCGCCGCGTCCGAGTTCGCCGGCATTACGGTCGAGCAGGCGTTGAACCATCCGACCTGGAAGATGGGCAAGCGCATCACGATCGATTCGGCCACTTTGATGAATAAAGGCTTCGAGGTGATCGAGGCTTGCCGGCTATTCGACATGCCGCCGAGCCAGGTCAGTGTCCTGATACACCCGCAGAGCACGATTCACTCCATGGTTGAGTTCGTCGACGGCAGCCTGCTGGCGCAGCTTTCGGTAACCGACATGCGATTACCCATCCTATATGCGCTCAGCTATCCCGATCGGATCGAATCCGACCTGCGCTTTCCGGTGGAAGAGCTGCGACGGCTGGACTTCGTACCGCCTGACCTGGAGAAATTCCCTTGCTTACGTTTGGCCTATCTGGCAGTCGAAGCAGGAGGCGCCAAGACGATTGCGCTGAATGCCGCCGACGAGGTGGCGGTGGCAGCATTCCTCGAAGGTAGTATTGGCTTTCCGGACATTCCGGCTACAATAGAGGCGGTTGTTGATGAAACGCCAGCCCGGATACCGGAATCCATAGAGGAAGTCTTGGTGGTGGATAAAGATGCGCGTCTCCGGGCGCGCGACCGCATCCAATATGTGGACTCCAGAGAGACAGCCGTGCCGACTCCCCCGGCGATCCGGCGCAAGTAGCTCCCCTTAGTAAAGAGGTTTATGGAATCGTTCCTAATTGCAGTGGCTTCAATGGCGGTCGTGCTCGGCATCATGATTCTGGTGCACGAGTTCGGCCATTACGCCGCTGCCAAGTGGTTTGGCGTACGGGTGGATGTATTTTCCATCGGGTTCGGGAAACGGCTTACGGGTTTCCGGCGCGGGGGCACGGATTATCGCATCAGCGCTCTGCCGCTGGGCGGATACGTGAAGATGGCGGGCGAGAACCCTCTGGAATCCCGCAGCGGTGCGCCTGACGAGTTCATGTCGCATCCGCGCTGGCAGCGGTTCGTAATTGCCATCGCGGGCCCGGCCATGAACATCATCCTGGCCGTCGTCCTTCTTACTGGCGTCTTCATGGTGCATTACGAGCACCCGGTCTATCTGGACCAGCCCGCCGTTGTGGGATGGGTACTCGAGAATTCTCCGGCCGCCAAGTCAGGTATCGAACAGGGCGACCGCATTGTGCGCATCGAGGGCCAGCAGAATCCCACGTGGGAAGATGTCCTGCTGAAGGTGGCGATCACTTCGAAGGGACCGCTGGACGTCGCCATCCAGCGCGGCAACGAGATCCTGGAGAAGCAGGTCCAGCCTGAGATTGAAGGGGCCGACCAATACGGTACGGTAGGATGGCTGCCGGACCAGCCGATTACTGTGACCGAGCTTGAGCCCAGCATGCCGGCAGCCCAAGCGGGATTGAAGCTGGGCGACGAGATAGTCGCGGTGAACGGCACGCCGATGCGGTCGTTGCTTTCTGTGATCCACTACTTGCGCCAGAACGGCGACAAGCCCGTGGAAGTCACGGCGGTCCGCAACGGTCAACGGGTAACCATCAAGATAACGCCGATCCAGACTGAAGAAGACGGCCAGAAGAACTATCGTCTGGGCTTCCAATCGAGGCCGGTACAGATCGACAAGCTGCCCTTTGCCCAGGCGCTGAACCGTTCCATCGAAGAGAACAAACGGTACTCGCTGCTGATCGTCGATTTGGTCCGCAAGCTAGTCCAGCACAAGGCGTCCATCAAGCAGATGGAAGGACCCATTGGCATCGCGCGGGCTTCCGGCGATGCGGCTCGGCAGCCGGGATGGACCCCGCTTCTCAGCCTGATGGCGATGATCAGCCTCAACCTCGGCATCTTCAACCTGCTGCCGATTCCCATCCTCGACGGTGGCATCATCCTGCTGCTGATCATTGAGTCCGTCCTGCGGCGGGACATCAGTGTGCGCATTAAGGAACGCATCTATCAAACTGCGTTTGTCTTCCTGATCCTGTTCGCTGTGGTCGTGATCTACAACGATCTGATGAAAGCGCTTCCGGGACTGGCCCAACGGCTTCCCTGACGGCTCGTAGTTTGGATATTGAAATGGGGCGCATGCTGCGTCCCGTTTTTTGCGTTACGCCAAGACCGCGCTCTGAGATTTTGTGGTATTCGGGTGTGCCTGTGGTCAGTTGGGCTTGCTGGAAGAGGCCGCTTGCACTGCCATCACGGGAGCGTCGTTAACATACTTGCGGCACTTATCCAATAGGGGTTTGGCCGCTTCCTCGCCGGCAGCGGCGGCCTGCTGAAGCAACCTGTAGGCGAGCGCATAATCCCGGCGCGTGCTTGTTCCCTGCATGTACAAGATGGCTTCGTTGACGAAAGCCTTGAGAAGTTTTTGGTCGGCAGCTTTCTGGAACCAGCGCATGGCTTCGCCTTCATCAGCCGTAACTCCTTGTCCCAGCACATACATCACACCGAGGTTCCGCTGGGCCATGGCGTAGCCCTGCTCCGCGGCTTTGCGATACCAGAACACCGCCTGCTGATCGTCGTGGACCACACCCTCTCCGCGGTTGTACATGTATCCCAAGTTGCTTTGGGATTGGGCATCGCCTCCGCGCGCCGCCACCTCATACCACTTGGCGGCTTGCTCGAAATCTCGGGGCACACCCAAACCCTTGCGATACAGGTTTCCGAGATTGCATTGCGCAGGAGCATAGCCCAACTCCGACGCCTTGCGATACCATTCAGCCGCTTCGGCGTAACTCTGCTGTACGTCCGTCCCCCTCTCGTAAAGGACTCCCAGATGATGCGCTACTTCGGCGTTACCTGCTTCCGCGGCCCTGCGATACCACTTCACAGCTTCGGCTTCATCCTTCTTTACACGAATACCTTCTTCGTACGCGACGCCCAGTGCCAGCGCCGCGTTCGGATCGCCGTGCCGTGCCTTGTTCTGAAGCTCGTGGAATTCCTTGTCGGTGAATGCAGTCAGCTGCTCCCTGGCCGTCACACCTGCGAACGCGAGTCCGCCGAGAAGAGAGAGGAAACAGGACACGGCAAGAAGCTGCGTAATTACTCGGCGGTTGGGCGATCGAAACATGTGGCCCCCAGGGACCAGCGAGTTGAATAGCGGAAAAACTGGGGCGAGTTTAGTTCTAGCGGGGATGAAATGCTAGGAAAAAATTGTCAAATTCCTGGGCGCGACGAAGTTGCGGCCCGCACGGCGAAAGCGGGTCCGCGGCGAAGGTAGCGCCAAGAAGAGGAAAGGCTCCCGGTGGGGGAGCCTCTCAAGTGCGTGATGACAATCTCGTTTACGACTGCGAGCCGTCGTTGCGCTTAAGCGTGGGGCGGTCGTCGTCAGTCGAGCTTCCGTTTCCGCTACTGCTTCCGTTTCCGCTCCCACTTCCGCTATCCGGCGAGGGATTGTCGGCAGTGGCTCGCCGCAACGTCGGGCGATCTTTGTTGTCCTTATCGTTCTGCACCTTGTGGCGATTCTCAATCGACGCCAGACGACCCTTGACCTGGTCGAACTCCGAGGTGTTCAGAATGTACTCATCCCGCGGCGGCAAAACGTTCTTCATTTCCAGCTGCGCGTTGGCCACACGATCCGGCGTCATGGGGTGAGAGGAAAAGGCTTTGGCCAACGTGCCGGGCTTCTTCTTCTCCTGCGCTTCGATCTTCTCGAAGAAGGAGATGAACGACTGCGGGTCGTACCCCGCCTTGTACATGTACTCCATGCCGAGGAAGTCGGCTTCGCTCTCGAAGTTGCGCGAGAACTTCATGAACGTCAACGGCACGCCGATACTCAAGGCGGCCTGCGTTCCCTGATACACGGCCCAGCCTCCCGGCACAAAAATCAGCGGAATGCTTGCCAGGTTAACAATGTTGCCGCGAGTCTGCTCGCGTGCCACGTGACACGCCGCGACGTGGGCAATCTCATGGGCCATCACGCCGGCCAACTCCGCTTCGTTATCGGCAGCCAGGATGAGGCCGGAGTTCACATAGAAAAATCCACCCGGCAGCGCAAAGGCGTTGACTTCGTCGGTGTCAATCACCTTAATCGTGAATGGTACCTTCGCATCCGAACTCCGCACCAGATTTTGCCCGATACGGTTCACATATTCCGTGACAACCGGGTCGTTGATCATCTTGGCGCCGTGCTCGACCTGCTGCGAATAGGAGCGGCCCATGGCCACCTGCTTATCGAGCGAGTACCAGTTGCCCATTCCCTTGTTGCAGCCGACGTTGCGATTGCCGATGGCGTCAATGTTGTTCAGAGTGCTCGGCGTGGGCGCGTTCTTGTCCGGTTTTTCCTGCGCCGGCGGATTCGAACCGGCACTTGGATCCTGCGCCGGCGGCGCCGGATTTGGCGGCGCGGAAGTCTGGCTCTGGGCCGTACCGAACGGAACCAGCGCGAGTGCGAGAGCGCAACAACCAAGATAGCGGGAGAGGCAACGCATGATGTACACCTTTTTCGGGGCCGGATCGCCAGCAGGATAGGCTCCTGCCTTTGATTCCCTAAGCCCTGTTATAAACCCAAATGAGACCGATTTGTCGCTCGGTCAACCTTTTATTTTCCTGAGGTTACCGGCAACTATCCGCTGGCAATTCGAGGCTCTCACTATTGAGATGAGCGTCCTCCATAAAGGGTTCCATATATTGGACGGCTGAGTTCCGAAATGCGCTCTTGCTCTGGGCGATTTGAGGGTCGGACCTGGATCGCCAATGCCTTTTAGAGCTGCCATGTTAAACTTTTAGTACTCCTGTATGGCTCAAATTCAACGCAGAAAAACGTATACGGCCTCAGTGGGCGGGGTTCGCGTGGGCAGCGATGCACCAATTGTGGTGCAATCCATGACCAACACTGACACCGCCGATATCGACAGCACCTTGCGGCAATGTGTTGCTCTGGCCCGCGCGGGCTCCGAGCTGGTTCGCGTCACCGTTAACAACGACGCCGCAGCCGCAGCCGTTCCCCACATCGTTGACGGTCTCGACCGGCTCGGTTTTCCGGTCCCTATCATCGGCGACTTCCACTATAACGGCCACATCCTGCTGAAGAAGTATCCCGAATGCGCGCGGACCCTGGCAAAATACCGCATCAATCCGGGCAACGTCTCGATCGGCAAGAAGGACGACGACAATTTCCGCACGATGATCGAAGTCGCCATCCAGAACGACAAGCCGGTGCGCATCGGGGTGAACTGGGGGTCGCTGGACCAGGCGCTCCTGACGCGTCTGATGGACGCAAACTCCAAGCTCGACGATCCCAAGGACGCGCGCGACGTGACCATGGAAGCCATGGTGCAAAGTGCGCTGCGCTCGGCCGAGCTCGCCGTCAGCTACGGTATGAGCCCGGAGCAGATCATCCTGAGCGCAAAGGTCAGCGGCGTACAGGACCTGATCGACGTCTACCGCGAGCTGGGCCGCCGTTGCCGAATACCCTCTGCATCTTGGCCTCACCGAGGCCGGCATGGGAGCCAAGGGCATCGTCAGCAGCACGGCTGCGCTGGCCGTCCTGATGCAGGAAGGCCTCGGCGATACGATCCGCGTCTCGCTCACGCCCGCGCCCAACGGCGACCGCACCGAAGAGGTCACAGTCGCGCAACAGATTCTGCAGTCCATCGGCATTCGCAGCTTCACTCCTCAAGTCACCGCCTGTCCCGGTTGCGGGCGCACCACCAGCACCTTCTTCCAGGAGATGGCGGAGCAAATCCAAACCTACCTGCGCGAGCAGATGCCGGTGTGGAAGACGCGCTACTCCGGCGTCGAGGATATGAAGCTCGCGGTGATGGGTTGCGTCGTCAACGGTCCCGGCGAGTCTAAGCACTCCAATATCGGCATCTCACTGCCCGGCACATTCGAGGAACCGAAAGCTCCCGTTTACGTTGACGGCCGCCTGATGCTAACGCTCAAGGGCGACCACATCGTCGAGGAGTTCATCAAGATTCTTGACGAGTATGTGGACTCGCACTACGCAGCGAAAGAGCAGAGGCTGGTAGGGATCAGTAGCTAGCTGGGGGGTGGCTATTCGGCTATTCGCTATTCGCTATTCGCGTTTGCTTTGGCCTTCGTCTTTGGCTCCCTAATCCGTGACTGTCAGCCCGAGCCGAGGGATCTGCGGTTCTAACCCCTAGCCTTTCGCAGAGGAAGCGAAAGGCTACGGCACCCTCCGCGTGTTTAGCGCAGTCGATGCGGGATGCCTTGCCGCATGCTCTAATATCTTCGTGTACCCTGCGTCTCCACCAGCCCTGAGCGAAGGAGACCGGTGTGAATCCTGCCGTGCCGTCCACCAGCAAAAATTCGACGAGCGATAACGGCGCCAAGCCCGTCTCCAAAGCCACGCTCAAGCTGCGCCTGCTGAAGCGGTTGAAGTGCACGCTGAAGTACGAGAAGCTGGCGTGGGGCTCGGGCGCGCAGCTGGTCGCTGGTGTGGACGAAGTCGGGCGCGGCTCGCTGTTCGGGCCAGTGGTCGCAGCGGCCGTGATTCTCGACCCGAGCTATCGGATTCGAGGGCTGCGCGATTCCAAGCTGCTGGATCGCGAGGTGCGCGAGAAACTGGCGCCGCGGATTCGCGAGCACGCGCTGGCGTGGGCAATTGCGGCCGTGGATGTCGCCACCATCGATCAGATCAACATTTACTGGGCCTCGAAACGCGCTATGGAGGTAGCGGTCGCAAAGCTTACGCTGCCTCCCGACCACCTGCTGATCGATGCCATGCGGATCAACTTCCAATGCGCGCAGACGCCTATCATTCACGGCGATGCTCTCTCGGCCTCGATTGCAGCGGCCTCCATCATCGCCAAAGTCGAGCGCGATGCGATGATCAGTGCCTGGGACCCGGTGTTCCCCGAGTACCGCCTGGCGTCGAACAAGGGCTACAGCACCCCGCATCATCTGAAGATACTGCGGAAAAAAGGCCCGACGCCACTGCATCGGCTGTCGTTCGCGCCGGTGTGGACGTCGTCGGCGCCGCAGGAGGTGCTGGAGTTTATGCTGGAGGGAGAAGAAGCAATTAGCAATTAGCAATTAGCAATTAGCAATTAGCAATTAGCAATTAGCAATTAGCAATTAGAGACGAGCGCATCAAACGCATATTCGCAACATTATCTGCTCTCGCTAAATGCTAATGGCTAACTGCTAAGTGCCGCCTTCTTGCACCAACTCGCGCGCTCGCGCATCCTATCCGATATGGCAAATACAGAGACGGCGATTCTCGGCGGCGGGTGCTTCTGGTGCGTGGAAGCCGCATTCCAACAGATCGAAGGCGTTCACTCGGTGGTGTCAGGCTACATGGGCGGGCGCGTGCCCAACCCGACCTACGAGCAGGTTTGCAGCGGACGAAGCGGACATGTGGAGGTCGCGGAGATCACGTTCGATCCTGCGGTCATCAGCTACGGAGACCTGTTGGAGGTGTTCTTCACCGTTCACGATCCCACTACGCTGAACCGGCAGGGCAACGACGTCGGCGAGCAGTATCGCTCGGTAATTTTCTATCGCGACGAAGCGCAACACAAGACCGCTCAGGCCGTGATCGACAACCTCACCAAGGAACAAGCCTTCAAGGATCCTATCGTGACGGCCATCGAACCAGCATCAACCTTCTACGCTGCCGAAAGTTATCATCAGGATTACTTCAAGAACCATCCCTACCAGCCATACTGCATGTTCGTGGTGTCGCCGAAGGTGAAGAAGATTCGCGAGAAATACGCGACGAGGCTGAAGGCTGGGGTGTAGAGCCGGCCCGGTTCGCCAGGGAAGAAACCGCAGATCCCTCGACTCCGCTTCGCTCGGCTCGGGATGACAAAATCAATCCCCGTGCTTGTGGCGGTCCGGCATGCCAAGACTGCGCACCGTGTCGCCTTCGAAGTCAAACTCAATCAGCACCGCCGGCTCCTCGCCTACGACCCACCCATCGTGACCGGGATCGATCACCACAACCTGAGGCGCCGCGAACTCCACGATGCAGCCGTCCGCATATTCGATGTGGATCTGCCCGGAAGCCAGAAACCCGGCGTGCGCGTGCATGCATAGATCGGTGCCGGTGAGCGGTTTCATGTGCTTTGACCAGCGATATCCCGGCGGGTAGATCAGACGTTTGACGCGGGCCGCGCCCGCGGGAGCGATGTCCAGTTGGACTCCGCCGACCTCACGGCGCTGCGTTCCCTTCATGGGTGCAAGAAGAGGATTGTGACCACTCATAATGATTCCTCCAAAGTGTGTGCGCACGCCCAGCGCAGTTAGATTATTCACGTCGCCCGAACAGAACGGGTACCGCCAGCTGAAGCCGGCTCTCTTATGACGATGCGCTACAACGCGGCGCTGAAGCGCCGCTCTACCCGAACCATACCGGTCCACAGACGATTCGAAAACTAGTCCCTGCTAAAGGGCCACGTCCGGCGCGTCCCTGAGGATACCGCACCACACCAACGTCCGCCAGAAACACAGTGAAGAAATCGGAGTCTTCGCCGCGAAGGATGCCGAGATCACGGAGTTTCTATGTTTGATTTTTCTCCGTGTCCTCTGTGTCCCCGTGGTGAGTACCGGTTTTCGTGCGTCTCATCGAACTCCCTGATTCCAGAGCAAATCCAGTTCTTGACATTGCAAATTGCAATACTATAATTGCAAATTGTAATATGAAGCTAGGCGAGAAAATCCGGTACCTGCGACTGGTCGAAGGCACGCTGCGCGGCATGGGCCGGGAAATGACGCAGCAGGACCTGGTGCTGGCGCTGAAGAAGGAAATGGGCAGCGGGCTCAGCCAGTCGTATTTGTCGCAGATTGAAAGCGGTGCCCGCCCGCACCTCACGAATGCGTCGCGCATGCTGCTGGCACGTTTTTTCAAGGTGCATCCTGGCTACCTGGTGGACGATCCCGAGGGCTATCACACCGAACTGACCAGCGATCTGCGCGCCATGGAAGACCGGCTCGACCTGTGGCTGATCAATGGCGCCGAGCAGTTTGCTCGCGATCCTGAGATGAGCCAGGCGCTACTGCAGGTGGCCAAACATAAGGACTCGCGCAAGTGCCTGCTGCTGCTGGGCGCGATTCTGGAAGCGCCCGAACTGGTGGACCGTTTGACTGAGGTGTTAAAGCCGGGCGCAGGCGAAGCGCATGGCGGCGGCCGAAGAAGGAAATCGGCGGGAGCAACTTTATGACGTGGGAAATCTTTTATCTGGCATGCTTTCTGTTCGGAGTAACGATGACCGCCTTGTCGTTCCTGGGCGGAAGCCTGCACCTGCCGCACGTCCACTTGCATTTGCCCCACGCAGGCCCGCACGCCGGCGGAATTCACAGCGGCGGCTCCAGCGGCTCGGACATGCCGTTCTTCAACTTCGCAACCATCATGGCATTTCTGGCCTGGTTCGGCGGAGCAGGTTACCTGCTGACGCGCTATTCCTCGCTGGTAGTGACTGGAGTATTGGTGCTGGCCATCATCACCGGAGTGGTGGGCGCAGCAATTGTGTTTTGGTTCGTGGCCAAGGTGCTGCTGAAGTACGATCGCGATCTTGACCCAGCGGATTACGAGCGCGTGGGAGTGCTCGGTCGCATCAGCAGTCCGATTCGGGCGGGCGGCACCGGAGAAATTATCTTCTCGCAGGAAGGCACCCGGCAAACATGCGGGGCGCGCAGCGAAAACGGCGAAGCCCTGCCGCGAGGCAGTGAAGTGATCGTCACCCGCTACGAACATGGCATTGCATACGTTCGGCGCTGGGAAGAGATGGCGAAGGAAGAAGCAGTTAGCAGTTAGCACTTGGCAGTTAGCAACGTCACCCTGCGTGACTGGGCTTGCGGCAGGGTCGCTTCCCCACCGCAGAGTTATTAGTCGCGTTCTCGAGAGGTGGCGACCAGTTACTTGAGAGCAAGCTATGCGTACCGAATGCTAAGTGCTAAGCGCTAAGTGCTAGTTGCTTTAAGGAGGCGTATGGGATTCCACATTCCAACTGACGTACTAATCGTGGTCTGGACAGCGGTGGCTGCTGTGGTGCTGCTGATCAGCATCTTCGCCAGACTGTATCGCAAGGCGGGACCGAATGAGGTTCTGGTGGTCTACGGATTTCGCGGCACCCGCGTGGTAAAGGGACATGGCACGGTCATCTTCCCCATGGTCGAGACCTGCCGCGAACTCTCGCTCGAGTTGATGTCGTTCGATGTCGCTCCGCAACAGGACCTCTACACCAAACAAGGCGTCGCCGTCACCGTCGAGGCGGTGGCGCAGATCAAGGTGAAGTCCGATCCGGAATCCATCTTGACTGCGTCTGAGCAATTCCTCACCAAGGCGCCGCAGGACCGGGAAGCGCTGATTCGCCTGGTAATGGAAGGTCACCTGCGCGGCATCATCGGCCAGCTCACGGTGGAAGAGATCGTGAAGCAGCCGGAGATGGTGGCCGACCGAATGCGATCTACGTGCGCCGATGACATGAACAAGATGGGGCTGGAGGTGATCTCGTTCACCATCAAGGAAGTTCGCGACAAGAACGAGTACATCGCCAATATGGGGCGTCCGGATATCGCGCGCATCAAGCGCGATGCTGACGTCGCCACCGCCGAAGCCGAGCGCGACACCGCCATCAGGCGGGCGATCGCGTTACGCGAATCGGCCATCGCCAAAGCGCAAGCAGACCAGGAGCGGGTGGCCGCCGAAACTGCCTCCCAAGCCCGGCAGGCGGAGGCACAGCGGGACCTCGAGGTAAAGCGTGCAACTTACAACGAGATGGTGAAGCGCCAGCAGGCGCAGGCCGACAAGGCGTACGAGATCCAGACCAACATCATGCAGCAGCAGGTGACCGCCGAAGCGGTGAAGGTGCAGCAAGTCGAGAAGGAACAGCAAGTCAAGGTGCAAGAGGCGGAGATCCTGCGTCGCGAGAAAGAATTGATTGCCACCGTGCTGAAGGCGGCCGAGATCGAGCGTCAGCGAATCGAGACGTTGGCCGGCGCCGAAAAGCAGCGGCTGACGGTCGAAGCCGAAGGTCATGCCAGTGCGATTCGTGCGCAGGGTGAGGCCGAAGCCGAGATCATCTTCAAGAAGGGGGATGCCGAGGCGCGCGCGATGAACGTGAAGGCCGAGGCTTACCAGGAGTACAACCAGGCCGCGGTCGTCGACAAGCTGTTCACTAACCTGCCGGAGATCGTGAAGGCGCTGGCCAGCCCGCTGGCAAACGTTGACAAGATCACTATAGTTTCCACCGGCAACGGTCACTCCGCGGGCATGAACAAGATCACTGGCGACATCACCGAGATGGCAGCACAAGTGCCGGCGCTGTTCGAGGCGTTATCGGGCATGAAGATGTCGGACCTGCTGAGCAAGGTGAGGACACTCGGCGAGAAACCGAAGCGGCCGGATGAACTGCCGCCAGGCGAGGACAACGGCAAGTCTAAGTCGGCGGGAGCAGGAAGTAAGTGATGTCGTGTCCCATCCTGTCGCGAGGACGGCGACGGGGGCGGGGCACCCAGGTGGATCAGAAATTGACTGAATGCTGAGTGCTGATTGCTGAGTGCTCAGACAGAAAAAGGAGTTTGTTATGGCACTACTTGATCGTGTAGCAACGCTGGTGCGGGCCAACCTCAACGACTTGGTTGACCGGGCCGAAAATCCCGAGAAGATGTTGAAGCAGGTCATCCTCGATATGGAAAACCAGTTCATGCAGGTGAAGACGCAAGTGGCCATCGCGCTGGCCGATCTTCATCTGCTGGAGAAGCGGAAGAAAGAAAACGCCGAGAAGCACGCCGAATGGATCCGCAAGGCCGAACTCGCCGTCGATAAGAAAGACGACGAGTTGGCCCGCGCGGCATTGGAGCGAGCCATGAGCTTCCAGCAACTTACCGAGAGCTTCGACCAGCAGATCGCGGACCAGTCCGCCCAGGTCGAAGCCCTCAAGTCGGCGCTGAAGAAGCTGGAGCTGAAGCTGTCCGAGGCGCGTGGCAAAGCAGACCTGCTGATCGCGCAGCATCGCCGCTCGCGAGCGGTCAACCGGGCTGCAGATGCGCAAATCGCTCCTACGGGAGAGAACCGGACGTTCGAACGCATGCGCTCCAAAGTCGCGCGCGAAGAAGCTCTGGGCCGGGCCAAAGGGGATGTGCTGGGCGACGACATCGATGGCCGGCTCGACGCCCTGGAGCGGGAGCAGAAGATCGATTCTCTGCTGGAGGAGATCAAGGCGAAGAAACGCCTTAGCGCTTAGGTGACCTGAACAAAGCGTCGCCTTCGTCGGATCCTCGTAAGGGACCGACTCAACAAATGCACTATCCACAGGGGCTGCATGTCTCGCGACATGTAGCCCTTTTCTGTGATCACGCCAGCACGAATGTTCGTGCGACTGTGATCACGAGTTCGTATACACCTCTTGGCTTGCGGGTGCCTTCGATGATTGCCTGCCCGCTACCCTATTCCCTTCAATTACTTAGCCGCTGACATAAAACTTACCTCGCGCTTACCTCCAAATGACTCGCTAAGTATTGATCCCCAAAGCAAACCAGCGCATTGTGCCTCTCACGAGAGCGGGAACGAGGCACAACCGAGCCGACCTGCTCTCACAGGAGAACTCCGGAGGCAGGATAACCATCCTGCCTCCGGTAACAGGTAAGTTCAACCAAAAACATCGATCCGGCGCCGCTCGTCTCGACGTCGCCACAACCCATGACCAAGGAGGTCACCATGAAAACGCCAATTTCAGGTCAACACAACGGCATAGCCAAGGTCTCCTCGAGGAAAGAAATAGGCTTCTCGAAATCACCCGCTACGCTCTTTCTATTGCTGCTGGCGTCCGTGTGCTTGCTAGCCGGTTCTGCACAGGCCGGTACGGCGCACTGCCACTGCAGACTGGCGACGAATCAAGGTCCAGGACCTGGGAGTTTGGACAACTACATTCAGGATTTCGGGGAATGGACCTATCACGGATTGTTTCCACAAGACCCGAACCATCAGCAGCAATGTAACCAAGATTGCGATAGGGCGGCGATGCCATGGGTGGATAACTCGGCTAACATGTGTCACGCATTTGGTGTGTCAGGCGGGGGCACGGCTGATACTCTACGATAAGTTGGGTACTCACAATTGGTACGACATCGGAGCGTTCACGCCTCCTCCCGGATACCCGTATAGCTGTTACGGTCCGCCAGGGTTTGTTTATCCGGCATTCTACCCGACGGCCGTATATTATGCCCCGCCCGGTTGCACCAAGGGGAGTTCGACCACCGCTTACTCGTGTAATCCAGCCAGTTCCGTCCAGTACACGCGCGCTGGCTCTGTGGGGATCACTACCTCCACGCAGGATTCCTTTACCTCCGGCGTGAGCCTGACTGCCACTGCTAACATCACTGCCGCCGGGTTTCTTCCTCTTACTCAGGTAAGTGGTAGTGCTGGCTACACGGTGAGCAAGGTGAGCGGCGATTCAACCACGTTGACAAACACTCAGACGAATACCTACGGTCTGAGTCCGCAGAGCCCGGATGGGATCTGGCACGACGCCGACGTCATCACCGGTTTCGTCGCGCCGGCGATCATGCTAAAGAATTGGGTGGACCCCATTACGCAACTCAACAATGTCGAATGGGAATTGGGCGTTCGCGCCGCGGACGGGCAGGCGTATACGTATGCTTACACCATCTTCCAGTTGAGATGTACCCTCGCGGGCTTTTATCAAACTCCCAGGACCTTCCCGGGGGGCCCTCCATCATCAAACCTCGCCCCCATCTACGATCCACACGGAACGTGCGTGACAAACCCGGACTCCTGGCTGCCGTCGAATGCTCCGCCGGGACTCACGGTCTCGGACTATGAACAAATACTCTCGCTGGATCCCTTCTGGAATGCTGACCCGACTCTTCCTCTCACGCCGCCACCGGATCGCTACACACGGCAAAAGTCGTATGGATTCCCATATCTGCATCCCACGATGGTTGCTCCTGGCCAACCGTTCGCGTGCCTCTCACAAATCGTGTCAAAGGGAATTATCCACAGCGACACGGCGTCACAATCAACCAAGAAGGACAAAACATTTTCCGCGTCCGCTACGTTCGACCCAAAACTATTCAGCGTCAAAACCACGGGGAGCTGGACCTGGTCAGACATGACGACCACGCAATCCACAGACACAACAACTGAGACCGCTCAGACCACGATCATGTGCTCTTCCTCGCATTGGAATGGCCCCGGCTATATCACTGTCTGGAATGACAATTTGTTCAACACCTATCTGTTCGACCTCTCGTATTTTCCGGCGGCGGGCTTGAAACTGCTCTTGAATGGGAACGTCACTCTCGGAAATGGCGTGCTGGTCCCCGGTATGCCGATAGACCTCACGAACGGCACGAAAACCTATCACTCCGCCACGGACAATGACGGCCACTTCGTATTCTTCACCGATGACGGGATCCAGCTTGAGTCGCCGACTGGAACGCTCTCCGTCGGAGGAGTGAGCACGCCCGTTACACTTGAATCGCCGGAGCAAATCAATGTAGTGATTCCCCAACCTGCTCCTGTGCTGATGGTTGAACGGGTGGCCCCGCCCACGCTTCCTGACGGAAGTGAAGAACATCGCTCGGATGGAATTGTCATGCGAGTAACGAATCTCTCCGGCGTGACGACGGCGACCAATGTCACCGTGACAGCGATCGTACCCAAGAATTCAACGATGGTTTATGAGCCTGGAGATCAAACGACGATCCCGTTCGTCATTCCAGGAGGAGCCATGTTGAAGCCGGGTACGGATTCCGGGTTCACACTTAACTTCACCGATACCTCAGGCGATGCCCCAGCACCGTTTAGCTTCGTCATCAAGATAAAGGCGGACAACCTGCCGGAGTTCTCGACGACTATCAAGGTTCCATAATGTCGTGATCTCGTCCGCCTTGCGCAGATTCCGGTGGTGGGCCAACTAAGCCACCACCGGAAATTATTGTCTATCTAAGTCTCTCATTCTACTATCCGGTAGTAGGTGTATCTATGCTCCCTCGTAGCGCCAGGATGTCGCCTGGAAGGCACCCGCGACTTTGACTGCGCTCGCCGGGACCGGGCTTACTTGCACGCCGGTGACCACCATCCGCGCTAAAATAGCGCGATGGCGGACTCGCTCTATCTCAGCGTCTGGTTTCCCAGCTTCCGTGAAGGCGAGATGATGGCACGCGCGGTAAGCGTGATGCGGCAATACCCTTCCTCGGCGGTGCCGGAGGACATCACATACTTGTCGGTACGCCCGGTGGCGTACTCAGAGCCGACGGTGCTGCAACGGCGCTTCACTCCAGGTGTTTCGCCCGAAGAAGAGTATTCGCCGTCACGGCTGTCATCTCATGGCATGTAGCCCTTCCCTGCAAGTCGGACCTTTGCGCCACTGCCGAGGTACGGCGGACCTTTCGCTGGCAAACTAACCTTCGCGTTTCCAATTAGTTGGCCGCTGACATAAAACTTACCTCCAACTTACCTCCAAATCACTCCCTAAGTATTGATCCCCGAAGGAAACCAGCGCATCGTGCCTCTCACGAGAGCGGGAAAAGGCGGCATAACCAGCCAGCCCACCCGCCTGAAAGGGGAATTACCTGGAGGCGGGATAACCATCCCCTCCAGGTAGTGATGCAGGTAGTTACAGACCATAACCCGGCGCCGATCGAACTTCGACCCTCGCCACACCTATGACCACAAGGAGGTCACCATGAAAGCGCAAACCGGCAAACAGCACACCAACGTAGTCGCAGTTCAACCCCTAGCCATGTTCCAAAAGGAGGATCGTATGAAACAGCAGGGCTCCACCACCGGAGAGAGAATGACTAGGTCAAAGCGGAGCATTGCGATTTCTGTTGCGTTCTTCCTCTTGGCGATCGCTTCGATCCCTGCCTACGCATGGCAGGCGGACAGAGTCGGTCTGTCGAATGTCTGGGTAATCACCTGCAAGGACGGATCCACGCGCACTGGGGAATACGGACCTAACGGACCAGATTTTTGGGAAGGCATGTCGTTTTGTGCAACACACGGCGGCATCGCGGCTCCCCCAAAACCCGGTACCCGCTCGCTATATGGCATATCAATTCCAGTGGACGTAAGCTTGCTGTCTCCGGTCACCGTCGAGGATCTCTTCTCGCAGGGAGTGATTTCATCTCAAGATGGATTCAGGCTGACGAACACTTTTGACCAGGAGGTGTGGGCAATCACCTTTTTGGAATTCAGGCATGTGCCTATTGGAGGTAACACCTTCAAGGGTGTTTTTGTCATTGGTGTGTCTACATTAATCCCAACGCCGGCCTGTGATCGTACTAACCTCGTCTTCAATGGCAGCTTTGAGGCTGGCGACTTTACTGGGTGGACCATCGGAGGCGGTTCCGGAGACAAGACAAGACTGGTCAGCGGTCCCTTTTACGCCTACCCTGGCGCCGAAGATGGCCAATTCTACGCCGCCCTGGGACCGGTCGGCAGCGATGGAACAATAAGTCAGACATTTGCCACCACGGCCGGTGCTAACTACATCTTCAGCTTCTGGATGGCCTCCGCTGGAGACGACCCGAGCGATTTCAGTGCAAAGTGGAACGGTACTCAGGTGTTCAGCCAGACCGATCCCATACTGGAGGCGTTGGACGCAGTTCACCTTTTCGTTGACCGGAACCGGCAGCGACACCATCAGCTTTAGCTTCCGGGACGATCCTGGTTACATCGCTCTGGACAAGGTCTCGGTGTGCAGTGCCGGTGTCCAGGGCGCACATGCATGGAGATAAACCCAAAAACTAACCTGGGTGCCCCGTTCTAGCCGGGTGCCGGGTGCCCCGTCCAAGCTTCTTTTGCTTGGGCGGGGATTTTCTTTGCCGCAGACTCGAACTCACTCGCACGCCGACGATCGCCATCCGCGCTAGAATATCGCGATGGCGGATTCGCTCTATCTCAGCATCTGGTTTCCCAGCTTCCGCGAAGGCGAGATGATGGCGCGCGCGGTAAGCGTGATGCGGCAATTCCCTTTCTCGGCGGTGCGCGAGGGCATCACATACTTGTCGGTGCATCCCGTGGCGTGGTCGGAGCCGACGGTGCTGGAGCGCCGCTTCACTCCGGGCATCTCGCCCGAAGAAGCCGCCGAGATCGCCGGCGAATTTGCTCACGACGATTTTGCATTCGTCTTCGAGGCCTTTTGGGACCTCTGGGTGCCCAACGAAGACGAGCAGGGCGACACCTGGGTGCAGCGCCCGGTGGCGGTGCGCTTCCTGGTGCATGGAGTTCAATTCGACGAGGGTATTTACAGCGAGGACGGCCATGTCGAGGTGGACTTCGGACTGGACACCTCGTTCGTGTACGAAGGCGCGCATCTGTCGCCCTTCATCGAGAAGTATTTGCGCGCCAACATCGCGAAGCTGGTCGCGTTCTCTGCAGCAATCGAAAAGAACTGCGCCCTCAGCGGACGCGTGCTGTGGTCGGAGTCGGAGGAAAACCTGGCGCAGAAGCTGATCGCCAAATTGCAACAGACGCAGTAGGGGCAGGAGTCCAAGTTGTCATCCCGAGCGACGAGTCTTGAAGGGGCACGGCTTGAGCCGTGCCGTAAAGCTATAGTTATGGTTCTGGCTTTAGCCACTGAGGGCATCAGTGGAGGCCGGGGAATGCGAGTTCCCTCAGGGCTGAAGCCCAACCCTACAAGCACTCGTAAAGGCACGGCTGAAGCCGTGCCCCTTCAAAGAAGGCATCCCGACGAACGGCCCGATTGAAGAGACCCTCTGGCCCATCGACCAGAATGGCTTTAGCAGGCGGTATCCACTTCTTCGGTCATCATCACCCGCCGCAGTTGCAACAATGCCCAGCCCAGCGCTGCCACTCCCGCACCCCAAACGCCAAATATCACGTTGACTGCCCAGCGCGGAGCCACTCC
Organism: uncultured Acidobacteriaceae bacterium; assembly: GCA_963840905.1. Lineage (GTDB taxonomy): Bacteria > Acidobacteriota > Terriglobia > Terriglobales > Acidobacteriaceae > Bog-257. The sequence goes on from CAWJAO010000009.1 coordinate 107,421, forward strand.
GACCCTGCGCAACAGGAACGGCAAGAAGTTCCAAGTGTCGATGTGGACGTAGTCCCAGGGGTCGTAGGTCATGGAATCGTTGCTGAGTCCCCAGGCGTGCATCTTGTCCAACGCAAAGGCCACAACGTTCTTGAAGCGCAGGAAGACGACGAACGTCGGGTGGCCCAGCGTGTCCTCCTGATAGATTTCCAGCGGCAGCCAGAAGGCGAGCGAGCCCAACTGGATCGCGGTGCTGAACACGATCAGGGCAATTCCCAGCCACCACACTAGCTTTCCTACCGTCGCGCGCCAGCGCAACAGCAGAGGCACCGAGATGAACGCGGCCAATTCCACCGCGGTGGAGACATAGCGGTCGCCCCATGCGAAGTCGCCGCTCCAGACGGTATATCGCGCGTAGAAGCAGATGTAGCCCAAGACCAGGAGAAAGGCCATGATCAGGTAGGCTTTAATGTCAGCACGAAAATGCTTCCACGCGATCACCGCGAGAACGATCGTGAGCACCAGCAGAGGGTCAAAGAGGAAGATGGACTTCTCCGGCATGATCAACGGCCCCAGAAAGCCCACGTGAAACGGAACTTCCCATGGATAGTTCGGCGGAAACGATGGATTGAGCCGCTTCTCCTCTTGACCGGCGATGGTGATATAGGTCGTGAACAGCGAGCCGAATCGGTAGAGCTGATAGAGACGATCGATCAGTCCGAAGACCGCATAGACAGGCAACGCCGTCTTGAGGTAGGTGAGAGCACGTTGCCATAGCTCGCGGCCGCGCACGTTCTCGAACCACAGCACCAGCAGCAGAAATATCCCTCCTGCGATAAGGTCCAGGCCGGTGGTCAGGCGGGTCAGCAGGTTGAGCCCAAAGGCCAGCGAGCCAATCAGCAGCGCGCGTCCGCTGCCGGTTCGCAGCCACTCGTATTGAAACGAGAGTCCGGTCAGGGTCAGCAGCATGATGTAGTTGTTCTCCATCATGTTCTGCGTGTAGTGCAGGTGCGTAGTGCAAAACAGCAGGGCCAGAACTCCCGCCACGGACTGTTTGACGCTAAACCCCAACTGGCAGAGAAACCGAAAGCACACCAGCGCGGTCAAGACGTTAACCAAGATGTTCGTGCTGTAGCTGACGAAAATCGCGCGGACGGTTGGGTCGGTGTTGTCGTAGCCGGCAAAGATCGGAAGCTTCTCCAGGCCGGTACCCACCAGGTCCGCCGGGAACATAAGCAGCGACTGCCCCATTCCGTACCAGCTATAGAGCCTCCCTCCCCGGCCATGAATGCCGAACTCGGGATACTCCGAGGGGAACACAGGAGGTTCCGAGGTCCACCAGGAGTGCGCAGTCTGCAGACGATGCGAGGTGTCGGAAGTCCCCAGCTCCCCGGATTGGATGACGAATGCACTGAGAGCGGCAACGAGAACTAACAGGGATAGAGGATTGCGATACCAGCGTCGGGGAGCAGAAACCATGTGGAAGCAATAGTAATGGACGAATAGAGCAAGACCAAATTGAACACTCGCAAAGATGTATCTCTCGAGTTCGTTCACCGAGTTTTGACAATAGGTTGACCCTACGGTGACAATCGCCGCCGCAAGAATGCAAACAATAACTTTGCTCGAGAGTTAGCGAGTTCGCCTGCTGTTAGACAAGCGGCGGCGATCCAGCGAGGCCTTCGGCAAGGGCTGCTGTATCGTCTGCTTCGGTGAGACCGACCCATGAGATGGTGATGGCGACCTCCAATCCAATACCGTCAACGCAACCCTATTGGGATCTGGCGGCTGACACCTATGAGCAGGACTTCACCGACACGCTCATTGGTCAGACCCTGCGGCGGTCAGTCTGGCGCGATCTAGAGCGCGTCTTCAGGCCAGGCCATCGTGTGCTGGAGCTGAATTGCGGTACTGGCATAGACGCCGTCCACCTTGCTGAGCACCAGGTGACCGTCCTGGCCTGCGATATTTCCCCACGAATGATCGAACTCGCACGTCAGCGGGTGAGTGCGACCAAGTTTGGCAGACGCATCGATTTCCGAGTATTGCCAACGGAAGACCTCGGCAGATTGGCCGTCGACGGTCCTTTCGACGGGGCCTTTTCGAATTTCTCTGGTCTGAATTGTGTGGAAGATCTGAACGCAGTGCGACGTGAACTGGCGCGCCTACTGAGGCCCGGCAGATCCATGCTTCTCTGTATGTTGGGTCGTTTTGTTCCCTGGGAAATTGGTTGGTTCCTGGCACATGGGAATTGGAACAAAGCTGTGCATCGCCTGCGCCGCCCCACTGAATCCCGGGATCAGGCAGGTGAGCCAAGCGTGCACTGTTACTCGAGGCGGGAGATTACACATGCTTTTGCGCCAGATTTCCGTCTGCGGAGATGGAAAGGAGTAGGTGTCTTCCTGCCGCCTTCCTATATGGATCATTGGGCCCGGCGCTTTCCCCGCGCCACATCAGCGCTCGACAAGGCCGACCGTTTGCTGGGTCGGGTTCCGATTTTCCGCAGTATGGCTGATTTTGTGCTGCTGGAGTTCGAGCGCTTGTAAGCATGGAGGTCAGTGATGCACATCCCCGTTCCATTACGCCGATCTCTGAAACGGTTGGTCTTCGGCCCCAGCGACTTCCCTCAGCAATATCCGGTGGGGATGCGTGATCCCCAGTCGGAAGTAGGAGTGTGGTTGCGTGGATTGGGTGCTGCTCGCGACGTGACTCACTGCCATCTTATGGCGTGCGGCGCTCCCTTTACAATCGGCGTAGGGCTGAATCCCAAAGATGACCTGTCGCAGCACAAACACGCGGAATTGTCCCTCCAGTTCCGCCAGCAGAGTGGAGAACATCGATTACTGGGCGAGATCGGACTGCGATTTTCATCCCTGATCACCGAGGGCAATCAGACGCTGGGTCTATTCCAGGTCAAAAGCTACCGGAACTACTGTCAGGCCAGAGCTCGTCTCTGGGCGCGTTACGTACAGTACGCATACAAGCGCTCGCAGGCTGGGAACTCGGACGTCCCTATCACCGCCGGCGAAGTACACGCCATGATCGTCTTCTATATTTGTCCGCGTCCAGTCGTACTCGTAAGCGCAACGGACGGAAACGCGAACAACATGTTCCCCATGAACCTTATGGGGAGCATCGGAGGCGGCTATTTTGCCTTCGCCCTGAACAGCAGCACACCGGCCAGCACCCTGGTTGAACGATCGGGCTTCGCCGTGCTAAGCAGTGTCCCGATGGAACAGACTTCCCTGGCATTCTCGTTCGGCAAGAACCACCGGAGGGAATCCATTGACTGGAATCAGCTTCCATTCCCAACCCGCCGGTCGACGAGGCTCGGCCTGCCCGTGCCGGGATTCTCATTGCGAGTCAGAGAAATGCAAATTGCATGCGCCCGCAAGGTGGGAAGTCACACACTGTTTATTGCCCAGTGCATACACGATGAACATTGGGTAGATGGCCTGGAGTTCTTCATGGTGCATGGGCTCTATCAGGCCTATCGGGTCAAGTGGCGGGTGTCGAGCGCGCGGCACGGCGTCAGCGCGTAGAGCGACAGGCCGGGCAGCTCTGCTGTCGGCGCAGCGAAGTAGCCGTTGATGTCGATGAGCAGCTGCGTGTCGTCGGTCGAGAACACGGTTACGGAGCGCTCGGGGTCGGTACCCGCCGGCACGATGGCGGCGTTGGCAACGATCGTCCCCGTCTGATCGTTCAAGGTTGAGACCACAGGCTGACTCTGCCCGGTTGGCCACACCGACAAGTAGCCGATGGGATGTTGATTAATCGGCACCACGGTGAAGTTGAACGAATACGCCGCTGGGCTGATGCCCGGCGGAATGCAGGCGGTGCTCTTCAGCACCGGGAAATCACGCGGCGCATTCGCCACCAACGCCGGCGGACCTAGACCTTGGGGATAAGCTATCGAGCCGCGTATCGGCCACGCGGCAAGGCGTCAGCGGATAGAACGCCAGCGTCTGACGTGGCGACCGGCGCGAAGTAGCCGTCGATGTCGATCACGACGTCGGTGGTGTTAGTGACGTACACGCTGACCTGCGCCGTTACTTCCCGCAGGAGTGATGGCGGCGTTGGCTTTGACGCCGGCCGTCCACGGAGTTCAGCGTCGAGACCGTGGGCCGGCCTTCACCCGTAGGCCACAGCGTGAGGTAGCCCAGCGTTCCTTGCGGAATCGACGGTGATGTTCAGCGAGTAAACCGCGGCGGAGGAGAGATCGAGACCTGTACTGGCGCAAGGTCCAGAGAGCGCCAACTGCGGCAGGTTGAAGTCCTGAGAGGTGCCGCCTTGAATTGGTCCGGTGCCACCGTGGCTCGGACGCGAGTCGTACACACGGCAAGGCGTGACCGGAACGAACTGCACCGCCACCGGCAGCAGGATTCACGATCTGCGAGAGCATGCCGCTGCTGCCCGCAGTAGTTGCTGTCGCCCGAGTAGGTGGCGACGATAGCGTCTGTGCCTACCGCACAGGGTCGAGGTCGTGCAGACAGCGGTGAGCGAAGAGCCCAGCAGGACTGAAGTGCAGCAGTTCGGCGCAATGGCGTAGCGAAGTCGGCAGACGGCAGCTACCCGATTGGAATTCCCGGTCGCGATCACAGCGAGAACTGGACTACTGGCCACGGACCCTGCTGGCTGTCCTTCACAGCTTAGGCAGCATGATGCCCGTCTGCCCCTGATACTTTCCCTTCTTGTCCTTGTAGCTGGTTTCGCACTGCTCGTCGGACTGAAAGAAGAGGATCTGGCACAGGCCTTCGTTAGCGTAGATGCGCGCCGGCAGCGGCGTAGTGTTGGAGATCTCCAACGTGACAAAGCCTTCCCACTCCGGCTCGAACGGGGTCACATTGACAATGATGCCACAGCGCGCATAGGTGGACTTGCCAACACAGATGGTCAGCACGTCACGCGGAATCTTGAAGTACTCCACCGAGCGCGCCAGGGCGAAGGAGTTCGGCGGCACGATACAGACGTCGGACTCGACGTTGACCAGCGAGCGCGAGTCGAATTTCTTGGGATCGACCACGGTGCTGTTGACGTTGGTGAAGATCTTGAATTCGTCGGCCACGCGCAGGTCGTAGCCGTAAGAAGATAGACCGTAAGAAATGACGCCTTCGCGGACCTGCTTCTCCGAAAAGGGGTTGATCATATCGTGTTCCGTGGCCATTTTGCGGATCCAACGGTCACTCTTGATGGACATGGGGCTCCTTGGGGCGCAGGCTTAGCAAGACTGGAGATGAATACGTCATCTTACGGAATGCTACTACTGGTTGACAATGGGCCCGGGGTTCACTACGATTCGCCCATCGGCTTGTAACTCGAAGTCAACCTAAGACTTACCAGAACCGGTGCGAGTCGTTTACAATCGCAAGAGTTTCTGTGAGTCGCGGCTGCTCCTCCCTGCGAGCGGATATTGCGGAGCCACTTGTGATCAAACTGGATCTGATCAACGAAGTTGTAACCAAGACCGGCGTTACCAAGACCAAGGCCGAAACGGCAGTGGAAACCGTCTTTGAAAGCATGAAGAAGGCGCTGTCGCGCGGCGATCGCATCGAGTTGCGCGGCTTCGGCGTCTTCACTGTCCGGCCGCGCAAGACCGGCATTGGACGTAACCCGCGCACCGGCGCTGAGGTAAATATTCCGCCCGGAAAAGCGGTCCGCTTCAAGCCCGGCAAGGAATTGCAATCTATCGAGTAACCCATAGGGCCGGGTTCACGGCGTGGGCCCATGCGACGGCGAAGCCTAGGCGTACGCGCAGTTTGCTCTCGAAATGCGCCCCGGTCACTCGTTTTCCGCGCGGTTCGTCTATCATCCAAGCACACGATGTCTGACCCCACGCCTCCGATCTCTTACACGTTCGAAGTGCCTGCCCGTCCTGGGATCTACATTGTCGCCCCTCGTCCGCGGCGGCCATACTGGCTGCACATCCTCTTGCTGCTGGTCACGTTGTTCACCACTCTGAGCGTGGGAGCGCGGCTGGAATACAACTTCCTGCACAATCTGCCGGCGTTCACTGACGATTCCGTGGTGCTACCGCTATTTCACTTGAAGTGGCTGCTACGGAACCCCGCCAACCTGGTGTTGGGTATCCCCTTCTCGCTGACCCTGATGGGTATTCTGCTGGCCCATGAATTCGGCCATTTCATCGTGGCCAAGAGAAACGGCGTCTACGCGACCCTGCCCTACTTCATTCCGGCTCCGACGCTGATTGGGACATTCGGCGCGGTCATTCGCATCAAGTCGCCGATACGTTCGCGGCAGGCCCTGTTCGACATCGGCATTGCCGGCCCGATCGCGGGCTTTCTGGTTGCGATTCCCGTGTTGTTCTGGGGGCTCGCGCTCTCCAAGCCCATGCAACCCACGGCGGCAGATTCGGCGCTAAACCTTGGTTATCCGCTGGTTTTCAGCCTCGTGCACCGGATTCTGGCGCCGTTTACGCCGCACGCCGTTTCGCTGGGCAACTTGTATCTGCACCCGGTCGGAATTGCCGCTTGGGTGGGAATGTTTGCCACCGCGCTAAACCTCCTTCCCGGAGGACAGTTGGACGGCGGCCATATCATTTACGCCGTAGCTCCGCGGGCCCACAAGTGGGTGACACGGTCCTGCATCCTCGCGCTCATACCGTTGGGCATCTTCTTTTGGCCGGGATGGCTGGTGTGGGCGCTGATCCTGGGCTTCACCGGCTTGCGCCACCCCAACGTTCCCAAGTGGCCGGCGCTCGACAGAAATCGCCGCTGGCTGGTGCTGCTGGCGGTGCTCATGCTGGCGCTGACGCTTGCGCTCGCGCCGATTCGCGGTGGCACTCTGTTTGGAAGCTGATTGTCCTCGGAGGCTATTCCGCAGTAACAATCAGCGCCTCGCACGCTGCCTTGCTGACGCGGCGATAGGTGTGGGGGACGTTCGGGTCGAAGTAGATCGAGTCCCCGGCCTCCAGCTCGTACTCATCGAGTCCAATCTTCAGTCCAAGCTCGCCCTTTAGAACGTGCAGGAATTCCGATCCCGGATGCTGGTGCGACTTCAGTTTTTCCTGAGCAATCGGTTCGAAATCCGCCAGGTAAGCGCTGGTTCTTCGTTCGTTCGATTTGAAGTCCAGGCTCTCAAAATGGTAGGCACTTTCGCCGGCGACCCGGCCGCTCCGGCAAGCGGATGCGTTCCTGCTTGCGCACTATCGAGACCACGTGGCGCTTGCGCTCGTCGGTGAAGAAGTAGTCAAGCCCAACGCTGAACACCATGGCAATGCGCAGCAGCGTCGGCAGCGTGGGATAGAGTTTGTCGCGCTCCAGTTTCGATAGCAGCGCCGCCGAAAGCCCGGTGTGCTTACCAAGTTCGACCAGGCCCATACTCTTCTTCAAACGTAGCGCCCGTAGTTTCGGGCCGATCTGATACGGCCGCAGTCCTTCATCAATTGTCTTGCTGACCATAACGCAACCTCTTCCGCCATCCGCTGCAGAAAACGGCAATGTGTCGCGCCGAATCCGGAATGAGTTCAATGGCGATGTTTCTCTTTATAGTTAAATATATTTTCTTTATAGTCAAGTTCTGACCAGTTCGGCACAGAAAGGAAACCGCGCTGATCGACCGCGCACTGCTGGCTCTGCGATTTCCGGAGGCCTAGGTGTTGGTCTTCTTGTGGCAGTCGGCGCACTTCAGGGGAGCGGCCTTGCCATTCGCGTCTTCCGTTCTGTGGCAACCAATACAGAGTCCGGCGGTGGCCGTTGGATTATGAAAGGCCGTCTGCAACTTGGTAGTGACCGGAGGAGATGCCGGGTTGGTATGGCAATCCCTACAGGCCTCTTGCGGCACCTTCGGAGGCTTCTGCGGCTTGGACGCGTGATGGCAAACTTCGCATTTGCCCGCGACCTTCAAGTGCGCCGTGTGGTCGAACTTCACCGCGCCCACAGGCCCGCCCTTCAGCACGACGGGGGACGTCGGCGCTGTCTGCGCGAACAAGCTGCCGCACAGCGTTAAAGCGAGAACGCCAAGCAGGATGACACTTCGCTGGGCAACCTTCACGATGCCTCCCAAGATGGCGCCACTGCACACTCCGGCACTCTGCATTCTAGGCAGAGACGAACCTCGCTTCTGTGACGGCGGCGTCATGGCAGTGTGACGAGGGCAAGAAGCCAGCTCCTTCCATCACACCTGCAAACACGTGTATGTGACGCAGGTCACAGACTTGTAAGTGCCCCCATCACAGCCCCTCTCCCCACCCCACCGCTATCTTGGACACTAGAGATTCTTAAGCACATACAGACCGCGTGCGTACGGTCTGGGGGACAAAGACGACGTGAAAATAACTGAGGATTCTGCTTCGCCGGCCGCCACCCTTCCTACAATTTCATCGGTGCCGCACGAAGATCTGCTGCGGACCTCGCCCGAGAACGAGGCAAATGCTGGAGGTAAGATGCCGAGACCAAAAGTGACCCTTGACGGTAACGAAGCCGTCGCCTACGTGGCGTACCACGTCAGCGAGATTGCCGCCATATATCCCATAACGCCTTCCTCGCCAATGGGTGAATCGTCAGACGCATGGTCGTCGCTCGGCGATAAGAACATCTGGGGCACCGTTCCCAACGTCATTGAAATGCAGAGCGAAGGCGGGGCAGCCGGTGCGCTGCATGGCGCGCTACAAGCGGGTGCACTCGGCACCACGTTTACCTCGTCGCAGGGCCTGCTCCTGATGATCCCCAACATGTACAAGATCGCAGGTGAGTTGACCCCGACGGTAATTCACGTTGCCGCGCGCGCCATCGCGGCGCAGGCGCTCTCCATCTTCGGAGACCACCAGGATGCGATGGCCACCCGCCAGACCGGATTTGCGCTGCTGTCGTCGAATTCTGTGCAGGAGGCCATGGACCTGGCGCTGATCGCGCACGCGGCCACCCTGGAGTCACGGATTCCCTTCCTGCATTTCTTCGATGGCTTCCGCACTTCGCACGAAGTTTCCAAGATCGAACAGCTTAGCCTGGACGACATGCGCGCCATGATTGATGACGACCTGGTGCGCGCTTTCCGCGAGCGCGCCCTCTCGCCCGATCATCCGGTCCTGCGTGGCTCAGCACAGAATCCCGATGTCTATTTCCAGGGTCGCGAGTCAGTGAACCCGTACTATCTGGCCTGTCCCACGATCGTGCAGGACACGATGGACAAATTCGCTGCGCTGGTCGGCCGTCAATACCGGCTCTTCGAGTACGAAGGTGCGCCGGATGCCGAGCACGTCATCATCGTCATGGGCTCGGGAGCGGAGGCGGTGCAGGAGACAGTCGACTATCTGACCGCGCAAGGCCGCAAAGTTGGCGTGCTGAAAGTTCGCTTGATGCGGCCATTCTCGGTCGAGCACTTCCTGCAGGCTCTCCCTGCTACGGTGAAGAGCATTGCCGTGCTGGATCGCACCAAAGAACCCGGCAGCATCGGCGAGCCGCTCTATCAAGACATCATCACCGCCTTGACCGAAGGCTTCACCGCCGGCAAAGCCCCGATGGCTGCGTTCCCGAAAGTCATTGGCGGGCGCTACGGCCTGTCATCGAAAGAGTTCACCCCAGCCATGGTGGCGCGGATTTTCGATGAGCTGAAAAAGCCCAACCCGCAGAACCATTTCACCATCGGCATCAACGACGATGTCACTCACACCAGCCTGGCCTACGATCCAGCGTTCTCCACCGAAGCACCGGAAACGGTCCGTGCGATGTTCTACGGGCTTGGCGCCGACGGCACGGTGGGCGCAAACAAGAACAGCATCAAGATCATCGGCGAAGAAACTGACCTGAACGTGCAAGGCTACTTCGTCTATGACTCGAAGAAGTCGGGCGCGGTGACAATTTCGCACCTGCGCTTCAGCAAGCACCCAATCCGCTCGACCTACCTGATCTCACGGGCGAATTTTGTGGGCTGCCATCAGTTCAGCTTCATGGAGCGGCTCGATGTGCTCAAGGCTGCCGATCCCGGGGCCGTATTCTTGCTCAACAGCCCGTTCGGTCCCGATGAGGTTTGGGACAACCTGCCGCGCTCGGCGCAGCAGACGATCATCAGCAAGAAGCTACGTTTCTACGTGATCGACGCGGTGGAAGTGGCGCGCGCCGCCGGTATGGGCGGCCGCATCAACACCGTAATGCAGACCTGCTTCTTCGCCATCAGCGGCGTACTGCCGCGCGACGAAGCGATCGCTGCCATCAAGCACTCCATCGAAAAGACCTATGGCAAGCGCGGCGAATCGATTGTGCGGAAAAACTTCGCTGCCGTCGACTCCTCTCTAGAGAACCTCCACGAAGTGAAACTGCCGGAGAGCGCCTCGTCGAAGTTCGAGATGCGCCCGCCGGTCCCAGGAAATGCTCCCCAGTTCGTCCGCGACGTGGAAGCGCTGATGATTACTGGCGATGGCGATCAGATTCCAGTGAGCGCAATGCCCATCGACGGCACCTTCCCCACCGGTACCACGCAGTGGGAGAAGCGCAACATCGCGCTGGAAATCCCAGTTTGGGATGAGGAACTCTGCATCCAATGCGGCAAGTGCGTCATGGTTTGCCCGCATGCGGTCATCCGGGCCAAGGTCTACGACCCCAGTGCCATCAATCACACGCCCGAAGGCTTTCAGACCGCCGTTCCCAAGTGGCGCGAATTCTCCGAGCAGAAGTACACCCTGCAGGTGGCGCCGGAAGATTGCACCGGATGTGGACTGTGCGTCGCGGTCTGCCCGGCCAAGAGCAAGAGCGAAGCCAAGCATCGTGCCATCAACATGCAGCCGCAGCCGGCGCTTCGCGAAAAGTACAACGAGTACTGGGATTACTTCCTGTCGATCCCCGAGCTATCGCGCGAGAAACTTTCGCACGGCCAGGTAAAGGACCAGCAACTATTGCAGCCGCTGTTCGAGTTCTCCGGTGCTTGCTCGGGTTGCGGCGAAACTCCGTACATCTCGACCATGACGCGGCTGTTCGGCGATCGTGCTCTGATCGCGAACGCGACCGGCTGCTCATCGATCTACGGTGGCAACCTACCTACTACCCCCTACACGATCAACTCCGAAGGACGCGGGCCGGCCTGGTCGAACTCACTGTTTGAAGATAACGCCGAATTCGGCATGGGCATGCGTCTGGCTATCGACAAGCAGAACGAGTACGCCAAAGAACTGGTTGAGCGCCTGGCTTCGACCATCGGCGAAGCGCTCGCGGTTGAGATCCTCGCCGCCGATCAGTCCACCGAGGAAGGAATTTTCGCGCAGCGCGATCGCGTAAAGGCCTTGAAGGAGAAGCTGGCAGGGAACAAAGCGCCCGCAGCGCGTGACTTGCTCGCGGTGGCTGACGAACTGGTTAAGAAGAGCGTGTGGATCATCGGCGGCGATGGATGGGGATACGACATCGGCTACGGCGGCCTTGATCACGTGCTGGCCTCCAACGCAAATGTAAACATCCTGCTGCTCGATACCGAGGTGTACTCGAACACCGGCGGGCAGATGTCGAAATCCACGCCGCTGGGTGCGGTAGCGAAGTTTGCCGCCGGCGGCAAGCGCACTCCCAAGAAGGACATCGCCATGATGGCCATGAACTATGGCCGGGCGTATGTGGCCCACATCGCGATGGGCGGCAGCGACACGCAGACCATGAAGGCGTTCATGGAAGCCGAGGCGTACGACGGGCCATCGCTGATCATTGCCTATAGCCACTGCATTGCGCACGGCTACGACATGGTGTACGGCATCGAGCAGCAGAAGGCGGCGGTGAACTCCGGACACTGGCCGCTGTTCCGCTACAACCCAGCGCTGGCCAAGGAAGGCAAGAACCCCTTCGTACTGGATTCGCGGGCCCCCAGCATTCCGCTGGAGAAATACATCTACAACGAAACGCGCTACACCATGCTGGTGAACAGCGATCCCGACGAGGCCAAGAAGCTGCTGAAGCAGGCGCAGGAGAACGTCAGTGAGCGCTGGAAACTATACCAGCATATGGCCGCAATGAACTTTGAGAAGGCGTAACCAAACGAGGAGATGACACTGTGATCGACCTTTCGACTAACTATCTGGGACTGAAGCTGAAGAACCCGGTCGTAGTATCGGCCTCGCCGCTGACGGAGAAGCTGGAAAACTTCCCGCGCATGGAAGACGCCGGGGCATCGGCCATCGTCATGTACTCGCTGTTCGAAGAGCAGATTGAGGCGGAGAGCGAGAACATTGATAGCGCGCTGGAGTATGGCGCGAACAGCTACGCCGAAGCCACCTCGTATCTGCCGGACATGGAGAAGTATCATGTCGGCCCCGATCGCTACCTGGAACTGCTCCGCAAGGGTAAGGCCGCCGTCACCATTCCAGTCATCGCCAGCCTCAACGGCAGTTCGCCGGGCGGATGGGTCCGCTACTCTGAGTACATGGAGCAGGCGGGCGCGGACGCGCTGGAGCTGAACATCTTCGACATCCCCAGCGATCCGGCGGTCACCGCCTCCGCGTTGGAAGACCGCTATTGCGACCTGGTACGCGCGGTTCGCAAGAACGTGCGCATTCCGATCTCGGTAAAGCTCGGTCCGTATTTCACTTCGTGCGCCAACTTTGCCCGGCGTTTGTCGGAAGCGGGCGCGGACGGCATCGTGATCTTCAATCGCTTCTATCAGCCTGATTTCGACCTGGAGGAGATGGAGGTAGTTCCGAACCTGGTGCTGAGCAGCCCGCATGAGCTGCGCCTCCGGCTTCACTGGGCCGCCATCCTGTATCACCAGGTCGAGACTTACATCGCCATCACCGGCGGCGTGCACGACTCGTCCGACGTGCTGAAGTCCATGATGGCGGGCGCGCACGTGGCCATGATGACCTCCGCGCTGCTGAAGTACGGCATCGAGCACATCGGCGTGGTGCTGGCGGGCATGGAGCGCTGGATGGAAGAACACGAGTATGTTTCGGTGAAGCAGATGCGGGGCAGCATGAGCATGGTGAACGTCGAGAGCCCGGCGGCATTCCTCCGCGGAAACTACCTCAAGATGCTCGGCTCGTACACGTGGCGCGAGCCCGGGACGGCGCTGACGACGTTCTGAAGATCGATTTTTTCCTTCCGCAACAAGGCCGGCATTCCGTAAGGAAACCGGCCTTGTTGTTTGAATGGAGATCGGCGGTGCAGTGAAAGAAAGTGGTTAGTGGATGGTGGATAGCAGATTGGCAAGAGTTTTGAAGCTCGGGCGGAATGCGTCATGTACGGTGAGCTGCCTGCGCGTCAGCCCGCAGGGCGAAACAGTGTTAGGCCAGCGCGTCAGAGTCTGTGAGAGAACAGTGCCGTCCCTCCACCACCCCAGCATGTGCAAAAACGGCACGTGTTGCCACGTGCCACTTATGTGCAGGTTTGTCAAAGGGATAATTCCATTTGGCGGGAATGTCGCAAAATAAAATATTGAGCCACAAAGGTTTGCGACGACGTGTAAGTCTAATTTCCGGAATACTTTGCGGGCAAAGTATTGAAAACAAAATGGCAAGTTCCCGGGGGGCGGGGCTAGGAGACCTCGGACCCAGTGCCTTCCCGATTGTTGCGCCCTCGGGCTGGCTCAACGGTCTCTACTTCTGCGTTGGATTGAGCACGATGACCAGCACGCGCCCGTCGGATTTGATGCTGCCGCCGGTCGCGGTCTTGGTTTCTTTGATCGGGTTGGAACGCGTCATATAGTCCATCGCCTCCACCCATCCTGCCTGCTGCAGGGTCGCGCCGATGAAGTCGCGCTCGTTGTCCACATCCTGATCGATCTTGTGCGTGATAGCGTTGGCCGAGCGCTGGTCCTTCTCGATACCGATGTCGTGGGTACCCGAGCCGACCCAGACCGTCTGCTGCGACGTGCTCAAGGGTGAATTCCAGATGCGGAAGTGATGGCGTTGCGCGGCGACCAGCACCGGGTCGGTGCGTTCGTAGCCGAAGTCCTGCGGACGGCCGAAGAGATACAGAATGCTCATCGGCACCGTCATGTAGGAGTTCTTCTGCAAAGTGGCCAGCAGTGCGCTGACGACTGCGTCGGTGTTGGTTTTGTCGGCCTGGAGCCAGCCGGCATCCTTGAGAGCATTAGTCACCTGCTCCTTGGAACCGACGATCGCGAAGTTGATCAGATCTCCGGGATTGCCGCCTTGGGGCTTGTCGGTGACGCGGTAAGGGACCTTGGCGTCGAATTGCGCAAACAGCGGCTTGAAGTTGTAGTTGTTCTTGCTGGCCGCAGCGCCACTGCTGACCGCCGTGCTCGCCGCGATGCGATCGATATGAACTTCGTACTTGCCATCCGGAGCCTGGGTCGGATCTTGGTTGATGCCCAGATAGAGCCGGCCATTGATGGGCGCGAGCACCGTGCCATCAGTGCCGACAAGGAAGGGCGTTGCGGCAGCGCTGTCGCCGAAGCGCCCGACCAAAGCACCCCGTCCCGCGCTCGGCACCGTCAGCGGACGCAGAGTGTCCAGCCAGCCGCGCTGCACACCGTTGGGCGTTATGCCAGTATCCTTGCCCATGGTGACGGTGCCCTTGGCGGTGATATGAAGTTTGTCGCCGCTGTTGACGTCCATGCCTGTGTCGATCCAGGTCTTATCGCCGGTGACCGCAACGTTCGCGCTCTTGGTGTCGGATGCGGCCGCGTACACCGGTGCGCCACTCCCCCAGGAGAAGCTAAGAACGGTGGCGAGAAGAATCCAGCTGGCAATCTTCATCGATCCAGGAATCTCCTGACGAGATTATAAACACGTGGCAAGGGATTGATTGGTCTTTCGGATAGGGCGCTGGCTTATTCGGAGCGCAAGGCGATGATGGGATCAACTCTGGTAGCGCGGCGCGCCGGCAGATAACAGGCAGCCACGGCCACTGCCAGCAGCAATACAGATAGCGACAGGTAAACGAAGGGATCGGTCGCCCTTATGCCAAACAACAAACTGCTCATCACCCGTGTGAGCAATACCGCCGCCACCAACCCGGCCACAATTCCTGACGCGGTCAACAGCACACCTTCCCGCAGCACCATCATCAGCAGGTCACGTCGCTTCGCACCCAGGGCCAGGCGAATGCCAAGCTCGCGAGTACGACGGCTGACGGCGTGGGCCAACACACTGAACAGCCCCAGGGCAGCGAGGAAGAGGGCTAACAAGGCATACGATGCAGTCACGATTGTCAGCGCCAGACTGGAATTGTCTTGAGCGGCAAGCCGGTCCTGCAGCAAGCGGATGTCGTAGAGCGGCAGGAATGGATCGATCGCCAGAACAGCCGACCGTATCGACTGCGTGGCCGCGGCGGCGTCTCCCCGGATGCGCGCGAGAACGACAACTGCCTGATTGGGACGCTGCGCATAGGGCAAATAGACGTCGCGTTGCGGACCCAGCCCGCCGGGAGAGATGCCAATGGCGGCGTCCGACAGGTCCAACCGTTGCCGCAGTCGCACGTCCGATGCAATGCCCACCACGGTGATCGGATCGCTGGATCGTCCGATGGGGCGAAAGCGCTTGCCCAAGGCTTCTTCTCCGGGCCACGATGCCCTGGCGGTACTTTCACTAACGATAGCCACTCGCGGGGAGCTGGCATCGTCCTGCCATGTGAAATCTCGTCCCCGCAGCAGACGTATGCCAATGTTGGACAATGCGCCGGGATTCACGCTGTGCCGGCTCGACATAACAATGCTGCGAGGATCGTCAGGCTGCCGGCCTTCCGGTATGGCTTCAACGACCCAAGTCGCGCGACCAGGCATCCCGGGTCCCCAGATGGTCGCTGACGTAACGCCGGGGAGACTTCCAAGTTTTTCAACCAACGTCCTGGCAAATTGGCTGCGAGTCTCAGGAGTGGAATATTTCTCTGAAGTGAGATCGCATCTTAGGGTAAGCAAGTCCCTGGTGTTGAATCCCAAGTCAATTCCGGTCATACGACGGAAGCTGGCAAGCAGCAGTCCGGCTCCGATAAGCAGAACCAGCGCCAAGCCCACTTCACAAATTACGAGCAGCTTGCCCGCGTGGCGGTGGCCCACGCTCACACCTTGCCGGATGCTCTGGTTCAGAGCATCCCTAAGGTCCATGCGAGATGCAACCAGCGCCGGGCCCAGCCCAAAGAGCAAGAACGTCAGCAGGGAGGCAAGCAAGGAACCAAGCAGCATCCAGCCGCCCATGCGGAATTCGAGGATGGAAGGCAAGTTGAACTGGCCCCAGGAGTGCAGCCCTCGTAGTCCCAGATACGCAATCGCCAGCCCGAATGCAGCCGCCATCATCACCAGCACAAAGTTTTCGACCATCATCTGCCGGGTCAGGCGACGGGCGCTGGCGCCCAAGGCGCTGCGAACTGCTAACTCCCGCCGTCGCGCCACCAGTCGCGACAGAAGAAGGTTGGCGACATTGGCGCAGCCGATGAGCAGGATAAAGGCAGATGCTCCAATAAGCAGCCGGACTGGCCTATAGAACTGTCCCGCCAGTTGGTCTCTCAGCGGGCTCGCCACCAGGGTGAAGCCGGCGTCCGTAGCTGGATACATTTTCTCCAGGCGTTTGCCAATGGAAGCGAAATCGGCCCGCGCTTGTTCCGCAGACACGTTTGGCTTCAGATGCCCCACGCCCCAGAGCAATGCGCTATTGCGGTCGGTGGGACTCGAGTACCCGGTAAGACGATTCGACAGGCCCAGAGGAAGCCACGCATCCACCGGTTCGCCCGTGTCCATCGCGCCCGGCGCGTCACGAAATGACTCTGCAGTGACGCCGACTACAGTGAACGCTTGTTGGTTGAAATGAATGACACGCCCAACGATTTGCGGGTCACTGGCAAATTCGCGCTGCCAGAATCCGTGGCTGAGAACAACGACCCGATCACCGTCGGCCCAGCGGTCTTCCTCTGGTCTAAAGATGCGGCCCAATGCGGTCCGCGCACCGAGGAGATTGAAATACGAAGGCGTTATGTAGTTGATGTTTGCGCGTACCGGTTCGGAGCCGTCTGTCAGGGCCAGCGCTCCGAAAGACTGAAACGCTGCCAGTTGATCAAGGGAGGTGTTGAGTTGCAGCATGTCCCGATAAGCCGGATAAGTGAAGTTCCCGCCACCCTGCGGATAGCCGGGATAACCGCGCGAAACGAAGATCAGGCGGTTGCTGTCGGGGGAGTCCATGGACCGCAGGAAAACAGCATGCGCGACACTGAAGATCGTCGTATTCGCGCCGATTCCAATGCCCAGCGTGACGACGGCGGCGATCACCAACCCCGGCGACTTGCGCAGCATTCGGAGCGCATAGCGGAAATCCTGCAGCATGCCCATCGCACCTCCGGTGCCTCTCCCGAGTATTGGCAGGTGCACTTCTGACGCCAAGTGGCCGATTGGTAAGCCATTAACCAATCGGGAGTTACGGCAATAATGGCTGGAGAACGATTAGCGATGATGTCCGAATTCGGCTTCAGCCGTTCAGCGGCGGACAGTCGGGACTCACGCGAGCACCTGCTTCTTGGAACCGCCAAGTCACGTCGCTCCTACCAATGGGTTCTTTCTTTGTCGAATCCCCCCTTTGGTGTAATTGACTTTCGGTGAATTCGGTACAAACTTGTGGGTTCCAACAAGAGGTCGCGCCGCTGAATTCTGCCTGGGTCTGCGGGATTCAGGTGCTAATCCTGGCTGAGTTTCCCGGGTACGCGGCTTCAGTTCGATTCACCGGCCTTCGCCGATGCATTGATTTTGGCAAGTCTACTCGATCGTAGCCCGTCACAGTCCGGGCATTCCAATCTCCGCCAGACCTTAAAGCAAAAGTCGCACGCCACTCTTCGATCGGGAGAAACCACATGAAAATTGCGCAAACCGTCAGTATCTATTGCGTCGGCACCATTCTGCTTATGCTTGGAGGGCCGACCTCCGCCGCTCAAGCCGCGCCATCCTTCGGCGAGCTTGCATCGCCCGTTTCCTCGTCACCAAGTCTGGCTCCCAACATCGTCCCCGGACACAACTTCGACGGCCTCGGACAGAACTCGTTTGGGTTCACCGACCCATTTATTCCGCCGGATCCGGCCGGCGCGGCGGGATCGACTCAGTACATCGAGTGGGTCAATACTTCGTTGGCGATATTCAATAAAGGTACCGGACAGATTGTTTACGGTCCCGTTACCGGAAACACCATCTTCACTTCGATGGACGGCCCTTGTGCCAACACGAATAGCGGTCAGCCGGTTGTACAGTTCGACAAGTTGGCGAACCGCTGGGTGATCGGTCAGTTGGTAGTCACCGGCCCACCTTATTACTTCTGCATCGCGGTTTCCAAATCACCCGATGGAACTCCCGGTAACTACAACCTGTACTCAATCCAATTGAACGACCTTCCCGATTCGCCGCGACTCGGAGTCTGGCCCGATGCCTACTATGTCACCTTCAACATGTACAGCGGGAGCAGCTTCCTCTATGCCAATGTCTGCGCACTTGATCGCTCCTCAATGCTCAACGGTCAGACACCTGCGGGCCCCATCTGCAAACAACCCAACTCAGCGTACAAGAGCCTATTGCCGGCCGATCTCGACGGGACAATGCCGCCGCCCTCCGGCTCACCCAACTTCCTCCTGAGTCTGGGCGGCAATGCACTGAACTTCTGGACTTTCCACGTGGATTTTGTCAATCCCAACAATTCTCAGCTTATCGGGCCGATGCCGATCCCAGTCCCACCCTTCAGTCCAACCTGCGCCAGCATCAATTGCATCGATCAGGGCGGCACCACGCAACGCCTTGCCGCCTTGAGCGACCGGCTCATGTACCGCGCCGCCTACCGTAACTTTGGCGGTCATGAATCCTTAGTGGTGAATCACACGATAATCTTCTCGCTTCGCCATGCGGCGATCCGGTGGTACGAGTTACGCAACTTGAGCACCTCGCCCACGGTCTTCCAGACTGGTACGTATGTTCCCACCTCCATCCATCGCTGGATGGGGAACATAGCTATGGACGGCATGGGCGATATCGCGACCGTCTACAACGATTCCAGCAGCGCAATACATCCGACGCTGAACTTCGCGGCGCGTGTCTCCGGGCAAACTCTGGGACAACTCGGAGCCGAAAATCTCGCCATGCTGGGTACCGGCTCGCAGACCGCCGGCTCAGCATGGGGCAATTCCACCAGCCTCAGCGTAGATCCGGCGGACGACTGTACCTATTGGTTCGCCGGGGAATATTTGCGCGGCGACGGAACCAATAACTGGAATACTCGGGTCGGTTCTTTTTCGCTGAATTCCTGCCCGTCGAGCAATCCGGGCATCCAGATCACATCGGCACCGTCATACGGCTCGGCTGGGTTGCTCCAGGGTACTGTTTCCAACATTAGCCCCTCCGACTATGGCAATTACAAGGTAGGCGTGTTGCTATTCATCAGCGGGATCGGCTGGTGGTCCAAGCCTACCTGTGACTCGCTGTTCTCCCCAATCATGAACGGCACTTGGCAAGCGGATGTTGGTACGGGTGGCCGCGGATCCGAAGACTACTCGGCGGTCAAGTATGTCGCGTATCTTCTGCCGCGTGACGCGAGTGGAATTTGCCAGATGCACATTGACGGCTTGCCTCCAGACCTGGAAACATACGCAGTCGCCCGTGCTTATTTCGACCGCCCGAATCCAGCACGTCGGCACATATCTTTTGCCGGTCTGAATTGGGACGTGACGGCCAACACGTTCGGCCCCATTAACCCCGGACCGTGCATCTTCTCAGATTCGACCAACAATGTTTTTGTCGATGGCAGCGGGAACTTGCATCTGAAGATCGTCAATGCCGGGGGACAGTGGACCTGCTCCGAAATCACCCCCCGGGTTAACGATCAACTGCAGCAGGAGCAGACATATGCCTATGGAACGTACACTTACAAACTGGCGAGCGCGGTCGACAACTTGGACCCGAATGCCGTGGTGGGTCTGTTCACCTGGTCGAACGATCCAGCATTTCCAGGTCCCTACTCACCATGGGCATATCATCCTGGCGCAGATTGCCTTAATAACGGAATCTGTCCCGGTCACAGCGAACTCGACGTCGAGTTCTCGAAATGGGGAAACCCCACCAATCCTAACAACGCGCAGTTCGTCGTACAGCCTTACAACAATCCCAACGCACTCGACCCATTCCAGATGCCGCCCGGATACAACAACTCCACCGTGATCATCAACTGGCTCCCTGACGGCATCAGTTTCCGGGTGCAAGATCCCAGCGGAAACATACTCGCCAGCTACATCTACCCCGGCCCTGTGCCTCCCCCGGCTGACAATGGCGGATGGGCTGGTCTCTTTCCCAGCCCGCAACAGGCACGCCTGAACCTGTGGCTGGTTGGAGGAAATCCGCC
Organism: uncultured Acidobacteriaceae bacterium; assembly: GCA_963840905.1. Taxonomy (GTDB): domain Bacteria; phylum Acidobacteriota; class Terriglobia; order Terriglobales; family Acidobacteriaceae; genus Bog-257. Next base: position 127,642 of record CAWJAO010000009.1, read on the forward strand.
CCAGAATGGCCAGGAAGTGGAAGTGGTGATCAGCAGTTTCACTTACACACCGTACTCACAGTGAGTCGTCAACGCCTTCCTTCGTGGCCGACAGGCAGCTTGCTAAAAGCTCTTCTGTGATGCAGCCCCAATTCGGCCGAGTGGATTGGGGCGCCTCACATCTCAAACCGCCCGGTCGCTAGTGACGAAAGTCCTCGAAGACTTTCGGCGACGGGTGTATCCTTATGCGTTTGTGTAGAAGGGCTGGGCCTGCCAGTGGGCTATCAGTTCGCGTAAATCCATCGCACTCATAGTTCATATTGCTCGCCGTACGTAACCCCGGAGGCCACATGGCGACTAAAGTTCAAACGGAAGAACCCGTCATCAAACACGATCCCACCGCAAACTTGGAAACCGACCTGGCCCTGGAATTCCTTCGGGTTGTGGAGGAAGCCGCCATCGCCTCCGCCAAGACCATGGGGCAAGGCGACCGCAAACACGCTGATCAGGTCGCCACCGAAGCCATGCGCGGAGTCATGGACTCCGTACCGATGGACGGCACCATCGTGATCGGGGAAGGCGAGCGCGATGAGGCCCCGATGCTGTACATCGGCGAGAAAGTCGGCAAACAGGACGGAGGCGGCTATCCTGCCGTGGACATTGCCGTCGATCCACTGGAAGGCACTAACCTTTGCGCCACGGGCTCGCCCGGCGCCATCACCGTGCTGGCGGCATCGGAAAAAGGCGGCCTGTTACATGCCCCGGACTGCTACATGGAGAAGATTGTCGTCGGTCCCTCGTGCAAAGGCATGGTCGATCTCGAAGCCCCCGTGTCGCACAACCTGAACGTGATTGCGAAGGTCCTGGACCGCGGCGTGGAAGACCTCGTAATTATCATCCTTGACCGCCCGCGGCATGAGAGCCTGATCAACGAGATTCGCAAAGCCGGGGCGCGCATCCGCCTCATCTCCGACGGCGATCTTTCACCCGGCGTCGCGGCGGCAATGCTGGGCTCAGGCGTCCACGCGGTGATGGGAACCGGCGGAGCTCCTGAGGGAGTGATTACCGCCGCGGCCATTCGGTGTTTGAACGGCTACATGGTCGGGCGTTTGGTGGGTTACACGCCGGAGCAGGGCGAGCGCATGAAGAGCATGGGTATCTCTGACCCCAAGCGCATCTACACCGCCGACGAACTGGCGCCAGGTAAGAACATCATCTTTTCTGCGACTGGCGTGACTGATGGGCCGTTACTCAAAGGAGTTCGCTTCTTTGGCGATGGCGTGCGCACCTCGTCGCTGGTGATGAAGCTCAACAAGAGCAAGGTCAGGTTTATCGAAACGGTCCACGTGGACAAGCGTCCGGACGCGAAGATACGAATTCCGGAGAGATAAGCGAAGTGCGGCTTATGTTCTGCTCAGCAGGCCTTCTCCGCGGAAGGCCGGCTGACGCGAACAATCGGAACGCCGGTCTTTGGTTACATACCTTGCTAGGCACACCCCTCGCTGGACAAGGGAAAGCAGCAGGACTAGCGCCTGAGACTTGCTAACCGTAAAGCAGCCTTGGTTTCGGCAAACCAGAATTGGAGCTCCCCGACAACCTATCATTTTCTGCTTGCTTCCGTAGGAAGAGGAGTAAAATTCTCTTAAAGGCGATGTAGCTGCGGATGGGACTCACTCCATCCGGAGAGGCCCTTGCATGAACGTCCATTTCAGCTACAAGATTTCCAAGACTTCCGACCTCGAAAAGCTAATCAACCAACAAGTGGAAAAACTGGGCCGATACCTTCGGGTGTTCCGTCCCGACCTCGTGCATTTGAAAGGGCACGATCGAAGAGAATTCTGCGCGTGAGGGCGTGGTGGTTTCCTTGAACCTGCGACTGCCGTCAGGCCAGATGGCTGCACAGGAGAGCGGCCCGACGGCGACGGCGGCGATCAAGGCGGCTTTCGATTCCATTGCCGAGCAGGTCAAGAAGCACAAGGAGCTGCTGCGCAACCATCACAAATCGGGACGGCGTCGCGGTCCGGCCCGTGCCAGAGTAGAGACAGTGCCCTTTGAAGAGACGCTTGCCGCGGTCAGGCTGGAACACATTTCCGCCGAAGACATTTCCGGGTATGTCAACGTCAATCTGCCGCGTCTGGAGCGCTTCATCCAACGGGAGCTCGATTACCGCGAGAGCCAGGGGCAACTGCAGCCCGATCAAGTCGCGGTGGATGATGTCGTGGGCGAGGCGATTTCCAATGCTCTCAGCGAAAAACATGAGAGCCCCGAGCCTTTGAAGCTGGAACCCTGGGTGCACCGGCTGGCGTTGCAGGCCATTGACCGGCTGGCTTCGGAAAATCGGGAAGGCGGATACGTCCCCCTGGAGCGCTCGCACGGCGAGCCGAATGTGCATGCCAGTGACGAAGCGCGATTGCAATTCCATCAGCCGGACGAGCAGCTATCTGAAGAAAATCTGATTCCGGACCCGGCTGCCAATAATCCCGAAGAGGTGGCGGCGCGCGACGAACTGATTACCCTGGTAGAGACGACCTTGCACGATGCTGGGCGCGACGAAGCGGAAGCGTTCATCCTGTATGCCATCGAAGGCTTCACCGCGGAAGAGATCGCCGACATCACCAACCACACCCTGGAGGAGGTGCGCGCGTCCATTCGCAAAGGTCGCGAACATTTGCAACGCGCCTTGCCTGTTAAGGATCCACGCAAGGAAAGGCTCGTGGCGCATTCCAGGAGCGTCTGACAGTACTCCGGGGCTGCGCGGCAGTTCCCGCATTCATGATTCAAGAACGCGTACTTTGAGGAGAACCGGAATGATCACACGAGATGACATCCGAGAACTCGCCAACTTTCATTCGCCGGAAACTTGTGCGGTTACTTTTTACTACCAGCCCGCGACGCCCCTGAATAAGTCGCATCGTGAAGAATCCATCCTGGTCAAAGACCTGGTCCGCAATGCCGTTCACGAAGCGGAGAAGCATGGCAGAAATGGGTGCGCTCGTTCCGACTTGGATCGCATCCAGGGAATGGCCGAAAGCCTTCGCGGCAACGGCGGTAAAGCCAAGGCGATTTTTGCCTGCAGCAAACAGGGCATCTGGCGCGAGTTTGATATTCCCGCCCAGTTGCTCAAGACCAATCTCTTCGTGAACCAGCGCTTTCATCTGAAGCCCCTGGCGGCGGTGCTCGATGGTGTGCAACGTGCCTGCGTGGTACTGGTCGACCGCACCAAGGCGCGCGTCTTTGAAATCGTGAATGACGAAATTGTGGAGAAGCAGGATTTCATCAACGAACTCACGCGGCGCGGAAAGAGTGACGGCTGGCACGGCTATGATGCCGGACACGCCGAGCGCAAACAGATGAACGAAGCCCTGCAGCACTTCAGGACGGTGGCTGATTGCATTGAGCAATATTTCGAGCGCGGCAGCTGCGATCGGTTGCTGATCGGCTGCCACGATGACATTTGGTCCGGCATTCACGCCGAGCTACACTCGAACTCCAAGCAGCGTCTGGTGGGACACTTCCGCATCGATCCTAAGGCCGCGACGGCCGACCAGGTCAAGCAGCTTGCGACGGAGCAACTGGCGCAGCACAACGGCCGCTTGAAACGGGAGTTGATCACCGAAGTGATCGGGGAAGCCCATCGCAACGCCCGGGGCGCGATTGGGTTGCGGCGGGTCTTGCGTTCTCTGGAAATCGGTGAGGTGCAAACCCTTTTGCTAGGATCCAATTTCCTGGCTCCGGGAGTGAAGTGTTTCCATTGCGGTCATATGGACATGCACTCCGCCCCGACATGCGTAGTCTGCGGCAAAGAGAATACGCAACTGGAAGATATTGGCGACGCCATCGTGGGTCATGCTATTCGCACTGGGATCGACATCGTGTACATAGCCAACGATGCGCAGTTCGATCAGATAGGACGGATCGCGGCCCTGCTGCGCTTCCGCGCCGACCAGAATACTTCGGTGAAAGCGGCGAGCTAGCTGCTGTTGTGAATTACAGGAGTAGTGTCGTGCTATAACTCTCCAAATGCCAAGCGGTCGCCAAGGCTCGATCCGTCTGTTTCGTTTTGCGGACGTTGATGTGTATTTGCACTGGTCCTGGTTTCTGGTGGCAGTGTTTGAAATCAACGCCCGAGCCGGAAGGTATTCCTCGATCGCCTGGAACGTGCTGGAGTACCTAGCGCTATTCCTTATTGTATTGCTGCACGAGTACGGGCACGCACTGGCCTGCCGACAGGTAGGCGGGGTAGCAAATCAGATTGTGCTTTGGCCTCTCGGCGGAGTGGCGTATGTGGATCCACCGCCGCGCCCCGGAGCTACTCTGTGGAGTATCGCGGCGGGGCCGCTGGTGAATGTAGCGCTGTTCCCAATCTTATTTGTGCTCTTCACTGTAAGCCGGGCCTCCGGTTGGGCTGTAACGATGCCCAATGTCCACTCGTTTTTACAAGCGGTTCTGTTTATCAATGTGACCTTGCTGCTCTTCAATATTCTGCCGATCTATCCCTTGGACGGCGGCCAGATCCTTCGTTCCCTTCTCTGGTTCTGTGATGGGACGTGCCCGCAGCTTGATGGTGGCCACCCTGCTGGGCTTTCTCGGCGTGGCAGGACTAATTGGGCTCGCCTACAAGGTTGGCTCCGTTTGGTTTGGCGTCCTGTCCGCGTTCATCCTGCTTAACTGCTGGGGAGGACTGAAACAAGCCTTGGCTCTGCTGCGTTTAGCAAAGTTGCCGCGTCGCAACGGGTTTGCGTGTCCGTGGTGCAAAACCGCCCCGCCTCTGGGAAACTATTGGACGTGCGGGCAGTGCAGGACGATGTTCGACCTCTTCGAAACCCACGCTGTCTGTCCGCACTGCGCCGCGCAGGTCCCCGCAACCCGATGCCTTGACTGTGGCAGGCCGTATCCCATGAGCGACTGGAGTGCTCCAGCCTTCGCAACTGCGAAGGGATAAGGGGCCACACTCAACCCGGGGGCACGCTGCCGTGCTATCCTGCTTGGCCGTTACTCATTCATTGGGAGTTCTCACATGGCAGTCACCCGTCGCGACTTTATCGCCACTACCGCTATCGGTTCCGCGTCCCTCGCACTCGATCTGAAGGCCTAGGGCAAGACTGACCAGGCCGCTGCGTCGTCGAATGCGTTGCCGAAGAAGCCAGTCATCATCAGCGCCGCCAATGGCTACGAATATCTCGATCGCGGATACGCGGTGTTGAGCAGCGGCGGCGACACGCTCGACGCCGTGATGCAGGTCATCACCGGGCCGGAGGACGATCCCAACGACGACAGCGTCGGCCTGGGCGGGCTGCCGAACGAAGACTGCGTGGTAGAACTTGACGCCTGCTGCATGCACGGTCCCACGCGCATGGCGGGCTCCGTCGCCGGGGTGCGCGATATCAAGAATGTTTCCCTGCTGGCGAAGACAGTCATGGAGCACACCGGCCACGTGATGCTGGTGGGCGAGGGCGCACAGCAGTTCGGATTCAAGATGGGTTTTCCCAAGGAAAATCTGCTGACCGAGCGCTCGCGGAAGACGTGGCAACTGTGGCGCGAGACCATGTCGAACGACGATTGGTGGGGACCGGGACTGGCCAGTCCGAAATTCAAGTTTCCCGATACCGCCGGCAATATCTCCGAATATAACGACGATCTCATCCAGCGGATGGAAAAGCTGGCGGAGAAGATTGGCATTGAGCCGGGATTTCGCATGGCGGCCATCGAACGCGTTCTGCGGCCACCGACCGGCACGATTCATTGCTCGTCGGTGAACGAGAAGGGCGAGATGTCGGGCGCCACCACGACCAGCGGACTGGCGTGGAAAATTGCGGGGCGCGCGGGGGATTCGCCGATCATCGGAGCCGGCAGTTATACCGACCAGGATGTGGGCTCGGCGGGAGCGACCGGCAACGGCGAGGAAAACATCAAGGTCTGCGGCGCGCACACCATCGTAGAGAACATGCGGCGCGGCATGTCGCCGCAGGAAGCGGGCATGGATGCATTGAAGCGCATTGTGCGCAACTATGAAGGCTATCCGGAAAAGCTGCAGTACGTGGACATGAGCTATTACATTCTGCGCAAAGACGGAGCCTACGCCGGTGTCTGCATGTGGAGCGGGCCACCCGAGCATCTGCGTCGCTTTGCAGTGCACGATGGCAACGGCAAGCGCTACGAGAACGCGGTGGCGTTGTATCAGGGACAGTCGCTGGGCTGGCCGCCGATGCCGGGACGGAAACATTTGGCGCCGGAGCAGAAGCGTTGATCTCTGTAACACAAGATGTTACACTTTTTCTCAGTGATTAAGTCCTTCAGGCACAAAGGCGTTGAGAGGTTCTTTCTCACTGGGTCGAAAGCGGGCATACAGCCAAAACATGCGTCCCGGCTCCGCATTCTGCTGACCACCCTGAATCTGGCATCTACGCCGCCGGACATGAACCGGGAAGGGTGGGAATGGCATCCGCTGAAAGGCAACCTGAGGGGACACTGGGCCGTCGCGGTCAGCGGCAATTGGCGATTGACGTTCTCGTTCGACGGGGAAGACGCCATTCTCGTTGATTATTGGGATTACCACTAGGAATGAACATGATGATGCACAATCCAGCCAGTCCGGGGGAACTTCTCCGGGAGTTCATGGGGGATCGCAGCGTGACCGAGTTGGCCAGGCACATTGGCGTGGCGCGGGCTACACTGTCGCGCATTCTCAACGGGCGCAATGCGGTGAGCGTGGACCTCAGCATCCGCCTGGGGGAGGCGCTCTCGCTCTCCCCAGATTTCTTCGCCAAGGCGCAGCTCCAGTACGACCTTTGGCGCACGCAGAAAAACGCCGCAGCATCAAGCCGCTGGTCGCGGCTCTCGCTTCCAGGTGAGACTGGAGAAATGGATTCGCTGGCTGGCGCCGAAGCCGGGAGGAAAATTAGGCGCGAGCAGTAGAGCTGGATATCGAGCCTACGACACAGCAAGCACAGGTACGCCACTGACAGAGCTCAAGTCTCCGCAAACTGGCAAGACCGTATCGGAAATCGCGACGGTGACGGTCGTCTCGGTGCGCGTCACCGGCCGGTAGAGCGTGTCGCGCTCGAAGGGGATGCGACCGGCCTCGGTGATCAGGCGAATCAAATCCTGACGGCGCAAGCCCTGCGGCGTGGTCGCGCCGGCGTCGTGATAGATCTTCTCTTCGACGACAGTCCCGTCGATGTCGTCGGCGCCGAAGCGCAGCGTAATCTGCGCCATCTTCGGCGTCACCATCTGCCAATACGACTTGATGTGCGGGAAGTTGTCGAGCACCAGGCGCGAGACGGCGATCTGTTTCAGGTCGAGCATGCCCGTCGTCTTGGGCAGGTGCTGCAGCGGCGTGTTCTCGGGATGAAAGGCCAGCGGGATAAACGTCTGGAAGCCGTGCGTGTCGTCCTGTAGCGCGCGCAGCTTCAGCAGGTGATCGACGCGGTCCTCGTCGTTCTCGACGTGGCCGTAGAGCATGGTCGCGTTCGACTTCAGGCCGACTTCATGCGCGGTGCGCGCAAGCTGGAGCCAGTCGTCGCCGTCGATCTTGTGATCGCAGATGATGTGGCGGATGCGGTCGGAAAAAATCTCGGCGCCGCCGCCGGGCATGGAGTCCAGCCCCGCCTCTTTGAATTTGATCAGCACCTCGCGCGGCGTCATCTTGCCGATCTTCGAGAAGAAGGCGATCTCCACCATGGTGAACGCCTTGAGGTGCACCTCGGGGAAGCGCTCCTTCAATCCGGCGATCAGATCAACGTAGTACTGGAATGGCAGATCGGCATGCAGGCCGCCGACAATGTGAAACTCGGTGATCGCCTCGGTGTAGCCGGAACCGGCGGTGCTCCAGACTTCTTCCAGCGCCATGGTGTAGGCGCCGGGCGCATCCTTCTTGCGGCCGAAGGCGCACAGGCGGCAGGCGGCCACGCAAACATTGGTGTAGTTGATATGCCGGTTGACGTTGAAATAGGCGATGTCGCCGTGCATCCGCTCGCGAACGTGGTTCGCCAGCCAGCCCAATCGCCAGAATGTCACCGGAGCGGTAGAGCGCCAGCGCGTCGTCCGCCGACAGACGCTCGTGCGCCATCACCTTGTCGTGAATCGGCCGCAGGCGAGGGTCGTCGGTCTGGAAGGGGTGAAGCTTCTTGGAGCTGGCGATGTACGATGCCTTAGACATCTCTCCAATCATATCGCAGTGCCTTGCCGAAATCACTCCGCGAGGCAATCTCTGCTTGCCAGGATGCCTCAACATCCTCATCCACGGTTTCATCGAGAGTATTGAAGAGCGATCTCGCGAGTGCTGCTCGCTTCAACGGGAAGCGCAAGGGCTTTCTTCAGAAGACCGGCTACTTCTTCAGTGATGGCGTCATTCTAAGTCACCGTGCCAGCAGCAAATCTCCCGCAATGAAGAACAGGAACGCCATCGAGACCAGGCCGTTCATGGTGAAGAAGGCGGCATTCACGCGGCTGAGGTCGTCGTGCTTCACCAGCGAGTGCTCATAGATCAGCAGCAGCGCCACAAATACCACGCCCGCCACGGCAATCTTGCCGAGCCCAAACGCCACTCACCATCCACGCCAGCAGCAGAACGGTAATCACGTGAAAGAACCGGGCGATGTTCAGCGATGTGCGAATGCCGAAGGCCTTGGGAACGGAATAGACGTCGGTCGAGCAATCGAACTCGTAGTCCTGGCAGCTGTAGAGGATGTCGAAGCCGGCGCCCCAGAAGACCACCGCTGCGGTCAGAATCAGGATGCGCGGATCGAGCGAGCCGCGGACCGCGATCCACGCGGCCGCGGGAGCGGTGCCCATCGCCAGCCCAAGCACCACGTGCGACCAGCGCGTGAAGCGCTTGGTGAAGGAATACAGGAACACGATCGCCAGCGCCACTGGCGACAGGTAAAACGCCAGCGGATTCAGTTCATACGCGGCCAAGTATCAGGATCGGCGAGACGTCACCACAACGAACCAGGCCACGAATGACTTGCTCAGCTTGCCGGCGGGAAGCGCGCGAATCCGGGTGCGCGGATTGGCCGCGTCGATGGTTGCATCTGCCAGGCGGTTGAAGGCCATGGCCGCCGAGCGCGCCGCCACCAGCGCGACGATGATCCAGATCGAGGTATGCAGGCTGGGAATACCGCGAGCCGCCAGCACAGCGCCGGTCAGACCAAAGGGAAGCGTGAGCACGGAGTGCTCCCACTTGATCATCTCCAGGGTGGTTCCAACGCTGCGAAACAGTGCCACGGGTTGATTTTAACTTGCAGACGAGATTTCCGGCAGATCGGACTGGCTCATTGTCATACCCTGCGGCAAGGGGGGCGCGACCACTGGCGCTCCCAGGCGGGCACGGTAACGCGTTCGGCGACCAGTGCTGGCTTACGCGCCCAGCAGACCACCCGCGTGCCAAAGGGCAGGTTGATGTAGCGAATCAGATGGCGCTCGCAATCGAGCAGCGTGACCATGGCAGCATTGGCCAGCGCGGAAGTCCGCGTCGCCAGCCGCGCGCGGCGCAACCGATCTTGCGGAACATGTTCTTGAAGATGCGCTCCAACGACGGCAGGCAGAAATCCCGTGGCCACCAGATACGAGACGCGGGAAATTTCGAAGCCGCAGTTGTTGAGCTTGCGCCGCAGTTCGCTCGCGGTGTAACGCCGCTGATGCCCGCGCGCTTCGTCCTCCTCGCCCCAGAGAAACGGATACGCGGGCACGGTAAGGCACAGCAGGCCGCCATCCTTCAGCACGCGACGCAGCTCGCGCAGAGCTGCCCGGTCATCGGCGAACCATCTGCAAGATGTCACCGGCCACGATGGCGTCGAATGAGCTTGACGCGAATCCCAAATCTTCCGGACTGGTGCAGATCAAGGTTTTGCGATCCTTCGATCTGGCGAAATGCCAAAGTCGGCAGCGAACTATGCGCGTTGACGATGCGAAGGGTCAGCGCTTGCGGAGAATTCCAGTGCTGCGGAACAGCCGAGATCCAGAACGCGGGCCTCGCGTTTGCCATGCACGGCTTGCGCGACAGCCTCGCGCAGCAGCTTGCGGCGGGCGGTGTGCCACCATGAGGAACTTTCGCGGCGGAGCGCCTCAAATTCGGATTGAGCGTCCATCAAACGGACCTCTTGATACTTTGTTCATTCTACGAGAATCCGGGAGAGGAAATGACGATTTTGTGAGCACATGTATCGCTGGCAAGTGCACGTAGAGCAGGGTCCTACCTGGAGAGGAAGTGGCGTCGACGTTCCATGTTACCCGGACGAAGTCGTCCTATGTGCGCGCTCGGCTCGCCTGCACCGCAGACTTGAAGTAATCCAGCGACAGGCGCAAGCCGGTCCGCAGATCGATGGTCGGCTCCCATCCCAGCAGTCGTCTTGGCCTTGCTGATGTCGGGCCGGCGCTGCTTGGGATCGTCCTGCGGCAGCGGCTCATATCGCAGTTTGCTGCTCGACCCCGTCACTTCCAGCACCGCCTGGGCACACTCCAGGATGGTGAATTCGATCGGGATTGCCGATGTTGGTCGGCTCGTGCTCGTCAGACTTCGACAGCGCCAGAATTCCCGCCACTTCGTCGCTCACGTAGCAGAAGCTGCGCGTCTGCGAACCGTCGCCGTAGACCGTGAGATCTTCGCCGCGCAGCGCCTGCTTCATGAAGTTCGAGATCACCCGGCCATCGTTGATCTGCAGCCGCGGACCATAGGTGTTGAAGATGCGGACAATGTGCGTGTCCACTCGGTGGTAGCGGTGGTAGGCCATGGTGGCCGCTTCGGCAAAGCGCTTCGACTCGTCATACACCGATCGCGGCCCGATGGGATTCACGTGCCCCCAATAGCGTCTCTTTCTGCGGATGCTCCAAGGGATCGCCATAGCACTCTGAGGTCGAGGCCAGCAGAAACTTGGCATCGTACTTCTTCGCCAGTTCGAGGCAGTTCATGGTGCCGAGCGAACCGACCTGCAGGGTTTCGATGGCATGCTCGAGATAATCGACCGGGCTGGCGGGCGACGCGAAGTGGAAGATGTAGTCGACCTTGCCGGGATCGAAAGGCTGGCTGACATCCTGCTCGAGAAAGCCGAACCGAGGCTCGTGACGGAGATGCGCGAGGTTCTCCATCCGTCCGGTCAGCAGGTTATCGGCGCAGACGACGGAGTGGCCCTCCGCCAGCAAGGCATCGCACAGATGCGAACCCAGAAAACCTGCACCGCCGGTCACCAGTACATGCATAGTGGGGATTCCTAGACGAATTCGGGAGTCGGGTCTAGCGGACAGCGACGGCCACCCGTGCTCGCGCAACCGAGCGCGCTGGTCCGCGATGATGCTTTCCAGGGTTTCTTCCAGCGACAGGCGCGGACGATAGCCAATGAGCCGGGTCAGCTTGCTGATGTCGGGAACGCGCCGCCGCACATCTTCGAAGCCCTCTTCGTATGCCCTGCCGTAGGAGACGAATACGATCTCTCGAATCCGAGCCAGTCATGCGCTTGATGCGCGTCGCCAATTCGATAATGGTGATTTCGTGGTCGCTGCCCACGTTATAGACTTCGCCGTTGGCATCAGGATGAGCGGCAATGCCGACCAGCGCATCCACCGTGTCGTTGACGTGGGTGAAGCAACGGCTCTGGGCGCCGTCGCCAAAGACGGTGATGTCCCTGCCGGTCAAGGCCTGGACTACCAGGTTGGGGACCACCATGCCATAACGGCCGGTCTGGCGCGGTCCCACGGTGTTGAACAGGCGCGCAATCACGGTTGGCACCCGCTTCTCTTTCCAGTACGCGATGGCGAGAAACTCGTCAATGGCCTTGGAGCAGGCATAGCTCCAGCGGCTTTTGTTGGTGGGCCCCATCACCAGGTCGTCGTCTTCACGAGAAGGGCACGTGTGCCAGCTTGCCATATACCTCTGACGTCGAGGTAATCAGGACACGCTTTCGCTTGGTTTCCGCCAGCTCAAGGACGATCTCGGTGCCACGGATGTTGGTTTCGATGGTGCGCACCGGGCTGTCCACGATGAGCCGCACACCGACGGCAGCCGCGAGGTGATAGACGACATCGCACAGGTCGACCAATTCGGTCATCAGATGCTTGTTGGTTACACTGTCGATGTGATAGCTGAACGCGGGATGTATCTTTAGATGCTGGACATTGGCGATGGAGCCGGTGGAGAGATCGTCGACTATGCAGACTTCGTCGCCCAGAGTGAGGTGCCGCTCGGCGAGATGCGACCCGATGAAGCCCGCCCCACCCGTGATCAGCACCTTCATTGCATCTCCTCTGCATACCTAGGGTAATGTTCCTGACGCGACAGCGCAATGTTTGTGATTTCCCTCCTTTGTGATCTGTGCCCTAGTAGGTACCACGCTGGGCCCTTATAATCGCGGGTTTGTTGGAGCCTTGCAGAATTCTATGGCCGACCACGAAACCGATCTGTTGATTATTGGCGCGGGGATTGTCGGACTGGCGACCGCTCTCGAGATCACCCAGCGCTTCCCTGAACTAAGCCTGGTAGTCGTGGAGAAAGAAGATCACGTGGCCGCCCACCAGACCGGGCACAACAGCGGCGTCATCCATTCCGGCCTCTACTACAAGACTGGCTCGCTGAAGGCGCGCAACTGCGTCGCCGGGGCCGCGTCCATGAAGCGCTTCTGCCAGCAGCATGAGGTTCCCTTCGAAGAGTGCGGCAAGCTCGTGGTCGCGACCAGCCCCGAGGAGGTTCCGCAGGCTCGAGCAGCTACACCAGCGCGGGATTGCCAATGGCGTGCCCGGGTTGCGCATGCTGACTCGCGAGCAGTTTCGGGAGATCGAGCCGCACTGTGACGGCATCAGCGGGCTGCAAGTGCCCACTACGGGCATCGTCGACTACGAGGTGGTCGCGCAAAAGTATGCCGAGTTGATCGAGAGCGCGGGCGGCGAGATCGTGTTTCGCGCCAAGGTACTCGGTCTCCGCGAAGAGCAAGACTGCAACATTGTCGAAACCAGCTCCGGGGTCTTCCGGGCACGCTACGCGATCAACTGCGCCGGCCTCTACAGCGACGCGATTACCCGCATGGCGGGGGTACAGACAGACCTTGAGATCATCCCATTCCGTGGCGAGTACTACGAGGTGAAACCGGAGCGGCGCCACCTGATCAAGTCGCTGATTTACCCTGTCCCCGATCCCCGCTTCCCGTTCCTCGGAGTGCACTTCACCCGCCGCGTCAACGGCAGCGTCGAGGCTGGACCGAATGCATTGCTGGCCTTCCGTCGCGAGGGGTATACCGGCACGTCGCCCGATCTCAACGAGGCCATGCAGATGCTGCGGTTCCCAGGCTTCCGCAAGATGGCGCGAAAGTACTGGCGCATGGGGTGGGCCGAGCAATACCGCTCCTGGGTCAAGACGGCCTTCGTGAAATCACTACAGAAGATGGTACCGGAGCTGCAGGAATCTGACCTGGCTCCCGGCGGCTCCGGAGTGCGGGCCCAGGCGGTGGATCTCAATGGCAACCTTGTGGACGATTTTCATTTTGTCCACAGCAAGGGCATGATCCATGTCTGCAACGTGCCCTCACCAGCAGCGACAGCGTCACTTGAGATCGGCAAAGAGATAGTCGATATGCTGGCAGAACGATTCGGTCTGTCTCCGCGCAGTATGCAGCCGGTCACCTCTTAGCGTGCTAACCTTGTAAGTGACCGGCGTGGCCGCATTCAGCGGCTCGAACTCGTCCTGAGCATTGCATGGGCCTATATGCCGAAGATTAGCTCGCCCAGAATCGTGTTTGCCCAAGGAATGAAACATGTCGTTGCCATCGAAAGCCGCAGGTTCCGGATTGTCTGAACTGTTCAAGAGCAAGATCGAGTCCCGCACTGCCAAAGTTGGCGTGATTGGAATGGGCTATGTGGGTCTGCCCCTGGCGTTGCTGTTCAGCGAGGAGAAATTCCCCGTGACCGGCTTCGACATTGATAGGAAGAAGATCGATGTGCTCGAATCTGGCGGGTCCTACATTTACCGGATTGCGCCGACGGAGATTCAGGCAGCGCGCAGCCAGGGCTTCACCGCCACCTCGGATTACGCCAACATCGCCCACATGGACGCGATCGTCATCTGCGTTCCGACTCCGCTGAACGAGTATCACGAGCCCGATCTCAGCTACATCACCTCCACGGCCGAGTCGATTGCCCCACATCTGCACGCAGGGCAATTGATCATCCTCGAGAGTACGACCTATCCTGGCACTACCGAAGAGATTCTCGTGCCCATTCTCGAGCGTTCCAATGGCCGCGGGCTGCTGGCCGCTCGCGCCAACCTGGCGGGCGACAATCTGTTCCGTGTAGTTTTCTCTCCCGAACGCGAAGACCCGGGCAACGACACGGTCGCGCGCCGCGACATTCCCAAGGTCATCGGCGGACTCGATCCGCTGGCCAGCGAACTTGGATCCAAGCTGTATGGCACGATCTTCAATCGGACGGTGCCGGTGTCAACGCCGGCAGCGGCCGAGATGACCAAACTGCTGGAGAACATATATCGCTGCGTGAATATCGCGATGGTGAATGAGTTGAAGCTGCTGTGCCTGCGCATGGGCATCGATATCTGGGAGGTGATCGACGCTGCCAAGAGCAAGCCTTTCGGCTTCCAGGCGTTTTATCCGGGTCCCGGACTGGGCGGGCATTGTATCCCTATCGATCCGTTCTACTTGTCGTGGAAGGCGAAGCAGTTCGATTTCCGCACCCGCTTTATCGAACTGGCCGGCGAAGTGAACACCAACATGCCGTACTTCTCTGTCGAAGCGGTCGCCAGCGCTCTGAACGGGCAGAAGAAGGCGCTCAACGGCTCGAAGATCTTGATCTTGGGGCTTTCCTACAAAAAGGACATTGACGACTTGCGGGAATCGCCGGCGCTCACGATTATCGAGTTGCTGCAAAAGCGGGGTGCGATTGTCAGCTATAACGATCCTTACTTTCCTACCGTGGGGCAGGGCCGCCAATACGCCCTCAACATGACCTGTGCGCCGTTGGAGAACCTGGACGGGTACGACTGCGTGGTGATCGTAACTGACCACAGCGACTATGACTACCAGCGCATCGTGCGGGAGTCCAAGCTGGTGGTAGATACTCGCAACGCGACCAAGGGCATCGATTCGCCCAACATTGTGCGCTGCTAAATCGAGCTTGTCGCGCTAACGCCGATAGGTTCCCATGTACTCCGCCTCGACGATAACGTGTCCTTGGATGGCCTGCTGCAGGACAACATTGCTGGCCCCTTGTCCAAGATCGAGTTTTTCATCCAGCGCATACAAGCGGAAGAAATACCGGTGCGGCTTGCCCCGCGGCGGACATGGGCCGTTGTAGCCGGTCTTCCCAAAGCTATTCCGGCCTTGGCGAGTGCTGTCGTCCAAGGGATCTTTCTTGGCGACGGCCTCGGGAAGTTCGTGGGCGCCGCCCGGCAAGTTCCACATAACCCAGTGCACCCATGTTCCATTGGGCGCGTCGGGGTCATCCATGATGAGCGCGAAGCTGACGGTGCGCGGCGGGGACCCGCTCCATTCCAGCGCTGGCGACATGTCCTCGGCATCACAGGTGTGCCTTTTCGGAATCTCCGCACTCTGCGCGAAGGCGGAACTCTTCAGCACTAGTGTCATCGGCGACGCTCCCCCTGCCGAGGAAGTTGCTTGCGCTCTAAGAATGCTACTCCCAGCTAAAACATATAGAAACAGGAGCGCAGCAAGTCCTTTGATACTGGCAAGATCCTTCGAAATGGGGGGCGTGGAAGTGGTGCTCGTTGAAGCCATCGGCATCATTGTACGGGATGCCCTGGATATCAGTGCGTTGTCGGGGAACAGGTCGGGTGGGCTGATGGCCTAGCGAGCCCGGAAGCATGCATGCCAAGTCTTCGTAGCTGGCTTGCTCGACTCCTTCTAAATCAGAAACGAGGCGCACAACAGAGCTCCGAACATCAACGAGTGAGTCAGTTCGCTGAGACCCAGCTTGTGCACATCCAGCGGACTCTGGCCACGGACAAACCACAGCGTGCCTCGAGCCAGGACGGGCATGAAGGCCAACGCAACGGCGCCAGGGAAGAGTCCGAAGCGGCAGGCGGCGAGGATTGCGCCGATCAGGACTATCTGTCCGCAGAAGAAGAACCATCCCTGCCTCATCTTCTCGTCCAGGTTGGCTGCGCGGCTGGAACGGATGCGGACCTGCACGAAGTGGATCTGGTCGCCGGCAAACAACCAGTTGGCCAGCCATAGCACGACTGCGATGCGGTCGAACTTCCCGGTGGCAACGCAATACGCCCCCGCTGCCGTCGAAGTGAGTCCTACGGCGCCAATAACCTGCGCCGGCATTCTTCCTTTGCGCCCGAGCTTCTTGACTCCTGCTTGTATGGCGAAAGCCAGACCTGCGATTGCGCCGATTATCAGGAGTCCGCGAGATTGTGTGCTCCATAGCAACGCGGCAATGCTAACAACTGCCAACGACCCCACGGCCACAATTACCCTCATCACAAAGGTCCGTTCGTCTTTGGCTTGCGCCTTGATGGCCGAAGTACCCAACCAACTTTCTACGGGTGTGCGCAACCAGAAGAGCGACATCGCCGCAACGATGAAAAGAGCCAATGCGGCGTCATTTACGTTGGAGCGGAGTGCTGTTATCGCGCCCGTCGCGAGTGGCACCAGCAGCATACCCCACGCGCCGTGCTCGCGTGGAATAACAAGGGCCTTCTGTCGTCCATTGTGTGTCGAACTGATGTGTGCGGCTATCCCAGCCATTGAAGATCCCCGACTAACGGTTGCCCGCGTGTAACGGTTTCAGTGTTTCGAGACTACCGCTTGATCGCCGACTCCCGAATCATCTGGTTCGAGGTACCGGGTTCGTACACGCAGAACGGCTCCTCCGCCAGGAAGTCGCCCGTAGCGGCGTAGGCGCGGGCGCGGCACCCCATGCAAACGTGACGAAACTCGCAACAGCCGCACTTCCCTTTTAGGTTGTCGTCGTCACGCAGCTGGGCGAACACATCCGACCCGTTCCAGATTTCAGCGAAGCTCTGCTTGCGCAAATCGCCGGCCAGCGCAGGAAGGTATCCGCAGGGGAAGACCTCGCCTTCGTGCGAGAGAAAACAAACGCCGGTTCCCGCCAAGCAGCCCTTGGTCGTCGCGTTCATATCGCCAGGGTGGCCGCCGGGATGGCCAGTGTGTCCGACCGGAGGCCCGCCACCCGGCTTCAGGGAAATCCCTGTCGAGCCGGGCATGGTCATGTCCGTCGGTCCAATCTCGTTGACGCTGGGTGCGGGAGGCGCAATCTGGTTCCGGCCCGCGAGGCGGTCAGCAGCCTTGCGTTGCCGAGATACCCGGAAGTAATGCGGCGCGCAGGTCGCCTTCAACTCGATCCCACCTTCCAGCGACTGATCATAGAACCAGTTCAACATCTGCTCGTACTCTTCCGGTGGCACCATCTGCTCGGTGGCGATATCCACTCCGCACCCCACGGGCACCAACAGGAAAGTATGCAGGGCGTCCGCGCCGAGGGTTCGCGCCAGGTCAAGTACCGCCGGCAACTGGTGCGCATTGTGACGCGCAATCGTCGTGTTGATCTGGACCGACACTCCCAGTTCCTGCAGGTTTCGCATCCCATAAACGGCTGCCTCGAACGCACCGGGAATACCGCGGAACGAATCGTGGGTGTGCGCGTCCGACCCATCGAGCGATATCGAGACCCGCTTGATTCCGGCATGCTTGATCTTTTGGGCGACGTCTTTCGTCACCAACGTTCCGTTGGTGGCCAGCGCCGTCCGCAGACCGCGGCTGGTGGCGTATTCGGCCAACTGGAAAATGTCGTGCCGATACAAGGGTTCACCGCCGCTGAGCACGAGGATTGGGTTTCCGAAGTCCGCGATCTCAGAAATAATGTCGAGCGCCTTGTCCGTCGCCAGATCGGCAGGAGACATCAGCTCCGTCGCGGTAGCGCGGCAGTGGATGCACCGCAGATTACAGCCCTTGGTAACTTCCCAGAAGATCAGGCGCGGCGTGTATTGTTTGGTGGCCGCCGGATGGGTGCTGCCGTTGCCTTCGCTCATTGTGGTTTTTCCTCCCCCGCTCTTGCGGAAACTCGGCTCGTTGTATGCATCCAAGATAGGATTTCGACGACCCGGAGAGCCGTGAGTCTTATCACCAAGCCCTGTGATTTGTGTCACTCGCGCACCCTTGGGCTAAGGCTCTTCTGCATCTTTGGCCCAACCCCGACTACACCAAGAGCCAAACGCCAAGCCATGCTCGTGTTGCCGCCCCCGAGTGGCATCCGGTTCCCGGCCAACCTTCGTTGTAATCTGTAGGAAGGCGTAGGAATATCGTCTTTACCTTGCCATGCTCTTCGGCAGTTGCGGAAAATCATGCTCAAGCTTCTCTGTGTAACTGCGCATCCGGATGACGAAGCGGGGGCCTTTGGCGGCACCCTGCTTCTCTACCACGACCGCGGCGTTGAAACGCACGTCATTTGCATGACTGCCGGAACCGCGGCCCGCAATCGAGGTACGGCTCGCTCGAATGAGGAGTTGGCCTCGCTGCGACGCGCCGAGTTTGCAGCCTCCTGCAAGCTGCTCAAGGTCAGCCAATACGAAGTTCTCGACTACATCGATGGCCAGCTTAACCGGACCGATTTCTATCGAGCCGTAGAAGACCTGACACGACGCATGCGCCAGCTCCGTCCGCACGTGGTTCTTACCTTCGGGCCGGACGGTGGACTGACGGGTCATCCTGATCACGCGATGGCGGGCGTTTTCGCGACGATGGCATTCGAGTGGGCCGGGCGACCCGATCGGTTTCCCGATCAGATTGAACAGGGACTGCAGGTCCATCGTGCGCAGAAGCTGTATTACGTCGCTGCGGACTTCGTCATACCTGACCTTCCGACGATCGCGCCACCCACGGTGACGGCCCGCATCGAAGTCGGTACAGAGCGCTTCGAGAAGAAAGTGGAGGCATTCCAACTTCACAAGACGCAGGCCCCGCTGTTTGAGCGGGTGAGAAAGAACCTTGGACGTCGCGGGGGCGCCTTAGAGATGTATCACCTCGCACTGACGTGCGAGCCCCGGGACGCAAGGGCCGAGACTGATCTGTTCGAGGGCGTGGTCGACGAGTAGGGCGGCTCAAGGTTGGTATCGAGGGATGAAGAACTCTCTTTGACTGTAGTTGCAACGAGAAAATGTCGTACTAACTGCAACGAGACTCTGTCACCCCCTGTCAATTAAGTAACGGCCGCTAAAGCGGGGCGGCCGGAGAGGTTGTAGATGCGGAGCATCTTGGGTTTTGGTTTCTGCGCGGTGGCGCGTGGAGCCGGACGGCGCTCCGAGTAATCTTCCAGCGGCAGCGGTTGGGCGAGCAACAAAAAGTCGCCGCGATAGACGCGCAGGGTGCCATCGAGCTGATGGGAAAGTTCCACCGTTTGTCCGGCGTAGCCGCGATGGCCGGGCAAGGGGGGCAGCGCGATGGCATGCGCTCCCAGGGTAATGACGTGGTCGGAGCTGACCACGCGCTGGTAACGCAAGCTGAGGCAGCGGGCCAGATCGAAGCGACGCGGCAGGCAGCGAAAGTCGCGGGTGGCGTCGGCGGCGGGGCGGGCAAAGCGCCGGTTGTAGTCGGCGCAGAAGCGCGCGAGCACGGCGTTGGCGTGCTGCAAAGTGGTGGCGCGGGCGAGACGGAGTTCGCTAACCAGGCGGTCCTGGCAGGTGCGCCAGGCCCGCTCGATGCGGCCCTTGGCTTGCGGCGAGTAAGCGGGGATCTGCTGGATGCCGAGTTCCTCCAAGGCGCGTCCCAGTTGGGTAGGAGATTGTTTTCCAGCGAGCTGTTCGGGCAGGCTCCAGTGGGCATCGTTGCGCTGGAAGATGCTGTGACGGTCGCGGTAGAGGCTGAGCGGGATGCCATGAGTGACGATCATGGTGTGTAGGGCGCGGAGATAGCCGACGGTATTTTCGGGTTCGAGTTGGAAGTGAGCGGCCAGGATCTGGCTGGTGGCGTCGTCCTGAAAGCCGATGAGGGTGAGCTGGGGGCCACGGCCTTCGAGCCAGTCATGGCGGCTGGCATCGGTGAGCGCCATCATGCCGAAACGGGGACGGGGCAAGCGGCGGCAGCGGTATGGGCGAGGCCGACGCTTCTGCGGAGAGGCCAGCTTGGCGGCACGCAGGATGCGGCGCACGGTTTCGCGGCTGATCGAGAGGTTCTCCTCGGCCCGAAGTTTTTCGGTGAGGTGAGAATCGTTGAAGCCCTGATACTTGCCGCGGGCCAGGCTTACGATCAACTGCTTCTGGGGAAGAGAAACCGCCCACGGCAGGGAGCGACCGCGATTACCGTGCTGCACCCAGGCGATGGAATCGGGGCGATAGCGCTGCTTGAGGCGTTGCACTTGCCGCGAACTGGAGAGACATTGCGTGCGGTGCTTCCCTGCTTTATCGTAGGTAGTTTGCTTCCTCACTCATCATGACCGACCATAGCCATCATTCCGGATCGCCCTCCCCGTTCGAAACCAAGGTGAAAAGCGACTCGGCGCGCTTCGAACGCAACCTGAAAGCCATGGCCGAGATGGTCGCCAACGTCCGCAATGAAGAGCAGATTATCGCCCAGGGCGGCGGCGACAAGGCGATCGAGTCGCAGCACAAGAAAGGGCGCCTGACCGCGCGCGAGCGCATTGCGCTGCTGATTGATCCCGGCACCGAGTTCTTCGAGCTCGGCGGCTACGCGGCGTGGGGCATGTACGAAGAGTGGGGCGGCGCGCCCTCTGCCGGGGTGGTGACCGGCCTGGCGCGGGTGCAGGGACGCCTGGTCATGCTCATCGTGAATGACGCCACGGTGAAGGCTGGCGCGTTCTTCCCGATGACGGCCAAGAAGGTCATTCGCGCGCAGAACATCGCCATCGAGAACCACATTCCCACGATTTACCTGGTGGATTCCGCGGGCGTGTTCCTGCCGCTGCAGGAGGACGTCTTCCCCGACACGGACGACTTTGGCCGCGTCTTCCGCAACAATGCCGTGATGTCGGCGATGGGCATTCCGCAGATCGCCGCCATCATGGGCATGTGCGTGGCCGGCGGCGCTTATCTGCCGCTCATGTGCGATCACATCCTCATGACCGAAGGCAGCGGGCTGTTTCTCGCCGGACCGGCGCTGGTGCAGGCTGCCATCGGCGCGAAGTATTCGGCGGAGGAACTCGGCGGCGCGAAGATGCACTCGCAAATCAGCGGCACGGTCGACTTCCGCGAGCCGGACGACGAGTCGTGCCTCGCGCGCATTCGCCTGCTGGTGGACAAGATGGGCAATCGCCAGCTCGGCGTCTTCGACCGCAAGAAGCCGGAGGAGCCGCTCTATCGCCGCGGAAGAAATCTACGGCATCTTCGACGGCGATCCCGCGCGCCAGTACGACATGAAGGAGATCATCGCGCGCATCGTGGACGGCAGCCAGTTTGGCGAGTACAAGTCCGAGTACGGCGAGACGGTGCTGTGCGGCTATGCGCGCATCGGCGGCTTCGCCGTCGGGATTGTCGCCAATCAGAAGACGCACGTGCAGCAGATCGACCATAGCGGCAACAAGCGCACGGAGTTTGGCGGCGTCATTTACACCGAGTCGGCGGAGAAGGCGGCGCGCTTCATCATGGATTGCAACCAGAACCTGGTGCCGCTGGTCTTTCTGCACGACGTGAATGGCTTCATGGTGGGACGCGACGCGGAGTGGAGCGGCATCATCCGCGCCGGAGCTAAGATGGTGAATGCGGTGTCGAACTCGGTGGTGCCGAAGATTGCGGTCATTGTGGGCGGATCGTTCGGCGCGGGACATTACGCGATGTGCGGCAAGGCGTACGATCCGCGCTTCCTGTTCGCCTGGCCGTCGGCAAGATATGCGGTGATGGCGGGCGCTTCGGCGGCGGGAACGCTGGTGGAGATCAAGATCAAGCAACTGGAGCGCGGCGGCAAGAAGCTGAGCGAGGAAGACAAGAAGAAGCTGTTCGACGAAGTCAAGGCAACCTACGACGAGCAGACCGATCCGCGTTACGGCGCGGCGCGGCTGTGGATCGACAAGATCATCGATCCGGCGGAGACGCGCGAGGCGATCATCACCGCGCTGGAAGCGGCGGCGCTGAATCCCGAGGTGCCGAAGTTCAGTGTGGGAGTGTTGCAGACGTAGGAAGGCCGCTGTTCGCTTCTGGCTGAGCCGTCAGCTCTTAGCTCTTAGCCAGGTTGAGCCTGCCTTAGATCGCTTGAGTCTGACTGCTAGCTTTGGTGGCCATTTGTAACTGAGCATCCAGCGGTTAACGCTAAGCGCCCGATCGGGATACTGGGCTCTCGCCGGACTGACGCACTGCTTTAGAGGAAAACGAGGAACGGCTTTGGCAATCGGAATCGCGTTAGACGTGGCTTGGCTGATAGCTGAGAGCTAAGGGCTAAGAGCTAATTGCTAATGGCTGACTTCATCAAACTCATCGAATGTCCACGCGACGCCTGGCAAGGGCTGCCCGGCCAGATCCCCACGTCCGTCAAGGTCGAGTACCTGAAGGCGCTGATTGCCGCTGGGTTCAAGCACATCGATGCCGTGTCGTTTGTCTCGCCCAAGGCCATTCCGCAGATGGCCGACTCGGAAAGTGTACTCAGCGAGCTTGATCCGCCCGATGACGTCGAGATCATCGGCATTGTGGTCAACGAACGCGGGGCCGAGCGGGCCATCGCGACCGATGCGGTGCGGACCTCGGCTTCCCCTATTCGCTCTCGCCGACGTTTCTGAAGAACAATCAGAACCAGACGCTGGAAGAGAATCTCGACATCCTGGAAAAGGTCAAGCAGAAAGCCGACGAGGGCGGATCTCGACACCATGGCCTACATCTCGATGGCCTTCGGCAATCCCTATGGCGATTTGTGGAACGCGGACGAGTTGATCGAGGGAATCAGCCTGCTCGCCGACATGGATTTGCAGGCCATCTCGCTCGCCGACACCGTGGGACTGGCGACGCCGCAGCAGATTGCGCGACTTGCTCGGACCGGTGCTGGAGAAGTTCGAAGGCGTGGAGATCGGCGTACACTCTGCACAGCCGTCCGGATGAGGCGGCGGCAAAAGTTCTGGCGGCTTACGATGCCGGTTGCCGGCGATTCGACTCCGCCATCGGCGGCCTGGGCGGCTGTCCCTTCGCGCAGGATGTGCTGGTGGGCAACATACCAACGGAGAAATTGCTGGAAGCGTTGAAGAGCCGAGGCGCCGACTTGCCGCTGAAGAAGCCGATTACGGAGCCGTTCCGCCTGGCGGTGGAGATCGCGAACAAGTTCAGCGGACCGAAGATGTGAGAGGGGCGCGCTTTCGCTTTACGCGAATTAGCTGTAGCTAGCTCTTAGCTGTTAGCCTTCAGGAACGCAAATGCAATCCGATATTACGAACTCTCACTCTCGACTACGACGGCCCGCTCGCCATCGATCACGCTGAACCGGCCCGGACAAGCGCAACGCCATCAGCTACGAACTGATTGACGAGCTACTGCGCGCGCTGGAGCGAGGTCGAGAAATCTGCCGCGCAAATCCTTATCCTGACTGGCGCTGGCAAGGCGTTCTGCTCGGGGATGGACCTCGACAACTTGCGCTCTATCACCGGCCGCACGGAAGAACGAGAACCTGGCCGACTCCAGCACCATGGCCCGCTTGTTTCGCACGCTCTACGAGTTTCCCAAGGTCACCATTGCCGCGGTGAATGGCGCCGCCAGTCGCCGGAGGCTGCGGATTGGCCACGCTGTGCGACTTCACCCTGGCTTCTTCCGAGGCCAAGTTCGGCTATACCGAGGTGCGCATTGGTTTCGTTCCGGCGATCGTTTCGACCTTTCTGCTGCGCCAGGTGGGCGAGAAGCATGCACGCGATCTGCTGCTCACCGGACGAATCATCGGCGCCGAAGAAGCTTTTCGCATGGGACTGGTCAACGAGATTGTCGCGCCCGACAAGCTTCTCGAGCGCGCACGCGATCTGGCGGCCAGCCTGCTGAACAACAGTCCGGCTTCGCTGCTGGCGACCAAGCGCCTGCTCAGGCACTACGCGGCGGAAGAGCTCGGACCGGGAGATCGCGGCCGCGGTAGAGGAGAACGCGCGCATCCGCAGGACGGCCGATTTTCGCGAAGGTGTAAGCTCGTTTCTGGAGAAGCGAAGCCCACGCTGGACAGGAAAATAGATGGCTGGAGCGCCTGGCGGATCCGCCCAGTTCAAGCCATTAGTCCGGTGGCACGCGAGTGGAGTTGTCCGTAAGTGCAGAGCCACTTGCGATAGAATTGGCGGTGCCTTAAGTTACAACCAATCGGGAGCGGAACAAGTCCCACGTCTCTATTGCCACAAAGCGTCGCTTCAAGCATTATTCATCGTCAGAGTTTCAACAGCTACCGGCTGCGGCGGCCATGAAAAGGCGCCGCCACGCTGAGAGAATACGATTTCGGCGGGCCCGCAAGAACTCTTTGCTGGAGAAGGGCGAACCCGCAGCGAACACAGGGAGAGTCATGAGTGACATTTCGTCTGCATTCCGTCGTAGCGGTAATGCTGTTTTCCACTATGGTCTACGCCCAATCTTCGGCTCCGGCATCCCAGCCACAGGCGGCCGGTACGGCAAAGCCGGCCAGTAGTTATGCTCCTTATCCGGTGATGAGCGAAGCGGCCAAGGAGCGCGGCAAGGAAGCTTTTTGACATGTTCAAAGCGGGGCAGGCGGGCGCGATTTGGGCTACCTCTCCCGCGGAGAGCAGGAAGAGGACCGAGAACGAGCAGAAATTTGTAGCCACGCTCATGCAGTGGAAGAACGAAGACTGGGCTCGGAGACAGCAGTGCTGGAGGCAGACCATTGTCCCTTACATGTTGAAACGAGCTACGGTTTACTCCCGTCTGTCGCAATTCTCGAATGCCAAGGTCCCGGTGGCGACCATGATCGTGATCGACGAGAATGGTGACACCGAGGCGTTTCACAATCAGGCCGCAAAACTCACCTCCCGAAGGCCATGATGCCGGCTACAAAGACACCACCAAGCTGAAGCTTCCCTTCTCCGGCGAGTGGTTCGTCTTCGAAGGCGGACACGGCGTCTTTAACAATGTCTATCAAGGGTCTGACGACCAACGGTTTGCCATGGATTTTGTTCTGCTGAAGAACGGAAATCCTTTTGAGGGCGACGGTACGAAGAATGAACAGTTCTACTGCTTTGGCCAACCGGTGTTGGCCCCGGCCGACGGCACGGTAGTGAGGACGGTAAATGACATCGGCGACAATGCGCCCGGCAAGCCCAGCCAGGATACTCCGAATGGAAACATGATCATGATCTCGCACGGCAATAACGAATATTCCCTGCTGACGAATCTCAAGCAAAACAGCATAAAGTTGAAGCATGGGGACGTGGTTAAGCAGGGTGATCCCGTGGGTGAGTGTGGAAACTCGGGCTCGTCTGCCGCTCCCAGAGTGCACTACCAATTGCAGAATTCGTCGGGCTTCCCCGTCGGTGGAGTCGTTGCCTGCCCAATTCGTTGACTATATGTCGCTGACGGCAAGCCGGTCGCCGTAGGCGAAGTTACCAAAGGACAGATGGTCAGCAACGGACCCGCTTCCGTCCACTGCTCCGCCGGCGGCGAAAAAATAACGGCGGCGGTACAAGGCAGACCTGGTTCGCTCTTCGGTCCGTTTCCGGTTGAAATGGACACGCGTCTCCGGTCGAGTGGGTGTCAGGTTGAAAGCCGAAGACAAGCACTGGCGCCGCGCAAACGCGAAGCCGCAAGTGTACGAGACTAAGTTTCGGGTGCGCTATGCCGAGACGGACCAGATGGGTGTGGTCTATCACTCCAACTTCGTCATCTGGTTTGAGGTCGGCCGGGTGGAGATGCTGCGCCAGCTCGGCTTCACCTATCGCGAGATGGAAAAGCAGGACGGTACGCACATCGCGGTGGTGGACGTGCGCTGCCGCTACAAGGCCCCGGCCCGCTACGATGACATGGTCGCAATCCGGACTCGTCTGGTCAATGTGCGCGATTCCCTGTTGCATTTCGGCTATGAGATCGTGCGCGACGAGGACGGCACCTTGCTGGCCGAGGGCGAGACCGTGCACATTGTGGTGGATTCTGAATTCAAACGAATCCCGCTACCGCAGAGGTATCTACCGTCGTTCTTGAAGGCGGCGGGGAAGAACTGACGGAACGGTGCGCCACTCGATGTCATCGCCACGGTTCTCGCAGAGCCTTCCTGCGAGATGAGCCGACGGATTGTGAGACACGTCTAACAAGTCGAAACTGGCGAATTATTTCCAAGATGCAGGCACTCCACATTAACGGCAAGGATCTGACCCTCGACGATGTTCGTCAGGTGGTCCATGAGCGACGCGCGGTGCTGCTGCAACCCGAGGCGCGTACCGCAGTCGAGCGAGCACGCGCCGTGGTCGAGGACCTGCTTCGAGAATGATCGCGTCGCGTATGCGGTAAACACTGGCGTCGGCAAACTCGCCGACCTTCGCATCTCGCCAGACGATATTCGCAAGCTGCAAGTCAAGCTTTTGCGCTCGCACGCGGCTGGCGTCGGCGAACCGCTGGCGGAAGACGTTACGCGCGCCATGGTGCTGCTGCGCGCCAATTCCCTCGCCAAGGGTTTCTCGGGGGTCCGTCCTGCAGTCATCGACACGCTTTGCGAGATGCTGAACCGTGGCGTGCATCCCGTCATTCCATCACAGGGAAGCGTGGGGGCCAGCGGCGATCTGGCTCCGCTGGCGCATCTTGCGTTGGTGCTGATCGCGGAGGGCGAAGCCACGTTCCGCGGCAAGCGCATGGCGGCCGCCGAGGCGCTGAAGCAAGCTGACATCAAGCCGCTGGTGCTGCAGGCCAAAGAGGCAATCTCGCTCATCAACGGCACCCAGGGCATGCTGGCAGTCGGATTGTTGGCTACTCTGCAGGCGGACATTCTCGCGGACACCGCCGACGTGCTCGGCGCTCTCACGGTGGACGCGCTAAAGGGCACCGATGCCGCATTTGACAAGCGCATCCACCAGGCACGTCCCCACGCCGGACAGTCGCTGGTCGCGGAGAACCTGCGCCGCATGTTGGAGGGCAGCCTGATTCGCGAGTCGCATCGCGAGTGCCAGAAAGGTACAGGATGCCTACTCGCTGCGCTGCATCCCGCAGGTCCACGGCGCGGTCCGCGATACGCTGGCCCATTGCCGCGAGGTCTTTGAGATCGAAATGAATTCGGCGGTGGACAATCCGCTGGTCTTCCCTGAGGAGAAGAAAGTGGGCGCGCCAAAGCGCGGGGTGGGATCGACCGTCCCAGGCGACATCCTGTCGGGCGGTAACTTTCATGGCGAGCCCCTGGCGTTCGCGCTCGATTTTCTGGCCATCGCACTTATGCGGGTTGGCAGGTATCTCCGAGCGGCGGCTCGAGCGGCTGGTGAATCCTGCGCTCAACGAAGGACTGCCCGCATTCCTGGCTCCTGGCGCCGGCTTGAACTCCGGATTCATGATGCCGCAGGTCACCGCTGCCGCGCTGGTCAGCGAAAACAAGGTGCTGGCGCATCCCGCGTCAGTGGATTCCATCACCACGTCGGGGAACCAGGAAGATTACGTCTCGATGGGAATGATCGCCGCCAATAAGCTGCTGCGAGTCGTCACCAACACGCGCAATGTGCTCGCCATCGAAGCCTTGGCCGTCGCCCAGGCGCTCGACTTCCGCGCGCCCCTGCAGACCGGCAAGCGCGGCCAGGCAGCCCACGCGGCCATTCGCTCGGTGTCTCCCACCATCACGGAGGATCGAATCTTCACGCCGGACTTCGAGAAGGTGGCCGAACTGATCGCCAGCGGAAAGCTGGCGGAAGTGCTGCGGTAGGCAAACGAACTCGATGTCCAGATCAAGCCCACCAGCAACGTCTTTTATTTGCAACAACTTGAACGATAGGCCCGCTATTCCGCGGAAATCTGAAAGTACAACCGACGCTATTAACCGCCCGCCTACTTCATTGCTGCGCTGGGAACTCCGTGTTTTACAATAGGAACTGCTCTGGAGTCGTTCCTTACCTCGTCCGGCCGGGCGTTAGGCGCCGCGCCTAGGTCTTAGTCGCGCCACTTCGATGCCAAAGTCTCGAGGATTTCCTCTGGGAATCGGCGTCTCAGATAACGGAAAGCGCCGCACCGCCGTCTTAGAGAGAGCGGCTTCTGCAAATTCATAAACGTGGCAATCAAGATCAAATTACCTGATGGCAGGGCTTCTGCCCGCTCCGCGCCCAGGGAAAATTCCCGCGGCGGCAGAGGCGCCCCTGTTCGCGGACATCACTTCTCTATCGCCGATCCGCTGGTCAAGCTTTTCGTCGCTGGCTTTGCGATCGCCAGCGTCCTCTTCATGGCGATGTTCGCTTTCTTCTACTTGAAGTACGAGCGAATCGTGGACCGCCGCATGGCTGGTCCAGTCTTCAGCAATGCCGCCAGGATCTACGCCCGGCCTCAAACGGTTGCGGTAGGAGAGAAGCTTGACGCTGCTGAGGTCGCCGCCGAGCTGCGCCGCGCCGGATATGCCGAAGAGCGAGGAAGCAACGACTCGCCAATCGGCCATTACGCTTTCGCGCCCCAGGGAATCCAGATAATTCCCGGGCCGGAGTCGTTTCACGCCCAAGAGGGCGCCGTGATTCGCTTCGAGAACGGCAAAGTCACCGCCATTGACGAGACCGGCAAAGACAGCCGCAACCTCGGGGCTTACGAGTTGGAACCGCAACTGGTGACGGCGTTGTTTGAGGGCCAGGAGCGCTCGAAGCGCGAGGTCATCAGGTTCGAGGAAATCCCTCAACCGCTTGTGGATGCGGTGCTCGCCATCGAAGACCGCCGCTTTTTCCAGCATAGTGGCGTCAACTACTTTCGTCTGATGGAGGCAGCTGCCATCGACGTGCGCGAAGGCCGCCACGGACAGGGTGGCTCCACCTTGACCATGCAACTCTCGCGTGGCTTCTTCCTCTCGCCGGAGAAAACGGTCAAGCGCAAGCTGGTGGAGATGTTGATCGCCATCGAACTTGAGCATAAGTTCTCCAAGCAGCGCATCTTTGAGATGTACGCCAATGAGGTGTACATGGGGCAGCGAGGCTCGTTCACGATCAACGGCTTTGCCCAGGCCTCGCACGCCTATTTCAACAAGGACATCAAGAACCTTACCCTGCCCGAAGTCGCTCTACTGGCGGGAATGATTCAGCGCCCGAACTATTTGTCGCCGTACAAGAATCCCAAACGTGCATTGGAACGCCGCAACCTGGTGCTCGACTCGATGGTCGAGACCGGAGCTATCACTCGCGAGCAGGCTGATCGCGCGAAGGCAAGTCCTCTGAAGGTCGCCGCGTTCAACGTGGAAGCCAGCGACGCCCCCTACTTCGTGGACCTGGTAAAGGACCAACTCTCGAACCAGTTCAGCGAAGGTGAGTTGAACGATCACGCCTACCGCGTTTACACCACGCTCGATCCTGACCTGCAGCGGGCCGCAGCCGAGGCCGTGGACACCGGCATGAAGCTGGTGGATGAGCAGGTGGAGAAACGGCGGACCCACAAGATCAAAGTGGGCTCGGGCAAGGATGCGAAGACCGAGATCAAGGTCGAAACCGGGCCGATGCCGCAAGTGGCGCTGGTGGCCATCGATCCGCACACCGGTGAGGTGTTGGCGCTGGTCGGCGGCAGGAACTACGGCATGAGCCAGTTGGACCATGCCATCGCCAAGCGTCCCACGGGCTCCATCTTCAAGCCGTTCGTCTACGCCGCAGCGATCAATACCGCGGTGACCGGGCAAACGCTGGTCGCGACTGGTGGCTCGGATTCGAGATGGCGACGGCAGCAGCACTCCACGGCGTCTTCACACCAGCCACCCTGGTTGACGATTCGCAAGTCAGCATCGCCAGCGGCGACCAGGTTTACGAGCCGCACAACTATCACGACGCCTACAACGGGGAAGTGACCGCTCGCTATGCCCTGGCGTTGTCGCTGAACAATGCGACGGTCAGGGTTGGCCAGGAGGTGGGCTTCGACAAGGTGGCGGCCCTGGCAAAGGCTGCTGGGATCCAGAGTGTGCGGGCGACTCCGGCGATCGCGCTGGGGGCCTACGACGCAACTCCGCTGGAAATGGCGGGCGCCTACACCGTCTTTGGCAACCACGGCACGCGTCTCGCTCCCCTCATGGTGAAGTCGGTGCGCGATGCCCGCGGGAACGTTCTCGACAACTACAAGACCGACAGCAAAGCGTGTGCTGGATCCTCGCGTCGCCTACGTGCTGACGACCATGATGGAAGCGGTCGTCAACAGCGGCACTGGATACCCGGTGCGCGCGCGGGGCTTCACCGCTCCGGCGGCGGGCAAGACCGGCACCTCGCATGACGCCTGGTTTGCCGGCTACACCAGCAACCTGCTGTGCATCGTCTGGGTGGGCAACGACGACTACACCGACTTGAAGCTGGCGGAGGAGCCACGGCGGCGCCCATCTGGGCCGAGTTCATGAAGCGGGCGGCCAAGCTGCCGCAGTACTCGGACATGAAGAACTTCTCCGCGCCATCCGGCGTGGTCGAAGTGACCCTGGACAAGGTGACCAACCGGCTGGCGACCCCGTCCTGTCCGCAGAACTACACCGTGGCGTTCATTGCCGGCACCGAGCCGAAGGAGACCTGCGACCAGGCCACCGGCGACCACCGGGGATTTTTCACCAAGATCTTCGGCCTGGGATCGCCGGCGGTCGCGCCCCCGCCCCCGACCACCAACGGCGTGGTGCAGCCTGGACCCACTGGAGTTCCGGTCCAGGCGGCCGATGGCCAGCCCAGTCCGGGCCAGCAGCCTGCGCCCGAAGAAGAAGCGGGGCTTTTTCAGCCGGCTCTTCGGCAAGGGGGACAACGTAGACCAGCAACAGGCCAGCAGCAAAATACTGGGACGGATAACTCCGAGAAAGGGAACAATCCGGCACCAAAATAGGTCTAATATTAGACAGGACTCTTGGAGGTCCGGCCATGGCTCGTCTCCCATCGCCACGGACGCTGCTGCTATCGCTGCTCATGATCTCCTGCTTGATCTGCCTGCTCGTGTCTCCGCTGGGCCTCCTGGCCAGCGCCGATCAGCAGGTGAACGCGCCCTCGCCCATTCCCGATGGCAGTGCGTCCGCCAAGGACTTAGAAGAACAGGGTGACCTGTTCAGGGCACAGAAGCGCTACCTTGATTCTCTCGACTTCTATTCCGTGGCCATAGCCAAACAGCCCACTGCTCTGCTGTGGAACAAGAAAGGGATGGCGTACCTGTTCCTGCAGAAATACCCCGAAGCCACCAAGTGCTTCGATCGCGCCATCAAGGCTGATAAGAAGGCCCCCGAAGGCTACAACAATCGCGGGTACATGGAGCAGAGGGCGAAGAACTTTAACAAAGCCATCAAGTACTACAGAAAAGCGTTGGCCATGGCACCCAATGACGCCGTGTTCCACTACAACATGGGCTCATCGTACTTTGGCAAGCACGAGTACGACGTCGCCGCGCAGGAGTATCGCGCCGCCTATGAATTGATCCGGATATCTTCAATCGAGTTTCGCGGATTGGTGTAATGGCGCAATCCAGTTCACCGGAAGACCGCGCCGCATTCTCTTTCATGGTCGCCAAAATGTACGCACAGGCGGGAGACTTCGATCGCTCTCTCGAATACCTGCGCAAGGCCATGGAAGAAGGCTATAAGGACATCAAGAAGGTATACACTGACTCCGAGTTCGCCACACTGCGGACTGACAAACGCTTCGAAGAGTTGATGTCGCAAAAACCCGAGCCCATACCGTAGGCTCGGCGTTTCCTTCCAGCACGCTCCAGATTTCTCCCGTTCCAGTGTGAGTGGCCAAAACCCTCAGATCCTCGGCATGCCGACTGCGAAGCAGCCTGTCGTAGGTTGAGGGTTGTTTGCCAGGGGAATGGCTCGACTCCTACTGATCCAAACGCTTCTTCCCCTCATCGGACCCCCTCATCGGACGTAGAACGATAGTCGCGCCAGGATGTACCATTAAGGATATTCAGTTCAAAAGGCTTCGTAGGTCATCGCGCAAGGAGGCCATCATGTTGAAGTCCGGTATGATCCTGCTCGTCCTTTTGCTGTGCCTGTTCCCCGCGACGGCGCAGCAAGGCCAAACGCACCAAAACGCACCGACCCCAAACTCGTCTGCCATTCCGGCGGACGCGGCCCGGCAGATCAATCCGGTCAAGCCGACCCCAGAGTCGCTCGCTCAAGGCAAGAAATATTACGGCTACGACTGCGCCATGTGCCATGGAGCCAATGGCAACGGCAAGGGCGAGGTTGCGGTCGACGAAAAAATGACGCTCGGCGACTTTAGCGATCCAGCGACGCTAAAGGACAAGACCGACGGCGAACTGTTCTACATCATCAAGAACGGAAGAGGTCAGATGCCGCCGGAGGGCGATCGGGTGAAGCCCCCCGAGCTCTGGAACATGGTCAACTACATTCGCTCGCTTGCGAAGAAAGGGTAATGAGAGTCTGGACCTTTGGCGCTGTCTTCGAGCTTCAAGCGGCCCGGCTAGGGCGTGATCTCAAAGACAACGCCGTTGCCATGCGCTCCGCCGTACGCAGTGGTGCCGTAGAGATTGCCGCTGGAGTCAAATACCAGCGTGCTCTGCGGCGATGACCCGTCACTGCCGCCGGTAAAATCGTGCAGTGACGTGTACGTCCACGCACCGCCGCCCATCGGCGTCAACTTGAACACCGAGCCTGCCAAATAGGCGCCGTCGGCTAAGGTCGTGCCGTACAGATTACCCTCGGCATCCATCGTCAGGCTGGCGTAAGGCCCGCCGTTTCCCGACAATCCATAGAGCAGCTTGAACGCATATCCGTCACCCGCCGGCGTCAACTCGAACACGTTTCCGCCAAGGCGGCCGGCGCCTCCGCTCAGGGTAGCGCCATAAAGATTGCCCAGGTTGTCGAGGATCAAACCTGCGGCAGGTTCAGCCCCATCGCTACCGCTCTGAAAAGTGTGGAGAAGTTTTTCCGTCCATCCGCTTGCCGATGGTACCAACTGGAAAACTGTTCCAACTCCAGACACCCCACCATCCCAAGTCGTACCGTAGAGATTGCCGCTTTGGTCGAAGACCACTTCTGCAAAGGGGTTCGCCGGGGCCGGTCCACAGGCGGGGCATCCTGTGAAGTTGTCCAGGATGTTCTCCGTCCAGGAGCCCCCTGTGGGGGTCAGTTCGTAAACCAGACCGGAGCCGTTACCGCCGTCGAAGGTTGTGCCATACAGATTGCCGGCGTGGTCGAGGGTAATCCGCGCAAACGGATTCTCTCCGTTACTTCCGTCGAAGGCATACTTCGTCTCAGTCCAGCCGCAGACTACGTTGTGGCACGCTCTCGCCGGAGGGCTTAACTTGAAAACAGTGCCGCAGCCGGCGTATCCGGATTGCTGGCAGCGCTGGTTGCCGCCGGCTGCAGTGGTTCCATAGAGATTGCCGTTCGGACCGATGGTCACTCCTGCCCATGGAGCTGCGCCATCATTGGCGCCGGCAAACTGGTAAAGAGGGGTCAGTATCCAACTCGATCCCGCACGGGACATTCTGAAGACCGTCCCGTAGCCGGCACCGCCGGCGGAGGCTGTGCCGTAGAGATTTCCCGCTTCATCGATGGTTACACCGGCAAAAGGATTCGCTCCATCCCCGCCGCCAGTGAAGCTGTGGATGACGCTGAACGTCTGCGCTTGTGCCGCTGGAGTAGAGACAAGGGTTAATGCAAGCAGGATTATCAGCACCAGCTCTATACCCACTTTTCGCGGGCTGGTCCTCAACATTGAACCCCGACGATGCCTCAAATTTGCCATGAGCGGCCAATTATGCGCGAGTTTCCTCAGTGAAGCAATGAGCCGGCATCATTCGTCCCGCAAGGGCAAAGGTATCTGGCGACCAAACCCTAAACTCAAGTCCAAACGATGAAACGATACGGTAATCACGAATTCGCACTAGAATTATTCCATGCGACGCCATCTTCTCGTCTTCTCATGTTTATTGATGCTCACCTCGTTCGCCTTCGCCGCTGCTCCCGCCACCATGCGCCTGGACTACTACCACACCGGTGATGCAACCCATGAGATGTTCAGCGTTGACCGCGTCGTCATCGAACCTCTGCCCTGGCCCGGCGATTTGACCAAGACGATCGACGACACCAATCTAGGCAACTATCTCTTCGAGGTGCACGACCAGGTGACGGGCCGTCTGCTTTACTCGCGCGGCTTTGGCTCGATTTTTGGGGAGTGGGTCACAACCGATGAGGCGAAAACGATGAACCGCACATTCTCCGAGTCGCTTCGCTTCCCTGCCCCAAGTGCGCCGGTAAAGATCGTCCTCAAAGAGCGTAAGGAAGGGAAAGAACTGGACTTCCACGAGGTCTGGAGCACGGTGATCGATCCCAAGGACAAGTTCATCGATAGTTCGCACCCGCCGTCTCCCGGCCCACTGCTAACAGTTCAGAAGTCGGGAGAACCTGCGGCTAAGGTAGATCTATTGATCATTGGCGACGGATATACGGCTGCTGAACGAGCCAAGTTCGAGCAGGATGTCCACCGTTTCACCGAAATCTTGTTTTCCAGGTCTCCGTTCCGCGAGCACCGACAGGACTTCAACGTCTGGGCACTATGTCCGGCGGCGGAAGAATCAGGCATTTCGCGACCTTCGACCGGGATGCATCGACGCTCACCGCTGGGTTCCACCTACGACACTTTCGACAGCGAGCGTTACATCCTGACGACCGATAATCGCGCGCTTCGCGATGCTGCGTCCTATGCTCCTTATGAGTTCATCGAAATCCTGGTGAACGGAAAGACCTACGGTGGAGGCGGAATTTTCAATCTGTATGCAACCGTAGCGGCGGACAACGAATGGTCGCCCTATGTCTTTGTTCATGAGTTCGGGCATCACTTCGCGGGTTTGGCCGACGAGTACTATACCTCGGACGTCTCCTATAACGCGGCAACGCAGCGGATCGAACCCTGGGAACCAAACGCGACCGTGCTGGCAGACCCCGCCAAACTCAAGTGGCGAGATCTCGTCGCGACCGGTGCGCCGCTGCCAACGCCGTGGAGCAAAGAACAGTTCGAGGCTTACGAGCACGAGATTCAGGCGGAGCGTCGCCGTATTCGGGCTGAGAACCGTCCGGAATCGGAGATGAACGCGCTTTTCGAAAAAGAAAAGCATCATGAGGACCAGTTGCTGGCGAGCGACAAGTACTCAGGGCAGGTGGGTGCGTTTGAGGGCGCGGACTATGAGGCCCACGGCTATTACCGTCCGCAGGAGAACTGCATCATGTTCACCCGATACGACTCATTCTGCGCGGTGTGCCGGCGCGCCATCGAGCGGGTCATCGCGATGTATGCTCCGCAGCGACCCTGAAGCTGCGGGCCGTCGTTGCCGTGTTCGACCCGCGGCCGTTCGATTGGTTGGAGTTACATTCCTTTCGCCGGTTTCGGACCCAGGATATTTGAAATTCAAACGAATCACTAGCTGCTACTCCCGCGGAAGCTGTATCGTAAAAGTATGAGGATGTGACTGCCGGTTGCACTGACCGGAGTTACGCTGGCGTTGCGGAATGGGGCACAGGCCATCATATCCCCGCCGGCTCGCCATTGTCCGAAAAGGAGCATTCGATGAAACAGTCAGATGAGGCAAATTTGCCGCTCCACTACGCCGAAGTCACAGAACAGAAGCGTCTGAACGAAGCACGAGAAAAAGGCATTCCATGGAAGAAATGGGGGCCATATCTCAGTGAGCGCCAGTGGGGCACGGTACGGGAAGACTACAGTACCGACGGCAATGCCTGGGACTACTTCTCCCACGACCAGTCTCGTTCTCGCGCGTACCGCTGGGGTGAGGATGGTCTGGCCGGATTCTCCGATGACAAGCAGCAGCTTTGCTTCGCGATAGCCTTGTGGAACGGCCGTGACCCCATCCTGAAAGAGCGCCTGTTCGGTCTAACGAATAGCGAGGCCAATCACGGCGAAGACGTTAAGGAATATTACTTTTACGTCGATAGCACGCCTACCCACTCGTACATGAAGTATCTGTACAAGTATCCCCAAGCGGAATATCCCTACCGGGACCTGCTGGAAACAAACAAACGGCGCTCGCGCGAGGAAATGGAGTACGAACTCCTCGACACCGGCGTGTTCAATGACGACCGGTATTTCGACGTGTTTGTGGAGTATGCCAAGAGTGACCCGGAAGATACCCTGATTCGCATCTCAGTACATAATCGAGGTCCCGAGGCAGCGCAATTCCACTTGCTTCCGACCCTGTGGTTTCGAAACACGTGGTCGGCGGGCGAAAGCGAACCGAGGCCCATAATGCGCCAAGGGAGCGACGGAACGATCCAGGCTTCGCATGCCCTGCTTGGCGATTACATCATGCAATGTGACGGTGCGCCGGAGTTGCTATTCACCGAGAACGAAACGAATGCCAGCCGCTTGTGGGGTCAGCCTAACGCCTCGCCCTACGTTAAGGATGCATTTCACGAATACGTAATCTCGGGCAAGCGCGCGGCGGTTAATCCCTCGCGCGTTGGAACCAAGGCTGCTGCGCATTATGTACTCGAAGTGCCTGCCGGACAGTCCAAGGTGGTACGCTTGCGGCTGAGTCCAAAGCCGGCCGCCAGCGCATTTGCGACATTTGACCAGCTATTCGCCGCCCGTCTCGCAGATGCGGACGAGTTTTACGAGCGCATAACCCCGAAGACCTTGAGCGAAGATGAGCGTCGCGTTCACCGGCAAGCGCTCGCAGGGATGCTGTGGTCCAAGCAGTATTACTTTTTTGACCTCGACAGATGGCTCACCGAACATAACTCTCATCCCTTAATGGCAGGCAATACGGGAAGCGCGCGCAACCCGGAGTGGTTCCACATGCTGAACAGCGACGTCATTTCCATGCCTGACAAATGGGAGTATCCCTGGTATGCGGCATGGGACCTGGCGTTTCACACGATTGCGCTGTCGCTGGTGGACTTCGACTTCGCCAAAGAGCAGCTTCTGCTGATGTTGAGAAACCTGTATGCCCATCCTAACGGACAGATTCCGGCTTACGAGTGGAACTTCAGTGACGTAAACCCGCCGGTCCATGCCTGGGCGACATTGTTCCTTTACAACATCGAGAGGCAGTTGGGCCGGGCCGACCTGCGCTTCCTGGAGCGCTCGTTCCAGGGATTGATGTTGAATTTCAACTGGTGGGTCAACCGCAAGGACCCGGAGGGACGTAATGTGTTCGCCGGCGGATTCCTGGGGCTAGATAACATCGGGGTTTTCGATCGCAGCGCGCCGTTGCCCACCGGCGGGCACCTTGACCAGGCCGACGGCACGGCGTGGATGGCATTCTATTGCCTGAACATGCTGGAGATAGCGCTGATTCTGACCGAGTACGACTCGATGTATGAGGACATCGCTTTTCGATTCCTCGAGCATTTCGCATGGATCACCTACGCCATGGATCGTGTCGGGAAGAACCAAGATGAGATGTGGGATGAAGGGGATGGATTCTTTTACGATCTGCTCCATTTCCCGAATGGCGATACTACGCGGCTGAAGATCCGCTCCATGGTGGGGCTGCTGCCGCTGTGTGCAGCGGCAATATTTGAGCAGGGCAGCCTCGCAAATCACCCCAAAATTACCGCGCTGGTTGAGTTGTTCCGTAAGCGCCATCCGGAGGTGCTGCAACAAATCTCCATAGCTCATGACAGCTTCATAGGGTATGCGGGGCGCAGGATGATATCGATCTGCAACAAGGAGAAACTGGAGCGCATTCTGGCTTACATGCTCGACGAGAAGGAGTTCCTCAGTCCCTTTGGCATCCGTTCGTTGTCGCGGTATCACCTTGAGCATCCATTTGTGTTTCACCTTGGCGCCCAGGAATACAAAGTGCAATACCTTCCCGCCGAGTCGAACACCGGCATGTTTGGTGGCAATTCCAATTGGCGGGGGCCCGTTTGGATGCCGGTGAATGCGCTCATCGTGCGTGGGTTGCTGATCATGTATGCATTTTATGGCGATGACTTCAAAGTTGAATGTCCGACCGGCTCGGGAAAGTACATGACCCTGTTTGAAGTAGCGAAAGAGATTGGCCGCCGCCTGTCGAGCATCTTCCTCCGCGACGAAAGCGGCAAGCGCCCGGTCTACGGGGGGACGAAGAAGTTCCAGGAAGACCCTTACTGGAAAGACTATATCCTGTTCCACGAGTACTTCCACGGCGACAATGGCGCCGGACTGGGGGCCAGTCATCAGACGGGATGGACGGGGACGATAGCTCGAGTTCTCGATCTGTTCGCGCGAATTGACCCAGCAGAACTACTACGCGAACCCAAGAACACGCTCGCCGTGATGACGCGAGAGCAAGTCGAAGGAAAATGACTTCGAGCTTCCCGACATCGAACACTAGCTCGTGTTGACGACGCTCCAATAAGGAAGCTACCCAGTGAGGTGATAGATGCCGAGGTTTGACCTAAGAGATCACGATCTGACAGTCGCGGAGGTGCATCACAATCTGCCGCCTAGTGCACTTTACGAACACGCCATCCGTTACGACAAGGATGCCAGCATCGCCGAAAATGGCGCACTGGTTGCATATTCGGGTGCGAAGACCGGACGTTCTCCCAAAGACAAAAGGATCGTCAGGAACCCGGGCTCGGAAAACGATATCTGGTGGGGAGAGGTCAACACTCCGCTCGACGTTCACACCTACGACGTTGTCCGCGAGCGCGCGAAGGACTATCTGAACATATGTGAACGGCTCTATTGCTTTGACGGCTTCGCCGGCTGGGACCCAAAGTACCGCATCAAGGTACGCGTCATTTGCGAACGCCCTTATCATGCCCTGTTTATGCATACCATGCTGATTCGGCCAACTCACGACGAATTGGCCAGCTTCGGCAAGCCTGACTTTGTGATTTATAACGCTGGCCGGTTTCCGGCCAACCGGTATACCGCGGGCATGGGTTCGAAGACCAGCATCTGCCTGAATCTCGAAGACCGCGAGCTGGTTATTCTCGGAACTGAGTACGCCGGAGAGATGAAAAAAGGCGTGTTCACGGTGGCGAACTATTTCGCTCCCAAACAAGGCGTCCTTTCGATGCATTGCTCTGCGACAGCCGACAAGCAGTCGGGGCGCTCTTCGCTGCTATTTGGATTGAGCGGCACGGGCAAGACCACACTTTCGGCCGACCCCAACCGCCATCTTATCGGTGACGACGAACATTGCTGGAGCGCGGAAGGGATCTTCAACATCGAGGGCGGATGCTACGCCAAAGCCATCAACTTGACCCCTGAGTCAGAGCCCGACATCTTCGCGGCTCTGCGTTTTGGCGCCGTCCTTGAAAACGTGGTACTGGAAGACGATCGCAGCGTGGATTTCGCGGATACCAAGATTACTGAGAACACGCGCGGAGCCTATCCCATCAATTTTATCCAGAACGCCCGTATTCCATGCGTCGCTGGTCATCCCACAGATATTATTTTTCTCACCTGTGATGCCTTCGGCGTCCTACCGCCGGTCAGCTCCCTCAGCCCTTCCCAAGCCATGTACCACTTTATCAGCGGATACACCGCGAAGGTCGCTGGAACTGAAGTTGGAGTGAAGGAACCTTCGGCAACATTCTCGCCGTGCTTTGGCGGACCCTTCCTGGTCTGGCATCCGAATAAATATGCTGAGCTTTTGGCCGAGAAGATGAAGAAACACGGTGCCCGTGTCTGGCTGGTGAACACTGGTTGGAGCGGCGGTGCGTACGGAGTGGGAAAACGATTCAAGCTGTACCACACGCGTGCGATTGTCGACGCTATCCATTCCGGCGCGCTGGCAAAATCCAAGACCCGGCGCGATCCGATTTTTGGCTTCGAGGTCATCACGGAATGTCCAAATGTGCCCACCGAGATGCTTGATCCAAGGAGCACCTGGGCCGATAAGTCCGCCTACGATACAACGGCAAGGAAGCTCGCCAGCCTATTTCGCAGCAATTTTGGGAAGTACGAAGGCGGAGTGAGCGCCGAGGTCAGAGCGGCGGCACCTCAAGAATAAGATCGTTCCCCCGGGGACCAGAGATTCCCCGCTCTTCGCCCACCTTTTTTGTGAGTGTCGATCCAGCACTTAGTCTGGACTCCTCCGTAACCACCAAAACTCACGCTAAGTGGCCCGCACCGACTTCCACGGCGCGAAGATCAGCCGCGCATGTTGTGCTATTCCGCCGGATGCTGAAAGAATTTGTTGCGCCGCGAAGTTTCCTTGCCCCTGATCACCGCAAGACCCAGTTTTTGGCCGCGAATCGCGCAATTTTGTAGTCGCCGTGAGAGAAGTCATACCCGTGGCTTGGTGGCCTCACTAGGCTGCAAACATGACGCAACGGTTGCGCTCTGCGGGTCAGTGGCCAGGTCCGGGCTTATCAGGGCATCTTGGCTGCCCTTGGTTGTTGCTTCCTTATTCCCCGGCGCTCGAACTGTCGCCGATAACCCTATTTGCGGCGAATTGCTAGCGAGATTAATACGGAAGCCTCTCCTCCTGGCGCGCCTCGTTCAGACACGCTGGGCCAAGCCTGTCACAGGAGCTGGTTAACTTGCAGAAATTCATAGGAGAAATCATTCATGTCTTACAAGAAACTATGGATCGCACTCGGCCTGGTGATGCTGGTGTCGTTCTCGGTGCTGGGAAGTGTCGGCTACAAGGCGATCAGTAACGGACCGCCGATTCCAGCGAAAGTCACGACTTCCGATGGGCACGTCCTGTTCACCGGCGAAACCATTCGT
Source organism: uncultured Acidobacteriaceae bacterium (assembly GCA_963840905.1). Taxonomy (GTDB): domain Bacteria; phylum Acidobacteriota; class Terriglobia; order Terriglobales; family Acidobacteriaceae; genus Bog-257. Next base: position 168,322 of record CAWJAO010000009.1, read on the forward strand.
GATGGACAGAACGTCTGGCAATCCACGGGCGGCCAGGAGATCGACACCATCTGGGGACACGGTGCGTATGTTGCCCCGGACTGGAGCGCCGACTATCTTCACCGGCAATCGGAGATCGTACTGAATCGCTGGGCACGGTTACAGGGGTTTGCCGACTACCCTGCGATGCCGGCAGAAGCGCGCGCGGGACTGCAAGCCAAATTGACGGAGCTGACGCGACGCAATACCTACGATGCCGCCAGCGATACCATCGTGCTCGACAGCGATCGCGCGGCGGCATTTGAAGAACTGGCTGCCTACTACGCCGACGTCTACGGCAAGGGGCGCGATGCCTATGCCATTCCAGCCGGCGCGCTGACCGATGTGACCAAGCAACGCGAGATGGCCACATTCTTCTGGTGGACGGCTTGGGCGGCCAGCACGGACCGTCCCGGCCAGGAGGTTACCTACACACAGAACTGGCCACACGAAGAGTTAGTCGGTAACCGGCCAACCGGCGGCACAATTGTCTGGAGCGTCATCAGCTTCGTCCTGCTGCTGGCAGGTATCGGCGGCATGGTTTGGTACTTCGCCTCGCAGGAGCACAAGCCTTCTTCTGGCGTGATGCCGCGCCGGGATCCCATGCTAGGTCTGCGGCCAACTCCTTCTCAGAAGGCTACGGTGAAGTACTTCTTTGTCGTGGCGGCGTTGTGGGTGGTGCAGGTTGCGCTGGGAGCAATCGTGGCGCACTACGGCGTCGAGGGCGGCGGCTTCTACGGAATTCCGCTGGCCAAGTGGCTGCCCTATTCGATAGCCCGTACCTGGCACCTGCAAATCGGTATCTTTTGGATCGCAACCTCGTGGTTGGCGACCGGCCTCTACATCGTGCCCGCGGTTAGCGGCGCCGAACCGAAAGGTCAGCGTCTCGGCGTAAACGTCTTGTTCATCGCCGTCGTGGCTGTTGTCGTCGGCTCGCTCGCCGGAGAATGGCTGGGGATCGAACAGAAGCTCGGCAACCTGTGGTTCTGGTTCGGATCGCAAGGCTACGAGTATGTCGATCTCGGACAGGTGTGGCAGATCCTGCTCTTTGTGGGGCTGACCTTCTGGTTGTGGCTGATGTGGCGGGGGATCAAGCCGGCACTGGCTCGGCGTGACGAGAATTATTCCCTCCTCATGTTGTTCCTGGTTTCGAGCATCGCCATTCCCCTGTTCTACGCGGCAGGACTGATGTACGGCCAGCGCAGCCCGCTGATCACCGCCGAATACTGGCGCTGGTGGGTGGTTCATCTCTGGGTCGAGGGCTTCTTCGAAGTGTTCGCAACCGTGGTGATTGCTTTCCTGCTGACGCGGCTTAAGCTGCTTTCCATCTCAACCGCGACGCAAGGAGTACTGTTCTCAACCGTAATCTATCTGTCGGGAGGCATCATCGGCACGTTCCACCATCTGTACTTCACTGGAGCTCCCAACGCGGTGCTGGCACTCGGCGCGATCTTCAGCGCCCTGGAAGTCGTACCGCTGGTGCTGATCGGATTCGAGGCGTGGGAGAACATTCGCTTGTCCCGAGGGACCGCCGACAGCCCGTGGATCAGCGCTTACAAATGGCCCATCTACTTCTTCGTGGCAGTGGCTTTCTGGAACTTCGTGGGTGCCGGACTGTTCGGCTTCATGATCAATCCCCCGATCGCGCTTTACTACGTGCAGGGACTAAATCTGACTCCGGTGCATGGACATACCGCGCTGTTCGGTGTGTACGGCATGCTGGGTCTGGGCCTGATGCTGTTCTGCCTGAGGGCGCTCCGTCCGGGTCTGATGTGGAAGGATCGGCCGCTGGCCATTGCTTTCTGGTCTATCAACATCGGCCTGGTCGCGATGGTGATGTTGAGTATGCTGCCTATCGGGCTGATGCAAGCCTGGGCTTCAGTCGAGTACGGCACGTGGTACGCCCGCTCGTCTGAGTTTCTGCATACGCCAATGCTGACCCGGTTGCGCTGGATGCGCATGTTCGGCGATACACTCTTCGCCTTCGGAGCGCTCGTGCTGGGCTGGTTCGTGCTTGGACTGGTTACAGGGCATTCCTTCGATCGCAGCGCGCGGGTTCTCGAAGAAGGAGAATACACGCCGCGCGAGGAGGAGGAACTGGTCCACCAAGGCGACTGACTTTGCCCTGATCGCCTGTTTACGCTGCTGGGTTGGCCTTCATCCCAGCCGCACTTCTTGATTCATAGCAGACCTGCCGCTCGGGTCGCGAACTCTCGGCCCGCACTCCACGAAGGCACACCCGGCTGAGCAGCCCATGCCGTGCGATTTCAACTCCAGATTCAAATGCGAAGGTCACTTCGAGAAGTTATAAGCTATTCAAAAGAATGGCTCCTCAGGTAGGACTCGAACCTACAACCCTCCGGTTAACAGCCCCGTGAGATGCCGTAATTTCAAATACTTAGCGGCGCAGATGACCACTCACGGGTACCTGAAAGATCAAGCAGTTACGCGGAGGAGAGTATTATGTGACCCTTATCTGACCCACGTTTTCTCGGACTAGATAGCAGCGAGCTCACTAGAAACACTGAGCCCGTCACTCTGATCAGAGATGTCGCAGGACTTCTGCGCGCGCTTCAAGAAGCCGAAGCGCAGCCAATTGAGAAGACGGGCATTACCCATGCTCCCACCATTGGAGCGAGAAGCTTCGGGCTCAGCATAACGTCTCGGTCCAAGCCTCCCGTGCCTCCCCGGATGTGGACAACCACGCGTTGACTGTCAATATCGCCGATCTTCACGTGCGCTGCTTCTGCGCGACGTGCCCCGGTGGCATAAAGCTTCGGATACGGTGTCTCGGCGATGCTCCAGCCGCGCTTCAACACGTGAATATAGAAGAAGCGCAACGGAGCCAGCCGCAGGATCACAGTGTTGGGACTGAACTTCAACTGGGTGAAAAGCATCGCCCGGTACTTGCAAATGTCCTCAGGGCCAAGCTGGCCAGGTGGGCGATGAAATCGGCTGAAGTGCTCAACCCCATGAGGTACGAGCGAATCGTTGTCTCGGCGAAGTTACGGCGCCTCAGCTCCTTAAGCATGATCTGGCGTAGATGGGTCATAGAGAGTTCCTCTGCAACACAAACTAGCTCACATCACCGCGAAACTGCCGGCTTAACAACACGCGAATGCGTCCGCCGCAAAGCGGCTTCGTTCAAGTCGGGGTCTCGTTAGTGATGGCTTGCCGGCCAGAAGCGTGTTTATCGGTACGGATCCCGAAAACACAGTCAATTTCTCTGCCGCCCGTCGCTCGACAGGGAGCTGGGAGAATGTCGGCGGCAGACTTCCCAGAAGAGGACTGCGGGGACGATTGTCGGCCACAGCACCCTTGTTGAAACGGCGACGAATGCGCGTTGAGCCCGTTGTGTTGTAAGGTCCGGCCCGCCTTCGTCCCGAACGATTCCACTGTAGTTTTAGGGCTATTTGATGGACGGTTTCCAGCTTGGCGAGATCCCCATGAGAAACGCGTGGCAGGCTAGCCTGTTCGCGTCCGGACAACAAATACCGCAACTGAACAAGATAACCGCGAGGGGACCCGTCGCGCCCTAGAATAATCAAGCGTTTTGCAACAGCACGAATGGCAGCAAAGTTGCGACGTAATCAGGCGCAGTTGTGTCTCCACGTAAGCCAAAGCGGGAGGGGCTCGTCGATGAATACGTTGCTGCAGGACCTTCGTTATGGATTGCGCATGTTGCGCAAGAGTCCCGGCTTCACGACCGTGGCCCTGATCACGCTGGCGCTCGGAATCGGGGCGAACACGGCGATTTTCAGCGTGGTGAAGCCTGCCCTTCTCCAGGCGCTGCCATATCAGCAACCGGAGCGCCTGGTCCAGATTTGGTCGACTAGGACGACTGGCGACTTCACGCAGATGGAGGTCTCGTATCCCGACTTCTCGACATGCGCGAGCACAACCAGGTCTTCGAGCAACTCGGCGGATATTCGATGACAGGAGCAACCTACTCCGGGCCGAACGGAGCCGAGCAAGTGCCCACGTCGGTGGCCAGCGCGAACTTCTTCGACGTGCTCGGCGTTCGCATGGCGCTGGGACGAAGTTTCCAGCCCAGATGCCGACGGTGCCCACGGCGAGAAGGCCGTGATTCTCAGCTACGGCGGTGGCAGCGGCGCTTTGGCGGCGACCCCAATATTCTCGGCCGAGGCCTGAAGTTCGATGGCGAGTTGCGGACCGTGGTGGGCGTGCTGCCGCGGGACTTCCAGTTTGCGCCGTCGCTCTCCGCCGATTTCTGGATGCCGCTTGACGTCGAAGGCGGATTTCGTGCTCGCCGCAACGGCTACTGGTTTTATCCGGTCGGGCGGCTCAAGCCAGGCGTCAGTCTCCAGCAGGCGCAGGCCGACATCAGCGCGCTCATGCAGCAATTGCAGATCCAGTATCCCTGCGTCGAATGCCAGCGTCGGCGCCGGCTGATTCCATTGCGTGAGGAGTTGGTCGGATCGGTGCGGCCGGTTCTTCTGCTGCTGACGGCGGCGGTGGCGTGGTGCTGCTGATCACGTGCGCCAACCTGGCGGGCTTGTTCCTGGCGCGATCGGTGGGGCGGCATAAGGAAATCGCGATTCGCGTTTCCGTGGGAGCCTCACAGCGGCGCATCGTAAGTCAGTTGCTGACCGAGAGCGTGATGCTTGCGCTGTTAGGCGGCATTCTCGGAGTGGTGCTGGCGGTGTCGGCCTGCCGGTGATGATTGCGAGCACGCCGAAATTCCTGGCGCAGACGATGCCGTTCCTGGAAAACGCGCGCGTCGATGGCGGGGTTCTGCTGTTCTCGGCGGCGGTGGCGTTGCTCGCAGGCATTTTGTTCGGATTAGCGCCGGGGCTACAGATTTTCAAGACCGCGGTGCAGGATGCGCTTGCAGGAAGGCAGCAGAGTTTGGTCTCGGGAACCAGCCATCGCTTTCGCAATGCTTGGTCGTAGCGGAGATAGCCATGGCGATCGTGCTGCTCGCCGGCGCCGGGCTGCTGATGAAGAGCCTGCTACGCGTCATCAGCGTCGATCCTGGCTTCCGCACGGATCACTTGCTGAGCTCAAGATTTCGATGCCCAGGCAACCGTTACATCAAGGACGGAGCAGGTGAACATCTTCGAGCAGACCATGCGTGACCGACTGAAGGCACTGCCCGGCGTGAAGGATGTCGTCACGGTGAGCGTGCTTCCGCTCAGTGGGGGCGGTAAGCACCTCGCGCTTCGTGCTGGAGGGCCGCCGCAGCGCTGCCGCCAGGAGGAGCATGAAGCCAATTCGCGCGATATCAGCCCAAACTACTTCGCCAGATGGGCATTCCTCTTCGCGCCGGCCGAACTTTTACCGATCAGGACAAGAAGGGCTCACCGAATGTAGTCATCATTAACCAGACGCTGGCCGACGAGGTTTTTCGCGGCGTCGATCCGATCGGCAAGCGGATTGATTTCACGTATTCCAGCCAGCCATTCCTGAATGAAGTGGTTGGAATCGTGAGCGATGAAAACGTGACCAGCCTCGACAGCAAGCCGACCCCGGTGGTCTACTCGCCGTTCGCGCAAGGCCCAAACACGTTCTTCTCGGTCGCGATCCGGACTTCGATGGAACCAATCGCGCTGGAAGCGGCGGTGCGTCGCACCATGAACGATCTCGATCCGGATGTCGCGGTCTATGGGATGGCCAGCATGGATGAAGTTATCGCGCAATCGCCGTCGGTCTTCCTGCGCAAGTCACCGGCGATCGTGGTGAGCGCGTTCGCGCTGCTGGCATTGCTGCTGGCCTCGCTGGGAATTTACGGACTGCTGGCATACTCGGTGGCGCAGCGAACACGGGAACTGGGTATTCGTCTGGCGTTGGGGCCAAGCGGGTTGACCTGCTGAAGCTGGTGGTCGCGAACGGAATGAAGCTGGCCGCAACCGGAGCGGTCCTGGGCATTTTGGGCGCCCTGGCTGCAGGCTACGCGCTGGCCAGCGTGCTGTTCCAGGTGAAGCCTACCGACATTGCCATCATGACGGGCGTGCCGGTTCTGCTGCTCAGGTGGCATTGCTGGCGAGCTACATCCCGGCACGCCGCGCCACCAGGATCGAGCCGATCGTCGCGCTGCGGCAGGAGTGAGATGGCCAACCGTGCCGTAGCTCACAGGACTCGCATGGCCCTCACTTATTTGTGATGGGTTTCTGCGTTCCAGCACTTCTGTTACGTAGCCAGTAAAAACCCTGTTCGGGTCACGTCAGTACTCCTGTCCCTAACGAAAACTCTGTACTGCCGATGGTGGATGGTATTGCGCGTGTCGTTCACCCAAAATACATCGCATCGTTATTGGGGTGGAAGAAGTGCAGACGCGCCGACCGTCAATCAGATTTCGTCGATCAACAGTTCATCGCAAAGATCCACCAGCACCGAATGGTGTTGGAAATCAAACCAACGGCAAAAGACATCAAAAGTGCGGTCTGCAGGCCAGGTGCTTTCATCCGTGAACCAACCCGCTAATTGTTCGATAAAAATCTCCTCGCACAGGTCCCGCAAGACTTCCTGGAGATCCTCTTCCGTGTCACACTCCGGGATCAAATAGATCGTCGGCTCCCGAGCTAATTCACGCAGCGTGAGTCTGTGGCTGGTTGGATCAGCCGTGTGCAGCCAGTCCAGAAAGGGCTGCCTTGGCTTCACCACAATCGCCGATCGATTCAGCATAAGTTACTGAGAGTCCTTTCACTCTCACGCTGCACGGCGTTCATAACGGTGGTGCAGCCCACCGACTTCTGACAACTCCACCACTCTCCCGAGCTCCGGCGGCTGAACAGCGCGTGGGACCGGCGCGTCTTTGTCGAGTGACAGATGAGTTCGCGAATGAGTGTAATAGTCAAAATACGATCTCAATACACGCCTCAGACCCGGCTCGTGTAGAACAATCACGTGATCCAGGCATTCCCTGCGTATCGACCCGATCAGCCGCTCCGCATAGGCGTTCTGCCATGGTGACCGGGGAGCGCAAAGCACTTCCTCGATTCCAAGCCAGTTGGCAGCGTCGCGAAACGTCTTCCCGTAATTGCCGTCGCGATCGCGCAACAGGAAGCGCGGAGCCGTGTCCCACGGGAAGGCTTGCAAGAGTTGCCGCGTAGTCCACTCCGCGGTCGGATGCCTAGTAACCGCGAAGTGTACTGGCCGCCGGCGGTCATGGGAAAGGATTACGAACACAAACAGCAACCGAAATGTGGCGGTCGGAACCACGAAGAAATCGGCGGAGACGAGTTCCTTCACGTGATTGGTCAAGAAGGTCTGCCAGGTCTGTGACGGCGGGTGTCGCTGCCGCACCATGTACTTGGCGACCGCTGTCTCCGAGACTTTGATGCCTAGCTTGCCCAGTTCCCCGTGAATCCGCGGCGCACCCCAGCCTGGGTTGGCTCTATTCATTCGTCGAATCAGTTCCCGCACATCCATCGAGACTGGCGGGCGGCCTTGACGAGGGCGACTCTTCCAAGACCAGTAAAGCCGAAAGCCTTTGCGATGCCACGCGATCACCGTCTCCGGTTTCACGATGCGAAGCGCCGATCTCCAGTCCGGCCAAATACGCGAGAGCCAGACCCAGAGGAGCCGATCGGCGACCGACAACCGCAGCCGTTGTTTCTGGTTCCTGCGCTGGAGGACAAGAAGTTGATGGCGCAAGGCAAGGACTTCTGCCTGGAGGGCAGTTCGCGTACTGAACGAATCACGGAAGAAAATGAGCACGGAAACCAGGACCGGGGTCATCGCCAAGAAGCCTACCGATGTACGGCGCTAAGTGCAATCGGCACAGCAAGAACCGAGTTTCTGGTAGGGACACGTAGAACGGGCTGTTCTTTCTGTGGATACTATCGCGGGTTCGCATGTAAGCAGTGATGTTCCGATCCGCCAACCATTGCAGGAACTCCCCGTTGGCGTACGTCGTGTCAGCCGCCAGCGATTCCGGTGCTCCGCCTTGCCATTGCGTGAAACGGGTGAGCATGTCTTGTGCGGCCACCGTCTCCTGACTCATCCGTGCTGCCGTCGCTTGCACTCCCACAATCACGCAGCTTTGATTGTCCACCAGATAGTTGTCGTAATAACCCAGGCGGGCCGGCGTGCCACCTTTCGTGGCATAGGTCGAGTCCGGATCGGTGGTCGACACTTGATCTTGCTCGTGCACCGGGTCTTCCACCGGGTTCTGCTCTTCCAGTTCCACCAGATACTGGCGCACCGTATGGTTGACTTGGGCTGCTTCCGCTAACTGTTCGCGTGGAATCCGGCTCTCTTTGGCCGCATTCGCCTCGACGAAGCTGCCGTCCACCGACAGATGCTTCCCCTGCACCAGCCCCACCTCCACACACTGTCGCACGATCTCCTCAAACAACTGCTCGAACAGTTTCGACGCCTGAAAGCGTCCGTGCCGGTCCTTCGAGGATGCATGCGCAACTCTTCCACTAGCTTGCGCTCACTGGTAATGCCGCCCAAATAGCCAATCAGCAGAATGCGCAGCAGGAGCTCGGGATCGATCGAGGGTCGCCCGGTTTCGCTGTAGCTGTCTTTCAGTTGCTCCCGTACAAACTCAAAACGGATGTGTTTGTCGATCAGCCGCAGCAGATGGTTTTCAGGAACTTGATCTTCCACACGAAAGTAGTAGAACAATGCTTCTGAGCGGGAGTGGTGCCCCATCATGATCCGCAGTCCTCCGAAACTTGAAATCCAGCGCAACATGTTCCCCTTCTAACATGCTTTCGCTAGATTTCACCTGCCAATCTCAGTGACTTTTTCAACACCCACGGACGTTATCATTCCCTATCACAAGGGCGCGCAAGCGCCGGCCTATCCCCGTCGGATTATATGGCCACGCCCAGGAATGTGAGTTTTACTTTCAGGGTGGTCGCGCTGCGAGATCCCTGTCTTTGGCGAGGTTCAGCTTGCCCTCGCTACACGAGACTGCAGAGCGGCACATCGGGGCCAAATGTTCCCCCATCAAAATCTCAAAGCATCGAAGTGTTAGGCGAAGATGATCACGTCTGAGACGGCCGGTATGTCACGAAGCGGTTTTAGAAGTTTGTGGGTTTGATTTCACTTCGAATATCGTCTTCCGGTATATCAGAAGCCGATCGCCACTGCTCCCACGGCCATATGACTCAATCGTTGACCGCCAGCTTTATCGGTGCCACAACCGGAATCGGTTAGTGATTCTCGTATCGAGCCAATGCAGCACAAACGATAGGGCCCGCTCCTTTATCTCGCAAAAGCTCAGCCGCCTTCAAAATGGTCTTGCCACTGTGAATAACGTTGTCGACGAGGAGAATGGGGCCGATTGTCGAGCGCTGCAGGTAGAGCATACCCGAGCAAGAGCGCTTCCGGCAGAAACGCAGAAAACGGTTCATCCGAAATTGTTCGCTGCATCAATATGACGCCCACGTTCCTCATAGAAACTAAGCTTGCAAGAGAGGCAAGAACCTGAAGCCCAGCTCTCGCGATGCCGATTGCCATGTCGAACTTCAGTCCTCTCGCGGTCAATTCCGTCACGATGTCAGTAACCGTGGCGTCATACCGCCCAGCCTACCTCGCGCAGTAAGGCTGTGATCCGCCGATAACCGTATCGTCCGTACTCACTGGCCAGTTGCAGGATGGCACGCGTGAGTTCATCTTCGTCGTTTCGCTGGGTCACGATGTAACGCTGCGTCCCTCGCCACTGCCCCAACAGCCGGCACGCACGCCGCTCCGATAACCGATGGTGCTCACGGGCATGCTGTACCGCGCAACGTCGCCGTTCAGGGCTCAGAAGTTTCCCGAGGCCACGTCCTTCAAGACTTGCTTCTCCAGCGACAGCTCGGTCACCAGTCGGCGCAGACGGCTGTTCTCTTTCTCCAGTTCCTTCAGCCGTCGAGCCTGTTCCAGCTTCAGGCCGCCGTACTCTTTGCGCCAGCGGTAATAGGTTTGTTGATTGATCCCGGCCTCTTTGCAGGCTTGGCCGATGTTCTTATGGTTGGCTAATTCGACTTCGATCTGTCGCAGGATCGCGACGATCTGTTCTGCACTGTGCTTCTTCCGTGCCATTCTCCAGCTCCTCTTGTACCAGTTTCTCTAACATTTCCCCTGGTACAAAATTCGCCGGTCACGTCACCTCCACCTGGTGGTAATATACCTGGCTGAAGTTATGCAAACGACCCAGAACAGCTTGTGTGACGCAGTGAGTCGTCGGCGAGGGCGCTGGGCATGAAGAGCCAGCAGGTGCTGACGCAGGGCAAGATTTTCGAGGGCGAGATCCTTGCGGGCGCAAAAGGCGCTGCGAAGCCAGCCAACGAAGTGCCGAAGCAACACGATCATGGCAAGAATCTTACCCGACGTCGCCAGACAAACTCAGAGCTAACTCATTGATATTGCGGGAGTACGATATTTTGATGAATCACAGACCTCAGTAGTCAGTTATGGGACACTGCTCGGGACACCAAACCACCCTGCCTGTTCCGCACAAGAATAGTGGCTCGTCACCCTGCGTCGTAGAGCCCTTCGAGGGGACCCCAATCATGCGAGGCGAGCACCGCCAGGCGCTCGGACGGGTACGCCGAGAGTCGCGGTCACATGCTCACATAAAATCTTGAGTCGGGACCATCATAATCATTTTTCTAAGTTAAGATGGAAAAATTCTGGCTTCGTGAGAGTTTGGTATGGACATCGAGCATGGCGGATGCGGGCATAAATTCTCAACATTCCGCGCAGTGCAGGCGATCACCAGAGCTCGCGCTGCTCACCCATTCGGCTGTTACCCGTAAGGAGATTAGCTGTGCGCACATTTGCCCACAAACCGAAAGGGGCGGACCAGAGTTCATCTGCCGAGTTTACGGAAGCGGGCCGGGCATACTGTGGGGGAATTCGCGAGGTGAACTCCATCCGTCATTGGCAGCGCACGATGGGGAATCAAGCGGTAATGCGGCTGCTAGGAGCAAGGACAGGGAATGGAGAAAGAGATTTAGGTACTGACGGAACCGCTCATTTCGGTGATGATTCCCAGCGGGCACCGGCACACCCTGCAACCCCAAAGCCGGTTCAACGAAAAATAGACGACGCAGACGACAGGGGCGCCCTCCACCACCGTGCGCCACAGGCAACCGACGACCTGGCCGGCGACACATTCGGTTTCGGGAGATTGCGCATTATTCCCATTCGTGCACGGAACTCACCGACCATGCCAACCGCCACTGGCGCTGAGCAGGACATCTTTCAACCTCCAGGAATTGGAAGCGGCAGCGCCGCTACGATCGGCCCATCTGGCGGCGGGGCCCAGGTCGTGTCAGACTCGTGCGACCAACCGCGTAGCATGAACAAGATCGTCTCCGGTTCGTTCCTCGGGGGTTTGAAAATGGACGATTATTTTCCCGACCTGAGCGGAACCGGACTGTGGGACCACGCGGACACAGGTGGGCCCTTCGACACCGGCACCCAAGCTGGGGGAAACGCCCAGCTTTTTGGCGTCATCCCCAGCCCGTGTAAGCCATCGCGATTTCGTCTGCAGCAAACCGCCCACCCTGTCCGCTTTCGCGTCGGTGGCGTGAAGCAGCCCCTCGAAGGTAAGATGTTCGACGACCTCGCCCGCTCCGGCCGCGATTTCTCTGGCCCTCCGTCGCGGCGGGAGTTCCTCGGAGGCGGAGACGCTCCCCTCGGCTTCATCATTTCGATGGCGGATCCGCCCAGTGTCAATTACAGCCCCGCCCGACCCGAGGTCGAGCGCGACACCGACTTCGTCTCCTCGCTAGTCGGCCCAGGTGGGCGACAGTCAGTCAAGTGGTCGCAGTCGGTCCGCGTTTCGAAGGGCGCCATCACCGTCAATACGTTGACGTGAACGAATCGGCGAGTTTCAGGAGGGACCGTCAATGAAACCGGTCGGATCTCTAGAACTGGCCACTTTTGGCCTTGCATTCCGGCGCCCTTGCGAGCACAACATGACAACACCCACAGCTGCGCAACGAATCGACTACTTGCTTAGCAAATTGGAGGGGATCGAGCCCGTCTCCTTTGACCTTGGCACACCGCAACTGTCCGAAGGCGGCGCGATACAGGAGATTGTCGGCATGGGGGAAGAGTCCGTGCCGCTTTTGCTGGAGCGCATTCGGAGCAGCGAATCGAAGAAGCGCATCGCATATATCGTACTGGTTCTCAACCGCATAGGAGACAGCCGGGCCCTAGCGCCCCTGCTCGATCTTCGCGAACGATATCAGAGACTCAAGAGCAAAGATCAGTGGGACTACGCTGTCATTGGTCAATCTAATTTGGCGATTGAGCATCTCCAGAAAATGTTGCGTTGAAGCTGTTCCTGCTAGGCGAGTCCTTGTGCTCGGTCGATTGACGCGGAGATCAGCTTTCTTGCCGCTTATCTCACGTGCTTAATTGTCGAATTGTTAGCGTCCTTGTTTTGGAATCGGGGAGGATGCGAAGAGGGTGTTCGAATGTTCGAACTTGAGGCTGCTGAGTCAGACTCAGATATATAGGAGGGCACCGGGACATGGCAGAAGCCCTACCAGAAACTCGATTCTTGCTGTACCGATTGCACTTAGCGCGGGACATCGATAGGCTTCTTGACGATGATTCCGGTCCTGGTTGCCCTGCTCATTTTCTTTCGTGATTCGTTTCGTGCGCGAGTTGCACTCCAGACAGAAATTCTTGCCTTGCGTCATCAACTCCTCGTCCTTCAGCGAAAGAAACAGAAACAGCGGCTGCGGTTGTTGGTCACCGACCGGCTGCTCTGGGTCTGGCTCTCCCGTGTTTGGGCGGACTAGAGATCGGCGCTTCACATCGTGAAGCCTGAGACGGTGATCGCATGGCATCGCAAAGGCTTTCGGCTCTACTGGTCTTGGAAGAGTCGCCGTCGTCAAGGTCGCCCGCCAGTCTCGGCGGATGTGCGGATACTGATTCGACGAATGAGCACAGCCAACCCAGGCTGGGGCGCGCCGCGGATTCACGGTGAACTGGGCAAGCTGGGCATCAAAGTCTCGGAGACAACGGTCGTCAAGTACATGGTTCGGCACAGAGACCCGCCGTCACAGACCTGGCGCGTGTTCTTGAGCAATCACGTCAAAGATATGGTCTCCGCAGATTTCTTCGTGGTTCCGACCGCTACGTTTCGCTTGCTGTTTGTGTTCGTCATCCTTTCTCATGACCGTCGCCGCCTCGTCCACTTCGCGGTTACCTGTGCCTACCAAAAAACTCGTTCTCGCTGAACGGATTGCACTTAGCGCAATGTGGCAATAGGCTCTGGTGATGCTCCCGGTCTTGGTTTGCGTCCTCGCCACTCTTCGTGATTCGCTCCGTACGCGAGTTAGTCTGCAGGCAGAAGTCCTTGCCTTGCGCCATCAACTTCTCGTTCTCCAGCGTCGGAACCAGAAACGGCGACTCCGATTTTTGGCCCTTGATCGTCTTGTGTCCGAGGAGAATTTGGATAGTTTTAAGATCCATTCCATTTTTCTAGCCAATGAGTTGCAATCGTATGCCGAATAGTGTGGGGCGTGGCTTTTGCATAAGTTCTCTTGACAATTTTAAGTAACTCTTAAATTGCCGGTCTAATCCAGCGCGCTCCAAAGTCTTTCTCCCCACCTGTTGAGAAAGATAGCCTCATGATTTTTTTCAGCTTGATGCAAAGATCCATCTAACAAACGCTCAGGATGATTCAAATAACGACTTAACCAAACGGCTGCATTCTCTGTGATGGGAACTAGACGCTCTTTCTTCCCCTTACCTTTAATCCGAAGAAGCTTCTCTACAAAGTTAAAATCGGTGCGGTTCATAGAAACCACTTCGCTCAGTCGCAATCCTGAGCTATAAAATAGTTCCATTATGGCACGATCCCGAAATCCTAAATACGTTTTGATATCGGGCTGCCCAAATAACCGATCGATTTCATCTCGCTGAAGTGGTGCTGGGATCGTTTTATGCAGTTTAGGAACTTCGATTTCTTCCAAAGGGTTTTGACTTAACACCTTTTCTTTTAACAAATAGTTAAAAAAAGAACGGAGGGTCGATAGGCGCCGCAAAATCGTCCTCTCTGGCTCCTTTACGATGAAGGAAGCGAGATACCCCCTGATCACCCCTTTATCAACGGAGTGAACCTCCCCTATCTTTGAAAAGAGGTAAAAATCTTCTAGATCAAGACCATAATTTCTCACCGTATGAGGAGAGGCGTTCTTGATAACGTGTAAATATTTAAAAAATCTTTCTTTCCATTCCTTCATAAGCTCTTTCTGCTACGATGCTTCTCTTATGATTACCTTAACGAAGATTTCTAAAAAAGTAGGATCTCGCCTTCTCTTCGAAAATATCAATGTCTCTTTTAGCCCTGAAAGACGGTATGGACTCACAGGTCCCAATGGGTCGGGAAAATCGACATTGATGAAAATTATGATGGGAATAGAAGAGGCAACGGAAGGCTCTGTAACTCTTCCTCGCAAAGTCGGTTTTTTAAAACAGAACATTGAAGACTTCAAGGATCAATGCGTTCTCACTACAGTCATCATGGGCAACAGGCGTCTTTGGAAAGCTCTTGAAGAGCGAGAGTTCTTTTTACGGAAGGAAAAACCATGCCACCGGCATCCGACGAAGAGCTCGAAAAGAGGTCGTCGGCGGAGGAAGATGGGCATAGCGCTGACTTGAATAGTAGGATCTTTTAACAGGGATGGGAATTAATCCTGCCCTGCACTGAAAAAAATGCACGAAATCCCTTCTGATTCGCAGTTTCGAGTGCTTCTTTGTCAAGCCTTATTTGGTGAGCCTGACGCTCTACTTCTCGACGAACCGACCAACCATCTTGATATGGAGTCGATCGGCTGGCTTGAACAGTTTCTCTTAAGTTACAGGGGTGTCCTCATTGTAATTAGCCACGACAGGCACTTTCTTAATACTGTAACAACACACATCGCTGATATCGATTATGAGACAGTGATCATTTATACGGGGAATTACGATCAGATGGTAGTGGCTAAAACTGCCGTTCGCACACGTACAGAGGAAGAGAATAAATCCAAGGAAAAGAAAATTTCTCAGCTCCAAGAATTTGTCTCTCGCTTTGGGGCAGGAACAAGAGCTAGCCAGGTTCAATCTCGCATCCGTGAAATCCACCGTCTGCAACCTCTCGAGTTAAAACAGTCCAATATCCAAAGACCTTATATCCGTTTTTATCCGCCTGAAAAACCGTCTGGACAAATCGTTATTAAGGCAGAAAACATCTCCAAAGGGTATGGGGCCCATCCTATAGTCTCTAATTTTTCCATTGAAATCTTAAAAGGGGAAAAAATTGGGGTGATTGGCAACAACGGTCGCGGAAAAAGCA